>BORH01000003.1 GCA_018333075.1 Heyndrickxia sporothermodurans | reverse complement strand
TGTCGTATTACAATCACTATAGATACCAATGGAATCTAAAAAAGATGACCCCTGTTCAATACAGAGATCATCTTCTTAAAATTGCTTAGGCTTTTTTTAAAATGTTCTTTACAAAGGGTACACTTTACGTTGGATCTAGGTTATTTTTTTTGAAATGTTCACTAAGTAAATCAACTTTTATGAAACCTTTTCAGTTATTCCAGATTCCTTCCCCTTCGTTGTTTCCATTAAGTGCTTGACTATTCTTTTCGATGTATTTCCATCAATATATTCAAAGAACCTTTTTCTAAACTGATTCACTAGCTGTAAATTATATTTGCCCTCTTGAATCCACTTTATCAGAGTTGCTGTTTCAGTAAAAAGCGGACCTGGAATGATTTCTTCATAATCATAGTAAAAATCACGCTCTTCAACATATTCCTTTAAATCTTTCGTAAAAAAAACGATAGGACGGCAAAGTAAACTATAGTCTACAAATACAGTAGAATAATCCGTAATTAGCATGTCAGACAAAACGAGCAGCTCTTGAATATTGTACTTTTCATGAATATGATAGGCAAAATTCATATCCTCTTTTTCAAGTACTAAACCTGATTGCATATACGGATGCAAATGAATGAGTAGAGCATACTCTGTTTGGAGCTCTTCTTTCATTTTGCCAATATCAATTGGGCAGGTGAACACATCTTGATAATGACTTTTTCCTCTATAGGTTGGTGCGTATAAAATAAGTTTCTTATCCTTTAATTCCGGAAAATCTTGAAAAAACTTTTCTTTCAGTTTATTGATTTCATCACTTCTGAAAAAATAATCGTTTCTAGGAATACCTAAAGGATAAATTTGATGTTCGTGCATCCCAAAGGCTTCCGCGTAAAAAGGAATGACCTCAGAAGAGCTTACATACACTCTGGAATAATTAGAATGAATCTTCACATGCTTTAAATAGGCTATGCTCGGACCATAGGATTTTCCAATTGTACTAAGCCCAAACTTTTTTAAAGCGCCTGAACCGTGCCATAATTGAACAACCTCTGTACCCTTTCTAGGTTTAATAACATAAATGGGAAAGTAGAAATCATCAATAATAAAAAATTTTGAAGTGGCTAATTCATAGCAAGCCCGAACCATATGAAGTAAATAACTGAACTTTCCCAGAAAGGAGCTATTCAACTTTTTAAAGGCAAAATGTGCCTCAACATCTGAATATTGTTCTTGTAATTCTTTCCACACAAAGTATAGGTTCCCTGTTAGCTTGTCCGATCGATAAGAGGCAAAGGTTACCTTGTTTGGCTTCACTCTAAAAAGAAAACAGCAACTATAATACACGATTTGAATCATTACTTTTACGATTATTGTAGGTATTAATTTTATTTTTTTCATGATCATACCTACCTTCCATAGTGACCTTCGATCCTATATTTAATATATTTTCATATACATAATTTACTTGCTTCTCCAACACAGCCTTTTGATTCTCCTTAGAATAGAAAATATTAAGCACTCTTTCTCGCTCGATGCAATCTAAGCTCGGATTTTCAATATATTTCGCTAAGCAATCAAGTAGTTCCGAAAATGCACGTACTTTCGGTCCTGGAGTTACATCAAAATAACCATGATACATCTCATTAGATTTTTGCAAGTAGGTTTCTAGGTCGTAGCAATAAAAAGCGACAGGTCTATCTAGAAGGAGAAAATCAGTATAGCAGCTAGAATAGTCCGTTAATAAAATATCTGTATACTTTAACAAAAATTGTGGATCGATATTATCATCACTTATATCGATAATATTTTGATAGCTCTTCGGAATGTATCCACTACTATACATATGCCTTTTAACGATAAATTTATATCCTGTCTTTTTACAAAACTCATCTAATTTTTGAAAATCAAATATTAGATTAATATCTGTATCAATTTTCCCAAAATTCCGATGCGTAGGCATATAAGTAATTATTTTATTCTCTTTTATAAATGATGGTACTTCACGATCCTCTTCAGTATCGATAAAAAAGATATCGTTTCTAACCTGACCTAATTCAAGGACATTTTCCTTTTTAACTAAATAGGTTTCAGGGTAATAAGAAGACACCTTTTCACTGGTAGAGACGACAAAATTTGTTTTTGCAGAATTCGTTCTAACAACAAATTTCCCGAAAAATCTTTTAATAAAACTTTTTTCATGAATGATTTTATACGTAAATGTTTTTTTATTTGCACCCCATACCTTTTTTAAGCCAACCCCATGCCATGTATTATATGATATTGCTCCCCCAAGCAGCACTTTGTAAAAATCATCATTAATCGAATGTGAATGTATGACAAGCTTCGCTCTTACTTGATACAAAATGCCCTTTAGAGAATTATGCTTGAAAGCTAAATATCCCTTATTTGTTAATTCCAACACTGTGTTTGAATCCTTTGAAATCCAAACACATTTTAATTCTGGATTTTTTTCCATCTCTAAGAAGAGATATTTTGGATTTCCTCGAAATCCTCTCCCATTCTCCGCACCAAAAACAACAAGGTTCGTCGATTTCGGAACAAGCTTAGATAAGTACCAGATAGAAACAACCACTGTTCTTTTTAAAATGAGTCTGCTTTTCTTAATCAACTGTTTATTTACAGATATTAAAATTAGCACTAATAATATGATTTGTATGGTGTTGTGTAATTGCATATTTTCCCCTCTCACGTTGTTTCATTACGAAGTCTGTTCTGAAAGGACCTTATCACTTACAGTATTTTTTTGTTGTACTTGTTTTCTCACAATAATATTTTGTCCATCTAAACATATCCCGTTATCAGAAAGGAGGTGATCAACAACCTCACCTACATGCTCTGGCTGCATAATTGTTGTTGGGTCCTCATCAGGCGCTAAAATTTTCCGCAATTCAGTAGCACATCTACCTGGCGAAATACAATATACTAAAATACCATACTCTGATAATTCTTCTGACAAAGTTTCGGACATACTTATGATTGCCGCCTTAGAAGACGCGTAAGCGAGCCAGCCAGGACGAGCAGTCATACCTGCTGTTGAGGCAACGTTTAGTATTTTCCCACCTGTTTTCTTCATAAACTTAACTGCTTCTTTTGTAATATAGAAAATAGAATGGACATTAATTTTATATGTGGTTTCCCAATCATCTATTGAAGTTTCTAACAATGATTTTGGATTAGCAAATCCGGCAACATTTAATAATAAATCGATGCTTCCATAGCGATTTCCAACTGAAGAAATAAGATTCTCCACCTCTTTATAATCTGTTAAATCAATAGCATGGCATTCAATTTGCTTTCCTTGTTTCATTTGATTCGCCGTTTCTTGTAAGCCTTCTTCCGTTCTGGAAATAAGGATAAAGTTCGTTATATCCTCTCTGCTGCTTAAACTTACTGCTATTGCACGCCCAATTCCCCTGCTTGCACCTGTTATTACACATGTTTTTGACATACTTACCCCTCCATTAAAATATATTCTTTATATAAAATTTCAGCAATTTTTCGATCAACAGGCTTGGTAATTTTGATATTATAATCACTGCCTTTTAAAACTCTAATCTCTGCTTTGAAGTAGTGAAAATATAAACTCGCATCTTCCGTAAATTCCATACGCTCTTCTCTTGCACATTCATGGGCATATAATAATTTATTTCTATTGAATTTTTGTGGAAGCTGTATATTGATTAATTCGTCTCTTACTAGATTGTTTTCAATAAAATCTTTGCCTTCTAGAACAGTAAATGGAATATCTAATCCGTAGATAGCGTTTTCATTATTGGAATGAATTAATTCCATAAATTCTTCTTTCGTTACAAAAGGCCTAACAGCCTCATGAACAACCACTTGATCAAATTGAGCAGCCTTCAAAGCAGCATAAACGGACTCCTGTCTTGTTTCTCCACCTTCAATACAATAAATTGGAGTAGAAAACCCATAATTACGAATAATCTCTTCGGTTTTTTCTATAAAATCCCGTGGTGAAGGGATGATTATCTCTTTTATTTCTTTAATTGAATCAATTTTCTCTAAAACATGAACGAGTATAGGCTTACCACCCAGTAGTAAAAACTGTTTCGGAATGTTAACCTGCATTCTTTTACCTATCCCACCAGATAACAGCACAAAGCTAAACTCTCCCATATTGAACCTCCATTCCTACATTCATAATCAATTTTATTTTCAAAAACTTAAAAAATATTATACTATTCTTTTCATTAATTTGCCAAAAATTTTTTTGGGAAAATATTAACATTTTTATAACAATAAAAAAAATCCTCAACTTTATAGGAGAGGATCACTATGTATTCACTAAGAAATTGATTTATTTATCGCACTATCCCAATCTGCAAAATAATAAAGGGCACTTCTCATTAGTTGTGGATGTGACTTCTTAATACTTTTTTTGTTCAATTGATTTCCATTTATGTGCAATCGCTGAATCTCACTTAACACCTGCTCAACACTCATATCCACTTCCATATAAACACCTCCCTCTAACTTAATTATCTACATAATTACCTATAGCAGTGAATATATACATACTAAATAAGATTTGCAGTTACATTTTTTACTCATCACCGGTTTTTATACTGACAAACTTCTCTTCCATCATTTCACGCATTGCATATTTAACCCCTTCTCTACCAACTCCGCTATCCTTCCAGCCACCATATGGCATATTATCAATTCTATAGGTTGGAATGTCATTGACAATTACTCCACCTGTTTCAAGGCGTTCTGCAGCGTAAAATGCTCTTTCCAAGCTTGGTGTAATAATTCCAGAATTTAATCCGTAACGTGAATCATTTGCATCATTTATCGCATGATCTAATGTATCGAATGGAAAAATACAAACAATTGGACCAAATACCTCAAAACGGCATACTTTAGAATCACGACTAACATTCGTTAAAACTGTAGGCTGCAACACATTTCCTTCCGTTTTCCCTCCACACTCAATTTTTGCCCCTTCTTTTACCGCTTCATCTAACCAGCTCTGTAATCTATCTAATGATTTTTTCGAAATCACTGCAGTAATATTTGTATCTTCATTTAAAGGTGAGCCGATGACTAATTGTTTTGCTCGACTAACAAATCGCTCCACAAATTTTTCATAAAGAGATTGATGAACATAGATCCGTTGTATAGAAATACAAATTTGCCCATTATAAGAGAAAGCACCTACGACCGTTCTTTCAATAATCTGGTCAATGTCTACACCTTCATCAATAATAAATGGTGAATTAGATCCCAGTTCAAGTGTTAGCTTGCGGAAACCTGCTTGCTGTTGAATTATATGGCCAACCTCTACACTTCCCGTAAATGTAACCTTTTTTACATGTGGATGTGTTGTTAATGCTTCACTTAACACGTCCCCTTTACCAGGAATAATATTTAATACCCCATCAGGAAGACCCGCTTCTTTAAAAATTTCTGCAAGCACTAAAGAACTTATTGGCGTTTGTTCTGCAGGCTTAAGCACCATTGAATTTCCTGCAGCAATTGCTGGCCCTACTTTATGCGCCACAAGATTAAATGGAAAGTTAAAAGGAGTAATAGCTGTTACAACACCAATAGAGGTTCTAACTGTAAATCCAAATCTTTTTTCCCCGCCTTCTGCTGCATCCATTGGAATTTGTTCTCCATAATTACTTTTTGCTGCCTCTGCTGCAAAGCGGTAGGTTTGAACAGTTCGACTGATTTCCTCTCGAGCATTTCTAATTGACTTAGCAGCCTCTAAAGCCATAATTTTTGCTAGTTCCTCACTGCGTTCTTCCATAATAGTTGCAACTTTTGCAAGTATTTTGGCGCGAGCATGTGCTGGATACTGTTTGAACTTTTGGTAAGCAGAATGGGCCTCAACGATTGCTTCAACTGCATCTGCAGGTTCTGCTTGACCAATTTGTGCGAGCTCTTCATTTGTATGGGGATTATATAATGGCTCATATTCTTTTGCTTCACGCCATTTTCCGCCTATCCATAATTGCCACTTTTTCTTCATATATAAGATCCTCCTGGCTTAGAATAATATTTATAATTTACAAATATAATCACCGAGTGTTTTCGATAGCTTTACGTTTTCTGAATAATCTACCTCTACATCAATTAGTACAATCTCATTACAATGAAGAGCCTCTTCCAATGCAGGTAACAATTCATCAGAATGCTTCACTTTTATCCCCTTCACTCCAAAGCTATTTGCAAACTCTAAAAAGTCAGGATTAGTAAAGGCTATATCATTTGTTCGATTAAACTTATTCATTTGCTTCCATTCAATAAGCCCATATTTGGAATCATGAAAGATAACAACAATAATTGGAGTACCTAACCTTTTGGCCGTTGCCAATTCCACACCATTCATTAAAAAACCACCATCACCTGTAATAGCTATGACAGGCTTATTAGGAAAAACTAATTTTGCTGCAATTGCACCGGGAACAGCAATTCCCATCGATGCCCAGCCATTAGAAATGATCGTATGATTTGGTTTTTCTGGTTGATACAAACGTGCGACCCACAATTTATGGGCACCCACATCAGAAATGATAATTGCCTCACCTTTTTCCGCCTTTTTAATATCTGCAATAATTCTTTGAGGTTTTATCGGACTACCTGAGACATCATCTGAAGTATGCAGCTTCTCAACTAATTGGGATTTTAGTTTCTTTACTCCTGTCCAAAGCTCTTTATTCTCAACGTGATTACTTAGAGCCTCTATCGTCTCTTTAGTATTCCCTACAAGTTCTGATACTAGAGGATAGTATTCATCCACTTCCGCTGGAAGACTATCAATATGAATGATATGATTTAAGGTTTCATCATTCCAATATTTAGGTAAATACTCAACAAAATCATATCCTATCGTAATAATTAAATCCGCTTGATCAAAACCGCATAAAACATAATCCTTTGCCTGCATTCCAACAGTGTAAAGTGTCAGCGGATGATTAGAGGGTAGAATCCCTTTTGACATAAATGTATTAACAACGGCGATATTTTTTTCTTCTACAAATTTCCTTAATGCTTCTGAAGCCCCATCACGAATAACCCCATTTCCAACAAGAATTAATGGCTTTTTCGCTTGATTTATGATTTCAGCAGCTCTTTTCACTTCAGTTTCGGCGGGACGTGATATTGGAATAGGTGTGACTGAAAGCGGATTCCCTTCTGTATCCATCATCGCAACATCTTCTGGAAGCTCAATATGTACAGCACCTGGCTTTTCACTGGCAGCCACTTTAAATGCTTTACGGATTATTTCAGGAATCGTATGTGGAACACGAATCTGTTGACTCCATTTCGTTACTTCCTCGAAAACACCGACAATATCCACATATTGATGAGATTCCTTATGAATTCGTTCCATACCTGCCTGTCCTGTAATAGCTACTACTGGAGCATGATCAAGAAAAGCATCACCAATTCCTGTTAAAAGATTGGTTGCACCAGGTCCAAGTGTCGCCAGGCATACACCTGGTTTACCTGTCAATCGTCCATATACATCTGCCATAAAGGCTGCAGCTTGTTCATGATGGACAAGGATAAATTTTATTTTGGAACCAATGAGAGAATCAATGAGATCTGTATTTTCTTCTCCAGGAATTCCGAAAATGTATTCAACCCCTTCGTTTTCCAAGCATTTTACAAATAAATCAGATGCTTTCAAGCTTTGACCCCCTCCTTATAAGTGATTGATATTTGTGGGTAGTCTTCCATAAAAAGAAATTATTATGTAACACTAAATAAAACAAATCTACTCTTTGAATATATTTTTACTTTTTCGAGTAAATTAAATTCATATGAACGTCAACTGTGCTGGAGGAAAGCTATGAATATCGCTGATTTACTCATCACTATTTTATTTATTTTCTTTGCTCTTCTTATTATTGTGCTCGCGGTCTTTTTAATATATTTGTTACTGTTTGACAGAAACCAACAACGCCACGCTATTTTAAGAAATTATCCTGTCCTCGGAAGATTTCGCTATTTTTTCGAAAAAATTGGCCCAGAAATGCGCCAATATTGGTTTAATAGTGATCTAGAAGGAAAACCATTTTCAAGAGATGACTATGAACATATTGTTAAAAGTGCAAAATACAAGCGTGATGTTATTGGATTTGGTTCAAAGCGTGATTTTGATGAAGAAGGATTTTTCGTCCGAAATGATATGTTTCCAAAATTAACTGAAGAACTAAAAATGGATACAGAAACAAAGGTGACTACCAAAAGATATCTATTACTAAAGGATCCTCTCTTTACCCAACGTGAAGAAAAATGGGAGGATGAAGAATCATCAGCATATTTATTGCATGATGATGATGCAGTCGTTATTGGCCCCAATACAAGGCATCCATTTGTTTTAAAAGGGTTAATTGGAATGTCTGCCATGAGCTACGGCTCCTTAGGAAAAAATGCAATAACCGCACTTTCTAAAGGGCTTGGTTTAGCAAAGGGAACATGGATGAATACAGGAGAAGGCGGCCTATCCCCTTACCACTTAGAGGGTGGAGTCGATATTATTATGCAAATTGGGCCGGCTCTCTTTGGCATACGTGATGCGAATGGGGAAATGGATTGGGACGAATTAAAAAGAAAAAGTGAAATACCTGAGATTAAAGCTTTTGAAATTAAACTTGCTCAAGGAGCAAAAACACGGGGCGGACATATCGATGGTGAAAAGGTAAACCCTGAAATTGCCGAAATACGTAAAGTTGAACCATATAAGTCGGTAGATAGCCCCAATCGGTTTCCTCAATTTAGTAATGTTCCTGCAATATGTGATTTTATTGATAAAATTCGTAATTTTACAGGAAAGCCAGTTGGAATGAAGATAGTTATTGGCGGCAATGATAGCGTAGAAGAATTAGCGAAATATATGAAGGATTCGGGCAAAGGTCCAGACTTTATTACCGTTGACGGTGGTGAGGGGGGTACAGGAGCTTCGTACCAAGAATTAATTGATAGTGTTGGATTACCAATAAAATCTGCTCTTCCCATTTTAGTATCCACCCTAAAAAAATACGGTGTACGTGACCGAGTAAAGATTATTGCTTCTGGAAAATTATTTACTCCTGATCGCATTGCAATTGCCCTGTCAATGGGTGCGGATCTTGTTAATATTGCACGTGGATTTATGATTACTGTAGGGTGCATTCAAACCTTAAAATGTCAATCCAACGCATGTCCTGTTGGAGTTGCTACCACTGACCCAGAATTGCAAAAAGCCTTAGTCATTGATGAAAAGAAATATCGTGTGGTTAATTTCCTCGTTACATTAAGAAAGGGATTATACCGGATTTCAGCTGCAGCAGGCTTGAATTCTCCTGTTCATTTTAAACCGAAGCATATCATGTATAAAGACGACAAAGGTGTTGTCTATTCTCTTGAAAAGATTCTTCAAGATATTCAGAAACAAATTGATGTAGGTTAATAAATAAGAACTCGCCTTGATCATCCCCGACAAGCGAATATTTTATCATTTCATAACAAAAAAAGGTGATTGCTAATGGATGATGATAAAAATTCAAAATTCTAAACACAGCTTTCAGATGTTATGTTGATGTCAAAAGAAAGGAAAAAAAGTCATAGAAATATAAAAAGTCGATTTTCACCGACTCATAGAGGTTAAGAAAACTCTGTTAGGAGAATTCTTATATATAATTATAAATTCATTCAATGGAAGTAAAGGCTTTGTCAAAAATATAATGAACATTTTTTTACCAGCTGTGATTATATTGAAAAAAGGAACTTAAAGCCCTGAAAAAATATTTTAGGGCTTTAATAGTCATTTAAATTATATTTAATTTAACTTCTTAATTGCTTTCCAATAACTTTTAATAGTTAATACCGCAGATTCTAATGAGGGGGCAACTAACATTACAAAATAAGCATTTTCCTTCTTTAATATTGATAAAGTCGATTAATATTCGGAATACAAAATCTCCAAGATTTCAAAAAAATATCCCTTTGTATTTACAATTATTTTTCTCTCTTGTTTAAAACGCAGAAAAAATATTTACCAGATTTTCTATATTTGTAATACTCAAAGGGTAGTGGCCACCGCAATATTTTTTTCCTTCAGAATCATCACACATTAAAAATAAGCTATAAATCACAAGTGGATTTTAAGCTCCAGTCCACTAACTAGAAAATCGAAGCTATCATTGACCGTTACAAGCTAAAAAAGTATCTACTTATATTTAGGTTCTATATATTTAATGTGCATTGTCTTTGTTGCATAGTAATATGAGTCCTACATTCCTTGACGATAGGTACTATGCTTATATTTTTTTAAGTAAAATCTTCCCAAACTCCTAACCTACTCAATTCTTAGAATTAGCAGGTATTGTTACAGATACATTGTACTATAGCTAAAACTAAGATCTACCGTAAACTCCGCATATTTATAGGATCCTTTAGCTGCATAATTTTTTCCTTTTGATAAAGTATAGCTACTTGCCTTGTACAGTCTGGTGTTCCAGAATGGTATCCTACCCATAAATGATTTTTCTAACAGATGAAACCAATTCATTTTTCACAGACGAATTAATTGTGTTTTTATCTTTTGAGTTTAGGAATTCTTTATGAAGCTCGTAATCTTCTTTGCTGTCAAATATTAAAATATCTCCGTTTCCATCAACTAATTGATACTCAGATACTAAATCAGTTGAAACTAAATCACTATCTGTTAAAAAGTCTTTTGTAACAGTTTCATCGGAAAGTTCTGTAGCACCCACAGACAAGTTAAAACCAAGGCAAAAAACAGCGAATACAAAAAACGACAAAAAGATTTTTTTCATAATCTCCTAATACCCTCCTTAAATTTATATATTTTTACAAATATTCAAAATAATTACACAATAATCTATAAAAAAATGTTATTATAAATTAAAAAAGGAGAAAAATACATGAAATATTTAGAAGAAACTATAATTCTAGTATCTGTTAGTTGGATGATATTTTATTTGTATGGCTCGTACCAAGTAAGTTCTGTAGCTTATAATGATTGGTTAATTTTAATACCAATACTTTTAGTTTTATTGGCATTGTTTATTTTTTGGGATAAAAAGAAAAAGAAAGGTAAAAATTTATAAGCACTTAAAGTGCTAATTTTTTTTGGAAAAATTTTGTCATTTAATAGATTCCTTAACGTACATAATTTTCAAAATGTTAGCGACTTTATCGTAGATTAAGAATAAGATATGGAATGGACATTCATTTCTTCAATTCCTTTACTCTTATTAAAAGGGGTACAGCCAATGTACTAACATAAAATCCACGCTACGGAAAATAAATAAGAAAAGCATCCCCTTATAAATCGAGGGGATGCTCTCTAAATATCGGGCATACACCCGTAATTCTAGCTTGGCCAAGCATCACTCAAACACGCATCATTTGTCGTTTCCCTGAGTACCACTCGTTTTCTCGCTGGGTCCGTTTATTTTTTACTATTTATTAGAATCAGAATCAATTCCTATAGACAAATAATCTGTTTGAAATATCACATCTATCTTATAATTATCTTTTTCATATATTGTTAAAGAACCTTCTTGAAACGTTTTTTTCCAACCTTTTAGTTTTATAATAAGACGATATCTTAAAGGTAGTCCCTCCTCCTCAGATGCAGGGGACCAATCAAATGCTTCAAAATCACTTTGAATTCTTAGTTATTTTCGCATGTTTTGGTACGGGAAATCCTTTAAACTTTTGTGATTCTTCATATAAAAAAAATGTTATAGAACTTAACAAAATGATGAATACTAAAAATAAAAATATGAATAGTCCAATAACCTTTTTCTTTCTTATATTAATCTTCCTTTCTTTTACATTTTGATTATTCTATATTTTGCATAGCCTCCTAACTTTACCAACCATCACCATCAGGATTTTTCAAGACATGGTATTTAGGTTCTGGATCACCTAAATAAGTAACAATGTTTAGAGGTGTGTTAAAAATGAAAAGACAATGGATATCTCTATGCTCAACAAGAAGTCGTTGTTCCATTGCTAGGTTCTGGTATAGCAAGACATAAAGATTTTGATGCAAATCTTTAAAAGAAATGCAAGAAAAAAGAAGAAAAGTTATTTAGCCAAAATGATGAAAAAATTTTCCGAGCAAATCAAAAGAATTATAATTTTGTACGCTTCTTCATTATTGATTTCTGAAAATGGAACCTTTTCAATATAAAAGAATGGATGGGAAATTAGTAGATATAAAAAGTGATATTCCTTTACTACAATCACCTTTTCATTATTGCAAACTAGGCTGTTTCTTTAACGTTTTCACCCGATTTCCAATCGTTTGTTTTTTATTTGTCTTTCCTTTAATAAAGAAAGCTAATAGGAAGCCGACAACAGTTAAAATAGTTGCGATCATAAATGCATCATCTATCCCCATTACACTTCCTTCGTTTACAGCAAGTAGCATATGTGCTTTATCAGTTGGAAGAATATGCTGCTGCAGCATAATGCTTTGAGCATGCTTTGTTCCTTGATTCGTCATGATAGTAACAAAGAATGCCATCCCAATGGCACCCGCCACATTTCTCAATGTATTAACCATTGCCGTACCATATTTATTTAAACTTAATCCTAGATCATTTAATCCTGCAGTGAAAATTGGCATCATTACTAAAGACATTCCGAACATTCTTAATGTATAAATGCTAACTACATAGAAAAAAGTTGTATTTGTCTCTAACCTAGTTAACCCAAATGTTGTAACAATTGTAATTGCTAAGCCAATAATAGTTAACCATCTTGCACCATATTTATCAAATAACCTGCCCGTAATCGGTGACATGATTCCCATCACAATTCCACCAGGCAATAATAGTAATCCGGATTGAATGGGTGAAAACCCACGAACATTCTGCATATAAATAGGCATTAATATCATTCCCGAAAACATTGCCATTGTAACAACTACATTAATTACAGTAGTTAAGGAAAAGGTAGAATATTTGAATATCCGAAATTCTAATATCGGGTGAGAAACCGTAAACTGTCTCCATACAAACAAGGCTAAGCTAATACCACCTACGATAAACATAACGATTACATCTATACTATCCCAGCCATTAGTCCCCGCTGTTGCAAATGCATATAAAACTCCTCCGAATCCGATTGTCGACAAAGCTACACCGAGAACATCAAGCTTTGGCCGACTCGTTTCAGATACATTTTTCACTAAAAAGAAGGCCACAACAAAATTCAAAAGAGCAACCGGAAAAATAACGAAGAATAACACTCTCCATGAATAATTTTGAACGATCCACCCTGATAAGGTTGGGCCTATTGCAGGTGCAAAGTTCATTGCAACACCGAAAATTCCCATTGCAAAACCTCTTCGATTAGCTGGGAAGATAGTGAAAATAACATTTGTAATTAATGGGAAGAGGATACCTGCTCCTATCGCTTGAATAACTCTGCCAACTAATATAAATGAAAAAGAAGGTGCAATCCCACAAATTAACGTGCCGATTGCAAAAAAGCCGATTGAAGATAAATAAAGCTGTCGTGTAGTAAAACGATTCATAAAAAATGCCGTAACAGGAATAACAATTCCATTAACTAACATAAAAATGGTCGTTAGCCAATTTGCAGTTGCTGCATCTATATGAAGATGATTCATTATTTGAGGCAATGCTACATTAATCAATGTTTGATTTAAGAAAGCGATAACTGCACCTGCTATCATCACTCCAAAAATCGGCCCCTTACGAATGAATCCATTTTCTTTTTGTTGATCGTCCATTATATTTATAACCCCCTTAATTAAATTGACTGTTGTGATTTCATAAAAACAACAATTTGCATAAAAATGATAGAAATAAACGTCTTGATAAATGCCTAAATTAGATAAAGAAACAACTCATGCCCTAGAAACTATCAGTCTCCAGGGCATTTTCAACTTCATTATATTTTCATCACGTTGCTTAATCAGCTAACATTCATTTGGAAGGTGAATACATCAAAGAAAATTTTTGTGAAGATGGTTTGTAGAAAATGAAAAGGACAGTATCGAAAACCTACTAAGTCTCCTTGATAACTATAGTAGTTTAACTGCTCAGAATTTGCTTTGTCAAGCGAAATATTTAGTTCCTTAAAAATATAACATTGAGCAATATTTTCTAGTTTTCTTCTATTGAAGAGGATTCGGTCTTGCATAAAAAGTGGCAAATGTTAAACTTAAAGACATATTTCTATTATTGCAATAAAGGATAATTCACATGACAAAACAAAAAAAAGACCCACGAGTTATACGAACTCAACGATTATTAAAACAAGCATTAATCGAATTGATGGAGGAAAGAGAACTAGATAAAATTACCGTTCAAGATATATCTGATAAAGCAACTGTAAAACGGGTTACTTTTTATCTTCACTATAAGGATAAATATGATCTTCTCACTAAATGTATAGATGAAATGTTGGAGGATTTGCGTCAAAAAGTAAAGGAACACGTTTCTTATTCGGAGAACTACGAATTTATTGATAAACAACCACATCCAAGCTTTGTTCAAATGTTTCATCAAATTGCCGAAAACTTTACTTTTTATAAAGCGTTACTTGTCACCAATCGAATTCCTTATTTAACAACTGGTTTATTAGAAATCATACATGAATTTATTTCTGAGGGAATCAATCAAATCGAGCCAAACGATCAAAATCTTACAGCCAATCGACAATTAATTATAAAATATGTGGAATCAGCATTTTTGGAAGTAATCATCTGGTGGGTAGAAAACAACATGCATTTTTCCGAACAAGAAATGGCATTTCAGTTGATGAATCTATCTATTAAAGGTCCATATATCGATAATCCACTTAAAAAAATCCGCTAAACATTTTTCGTTTAAGCGGATTTTTTCTCCGAAATATTATTAAAGCGCTGTCCAGCCGCCATCAATAACAAGCTCTGCACCTGTCATAAAACGTGATTCATCTGATGCAAGGAATAATACCCCATATGCCACATCCTCAGGCTGACCGAAATAAGGAAGCTGTGTAAAGGTTTGATAATATGGCAATGCATCTTTAAATGATTCAGCTGTCATTGGTGTCTCAATAATCCCAGGGTGAACGGAATTTACTCTAATTTTATCTTTTCCATATTCTACTGCAGCGGATTTTGATAGTGAACGCAGTGCACCTTTTGCCGCAGTATATGGGCTTGAACCTGCCATCCCAACAATCCCGCCAATAGATGAAATATTAATTAAAGAGCCTCCTCCTGCTTTTTGCATTTCAGGAATGACATATTTCATTCCAAGTACACAGCCATTTAAATTAATATCCATTACTTTATTCCATTCGTCCATTTCCATTTGAGCCATCGTTTTAGGACTTGCAATTCCGGCATTATTCACTAAAACATCAACTTTCCCATAATGACTAATTGCTACTGAAATCACATGCTTCCACTCGTCTTCTGATACGACATTATGCTTCAAACCAATTGCTTCTCCACCATTTGCTTTAATTTCATTTACCACTTCTTGTAAACTATCTTCCTTAATATCTGTTGCCACCACTTTCGCGCCTTCTTTAGCAAATAGCTTTGCCTCTGCAGCACCCATCCCTAATGCAGCACCAGTAATAATTGCAACTTTTCCCATTAATCGTCCCATTATAATCTCCCTTTCTTAATTTATTAAATACTTCATATCTACTAAATTGAATAACTACCTAGGATGGTTTTATTATACTATCATTGTTTCTATTTTGTGAAGTTATTTACATCATGTAAAATAACTATCCGCAAATTCCATTATAACAATACTTATAAAAATTTTATTTTCCTCATTGTCCAGAATAAACAAATTTGTAAATATAGAATGAATCTTCTAAAATTAATATATATTTATTTAATAGAATACAGGAGGGAAATACATGACACATACTTTTGAACACTATTTGAAGGAAAACAGGAATAAACATTTAAATGAATTATCAAGCTTACTTTCGATTCCAAGTATTAGTGCACTTTCTGAACATAAAAATGATACTCGTGCAGCTGCGGAGTGGATTGCAGATTCTTTAAAAAATATTGGAATGGAAAACGTTGAAGTATTTCCGACGAATGGACATCCAGTTGTTTATGCAGATTGGCTAAAAGCAGAAGGAAAACCAACTGTATTGATTTATGGTCATTATGATGTTCAACCCGTGGATCCAATCGAATTATGGGACACTCCTCCATTTGAACCATCTATAAGAGACAATAAAATATTTGCTAGGGGAGCAAGTGATGATAAAGGTCAAACCTTTATGCATATTAAAGCATTAGAAGCTATCCTAGAAACTACCGGAACACTTCCTTTAAACTTTAAGTTTTGTATTGAAGGTGAAGAGGAAATTGGTAGTCCACATTTAGATGCATTTATAGAAGAAAAAAAAGAATTATTAGCTGCAGATGTGATTGTCATATCTGATACAACGATGGTTGATCAAGGAAAACCGACAATTTGCTATGGAGTTAGAGGCCTTTGTGGCATTCAAATTGATGTAAAGGGTGCAAACAGTGATCTCCATTCCGGATTATATGGAGGTGGAGTACAAAATTCAATTCATGCTCTTGTAGAAATCGTCAACTCATTCCATAATCAAAATGGTCAAGTTACAGTGAACGGATTTTATGATCAGGTAATTCCACTAAAGGATGAAGAAAGGGAAGCATTTCGTGCATTAGAAGTGGATGAGGAGAAGGTACGTCAGGAGCTAGCAGTTAACTCCTTATACGGGGAAGAAGGGTATACCTATTTTGAACGAATTTCCGCAAGGCCTACTCTTGAAGTAAATGGGATATATGGTGGATTCCAAGGAGAAGGGATTAAAACTGTTATTCCATCCGAGGCACATGCAAAAATTACTTGCCGACTTGTTCCTGACCAAGATCCCGATCAAATTGTAGAGCTTTTAAAACAACATATTGAGAAAAATATACCTGAGGGTGTAGAGGTAAATATTTCCGTCTTTGATAAAGGTGCTCCTTATGTAACACCTATCGATCATCCAGTTATCCAAGCAGCTGCAAATGCCTATGAAAAAGTTTACAATGCACCTGTTTCCTACACTCGGATGGGTGGTTCACTACCTATTATTGCTACATTAGATCAAACATTAAAGGCTCCAATTGTTTTAATGGGATTTGGATTACCTACTGAAAATTTCCATGCCCCAAATGAACATTTTCATTTAGAGAACTTTGATAAAGGGCTGCTTACTCTTTGTCATTATTGGAACGAATTGACTAACATATAACCAATTAAACAGAAAAAGAGGCTGATTTGTCAGTCACTACACTTCAATATAATGTAGACAATCCTACATATTGTAGTAGCTTACTTATTAAACAGCCTCTTTTTTTATATAGTTTTTATGAATGGTTATTATAATGAATCCTATTAGAGTTATTTAAGAATCATAACTGGACAATGTGCAGAATGTGCCACCTGATGACTAACGCTTCCTAATAACGCTTCTTTAATAATCCCTTTTCCCGTACTTCCCATGACGATAACATCATAATGATGATCTTTAGCATAGGTTATAATCTCATGTGCTGGATCTCCATGAAAGATATGTGTTTCATAAGGAATACCTGCCTCAGAAAGAAATTGAACAGCTGGAGACATCACCGCTTGATCCTCTTCGTCTAATAAACTATCTAAATCAATTTGATAAAGCGGTTCTTGCATTGGAAAATCCTTATGAACGTGCATAATAGTTACCTTTTCTGCTCCTACTGTTTTTGCCAGCTCAGCAGCATGACGAAGAGCGTGTGCAGAAGGCTCAGAGCCATCCAATGCCACTAATATCTTTCTATACATTGCAATCATCCTTTCATCCGTATTAACAACAATTAATGGGTAGCCTTGTCAACATGTGCAAGATGTTTACGCCCAAGAGCTACAACTAGCATAGCAAGGAGAACAAAAATTGCTCCTGTAATGAATGGAATATGCGGAGAAAATTCCTCAGCTAGCTTATTTGCAAGCCATGGACCAACACCTCCACCAAGGAACCGGACGAAGCTGTATGCTGCAGAAGCAGTCGAGCGTTCCACTGGAGCAACCTGCATAACCGCTGTAGTAATTAAAGTATTATTCGTACCAAGGAATAAACCTGCAATAATAACTGCCAAAATAATAACGATACGAGAGTCAGTCCATATTCCCATCGCTAGAAGTGTAAGAGCAAAAAGAGTGAGCATTGCACACATTGATTTAATCGTTCCAAATTTTGCTTGAAGCTTTGGCGCAATAAATACAGATGTAAATGCAAGACATAATCCCCATCCAAGGAACACATACCCTAATCCATGCTCATCTAAACCCATCACAAATGGAGCGTATGCCATTAAAGTAAAAAATCCAATATTATAAAGAAATGCTGTTAATCCAAGTCTAAATAAACCGGGATATTTCAACGCTTTAATTGGGTCAGAAATAGAAGTTTTCGTTTTCGGTTTAGCTACTTTAGGCATTTTAATTAATAAAGCTAAAAAAGCAATGATCATTAAAACACTAACACCATAAAATGGCCCCCTCCATGAAATAGAGCCTAATTCACCACCAAGAAGCGGTCCAACTGAAATACCAAGCCCAATTGCTGCTTCATATAAAATAATTGCTTTCGCTGTCCCACCAACAGATAGGCCAACAATAGCAGATAATGCAGTCGCAATAAACAATGCATTACCTAAGCCCCAGCCACCACGGAAACCGACAACTCCCCAAATCCCGTTCGATGACCCCGCCAGTGCTGAAAATACAATAATAAATAAAATTCCAATTAATAATGTCCACTTCACACCAATTCTACTAGATACAACACCTGTTATTAGCATTGCAACACCTGTAATAAGATTATAACTAGTAAAGAGCAATGATACCTGACTCGGTGTTGCATGAAGCTTTTCAGCTATCGCTGGCAAAATTGGATCTACAAGACCTAAACCCATGAATGAAATAATGGTCGCAAAAAAGATCACCCAAATAACTAACGGCTGTTTAGCAGATTGATTATGGGCCCTTAGTTCTTCTTCAGTCATAAAAAAACTCCTTTTCCAATATTTTTAGTAAAAATAAAAAATGAAAACAGTAATGGGAATAGTCACATTCATTACCCAAAACTTATTTTCATACATTAAGAAAATAGTGATTCCGATTTGATTTACTAATAAAGTATATAACTTTCTAACGTTAACGTCAACGTCAACTTTTAAAAAAACTACAATTTTGCTATTCTTTTATTATGCTCTGAATGTTACAGTTAAATTTGTTATTATAGTATAAAAGATATAAACTCCAATTTATGAATAAATTAGAAGCAATTTCTTAAATTCAGTTAAATATTGGAAATAACATCCCTTTTTAACTATCAACGTAATCAATAATAAATATTAGAGGAGAGTAGAAATGGATGGTTTAAAAATTGATGATGTAGCTAAGCAAAGTGGGTTAACCAAACGGACAATACGCTACTATGAACAAATTGGACTCCTGCCTTCACCTCCACGAAGTGAGGGAGGTTTCAGACTCTACTCACAGGAACATGTGGATTTCTTAAAGAAAATAACCAATGCAAAAGAAGTGATGGGATTTACATTACAGGAATTACAAGAGTTTATTGCACTTAACGATATATTAGAATTACAAAAAATGGATTATCGACAAGTGAAAGGGACTAGTTTACAGAAAGAGAAATTAGAAAAGGTATATAATACAATTGTTGAACAGTTAAAGTTAATTGAGCAGAAAAAGAAAAATATTTTAAAAGTAGAAGCGGATCTCATTTCACTAAGAGACCGTTCAAAGGCAGCTTTGATAAGATTTGAACAAGAAGGAAAGTAAGAGAAGCATTCCATGGAGTGCCTCTTTTTTATATACGATAAAAAAGCTTGGTCCTTAGACCAAGCTTGCTTTTAACCTTGTTTTTTTAAAACTGTGTTACAGCCTGATTGACAACTCTCTTTTATCGAGCAATGAGCACAGGCTCCTTGTTTGCTTTTTTTAAAGAATTTGAAAAGGGTAAAGGCTGCATATCCAAAAATTAATACACCAATTATTATACTCGCCATCATGATGATACCACTCCTATTCAGGAAATATTACAACCCTAAGATCAATCTTCCGCCTTGATAGATAATACATGACAGGACATATGCAATAACAAGTGAGTACCCTATCCCAAATAAAGTCCATTTCCATGAACCTGCTTCATTTCGAATGGCAGCAACCGTTGCCACACATGGGATATATAGAAGTACAAATACTAAAAAGCTATATGCAGATAATGGTGTAAAGGAATCTGAAAGAATTCCCTGTAATGTGGTTGTATTAGGCGTATGATAGATAATATTCATTGTTGAAACAACAACTTCTTTTGCTAAAAAGCCTGGAATTAATGCAGCACCAGCTTGCCACATTCCAAAGCCTAAAGGTGCAGTAAGTGGTGCAATGACCTTACCTATCAGTGCTAAGAAGCTATCGTCCATATCGACTCCCAATCCACCAGGTCCCATATATGATAATAGCCAAATAACAACAGATCCACCGAAAATAAATGTTCCAGCTTTTCGAACAAAGCCTTTTCCTTTATCCCAAGTACTTCTCCACAATGTACGTATTTGTGGAATTCGATAAGGTGGCAATTCAATAACGAAGACCGAGGCTTCGTTATTCATTAACGTTTTTGAAAAAATTTTCGCCAATCCTAAAGCCACTACTATTCCTAAAACATATAATGAAAATACAACAAGGGCTTGATACTTCTGAAAGAATGCTCCAACAAACAAAGCATAAATCGATAGGCGCGCTGAACAAGACATTAACGGCGTTAATAGAATCGTTAATAAGCGTTCTTTTGGCTGTTCGATCGTTCTTGCTGCCATAACCCCAGGCACATTACAGCCAAAGCCGATGATCATTGGAATAAAGGCCTTTCCATTCAGCCCCGCCTTTTCCATCATTCGATCCATTACTAAAGCGGCTCTCGCCATATATCCTGAGTCTTCTAAAAAGGATATGAATAAGAACAAAATAAATATTTGTGGAACAAATACCAATACGCCACCGACACCGGCTACAATCCCTTCCAAAACAAGTGCTTGAATAAAGGAGCTGGCATTGACTGCCTGTAACCCATTTTGAATCCAACTACTTAAAGGACCAGTAAAAAAAGCATCTAATCCATCTGACAAAGGAGTACCTAACCAATCGAAGGTAATTTTAAACATTAAAAACATGAATGCTAGAAAAATAGGAATACCTAACCAACGATTGGTTACAATCCTATCAATTTTTTCTGTCCAATTTTGTTTCGTTTGTTTATTTTCTCTTGTACTCTCTTTTATTACCTGATCAATCCATTGTTTTCTTGAATCATATATTAAACGCGTAATCGTTGAATAAGGAGTCGTATCTTTTACTTCCTGATCGATTTCGTTTATTATCTGAGTGATTTGATTATTTTCTATATACCTACTTACCTCAGGATTCCCTTCTAAAAGCTGCAGAGCAAACCATCGTAATGGCAGATTGAGGTGCTCTTTTTCTAGAACATCAATTAATTGACGGATTCCTTTTTCAACTACTTTTCCATAATAAACAAAAGGAATTTTAGACGAAGATTGATCGATGGCCTTCAATTGTTCAGTAAGCTCACTACAACCTTTACCATTCCGAGCAGTAATTGGAACAACTGGGGTTCCTAGCCTCTTTGCTAGTAATTGATGGTCAATTTCTAATCCACGTCGGCTAGCCACATCAACCATATTCAAGCCAATAGCCACAGGCTTACCGAACTCAAGAATTTGTATGGTTAATTGCAAATTCCTTTCCAATTGCGATGCATCGACAATATTAACGATATTAGTGAATGGCTCATGTAAAAAAAACTGGGTGACTACTGATTCATCCTTTGACAATGGGAAGAGTGAGTATATCCCAGGCAAATCAATTAGCTCACCATGAATGCCTTTTAATTTTCCTACTTTTTTCTCAACGGTTACACCGCTCCAATTTCCAACATATTCATATGAGCCTGTTAGATAATTGAATAATGACGTTTTTCCTGTATTAGGATTGCCTACTAGAGCTGTCTGCATAGTTCATCTTCTACCTTTATTAGTTCTGCATCACATCGTCGAATCCCCACTAATTGTCCATGACATTCCAGCATACATGGTCCTCCAAAAGGCATACGATGCTTTAATTTAATGGGACATCCCTCAAAAACTCCAATATGTAGGAGACGATGCTTAACCGTTTCATCTAAGTTCGAAACATCTACAATATATCCTGTTTGACCTTCCATCAATTCTAATAACGTCATGTTGTAAACCCCGCTCTTATATTAATCAATTATATAATTGATAAAATTTCTCATTTATTATATCACGGGATTTTCTGAACGTCTCCACATTTTTTTGATTGTTTAATACTTCCAACATGTATTGGATAGAAAAATAAAAAAAGGTATATCGCAAAATCATGATATACCCTTTAAGTCTTATATAACTCCATGAGCAAGCATCGCATCAGCGACTGTGATAAATCCAGCAATATTCGCTCCAACCACTAAATTGCCAGGATGACCATATTCCTCAGCACATGAAATACTTCTTTGATAAATATTTTTCATAATCATTTTTAATTTTTCATCGACTTCATCAAATGCCCACGATAGTCTCATACTATTTTGAGACATTTCCAAAGCTGAAACGGCCACCCCTCCTGCATTTACTGCTTTTCCAGGACCAAAAAGAATATCGCTATTTAAAAATAACTCCACCGCTTCAAGAGTTGAAGGCATATTTGCACCTTCACCAATTGCTTTCACTCCATTATCTATTAAAAGCTTTGCTGATTCACTGTTGATTTCATTTTGAGTTGCACATGGTAGAGCAATATCACAAGGAATGGACCATATTTTTGAACAGCCTTCTACATATACTGCGTGAGGATGATCAAATATGTATTCCTTTATTCTCTTTCTTTCAACCTCTTTTAATCTTTTAACAGTAGCTAAATTGATTCCATGTGGATCATAAACATAACCGTCCGAATCACTGCAAGCAATAACATTTGCCCCTAATTGCATTGCCTTTTCCATAGCGTAGATAGATACATTGCCTGATCCTGAAACGATAACGGTACTACCATTAAAGGTGTATCCGTTATTATTTAGCATTTCCTCGACAAAATAAACCGTTCCATAGCCTGTTGCCTCTCTCCTTGCTAAACTTCCTCCATATCCTAGACCTTTACCTGTTAAAACTCCTGATGGAAAGCCACCACGAATTCTTTTATATTGTCCAAATAAATACCCTATTTCCCTCGCTCCAACGCCAATATCACCTGCTGGCACATCAATATCAGGACCAATATACTGGCTCAGCTCTGTCATGAAGCTTTGGCAAAACCTCATAATCTCTCCATCAGATTTTCCTTTTGGATCAAAATCAGAGCCTCCTTTCCCTCCGCCGATAGGCATTCCAGTTAAAGCATTTTTAAAAATTTGTTCAAATCCTAGAAATTTAATAATACTGGAATTAACTGTTGGGTGGAATCTAAGCCCCCCTTTATATGGACCAATGCTGCTATTAAATTGAACACGAAATCCTCGGTTCACTTTTACTTTGCCAGTATCATCGACCCAGGGAACACGAAAAATAATGAGTCTTTCTGGCTCTGTTATTCTCTCTAATATTCCATTCTCCATGTATTTCGGATGCTTAATTAATACAGGTAATAGGGAATCAAGAATCTCTTTAACAGCTTGAAGAAACTCATTTTCATACAAATTTCTTTGTTTGATTGTTTCATACACATTGTTTACATATTTTTCAGCGATCCATTGCTTTTCTTTGGATTTTTCAATAGCTTCTAATTTCATACCACTATCTCCCTTTATTTTTAATAATGTCCATTCGTGAAAATGATTGTTAATGGATTTAACTTCATAAAGATATCTTTTATGAGGCTATCCTGCTTTATCATTATTACTAGAAAATGATTCTTTCAGATATATTTGATATAAACTACCTTCTAATTTCCAGCCAATCATTTTAATTTTCCATCATTTCCAAATTTTTAACCAATATAAAAATTAGATAAAAACTATGCCAAACTGAGAACGTTTTTTTAATGTAATTTTGAAACATTTCACATTGTGTACAAATTCACAAATATTTATATTTGTATTTTGGATTATAATAAACCTACATACAAAGCTTTTTAATGTAATCAGATTACATTAGGCAATATTAAGAAAGAATTGCTATAAATTAAATGCTTACATTCCAATATAATATCTATCAAAATAGAGGAGTGATTTTAGATGAACACTGTCGTTGTTATCGGAGGCGGAATCACTGGATTATCTACGATGTATTACCTCCAAAAGCTTAAAAAAAACTCAAAATCAGATATGAAGCTTATATTAATTGAAGCGAATAAAACTTTAGGTGGAAAAATACATTCAGTCTCGAACGGTCCTTTTATTATGGAAACAGGTGCTGATTCAATTGTCGCTCGTAAACAAGGCGTAGCCGAATTGATTGATGAATTAAATTTACATAATGAAATGGTGAACAATGCTACTGGAAAATCATATATTTATCATAATAATCAGCTAAAGCCCATTCCTGACGATACAGTGTTTGGAATTCCAATGAGTAAAGAAGCACTGTTTAGCAGTGAATTAATTTCTGAGGATGGAAAGAAGGAAGCGTTAAAGGATTTTTCTACGAAGAATACTAGCTTCACAAAAGACTCTTCTATCGGATTATTTCTCGAAACCTTTCTTGGTAAGGAAATCGTCAAAAATCAAATTGCGCCGGTTCTTTCAGGAGTCTATTCAGGTAAATTGAACGAACTAACTTTAGCCACCACCCTTCCTTACTTATTAGACTATAAAAATGAATATGGCAGCATTATAAAAGGCCTATCCGAAAACAAAGAAAAATTTCAATCAGCAGGAAATAAAAAATTTGTCTCATTTAAAAACGGACTATCAACCATCATTGATCGAATGGAAGAGTCTCTAACAGATGTTGACATTTTAAAAGGAGTAAAAGTAAATAAAATCAGTCCAAGGCAAAATGGTTATACACTACAATTATCTAACCAGGAAAGCATTGATACAGATTATATTGTTTTAAGTACTCCACATACAGTAGCCCAAAATCTATTAGAAGATGAAAAATTAGATCATGATTTCAATCAACTTACCAATTCATCATTAATAAGTGTTTATGTCGGCTTCGATATACTTGATGAAAATCTCCCAGCAGATGGAACAGGGTTTATCGTACCTGAAAACAGTCATTTAATTTGTGATGCATGTACTTGGACAAGTAGAAAATGGACTCATACTTCAAAAAATCGAAATCTGCTCTTTAGATTATTTTATAAAAATACTGACTCGACTAAGTTTAACTATCTAAACAGCTTAAGCAAACAAGATTTAATTCAAGTTGCATTAAAGGATATTAAAATGAGTCTTGGAATTAGCGGAGAGCCTATTTGTTCTGAAGTAACAAAATGGACAGAAAACATGCCTAAATATCATTTGACCCACCGTGAAACCATTGATTCACTAAATGATACTTTAAGCAATCAATATCCAAACATCATTCTTGCAGGCTGTTCTTACTATGGAGTAGGAATAGCGGACTGTATCTTAAGCGGAAAAAACACCGCATATACCATTTTCAATAAAAATGAAGGTGCCTATTAGGCACCTTAACTAATTTGATGAAAATATGAGCCAGCGGCTTTCTTTACTAAATTTTCGCCTGATGGAAGATAAGAAATAAGAAAACAGGTGGATGGACCGGACGACTTGCTCAAATCGATTCCATCATGTAATGAATTTAAATTATAGGATGGATTTAATTGAGCTAATTTATATAAAATTCCTTTTGACCCTACGGGGACAATTTGGATAACTTCTTCTTGCTCACACATCCACTTAAACAATGAAAGCGGTGCAACCAAGTGTTTATCATTGATTACTTCTTCACCTACTAATGGGCTGCCAATGACAGCATATTTGAATGGTGATATGAGTGGCTTGTTCGTTGGTTCCTTTCGGTTGCTTTTGCCTAATACAGTAATACCAACTGCAGATTGTAGCAATTGAAAATTACTTTCGGTACTTCCGATGATCGGTAGATGTTCAAATCCAAGCTCAGAAATGCCTCTACTAATTCCTTCATTCATTGCTTCCCAAGCATCATCAGAGCAAAAATTATTGATAACGACACTAATTGGCACAGCCCCAGCTGCCATACATTCCATCACTGCTACTCGGAAGGAAAAATACGAGACGATATCATATGGTACTTGAACCACATCATCTGGCTTCATTCCAATTGCTCCACTATTATCAGTTGCCACTATAAGATTTTCCTTTTCGTTTAAAGGAATCATTAATACATCTCTTCTCATTTTGATCCTCTTTTCACAACAGCTGCATATCTTTTTTGAAAAACTTGTACAAATAACAGTGCTATGATTACATTAAATGCTGAACCGATAATAAGAGACGGAACAATTGCCACAAAAAAAGTCCAATTAAGAAGAAAAATAAATGGCAACGGACTGACTAGCGCATTCCCGATCCAAAAAACTACAGCAGCACTATATTTCTTGCCTTTTTTATAAAGATATCCATAAATAAGGACACATACTCCCATTTCAGCAGCGATAAGTAAATGTAATGGACCTAATGGAAATCCTGTTAATAAAGCAGATAATAGATGACCAATACATGCTACTAATCCGCCCATCCCAACACTAAACATGCTTGCAATAATTAATGAAGGAGCAACATCTAATGCAACACTTCCAACAATTGCTGGAATTTTTATCGCTGCACCTATAACTGAAAAAGCAAAGCCCATTGCTAACCAAACGATTTTTCTACTAGACATATACTCTAATCCCCTACTTAAGCTTATTTGTGATCCCGTACCAAATAACATCTACTTCTTCTGATTTAAAGACAATATCTTGATAAACCCATCCAGTAATATCTCTCCATTGTCGCTCCTTCTTATCAATAGGAACGACCCCTTTAGAAATATCTGTACCCATTATAATAAACTTCCGTTTACTATTTTCAAATTCCCATTCTAGACCTATATCAATCATGCTTCGAACTTTTTCTCTTATTAACTCTATGGATAAGCCCTTCTCTACTAATTCCTTCAAGTAGATTTCTATTCCTTCAACGATGTAAAGCCCATCCGTTTGAAATAGACGATCTAGCGAATCCTGTTTATACGCGGAAATCCATGTATAATCATTACGATTTAACAATTGATAATGCTCTATCACCCAATTTGATTTTCCGTTAAAATAACCTCCCGTAATGAAGTGCATCGATTTTTTCCCCTCCCATGCTTCCAAATTAATTCAAATCCAGTTCCAATCGGGACTTTCCAATCCCAATATTCCGATTTTATTGGAGAAAATTTGCTTAATAAGTATCGTATAACCCCACCATGAGAGACGATAACTGCTTTATTTCCCCCATTTAGAGATAGGTTGCAAATGAATTGATTCCATCCACTATCAATCCGTTCAGTAAACTGTTGAAAGCTTTCCCCAGATGGAGGCTGAACACTATGGAAATCTTGCAGCCATCTTTGATATAATCCATCATTCTTTAACTCTTCATAGGTTTTTCCTTCCCATTTACCAAAATGCATTTCACGAAACGCTGGGCATTTATGAAAGGATTGATTTGGAAAAAGGAGTTGTGCAGTCTCCACACATCTCTTTAAATCACTGCAAACATATTCATCAAAGGAAGTTGGAAAAATACCATAATGACTTAATTGTTTACGTCCTTTCTCACTCAGAGAGAAGTCACTCCAACCTATATAGGCATGTCGCTCATTTTCCTCTGTTAAGCCGTGACGTAATAGTGTAATAGCCAAAGACTCATCCATAAAACCCATTCCACCCCTTCTACAGATGCCCCTAATAAATCGCCTGTCATTCCGCCAAACCATTTAATCATTTTCTTATGAAAAATGAAAAGAAAAGCAAGAGTAACGAACAATAATATTAGAATTTGCCATAATGCATATGGAAGCAAATAAACAACTAATATAAGAAACAATAAAATATACAAAGGATAAATAAATAGCGCTCTTTTTTGAACCGATTTTTGAAAAAAATGCCCTAGACCTTCTTTTCTGACTGCAGGAATCATCAATAAAAAATAGCCCATCACACTTCTGCTAAAAACGGGTATTACTATAATGAGGATCCAACTAGTTTCCATAAGCATATTCGTAATCTCATAGATAAAAAGATACCGTCCACTAAGTAATACTACTAATGAAATGACTCCAAAAGCACCTGTACGTGGATCCTTCATAATTTCTAGCCGTTTCTCTTTATCCTGATATGAAAAAAAGGCATCACTTGCATCCATCCAGCCATCTAAATGCAAGCCTCCCGTAATTACAATCGATAACAGCCAAATGATAAAAGCAATAGCTAGGTAAGAAAGAGGTGTATAGTGGGTAAGCAAATATAAGGCAGCTGTTAACACTCCCCCCTGTAGTAAGCCAAGTATAGGAAAGGTTTTGACTGCGTATGTCATATGCTTATTATCCATTGGCAATTCCCTATTAATTGGAATGATTGTGAAAAATTGAAGATTAATCAATAGTCCTTTAAAAAGTCCAAGAATTTTCATTTTAATCTCCACGCCACAACCATCTCTTTAACCTTCTCCCAATCCAAATGCTTTTTCACATGATTGGCAAACAACTCATATTTTTGATCCTTTTGATTTTGAAGGTTAACAATTGGCTGATAAGATATTTTTTTTGACTGTCGGAGCATATTAAGCCACTCATTCCGCCACTCATCATTATGAAATAATGAATGCAAATAAGTCCCGATTATTTTCCCTGATGGATGATAATAACCATCCTCTGTCCCATCATTAAGCAGGACAAACGGACACTCATGACCTTTCGTTTGTCCTAAATGAACTTCATAGCCTTCCACAGCAATTTTCTCAGACAATCCAGCATGCGGATGAATAATGCCTTTTACCTGGATTGTACGCTTATTTTCGTGGAAAACCGTTGATCCAGGAATAAATCCGAATCCTTTTTCCGTATTATTAATGATTCCTGTATCTGTACCAGCTTCATCTATTAATGTCTCACACAGCATTTGATAGCCTCCACAAATACCAACTAATGCTGTGCCATTCTTAACATGCATTTGGATGCGCTCAAATAAACCACTTTTCTTTAAAAACTGTAAATCGTGAATCGTACTTTTCGTTCCTGGAATAATTATTGCATCAGGATCGCCGAGTTGATATGCATGCTGAACCCATCTAATCGTTACATCCTCTTCATACATAAAAGGTTCGATATCAGTATAATTTGAAATATATGGTAGCTTTATAACCGCAATTTCAACTACGCCATTTTTCGAAAAAGAGAAACGATCGTGTAATGAAAGTGAATCTTCACCTTCAATCATATGCTTTTCAAAATACGGAAGGACACCAAGCACTGGAATACCCGTTTTTTGCTCGATCCACGCAATTCCGTCTTTAAATAATTCAGGATCCCCCCGAAATTTATTAATAATAATTCCTTGAACTCTTTTTCTCTCCTCTTTAGTCAAAAGCTCTAGTGTACCAATAATACTAGCGAATACCCCTCCACGATCAATATCTGCCACAAGTATAACTGGGACGTCAGCCATTTCGGCAACTTTCATATTAACAAGCTCTCGATCCTTTAAATTGATTTCAACCGGACTCCCGGCCCCTTCCATCATGATGACATCAAATTCTTCAGCTAGTTTATGTAATGCTAGATCGATAGCATCTAACCCTTTTTCATAAAATGATTGACGATATCCTTTACCTGTTAATACTTTTTCACTCTTCCCAAACAAAACAACCTCTGATTTTTGGTTAGATGTAGGCTTCAATAGAATGGGATTCATCCAAGCTGATGCTTCTATCCTTGCCGCTTCTGCCTGCAATCCTTGTGCACGACCAATTTCCTTGCCTTCCTTTGTTATATATGAATTATTGGACATATTTTGCGATTTAAACGGGGCAACCTTCAGCCCTTCATTTGCAAATATACGGCATAATGCAGTAACAATTAAACTTTTTCCCACATCAGAAGCTGTTCCGACAACCATAAGTCCTTTAAGCTTTTGATTCATTGACTTCGCTCCTTCATTAATAGCGGAATCCCCGATTCAACTAAATAAGCAACGGTAGATTCCTGAACGAGATTTTGATGTAAAAGACCAAGTAATTTAGCATATGTAAAAACAACAGCACCTTTATGAAGCTGCTCATTTAATACTTCATTTGATACAATGATAAATACACTACAGTTTTTTCGAATCTCTTCTATTCCTGTAAGGATAGATTCAACTACATTTTTTTGAAAATCTGTTCTTTCCCAACTATCTTCATCTTGAAATAATTCATTGTTTAATAAAGTTGTTAAACAATCTAGCAATACGATATCACCAGATTGATAAAATGGGCTCATGGTTTTTACATTGACCGGACATTCCCAATTTACCCATGGTAATTCACTGTTTTTCCTAGTTTCTTTATGATGACTTATTCTATCTGTCATTTCTCGATCTGTAGCGCGACCACATGCTAAATAATTTAACCGTCCGTTCATTTGTCTTGCATATTTAATTGCTAATTGTTCGGCAAAGCTGCTTTTTCCACTCCTTACTCCACCACTGATAAAAATCATCTTCGATTTTTCCATTCATCCAGTGCCTCCAATAGTTGATTATTATCTTCTGTTTGCTTAATTGCCAATCGAAGCCACCTGCCATTTAGACCTGGAAAATTTAACGTATGCCTTGGAACAATTCCTTTTTCTAATAAAAAAAGAAACAATGGTGCAGCCTCCAAAAGAGCTGGATCACGAAGCAAATAAAAATTCACCTTTGACTTCGAATAGGAAAAACCGCTCTTTTGAAAAAATTCCTCCAGACGACTTCGTTCTTGGTCTATATGCTGTCTTGTTTGTTGGACATACTTATGTTGCTTAAGGCATTCCATCCCTGCTTTCATTGCGATCGCATTGACACTCCAATGTGGTTTCAACATTGAAAGCTTAGCAATAACACTTGGATGAGCAATCAAATAACCAAGCCGCAAGCCAGCAATGGCATACATTTTCGTTAATGAGCGGAGGAGGATGAGATTTGAGTATTGTTCGATGAACGATGAATAGGAATGATTCTCTGATGAAAAATCAAAAAATGCTTCATCAATTATAATCATGCATTGATGTCTTTTTCCTTCTTCTATAAGCTGAAGAATTGCCTCTCTATCATAAACAACTCCTGTTGGATTATTAGGGGTACAAAGAAAGATAGCTTGATATTTTTTTACTTTCGGCAGCAATTCTGCTGTATTAAGAGACCAGTCCCCTTCATTTAGAATATGATGCTCAACATGACAATTTTGCGCAAGACATGCTTGTTCATATTCACTGAAAGCAGGTTCAATAATAAGTACGTTTTTACCATTGAAAAGCTGGGGAACAAGTGAAATGAGTTCTGCTCCCCCATTCCCTATTAATATATTATTTTCATCAATTTTTTCCTTAATGGAAAGCTCTTTTTTTAGCTCCGCTGAATGTGGATCCGGGTAATCCTCAATGAATTGGAACCATTTCATCCAGTTTTCTTTTATAATTGCTGGTGCGCCAAATGGATTGACATTCACACTAAAATCAAGAACGGTTTCTGGCTGTTTAAGATTCGCTGCCTTATAAACATAATGCGGGTTAGAACCATGAGAAGGCATTTTCAATGATTATTCCTCCAATCCATAATAGGAGTAAAAAAAAGAGAACGGATTTGTTCATTATATAAATAGATTTTTTTATATGATCAGCTTGCAAGGTTTCAATCGGGTTTCCCATTCTTGCTCGATCAGATACAATCCCCTTATAATAATTCACTCCCCCTAGCTGAACTCCTAACATAATGGCTGTTGCCGCTTCACACCATCCACTATTAGGACTAGGGTGCTTTCTAGCATCTGTCATAAATAACCTCCATGCTGATCGCCAATCTATATAAGGAGGCTTCTTCGTTAATAGCATAAAGAAGCCCGTTATTCTGCTTGGTAACCAATTGACCACATCATCTAGTCTTGCAGAAGCCCAGCCAAATTGCTCATATTGAGGATTTCGATAGCCCACCATGGAATCACAAGTATTTATCGCCCTATAAACCATTGCAAGTGGGGCACCACCAATAAATGCCCAAAATAATGGAGCTGTAATCCCATCACTAGTATTTTCAGCTATCGTTTCAACTGTTCCCCTAACAATCTCTGATTCATTCAAATGTTCTGTATCTCTACCAACAATATAGGATAATTTTGTTCTCGCTAATGGCAGATCATTCCTTACTAATGGATGATAAACGTCTAATCCTGCATCCTTTAAACCCTTTTGAGCAATCGTAGTGGCAATGATAAGTGCTTCCCCTAAAATCCCTACGATAGGATGTATTTGATACAAAAGGAGGGTAATCACAATCGTCACTATACTTGTTAGGAGTAGCACTGATGTCAGCATCATGATTCCTTTCCATTTACGATACCTCCCATGATTCCACTGCTTATTTAAGAAGCTAATAAAAGAACCGATCCATTTTACAGGGTGTGGCCAGCTTGGTGGATCTCCAATAATTAAATCAATAAATATTGCGATTGTAATAGCTACTAAATGGTATAAAATCATTTCATATCCATCCTGGTTCGAGAATTTTTAATCGCTGACACTATACAGTCATATACACCTTGACCAATAACTTTTCCTAAAGGAGCAATCGTTCCTGCATATTGTAAATATTCTCCTTTTTGAGTAGCAGCAACAAGTATACTGTCAGTTGAAGTTCCAGTAGCGATTGTCCCCGTCCGAGGATCCTTAATATTCAAATCGTGAAGCACTTTTACCTTTGACTCCGTTGCTGTGGCAATTCCTTGAATATAAGCTTCATCCGATATTTCTCCATTAACGAAAATCCAAGTATTGATTGTTCCCGGTAAATAGGCAGATGAATGAACAACTCCCCTAGAAGCATCAACCGCATTCCCTACTCCTGCCGTAACAACGATAAAAACCGAAAACCCTTCAGAATTTATGTATTTCCAAACAGCATCCTCCATCATAACTGCCGTCATCATTCCAACCGTATTTGTTAAAGGATAACCTTTTGCTGTCAAATATTCCGCCATTTCTTCATGATGATTTTCACATTGATAATCCTTGGAAACGTGACGATTGACAAAGGTCTGAAACCAACCAACTCCGGGATTGATAACAGCAGAAGACATCGCTTTTAATGGAAGCGGCGACTTTAGAACTAAGCTTTCTTCGTCCCTCTGCAAAAACTTTTCATCAATCACAAACATAGTATCATCATTTAATTTTTCAGGGATGATAGCTAATTGCGGTTTAGGCACGATTGGATGAATATGTTTTTTTACTTGAGTATCATAAACCTGTTGAATCAATTTTTCTTGAATAACTTCACCCGGAGTCCCAACCTTTATTGCTTTCCCATTATTTATTAAAAGAAGTCGATCACAATATAGCGCGGTCAAATTCATATCATGAAAGACTGAAAGAACGGTTAAACGATTCTCCTTTGTCATTCTTTTGATTAAATCAAGCAGCTCTTTTTGATAGGCCAAATCTAAATGATTGGTCGGCTCGTCCAGCAGCAAAATTTTCGGCTGCTGTGCCAAAGCCTGTGCAAGAAATACCCTTTGCTGTTCTCCTCCAGATAGTTCATGTAATAATTTATTTTTAAACTCATAGACACCAGTTTGCTTCATCACTTTTTCTACAATATGATCATCATTGAAGGTCAACGATTGAAACAGCCCACTTTGATGTGCATAACGTCCTAATTGGACAATTTCTTCTACTGTATATGAGAAGGCTTCTCCCGATAGCTGTGGTAAAACAGCCACTATTTTAGCAAGCTCTTTAGAAGAATAACTGGACAAATCCTTTTCAATCATTTGAATAGAACCACCTATTAAAGGAAGAAGTCCACTAATCATTTTTAATAATGTTGTTTTTCCACTTCCATTCGGCCCTAAAACCCCAAAAAACTCGCCTTCCTGAATTTGAAAAGTAACATCCTTTACAATTGATCTACCATTATATCCACCTGTTACCCCTTGAATTGTTAGCATGGCTTATCCTCTTCTTCCTCGTTTTCTTTTCATTAAAATAACGGCAAAGACTGGTGCACCAATTAAAGCAGTAATCACACCAATTGGCAGCTCTGAAGGCTGAATAATTGTCCGTGAAACTAAGTCAGTTATTATTAAAAAAGCCGATCCAAATAAAATAGAAAGTGGCAGTAACTGCCTATGATTAGGTCCCCAAATAATTCGAAGCAAATGTGGAATGACTAAGCCAACAAAACCAATGGCTCCCGAAACAGAAACCGCTGCACCTGTCAGGATCGAACCCGCAATCAAAATCAATAATTTCCGCTTTTCAACATTTACCCCTAAATGCTGTGCTCTTTCCTCTCCTAGAGACATGGCATCTAATTCTTTTGCATTTAGCAAAAGCAGCAAGGAGCCAACGATGAAGAAAGGCAGCAAAATTAGTACATAATTCCATCCTCGCATCGACACACTCCCCAGAAGCCAGCCAATAATTTGTCTTAATTCATCACCTGTCAGAGCAATAATTAATGATATAAACGAACTAAAAAAAGAACTAAAAATAATTCCTGTTAAAATAATGGTTTCTACTTTCATCGATTTCTCAATTTTTCTAGCAAATAATAAAACACAAAAGATCGTTAAAAAGGAACCTAAAATACTCATTATGGGTAATGTCAGCATTCCAATAACCGGTAAAGAAAGATGAAAAAAAATTGTAATAACTGCTCCCACCGATGCCCCAGAGGAAATACCTAAAGTATATGGATCAGCTAAAGGATTTCGCAGCAACCCTTGAAATGCTGCCCCTGCAATTGCAAGTGAGGCACCTACCAATCCAGCTAAAAGCACACGCGGCAACCGAATATTAAGCACAATATTCGTATTCATAGGATCTACATGATCAGATAGAGGTAAATGAAAAATAATCTCAACTATTTCTCTAATTGGAATATATACCGTACCGACCGCAGTTCCGACAATAATAGAAACAATTAAAAAGATGATTCCTAATAGATAAGGAAAGATTTTTTTACGCAGAATTCTTCACCTCCGTTATTTTAGTTAGGTAGTTCTAATTATATTCTGGACACTTTTCCTATTATTTCGGGCACTTCCCATTCAACTTCGGGCACTTTCTCCCTTTTCCGGGACACTTCTATTTATTATTCGGGCACTTCCTTTTCGTTTGGACACTTCTTTTTCATCTGAACCCTTTTCCTTTTTACTCATTACCACCCAATTGAATGACAAACAAGGTCTTATTCAGACCTTGTCATGAGTATTCTATTCTTTTCTTTTTCCACCGCGAAAGACTTTTGCACTTCTTACGTATTCAACATCTTTTTTTCCTGAGCGATGATTAATAACTCTTGCTAATGCAAAGAAATAATCAGATAAACGGTTTAAGTATTCTCTTGCAAGCGGGGGACAGGTGGCATCTTCTTTAGCAAAACTAACGACTAGTCGTTCAGCTCTACGTGTAACAGTTCGCGCAATATGTATAGATGCTGCAGCTTTTGTGCCACCTGGCAAAATAAATCGCTCTAATTCAGGTGTACTTTCAATATATTCATCAATTTTCTTTTCTAAATAATCGATCATTTCTTGCTGAAGCTTAAATGAACGTTTTTGTGATTTATTTGCTAAATCACCGCCACAATCAAATAGTTCATGCTGAATTTTTTCAAGATCCTCTAGTATATCTCCAAATAGTTCTGGATCTAGTTCAGCCATTGCTTGACCGACAAAACAATTGGCTTCATCCACTGTTCCATATGCTTGAACTCTAATATCATCTTTATCCACACGGCCACCTATAATACTCGTTTGCCCTTGATCTCCCGTTCTTGTATAAATTCTCACCCTTATTCCTCCCTTGCGTATTATTTAAATGTGTCAGGATAAATTGCTTTAGCAAATTCCTCTAAACCTTCTGCTAGGCGTGGACCTGGTCGAGAAACCATATCAGAATTAACACTGTATACTCGTTTGTTTTTTATTGCGGCCACGTTTTCCCAGCCTTTTCGCTTATATACTTTATCAACTGCGTCCTTATCGTAATAGCCATATGTTAATATCTCAACATCAGGATTTGCTTTTACAACTGCTTCCTCTGAAAATTGAATCCAACCTTCTTTATCTCCTGCAATATTCTTTGCACCTAATAGATCAAGCATATCCCCCATAAATGTTCCCTTTCCTGTTGTATAGATATTTGGTGGAGCATACACTTCAATCCATACCTTTGGCTGACTGTCTTTTGAAATCCCATCTGCCTTCTCTTTTATATCAGCTACTTTAGCTTTCATTCCATCAATAATTTCTTTCGCTTTTGCTTTCGTTCCTGTTGCCTTTCCAATCATCTCAATGGATTTATATGCATCATCGAATGAAGCTGAATCATTGATTGTAACTACCTTAATTCCAGAGTCTTCTAACTGCTTTAGGCCATCCTTTGAATTATGAGCATTTGATGCAGTAGCAAGAACAATGTCGGGTTTTAAAGAAATAATTTTTTCGATATTAAACTCTTGCCCGCCAATCTTCTCTTTGCTTTTTACTTGCTCGGGATAATTATCGAAATCAGACACTCCAACAATTTCTTTATCTAAGCCAAGAGCAAATGCTGTCTCTGTATTACTTGGAATCAAGGACACAATCCTCTCTGGTTTTTTTTCAACGGTTACTTTATTGCCGACTCCATCTGTAATCGTAACTGGAAACTCCTGAGCCTTCTTACTCTCTCCTGATTTTTCGTTATTTTGACTTGTACCACATGCTGTAAGAATTAACGCTAAAATAAAAATCGGTATAAATTTCAAAAGCTTTTTCATATGATAACCCCTTTAATGTAATAAATAACCACGCAAAAAAGACATCCTATTATAGAGATGCCTTACATAAAACGTATAAATATAATTTTATACTTGTAACGTTTCATCACACCTCCCTATCCTCGTAGGCAAATTGGTGCACTCTAAAATTAGGCAGGTCTCCTGGCTTATGATCTTCACTTACTGTTTCCTTCCCATATCATCTAGATATAGTGGTGACAACAGCTTGCTCCCATTTACAGTGGCGGGACCGCGTTGGCTTTACACCAAACTTCCCTTTTAAACCCTCTCAACGAAGGTACCTAATTTCGTTGCAATCTATTAAATTTTCAATCATTATTTATTATAGCGTATCACTTAATCATTGCCTATACATAGAAAGATAAGTTACTTTCCAACAGTTAATTTTTTTGTAAAGATACTATAAAGTTGTTAAAATATTCCTAAGTAAAACTGTTCAAACATAAAAAGGTGGTGCTTCAATGATTAATAAATTCATTCTTTTGTTTGGGATTGGTTTCATTGTTCTGCTTTTTTCTACAGCAGTAGCATGGTATGAAGGAAGTGAAATCGTTTTCGATTCTTTTGAATGGGGGCATTCTACACCTTTGACGCATTTATTTCATGGGGAAGTAAATGAACCAGCTGACATTTCTCCTTTCGATTATTTTGTTTACGCAGCGAAATTTAGACCTACCTTTCCAATCTTAATGATAGTTAGTACTATCTATTTATTCACCTTAATAGGATACTTCTTTACAAAGAAAAAAAATAATTTCACCTATTTTATTTCTCTTCTTGGATCCGTATTCTTGCTTATTTCTGTTAATCTCATTCATTCTTCAACACCTGGAGCACAGTTGATTTTTAATACTTTTTTATCAATTAGTATTTTATATATCATAATATCAATCATCCTTTATTCCTTACAAAGTAGGAAAAAGAGTTTAATCAAATAGCTATTCTTTTACAAAGACTAAAGTGCATTTAGTCTTTTTTTATTTCATCAGTTTTTAAGGTTTATGTAAGGTTTAGATTACAACGGAGTAAGGTTCGAAAATTATACTTAGTTTTGACATTAGGAGAAAACGAACTCAAATAAAAAAACTAGTATAGGAGATAAAAAACATGAAAACCATCTTACAAGCCAAAAATGTTCAAAAAGTATTTGGTGATAAAGAAAATCGCTATAAAGCACTTGAAGATATTAATTTAGAAATTAAAGAAGGAGAATTTGTCGGAATCATGGGGCCATCAGGAGCTGGTAAATCAACGCTTCTCAATATTTTTTCTACGATCGATACCCCATCATCCGGAAATATAATCATCGATGGTCAAAATATTGTAACGATGAAGGAAGAACAGCTATCTGATTTTAGAAGAAATAAGCTTGGCTTTATCTTTCAAGATTATAACCTGCTTGACACCTTAACAGTAAAAGAAAATATCCTGCTGCCCCTCGCCTTATCAAAAGTAGCTGCTAAAGAAATTAATAAACGCGTGAATGAAATAGCTGATACTTTTGGGATCCGTGAAATATTAGATAAATATCCGTATCACATTTCTGGCGGTCAAAAACAGCGTACGGCAGCCTCTCGTGCTATTGTGACAAATCCAAGTTTGATTTTAGCAGATGAACCTACTGGTGCACTGGATTCTAAATCTGCTACTAGCTTGCTTCTAAGCTTGAGCAAATTAAATGAAGAAAATCAATCAACCATTATGATGGTCACGCATGACGCTTTTGCCGCGAGTTTCTGTAAACGTGTTTTATTCATTAAGGATGGAAAACTCTTTACAGAACTATATAAAGGAAATAAAACTCGCAAAGAATTCTTCCAAAGCATTTTAGATATTCTCTCTTCACTCGGAGGTGAACAGGATGACCTTATTTAGTATTGCGAGAAAAAATATAAGAAAAAATTTCACTAACTACTTTTTATATTTTGCCTCGATGATTTTTAGTATCGTGATTTACTTTACATTTGTGTCACTAAAATATGATAAAACCATTCAAGCCACTTCTGACGGCTCACCGAAAATTAGCTCAGCCTTTAGTGGTGCGGCAGTCGTTTTAATGATATTCGTTGCCATCTTCATATGGTACTCCAATTCCTTTTTTACACGAAAGCGTAAGAAAGAGGTTGGTTTATACTCTCTACTTGGAGTACGAAAAAAACAAATCGGACGCATGTTATTTTATGAAAACTTTATTATGGGAGTTTTAGCACTTATTATCGGGATTGCCCTTGGATCTGTATTATCTTCTTTTTTCGTAGAGCTTTTAATGAAAGTGATGGGGTATGAAGCCATTACAAATTTCACTATCTCTTATGCAAGTATCATTAATACCGTCATCGTGTTCTTGATTATTACAATGATTACGTCCCTACAAGGATACCGCTTAATCTACCGTTTTAAATTAATTGAACTATTTCAGGCGGATAAGGAAGGAGAGCAAGAACCGAAAGCATCCATTATTATTGCTTTATTATCTATTATTTTAATAGGCTTTGGCTACTGGCTTGCATTACAAAACTTATTAACATCAAATGTCTGGAGAACGTTGGGTCTCATGATGACCCCATTAGTTATCCTTCTCACAGTTATTTTAGGAACGTATTTCTTATTTAGTACATTAACTGTTTATTTACTAAAAATAGCGAGAAAAAATAAAAAGAATTACTGGAAGGGAATTAACTTAATCGGTACCTCACAACTCCTTTACCGAATCAAAGGAAATGCTCGTACATTAACGATTATTGCTATTCTTAGTGCAACAACATTAACGGCAGTCGGTACTGCATACAGTTTTTACTACAACAACCGAAGCAACGTAGAAAAAGCCAATCCAAATAGCATGATGTTTATAGATGAAGATAAAAACATCACAACACAAGTAAAGAAGCTTATTACAAACGATAAAAATCATACAATCGAATATCATGAAACCGTTCCAACACTTCGTGTGAATGCAGATATAACAAACTTAAAAGATAAATTCTCAAGTAACAAAATGGAATACAACATGATTTCAAACAGCAGCTTTAATAAGCTAGCAAAGGATCAGAAAAGAAAGGATTTATTGACCTTACATGCCAATGACGCAGCCGCTCTAGAACCTGGTTATATGGAAGAAATATCACCAAAATATGTTGGAAAAACGATTACGCTAAATTTAAAAAAACATAATGAGGATATTACTTTTAGATCTTTAAAGAAATATAGCGTTTTAAACTATTCTACTGCATATTCAGTAATAGTAGTCAGTGATGAATTATTTACAAAACTAGAAAAAGAAGCAAAACTTTCAAATATGGAAGTGTACCATATATCAAATCAAGAGGATGCCAAACAATTAACAAAAAATATTCAAAAAGTGACTAAAGATAAAGTTGGATTTTCAAGCTTTTATGCAGATTATGCAGCAGGCTTAGAAGCTACAGGCTTAATGATTTTCATGGGTGGATTTTTAGGTCTTGTATTCCTTGCCGCTACAGGAAGTATTATCTATTTTAAACAATTAACTGAAGCTAATGCCGATAAAGATCGTTACAAGATTCTTCATAAGATTGGTGTAAATAAAAAAGAAGTAAAGAAATCTATAGCAAAACAAGTATTCTTTATCTTTGCATTGCCACTAGTAGCTGGTATTGCCCATTGCTCTATCGCATTAACCGCATTATCAAAATTAATGCACTCAAACTTAATCATTCCGGTTCTTATTTGCATGGCTATATATACATGTATTTATATTGTCTATTATTTTCTAACAGTCAATGCTTACTACAAAATAGTGACAAAAACAAAATAGAAAAGGAGAAATCAAAATGAAAAAATTAATGATCCCCGGGGTTATCCTTATTTTAATTATAGGTTTCATATTATTTATTCAAAATGTTAATATTAATAGACTTGGTGCGGACAATTATTATGTCCAAATTAAAGGAACAGGTGAAAAATCAGAGGACAAAGCATCCAATGGTGAGATAGCTACCTCTTATAAATACACATTATCTGGCTATGATAAAAAAGGAAATGAAAAAAAGCTGACATTTACAGCAAATAAGCAGTTACGTAAGGATGCCTATTTGAACATCTTTTATAAAGAAGATAAAGGTGTAACATCCTATCAGGAAGTAAAATTCAATGAAATACCAGATCAAGCGAAGGAAAAATTGAAATAACTGACTAACAGAGAACCTGATTTTAATTTAGGTTCTCTCTTCTATATAATAAATAAAGGAAAGAATAATTGGAGGAGATAAGGATGTCGTTACTAAATAAAAAGATTTTAATCATAGACGACGAAGAAGATTTATTGAGACTTCTTAAGACCGTTTTACATAAAGAAGGACTAGAAAACATCTATACAGCGACTACCGCCAAAGATGGGTGGCAACAATTTCAAGAAAAGCAACCAGATCTCGTTTTATTAGACATTATGCTTCCAGATGGAGAAGGCTATGATGTATGTAAGCAAATTAGAAATATTTCAAAAGTGCCTATTCTTTTCTTATCTGCTAAATCCGAGGAAACTGATAAAATTGTTGGTTTTGCTATCGGTGGAGATGATTATATAACTAAGCCGTTTAGTCCTAAGGAAGTTGCTTATCGGGTGAAAGCACAATTAAGAAGATCCGATTTTCTTCAAGAAATGAAAGAGGAAAGTCCGATTATTAAGGCTGGTCCATTTGAATTAAATGAACAAAGAGCTGAATTAAAAAAGCATGGGGAAACCATTGAATTAAAACCGAAAGAGCTTGGGATGATGACCCACTTACTAAAAAACCCTAATCAAATTATCAGTAAAGAAAGCCTGGTCAACAAAGTATGGGGAGAGGACTTTATTGGATTTGATAATACGATTATGGTTCATATTAGAAGGCTTCGTGAAAAAATTGAAGAACAGCCCTCCAATCCAAAGTATTTAATTACAGTAAAAGGGTTGGGCTATAAACTCGTGATAAAGGATGAATAATTCATGAAATGGAAATTAACAGGACGATTTCTATTTTCAGTTGTTTTAGTTGTTATTTTGGTTATTATTTTTAATCTATTTACCCTTTTGGGCTTTTTCATTTTTCAATCCTATAAAAATCACTCATCTTTTTCAAGCAATGAATCATCTGTCGAAACATTTACAAGACAATTTCAAAATCAAATCATCATATCAAATAATCATATTACATTGAATGAAAAAGGTAAAAAGGAACTGATTAATAATAATGCATGGGTTCAAGTGTTAGATTCAAACGGTAAAGTAGTTTTAAGCTACCGGGCGCCTGCAAATTTAAAGGAAAAATACTCCCCATTAGATATTATTCAAATGTATAAGTATAAAGAAATCGATGCAGACACGACTGTATTTATTGGCGAAAAAAACGTTAAGCAAAAAAATTACAGCTATTTTATCGGGATTAAGAATCGACATTTGCAAAGAGTCGTATTATCCTATGACACACGTGATGTCAGACATTTTATAAGAGTTGGCGGAGTTACTTTAATTATTATGGATAGTTTAATTGCTCTTTTTATCGGATATATTTTTAGCAAAAGATTAACCAAACCTATTCATAAAATAATTGAAGGGATTAAACGATTAGCAAGTAAGGAATACGATATTAATTATCGTCCTGTTGGAGTATACAAAGATGTTTTTTATAATGTGAACCATTTATCCTATCAATTAAAATCAAATGAAATTGAGCGAAAGAAATTAGATAAAATGAAAGAAGAATGGATTGCAAACATTTCACATGATATAAAGACTCCTCTTGCCTCGATTAAAGGCTATGCAGAGATGATGAAAGACACTGATTACGACTTTACAATAGAAGAAATGCGGGAATATGCTGAAATCATAGAACAAAAATCACAATACTTGAAGGAAGTGATCGAAGACTTAAATTTATCAACAAGACTAAAAAACAAAGAGCTTTCCTTAAATAGAAAGAAAACAAACCTAGTTGCCTTATTAAGAGGCATCGTAATTGATATTTTAAATGATGCAAAGTACTCATCGCGAAACATTGACTTCCAGTTCAATGAAGAAAAAATTGATATGGACGTTGATGAATTACTCATTCGCCGAGCAATCAATAATCTAATCTACAATGCGATTGTCCATAATAATGAAGATGTTCAAATTACTGTATCCATCGAGAAAAAAGAAAGTGTATATATTACGATAAATGACAATGGTAAAGGCATTAAGAAAGAAGAACTTGATCGTATTTTTGATCGATACTACCGTGGTACAAATACCGGTGAATCACATAAAGGCTCTGGGCTAGGAATGGCAATTGCTAATGATATTGTTCAAGCTCATGATGGTGAAATTTCTATAGAAAGTCGTATTGGAGAAGGAACAACTATTCAAATTGTTTTATAATCGTTCCGAAATGAAACAATTGGAATAAAATTCAAAAAACCTATTCCTTTCCTCCTCTTTCAAAAAATGTACAAATATAAATGACTCAACTCTAGTGACCGAGATGATATAAAATGTTAAATTCTACTTATACATATTATATTCATCATGGAGGAGACACTATGAAAAAAATAATTTTTGCTATCTGCTGCATTCTTTTGTTATGTGGATGTACACCAAAAGCATACACCGAGAATATGACCAAAGGAGAAGCTGCTTTTAAAGAAGGAGACTACGAAAAATCAGCTAAGCTTTTTGAAAAAGCTCAAAAGGAAAAAGATACAGATGAGGTAAATGATTTAATTACACTTTCAAATTTACTTTTTGAAAGCAAAAGAGCTATCTATACAGGTGAATTGGAATCAAGTATTAGTAAAGCTAAAGAAGTAAAAGAATACAAAAGTGATGCCAAGCTACTTAGTTACGCAAAAAAAGAAGCCGATAAGCTTTTAAAAGAAGCTAATGACTTGCTAGCTGCACAACAAAAGCTAGAGGAAAGTATTGAAAAAGGGAAAGAGCTTTTAAAACAGAATAAATTTGATGATGCCTATAAAACCTTTAGTGAAGCTAGAAAAATTGATGTATCGAATAACAAAAATTTAATAGACTTAAAAAATCAATTAACAGATTTAATGAATCAGACGATTGATGATAAGCTAGCGTATCATAACAAACCATCTAATGAGAAAACCAATGAAACCGATAAAAATCAGGAAAATGAAACACCAAAAGAAAACCAGCAACAACCTAAGGGTAATGAAAATAATGAAAATAATGAAAATAACAAAGACAATAATACACAAAAAGAAGAAAGCAAAGTGCTGACTCATAGCGAAGCGGAGCAATTAGTACGTCAATTTTTAAAAATTGAATCAAACAAAAATGTTATCGCAAGATATGATCATGATGAAGACGATAATTATATTATCCACGTGTTTGAAAATGTGATTGATGATCCTAAAACAAATGTTGGCCATACAGCTACATGGGGTTGGTACGGAGTCAATAAATATACGAAAAAGGTATTTGACTTCATGAATAATTGATAAAAAGCCTGGAGCTAAAGCTTCAGGCTTTTCATTCTTGTTAACATGGCAATAATCATTTAAATCACCAAACTCCCAGCACATCTAACATAACAGCTATAATTAATAGCGGAGCAACAAAGCGAAGTAGAAAATACCACACATTGAATAATCCTTTGAATAATTTACTTCCCTTGATGATTTCCTCATATAATGAAGATTTTTTCATTTTTAAAGGAACAAAAATAGCTATAAGCAATGACCCCAATGGCATTAACACATTGCTAACCATAAAATCCATTAGATCAAAAATAGTTTTATCAAATAGTTTTACATCTCCTAAAATACCAAAGGAAAGTGCAGAAGGTACCCCAAAAACGAAAATAGCTAATCCGATGATCCATGACCATTTCTTACGCTGAGCTGTATTTTTAGAAATAACAGATACGATAATTTCTAGCATTGAAAAAGCTGATGTAAGTGCAGCAAATAAAAATAAAATTAGAAATGCACCAAAAAAGAACATGCCAAAAGGTAAATGACTAAAAACAGTTGGAAGTACGTTAAACAGTAAAACCGGACCAGCATCTGGCTTTAATCCGAAAGCAAAAACTGCCGGGAAGATGGCTAGTCCAGCAAGAAGGACGATAGCAAGATTCATCCCAACGATCGAAAATGCTGAACGTGGCAGGCTTTGATTTTTTGGTAAATACGAGCTGTATGTCACCATAACCGATACGCCTACACTTAGTGTAAAGAAGGATTGCCCCATTGCCTCTAAAACGGTTTTCGAAGTTACTTTTGAAAAATCAGGCTGTAATAAAAATGTAATTCCTTCCATCGCTCCATCTAAAGTAACTGCACGAATAACAAGAATAATAAATAATATAAATAAGGCAGGCATCATAAATTTGCTTGCAAGTTCAATCCCATTTTGAACTCCTCTTGCAACAACAATAATCGTTATAAGAATAAATAAAAACTGTACGATAATGCTAATGATTGGATCCGAAATGGTACTACCAAAAATTTCGGCATACTGATTAGATGTAAGGTGATTCAGTCCTCCGGTGACAACTTTAAATAAATACGCTACAATCCATCCACCAATTACACTGTAAAAAGAAAGAAGGATAAAGCAAGAAACCATTCCAAGAACACCTATCCAATGCCATTTTGATCCCGGGGCTATTTTTTTGTATGAATTGATCGCATTTGCTTGTGTTGATCTGCCAATGACGAATTCTGCTAATAATAATGGTAGCCCTAATAGTAAAGTAAAGAGGATGAAAATGAGGAAGAAGGCTCCTCCCCCATTTTGACCCGCAATATAAGGAAATTTCCAGATTGCCCCTAAACCAATAGCGGAACCTGCTGCTGCTAATATAAAACCAAGCTTAGAAGACCACTGCTCACGTTGACTCATTTTTACGTTCTCCTCTCAATGTTGTACAATTAATATTCTGGTTTATCCCTCTCTGAGAGGAAGACCCGTTTTCATAACTTAAGATAACTTATTTTTAAAACCCTTCAATGCTTCCATAAATTCATGAAAATGAGGGATATCCATTTGCTGTGCTGAATCTGATAGTGCAACAGCCGGATCTGGATGAACTTCTGCCATGACCGCATCAGCACCTATTGCTAGTGCAGCCTTTGCTGTTGGAAGAAGTAAATCCTTCCGTCCCGTTGAATGTGTGACATCTACTACTACAGGCAAATGGGTTTCTTTCTTTAAAATCGGTACTGCAGAAATATCAAGAGTATTTCGCGTTGCTCTCTCATAAGTACGGATTCCACGCTCACATAAAATAATTTGGTCATTCCCTTGTGAAATAATGTATTCAGCAGCATGAACAAATTCATCTATTGTCGCTGCTAACCCGCGTTTTAATAAAACTGGTTTCTCCACTTTCCCAACTGCTCTTAATAGATCAAAATTCTGCATATTGCGTGCACCAATTTGAATAACATCAACATAATCAAGCGCCATTTCTACATCATTAGGATTTAATATTTCACTAATAATAGCTAAATCAAATTCTTCCGCCACTTCACGTAAAATTTGCAATCCCTCTACACCTAAGCCTTGGAAGTCGTATGGAGAAGTTCGTGGTTTAAATGCGCCACCACGCATTAGCTTCAACCCTTGCTCCTTCATTGCCTGTGCCACTAGTCTTACTTGTTCATAGCTTTCAACAGCGCACGGCCCCATAATAAAGGTTTGTGCTCCACTTCCTATTAATTCACCCTTAATATCAACAATTGTATTTTCTTGCTTCTTTTTCCTTGAAACCAATAATGCCTTCCGATTATCATCCTCTTGCAGCTCTAAGCTTGCTTTAAATATCCCTTTAAAAAGATGCTGTAAAGTTGATGTTTCAAATGGTCCCTCATTTTTCTCTGCAATCATATCAAGTACTTCTCGCTCACGAACAGGATCGAATCGTTTTGTGCCCTGTAGCTTCTTTAGCATACCAATATCTTGAACTACTTTCGCTCTCTCATTTAATAAATCCATTAACTGCAAATTAATTTCGTCGACTTTTTCCCTTAATTTCATTAATTCATTATTTCCCATTTAAAACTCCTCCTATTAATGATTTTTTATAAATGCTTAATAATATAAAAAGTCCCTACTGATTAAATCAGTAGGGACGAATATTATCGCGGTACCACCCTAGTTGTAGATAAAATACATCTACCACTCTTCTTTGTTAACGATCAACAAGACCGTTTTCTTTATAAAACAACTTTTATAAAGAAAAATGCTCCAAGACTGAAATTCATGTTTATTTATGTACTGATTTCCACCATCCATCAGCTCTCTATTACAGGGAAATAAACACTACTATAGATCTTTTCCTCGCATATATTTTTATATGAAAATGCAAAAAGTCCCTACTGATTAAATCAGTAGGGACGAATATATCGTGGTACCACCCTAATTGCAGATAAAATAATCATCTACATCTCTTCTTTGTTAACGATCGCCGACCGCCTTTTTCATAGGAATATATGAAAAAGATGCTCCAGGAGTGAAATTCTTATTTATCTTTGTGCTGATTTCCACCCGCCATCAGCTCTCTATAACAGTGAGATAAACAATACTTTGTTCCCTTCAACGCTTTAAATATATTAAGTATGTTTTGTATTATATAACTTCATTTTCAAAACTGTCAATAACTTTTTTAAATTTTATTATTTTTTAACAATTAACTTGTAAATTGTGTTTTGTATTGATTAATTAGCGTATCTGGATCTTCGCTTTCGCCTTCTAGCTGTCTTTTACGAGCTGCTTGGTTAACTTGTTCATCGGCATGATAACTTGATCGGACCATTGGACCTGCTTCACAATGTTTAAATCCCTTTTGAAGAGCGATCTCTTTTAATTCTGCAAATTCATCTGGGTGCACATAACGTTCAACTCTTAAATGCTTTTTCGTAGGTTGTAAGTATTGGCCAATCGTCATAATATCTACATTATGTGCGAGTAAATCATCCATTGCTTCAAGAATTTCTTCCTTAGTTTCCCCTAATCCAACCATAAGACTTGATTTAGTCGGTGTATTCGGACTGATTTCTTTTACTCTTTTTAATAATTCTAATGAGCGATCATAAGTAGCTTTCGAACGAACACGTTTTGTTAAACGTCTTACTGTCTCAATATTATGATTGAAAATATCTGGTCCAGCATCCATTAATGTATGTAAGCTTTCATAATCACCTTTCATGTCAGATGGTAGAACCTCTACTGTACAGGAAGGAACACGACGGCGAATTGCCCGAACAGTCTCTGCAAAAATAGCCGCACCCCCATCAGCTAAATCATCACGAGCAACTGCTGTTACAACACAATGACGCAAGCCCATGACTTCAACTGATCGTGCTACCCTTTCTGGCTCTTCCCAGTCAAGCTCTGTCGGAAGACCTGTTTTTACCGCACAAAAACGGCATCCACGTGTACAAGTATCTCCTAAAATCATAAAAGTTGCCGTTTTACGTACAGCCCAGCATTCATGAATATTCGGACATTTTGCTTCTTCGCAAACAGTATGAAGCCGCTCTTCCCGCATCATTTTTTTCAAGCCAGTATAGCTTTTATTCGTGTTCAACTTAATTTTTAACCATTCTGGTTTTCTTAAATATTCTTCATTTTTAGCCACTATATGTACACTCCTACCTTTGAAAAGTATATTCTGCGTTTACATATTTAGTTTGGATCAATTCTTCCACTTCTTTTAGCATTTGCTCATTTGGCTCATATGCTGATAATTCAATATTCAAGCCCTTTTTAAATCCTTCTTTGAAGGCTGTATTTAATTCTTCATACGTGGTTTTTCTTCCAAGAATCTTATTAATTGAAACGGCTTTTTGCTCAAAGCCTTTCATTGCCCTATTTTTCACCTTTTCATTTGGAAAAATAAAGAGGTCATATAATGTTTCAGTATCTATTTCCATTGGGATTGAACCGTGCTGCAAAATAACGCCCTTTTGACGAGTTTGAGCACTTCCTGCCGCTTTTTTACCTTCAATCTCCAACTCATACCAGGAAGATTCTTCGAAACAAACCGCCGTTCCCGATTTTCCAACCGGCTTCTCAGGAATCGCTAACTCAGCTTTAATTCCTAAATTTCTATAGCCTTCAAGAATACCTTGAGATAATACTCGATAGGCATCTACGATGGAAGAAGGCATGTTCGGATGACTTTCACTTACAATGACACTATATGTAAGTTCATTATCATGCAAAACAGCCAGTCCGCCAGTAGGTCTGCGAACAATTTCAAATCCCTTCTGTTTTGCTGCCTCGATATCAATTCTTCCATTTGTTTTTTGAAATCTCCCTAATGACAAGCCTGCAGGGTTCCAGCCATAAAACCTGAGAACAGGAGGAATCCGGTCACGACTATGCCAATCAAGAAGAACTTCATCCAATGCCATATTATAACTAGGAGTATGAATCCCCGAATCAATAAATAACCATGTTTCACTCATGCTGTAACACCGCCTAAACCTAGTTAATCACCTTGATTTTCATTTCATGAATCGATTGTTAATTGTCATGTACAAAACTATTCCGTTTACTACAATGTCCTAAAATTTTTCTACAAATAGATATTATTCAGATAGACATTCTATAAATATTATTTAACAATAATATATCATGCTTTTCAATCAATTTTATGATAGCATTAGCATGTGTTTTGTCAATAAGTTGGTCATAGTTCCTATAATTTAAGTAAATAGTAATAGAATAAGAAAAAAGTAAAGTGAATAATTAATTGTTCACTTTACTTTCAAATGGATGAAAATACTATTTAACTAGGTTCATTTCTTTCTCAAGTACTACTTCACTAGATAATATCATCCAGTAAAATATGAGATTTTTCACAATATGATTCCTTTTATTTTTAAAGGATTCCTCTGTCACTTTCTCATGAGAATTTTTGAATAATGAGAAAAAACGATCAAATTCCTTCATTTTCTCGGTTTAGATATAAAATCACAAACCCTCCCATTTCTATAAATAAAACAATGATCATATGTATTTGGATCGTCAAATAAATGCCGTAGAAAATATTTCAGATTTGCCATTCCCACGTTTTCTGGATGAAGAATCCAGTCCATGTGTTTCCAATCGAGAATACCCTCTACTGTTTTCACAGGTGTAAAAAAATCGAATGTTTCTGGAAGTTCTGCTATGAAAGCGTACATTCCCCCAACATATGAATCATCTACAGACCAGGTTACTGTTCCTTTAAATTCAGCATGAGCAAGTTCAATTCCTGTCTCTTCTCTTACTTCACGAATTATGCTTTGTAAAGGTGTTTCCCCTACTTCAATTTTTCCACCAACCCCGTTCCAGCATCCCATCCATTGTGCCTTTTCACGGTTAAGCATTAAAATTTCCTGTCCTCTTTTTATAAAGCAAATAGTATATTGATACATTACATATAGAACTTCCCTTCAATAAGCTCAATTAGCAAATAATCTTTATGTACAGCTTAGTATAATCGATTCTTTCATTTTTCTAGTAACAAAAGCTTGCCCTAAAAAAGGACAAGCTCACTAACAACTTAAAATATTTAGTTCGATTTGATGACTAAAGCCTTTGTCCATAATACTTATCCAAAGAAAATCCTCTTCCAAGTATTTCGGACGCATTAATAAAGACGACAAATGCCGTAGGGATTTCTTCCTGTAGCTTTTTCTTTAAGTAAACGGCCTCTGATTGTTCTGTAACACAAAGAATCATTGTTTTGTTTTGATTCGAATAACCACCAACTGAGCGAATTTTCGTTAAGCCTCGATCAATGCCATCTCGAATCATCGATTGAACTTTTTCTTCTTCCTCAGTAATAATTAAAATCAATTTGGTTGCAGATGTTCGAAGTTGGACAATATCAATCACCTTGCTCGTAACATATATACTCATTAATGCGAAAAGAGTTAGCTCTAAGCTAAAAACAATTAGGGAGCCGGCTACAACTACTCCATCTACCACTAATTGACAATAGCCGCTTGATAAACCGGTGAACTTTTTCACAATTTGCGCAATCGCTGCCGTACCACCTGTCGAACCATTTCCTTTATACACAATACCTAAGCCTATTCCTAAAACAATTCCACCGTATAACGAGCCAAGGAAAGGATTGGTTACAGTATATGGAATATCTGAGCTTAACCAAATAATAAATGGCACCCAAAATGTACCTACAAGTGTTTTCCCACTAAAATCTTTTCCCATTGTGATCCAACCAATAATAAATAACGGAATATTAATTAAAAATTGAACAAATGCAGGAGGAAAATCGTACAGCTCATTTAAGATGGTACTTACCCCTGAAATCCCACCTGCTGCAAGCTTTGATGGCAATAAAAACATATTATAGGCTAAACCGACTAGTGTAGCCCCAACAATAACTAGAATGTATTCTCTCACTACGCTATTTTTGTTTCTCTGCTTCAATTTCTTCATGTCCTTTCCCATAAGCTGCTAATCAATTATAAGTCCAAAAAAATAGCCTATTACAGGCTATTTTCTACATGATTTTATTTTAGATTTATCAGGATTGCCTGTCAATCTAGGGAAAGCAGATAGACATTTATTTCAATATAACCTATAAACGAGCTTCGTCCATTTTTTAAAACTTCCATTCGCTTATTGTACTCCTTGTCTTCCATATGTACATTTACTAATCTATCTTCAAAAATATATGGAAGCAATAAGAAGTTTCACTTCCACCATAATTTATCCTCTATTATTCTCATCATTCCTCTATTATAAAACGTCTAGGCCCCTAAAATATGTTATATTAATCACAAATTAAATGTTTTCAAACAATTGTTTTATAGAAGGAGGGTATATAAATGCAGCTAACTATCCGTGCGACTGGAGATCATGTTCAAGTATTATCCTATCTCCTAGCTAAAAATCCAAATAATCTTTATGAGCGTAAGCATAAAGGACATTTCATACGTCTTTTCTATAGTCAATTTAGTGAAAAAGAAGTAGAGGCTACTATTTTTGTAACTCCTGATCCTTTAGAGTTAGTTAAAAAGCAAGCAAATACTTATGATATAACTCACTATATTAATGACCGAGAATTTGCTGTGAGCAGCATCTTTTGTTCACTTATTCGTTCATCACTTGGAACTGCATTAAATGGTATGCCAAATAAGGAATATGAAAAATGGGTGTATTATGATTTTCCCTTTGAGTTTAGTTTTGGACCCATATCCTCATCACTCACAGATCATCAAATAAAGGATTTATTTGATCCTATCGGATATGAGACAACGATTACTAGGGAGGAAATTGATTATTCCATTCCAATTAAGGAAAGGAGTACAGCCAGATATATTTCAATCAAAGGGAAAACGACTTTACAGAATGGACTTAGACAGCTTTTTATATTAATTCCAGTACTAGACAATTATAAGCATTATTACATAGATCAAAAGGAAATTGAAAAGCTTGAAAGATATGGTCAAGGCTGGCTAGATGCTCATCCTTTAAGAGAGTATATTCTTCGCCATTCACTTCGTTTCAAGGAAATCTATAGCCTCGTTAATAATCAAGAAACGAATCCTAATGATACTATCACTCCAAAACAGACGAAAGAAAAAGTACGTCTAAATGATCTACGCTATGAAAAAATTATTAAAAAGGTTCAGGAGGCAGCTTCAAAAGAAACGATTATTGATTTTGGTTCAGGCGAAGGAAAGCTCTCTGCACGCCTTGGTTTTGTTAATGGAGTCAAAGAAATACTTGCAGTGGAACCATCTGAAGCTGCTACACTCAAAGCCAAAATTCGATTTAAAAAAGTAGCTAAGAACAATCAATTTCTTGTTCCAACAACATTGTGGGGCTCGCTTTTTTACTATGATGAAAGATTCAAAAATAAAGATATACTCATCTTATGTGAAGTCATCGAACATATTGATGAAGCCCGTCTGCCCAAGATAATGGATATGATTTTTCATGAATACCAGCCGAAAATGATTATTATTACGACACCTAATAAAGAATATAACAAGGTTTATGAGCTCAATGATCATATGCGGCACGATGATCATCGTTTTGAATGGACTAGAGAGTATTTTCAAAATTGGTGTACAGAAAGAGCTGAAATTTATCCTTACAGCCTATCATTTGAAGGAATTGGAGAAGAAAATGAACAATATGGATTTCCAACGCAAATGTGTGTTTTTTCAAGAAAGGAGGTATAAAACATGCAAATAAAATTACCGCATTCGGGAATTGTTTTACTTATCGGACCATCAAATAGCGGAAAGACAAGCTTGCTCAATCATTGGATTGAAACGAAACAGATCCTACCAACTGAGGTAGTAGGATCAGACTATTTTCGTATATTAGTAGGTGATGTAAATTATTTCGATTGGACAAACATGCCTAAAGATGAGGCAGATGCTATATTTAATCACTATCAACAAGTTTCTAAAGAAGCCTTTTCACTGCTGGATTCTGCCATCGAATCACGAAGTCGCTTAAATAAACTCACATTTATAGATGCTACACATCTCCATTCAGATGATCGAAAAAAATATATTTCTATTGCGAAGAAGCATCATATTCCTTGTATTGGATTTATTCTAGATGTTTCACAAGATATTCTAATAGAAAGAGATGAACATAGAGAAAATCCTAGAGGAAAACGAAGAATTAAACAGCAGTATCAAGTATTTAAAAGAGAAAAACGCTTCCTAAAAAATGAAGGGTTTGCTGCTACATACTATATAAATGATGCGAATGCAAAAATCATTCGACAGCCTAATCCGATAGAAATAGATATACAAAATGGAATCGATTTAATTGGTGATATTCATGGCTGTTTTGATGAATTGATCCTTCTTTTAGAAAAAATGGGCTATCAAAAAAATGAAAAAGGACTATATACTCACCCAACAGGAAGAAAATTTGTTTCCGTTGGTGATATAATGAGCCGCGGTCCACACTCTTTAGAGACAATGATTTTCTTTTTAAATCATGTGAAACAAGGTTTTGCTTATATGATTGATAGTAATCACGGCTGGAAAATAGCAAGATGGCTAGATGGACGAACAGTAACTTTAAGTCATGGAGATGAGAAGGTTGCAGATGAATTTACTCGTTTTGAAGAAGAAAATGGAAGCGAGATGGCAGTTTCATTAAAAGCTGAATTAAAGGATTTACTCTTATACGCTCCTTCACATTATGTATTTACAAAGAATGGATTACCTGTGCTTGTTTGTACACACGCAGGGATTAAAGATGAATTTATTGGTAAGCAATCTCCGGTAATAAGTGATTTTTGCAGGTATGGAGATACCGATGGTTTTGATGACAGTGGAAAACCAATTAGAAAGGACTGGTTTATCCATCATCAAACTAGCCCATTAATCATATGGGGTCACGATCCTAAACCACAGCCACTTTTCGTTAATAATACACTTAATATTGATCAAGGAGCCGTATTTGGAGGTAAGCTTACTGCCTATCGTTACCCTGAAAAAGAGATTATTTCTATTTCTGCAAAGAAAGATTATTCATCATCCATTCACAATCCTTTATTAGAATGGGAGAAAAAGCGATTTGCTGCACCAAATATCGGAAAATTTCTAAACGGGTATAGCGTTTTAACAAAGGATTTAGGTGAAATAAAAGTGTCTAAAGAAATCGTCTTGCCAGCAATCGATACGATATCCCATTTTACCATACCGATTGAACAATTAATCTATATACCTCCTACAATGAGTCCGACGCCTACCACTTCATCTTTGGATAATTATCTCGAGCATCCAAAGGAGGCTATTGATTATTATCGAAAAAATGGAGTATATACAATGATTGCTGAGAAGAAGCATATGGGCAGTAGGGGAATCTTATTCCTATTTAAAGATAAGGAAACGGCCAAAAACTATGGCGGATTTGAAACATTAGGGACGATTTATTCAAGAACCGGTAGACGATTCTTTGACAAAAATTTAGAGGAAAGAGTAGTATCCACGCTCCATAAGGATTTACATAGTTATGGATACTTCCAAAAATACAAAACTGATTTTCTCCTATTGGATGCGGAAATCATGCCGTGGAATTTAAAGGCTAAAGAATTAATAAGCAACCAATATGCCCATGTTTCTGAAAATGCCATCCTTGATCGAATGAAACTAAGAAATAAATTAAGAGATGCTTCTTTAAAAAATGAAGAGATCAATAACTGGCTTCAAGAATATGAGGAAAAATTAAACAATGCTTTACGATTCAAACAAATTTTCCAAAAATATTGCTGGAATATTAATGGAATCGAGCAAATTCAAATTGCCCCGTTCCATGTCCTTGCACATAGCAATGAAACCTTCTTCGATAAGCCGCATACTTGGCACATGGAGATGAATCGGGAATTTTCCAAGCTTTCCAATCTATTTGTAGAAACAGAATATAAAGTCATTCATAATGACAAAAGCGAGGAAGAAGTAATCAAATGGTGGGAATCCATGACAAGTGAATGCCATGAAGGAATTGTGATTAAACCAGAATACTTTATCTCTAAACATAATGAAAAGTTGCTTCAGCCAGCAATAAAGGTGAGAGGTCAAAAATATTTATCGATTATTTATGGAATGGATTATTTGCACCCTGAAAATCTTAAAAGACTAAAAAATAGAAACTCTGCAAAAAAACAAAAGCTAGCATTAAAAGAGTTTGCACTGGGAGTAGAAGGAATTAGTCGATTTGTTAATGGAGAATCGATTGAAAGAGCCCATGAATGTGTATTAGCAACATTGGCAATGGAATCTGATCCTGTAGATCCTCGATTATAAAAAAAATAGTGTCAAGCATCTGTCTGCTTGACACTGTTTCTTTTATTTAGATTTACGGAAATATCGACGTTTGTGGCGGTACCAGCAAGAATATTGTATAAATTGATATACAGATTAACAACAATTTTTAAATGTGCTTGTACCTCTTTCACTCCGTATAATACATAAACCCAATAGCACCTGCACCTGTGTGGGTACTTATAATGGGCGTAGTTACCTCTACTTCAATGTGGCTAATGCCTGTGGATTGAAAAATTGCATTTTTCAGCTTCGTCACAAGCTCTGATGCCTCTGCATGGGCAATTCCAATTTTTTTTATCGTTTTTCCAATAGCATCTTCAGTAAGATTTTTTACTAAATACTTAACAACCTGTGAATGGCTTCTAACATTAGCTACTGGGTTGTACACTCCATCCTCTAATGAAGCAATCGGTTTAATGTTTAGTAATGAACCAATTAAAGCTTTTCCCTTTCCGATTCTTCCACCTTTCACCAGGTTATCTAGCTTTTCCACAACAACAAATAGTTTCGTTTGTAGTCTTATATGATCCAATTTGCTTATAATTTCTTCAAGACTTTTCCCTTCCTCAGCCAAAATGGCTGCTTCAACAACCTGAAAAGATAACGCTTTCGAAATAAATTGAGAATCAATTACCTTCACATTCGTTTTTGAAAGGGATGCTGCATTTTCAGCTGCATTTACCGTACCACTCATTCCACCTGTCATATGGATAGACAGTACATCATAGCCCTCCTCACCAAGACGATCATATAATTCTAAAAATACGCCGACAGGAGGCTGGGAGCTTTTTGGAAGCTCATTTGCTTCGTTCATTTTTTGAATAAATTCAGTAGGAGATATGTCAACTCGATCTAAATATGACTTTCCATCAATACATATTGATAAAGGAACAACCTCAATTCCATACTTTTCAATCCATTCATTAGACATATCAACCGTTGAATCCGTAACTACTTTAATTTTCCGCATTCCTTAACCCCTTCGAAAAGCCAATTTTAATAAACACTTCCTAACATCAATTATATATCAGACACAAACCATAACTAAATAGGTGATTCCTTACAAATAAGAACATTTATTCACAAAGTGCCATTCGTGCCTGACACCCTTCATGGACAAAACGTCCAACTTTCCACTGTGGGTGGAAACAAATAGTTCAAATTGGATATTCCTACCTATTTGTACATCCTCAGTGGAATTTTCCCTAAAATGTCCACGAATGGTGCCTGACACCAAGAAATAACACCAAGAAATTACATCAAGAAATTTGTCATTGGACTATTGATTGTGGTTAAAATAGGGTATAGTTGTATAAATATTTGTTTTGTGTGGTGGCGTTTATTGGATATTAAGCATTTACAGTATTTTTTAGAGGTGGCAAAGTATAATAGTTTTTCTGTTGCCGCTGATCATTTATATATTACTCAACCAACGATTAGTAAGATGATAAAGAATTTGGAGGAAGAGCTGGGAGTTGCATTGTTTGACCGCTCAAGAAAGAAATTGATATTAACAGATGCTGGACAGATTATTTTAGAACAAGCAACATTAATTAATCAAGCCTTTCATAATTTAGAAACTGAATTAGACAATTTATTAGGTCTGAAGAAAGGACATATTCGAATTGGATTGCCACCTATATTTAACGCAGAGTACCTGCTCCAATTAATTGGGCGCTTCCATGAAAAATATCCAGGAATCACTTTTCAATTGGAAGAGGATGGTTCTAAAAAGATCGAAGAGGATGTAAGAAATAACCTTTTAGATGTTGGTGTCGTTGTTCTTCCAACAAACAATGAACTTTTTAATCATTTTCCATTAATGGAGGAAGACTTAAAGCTTATTCTCCATCCCTCACATCCTTTAGCAAACAAGGATGAGGTAAATTTAGCTGAGCTTGCTGAGGAATCATTCATTATGTTTAATAAAGATTTTGTATTACACGATCGTATTATCTATTCCTGCCAAAGCGCAGGCTTTAATCCACATATTATTTCAAAAAGTTCCCAATGGGCATTTATTGAGGAAATGGTATCGTGGAATCTTGGTGTTTCATTATTACCAGAAAGTCTTTGCAACCAGCTAAGTAAAAATGTTAAAGCCATCTCTATTACTAACCCTTCCATTCGTTGGGAGCTGGCGATAATATGGAATAAAAATCAATATCATTCCTTTGCAGCTAAAGAATGGTTAGAATTCACCAAAAATCACCTAAAGGATTTCCACAAGCATAAATAAATTGATTGTTTTCCAAATCACACTGTTTTTAAGCGATTGATTTAAAAAACTTCCGTAAATAAAATCCCATTTTTTTCTTTCGAAGAGAATGGGATTTCTTTTTGTCCTTAAAACTGAATGAAGAAGCGTTTTCATTGATAAAAGCTATACCATCAATAAAATATAACCATTTTACTATCATTGCTTGTAGTCTTAAACTAGTGTTAGGAAAATAACAATCCTTTTAAAAATCAGAAGTTAGGATTTTTCCAAAGAAAGGAAGCTATACAATGAATGCAAAAAAAATAAAAGAAAGCCGCATTGTTAATACAGCACAAGTGTTATCATGCGATTTAAATAACTATAATACATTATTCGGTGGAATTTTAATGAAAAAATTAGATGATGCTGCTACATTATCAGCACGCAGACATTCTAGAGTAAAAGAATGTGTAACAGCTTCAACAGATTCTATCGATTTTCTTTGCCCTATTCACCAAACAGATTCCGTATGTGTTGAATCATTTGTAACATATACTGGTCGTACATCTATGGAAATCTTCTGTAAAGTTATTGCGGAGGATATTATGACAGGTGAGCGAAGAATTGCTGCTACTGCCTTTTTAACTTTTGTTGCTTTAGATGAGAATAAACGACCTGTAGAAATACCTAAAGTCATTCCGGAAACAGAAGAAGAAAAATTTCTTTTCAATACTGGAAAAGAAAGAGCAGAAATGCGCAAGCTAAGAAGAGAAAAAAGTAAAGAATTAGCAGGATATATTAACATTAATAAACCTTGGGACTAATAAAGGGAGAGAATACAAAAATGCTAGCATTTGCAAGCCTTGATGAATTACAAGAAGCCAAGGAACGGATTGAAAAGCTTCAATCTACCTATCCCAGACTTTTTGAAAAATTAGTAGATGTTGTTCACTTAACTAGAGCACTACATTTTAAATATCAATTTATGGGATGCTTAATGATGGATGAAAATCCAAAAGGCTTTTCTCCTAATTTTGTGCAAGCATCTGTATTGCGCTTGTACAAAAAAGAGCTGCAATCATTAAAAAGCATTGAGAACTTTAATTTGTTGAAAAAATTATTTATTGATTTCAATAAAGTTGGATACGCTAAATTAAGCCTTTTAGCGATTGGTGAGAATCCAGAATCTATAACGGGCGCACCGATTATTCAATAATAATCGGCCGTTCAAATAAAAAATACAACATAAAAATAACTAACTGTCTGACACCACATCTCAAAAAATGAATGGGGTTCAGACAGGTAATAATGATTTAAATAATTAATTTCATATGAATCCACTATCCAACCAATTGCTGCATCAATTCGTATTTTTTTATCCTCGCATTATAAAAAATATCCCTCATTCAGTAGTTAAATTTTCTCCATTAACTTGTAATGCATTTCCTATAATAAATCTAGTTTACTTTTTGAAATGTAATCCATGTAGGGGCTGGGGAAAATGGCAAAAAGCGAAGAAACTCTATTGCATATTCATCTGTACTATCTATTTCACCCACAATAAAATCTGCTCCATTTTCTTTAGCAAATTTAATTTGCTGGTAGGCTAACACCTGCAATAATGGTTTTCTTTTTTTATCTCTTACACCACACCAGCCAAATTCGAAAATATTATTTTGATCAGAATTATGAAGAAATGCATATGCAAGTATTTCATTTTTAATTTCATCAAAAATCATATAGCTCCCATGTTTGATAACATCCTCACTTAATATCATTTTTTTCCATCTACTCAAATCATGATTTCCAACTGGATTAACAAGATGAGTATTTTCATATATTTTTCTTTAACAAATATAGATAACTGATTTAATAAAGAAGGTGAAATATCTTTCAAACTAATCAATTTCAAGTCTTCCTCTAGTAATAAACATGGATTACTATTTAATCGATTCAGATCTAGCTTAGGCAAATAGGTTCTTCTAATTTCATTAAATCCATTTGCTTCATAAAAGGATCTTAAATTATAAGACGTTTCCTAAATAGCTGTTTGCAAAGGAAGCTGAACCTCCTTTTGATTACTCAATAAAGTTAATAATTGATCCTCAAGCTGATAATTACAATAAGAAGGATGAACAAAAATTGAGAAATATGTACAAAACGGATGGAATGTACTTTTCCAAGCTACACAAACGGCAATCATTTTTAAATGATCATAAGCTGTAAACGCACATACTTTGTTAGCCCCTTTTAAAATCGATTTGATACGATCATTATCAAAATATAGATTTAATAATTCATCTAATGGTTCATCATCCTTTTCGGTATACCCCTTTATCTTTATCTCATTAATAGTCATATAACATGCCTCCATCGTACTTGCTCTCATAATTAGTTAAAAGGACTAATTTAGTTTCTAAATATTCTATAACTCTCCTCCCTCCTATTCACTAAAAAATTCGATTCCATATATTACAAATCCTTTTTTCAATAACATAAAAAAACGCCCTTTTTTTAAAAGACGTCTTTTCTTATTATAGTTAAGAAATTGTTATAAGCATTCATACTAATTATTCCTAAGAGAGGGGGGTGAATTATACGAAGATGGTGAGTCTATTTGATCCCTATCATCGACAAAGCTTTGTGGGCTAATAAAGGTTCCATCATCACCTGAGCTTTGGCCAAATCCCTGTGTTTTTTTATCAGAGTTATTCCAATCTGCTAATAAATTTTGTCCGACATTTACAGCAGATGCATTCTCGAAAGAATTAATTTTCAGTAAAAATATATTAATATTTATAGAAGCACCCTTCATGGTTAAACCTCCTTTTTACAAAATATATTACCCCTGCTGTCTATTTATGAAGATCGTTTGATTGTTATTTAACATAATGTGTTAACCCGAGTATATGCTACTATTCTCTCCACCCCCCTAATTACTTAGCAATTAAGGGGCATGAAGAAAATAAAAAATTAATATGATATATAAACGGACATTAAAGAATCTCAGCAAATTTTTAAGTTCCTGTTCAATAATAGTAAGGAGGTATTCAAGTGGATATAGACAAATTAAAGCAATGGATGGAAATATCGCAGAAATACCAAAACGGGAACTTTTGGGATATGATATTTGATCAAGTATCGAAGGATTCAACCATAAATAGGCAAGAAAACTCCCCTCCCACACAACATGCCAGCACAACAAATACCTTTCCTTTAATAGATATATATCTTACAGATACACAAATCATCGTCATCATTGAGTTACCAGGATTTAGAAAAGAGGATATTTCCCTCTCCCTATCAGGGAATATTTTAGCTGTCAGAGGAACAAGTAAACTACCGATTTTGAATCCTGTCGTCATTCGAAACGAGCGAAAATACGGTGCTTTTGAGAGACAGATTGAGCTGCCAGAGCCAACAACAAGCAAAGAGATTCATGCAAGATTTGAAAGCGGTCTTCTTATTGTTACTTATATGAGGAAATATACACCTGATGAGAACATTCCAATCACATAGATCATTTATGTACCTACATAATCTTCAACGAAACATGATAATTAATAATAAATGTTTATATGAACAATAACACCATTAAACAAAAAAAGTGTGGGGTAAAAATATGTCTATAAAAGGATTATTCAATAATAGTGAGAAAAATAATAATATACATATACTGAAACAAAAAATTGATGCTCTTGAAGAGCAAATTAAGAAAATAACAACTATAGAAGTACATTTAAAAAGATTTTTAAAAATAGAATCGGATCTTCAGAAGGAGATCCTCCATTATAATAAAAAAGCTATTTCTCAACCTACTAATCAAAGAAGTCAAAACAAAGTATTTAGTGACCAAGAGCTAGAAAATAAGATTATTTTTAAATTAAATAAATACTTTTCTCCAGAAATATCCAAACTCAAACAAATGATTGATAAGGAAATCTCCTTACTTAAACAAATAATCGATAACGAAATATCTTCACTTAAACAAATGATTGAATCACTAGAAAATCGTTTTAATTTAATAGAGAAAGAATATTTAATAATCAAACAACAGACAGAAGAAAACGAAAAAAATATCATGAATCTAGAGAAAACACTTTCTGAAGCTATGTCTCAAACAAAAAATGAACAACAGCCTATCGTTATACAAGAAATTAATGTTGAAAAAATTTTACTTGATAAATACGAACAGACAAACAATTTTGGACAACTAGGAGTAAAAGAAATAAGCGGACAACTAAATATCGGAGCAACTTACGGAAAGGGTGTGATTCCAGCAGATTTTGTAGAGGATTTAAGGGAGGATTTTGCTACCTTAAAAGAGCAAAGTGAGCAGCCAGCAGATCAGGAATATACTGATGATGACGAGAACATAGTCTCTGATAAAGAATCAACTCCAAAAGAACATGATGATAACTTTGAAGATATTCCTATTGAATAAATGATATTCAATAGGAATATCTTGTTGTTAATCACCAAATAGAAAGGCTCAAACAATGATTTATTCAAGTCGAGAAAATCAGAATAATAAGAACAAAAAGATGCCAAACTATCCCTTGTCTTGGCTAATTATTTAGCTGTAAATCCAATCTTCTCCATGTTGCAACACTTGCATACATAAAACCACTATATGGTGGAACACCGAATACTTTCGACCATGCCTTGTTCCGGAAAATCCCACAAACCCATTTAATCCAAAAATGTAGAACAAATATATTACCTTGAATCCATCTATCCTATGTATCGAGCACTTTAAATAAATTAGCAATGAACTTTACTATTTTGAGCATTTACTCAAAATAATTCCTGTACCTAAAGATTTTATAAATTCCTCTATCGTAGTTGAGTACTTAACGTATATTCGCGGGAGTAAATAATTTTGATTTTCCTCCCCTTTTTTTACATAGACTTCAGGTATAGTTGTTAAACCAAATTGATAGTATTTTTTCGTAACTTCTACAACTTTTTTGTTAAAGCTTCCATAAGGATATGCAAGAGCAATCACAGGTTTTCCCGTCATCTTTTCAATTTTTTCTTTAGATGTCTTTAATTCGTACTCAATATTATTTGTTTTAGTTAAATCAGGGTGTGTAGCAGTATGAGATTGTACTGAAAAAAAGCCTGTATCCGCCATCTGTTTTAATTCCTTCTTCGATAAGCGATTCGATCTACCAACAAAATCAGATATTACAAATAGCGTTCCTGTTGGCTGAAACTGTTCGCTCTTCAATCTTTTAAAGATGGCGAAAGCATTTAAATTATTTTTATAACCGTCGTCAAAGGTGATGAATATCGGTTTTTTTACTCTACTAATATCTTTCCATCGCTCAAATGTTAATAATGTATATCCCTTGTTTTTTAAATATGTCATTTGCTTTTCAAAGTTTTCCGGTGTCACATAAAGTTCCTTCGAGCCATGCCCATGAAACTCATCAATGGAATGATAAATAAGTATGGGGACCTTTATTTCTGCCAAGGCTTGAGAAGGAGATATAACTAATAAAAGAAAAATAAGCAAAAAAAGCAACTTTTTCATTAAATGACCACCTTTACTCTAGTTATCTATACATATTATTATTATTTGGAATTTCTTTATTTTTTATTTACTTTTTTCAAATTAGAAAAAGGATTTTCCCTACTTTTTGTCAAAAAATAATAGTACTAACAAACTATTTAAGCGAAAGTAGTTGAGAAAATGAATAATAATAATAATGATTTCACACGAATTAGTCGAAACATTAAAGAGTTAGGTAGTTTGTTATCAAAGAAAATAGATGAAAAACAGATTCCTACAGTATTTTCTCGCAATACAGAGATTCACTCGAGTTTTTTTCACTGTATTGGTGAGGCTTTAAGTAAAGATGAAGAAGCAGCACAAAAAATAGTCGCTCAATGGGCTGAAAAAATCATTCAAATAATTACACATTCCGGAGGACAAGTCCATTCATCCTTTTTTCTAGGACACTTATATAAGAAAGCAATAATCGATTGTATTGAGGAAGACATTATCCATCATCCAATCCCTTCTAATCATTTAATTGGAATGATTAAAAAGGTAGATGCACTCATTTATTATGCATCTACCTTCTTCACCACCCATTCTCAAAAATTACTGGAAAATGATCTGAACAATTTCAATCAAGACACACTTGAAAAAAGAATTACATTACAAGAACTGAAAGATTTAAAAAAAGCTTTAAATGAAGCTACCATCCTTGCTATTACTGATAAAAATGACAATATCACCTATGCTAATGATAAATTCTGTCAAATAACTAAATATCCACTTCCTGAATTAATTGGTAAAAACCATCGTGATCTCTTGAACTCTGGATTTCATGATAAAGCTTTTCTGGATGATATATTAATTGCCATTAGAGAAGGAAGAGTTTGGAAAGGCGAAATACGAAACAAGGCAAAGGACGGAAGTTATTTTTGGGTGGATACAACCATTGTCCCTTTTCTTAATAATAATGGAGAAACCTATCAGCATATCTCTATTCAACATGATATAACTGAACAAAAAGAAGCCCAAGACATGCTTTACAAAACAGAAAAATTAGCAATGGTAGGGGAATTAGCAGCTGGGATCGCTCACGAAATTCGCAACCCCCTTACAACCATTCGAGGCTTTATTCAAATACTCGACCATTTTTCAGAAGAAAATAAATATTTATACTCAAAGACAATTTTAGATGAGATTGATCGAATTAACTTTATTATTAGCGAATTTATGGTATTTGCAAAGCCACACGCTTCCTATTTTTGCGAATGCAATATCATTGAAATAATAAAAAAAGTACATAATCTTCTTAGCCCAGAAGCTTTTTTAAAAAATATAGATATATCTTTAAACATTTCTCAGAATGATATTTTTATTTATGGAGAAAAAAATCAATTAACACAAGTTTTTTTGAATATGATAAAAAACTCCATTGAAGCTTTACCAAATGGCGGGGATATTGAAATTTCTATTATTACGAAAGATAATCAAGTAGTTATTTCTATAAAGGATAATGGAATTGGAATGACGCTTGAACAAATAGAAAAGCTTGGTGAACCATTCTATACGACAAAAGATACAGGAAATGGACTTGGATTAATGGTAAGCTATAAAATAATAGAAAAGCATAAAGGAAAAATTAATGTAGAAAGTGCTCCTTTTAAAGGCACCACATTCCACATCAATTTTCCATTTTTAAACAAAAGCGAATAAAAAATTTCAATTATTCATTGAAATGCGTCTTCCCACACATAATTATGAAATAATAGATTATACTTATTACATTACTTATAAGGAGGGGAAAGAATTTTGGAAAATCAACAATCAGAAAAAAAGAAAATTAGCCTGCAAGAGGCAATGAAGCAGCAATTAAAAAACAAAAAAAATCAAGCTTCAACGAATAAAACGGATACCAATACTCTCCCAACGACGAAAAAAATGAAGAGCCAACAGACAAAAAAAACAAATAATCAAAGAAGAAGAACAGGAGTATAAAAGATAACAGATATTGCTTTATTGTTAAAGATCATTAAAATACCTATAATATATTGATTATAAAAAGGATGGTCCCCCTAAAATTCATAAGGGGGGATCTTCCTTTTTTATTTTATTTATAATCACATTTCTCTATATAAAAAAAATAAGGCAGCGGCGAAAATATCATTTTTTACACCTTTCTCCTATTCAATATCTATAATAAATAGAATCCATTGTATAAGTTGATCAATTTTATGTAGAAAGGGTGGCGTAGATGAATATAACACAATTATTCGATCTTACAAATAAAACAGCCATTATTACTGGTGGAGGAAGTGGACTTGGTGCACAAATGGCACATGCTTTAGCTGAAGCAGGTGCGAATATAGTCATTTGCTCTCGTAATATTAAGAATTGCCAGGAGATGAGTGATTATCTAAACGAACAAGGATATCCTTCATTAGCCATTCAGTGTGATGTTACAAGTGAAGATGATATTAATAACGTAGTGGAACAAACATTAAATAAATTTGGTAGTATTGATATCCTTATTAATAATAGTGGAACATCCTGGATTGCTCCAGTACTGGACTTACCACCAGACAAATGGGACAAAGTCATGAATGTTAACCTTAAAGCTATGTTCTTTTTTTCTCAAGCCGTAGCAAAGGTAATGAAAAATCAAGGCAGTGGAAAAATAATAAATATCTCATCAGTAACTGGACTTTACGGTACAAATCCCGCATTTCTTGATTCGATTGTCTATAACACTAGTAAAGGTGCAGTTATTGCTTTAACAAAGGACTTAGCTGTCAAATTTGCTGAATATAATATTCAAGTTAATGCAATTGCACCAGGTTTTTTCCCTACTAAAATAACAAAAGTACTAGATAAAGCAAACAATGTTATATTAAGTAAAATTCCTGCCAGACGCTTCGGCAATGACTCAGACTTAAAAGGCACAGCCCTATTCCTCTCTTCTAAAGCATCAGATTATTTGACTGGACAATGCTTAGTCGTAGATGGTGGATTAACAGCAAACCTATAAGAAGAGAATAAATTAAAGAAAGGAGTTCCATTCATGTCTCATTCTATTGATGTCTATAAACTGGTTAAAATATATGGCTATAAGCTTGAATATAAAATAAATAGTTCAATCCAAGCACAGCTAAATCAAGGTCAATTTTTAAGGCAATTCGGCTCCCAAAGTAAGGCAGCTGCTGCAGTAATTAAAAGAATGCAAAATACGGTAGAAGCACTCTCCATCCCTTTAAATTTCCCTACTAAAAAGGATGTTGCAAATGCTACTAAAATTAATATTCAAATGGAAGAAAAAATTGATTTAATTGATGAAAAAGTAAATACCCTATTAACCTCATTGCAAGATCTCAAACAATCAAAGGGTGGGGGAGGAAATGATTAATTTCTTAAAAGAATTAAAAAAGCAGCCCCAAAATAAGATAAATAGATGGTCAGGCGCTTACAAAACACTAGTTTCTCCAGATTCATATGAAGGAGTTCCGAGAAAGGAAATATGGAAATTAAATAAAGCCACTTTATGGCACTATCGACCTGAAAACAAAAAATACTCTGTTCCCATTTTCCTTGTATACTCGATCATTAATCAGCCCTTTATTTTGGATCTTGCGCCCGGAAGTAGCTTAATTCAGGCATTTATGGATAATGGGTATGAGGTATATCTACTAGACTTCGGTTGTCCAGGATTTGAAGATAAGGATTTATCACTAAACGATTATATTACAAAATATATTCAAAAAGGTGTTCAGCGTGCATTGGCACATTCTAAGGCAGATGAAATGACAATTATGGGTTTTTGTTTAGGAGGAACTTTGGCAGCAATCTACACTAGTATCGCTGAAGAGCCTATCAAAAATTTAATTCTCTCCTTAACTCCAATCAATTTTCAATACTTCCCACCATTTGATCAGTGGGTAGATACTTTTGTAAAAGATGAAGTAGATGTTGCGCCAATTCTGGATTCCGTCGGACTAATTCCCCCATCACTTGTCCAAGGAGGCATTCGATTAATAACAACACCTGTATATTACTCTCCATACTTATCACTAATAAATCGAGCTTATGATGAACAGTACAATATTAAGTGGAGCAGATTGAATTTATGGACAAAAAGCCATATCCCTATATCTGGAGCTGCACTTAATCAACTTGCTAATGATTTAGTAAAAGAGAATAAACTCATAAATGGCGGGCTTGAGGTAAATGAAAAACACGCACATTTAAAAAATATCAATGCCAATATGTTAGTCATTGGTTCATCCTATGACAAGTTAGTACCAATAGAACAGATTACTCCTATTATGGACTTAGTTTCGAGTAAGGACCGTACATTCCATCTTCTCACTGGAGGTCATGCCAATATACCCAATAATGGTCAACTCCCTTCCTATTTAACTGAATGGTTACCTGCTCGCTCAAACCCAATTTAAACAGTATTTATTTATACCAACAAAAGGAGGTTCAAAAATGCTTATCAATTTAGAGAAATATCGGTCGATTGAAAACAATTGCGAACTTATTGGGTACTTAGGATTTGCTGGAATAGTATTCAAAATATTTTGCTAGATAGAGGTTTTCAGGCAGCATTCTTGCCTGAAGCCTTTTTAATATTCTTTAACTTCTTCCTATCCACCCATTCCCTTTTTGGAAATTGCTCAAATTCCACTCCCCCACCTTAATACAATAAGATTTAGAATCCGCAAAAAATATTTTAGCAAATCCCTCCTACTTGGACTCTACTAAGCTAGTTAGCTACATTTTATTACTCATTAAATCATTTATATTCATTATTACATAATTTCTATAGGGTACGATCGGACAATCATTTTATTTAAGTAAAAATTAAGGATGACAATTCATAATCTAAATATCAAATTGATGGATAACATGAAAGGAGAAAAAAATGAAAAAGTGGATTATAACAATTGTCATATTAGCGTTAATTATTGGAGGAGGATCATGGTTCTTCTTCCATTCGAAGCAAAATGAGCTTCCTGTTCAAGCGGCTACTTCAACAGCAACGGTTCAAAAAGGGAAGCTTGATGTAAAGGTTAGTGGTTCTGGCTCAGTTTCAGCGACCAATAGTGAAGACGTAAAAGCAACCAGTATGGCTGAAGTAGATGAGGTCCTTGTAGCAAAGAATGATACCGTAAAAAAAGGTGATGAACTAGTAACCTTTACCGATGGAAGTGATGCAATTGTCGCTCCAATTACTGGAACGATCACAACTTTAGATGTGACAAGTGGTGATAAAACCACAAATGGACAAGTTGTTGCACATATTACCAACTATAAAAAACTGGAAACAACAATAAAAATTGATGAACTAGACATTTCCTCTATTAAAACTGGACAAAGCGCAGAAATTACTGCAAGTGCTTTTCCAGACGAAACCTTTAAAGGTGAGGTAACAGATATCGCTAAAGAAGGAGAGGCAACAAATGGTGTTTCTACCTTTGATGTAACGGTCAAAATTAACGATCCTAAAAAACTTAAGGTTGGTATGTCAACGGAAGCAAATATTTTAACAGCAAGTAAGAACGATGCTCTTTACATACCTGTTGAAGCCGTTCATACAAATGGAAAACAAAAATTTGTACTTGTACCTCAAGCTGCAGGCCAAGAAAAAGCTACATCTTCACGTGTTGAAGTTAAAACAGGGATTCACAATGATACGTATATCGAGATTACAAATGGTCTTAAAGAAGGCGATCAGGTGGAGCTTCCTGCAATTGTAAAAAATTCTTCAAATAATAATTTCATGCCTGGCATGGGTGAAGGTGGAATGATGCGAGGGAATTTCCCTGGAATGAACCAAGGGAATTCTGGAAATATGAAGCGTGGCTTTAGCACTGAAAATGGAGGTGGAAGACCATAATGAATGATTCATTAATTTCCATAGAAAACATGGTAAAGTCATATAGCCTAGGTGGAGAGACAGTGACTGCTCTCCACAGAGTTTCTCTACAAATTGATTCAGGGGAATTTTTAGCCATCATTGGTCCCTCTGGATCAGGAAAATCAACGCTAATGAATATGATTGGTTGTCTCGATAAGCCTGATTCTGGAAGCTATATATTAGAAGGACAAATAGTTGAAAAAATGACGGATAATCAATTAGCTGCGATTCGAAATAAAAAAATTGGCTTCATCTTTCAAAATTTTAACTTATTACCTAAGCTTTCTGCTATCCAAAATGTTGAATTACCATTATTGTATGCTGGTATTCATCATAGCGAAAGAAAAAGCATTGCCGAAAATTGCCTCAAAAAGGTTGGATTACTTGATCGAGCTAATCATCTGCCTTCTCAACTATCTGGCGGGCAGCAGCAGCGTGTGGCAATAGCACGCGCTCTAGTCAGCAATCCTCCGATTCTTTTGGCAGATGAACCAACAGGTGCGTTGGACAGTAAAACTAGTAAAGAAATTATGGATGTCATAAAGCAATTAAACGAACAGGGGCATACAATTATCGTTATTACCCACGATTTAAATATTGCTAATCAAGCAAAACGTGTCGTCCAAATAAAAGATGGCAAGCTTTATGAAAAAGGAGGAAAAGAACTTGAAATTTCTTCCATCTATTAAATTAGCTTTGAAAAATATCCAAACTAGTAAATTGCGTTCCATTTTAACGATGCTAGGAATTATTATAGGCGTTGCCTCGGTGATTACCCTAGTTTCAATAGGACAATCTTCCACACAATCAGTTACCAACCAGATAAATAATCTTGGAACAAACTTATTAACGGTCAATATATTGGATACAGATAAAGGTGAAATCAAAGATTCAGACGTTTCAACATTAAAGAAGTTAAATGGGGTTAAAACGGCGGCTCCTCTAGTAACAGGAAGGGTAATGGCAAAAAACGGAAAGACCTCTACACAAGTGAGCTTAACAGGAACTACTTCTGATTACCTAACAGTAAAAGATTTGTCATTGACGGATGGAAGATTTTTAGCTGACATAGATAATGAATATAGACAAAAAGTAGCTGTCCTCGGATCAGATACTGCTCAAACCTTATTTGGTGCAGATAGTCCAGTGAACAAAACGTTGCAAATTAATGGGGCCTCATATAAAATTATTGGTGTTTTAGCCTCTAAGGGAACATCCATTGGACAAAGCGGAGACAACATTATCATTACACCACTTAGTACAGCGGAACGTCTTTTACAAACTTTAAACATTCAATCTCTTATCGTGCAAGCGAGGAGTGAGAAGCTATTGGACTTTGTCGAATTAGAACTTGAAAGATTCCTTAAAAGTTTATTCCATAATAATTCAGATAGCTTTAGTGTCACCAACCAACAGGATTTAATGGAAACGATGAGCTCGGTATCCAAAACAATGACAATGCTGCTTGCAGGTATTGCAAGTATTTCCTTATTAGTTGGTGGGATCGGAATTATGAATATTATGTTTGTCTCAGTTTCAGAAAGAACGAGAGAAATTGGGATACGAAAAGCAATAGGAGCCAAACGAAAAGACATTTTAATTCAGTTTCTAATTGAAGCGGTTGTGTTAAGTGGACTTGGTGGATTAATTGGGATTGGAATAGGATTTTCTGCTATAAAGGTATATTCAACAATAACTAGTAGTACAGCTACTTACTCACTATCTATTGCAGCAATACCATTCTTATTCTCCCTTTTTATTGGAGTTATTTTTGGAGTATTTCCAGCTAATAAAGCGTCAAAACTCCACCCTATCCATGCATTACGATATGAATAGAAACAAAGGGTCTGCTCCTATGGAGGGGACCTTTTATTTTCCTATAGCCTTCCCGCTTCAAAAAGAGTTTAATAAATAGTATCAAAGTGAAAAATGAAGCCTATCCAATAAATTAACTCTTTTTCTTTTCGAAAAAAATTACTTTCCTTCAAAAAATAACTAAACATAGTAGGAGAAGATGACATGAGAATATTAATTGTAGAAGACAATATTGATTTACTCGATTCTATGAAGCAAATATTACAGCAGGAATTTGAAATTGAAACGGCAACTGATGGTGAAGAAGGCTTATTCTTAGCGATGCAAAATATTTATGATGTCATATTGCTTGATGTCATGCTTCCTGAAATGGATGGATTTGAAATACTTAAGCAGCTCAGATCCGAAAGAATTATGACACCCATTTTATTTGTTACAGCCAAGGATGCGTTAGAAGATCGTGTCACTGGTTTAGAATTGGGAGGAGATGATTACTTAGTTAAGCCATTTCAAGGCCCTGAGCTTATTGCTCGTATTCGTGCATTATTAAGAAGAAGTGGTCGCTTAACCATAGATCATACGATTCGCTACAGAGACATTGAGCTTTTTGGAAAAGAACAAGAAATAAAAATTAACGGGAATCCAATTAGGTTAACCATTACTCAATATGAATTACTTGAATACCTAATCCAAAACAGTGGGAAAATAGTAACAAAGGAACAAATTTATGATCGAATATGGGGATTTGATTCAGATACGACGGTTGCGATTGTAGAAGTATATATACACCACCTTCGAAAAAAACTAGAGAGCTTTGGCTATCATAAGGATATCCAAAATGTCCGTGGTATCGGATATATTTTAAAAAATCCCTTGGAGTAAAATATGTTTAAAAAAACACGTATTAAGCTAACTGTTTTAAATTCAATCGTATTTATTTTTTTAATAACCGTTTTAGGTTTTATTATCTATAACTTTGTCAGCTCCTATATATACAAGGATGTGGACATATCCTTAAAAAATACTCTTAACCAGCTAGAAAAAGGGCGTCCATTTCCACGTCTGACAGTTCCTTTTAGAGAAGGTCCACAACAAACGGTGACATTGCTTATATGGGACAATCAACAAAATCTACTAAATAAAGATGAATTATTTAACAGTGATTTTATACAAGAATATAAATCTGCATTTATTCAAAAGCGTGGGAATACAATAGAAGATATTAAAGTAGCTGGTTCTAATTATCGAGCTATTTCTGTTCGAATTCCTCTTAAGGACCAAATACTAACCCTTGAATTAATTAGAAGTACCGAAATTGAACGACATGTTCTAAACCGCCTATTAACAATAATGATTGCAGGCTGTATTGTGGGAAGTATTTTTGCTATTATCGCTGGATTTTTTCTTGCTGAAAAAGCATTACTCCCCATCAAAAAGGCCTGGGATAAACAGCAGCAGTTTGTCTCTGATGCATCACATGAGCTGCGTACTCCTTTAGCAGTCATCCAATCTAGAAGTGAAATTTTATTGCAAGAACCAGATGCAAAAATAGAAGAAAAAGCATCCGATATTTCAATTATTTTAAAGGAATGTCGTCGTTTAGCCAAACTTGTATCAAGCCTCTTAACTCTAGCGCGTTCGGATTCGAATGAGATAGAAATGGAAAAAAAGGATTTCTATTTAGATAACTTATTAAGTGATATTGTTGAACATTATAGTGAAGTAGCCTTATTTCAAGGAAAGGAGATTATTCTAACCGATTCTCCGCCTATCACGTTTTATGGAGATAAGGATCGAATCCATCAACTACTTGTCATTTTGTTAGATAATGCAATGAAGTATACAAATGAAGGTGGAGTAATTAAGCTATCTTCGTATGAAAATAAAAATAGTATTGGAATGATTGTAGAAGATAATGGAATCGGCATTAAAGAAGAAGAGATTTCAAAAATCTTTGATCGTTTCTATCAAGTAGACAAATCACGGACTAAATCCAATAGTTTAGGCTTAGGGCTTTCTATAGCTAAATGGATCGTCGATAAGCACGCAGGGAAAATAAAGGTTGATAGTGACTTCGGAAGAGGAACCCGATTTGAACTTCAATTTTCAAAAGCATTAAAAAGGAAAAACCATATGAATTAGGTTTTTCCTTTTTATTTTTATATTTCCATAGCTGCATGCTTGCTTTTCCTTCTTTTTCTGTTCGCCTTACCAATGATCACTGATAAAACTAAACCTGTTGCAGTTAAGATGACCATTCCAATCCCAGCAATTAATCCTATGATTCCACTATGCAGCTTTCGTAAATTCATTCCGAGGGAGTTACTATTTCTTTCCATATTGATTCTATTATTCCCTTGATTAAATCCTTCAGCTTGTCTATTCCCAAAATTCTTAGGATCATTTTGATCTGCATTGCTGCCGTCAGGAGGATTCATGCCCTGTTGCTGACTTATTGCCCCCATTTGCTCCTGGGGTGGAAATTGTCTCCCTTCTCTCTCCTGCTCCTGGAAATATAAATAAATCCCACTAATTGATTCAAACAATAAAAAAATCGAGATAATAACGCCAATCCAAAAATGTAACCTTCTTATTTTTCTCATCACTAAAACTCCTTTATTTTTAGTAACACTAATGTTTTAAAAGATAAGTTGATTATGTAAGATTACACTTAAAATTGGCTTAATTTTTAAAAGGCTAGCTTACAAAAATGTAGTATTTATTTTATCTTTTTAATTCCATATCAATTGGAAAATAGGCATTATTAAATGCCCTAAATTCCTACCTTACAAAATTGTAAGATTTCTGTAAGATTATTGTCTATTTTCGTTTGGTCTTTTTTGATAGTCTTTTCATATGGAATAGATGTATGGGACAATGAACCTGACCCTCTGTCCCATTTAAATATTAGTGGAAAGGATGTGAAAAGTAGGTTAAAATGAAGATGTTTGTTGTTGTTTGATTTATTAAATCAAAATTGATTTTTGAAGATAGGAGAAGTTATACATGTCTTTTTCAGATATAAATATAGAAGTCTTTCGGTCCATTAATAATTTGGGTGAACAGGCCTCTGCTTTAAATCCAATTGTTATATTTTTCGCTGAATATATGCTGTATTTCTTATGTTTAGCTCTTGTTATTCATTGGTTTACAAGAAAACAAAATAATCGAATGATGGTGATCCAAGCGGTTATTGCAACTGTAATTGCAGAGGTTCTTGGTAAAATTGCGGGGCAGTTCTATTCACATAACCAGCCATTTGCTGTTTTGCCGCATGTTAATAAGCTTGTCGAGCATGCTGTTGATAATTCATTTCCGAGCGATCACTCGATTGTCTTCTTTTCCATTTGTATCTCTATTTGGCTAGTACGAAAAAAAGAATGGTGGCTGTGGATTCCTTTAGCAATTTGTGTAGCTATATCACGTGTATGGGTTGGTGTTCACTATCCTGTAGATATCGCTACAGGTGCTTTAATAGGAATACTTTCATCCTTATTCGTCTACTGGCTAGTACCGAAACTCGGTTTCATTAAACAATTACTTGCCCTATATGAAAAAGCGGAAAATCGAATTTTGCCATCAAAAAATAAGAATGAAAACTTTTAAATAGATTTTTAAAAATCAAACAGAGCAGCTTACTCCTATAGTAAACATGAGTAAGCTGCTCTGTTTTTTACTTTTCTATTAGAGAGCTAATTCCATTACTAAGCCAACGACAACACCGCTATCATCGACCTCCCCATTTAGCTGGAATCCAAACCTTTCATATAAAGCTATCGCCACTTTATTTTCTTCTGAAACACTTAAATAGATTTTATTGCAATGATAAAGTTTTCGTATATGCTCAATAAGCATAGGGAGAAATCGTTTCGCATATCCTTTTCCTTGAAACCTTTTATCAACCATAAACCGATCAAGCCAAACTTCATCATTCCAACTATTATTCCCATACATTGCGTAGCCAACTAATATTTCTTCATCATATAAACTAACCGAGTTCCATTCTGGTTCAAAAATTGACTGGGCTATTGAAAAAGAGTTACTTTCAATAAAACCCTTCTGGTCATCTTCTACTGATAAAAGGGCTGTTTCAAGCCAATTCTCAGCTGTCACCTCTCGTATACGGAGGCTCATAATTCCATCTCACTTTCAAATAGGTTCATCTAAACTTCTCTTCTATACTCTTAAACTTTCTCTGCTCTTCACATAATATTGTTTCATTTCACCATCTTTTATTTCTAAGCAATTCAATTGATGTCCATACACACATGCTCCATCAATACCAATTTTTTTATTGCCATAATAAATATCAGCATTATCATGCAGATGAATGGAAGGAGTATGTCCATGGATAAATGTTTGGCTAAAGGAATGATCTGCTTTGAGAAACGGTACTCTAATCCAGACTAATTCATGCTCACTAGTCATTTTCCAATCCTCATGTACTGGATTAATCCCTGCATGAACAAATATGTAATCATCCGTTTCATAAAAGTAAGGAAGCTGCTTCATAAAGGTTACAATTTCTTCATGAGATTCTAGAATCTCCTTTGCCCACTTTAAATAAGATTCATCTTCGACATCTTCAATATGAATCTCTCCGAGAAATGATCTTATCGTTTCAAGTGCTCCATTTCTAAAATATCTTTCCCGCTGTTCAATTGGATCGTCAAGCCAATCACAAAACATTTTATCATGATTTCCTTTTAAGGCTATCGCATTACACTCTGTAACTAATTCCTTTACAAAGTAAATGACATCCTTACTATTCCTTCCACGATCTATATAATCTCCAATTAACACCAATTGATCAACCTTAGAATCATATTCTACTAAGCTAAGCAGCTCCTTAAATTCATTATAACACCCATGTATGTCGCTAATTGCAAGAATTCTGTTACTAATATTAATACACCTCAATATTTTGATTTCTATCTCTAGTTTAAATAGTACAACTTTTCTTACTGATTTTCTAGAAACCTGTTTGGTTGTTATTTTTTTCAGTTCATATTCAGTTCATAAAAACCTAATATACTGCAAATATAAATTTTTGAAAGGAACGATAATATGGAAAATGCAATAATCAAGGAGGAGCCTCTTCTAACAAATAAAAGCAATAAAATTCTTGTAATGATGGGGTTAATTATAGGGCTCATATTTTCAGAGCTCGATGAAACAATTGTAAATACAGCAATGCCAACAATCATTAAGGATCTAGGAGGATTATCCTTGTATGGTTGGGTAGCTGGTGTATATATGCTTTCGCTCTCCGCATTCATGCCGATTTTAGGGAAACTAGCAGATTTATTTGGTAGAAAAAAAGTGTATTTAATCTCAATGGCTTTCTTCATTGGTGGATCAATTGTTTGTGGCTTGTCCCACTCAATGACGATGTTATTAATTGGCCGTGGAATTCAAGGTTTAGGAGCAGGAGGATTAATGCCTCTTGCAATGACTATTTCAAGTGACTTATTTCCTGTTGAGCAAAGGGCAAAGGTTCAAGGATTTATGGGACCAATTATGTTTATTCCAATGCTATTGGGACCGTTAATGGGAGGCTTCTTTGTTGATCAAATAAGCTGGCATTGGATTTTCTTTGTAAACATTCCAGTTGGTGTTCTAGCAGCCTTGCTTTTAGCCAGTGGTTTAAAAGAACAAATGGAAACAAAGAAGGTAACGATCGACTGGATAGGTGCTCTTCTTTTAATATCTTCCATTATTTCATTATTAATTACGCCTGTTTTAATTGAAAATGAAGGATATTCATGGGGTTCACCCTTAATTATCAGCTTGCTTTGCTTAGGAGTATTATTAATCGGTATTTTTATTTGGGTAGAATCTAAAGTAAAAGAGCCCATTATTCCTTTACATTTATTTAAAAATCGTAACATTTTAGTATTATCTATGATTGTTTTTACAGTCGGTGTCGGTCTTATGGGATCATTTTCATCATTCCCTTATTTCGCTCAAAATGTTTTAGGACTTACTCCAACCGAAGCAGGATATTTAACTTTGCCTATGATGGTTGGTGCGGTTGTGTCAGCCATGGTATGCGGATTTTTATTAACGAAAGTTCGTTATCGTGAGTTATTTGGCATTGCATTTATCATGCCAATTATTGGCTTCTATCTATTTTCACATATGAACATTCATACAACAATTGTCCAAATAATTATCTTCTTTCTCATCGCAGGTCTTGGTTTAGGTGTTATGTTTGGAGGAGATAATTTAATCGTTCAGGAGTCTGTTGAAAAAAAGCATAGAGGAATTGCACTTGCAACAGTACCATTATTCCAATCGATTGGAGCAACAGTTGGAGTAAGCATTTTTGGTACACTCCTATCTTCCACACTGACTTCTGATTTAGGAGAATTAGGCGACAAATTGCCCAAGAGCATGTCAGAGCATATGAATAGCTTAGCTGCTGGAGGAATTCCTAAAGGACTTCCATCAGAGCTATATACAACAATTAAGACGATTTTTATTGAATCATTCCAGCATATCTATTCTTATGCCTTTTTCTTAACTATTATTTCCTTCATTCTTTGTTGGTTTTTGAAAAAAGAGGTTCTTTCTTCAAAACAGAATGATGAATAATAATTAAAGGGTAGTCCGTAAGTGTCTGATACACTTCTTTTAGGACTGCCCCTTTTTACATTACTTTTCATAATTCCCCATATGATTAATGGTGTATATATGCAAGCTTCATATAAATTTTCTTATTAACTTTTCCTATGTTTTTTATTTTATTTTGTATATTTGATAATAAAATTACGTATGTCTTACCTTCTGGTGAAAAGCTATTCACACTATTCCAACCTGGTAATACACCATGATTTGAATAAATTCCAGGCTTAACAGACCAACCTTTTCGATTAATATACCATCCATAACCATAATTTGATTGATGGGGAGTAAATATTTGTTTATAGCTTTCTTTTGTTACAAGTTTTCCAGTTGCTAATGCATGATCAAATTTATATAAATCATATGCCGTTGTATAAATATCTCCACACCCAAAAACCTGTGAAAAATCTGGCATTCCAGGAGAATAATAAACCCCCCATACTTTTTTATATCCACTTGAAGTGTTCTTATCTCTAAGCAACGCGTTGCCAAATCCAGAATGCTTCATACCAGCTACTTGAAATATATTTTTCTTAATATATTCATGTAATGGCATACCACTAACCTTCTCAACTATATAACCTAAAATGGAGTAATTTGAATCCGAATAACCCCATTTTGTTCCAGGAGTCGAGGTTAGATATTTTGCACTGCTAGCAATTTTATTAATTAATTGCTGCTTAGTTAATTTTTCACTCGTCTCTTCTCTTCGAGGAATACCAGATGTATGAGTAAGTAATTCATTTAAAGTGATTTCTTCTGCATGTGGAAAAAACGGAATATACATAGATAAAGGATTATTTACATTAAGTCTTCCCTGCTCCTGTAATTGCATAATAGCAGTAGAAACAAAAGATTTTGTAATCGAGCCGATATAAAAAACAGTACTTGAGTGATTATAGCTGTTTTTTGTTAAATTAGAAAAACCATAACCTTTATTTAACAAAATTGTACCATCCTTAACAACCACCGCAGTCCCATTAAAACCTATTTTTTTCAAATATTTATCTATCGTGTGTTTGCCTTCCTTCATCGTTAACGGTCTAGCTGAAGAATTATTTGTTTGAAACTTTAGGTTTTTTCTAAATAGTGATGCCTCTTCTTTTGGCTTCTCATCGAAAAAATAATGAAACGCTAAGAACAAAAAAGCTGAACTGAATATCAGAGAAATATAGGTGATTATGTGAAATGCCTTTCTTTTTTTCTGTCTCTTCTTTTTCAAATAATCTTCTCTCTTTTGCATAATAAGAGCTCCTTAGCCTCGTGATTTTATCTAGGAAATCCTGTTCCTTTGTAAAGCAAAAGCAGGGGGTCCCCTGCTTTTTTATTGCTTCCAATGCTTCACCATTTCCCTATCCATATAAACCCAACCTTTCCAGGCAATATGCATCGTATCCTTTAAAAAGTAAGGATCATATTCATGACCTGAAAAATCAGCCAATGGAAATCCAGCTCTAGATACTTGGTTTCTTATTTTATTATAGTATATATCGCGTCCTTCTTTTGGAAAACCTGTATAGTCATACCATTTTCCGTTTACAGGCAGAGAAACAAATAAAGGCTTAGCTCCTTTTTCCTTCAAAAGATTTAATATCATTTGAAAGTCTTTATATTCTACAGAATGTGCAAATGATGTTTCTGTTTTCCTATTTTTTAATGTATCCAATTTAGGCGCTATTTTCTTCTCATAATATTGATTAGAAACATGGAAAGGGTTATTATTTGCCCTAGCCTTTCCATATTGAGTTGCTTCCTTTTCAAGCTCATTCCAAGACTTATCTTTAACTAAATCAGATTTCATATGAAGATTTCTCTTATAATGTCCGATGATCGAATAATATAAGTCTTTCTTTTTTAGAAGCTGCATATTCACATAAGCTAAAGGTTTCACTGCCTTTTCTTTTAAGCTTAAATGACCTGAAGATTCTAACTCAGATTTAAATAAAGTTGAAAGTAAACGATCCCTTTTAATTACATCAAATTGTAAAAGTCTACGAATCGCTTCCTTCTTTAATGTCGGATCAATCGTTTTATTAAAAGCTAAATCATATGCCTGTAGCATCGAATAATTTGGTGCAAAATGAAATTCATCAATTCCACCTTTATGAAACCATTGGGGTGAAACAATAAAGACAAGCTTTTTCCCTTTTAACTGATCGGCATGAGACGCTAAATTCATAAATTGTATGATTGATTGTGTTCCACCACGACCAACTAAAAAAGGTTCACAACCTTTTACATTCGCCCTAAAAAAGTTTGAAGGATGAAACGGATCAAATCGAGACAACTCCGAAGAACCATAAATCGGATAGTACTTTTTATTTGCTAGCATTTTAGATTGAATAAGTTCACCTTGAAACATTAATGGACTCAATTCAGTTGAGGCACTTTCTACCTTTTCATCAGTAATAAAATGTTCTAACCACTTATTTGGAAAAAAAACAAATATTAAAAATAGCACAACGGCTATAATCATTGGTGCAAAAGAAAATTTCTTCATTCTCGTTCAGCTAATTTCTGAGCAATATTATTCGGGGTGTTCCACTCCTCACGTGTAAATTCAGTAATTGGAACAGTAATACCTAAACGTCCTTCTACTTCAACCAATAAATTTATGATTCCGAATGAATCTAATAAGCCTTCTTCAAATAGATCAATATCCGGATTTTCAATAACTACCTCATCTTGGCAAACCTCTGCTAAAATACTAAATACTTCTTGTTTATCCATTTTTTATTCTCCTTTTAGAAAGACCCTTTCTCTACCATTGAAGAAAGATGTCAAAAATTAATTTTATTTTAAGTAAACTATGATTTAATATTGTTATTCCATCCTAGTGAAATAACTGCCCTGAAAAGATGTAAAAACCAAAGCATATAAAATGGAAGGTTATGATGACCGATACAACATGTGTAACCTTATTCTTCGGCCAAAACTTCTTTTTTCGGTTCCATCGATCAAAATAATCAAATCCAATGATTAAACACGCATGATACAGACCGTATACAATATATTGAAGGGCAATTCCATGCCATAGCCCCATAATTAGAAATAAAAGTAAATATCCAAGATTGGACACAGAATAACGGTTTTTAATCCATTTCTTCTTGGTCATCCAAAACACAAAACGCATATATACATAATCTCTAAACCAAAAAGAAAGGGTCATATGCCAACGATTCCAGAAGTCCTTTATATTTCTGCTGATAAATGGAAGATTAAAGTTCTCTGGTGTTTTAATTCCCATTATATAGCTTATACCTATAGCAAATGCACTGTATCCGGCAAAGTCGAAGAATAAATACATACTATATGAGTACATATAAAGAACATCTGCCCAAAAACGTGGAATAGAAACAAAAGGATTAATCGGTAAATAAGCTAATACATCGTGATGAATTAAATAGGCGATGATGAATTTATACAAAAAGCCTTTAAAAATATGATTAATCCCTAGATACAAGTACTCTCGATATTGTTCCTTTGTACAAGGTGTTAGACGATCTTTTTCAAACCTTCTCCAACGATCGATTGGACCAGACGAAATAGTTGGAAAGAACAATAAAAAATATAAAAAATCTAGTAATGGGATATGTTCCTTTATCAATCCGTCTCTAATCTCAATCACCATTTGAACAGCTTTAAAAGTTAAATACGATATCCCCAAAAATCCAAATAAATGATGTAATCCAAAAATAGGAAAGAGCTTCACCAATGCTAATGGCAAAATGGCCGCAGCCATTGCAAAGCAAAAAATAGATGTTTTATTATCTCTACTTCTATAAGAAGCATATCCTTTTACAAGAACAACCTGCCAAATAGTAAAGAGAATTAGCGACATTATTCCTAAAAAACTATTAGCAAAAATGATCGCTAAAATGATTACTGTTACCACCATATTATAAGCCTTACTTGTTTTTCCCATTAAACCAAGGATAATCGTCGGTAATAGTAAAATAGCTATTATAAAGAAAAAGAGAAAGGATTCATAAGGAATCATGACATTACCTCTTGTAATAATTTCTTACGATCAGCCTTGCCATTTGGAGTCATTGGCAATTGAGAAATGTAAGAAAATTTTCTTGGAATCATGTATGCTGGCAACATTGCACTCAACTCTTTCTTAATTGCACTTGTTAGCTGAAATTCCTTTTCAAATGAATGCTTTGCTGGGACTACAAAAGCAGTTAAATAATCAATTTTCTCATCACGATAAACAGGGACAACAACACAGGCCTCAACAAATTGAGATTTTCCTATATTATTTTCAATTTCTTCCAATTCCATTCGAAATCCATGAACCTTCACTTGAAAATCAAGCCTTCCTTTATAATAGAGCAATCCGTTTTTTATATAACCTGCATCACCCGTTTTATAAGCTCTTTCACCCTCTTGAATAAAGAAAGATTTTGCTGTTAAACCTTCTTCTCCCAAATATCCTTTGCTAACACTTGGACCAGCAATAATCATTTCACCTTTTTCTCCATCTGGAAGTTGCTTTCCATTTTCATCTACAATGAAAAGCTTTGTATCTCCCTTACATCGTCCTATTGGTAACACATCATGTGTTGCTATCATTTCTTTTGTAACTTCAATCATAGATACTGCAACTGTAGCTTCCGTCGGTCCATATAAATTAAAAATCTTTGCATTCGGAAAACGATCAAGTAGCTGATTCGCAGTATCTGTTGTTAAGACTTCACCACAAAATAGAAATACCTCTAGCTCTGGGAGCATTTCTTGTGAAAATGTCGGTTCCATTAAACACATTTGCGCAAAAGATGGAGTCGATGTCCAAACATTGATATTAGAGTATTTTAATTCATTAAATAATACTTTCGGGTTACCAACCATTTCTTTAGTAACTGCAAATAATGTTCCACCCACGGATAGTGATGGATATAAATCCATCACTGATAAATCAAACGAAAATGGTGCTTGATTTAAAAATACCTCTTGCTTATCAATTGGGAAGTCACTTATCATCCAATCTACGAAACTTTGTAGATTATTTGCTGTAATTTGAACCCCTTTTGGATTACCTGTACTTCCCGAAGTATAAATGATATAGAAGTTATCATCCTCATTTACCCAATTGTTTTCCAAAATAATCTCGGTCTCATCGGTCAAAATTTCTTCAAGTTCTTCAGATTCAATAATTTTAATAGAATTCGAGTCAAAATAATTGTTTTCAAAACTCTCTGTAGATAAAATTAAATAAGCATTTGAACTTTCAATTATTTTTTTTATTCGCTCGATTGGTATAGACATATCCACTGGAATATAAGGATGCCCTGACTTGACACAGCCTAAAAACGAAACAATCATTTCTGGTCCCATATGCCCATAAACAATTATAGGAGATTTCGAATCTATAGCTTGCTTTTGAATATTGGATGCTAAACGATTAGATCTTTCCCATAATTCTCCATAAGATAGTTGGGAACCCTGATTCACAAAAGCTAATTTATTTGGATGCTGTCTAGCTATTTGTTGAATGGATTGAAGTAATTTCATTTTTTCCCCTTCTTTCACTAAAATTCACTATATATAAACGGTCCTGCACTCATGTCGTGAAATCCATAGATTAAAATAAGTAAAATAAGAATGAACAAATAATATAATGTACTTATACTTTTTTTCACAAAAAGCTGATTATATAGTTTTTTGCAAGATTTAAATACATTCATCCTATCAAGACTCCCTCTCTTTAACACCCATGCAACTTTAAAAGAATATCATATTTTATATAAATTACAATCGTCATTTTTACACTTTAATTTACAAAATTGATACTAAAATAGTTTAATTAAAAATAAATTAGAAAACCATTAATAATGACTTATTTAAGGTAAATTTAAGGTTAAGTTAATAGAAGTATGTTCTTAAGATTAAAGATACATTTTGAGCATGATAAAATTGTATACATCACGGAAAATACCTATATTTTATAACCAAAAAGAGGGCGGCATATATGCTACCCTCTCATTATTTAAAGCTTTTTATATAGGCAAAGTTTTTCCTGTTTCTAATAAAGTCTTTAGATTGCTTATAATAGCTGGCCATCCATTATTAAGCCCCACATAAGTATCTTCATCATTAATAAAATCTTCTTCAACTAGCCCCTCATGTTTAAGACAAAGCTTTACCATGGATCCCATAGCCTTAATGGTAAAAAGTACTTTTGTTGGTTGATTTCGTGGGGTTTCATCTCCTGCTACTTCCCAAGTAAAGGAAAGGAAACTTGGATATTCACATTTCAAGATTTTCCCGTAAACTGCAATACTTCCATCTTCCCTTATGTATTTAACATCTGTGCCTTCTTGCCAATTAGACTGAATCTCCTGTCCAAAAAAATATTTCTTAGTTTCTTGTCCATTAGTCAGTGCGAACCAAAGTTTTTCCGAAGTTGTGGCAATATAAGTAGTGTAGGTAAATAATTGATTATTCACAATCCACCTCCCAATAATTAGATAGCCTTCATATTATTTCAAATTCTCAACTTAAAATAATATATCCTTCATAGTAACATTTAATAAATTTGCGAAAAAAAATAAGAAAATAGTACGAATATTATCATGAAACACCATTATTAAGATATAATTTAATAATGCATCATCTTAATTTATATAGGAGGAAATATGTCTAAAAAAACAATTGTATTTACCGGTGGGGGTTCAGCCGGTCATGTTACGCCAAATATAGCTATTATTAAAGAAATGAATGTTTCAAATTGGGATATTCATTATATAGGATCTAAAAAAGGAATTGAAAAAGAATTAATCGAGAAACTTGGAATTCCTTATCATGGAATATCTAGTGGAAAATTGAGAAGATATATAGATTTCGAAAATGTTAAAGATATTTTCAGAGTCCTTAGAGGTTGTGTTCAGGCTAGAAGAATATTAAAGAAACTTAAACCAAGCATCGTCTTTTCAAAAGGTGGTTTTGTTTCAGTACCTGTCATTATTGCCGCAAGATCATTAAAAATACCGATATTCATTCACGAAAGTGATATGACTCCCGGATTGGCAAATAAAATTTCTCAAAGATTTGCCACAAAAATCTTTACATCCTTTACGGAGACCAAGCAATACTTTCCTGAAGCAAAAGCAATGGTCATTGGCTCTCCGATTCGAAAAGAAATATTAGAAGGGTCTTGGGAAAAAGGAAGAGACTTCCTTGGATTTAATACCTATCGTCCAATATTAACGATAATGGGAGGAAGTCTAGGTGCAAAAAAAATCAATGAAGTTGTAAGAGCTTCTTTGAAACAACTTACTGAAAAATACCAAGTTGTACATCTGTGTGGAAAAGGAAATATTGATAAAGAGTTATTAACATTTCCAGGGTATAAACAATTCGAATACATCAATGATGAACTGCCCGATATATTAGCTGCAACAGACATTGTGATTACAAGAGGTGGTTCTAATGCTATTTTTGAATTTTTAGCATTGAAGATTCCTATGATTATTATTCCATTAACCAAACAACAAAGCAGAGGAGATCAAATACTAAATGCGAAATCCTTCGAGGAAAAGGGTTATTCATTGACATTAGAGGAAGAAAATATCTCCGAAGAAACGTTACTGACTAACCTAGATTATGTAATGACAAAAAAAGAAAAATATCAATCCGCAATGGAATCCTACAAAGAAGGAAATGCATTACAAACTCTTGTAGATGAGATAAATCACTATGGTAAGTAAGGGAGGGTAACATAGAAATTCTCTAAGTCCCCTATCCCATTTTATTAAAAATCACCTATTTTTAATAAGCAGGCATTTATTACGATGCCTGCTTATTAAATTTTCATTCCCCTCTTGGTACCAATTAAACTTTTATGGTACCATTAGAACATTGGGGTGATCAAATGAAACAAAGACTAGTGGATGGAACAATTGAACTCATCCAGAAAAAGGGCTTTACATTTACCATAAGTGAATTAGCAAAGCAATTAGCAATTAGTAAAAGAACTGTTTATGAACATTTTTCATCAAAAGATGAATTAATTTCCGAGGTAATCAATCAATTTATTTCTCAAATAAAAGCTACTGAAAAGGAAATTGCTGAGCATCCTACATTAGATTTATTAGAAAAAATTAAGCAAATTCTTATCTTTATTCCTAAGGATTTTGAATTAATGGATATTCGTTTACTTGCAGAATTAAAAAAACATCATTTTCATCAGTGGAAAATACTAGATAAGTTTTTTAATGAAGAATGGGCAATCGTTTTATCTTTAATGGAAAGAGGTATCGCGGAAGGATCCATTAAACCGATTCCGCTTCCATTATTTATTGAATTATATTTGGGTGCAATTAATCAAATTTATGATCCTAAATTTCTTAACAAAAATCAGGTATCTATGGTTGAAATGCTGCAATCCACTATGGGCATTCTTTTATACGGTATTTCTAATACTAAATAAACTTTGGAGGAAAAATATGCATTGGATTTTTCTATGTTTAGCTATACTTTTTGAGGTTTCTGGAACAATTACAATGAAATTATCAAATGGACTATCAAAGGTTGTTCCAAGTATTTTAATGATTATTTTATATATTAGCAGTTTAAGTTTTCTCACTCTCGCTTTAAAAAGTATTGATATTTCGATTGCTTATGCCATCTGGTCAGGAATTGGAATTGCATTAATCACGTTTATCGGTTTTCTTTACTTCGGAGAACATATAAGTCCTATAAAACTAATCGCCATTTCTTTAATTATTATCGGTGTTATTACTTTAAATCTTGCCGGAGAATCCCATAAAGCATCGAGCAATGATATGAATAAAATGGAGGAAATGAACTAAATGCGAAGTCTACGATACTTTTTTCTAGCTACTGATACGGGCTTTATTATTTATTGGTTCGTTACTCTTTTTCATGCCATACCTGATAAGTACTTATTCAAAGATTACGAGAATCCTATGCTAATAGCCTGGAATTGGTCTTTCCTGCCATTAGATTTATTGATTTCTATAACCGGGTTTATTAGTCTTTACTTTTTTTCTAAAAAAAAGAAAGTATGGGCAAGTTTTGCGCTTATTTCTTTAGTGCTTACTTTATGTTCAGGTTTGCAAGCCATTGCTTTTTGGATTCTACGGCACGACTTTGATTGGTCTTGGTGGCTAATGAATTTTTATTTACTTATTTATCCATGCTTTTTCTTTAAATCAATCATACAAAAGGTGTCAGGCAGCAATAGCCTCTGACACCTTTTATATGACTGTACTTATTTTTCAAAGCGTAGATCTACGAAGAAGTAAATAGGATACAACAGCATAAAACACTGCAGTTGGAGCTAAGCATATTATGATGAGAGGATATTGCTGGGTTATCCAAATAAAAATATTTCCCCACCATTGATTGTAAGTGATCATAAAGGAACCAATACCACTAAGAAGAAATAATGCAGTAAAAAACACATACAAACCATTTCTGCCAAATCTGCGATATAAACAAGAAATAACAAATCCAAGGAAGAACATATGCATCATAATTACAAAATAGATTCCAAGTTGTTCAATAATTGTGAAGTTATTTAAAAAGGGGAAATTAAAAAAATGTAAACCTACTCCCCAGCCTTTAATAAGTTTGGTTTCAGTCAAAGAGAACATTAGTATAAGAATAGAAAATACAGCACTTAATAATATGACAAATAGAGTAGTACCCATAAAGTAATCTTTTCTTCTAACACTTAAACCAAGAGCAAAAGGAAAAGATTGAGACAAAGTGATAATGCCTAACACAAAAATATATATGAAGATAGATGATAATCCTCCAGTATATATACCTTTATCACTACTTACTGAATATCCAATAATAAGATTAACGAAAAAACTAAATAACAAAATACTCCAAGGAATGAAAAGCCAGCTCCATTTATCCCGAAAATGCATTTTTAGTATACCTGATACGGAATTCATTATATTTGCACCACCCTTTTATTAGAATGATCTTTTGTTAAATGGATAACTAGCTGCTGCAATGAAATAGGAACCAGTTCTAAACCTAATTCTTCTGCTTGTTTGCGTTCCTCCATTACTATGCTGCCTAATATAGTAGAAGATACCATTCCTCCAATGGCCTCTTGATGAATGATTTCCTTCCCTTCAATAAAAGAGTCCACTTTGGAAGCAGGACCTACTACAGAAAATCCTCTGCCACGAAGTGCCTCAGCATCTTGGTTAAGAATAAGATTCCCTTTGTCGATAACAATAATATGCTCCAACATCTTACTTACTTCATCAATAAGATGTGTCGACAAAACAATCGTACGAGGATGTTCAGCATAATCTTCAATTAAGCGATCATAAAATAAACTCCTTGAAACTGCATCAAGTCCTAAATATGGTTCATCAAAAATAGTAAGAGGCGAACGACTAGCAAGCCCAACAACAATACCTACAGAAGAGAGCATCCCTCTTGAAAGCTTTTTCACCCTTCTTTTTAAAGGAAGCTGAAAATCTTTTACTAATGAATGGGCATATTCTGCATCCCAATTCCTATAAAATAATGATGCAACTTCAAGTACATCAATCACTCGGTAATTTTCTGGATATTTTTGACTTTCTTTAATAAAACATACTTGATTTAACACTTGAGCATTTTCGTAGGGATCCTCACCAAAAACCTTTAGCTCACCACTTGTAGCAAATAATTGGGCTGTAATCATATGCATAATTGTCGTTTTGCCTGCCCCATTTCTCCCAAGCAATCCATAGATTTTCCCAGACTCAATTGTAAAGCTGATGTCAGTTACTGCGGTTACATCCCCATAAGATTTTGCCAGCCGATTTACTTCGACTACATTATTCATTATGTTTTTCCCCTCTCTGAACCATTTCAGTTATTTGCTTAATCGTCATTCCTAATTTTTTTCCTTCTTTAATCATGGTTAATATATATTGCTCATAAAACTGTTCACGACGTTTTTCAATTAATTTTTCTCGAGCACCTATAGACACAAACATTCCAATCCCACGCTTTTTATATAAAATTCCTTCATCAACTAAACGATTTACTCCTTTGGCAGCAGTTGCAGGGTTAATTTGATAGAAAGAAGCAAATTGATTGGTCGATGGGACCTGCGATTCTTCCGGTAGCCCCCCTTCAATGATGTCATCTTCAATTCGTTCTGCAATTTGCACGAAAATTGGACGACTGTCATCAATTAAATTACTCATATCTATACCACCTTACTGGTTAATTACTTATGTAACTAACCATATAACATTTAAAAATCAAAGTCAATAATAATTCAAAAATTGTGTTTTCATCATCATGATTTATTTTTTACTGTTTTTTCTAAATAAAAGGAATATTAATAATTCTGTCGAATCTTATTACTTTGAACTGAATTCTTAAGGAGGTTACTTTATGGCAGAAAAAGTGAAAGCAAAAATTGAAAATTCATTAACTGTTTTATTAGTTTCAGATTTAGAAAAGTCAAAAATATATTATCAGGATGTAGTTGGATGTGAAGTCACTGATTTTTGGGCAGTTCGTGATGATTTCGGCTTGGGTTTTAAATTAATTCAAGCGGAGGATATAAATGATATTAAACCAAACAAAGGTACTTGGAACACCTATGCGTATGTAGAGAATTTTCAATCATTAGATGCTTTATATGAGGAATTTATATCGAATGGTGCCATAATTGACTCAGAGCCAATTATAAGCGAGTTTGAGTGGGGATCCTGGAAGGAATTCTCTATTAAGGATTTAGATGGCTATTCGATTGGATTTGGTTCAGCAAAGAAAGAATAATATGTGTAGTTTTATAATAAATATTGATTAAAATCCTATTTTCACAAGATTTTTTCTTTAACTATAGGTGTAGTTTAGTTCATTAAGAAAATAGATACACATAAATTGATATACGAACCAATAATATAATAAAGGAAATTACAGTATATGAGAGGGAATGTGATCGGAACGATTATCTCCATTGCGTTCATTGTTTTACTTTTCTTTCATCTTCTAGAAAAAGTACAAATAAGCACAAGAGACCATAAATTCAGTGAAAAGGTCGAAAGAATTGGTCATTTTGTTGAGTGAGTAAAGTTTGTTCAATTTTGTAAAAGTGAGGAAATGCTTATGTCATCTTATATCTTTGAAAACGGGTTACATGGGGAAAATGCTCATGTTGACCCCTTGGAGGTCTTTGAGGGTTTACAGTGGGATATGGCTGGGGTAAAACCCACAAACTGTCCATATTCAGTGTGGCAGATTCTAAACCATATGATTTTTTGGCAAGATTTCTATCTTACCTACCTTAAAGGTAGGGTTCCCAATCATCCAGAACATGACGAAGACTCATGGCCCGATGAAACAGGTCCGTCAAATGAAACCGAGTGGGGTGACACTGTTTTTCAATTCAGTAAGGGTCTAAAGGAAGCTGAAAACGAAGCGAAAAAAGATTTAAAGGAAATGAAAGACGCGGGATTGGAAAGGACTCGTGGTGACCTTTTAGCCACGCTTATGGCACACAATAGTTATCATACTGGACAGGTAGCACTGATTCGGCAATTAATTGGAGCATGGCCTCCTCCTTCTTGGGATACATAATAGCCACTGGTCACAGTTTTAAGTTTGAAAGTTAAACAATCGGACGCGTTTAATTAGGAACGCGTCTTTTTTATTTTTTATGGCCAGATTTTAGAGCGATATTGAAGAGAGTGTGAAAAAATATACTTAAAGTAAAATGGCAGGTTAGCTCAATATGGGTTAAAAGAAAAAGAACACATTAAGTGTTCACGATCTCATTTTGTATTTTGGGGAGGCTTACTGTACAGTGTTCGTACTTAAACAATTCAACTGGTGGATATGCTATAGGAAGATTCTTCATTGTTTGACGAGATGGTTCGACCGCAAAGTTTAAAGTGTCAGTACCAAAAACTTTTCCATTAATGGATGAAGGAATGAAGGTGATATTCAAGACATATGAATGTTTTTCAAAAACTTTGTACGATTTATTTCCTTTATACGAAATAGAGACCGTATCAACTTACGAAGGTATTGCATAGCCATTAATATAGGTATCGAAATATTTTTAAGAAAAATTATTGACACCCTTACTACTCAGTGATACGATGTACTTGTAATAAGTAATACTAAATAGTGGAATTTCCAAAAGCTATTCAGTAAAAATTTACCCCAGTACTATGTTGTACTGAATATAAGTCAGACTAAATAGAGGTGGCACTGAACATGGAAAATTTAACTGAAATGCTAAAGGGTTCGCTGGAAGGCTGCGTGCTGGAAATCATCAGCCGCCATGAAACCTATGGCTACGAGATTACCCGCCGCCTAAACGAGCTTGGGTTTACCGAAGTCGTGGAAGGGACGGTCTACACCATCCTCGTGCGATTAGAAAAGAAAAAACTAGTGAGCATAGTAAAGAAACCGTCGGATATGGGACCGCCCCGCAAGTTTTACACGCTAAATGAGGCTGGACGCAAGGAACTTGAATTGTTTTGGAAGAAATGGGATTTTGTATCATCAAAAATTAATGTCTTGAAGTCAACCTAGCTTCATAAGATATTCCATCCGATATTTTTGGAGTGTCTTGTTCAGCTCTATAAAAAAGGAGGAAAAATAAAATGATGGAAATGTTCAAAAAAATGATTGGTGATAAAAAAGAATACAAGATGATGATGGCACGAGTTGAAGCCCTGCCAGAGGACTACCAGTATGTATTTAAGAAAATTCAAAACTACATGTGGAAATTCACAGCGGGCAACGGGATGGATATGCTGCACATACAGTATGAATTAATCGATTTGTTCGAAGCCGGTGCAGCAGAAGGCAGACAAGTGCTGGAAATCACTGGAGACGATGTGGCGTCCTTTGCCGACGAACTAGTGGCAAACGCTAAAACTTACTTCGCCAAGTATCGTGAAGATTTGAATCAGAGTATCTTGAAGCGATTGGGAAAAAAATAAACTCATTAAATAATACCGACTGAATAGCTGGTTACAAATATAAATTGCCACCTTCGTTATTCAGTTATATTTTTAATTCAGTACTAAGTAATACAGAATATTAGTAGGACTAAGTAGAAGGGTAAAGGCAATTTAGGTTCACAAATCATTTTTTATAAGGAGGAGAAAAGTATGGGAAATACAGCGATTTCTGTTAAAGGGTTAAAAAAATCCTTTAAAGACAAGGAAGTCTTAAAGGGGGTGGATTTTGAGGTGCGGCGTGGCGAAATTTTCGCACTGCTTGGCTCAAATGGAGCGGGCAAGACGACGACGGTCAATATCCTCTCAACACTGATAAAGTCTGATGGCGGCGAAGTAGGTATTTGCGGCTTTGACGTTCAGCATCAGCCGGATCATGTTCGCCAGAGCATCAGCCTGACAGGGCAGTTCGCAGCTTTAGACGGAATGCACACTGGAAGGGAAAACCTGATGATGATCGCCAAGTTGCGGGGAGTTTCCAATCCCGCTCAAGTCACTGACAATCTGCTTGCAAGATTCAGCCTGTGTGAAGCGGCCAACCGTCGGGCAGACAAATATTCCGGCGGGATGAAGCGCCGGCTTGACATCGCCATGAGTCTAATCGGAACGCCAGCAGTCATTTTTCTCGACGAACCGACGACAGGGCTTGACCCCGAAGCGCGGATTGAAGTCTGGGATACCGTCAAGGAGCTTGCTGGCAGCGGCACGACCATCTTGCTGACGACCCAGTACCTGGAGGAAGCCGAACAACTGGCGGACCGTATCGCCATACTGCATGGCGGAAAAATCATTACAACTGGTACCCTTACCGAACTTAAAGAGATGTTCCCACCAGCGAAAGTGGAGTACATTGAGAAGCAGCCGACATTGGAGGAAATTTTCCTCGCAATTATCGGCAAAAAGGAGGAGATGTAAATGAAAAGCCAAACAGGGATATTACTAGGACGTTTAATGCGCAACATCATGCGCAGCCCAGATACAATTATCACGGTGGCGATTACGCCGATTATGATGATGCTGCTGTTTGTCTACGTATTTGGCGGCGCGATAAAGACGGGCACGGACAACTACGTCAATTATTTATTGCCAGGAATCTTGCTGATGGCTATCGCATCTGGCGTCGCATACACTTCCCTACGGCTGTTTACGGATGTAAAGAGCGGGCTGATGGCTCGTTTCATTACCATGCCTATCAAGCGCTCGTCAGTATTGTGGGCTCATGTGTTGACCTCGCTTGTTTCCAATGCGCTTACTGTCGCGGTGGTTATCCTCGTCGCGCTCTTGATGGGCTTCCGTTCCAACGCTGATATCCCGCATTGGCTCGCGGTTGCTGGAATACTCGGGCTGTTTACGGTGGCGCTGACATGGCTGGCGGTCATTCCTGGATTGACAGCAAAGTCTATGGAAGGGGCGACAGCCTACTCGTACCCGCTGATTTTCCTGCCGTTTATCAGTTCGGCCTTTGTGCCCACCGAAACCATGCCTAAAATTGTCCGTGCGTTCGCTGAGAACCAGCCCGTGACTTCAATCGTGAATGCGATTCGTGCCCTCTTGTATGAAGGGGCTGTTGGCAACGATATCTGGATTGCACTTGCCTGGTGCGTCGGCATCATGGTCTTCGCTTACATCTTTGCCAGTAAACAATTTAAACGACAGTTAGGGTAAGTACCCATTATGGAATTAGCCATATCAATAGTCAGCCAATGCGATGAATGCATTTGCTATCACATGGAGGGCTGCTAAAATGCCGGGGCAACCATCGACGAAATCATGAAACCTTCAAAATTGGTGTGATTGGTGGCGGCTCGATCACTTATCCCAACGCGAGGTTTGCCATGCATGCTTTAGAAGAATTCACAAAGGGTAGTGCGCTTTCGCAGGAGGAGAAATTAAAGAGAATAAAGCCCATAGATATAATTGACAGTAAAAGATTAGATTCCAAAGCAAAACCGCTTTAGTAATCAATGTCATTAACTTAAGGAACTGTGGATTACATTTCAGTTGGATGTGATTCATAGTTTTTTCGATTGAAGAAAAAAATTATTAAGGCAGCACGAAGAGAGAGAATTTTTCTACCTTAAATCGGATTTTAAGTTGTTTTATTATATCTTATCCATTAAAAGGCTTTCCTTTTGTTTAGGTGATGCCTGTTTTTCGAACTCGTTGTCCGTTCATATTTCCATCCCTTTCAAATAGGAACTATTTCCTTGAGAATCTTGATGTGCAATCGATTATAGAGCTGCTCCCGTTCCGATGACTCTTCCCTCAACATAATGACAATAAAGTATCGTTATATATACCCACCGCCATATTTATGTTAATTTTCATTTTGTGCTTATAAATCTCTTGAACAATCACTTTTTCAGCTTCATTTTTGACAGTTTGCAGAAGGGTAAAAACATAAATCTGATTATAGATGTCCAGCTTAATAAGTTCTTCCATACTACTTGAGATATTTGTAATCTTCATGCTTTCTTTTTAAGTAGTGTAGTTGGTTTCAATTCCCCAACGAAGGCTGTATAACCAGGAAAACCTATCTTAAGTCGGATTTTAAAAAAATCATATAATTACATGTTGATCTTTTTGTAATAGTGCATTCGTTGACATTTATACTTCATCTCCATCCATTCATCATCGCTTGTCATCATTCTCATTTTATTTAACTCTTGTATTACTTGCTTTTCTTACTAAAGATATTAAGAATGATCATTTCGTAAGAAACCATCTGCTTACTCAGTAAAGTATATAATCTTGGTCTTTTTATTTTGTATTTTAGATCTATATTAAAGAATTAGGGTGTTGATCAAACAGATTTGCACCCTAATTTATTATTTGGACTTATTAAGCTAAAGAAGCTGTTTAGTTGAACTATCTCCATTAGCTTTATTCAACAATCAGTCCATATTGTGAAGAATAGACATATTGAATAACAGGTAAATTGATTTAATGCTAAGATTAGTTTAAGCACATGATTATAATGAGTGGCTTTCTGATGAGTAGGTACAAATAACAAAAACACTAATACATTTAACCACTTAGATAAATAGGATTTTTTAGGGTGTTTTTAATGAAGCTGTCTGAGCTGTTTATAAAAAAGGCAGCTTCATTACGTTTATGATACCTATTACTAACCGATTTTTTCGACGTACTTGGCAAGTGAAATGTCGCCTTTTGCTAGTTACAAGGCGACATTGAATAGGTAATATAATATCTGTCCCGTTGACTAGGCAGAACACAATCACAATCAAAACTAGTGAAAGTATAGATAGCTAAAGGAGGACCAATTATGAGATCTCATACTCGTATTAAAATCCCGGTAGGATTTTGGGCAGGCATAGATCAATTAGGGATTGCCCCCTACGACGTGGCTCGAAAAGCACGATTGCCGCTTACAATTATTACTGACCCAGTTGTCACCACCGATCAATATTTCGCTATTTGGCAAGCTTATTCGGATCTCATTGATGACACGGCCGAAGGAATTATCAAGCTTACGACCGTCTTTGAAACAGCGCATTATCCACCCGCGGTCTTAGCGACTTACCATGCTCGTAACTACCGTGACGCTCTAAAACGAATGGCACGGTATAAACAACTGTGTCCCCCTGAAAGCTTACGTATCACCGAGGGAGGTGAGTTCTGTACAATTGAACTAGATTGGTTGTATACCGAGCAACCAGGTCCACCGATGCTGGTTGGAATCACTCTTGCATTTCTTTTGGAGCTTGGACGTCGAGGCACAGGTCAACCTTTGATGGCGAGGTTTGTAGAATTTACACACTCAATGGGCGACATACAGGCACTTGAAGCTTACTTCGGCTGCCATATCCGGATTGGGGCAAATTCTAACAGGTTGACGCTACATCGAGGAGATCTGGACCTCCCTTTTCTCTCGTACAACGAAGAGCTGCTGGAGATTCTGACTCCCGTATTGGACAAATCGTTAGATGAGCAGCAACGCAGTCGCTCAATCACCGAAATGGTCAAGTGGATTATGAAACGTAGCCTAGCAGGAGGGCGTCCTGACATTCAAACTGTCGCAAGCGAGTTGGGGATGAGCGATCGTACCTTGCAGCGACGTCTTACTAACGAAGGCACGAGCTTCAAGCATCTTTTGACACAAGTTCGACATGAGTTGGCTCGAGAGTACTTGGCAGATCCCTCGTTCGATATTAAAGAAGTAGCCTTCATGATTGGATATGAAGACCAGAACTCGTTTTACCGCGCTTTCCGCATTTGGGAAGGTGATACTCCCTCAATTTGGCGTACTGAACATTTAGGTACAAACTCGAGAAATTAACTTTGTCTTAAAAAGTAAATTTTTTAACACTATATTAAAAAATAATAACCTAATTATTACCTCAAAGGGTAGGAGCGTTTTTATATTAACTTTTTATAATCATAAAAGGTAATTGAAATGGAGAAATGTATTATGGATATGGGATTAAACAATAAAACAGCTTTAGTTACAGGATCAACGAAAGGTATAGGTAAAGCAATTGCCATTGAACTTGCCAAAGAAGGTGTCAATGTACTAATTAATGGACGAAATTATGAAGAGGTAGAACGAATTGTAAATGAAATTAAATCGGATTTCCCGGCTACCTCTCCTCAAAATGCTACAGCCGATATTGTCGATAAGGGGCAAAGAGAAGCTTTATTTAAAAAATACCCCACTATTGATATTTTAGTTAATAATATGGGTATTTATGAAATTATGCAATATGAGGACATTGACGATGAAGTATGGGAAAAATACTTTCGTACTAATGTACTTGCTGCAAATGGATTATCTAAATTTTATTTACCGAAAATGTTAAAAAATGATTATGGTCGCATTATCTTTATTGCGAGTGAAGAAGCAATCATGCCTTCAGGACAAATGCCTCAGTATTGTATGACAAAATCAATGCTTTTATCATTGTCAAAAAGCTTATCTAAATTAACAATAGGAACAGAAGTTACAGTCAATACGATTATGCCAGGACCAACACTCTCTGAAAATGTTCATCAAATAATTGAGGGTATTTACCCTAATGATGATATGAATTTTTCAGAAAAAGAGAAAGAATTTATGACTACAAACCTACCTCAATCTGAAATACAACGATTTATCAAGCCAATTGAAATAGGTAGACTCACCACATTTGTGTGTAGTCCTTATGCATCTGCATTTAAAGGTTCTCCTATCCGTATGGATGGGGGAATGGTACCAACTATTTTTTAATATTTTTCTATTTCAAATATTATATATAAGTGTAACAAACGTATAACAATAGGATGCTCTAATACTATAGAAATGGAGTTTCCTATTTCCATTCTTAATCTACAAAAGGGCGCCATTCTTTAGTAAGAAGGCGTCTTTTTGATATGCCCCTACACATTAAGGGATTAGATTTTGTTAAGGTAAAAAAATGTGGAAATTTTCACTTAAACTAACGAAGGCGTGAGTTGATGATGGAGCTGCGGTGGTGGCTCTTTTGTGTTGTTCAACTAAAGGTGCAGGTTAATTCAAGAAGGATTAACCGTCTTTTGTATTGAATTATTGTATTAACGGGCAGGATCTGTAAATTGATTCTTCGAGGAGGTGCTTTCAATAGAGTATAATATAAATCCGCAAAGACTACCTATTTTTATAATTATCTTTGTTGTCATATTGTGGAATGCATTGGCAGATTATTACGGGGCCTCTTTATCGTTATACTTAATCTTTTTATTAATAACTATAGGATTAGCTTCTTTTCGATTTAAGTTTACCATCCAAACGGAGCGTTTAATATACCTAATATTATTGTTCAATAAACCCATCATTAAAAAAGTCATTTATCCTAACCAAGTAAACCAACTGAAATTGATACGTGTCGGATGGGCTAAAAAAGCTGCAATTATAAAAGTGGAAAAAGGAATCAACATTAGATTATCTGTACTCGAACCTCAAGGAGCGTATGAACATTTAATTGGATTTGCAAAGAAACATGATATAACAATTTTTAAAACAAAGGACTATTAAACCATTGGTATGAATTGACTAAAAGCAGGATCCTTCCCAAATGATTTTATATCGAGTTCAACGTCCAGTTTAGACACTATTTCACTAAGTTTAACCATAAAACTAATCCCCCAAAATTTTTCCTTTTATAATTCAATGTAAATGGTTAGCAAAATAATATTCATTAGATTCTTTTAAAAATTGTAACATAAAACTTCATTTTTCCTCATAAAAAAATCACTCCTGCTGTTTAAAGCTTGACCTTATCGTACGAACGGGTGCTTTAGTACAATAAGAAATAATCAAACTTTTTTATAAAAATTGATATTTACTCAAACAGAAATCCGTCATTTTGATCAATTTCTTTTTAAAATATTGTTATTTTTATTGCTGTTGTAAATGGGGAGAAGAGAGTTTTATATCAATCTTTATTTTAAAGCTTCAATATGAACCCCTTGATTAATCGATAAGTAAAAAAATAGCATAGTATACTAAGAAAATTTATTGATTCTGGCTTTAACCTATATTTGCACTTTTTTTAACCAAAAAGGTATCAGTCTCAAAAATAAAACTGATACCTTTTGCATTAATTTTCCCAATGCTTTTCCATCTCTCTATCTGTATAGACCCAACCCTTCCATGCAATATGAATTGTGTCTTTTAGAAAGTATGGATCGTATTCGTGCGCAGAAAAATCTACTATTTTAAAACCAGCAGCATTTATCTTCTCTTTAATTTTTTTGTAGAAAATTTTACGTCCTTCCTTTGGAAACCCAGTATAATCATACCATTTACCATTAACAGGTATGGAGATAAAGAGTGGTTTAGCACCTTTTTCTTTCAATAAATCTAGTATCATTTGAAAATCAGTATACTCAACTGATTCTCCAAAAGATGCTTTTTGCTTATAATTTTTGAGTTTATGAATTTTATGAGCTATTTTCTTTTGATAGTATTTATCTGAAATATAAAACGGATTATTAGCTGCCCTTTTTTCTCCGTATTGATCAGCAGCCCTTTCCAAATCCCCCCAAGACTTCCCTTTAACAAGATGAGGATTTTTATGTTTCTTTCTTTCAGAACCTCCAAAAATGGAATAATAAAGATCTTTCTTTTTCAATAGCTCCCTATTCATATATGCTAAAGGCTTTACACAATCCGCCTTCCATTTCAGTGATTTTGATGGACTTATTTCTGCTTTATATAAAGTCGCAAGTATTTTGTCTCTTTTGACAGCATCAAATTTCAAAAGTCTTTTCATAGCTTCTTTTTTTAACTGTGGATCAATATTCGTATTAAATACTAAATCATATGCCTGTAATCGTGAATAATTTGGTGCAAAGTGAAATTCATCAATTCCCTCTTTTTGAAACCACTGAGGTGAAATAATGAATACAAGCTTCTTTCCTTTTAACTGATCGGAATGAGAAGCAAGATTCATAAAGTGAATAATTGATTGGGTTCCTCCACGTCCATAAAGAAAGGGAATAAATCCCTTAGGATTTGCTTCAAAGTAATTCGAAGGATGAAATGGATCGAATCGCGCTAATTCCGAAGATCCATAAATCGGAAAATAATTTTCATTCTCCATCATCTTTCTTTGTACATATTCACCTTGAAACATCAAGGGATTAAGCTCTGTTGCCGCACCTTCCACCTTTTTTTCCGAAATAAAAGATTCCAACCATCTATTCGGAAAAAACAGAAATACTAGAAACAGTATGGTGGCAATGATAAGCGGGACAAAAGCATACTTTTTCATTCGCGTTCTGCCAGTCTCATCGCTATATTATTTGGTGTATTCCATTCCTCGCGCGTAAAATCAGTGATTGGAACGGTAATTCCTAAGCGTCCTTCCACTTCCACCAATAAGTTAATGATTCCAAACGAATCTAATAAGCCTTCTTCAAAAAGATCAATATCAGGATTTTCAACAACCACATCATCTTGACAAACTTCAGCTAAAATAGTAAATACTTCTTGTTTTTCCATTTTTCATTCTCCTTTTATAACGTCTCTCCCCCTATGCGGAGGAGATACCAAAAATTAAGTTTATTTTAAGTAAACTATGATTTAATAAATTATTAATGAAATATCTGCCCTGAAAAGATATAAAAACCAAAACAAATGAAATGGAAAGTAATAATGACCGAAACAACATGTGTAACCTTATTTTTTGGCCAAAATTTCTTCTTCCGGTTCCAACGATCAAAGTAATCAAAACCAATGATTAAAAACGCATGATATAGACCGTATACAATATACTGGAGAGCAATTCCATGCCATAAACCCATAATAAGGAATAAAAGAATATATCCTAAATTAGATACGGTATAACGATTTTTAATCCATTTCTTTTTCGTCATCCAAAACACAAAACGCATATATACATAATCTCTAAACCAAAAGGAAAGGGTTAGATGCCAACGATTCCAGAAATCCTTAATATTCCTACTTATAAATGGTAGGTTGAAGTTTTCTGGTGTTTTTATACCCATTAGATAACTTATACCAATTGCGAATGCACTATAGCCTGCAAAATCAAAAAATAAATACAAACTATAGGAATACATATATAAGAGGTTTCCTACAATAGGTTTCAGTTCAACAAATGGATTAGATGGCAAATAGGTTAATAGATAGTGATGTATTAAATAGGCGATGATAAATTTGTATAAAAAACCTCTAAAGATTTTATTAATCCCTAAATATAGCAGTTCCTTATAACTTTCTTTTGAAGGAATAGCTAAATAGTCTTTTTCAAATCGACGATATCGATCGATTGGACCAGATGAGATTGTTGGAAAAAACAATAAAAAATATAAAAAATCTGGGAGTGGTAGATCGTTTTTTATTAGTCCATCCCTAATTTCAATCACCATTTGAACAGCTTTAAAGGTTAAATAAGAAATACCTAAAAATCCAAATAAGTGATTTAATTCAAATAAGGGAAAAACTTTAACTAAGACTAAAGGTAAAATGGATGCCAACACTGCCAAACAAAATATGAATGTACTATTTTTCTGTTTTCGATAAGCAAAATATCCTTTTACTAGAATTACTTGCCAAATCGTAAAAAATAAAAGAGAACGTGCCCCTATCATACTATTAGAAAAAATAATTGCCAATAAGATAATTGTAACAATCATATTATAGGCTTTTGACATTTTCCCATTTAAGCCTAATATAATGGTTGGTAAAAGCAAGATCGCAACTATAAAGAAAAAGAGAAAAGATTCATAAGGAATCATGCCATAACCTCAGCTATTAAGGTTTTACGATCAACTTTACCATTAGGTGTCATTGGCAACTGAGTACAATAGTTGAATTTTCTAGGAATCATGTAAGCTGGAAGAAGCTTTGAAATTTCTTTCTTAATTGCACTCGTTAATTGGTATTCCTTTTCGAAAGAATTTGAAGCAGGAACAATAAATACGGTTAAGTAGTCGATTTTTCCTTCTCGATATACAGGTATTACTACACATGCCTCAATATATTGTGATTTAGCCATATTTGCTTCAATTTCCTCTAATTCCATACGATAACCATGTACTTTTACTTGAAAATCCATTCGACCTTGATAATAATGCATCCCATTTTTTCTATATCCTACATCGCCAGTCCGATAAGCTTTTACACCATTTTTATCGAAGAATACTTTATCTGTAAGTTCGTTTTCACCTAAATATCCGATACTTACACTCGGACCGGCAATAATCATTTCTCCCTTTTCACCATCTTGCAGTTCATTTCCATCTTCATCGACTATATAGACTTGAGAATCTTTTTTGCAATAACCAATTGGTAAAATATTATGAGACTGTAATATCTCATTCGTTATTTCTACCATAGTTACTGCTACTGTCGCTTCAGTAGGTCCATACAAATTATATATTTTTGCATTTGGAAATCGTTCAATTAATTGTCGAGCTGTATCAGCAGTTAAAACCTCTCCACAAAAAAGGAACACTTCCAAGTTTGGAAGCATTTCATCAGAAAATGCAGGTTCCATTAAACACATTTGTGCAAATGATGGTGTAGATGTCCAAATCTGAATATTAGAATCCGTTAATTCATCAAATAAAGCTTTCGGATTCCCTATCATTTCTTTCGTCACAGTAAACAAAGTACCACCGGTTGAAAGTGCTGGATATAAATCCATTACTGATAAATCGAAAGAGAATGGGGCTTGATTCATAAATACTCTTTGCTCCTCAATTGGAAAATCACTAACAATCCAATCAGTAAAGCTTTGAAGATTATTTGCCGTTATCTGGACACCCTTTGGATTTCCTGTACTGCCGGATGTGTAAATAATATAGAAATTATCCTCTTTCTTAACCCAATCTTCTACAACCATATCCTTGCTATTAAATATAAGATCCAATTGATTTTCACTGATATGGTTTATTGGATAAGAAGCTATCGTTTCAAAATCGAAGGCTTCAGTAGAAATAAAGATTTCAGATTTTGAGCTTTCGATAATTTTTCTTATTCTTTCGATAGGAATGGACATATCGACAGGTATATATGGATGCCCGGCTTTGACACATCCGAGAAATGAAGTGATCATTTCAGGTCCCATATGACCGTACACTATAATTGGTGAACGCTTTTGTTTTGTTTGCTTAATTATATATGAAGCTAATTGGCTCGATTGATTCCACAAATCACTATAGGTCAAAGTCGAACCACGATTAACAAAAGCCAATCGATTGGGATGATCAATTGAAAATTGTTGTATTGTTTTAAGTAGTCTCATAGGCTCTCCTTCCTAAAATTAGAACTCAGCATAAATAAATGGACCTGCACTCATATCGTGAAATCCGTAGATTAGAACAAGCAATATTAAAATCAGTAAATAGTACAAAGTTCTTACACTTGAATTGACTATTGTATTCTCAAAAAATCTTTTTATTGCTTTCAAAAAAAACATTCCTTCCTTTAATATACATCAAAAAAAGTAATAATTTAAATATTTTACCATTAATTCTCTGTAATTATTACATTTTTTTTTAGATAATTTCAATTATATTACATTTATTAGACTTAATAAAGGTGAAAAAAGTTTCATAAAATATATTTTTTTTCGATTAAATTTTTCAATATTTAATCGATACCCTATAATCTTGACTTCCCACTTACTAATAAAAAAGTGTCAGTCAAAAGGACTGACACTTTTTAGTGAATTTACGCATTAATTGCTTCTTTTGTGACTGCTTCTTCAACAGGTACATAACTGTAACCAAGATCATGAGCAACCGCTTCATATGTCACATGGCCATTAGCAACATTGACACCAGATTGAATAGCAGGATTATCATTAACAGCTTGAACAACACCCTTAGTTGCAATTTGAACCGCATAAGGAATTGTTACATTAGTTAATGCAATAGTAGATGTACGTGGAACGGCACCCGGCATATTAGCAACTGCATAATGAACGACTCCATGTTTTTCATAAGTAGGATTATCATGTGTTGTAATATGATCCACAGTTTCAAAGTTTCCACCTTGGTCAATAGCAACATCGACAATAACAGATCCAGGTTGCATCGATTTAACCATTTCCTCTGTTACTAATTTTGGTGCTTTTGCTCCTGGAATTAAAACAGACCCAATTACTAGATCAGATTCCTTCACAGCTTCTGCTATATTGAATGGATTAGACATTAAAGTTTGAACGCTTGTACCAAAAATATCTTCTAATTGACGTAATCGCTCAGGATTCAAATCAATAATTGTAACATCAGCACCAAGACCTACGGCAATTTTTGCTGCGTTTGTTCCTACCATTCCACCGCCGATAATAGTAACTTTTCCACGTTTTACACCAGGAACTCCACTTAGTAAAATTCCCTTTCCACCTTTTGTTTTTTCAAGGAATTGTGCGCCAATTTGAGAAGCCATACGACCAGCAACCTCACTCATTGGAGAAAGTAATGGTAAAGTACGATTAACCGTTACTGTTTCATATGCAATTGCAATTACTCCACTATCAACTAATGCTTTTGTTAACTCAGGTTCAGCCGCTAAATGTAGATATGTGAATAAGATTAACCCTTTTCTGAAATAGCCATACTCAGAAGGAAGTGGCTCTTTTACTTTCATAATCATTTCAGCTGATGCCCATACATCTGAAGCGCTTTCAATTATTTCAGCACCTGCTTGAATATATTCTTCATTCGTAAATCCGCTGCCTAATCCAGCATTTGTTTCTATAATTACTTTATGTCCTGCATTTAATAAGTGCACGACTCCAGCAGGTGTCATCGCAACACGATTTTCATTATTTTTAACTTCTTTTGGAACACCGATAATCATCTATAACATCTCCTCAATGTTCGATTTTTTTAATTACATCTTTAATTATATGTTTTTTCAAACAACTTTTCTTTATAAAGAAAACAAAAAATAAGGGCAATGATTTGTGTAAATTTACAAAGGCTGTTTTCCTATAACATATAAGTATCGCGTGTTCCTAACTAAACAAAAGTTTATTTTGTATAGAATTCGATTAAATAAAAAAAATTCTAACGAAGTTTTGTGACGATCCGAAAAATCCTCCCAAACTTCACTAGAATTTCACTGTGGAAACACCTAATTATTTCATTATAAATCATTACTTTTCATACTCTCTATCTTCAAATCAAGATAAAAGGTTATTTTTTGATTAGGGTCTTTCAAATCAATATCAGTTATTTCGGTAATTCTTTTTAATCGATAGTTTAACGTATTCGTATGTACATGTAATACCTTTGCTGCTTCTTGAATATTATTGTCGCATTCCAAATAAGTTTTTAGAGTAATTAGTAAATTCGATTGATGCTTTTGATCATATTCTCTTAGTCTTTCTAATGAAAGATTTTGATATTGATCACGTATTCTAATTTTGTACAATTCATTAATAAATTGATAAATACCTAGTTCCTGATAACTATAAATATCCTTTAAATCATGCGAAAATTGTTCCTTTAATTCTAGGACCTTTAATGCCTCTTGATAGCTTTTATCAATTTGCAGTGGGGAATGATAAATTAAACCACATGAACCTTTCACATGTTCAAGCTTTAATCTCTCTTTTATCTTTTCGATAAAGCTTTGAATAAATTGTTTTAATACTCGAAATGTAGCCTCTTCTGTTTGAAAACGTACTAATAATACAAGTTGATTTTGATCGAAAACTCGACAAACGACTTGAACCTGCTGCAACGTTTCTATTAAATAATACGAGTGTTTTTCTATTTTTTGATTACCTTCCCTATCAAATTCAATAATCGCTATTGCCAGCTTTCCCTCCAGATTCATCCCGAACAGATCTGCTTGACGCTTAATATCACTTAATCTTTGAACATTACCCGTTAAAAGCTTCCAGAAAAATTCCTTATAATCTTCCTCCACTTTTCTTTTTTTCAATTGATGCTGAAGAAGCTGATTTTTCACAAGCTTTGCTGCCTCTTTTAGAAGTTTTAATTTGTCTTCACCTAATTGTTTATTATCCGTTTGTGCCCAAATAAAGCCTAGCACCTCATTATTTTTCCGTACCGAAACAGCAATTCGATTCCCTAATCCAACCTTTTCAATTGCAGGAATAATAACTGGTTCATCGCTCTCGAAAAGCTTCGGCATAACCCCATTTTTCCAAAGAGTATGAATAACATTTTCCGGAACTTTCCTTCTAATTATAGTGGCTATTCTAGCAGCATCAACATTTTCTTCATGCTTGCTGTAGGCAATAATACGATGGTTCGAATCTTCAATTGTAATCGGACAATCTAAAATCTCTCCAATACGATCAGCCAAGCCTTCAAGAGAATCGAAGGTATCTTTAAAAATTTGTGAATAGCTCATTTAAACTTCCCTTTCACAATAATATATTCTATTTTATCATAATAGCTCTTTATTATGAAAAAGGGATTTACAAACAAAATGTAAAAAAGAGTAATCAATACTGACCCCCTTTTTTACACTTTAATTATGACTTTTATAGCAGATTAAATAAAACGTACAACTTCATCAAGAGGTAAGCGTGTTGTATTAAACGCAGGTCCTGCTGCTTTTCCTATTGCGATTAGTACGATTGGAATATAACGATCCTCAATATTAAATTTTTCTACAAACTTTTCTTTATCAAATCCACCCATTGTCACAGTATCATAGCCTTTTGATTTTGCTATAAGCATTAGCTGCATTGAAACTAGCCCAGCATCAAACGAAGCAATATTTTTTCTTACTTCAAGTGGTGCATTTGGATAAGTATTGTAAGTACTTTTGATTACACGTTCCATGCTTGCTTCATCAATATAGCCTTTTTCATAGCCGCTTTTATAGATCCTTTCAACATTTTTATAAGCATCTACATCACCTAAAACTGCTATTATAGCTGAAGAAGTTTCAACCTGCTCTTGATTATTTGCAATCGCGCGAAGCTCTTTCTTTATGGTAGGATCACTAATAACTAAAAATTTCCAAGATTGAAGATTACTTGATGATGGTGCAAGAGTTGCCTCTTTTAATATTTCTTCAATCTCTTCTTTTGAGATTATATAATTTGAATCGTAAATTCTCACAGATTTACGCTCTTTAATAATGGTAGATAAGCTTTTCTCTGGTGTATTCAACATAATCTGTTCCCCCTATATTATTTTAACTTACTATAAGTAAGTTACTACAAGCTTACTTATAGTAAGTTCATTAGTCAAGTCATTTGTCTTTCTTTATGATAAAATATAAAAAGATAAGGGGGTTCCTTTATGAATGATTCAAATCAATTTAATTGTTCGATAAAAAAAATAGCTACACAACATATTTGTCATAATTTTCATAGTACCATCGAATTTATTGGAAGAAGGTGGATGGGGTTAATTGTATTCACACTTTTAAAAGGACCAAAGCGTTATTTTGAACTTCTTGAGGAAATACCGGGAATTTCTGATCGTTTATTAACAGAGCGACTAAAAGAATTAGAAAAGGAAGGGCTCATAGAAAAGAAAATCTTAAATTCAACACCAAGAAAAGTTGAATATGAATTAACAGCTGCGGGGAAAAATTTAGAAGAGGTTATTTTTTCCTTATTAAAATGGATAAATGAAAATCGAAAAACAAATATTGAATAATATTAATAAAAAACGATATTCCATGAAAGCTAATATACGATAGGGAATCTAGACAAAATGTCGATTCCCTTTATCATGATGTATTCTCAATCCTCTATATTAGATTCCTTACACACTCTATATTTTTATATGACTCATTTTTAGTAATTTTATACTCAATGTTTAGAAAGGGGATGCCAAACATCCACATTGTATGTGTAGCATTAATTTTATTTTGATTCACTCTTATATGAAAGCTTTCATTTAGCGGGAGCCTTATACGTATGTTACCTAAAAAGAAGTAAATACCTTCATCTCCTATTTGTTCTACATGAGGAATACTAGTAAGAATTAGTCCATCGTCTTTATCATGATTCAATCTTAATATTCCTGTCATATTTCCAAATGGAAGTGGTAAAGCAATATTCATATAAGTCTTATTTTCACTTGTGTGCTGAGAATAAACTGCAACAAATATAATTTTCTTACTTACCTTATCCCATCTCATCCATGCTCTCACATTTTGCCTACCATCCTGTTCACTATTAACCGGAACGATTCTACCTTCATGCAGACAAAATTCATTGTTCAATGGTAAATTTATTTGTTCTATTCTTTTACTAATTTGTTTATACATGTGTGACAATAGCACAAACCCTCGCTGCCATTTAGTTAACGCCAACAATTCGTAGTCCATTGTATTCTCATAAAATTCGCGTATATTTGGATGGATTATTAGGGGATTAAATACTTCATTTCTGTAAACAGAAAAGTCATCAACCAAGCCTAAAATTTTATCATTAGAAGAATCAATCCATTGTTTTCGTTCCAGAAAATCACTGCCAATTCTCCATGCACCTTTCATATGACTATGAGGAAATCGATTCATGGTTGCCCGTGATTTCGGTTGAATAATTGCCCAAGCTAGAATCCCAAATAGGACGAAACCAAAAGTATTACCTATTCCATGAACAAGGACCATAGTTGAAATGGATACCGTATGAATCCCTAAACCACGTCCAATTCCATAGAAAGCAGCAAATCCTAACGTGACGATAAGAGTGAAGGAGGAGATCAATAAGAAAATCCTTGCATATATACTTTTAATCACTTTCAATGCTAAATAAATGGAATAATATATGTACATTAATAATGAGACAACAAATAATAGCACTGTAACCATTTCAAATGTTCGCGAAAAGGTTATACCAACAGCAATTAGAAGCGGTGAAAGCATATTAAAAACCGCTATCATTTTAAATATTCTGGTTTTTTTCAACATTCGGCCAGATAGTCCTGTGAAAATTGGAGCGGATAAAGATGAAAAATGAAAATGGGCAACCGTTAATAATATGAGAACACTACCAAAATTTCCAATATCGATACCAAAACGATGGGCAGCAAACCAAAATCCCCCGAGTGGCAAATATACATATCCTATATCAATACAAAATTCCTCTAATAAATAGAATCCTCTTTCTAATAGACGAAGAAATCCATATAGCCCAATTAAACAAGTCACTAACAACCAGCCTAAAGAAAAAACACCAGCGAGAACTCCAGGTGGAAATAAAAAAGATAAGGAACCTGATAATGCCATTGGTAAAAGTAAAAGAATAATCCAGTGAAAAAGTTGTATTTCATTTTCTCTCTGCCGCCTTTCTGTCACAAAAAGAAAAAGTGGCACGGTTACAAAAAAAGAAAATGTGACAAGCCTTTCAATATATCCAACTGGTAATATCCATACAATTAATAACCATAGTAATAAGCCAACACCAATCTGAAAATATTTGATTGTTTTCATGTTTCCCCCTACTCTCTTGCTTGTTCTTTAATTGGTTTAATATGGCATGGGATCTTTTCAGTAGGCATGTCCACAAATTCTGTTTGACAGCTTCCATGATATTCGAATAATGTGCCTACCAATCTATTTCGTACCTTTACATGAATCTTGAATACCTTTTCGTACTCATCAAACCATTCTACAATTTCAGCCTCACCTCTTAAAAATGCAGGTAATGCGATAGACCACCCATTCCAAATAATTCTTTGTGATTTAGACCTAATTCGCAAGCTGCCTATTTTCGTTACTTTCAGCTCTAAATCAGAAATAAAATCATGATGAGTGCCAAAGTAATCAACAATTTTTCGGTTCTCTGCATTAAAGATCATTGTTGCATCAAAATGACGTATTTTGCTTGGGAACTGAAAAGTTCTTGCCCATACTACACATTCCCTGCCAAAAGAATCTTGATAAGCATAATTCTCCAACGTAAATGGAATGTTCTCCCCTCTTTCAGGAAAAACAATACGTTTTTTAATACCTAAAAAAAACAGTGGACGTAGTAATATGAATCCACCTGTAATTTCTTTCATCACCCCTTTAGAAATGATGGCACATTGATCGATACTTTTGAGACTAAACTTTTCTTGTAATTTTGGATGAAGCAATTGAAACTGCTCACCCAGTACTTTTTCGTAAATGGATCTCATAAAATCCCTACCTTGTTCTCTTACATCTCTTTGCATCCGGTAAATCGTTGCTATTGAGAATTGCACCAATTGAAATAGATATCATAAGAATATTTAATGTCATTGGATTAAATGGTTCAGTGAACACTGTTTTATTTCCAATAAAAGCACTAATTCCAAGTAGGACGAGCAATATGTTGTTAAAAATAAATAAACTCTTTCTCCTCCAAAAAAGAAAAAAACACACTCCTAGCAAAATTTCAAAGACGCCAACTAGAATTAATAAGACATATTCATACCCAACAGGTAAAAGTTTAGTCCCATGTAATAATTCAAGCTCTCCATTATTAGGGTATAGAATCTTAGGAACTAACCCTTGATAGATCCATACAAAAGCAAGTGTACAAATAAATACGAGTTGCATAAAACTACGTAATATGGAGATCCTAGGATGAATTTCCTTTTCAATCCATAGCTTCAGACAATCAAAGCTCCAAGCTGTGGCCCACCCCATCAATGGACGAAAAAACCATCGATCAAACCATTCACCAACTTTTCCGAACCTTGTTGAGTATTGATATTGGGTAAAAAACTTAGTTCCATTTTTCTGCGGTACATACTTCCAATAACCAGCACCTTCACGTATAAGTGACAAGGGATGCTCTGTCCAAAATCGTAGTGAAGAGGTTTTTTCACCATGTTTTTCAAATGTCCCTTTACTCTCCCCCTCACCTTTTATCGAAATGCCGAAGCCAATATTTGTCTGATATAAAAACCTTTGTGGTGCAGCTTCCTCGGGACGGGGCAAATAATCAATGTGCGAAAAGCGCAAATCCCACTGTTCATGCTTTTCTGGATTCTGTGTGTAGTGCCACAATCGATTAATATCTGTTTCAATAAATGTCTCAGCATAAATCGACTTTTGTTTTTGCATCTGCGTATCCCCTTTTCACTGGAAACATTCATTCTATTAAATCCAAGCCATACAAACTATTCAAATTGTACTACTGTAAATATTTTCGACAATATTTCGTCATATATAAAGACAGAATCTACATAATATATTATGATTTTACTATAAAAAATATAAAGGAACATTTTTCATTGAAATCTTACAAATTTCTACCGATATTAATAATAAAATGACACTACTATTCTATTTAAACAATAGTGGAAAAGGAGCACAGAATGAAAAAGTTTGGAAAAGTATTAATTTTATCTACCAGTTTATTAATTGCTGTACCACTGTCAGTTATTGAGCCATTTCACATTATTAAAGCAGAGGCAAGCAGCAGTATAAAAATTAAAAAAACAGCCTTCAAAACAACTGATCGTTTAAATCTTCGCAAAGGTGCGAGTACCAAGGATGCTGTTATTCTCACTATCCCAAAAGGAAAAATAATATATGCTACCGAAAAAAAGGGGAACTGGTATAAAATATCTTATTCCTATAAAGCAAGCAAAAAAAGCATTACCAAAACTGGATGGATAAGCAATACCTATGTAAAAGAATATTATCAAAATACAAATATTAACAAAACATATTTTTTTACAAAAACGACAACTAAGCTCTATTCCACTCCCGACACTAAGAAAAAGGCTATTTATACAATTGTAGGGAAAAATGGATTTTACTCCAAGCAAAAAGTAATCAATAGTATTGGTGAAACATGGTATCGAGTTTCTTTTAAAGGAAAAAACCTTTATGTAAAGAGTAAAGATGTTACCAAAAATTCGTTTACATCATTTACACAAGCAAAGTATAAAGCAAATAAAAATACATACGTATATGAATCTTATGGTAATGCTTATAAAAAGCTAGTTAGTATTCCTAAAGGAACTTCGGTCCAATCATCAAAAAGAATTGGAGATTGGTATAATCTTACTTATAAAGGTAAAACCGGTTACTTTTATATAGGTGATTTTTCAAAAATGAATGCAATAACCTATTCTAATACTAGTAAAACTTATTATTTTACTAAAAACAGTGCAAAGCTATATGCAATATCGGGTAACACAAAAAAAGAAATAACAACTATATCTAAAAATAATGGGTTTGAATCAACTCAAAAAGCAGTAGATAGCCTTGGACAAACATGGTATCGGGTAATATTTGAAGGAAAACAATTATATATAAATAGTAATGATGTGCGTAAAGATGTATTTTCTTCCACTACTCAAACAAAATACAAGGCAAATAAAGATACGTATATTTATCAATCGTTTGGTCAGGCATTTAAAAAGGTTATCCTCATACCAAAGAATACAATTGTTACTTCAACGAATAAAATCGGAAATTGGTATAATACTAACTACAATGGAAAAAAAGGTTATTTTAATATGGATGATTTTTCTCCATATAATGAAATTACTTATAAAACTACTAATACCGATGAAACCTATTATTTTTCAAAGAAGACAACTAAGCTATACTCTAGCCCTAATTCTATAAATAAAGAGTTGTATACAATTGCTTCTAATAATGGATTTTCATCTACACAAAAAGTATTGAACAGTCTTGGTGAAACATGGTATCGGGTTACTTTTAATAAGCAAACATTATATATAAATAGCAATGATGTGAATAAAAGCTCGTTTTCCACTACTAAAGCGAAGTACAAAGCAAATAAAGACACATATGTCTATCAGTCATTTGGGAATGCTTATGAAAAGCTAGTCAAAATTCCTAAAAATACAGTTGTATCACCAAACAAAAAAATTAGAGATTGGTATAGTGTTACTTACAATGGAAAATCTGGTTACTTTTACATTGGAGATTTCTCTCCTTATTCTGATCTGACTGAACAAAAAATTACAGATACAACTTTTATTACTACATCTAATTTAAATCTTAGAGAAACAGCTGATCCGACAGCAACCATATATATGACGATCCCTAACTCAAAAATTGTGATTGCCAGCTATAAAGTTTCGAATGGTTGGTACAGAGTAACATATGGAGGAAAAACGGGATATGTAAGTGGAAGCTATTTAAAGCAAGTTAAAACTGGTGATCCAATTACAAGTAAAACAGGATATCAATTTATTGATTTACGTACACAATCACCTGTTACAGCAAAACAAATTAATGACTATATTGCAAAATATGTAAATTCTACCGGAAAAGTAAGTGTATTAACTGGAAAAGGTCAGGCGTTTATCAATGCCGGAAAAAAATATGGGGTGAACCCACTCTACTTGGCTGCACATGCCATTCTAGAAAGTGCTTACGGAACATCTAATATTTCACTAGGGAAGAATAATCTCTTTGGTTTCGGAGCATATGATGCAACTCCATTTATAGGAGCCTACCGATTTGCTACAGTTGACCTTTGCATAGAATATATTGCACGTGAAATAAAGGCAACATATTTAAATCCAAAAAATTGGAAATACAATGGAGCCTATCTTGGATTTAGTACAAAAGATATGAATAATAAACGCATTGATCAGAATAGTGAAGGCATGAATTTTTATTATGCAAGTGATCCAAATTGGGGAAAATCAATTGCTAAGCATATGGAAAATATATTACCTTTTAATAAGACTTATTACAATCAAGCAAAAATCAATACTGTTTACCCTACACAACCAGGCAAACCAGAAGGCAGTGACATATTCCCTAGTGGAATCCAGGCAATCGTCAATAAAAATCTCGTCTTAAACAGTAATAAAGGTGTGAATGATGCCGTTAAAACCTTACCAAAAAACTCAACATTAATGTTACTTGAAAAGACAAATGATTTTTGGGTAAAAGTTAAAGTTGGAAATAAAATCTACTGGACTAGTGATATTCAATTTGTCGAGTATACAAAATATATAACTGTTCAAAATTTAGGTCGAGTGACAACAGCAGGATTAAACGTAAGAAAAGATCCATCCACATCTGCAGCAATTATTGGAAAGCTAAATTTGAATGATTTTGTACAGTTAGTCCTTCAAAAAGACGGAACACTTACTATGAATAGCTCAAAATCATGGTACAAGGTGACGTTAGCTAACGGAACTACTGGCTGGGTAAGCTCTGCGTATATTATTAGGGAACTCAAGTAATAAAAAAAGTTTTTTGTTAGTGTTAAAAAAGTGTCAGGTCGATAAACCTGACACTTTCTTCATTTTAAAAGTTAAGCCAATATTATTTCCGACATAATCTTTATAAGTTTGGATAGGTTTTTACTTATACATTTAATCCCATTTCACCATGTTTATTTACAATCTCATACACTCTGGCTTCATGTGGACGGAAAACAAGTTTATCACAAAGACATAAATCTGGTATATCTTCATAGTTAGCAAGGATAAGTTTTGCTGGGTTTTCAACAATCGCTGGAAGTTGAACTTCCAGCATATTATTACTATGATTCAATATTATTAACCAAGTAACCTCATCATGTGATCGAGTATACATATATAATTGCTTATGATTACCTGATAGATTATTATAATCTCCATACACCATAACGGGATTCTGCTTGCGAAGCTGAATAAGCTTTTTATAATAATGAAATACAGAAGATGAATTCCTGATAGCTTCTTTAACATTTATCGTTTTATAATTTGGATTAACTTTAATCCACGGAGTTCCATTTGTAAAACCAGCATTTAAACTGTTGTCCCATTGCATAGGAGTTCGTGAGTTATCTCTGCTTAACGGCTGTAAACTTTTTAATACTTCTTTAGGATCTCTTCCTTTCTGTACTTCTTCATCATATTTATTTTTCATTGCAATATCCTTATAATCGTCAATACTGTCGAATCGAACTCCAGTCATACCAATTTCTTCACCTTGATATATATATGGAGTTCCCGGTAAGGTATGTATTAATGTAGCAAGCAATTTCGCTGATTGTATCCGATGTTCTTCATCATTTCCATATCTAGAAACCTGACGAGTGTGGTCATGATTATTTAGAAATTGTGAATTCCATCCTTTCCCTAATAATCCACTATACCATTCCTCTTGAATTTCTTTAAAACGTACCATATCCCATGTTGGCATGTCATCTGCGATTTGAAAGTGAAATAAGGTATTTAATTCATTTCTACTCTCATCAACATATAAAAGTCCATCTTCAGGAGTTACAAATGGAATTTCTCCAACCGTCATAATATCATAATGACGTAAAACTTCCCGATTCATTTCTTGTAGATATTGATGGATACCAGGATTATTTCCTAAATAGGATAAATCCAAAGGATTTTCTGCATCTGGGAAACCCTTTTGTTTTGCTAGTAGATTAATAACATCCAATCGAAATCCATCTATTCCCTTATCCGACCAAAAACGCATCATTTTATAAATTTCATTTCGAACCTCTTTATTCTCCCAATTCAGATCGGGCTGTTCCACTGCAAAAGAATGAAAATAATATTGGCCTGTTTTTTCATCAAACTCCCATGAGGATGGAGTAAAATAAGAACGCCAATTATTCGGTTGATTTCCGTCCTTCGCATCCTTCCAAATATACCAGTCTCTCTTAGGATTATCTTTGGAAGAACGAGATTCTATAAACCAAGGATGCTGATCAGATGTATGATTTAACACTAAATCCATAATCAATTTCATTCCACGATTATGTACCTCTTTAACCAGCCGCTCTAAAGTAAGCATATCTCCGGCTTTTTCCATAACATGATAATAATCTGAAATATCATAGCCATTATCCTTATCAGGCGAGGTATACACTGGATTTAACCAAATTACATCGACACCAAGTTCCTTAATATAATCTAATTTTTCAATTACTCCTGTTAAATCACCAATTCCATCACCATCTGTATCGAAAAAACTTCGCCAATAAACTTGGTACACAACTGCTTCTTTCCACCATGTTTTTCTCATAACTTTCCCACCTTACTTTTTATAAAAAAACTCTTATCAAAGTTACTATTCGATAAGAGTTTAATAGAATTTATTTTCCTCCAGTAAATGAAATTCCTTTAATAAAAAATCGATTAAAAAACATATAGATAACAAGTACTGGTAAAGTAAAGACCATTGAAGCTGCCATAATATAGTTCCAATAACTAATATACTGACCTTTAAAAGTGTTCAATCCAAGTGGAAGAGTAAATAATTCCGGATCAGAAAGAATGATTAATGGTCTCATAAAATCATTCCATGAACCCATGAAAACAAAAATAGCTTGTGCTGCTAATGCTGGCTTGGCTAAAGGAAGTACAATTCGGAAAAACATGCCTATTTTGCTAAGGCCATCTATTTCTGCTGCTTCTTCAAGTTCCTTTGGAAAGTTAATAAAGAACTGACGCATCATAAAGATAAAAGTCGCATTAATCATACTTGGAACAATCATTCCTTGGTAAGTATTTAACCATCCTAAAGATTTTAAAATCAAATAGTTTGGAATCATTGTTACCTGCATAGGAATCATTAATACCGCTAAAATGACAATGAACAGAGTTCTTTTTCCTCGGAACTTAAGACGAGCCAAAGCATAACCTGCCATTGAGTTAAAAATTAAGTTAAGTATTGTAACACAAACCGCTATAAAGACACTATTGAATAGCCAGCGTGGAAATAACTCCTGTTTAACAAATATAGTTTTGTAATTATCAAAGGTAAAATGCTTTGGAATAAAATTAATCTTTCCACTCACTATTTCCTCTAGTGGCTTAAAGGAAGAAGATAATGCCCATAAAAACGGTATTAATGTGATTATTGCATATAAAATAAGAACTACATATAAAAGTTTTTTTCCTATATTTATTTTCCTTTTCATTTTCTTCCCCCCTAGTAAAGAGATTCCTCTTTGGAGAAATTCCGTTGTATCAATGTTGCAATGAGAATAATAATAGCTAATATAAATGCTAGTGCAGCAGCATATCCCATTGTCCCTAAATTCTTAAATGCATATTGATAGATTAATAGTACAACCGTTAATGTTGAATTATTTGGACCACCTGATCCAGCTGAAAAAATATACGATTGATCAAACAATTGAAAGGTTCCAATTAGTCCCATAATCACTACGAAGGATGTAACTGGCCGTAATTGCGGAACCGTAATGTAAAGAAATTTCTGAATAGCATTTGCACCATCCAGTTCGGCTGCTTCATATACTGAATCTGGTATATTTTGCAATGCAGCTAAGTATATTACCATATAAAATGGAGCAGTAGACCAAATATTCATTCCCATAATTGAATTTAATGCAATCGCTGGATCACTAAGCCAGTTATAAGTAGGAAGACCAATGAATTCAAACACTTTATTAATTAAACCATTTTGATTGTACATCCACATAAAAATTAATGTTAAAACTGCAGATGATGTTAAGGTTGGAAGAAAGTAAATAATGCGGAAAAATTTCTCACCCTTAAGCCCCGCATTTAAAGAGGCAGCTAGTACTAGTGCAAGAATCGTTTGACATGGAACCACTATTAGCACATATTTTACCGTATTCCATAGGGCAATTTTTGCTCTATGGTCATCTAATATATGGGTAAAGTTATCTAGCCCTACGAACTGGAAACTAGTCGTCCCTAATAATTGTACTTTATGAAAAGAAAGAAAGATTGCATATATAATTGGACCAATAATAAATAGTAATAAGACAAACAAGGCTGGTGACATAAATAAATAACCTTGCCCAGTTTCTCTAAGCATTTTTTTGGAAGACTTGCTTTTCATCTTCGTTCATCTCCTTTTGATGAAAGGTTCCAAGTATCAAATTTGTTAGAACTCTTTCTATCGATGAAATGCTAAATACATCTATAGAAAGAGTTCTAACAATGAAAGAGGAAGGAATCTCCCCTCTCCTTCATCCTAATTATCTATTTATCATTGTCCATCAATCTCTTTATTTGCTGTATCCTGAGCTTCCTTCAGAGCTTTATCAAGGCTTTCTTTGCCTAAATATGCATTAACAAATTGGTTATTAAAATTATTAAAAATAATAGGTAGGTTAGAACCATTAGACCAAACAGTTGCATAAGACGCACCTGCAACGAGAGCTCCACGAAGCTCATCTTTGTCATAGCCTAACTTTTCAGCAACTGATTTACGTGATGGCAGCTCAAATCCTTTACTTGTCCATGTTTCCATTCCTTCTTTTCCTGTCAAGTAAGACATAAGTTCCCAAGCAGCTTCCTTCTTCTCAGATGCAGCATTCATTACATAGGCAACTGTAAACGCCATTGTTCCTTTTTTACCATTAATCGTTGGAACTTCAGCCATTCCATAATCTATATCCTTAAACGTACTATCTAAGTATGGAATAGCCCAATTTCCTTCAAGAACCATTGCAGCTTTTCCTTGTCCAAACATTTCACCTGTCCAGTCTGCACCTACATCTTTTGGCTGAGCAGCTGATTTGTCTTTTAAATGCTGGTCAACATATGGCTGCAATGCTTCAACCACTTTAGAATCAGCAAAATTCGCCTTGTTATCAGCGACTACTTTTCCACCGTTAGATTCAGCAATAAAATAAGTTCGAGCTAACTCTGGGTTTTGACCAAATCCATACACTTTATTACCCTTGGTTAATTTTTTGGATGCTTCACGTAATTCATCCCACGTTTTCGGAACCTCTACCCCTGCTTCTTTCAACATTTTTTTATTATAAAATAATGCAAGTGTTGAATAACCTTTCGGGAATCCATAATATTTTCCATCTTTTTTGAAGGCATCAATTAACGGTTTTTCAAAGTCCTCTACATCAAAATCATCTTTTACATATTCATTCAAAGGCTCAACAACACCTGTATCGATTAGAGCTGGCGCTTCAACTGCATCTAAATAAAATACGTCAGGACCCTCTCCCCCGATTAAGCGTGTTTTTATCACGTCCATATATTGATCAGCAATGACCTCATGCTTGACTTTAATATTTGGATGTTTTGATTCAAAATCCTTTAATACTTGTTCAAGCAGATCTGTTTCTTCCGGAGAAGACCCCCAGCCGGCAAGAGTAATTTCTACTTTTTTGTCTCCAGATGTTTTGTTATCTTTTTTGTCTGAACTTGCATCGTTTGAACATCCTGCTAAAATACTACCTACTAATAATGAAGTAATTCCTAATGAAGCAATCCATTTCTTTTTCAACATTTTTTATACCCCTTTCATTTATAAAAATCCTCTTTTAAGAGTCGTAAAACCGAGTATATTAACTACTAATTAAACTTTTAATGAACAATTACATCAAAATCAGTCGTATTCTTTTCAATCTCATAGCGAATATTATTTTTCTCTCGATAGATATAAACTGAAATTTGACCACTACCAATTGAAATATTTTCTACTTTCAAATAGCTCATCTCATCTAAAAGATTTGGTGTTAAATGGATTTCCTTATTTATACTGTCAGGAAATAAGCCTAGTAATGATTGAATAAATACTAACGGTGTACCAGCTGCCCATGCTTGTGGTGAACAAGCAACTGGATATTTTACAGCCTTCCCTCTTTCCTTTTCGTAACCACAAAATAATTCTGGAAGTCGGTCATATTCAAAATCAGCAGCAGCCTCAATTAACCCTTTAATCACAAGCTTGGCATCTTGGTTAAAGCCAAGTTTACTCATTCCAAGTAAGATCATGCTATTGTCATGTGGCCAAATGCTTCCATCATGATAGCTCATTGGATTATAGCCTGCTTCTCCAGATCCCATTGTACGAATCCCATAGCCAGAAAACATTTTAGGAGAAACTAACGTTTTTACTAGCAATTTTGCTCGGTCATCGTTAAGCATATTTGAAAATAATACATGACCTGGATTTGAAGTAATTGTGCCAACTTGCTTTTTCTCTTGATCAAGAGCAATTGCATAAAATTGTGTGTCATCCATCCAAAATGATTGATCAAATTTTTCTTTTAATACTTCAGCTTCATTTCGAAGCTTCTTTGCTTTTTCTATTTCGCCTATTTTTTCATATAAGCTGGCAATTCCCATCTTGCCTTGGTACACATATCCCTGGACCTCGCTAAGTGCAATCGGTGCTTCTGCATAGTCTCCATTACGATGAACAATAGAATCACCTGAATCTTTCCACCCTTGATTTGCAATTCCTTTACTCGCTTCTTGATAGTATTCTACAAATCCATCACCATCGCGATCACCGTATTGATCTATCCATGCTAATGCATCTTCAATGTTATCTTTAAGCTGGTTGACAATATCCAAATCACCAGTCCATTTAACATATTCCGTTAATAAGACTAGGAATAGCGGAGTCGCATCAATTGTTCCATAGTATGGAGTAAACGGAATTTGATTGGTCATTGCTAATTCTCCAAAACGAATTTCATGCATGATCTTCCCCGGTTGTTCATCTCGATTTGAGTCTATTGTTTTCCCCTGTTGGCTTGCCATGGTTAATAAAGTTCCTTTGGCAACTTCAGGATTAAAAGCAAGCATTTGTAATGCTGCAATTAAACTATCACGACCAAATGGGACACCGAACCATGGTAGACCAGCGACAGGAAACTGACCATATCCTAAATCTGTTAATAATACACGTAAATCAGAGATACCTCGTTCAACCAGTCTTTGAAGTGGCTGATAGTCCGTTTGAACCTTTGTAATATCTTCTTCCCACTTGAAATATGAGTTTTTAAGCTTTTTAATTGCTTCTTCTCGTGGGGTGATCTCTTTACCCTTTAGCTCACCTATTTGCGGTTGAATAACCAATGTAAACGTTTCCTCTTCATCGTGTGCCAAATGAAAACTAAAAGTGAAGTCTCCTTCAGGCGAAACATTTTTCACTTTTTTATCCCACATCACCTTAGTCGCTCGCTTTACGTTATCTGCACCTATGTAATGATAAGTTACTGAATCATTTGTAACCGTTTGACCTGACCTCTGACCAATTTTTCCTGTCTGAAAGCCTCTAATGATAAACATATCAGAGAAGTCAACATCCATATGTACACTAATATCAAAGGATATAGGTTTAGGATAATAATTTTTTACTTTAATAGACTCATAAAGTACATCATCATATATAAATCGTGTTCGTTCAATTTCAACAGATTCACGCCACAATATTAATTTGTCATCGACTTCAATGTGAGGATTTGTAAGTAATATGGTTGACATAAAATTATCGTCTGCATCGGATGATAATAATACAGGATCTTCACCATTTATTTTTAAATCCAATTTACTTAAATAACGTGTATCTTTAGTATATAACCCTAACCCATAATAATGGTTTTCTGGAATATTTCCTTTTTTATCTGTTAGTAAAAATAAGTCATTTTCTTTAATTACTCGATAATCCACACTGATCCCCCTATGTTATCTTTATTTATTAGCAATTACCAAAACGTTTCGGTTTTTATTATAAAAAAAAGTAAATGATTCTCCTGATAGGAATTATTTAATATGTAAACTTATTCAATAACAGTTATAACCGAAACGTTTCGGTTTTTAATAATAGAAAGCTCAATGAAAGGAACTTTCCCCATAGATTTTGTTTAAATTGATTTTGTTGATTCGCGAATTTTTAACGCTGTTCCTAATGTAACAACATGAGTATCTGTTTTACCTTCGAGAATATTTAGCAATAATTTTGCTGCCTCATACCCCATTCGAAAAGTATCCTGAGAGATGGTTGTTAAAGAAGGTGAAACATAGGAAGCTAGCATAATATCATCAAATCCAACAACTGATAGCTCTTTTGGAACATTTATATTTAATGTTCGTGCCGCCTTTAAAACTCCTAAAGCCATTAAATCACTTGCACAAAAAACAGCAGTTAATTCTGGATGCTCCTTCAAAAACTTCAATGCAACTTGTTCTGCTACTTCTTCACTGAACTCACCATTTGCAATCCATTCTTTTCTAATGGGAAGATTGGCCATCTGTAAAGCTTCAGTATATCCTTGCAAACGCTGTTGGCTTACAAATGCAAAATCATGTCCATTAATCAAACCTATGTTTCTATGCCCAGAATCTATTAAATATTGAACCCCATTTCTTGCTCCGAGTACATTGTCAGTAGTTACATACCCTACTGTAGGAGAGGTCAAAGGAATATCGATGAGCACACAAGGAATATCACTTTCAATTACTTCCTTCAAATATGGATCATCCGTTCTAATACCTTGGATAATCGCTCCATCTACTCTTCTTTCTTTACAGAGCTGTGTATAGGTTTTTTCTCTTTGCTTAGTTGATGTAGTACTAAATAATACTAGGTCATAATCACATTCACCAACAAACTCATTTATGCCTGATAACATTTCAAACGTAATATTATCCTTTGCACTAGATTTATTTAATCCTGATACAAGCAGACCAATTGTTTTAGATTTATTCATAACTAAGCTACGTGCAAGAGTATTTGGGCTATAATTCAACTCTTTAGCTACTTTTAAAATTTTCTCTCTTGTTTTTTCACTTACATCAGAGTATCCATTTAATCCCCTTGATACTGTGGTGACTGAAACCCCAGCAACTCTTGCAATATCTTTTATCGTTGTCACTTCAAAAAAGCCTCCAAAACGTTTCGGATTTTCTATGATTGTATTCTATAACAATTTGTAAACGATTTCAATGTTTTTTTATTTTTTCTTTTTAATCCTATATTCTAATTCCGTAATATTACTAGTAAAAACAAAATACATGTTGACTCTTAAATACAAAGAGCTGTATGTTAGACTGAATCTCAATTGTTAACTCTTTTTACAATCGAGGTGCAAATCTATTAACAGCTCTTTCGATGACTATGTTTATTTTTCAGCGACCTTTTTCACATATATAGCCTGTGTTGAGCTCGTCTTAATACAACCTTCCAAATCCTGATCTTTTAGTAATCCTAAATTCATGGCAGATCTAACTTTTACTTCATCAGGTTTTTTCTGTATCAAATCCATCATGTTTAATTCTTCCAGCCTTTTTACTGTCGTTTCCTGATCAAATTTTTCGGTTGTTCTTATTTGTCTTTGGATTTTATAGCCACCTATTATCGCCTCACCCTTCTCATTTTTTCCTACGGCAATATCAAAATATTGATTAAATGCTTTTTTTAATTGATCTAATTCCGCTTCCACTTCTTTTTTCTTACGATTTAACTCATCATAAAGAATAACCATTTCTTTTGTAAGCAAATAATCTACATCATGCTTCAAAAATATCCCCTCACCTTACTTATTGATATTTCATCATATGTAAAGTAGGCGAAGTTATGACAATTTCTTAAGATTCAATCATAGGAAGAATTTGAAGGATTTTTTATGTTAAAATAAAGATAGGTAGTGAAAATTCTTTTTAAAGAAAGAAGGCTCTTATTATGAAGGTAAAAGACTTCATGATTCAAGATGTAATCACTGTTAATCAAAATGATACGATTAAGCGTTTATTAAACACGCTCGTGGAACACAAAATTGGAGGAGTTCCAGTTGTGGATTCCGAAGGAAAATTAGTCGGAATGATAAGTGATGGAGATGTACTAAGAACCATTCGTCCGAAAGATACTGTCGTATATGATTATTACAATTTAATGACCTACACATACGAAAAAGGAAATATCCAAAATATATTATCACACTTAAAAGATCAATCATTAATGAAAATAGCGAAAAAGCATGGTTTAATTACTGTCAAAGCAGATGACCCAATAGAAACTGTCTTAAAGCTACTAGCTAAGCACCATTTTAAGAAAATTCCCGTAATAGATGAACAGAATAAAGTAGTGGGTGTAATAAGCCGTGGAGATGTCATCCGGACTATTCAGAAAAATATTTTACAATCCTTATAAAATTTAAACCAATTAGTCTTCTATGCAAGAAGCAGCATGATACCGTGTATTATGCTGCTTCAATCTTTTTATCAAAAAAAAGAATTAAAACGGCTTCAAGACCATCAAAGCAATAATCAATATAAAGATAAAATTCTCAAGTCTTTCATAACGAAAGAGTTCTTTTGACAATTTTATATATTCATCTGGAATTTCTTCCCCGTCATATGATTCTAGTAGAGCCTTAATTGGCTTTGATCTTGGGGATAATACAAGCGGTCCCATCGCTAGCCCTACAAAAAAAAGAACAATGCTTGTTACATACCACCCCATCCGAAACAAATAGGGATGAAGGGCCCCCATTAGCAATCCAGTCAGTAATAATAATGTCCCGCCTATCATTACAAGAATATGTAAATCCCTTCTAATAGCAAAGGCATGCTTAACTTTAGTCATTGTATCTGCTGATTTGACAATTCTCGTTAATATGAAACCAGGTCCCATCCCCATGATCGCAGAAAAGATATGTATAATTACGAGTAATTTATAGAAATAAATCAATGAATCTCCCTCCAGCCTACACTTTAATTTCATTATAATCGAAATAAATCCCTTTCACTTGTTACAATCCAACAAAATAAATAGAATAGATTTTTTATTTAATATATATGAGAATTTTTCCCTCTTGCTTTTGAAAATTGATATAATAATTGGATGTAAAAAAAGTATAAGATCTTGTTATATTGGAGATGGTTCAAACATGAGCACTTCTGAAAATTTTTTTCAAAAATTAACATTAAATGATATGGAATATACAAATGAACAACCATTACCCGATATAGTTAAAGAATTGATGGACATCAAATTTGCCTTAGACCAGTCTTCTATCGTAGCTATAACCAATCAAAGAGGAAAAATTACATACGCAAATCAAAAGTTCTGTGATATTTCAAAATACACGAAAGAAGAATTAATTGGAAAGGACCATCGAATATTAAATTCTGGATACCACCCAAAAAGTTTCTTTAAAAATATGTGGAAAACGATTGGAAGCGGAAAGATTTGGACAGGAGAAATTCGAAACAAAGCAAAGGATGGTACATACTATTGGGTTCATACTACGATAGTTCCTTTTTTAAATAACTATGGAAAACCCTATCAATATATAGCTATTCGTCATGACTTAACTCCATTAAAAAGAGTTGAGCAGCAAATACTTTATAATGAGTATCATGATGAAGTAACTGGACTTCCAAATCGGCAGTGCTTCAACGAGGAATTACATGTATTGCTGAGTATGAAAAGTCAATCAAAACAGCTAGCTATTATTTTCTTAGATATCGATCGTTTTAAATATATTACGGATACACTCGGACATTCGGATGGAGATCGTATCCTTAAATCAGTTTCCAAACGATTGTCACGATATTTTAAGGGAATTGGAAGCATTTATCGTTTCGGTGGTGACGAGTTTATTATTATATTAAAAAATCACTCTATCGATGAAGTAAAGGACATTACGCAGGAATTAAATCGAGTATTTGAGAAGCCTTTTTCATTACATAATACTCCATATTATTTAAGTGCAAGCATAGGTGTTAGTCTTTCCCCTCAAGATGGGAAGGACGTAGAAACGCTAGTAAAAAACGCTGATATCGCTTTATATCAAGCAAAAGTAAAAGGAAATCAGTCCATACAGTTTTTTACAAATGAAACACATGAAGAATTATCAAAAAGTATGAAAATAGAAACTGCTTTAAGACAAGCCATTGAAAATGAGGAGTTCGTGCTTTATTATCAGCCACTAATCGACCTAAAAACTCAAGAAATGATTGGGGTTGAAGCTTTAATACGATGGAATAGTACAGATGGGGTTATTTCACCAGCAGATTTTATTCCAGTAGCTGAGGAGACTGGAATGATTATTCCAATAAGTGAATGGGTGCTTGAAACAGCATGTAAGCAAATCAAACATTGGCAGGATGCTGGTCTTCCATCCATAAAGGTAGCTGTTAATCTTTCTCCTTTTTTATTTACAGTAGAAGATATTTCTGAAACGATTAAAAGAATTATCCAAAAATCAAACATACACCCTAAATATTTAGAATTAGAAATAACAGAAAGTATTATGCAAAATCCAGAAAATGCGATCAACATATTAGCTGAACTAAAGTCATTCGGAATATCTATTTCAATTGATGATTTTGGTACTGGTTACTCATCACTTGCCCAATTAAGAAGACTTCCAATCGATACGCTAAAAATTGATAAATCATTTACAGATGATATTACTAAGGATGGTGGGGTCATGGTAAAAACGATTCTTACAATGGCTTCACACTTAAATTTAAAGGTCATTTCAGAAGGAATAGAAACAGATGAGCAATTAGAATTTTTGACAAATCACTCCTGTCACATTGGTCAAGGCTATTTTTTTAGTAAACCTATCCCTCATGAAGAAATTTCTCATTTACTAAGAAAAGGGTCGGCTTTCATATGATAGCTGACCCTTTGAACATTCATTTAACCACTTCGAATAATATAGCACTCCCAATTCCCCCTCCACTACCAATTGCAGCAACTACATAGGATAGATCAGTTCTTCGTTGAACTTCGTAGAAGAGACGCGTAATTAAAATCGCCCCTGAAGCTCCATATGGATGACCTAAAGTAAGGGCTCCTCCGTGTATATTTAATTTTTCATATGGAATTGAAAGTTGTTGTGCACATGCGATTATTTTTGACGAAAATGCTTCATTTATTTCGAATAGGTCAATATCGCCAATGGTTAATTGGTTTCTTTTTAATAATTCCTTAATGGCTGGAACCGGTGCATAACCAGGATAGTTTGGGTGAACCCCAGAAACCTGACTATCTATAAAACGCAAAACGGGTAGAAATCCTCTGTTTTGAGCATATGTCTCCTCCATTATTAATAAAGCACTTGCCCCATCATGAATACCACAGCTATTAGCCGCTGTGACAGTTCCTTTATCCTCTGCAAATAATGGCCTTGCTCGATGTAACAGCTTGGTCATATCTCGTTTCCTCAAAAACTCTTCATCTATCGAATGACCATCCATTCCTATGATTTCCTGCTTATAAATTCCTTGAAGATAAGCATTCCAGCTACGTTCATAGCTTAATAAAGCATAATGATCTTGCATGGCCCGGGTAATATTAAATCTCTTCGCCACGTATTCGGCAGCAACTCCCATATTAGGATCACCAATCTGATTAGGGGAAAATTGAGCTCGTTTTTCATATGGAGAGGTACTCGTGCTCTCTATGCCTCCTGCAAGGTAACATTTTCCTGCCCTGCCTTGTATCATATAACAGGCTGTTCGAACAGCTTCAATCCCCGCACTGCATTGTCGATCAATGGTCATTCCCGGAAGCGATAGTGGCAATTCAGCTTCTAATGCAGACAACCTCGCTAGATTCCCACCTGGTCCAACAACATTTCCAACGATGACATCATCGATTTCATTTTCAATATCTCTAGCTAAATGTTTCAGAAGAGGTGCCATTAATTCATGAGGAGAATACAGCTTGAACATACCGTGTTTTTTTCCTATAGGTATACGCTTAGCATTTACAATTACCGCTGTACTCATAGGCATTCACCAGCTACTCGAATCATCCTTTCTATTTCAGGACGAGAATATTTTCCACTAGAAGTGAGTGGAATATCATCTACGAAATACCATTTCCTTGGGATTTTATAGTGAGCCAACTTAGAATAGCAAAATCTTCTTAATGCTTTTTTTGATGCACTTCCTTTGACTACAGCTGCAACTAGTTCTCCCCAATAAGGATCAGGTGTACCGATAACGACCACTTCTTCAACATTTGGATGTAATAACAAAATAGACTCAATTTCTTCGGAGAAAATATTCATGCCACCATATAAAATCATATTTTGCTCGCGCCCCATAATATATAAATAACCATCCTCATCCAAATAGCCCATATCATGTACTGTACTCCAGCCATCTTTATCTTGGATGGATTGAATGTTGGTACGATCTGCATAAATATAACCTAAAATAGCCATTCGACTTTTAACATATATTTTCCCGACTTCAAAAGGAGTAGCTAATTCCCCATTACGTTTTCGAACCTGAATGTCTACGTTAAAGCATGGCTTTCCTACTGATCCTGGTTTCACCCTATTTTCATCATTTGAAAGTGCAGTGATAAAGCTTAATTCACTTGCTCCATAAAATTCATACATCATTAGTTTAGGAAAGACATATCGAATACTTTTTTTAGAACTAGCTTCCCACTTTGCCCCAGAAGATATAATCGTAACTTCCTCTTCTATTCTATTATTTTCTTTTATGAGAGCTGCAATCATTGTTGGAACCATAAAAATAAATGTAATAGGCTTTTCTTTTAATAATGACAGTACCTTTGCGAGTGAAAATTTTTCTAAAAGATAAATGGTTCCTCCTAGATAAAGAGTGCTAATTGCACCATATAAAAAATGAGAATGGATTAATGCACCTGGAATGATTACATGCTCATTACCCTTCATATGAAAATCATTAATATTGCATTGAATGCTTTCTACCCAGGATTCATGCGAGCGTACGAATGCTTTTGGCTCGCCAGTTGAACCGGAAGTAAAGCCCATATAAAAAGGAAGCTTTCCATCTTCCTCATAATGATTTCTATCAGAGGCTTGGTCAATTCCACTTAAGCATGCCTCCCAAGACACTACATTTGAATAAAAAGAGGCAAATTTCTTTTTCATCCTTTCTGAAGTAATAATCATTCCAGGACAGCAGAGGGCAGTTCTTTTTCTCAATTCCTCTTCAGACCATTTTACATCGAAAGGTACAACAATTAATCCCGCACTTGCTCCACCAGCAAATAATTGTAAAAAAGGAATTCCATTTGGTAAGTGAATAGCAATGATAGTTCTCCTTAGATTCAAGGAAACAAGCCAATTCGCTGTTTTAATAACTAATGTATACCATTCTTTATAAGTCACCTGTCCATCATAAGAGTGGATTGCTACTCTATCTGAATAATGATTATAGTGCTTTCTATATGTATGAGTAATCATTGTCATCTATTTTCACCCCCTATAGAATACAGTGAAATAGCTTACATGCATCTTAACTTGAAACATCCATATTTGAAGAACGAAATTTCATAGCAGTTGGTTTCCTTAATTTATATACTAAAAATGAAGCTATAATCGCTTTTGCAATATCTCCTGGAATGTATACTAAGCTTATTTTAATAGCTTGTAGAATAGGGATATCCATAACAAAAGACTGAACAGATATACCAAAAACATAAAGTAAAAATACACCGATTGTGATATTTGTCAGTAATATCTTTGCAAAGCTTATCTTTCGAAAACGAGAAAGAGTAAATCCAATTAAAAATGCGATGATGATATAACCAAATAGATAGCCTGCACTTGGTCCAACAAAAACTCCAATGCCTCCTCTTCCACCAGATAATAATGGTAATCCAGCAGCAACTAATAATAGAAAAACGACCTGACTCCACGCTCCTAATCTAGAACCTAATATCCCACCAGAAAGTAAAACACCAATATTTTGAATCGTTATCGGTACTGGTGTAAAGGAAAGAAAAATGGGGGGGATAAATCCTAGCGCTCCCATTATTGCTGCAAACAAGGAAATATATGTAATATCTCGTATTTTCATCATATCCTCCTAAATAGATTGCTATATTTTGAAACAATTTTATTTTAGTTTGCGCACAAAAATATGTCAACTTATTTTATTAATAGGTTGACATAAAACGAGCGATTGTTCATTTAACATGTACATAGAGCATATAAAAAGAATGAATAAATTAAGGTGTTTTTTAAAAGCATGTCTATAGAATTGACTGCATACAATATTATGAGTTGGACAAATTAGGGGAATTTTACTTAGATTTCACTACATCCATATTGGAGGGTTTCATGTGAAGTCAATTATTCAATTAGCCTTACTGAATTTGCTAAATGACATTGACAATATTTTAATCATTGCATCGTTATTAAGAAAGAATCTATATGAACAATATCCGAGAGCGCTTTTTATCGTAAAAATATTTGCAATTATCATGCTTTCTGCAAGTAGAACTTTATATGTATCTATTATTCAAACAATAATAGATTTTCCAGGACTGCATTTAATTACTGGGTTAATTGTTTTATTCATTGGTGTTCGTTTAGCACTGACTGCTCAACCAAATGAGGAAAATCGCTTATTAGGTCTTGGTAAAGATGCACCACCAATTCCAATTCACCGTATGCTATTAATCATATTATTAACAGACTTTGTAATTTCTCTTGATACCGTTATTATTACTGCTGAATTATCGAATAATATATTTCAAACTTTATTTGTGCTATTATTTAGCCTTGTGGTTGTTTTTGTTCTTTTACCCTTTCTTACAACAATCATTAATACATTTTTTTGGCTTCAAATTATTGCAGGAGGAATATTAGTACAAATTAGTGTACATGCCATTGCAAAAGAGCCTTTCTTGTTGGAGATGCTTTCTGGAACACAAAAGTTCATTGGGATCATAAATGTTGAAAGAATCGTACCTATGCTTGCATTTGATTCAATGATTCTTATTATTTTTATTGGAATTATACGTTTAATAAAAAATAAATAAACGAGCAGCTTTTGCTCGTTTATTTCAAAAAAAAGAAAAAGACTTTTTCATGCATATGATTTCTATTATTTTATCGGTTCAGGTTATCCATTTGAACAGGCCTTTATTATTAGGATAATAATAATGATTATTATAGCTGAAACAATATTTATTAAACATCCACCATCTGGAGAACCAGTTACTGCTCTTGCCAAAGTACTATTAAGAATTCCTCCAGGATTTTTCTTTTGCTCTTTTGCCTGTAATCTTTCCCTTTCCTCCCTTGAAATAATCATCACCTCATTTTCACTTATTTTATTATTCAATGCTAAAAAACAAATAACAGTAAGAGATGGATATGTCTATAAAAAATATTCCACTGCCAAAATCTATTTTATTATTTTAAATAGACTAGAAATAAGAGGTATATGCTTTTTATAAAGTAAATTATTATAACTTTTTCTTTATAGAAACTGATTCTCCTGCCTAAAGATTACTATTTATCAGCATTAATCACATTTTTCTGAAATCCATATGTTCTTTTGTCAGACTAAAATAATTAACTAAACTTACTGTTTTCAAAACGTACACAATATTGTTAGTAATTTTCACTCAAATAATATAGTATAATAATGAGTGTTTTCTCAAGGGAGGTTTTTTAAATGCTGAATGCAGAAGGAATCGTATTGATTGGTGCAGTAGCTTTAATTCTATTTGGTCCCAAAAAATTGCCTGAGTTAGGTAAAGCAGCAGGAAAAACCCTTCGAGAGTTCAAAAACGCAACACAAGGAATTCTTGATACAGATTCAGATAATAATAAACAGCAACCAATCAATGTAACAAAAGAACAAAATCAGATTAAACAAACAGAAAATGTTATAGTTGATACTAGTGAAACAACTAATATAACTAAAACAGATCATACGACTAATCCCCCCTCTCAATAAGAAGGGGGATTCTTTTTATTCCTTACAATACTATATGAACAATAGACAAATAGTACAAATCAACATTTTACTTTTTAGCCTTTATTGATTCAATGGTAGAAAATATTCTTGAATAGGCAGCTTTAATATTCGTTTCATTTACCTTATCATTGAATAGCCCATATCCCCATGTTTTTATTTTATCTCCTGACTTTAGAATTCCTGTCGCATAGTTGTCAGAGTGTGTTTCTGGAGAATTTTCATATGATAGCTTTTCATTGATAAATGGCATATATGATTTGCTAGACTCTATAAAGAAAAAAGGAATACTTGAATTCAAATATACTTTTACATATTTACTATTTGCAGCTTCAGATAAATTTTCTTTCATAATAAAAACCCCATCATATTCAGCTGAAAGACGCTTAACATTTTCTATTTCTTTAAAAGTAATCTTCTTAAATACAATATTTTCTTCTCTTACTTTTGGAGCATTACCTATTATTCCAATAGTTAAGCTTTCACCTTCATACAATGGTGTATTTACCGATTCAGATTCACATCCTCCTAAAACCACTAATGCGAAAATAAAAAAAGAAAAATATTTTATATATAACTTCTGTTTACTTATCTTCATGATTATTTTCACTCCAATCAGAAGGTTTCACTGTCATTGATAAAAAACAAGGTTTTCTAATAAACCAGGTCTTTTTCCTTCAAAAATTCCTGCATTACCATAACACTTTTTATATTTATCCCTTTACATCATGTTAATAATAAAATAACCTTCCTCCATAAAAATTCGTTACTAAATAATAGATCTCCTCCACACAACTGCAAATATACTAATTTTGTATTTTCATTTTTCAACTTTATAAAAAGAGAAACTGGCATTTTCCCGTTTCTCTTAACATCTTTTTCTCTATGACAATAGATTTTACAGATTTATATTCACTATTATTTTACAGTGACTACGGTCCAACGCTAACACTTCGCAGCCTTTATCTAAAATATCATTTAACGAGATTTCACTTATAATAACCACATTTCCATCAATAGTTCCATGCAAGGAAGCGAATCACTTCCGGGAATAAACCTTGTTTCAGACATAATCTATCTTATCTAAATTTGTAGGTAAAATTATTAATTTTAACAACAAGCTTCGACACAATTGAGTTATTGAGTTAACTATACTATTTTTAAAGTTTTGAATTGTACTTATATATATAACAGTGTAATGTTTACTTGCTTGATACACTTTAGAATAATTCACAAAGGATGTGAAAAATTTGAGAAAGAAATTTATATCAATAATAGCAGTTTTAATGTTAGTAAGTTCGCTATTTACATCATCAGCTTTTGCAAAAAGTGAGCATGCAAAAAAATCATTAGTTGCTCTTGGGGATTCCATTACCTTTGGATACAATTTGGATGAAAACAACAATCATCCATCGAAAGTAGCATTTCCATCTATTATAGGGAAGGACACGGACATGCGCGTAAGGAACCTTGGTGTACCAGGATGGTCGACAGAGCAATTGTTAAACGCATTAAGAAAAGATGATAAATTTCGCCAGGCAGTACGACATGCGGATATTATCACACTCAATATTGGTAGCAATGATTTTCTTCAAGGCTTGTTAGCAAGTATTGAGAATCCAGATGTTTTACCAGGTATTCTTGAGAACATGGTGGAAAATATAGGTAGCATCATTTCAGAAATTCAGTCACTTTCAGATGCGAAAATCGTAGTCTACAATATTTTCAATCCGTTCCCAACCGAAAGCGGTGTTCATGCATATGTTGACTACATACTGCCACCAGTTAATTCAGACATATATTCTGTCATTCAAAGCTCAAACGGCGATGTTATTCTAGCCGATGCTTACAGCGCTATTGGGGACGATCAATCTATTTACATTATAAAAGATGACAACCATCCAACCGATTTAGGACATAAAATATTGTCAGAAATTGCCATTAAATCGCTAGGTCTTTAATAATTGAATCAGTACATCTGTGCTTCTGCGTGGTAAACCTCATTTATTTCAAAAAAATGTAATAAACAGAACTCAACAATAAAAAAACCTACAGAAAATGTAGGTTTTTTTATTAGTTTAGCTATGGAACAACCCTTGACCATTAGTTTTAATGTGTTGGTTCACTTTTTTGTATTAATAAATAGTTTCCCTGGAGCTAGTTTTCTTGTTTCATTTCCAAAACTATCTTTTGCTTTGACTTCAATTGTTGCTCCCTTTGCAATGATGTCTATTGGAACCTTCCAATAACCAACGTAATAGCCTTTTTTCACTTCGTCCATTTGTAAATCAGATAATCCATCATCTTCCATACCCGGAATTCGAATGGTAAAGGTTGACTTTAATTTAGATTCACTTTCAAATTCTACCTTTACTGTTTGACCTACCTTGTATGATGCGTCCTTATCCGGCTTAAGTTTTTCAATAATCGGTGCATTTAGTTTTGCAAATACTTTAACAGACTTTGTCAGTTCTCTTCCACTTCCAGATTTTGCAATCACTTTAATTTCATTTTCTCCGTCATGAAGGGAAATATCTGCATCATATGACCCATCTTCATTTACATTTGCACTTTGTCCATTTACTTCTACTGTTTTTAAGTCCTGCATTTGCACCTTCCCTTCAACCTTCACTACTTCTTGATTTGTGCTACTTCCATCAACAGGTGCTTCTATCGTCAATATATCTTCGATAGGTGGTTCGTCCTTATCATATATAGAAACATTGGCACGGATCATATAGTTTCCTTCATTTTTTGGAGTTTGATACCATTGATCCCCTTTTAAGAACTGATAGCTTTGTCCCTTCCACGTACTATTTTTATCAGTTGCAATGGATGGTGCATATGGATGATCGTCTGCTTGGAAATATACGATATAAAAATCATCATCCACAACCACACCTAAATCAGATAAATCTACATTTGTCCAAACGTTTTGATCTCTTATTGCCTCCGCCTTGACTGGTCCAGCTAAGCGATTACCCGGCATTCCATTTTTTCCAGTAGCGTCATAGATGGCGATTTCAATATTCGTGCCACCTGGCCTTGGCCATAATGTGTTCCAGAATCCTAAATTTGCTCCAAGAATAGCTGCTTCCTTTCCATCTGGGACTGCCATTTTTACAGCCCATGCGTTTCCTGCCGTCGGGAATGCAAATGAGGTTTCAGCAGTTCCGTCATCATAGGCAATTTCACTCACTGTACCAATAAATGGCTTCAATGCTCCATTAGCTTCAAGTGTATTTTTCGGTTTAACGTCTGCTACAATCTTATAGCTATGATATCCTTTAGCATATACATACACAGTGTATTTTCCTTCATAGGATTCAAGTGAATAATGTCCATTTTCATCTGTTTTAGCAGGTTTAATAGCTGCATCTTCAAGGACCATCACTGTTGCATCTTTTATCGGATTGCCCGTCTTTTGATCTGTGATTATGCCTTGGATTGTTCCTTTTGGTAATGGATCAAGAGTAAAATTGGCTTCGACCTTTGAATCCTTATTTACTGTAACCATCTGTGTTTTAGAAGCAAATCCGTAAGCTTCAGCCTTAACTGTGTACGAGCCTTTTGGATGGAGTAATTTGTATTCTCCATTTTCAGGACTCGCTGTAACAGTTCTTCCGGTTTCAACAATTGATACTGTTGCATTTAATGGTAATCCAGATGTTTGGCTACTAGGAACCGCTTGAACCTTCGACGGATATTCTATATTCTCTTTCGGCAATGCTACTGTTTTATTTGATAAAGGAGAATTATTTTCTTGATTAGAATTTTCAATTGTTTTTTGTAATTCTTCTGTGAAATTCCCGCTTGAAAGAAGACGAAGATCATCAATATACCAGCCTTCCATTCCAACCGAGCCTTCAATGTTTAAATTAAATGCAACATACACTTTTTGTCCTGAATAATTAGAAAGATCAACAAATTGGTCATGCCATTCTTTTTTTCCGCTCTTAATCTCGGCTAATGATTTCCATGTCTTTTGATCAGTTGAAACGAGCACACTTCCCAGATCATCAAAATAGCTCATATTGTACCATTGCTTAAATAACATAAATGCACCTTCTTTTGGAACAAGGATAGGAGGCATTTGCAATGTCATATTTGCGCCCGTACTATAGTTACCTCGTAAATTAGTCGCATAAACTTTTGTTCCCGATGCTGCTTTTTCTGGGCCAAATGTCGGTTCTCCCCATTGCCACTCATTGTGGCGGCCATAAGAAAACCATCCTGATGGGTAAGACTCAAAATTTTCTCGATACCCTACGGTCACACCATCTAAAATAGATGCATCTACAATATCACTTTCAGTTGAATTTCCACTAAAATCCTCAGCAATCCAATAGTAACGAAGCTTGGACCCGATTAATTGATCCTGCTCAATTACTGCTTCATACACTCCTTCCTGATGGTTACCAGAGATACGCTTTGCCCTTATAGTTTCCCAGTCATTCTCACCGTTTTGACGAATTCTTAATGTGACGCTATTTACACTAACATTATCTTTCACCCGAACAAATAAATGCTGATCTGTTCCTAAATACATTGTTTTCTGTTCGTCAGATTCTAATGTTGGAGGGGTTGTATCTATGCCATCTTTCTTAATCTGACCATGAATTTCTCCAAGTCCATTGATAACTGAATGAACTGCTGCCTCTACATTCAACACACCATGACCGTATGCATGATTAGGTGATTCTGTGTATTGTTCATCGGTTTTTGGAGTACTTGTAAATGTAAGTAGCTCCTTTATTTGTTCTACTGTCATTTGCCTATTAAGCTGCCTCAACAAGAGAACAGCTCCACTTACATGTGGTGCAGCCATAGAGGTTCCATTCCATCCTCCCTCATAATTGCCTTTAGGTGTTGATGAACGGATAGATACCCCAGGTGCAGTTAAGTCAGGCTTGATTTCTCCATATGGTGATGGACCTCTGAATGAAAAGGAAGCGATTTTATCCACACTATCAGTTGCTCCAACCGCGATAGCTTCAGGATAATTCCCTGGTGCTGAAATGGTACCAGGCCCATTTGCCATAAAGATGGATGAATTCCCAGCTGAGAAAACAGGTACAATCCCAGCATCAATCCAAGCCTGAACCATTGGACGGAACCACTCATTGTACTCTGGATTACCTCCCCAAGAATTATTAATAACGTCTGGAGCCATTTCTGGGTGGGGTTGTCCATCTTTGTCCTTTGGAGCTAACACCCACTCCCCAGCTGCTAAAATATGGCGATCCTCTCCTCCATCATCTGTAAAAGCTCGAACAGAAATCCATTTTGCTCCCGGAGCTACACCGATATTATTTTTCCCATCAGCCTCCTGACCGACAATCGTGCCCATTGTATGTGTTCCATGGCCTACTGAGTCTACAGGTTCGCCAATTTTATAGACAGGATCATACCAGTTAAATTCATGAGAACCTTTTGTTGGAGTTTCGGGGTTATAACCACGATATTTTGTCTGTAATGCTGGATGGCGCCAATCAACACCACTGTCTATGCTAGCCACAACAGTTCCAGTTCCGTTAATCCCTTTTTCCCATGCCTTTGGAGCGCCAATATGTGAAATATTCCATTCCACGCTGGGATCATCCTCTAATGTAGTCTCAGACTCCGTACTCACCGCTCCTTTTTCTTGATTAGGTACGATTGGCGAAAGCTTCTGTACTCCATTTGGAATAATACTTTTAACCTCGGGTAGTTCTGCAAGCTTTTCTACTGTTTCCTTTGTTCCAGTTACAGCTAGAGCATTGACAATATAATAGGACTGGAACTCCTTTACTCGCTTCATCACTTTTTCTTTTCCTAATAATTCTTTAACATGTTGTTGAGTTTCTAATGCTTTCGTGCGTAATGCGGATACGATTGCAGATCTTTTCGCATGAAGAGATTTTACTGAGGAGAGATTTTGCTTTTGAGATTGTTTTTCTGCTTCTTTTGCGATTTTCGTTGTATTGGTTTGCTCCTTCAACAGGACGATAAATGTAGCATATTCCTTATCTTTAAATTCCTTCATTACCCTTTGATTAATTTTATCTATCCCATCACCGACAGATATCTTATTTCCTGTGTAATTATTTTCTATTGCTAAAGAAGATGCTGGAAGCATGATCCAAATTAGCATTACACTCGACATAAATATTGACCAAACACGGACTCTCCACCTACTTCTCACTTTCACTCCTCCTAGTATAGTAATTTAATAAAAACTGAACATTCAGACTTTAAAGCTAACATCTCCCCCCCTTAGTTTTTTTCCTGGTTGTCCTATATGTCAAATGCGCCTAACCCAATTACTTTAGTAGTTGCACTCATTGAACACCACTGGAAAGATTTATACTAATTTAATCTAATATCTATTTTTTTGACAATGGGCCATTCCAACTATCATCTTTCATATGTAATGCTTTTGAAAAATCGAACCAGGAAGAAAACACTAGTATTTTACGAGAAAGGGGTACAGTCAATATTCTAAAATATTAACTGTACCCCTAAACTGTTTTATTTGTCTCTTAATATAGTAAATATGTATTTTTATTTAAGAGGATTACGTATGTATCCATATTTAAATCCTTTTCCTACTACCGCCATTCCTTCGGTAAACTCGGAAACATAATCATATTGGGGCTTAATCTTCATTCGTCCCTTTTTATCCATAAATCCCCATTTCCCCTTTGATTCGACTGGTACAAGACCTTCGGAGAAATATCCTATTGAATAGTTATCATATTTAGTTGTCAAGACAAACTTCCCTGCCTTGTTCATAAAAGCTACTTTCTCCCTAAACCTTTTCCCGCAAAGCATTTTCGATACTCCATTCGAAAATCCTCTTTCCGAAACCTGACAATCTTGAGGTTTAATGATGATTTTTCCTTTTGTGTTTACAAAGCCTGTTTTTCCATTAATCATAAAGGAAGCTAATCCTTCAGAGAACTCTGTAATATTATCATATTTTTGCTTTAAAACAATTTTCCCTTTTTTATCAATCACACCATATGCCCCAATATGAGCTACACTATTTGTCCTTACAATAGAAAGTCCTTCAGAAAAATCAGATACCTCATCATACTGTGGTTTAATCTTAATTCTTCCCTTTTTATCTATAAACCCACGTTTCCCTTTTACTTGTACGGCTGCAAGACCTTCAGAAAAGTCAGAAACCCAATCATATCGAGGTTTAATAACGATTTTTCCTTTTTTATTGATAAACCCATACTTTCCTTTTATCCTCACTGATGCTAGACCTTCAGAAAATTGATTAGCCTGTTGGTATTGGGGCTTAATCCTCATCTTTCCTTTTTTATCAATATATCCCCATTTCCCTTTTACCTCAACACCGACTAAACCTTCAGAAAAAACGTCAATCGAATTATAATAGGGTTTGATCACCATTTTTCCAGATTTATCAACAAATCCATATTTCCCCTTTTCGGTTACACCTGCTAAACCTTCTGAAAAAGAGTGTGCCCAATCAAATTTCGGTGCAATATCCTTTGTTTTAGCATATGTATTTGAGGTTACGTATAAAAGAGAAAATGGTATTAAAAGCAGTAATGCAAATAAATAGAAATATTTTTTTCTCAGCTTCCATTTTCTCTGAATCATGATTCCTGTTTCCCCCTATTACTTCCAAAAATGAATAATGACTATTTTATCACATTTTTACCAAATTCAGAATAAAAGCAAGACTGGAATACTAATTAGCTTAGAAATGTGAATTTTTCTTTCTAGTATTATGATTCTGTACTTAACTTCAAGTTGGTTTGGACTTGTGAAAAAATAAAATGGGTTACCGTATGTGCATAAGGATTGATGTCATCAATGAATTTTTCTGCTTCCTTGAACGATTCAAACTGCATTTTTAACATATAACAAGCATTTCCTGCAATACGATAACAAAACTCTACATTTGGCAGATCCTCTATATATTTTTTAAAAGATTTATAATTTCCGTTTTTCACAGTTACTTCAATAATACACTGTATAGGTAAACCTAACTTTTCGTAATCAATTTCTAATGTATACTTTTTTATTACACCAAATGATTCCATTTGCCTTACCCTTTCTGTAACTGAAGGAGAGGACAAATTAACCCTTCTTCCAAGTTCACTCATCGATAAACGACTATTTTTTTGTAATTCATCCAATATTTTTTTATCCATTTCATCTATTTTCATTTTTAAATACATCCCTATTTTTTTGTTAAATTAATAAAACAATTAATTATTTCTCTTTTCTATTTTAATGTTATTTAGTCATTTTATTATATATCATTATATATATCAAGGAGGGATAAATAATGGCAATGATTAATGAATCTACTAATGGAGATACTCCATTTCAAAGATTACTAGGACATCATGTAGAAATAATGAAGGGATGGTCTTCCTTAGGAAATGTATTAGAAAAAGATGGGTTCCTCTCTTCTGAATTAAAGGAGCAAGTAAGAAGAACCTTAGCGCAAGGGAATGGCTGTGAGTATTGTAAAGCCAAAGGAAAGCCTGAGCCTGAAAAGTTTAATGAAAAAATATCTGTTGCAGTAGGTTTTGCAGAAGTATTTCTAAAGCATAAAGGAGAAATACCCAATTCAGCTTTTGATATATTGAAAGAGTATTTTACTGAAAAAGAAATTAGTGAGCTTTGTGCATTTATTGCATTTACAACAGCTTCACAATATTTTGGTGCAATGATGAAATTAGAATAGAGGAGATATCCAACCTTTTAATAATGAAAGGACAAGAAAAAATAAATGGGTTCGGGATGGAAACATTCTGAATCCCTTTTTGCTGATCTAACAAAGAATCTACCTTTGGTTAAAATGTTATTTTAAAAATGGAGCCAGTCTACCTTTACAAATATTAATAGCTTAAGATCCTTGTCTCTATTTCATTTTTCTACTACTTTCACTTTTAACCTTGTCGCATTTGCTACATTTCCATTTTCAGCTTTAATTATCGAATAGATTCCGGAACAATTATACTTCTACCACAGAAATTATCTTTACTACCATGTTTGGAGAAAATATAAAAAATAATCTGGACACTTCTCATTATTTGAACACTTTCTCTTTTATTTCGAGCACTCCCTTTTCATTTGGACACTTTTCCTTTTATTTCGGGCACTTTCCCTCTTGTTTCGGGCACTTTCCATTTATTTTTGGACACTTTCTCTCTTGTTTCGGGCACTTTCCATTTATTTTTGGGCACTTTCTCTCTTGTTTCGAGCACTCCCTTTTCATTTGGGCACTTCCCCCCTTATTTCGGGCACTTCTCATTATTAGTTGGACAATTCCTCTCTTATTTTCAACACAAGAATATTTCAAAATTGATTTTTATCACTACTTGAGAAGGGATTTTATTTTTTAAACTTCTAGATTAGTGATGTTCCTCATACTTATTAACTAACTATTACATAAGGAGGATCTTGATGAATCGTTATTATAAAACGTATAACCACTATTTAAACCATTTCGATCCTTTTTACAATCCATCTGAACATATAAGAAAAGGAAGTCGGAAACAGCGTAGCGAACAAATGATGTTGAATCGTGACTATACTATAAATCCTCCATTCGCTCGTAATGTAGATCGTTTTCGTATGCCTGATAAAGGAATGTTACCTGAAACCGCGTACAAAAAAGTCCACAATGAAATTGCTCTAGATGGCAATGTCCATCTCAATCTTGCAACATTCGTTACCACCTGGATGGAGCAAACTGCAGATTGCTTATATGCCGAATCGGTCAACAAGAATCTGATTGATAAGGATGCGTACCCACAGACAGCGGCAATAGAGGAGCGATGTATACGAATGTTAGCTAATCTCTGGCATTCACCCCACCCAAATAGTACGATGGGTGTTTCGACAACAGGATCATCAGAAGCGTCCATGCTTGGGGGGCTTGCATTAAAGCGGCGCTGGCAAAACGCACGCAAAAAAGCGGGGAAGCCAATAGACCGGCCAAACATCGTATTTAGTTCTGCCGTACAAGTTGTTTGGAAAAAATTCGCGAATTATTGGGACATTGAACCGCGTTATGTGAATATTTCTCCAGATTGTCTTTATTTGGATCCTGAGGGGGTACTTGCTTCCGTAGATGAAAACACAATCGGAGTCATACCGACACTAGGGGTGACTTATACAGGTCTTTACGAACCGGTCGCGGAAATAGCGAAAGCTTTGGACGAGCTTCAGTCCAGAACAGGTCTCGATATTCCTATTCATGTAGACGCTGCTTCAGGAGGATTTATAGCTCCATTCCTTCATCCAGACGTAGTCTGGGATTTTCAATTAGCTAGGGTGAAATCCATCAATGTTTCCGGGCATAAATATGGCTTAGTATACCCAGGGCTTGCATGGATCATTTGGCGTGAGGCTGAAGATCTCCCCGAGGATCTCATCTTTCGGGTATCCTATTTAGGAGGAAACATGCCAACATTTGCACTGAGTTTCTCTCGTCCAAGCTCACAAGTACTCCTGCAATATTACAACTTTCTCCGTTTAGGAAAAGAAGGGTATTATGAGGTACATAAGGCTTCACAAGAAGTAGCACATTTTATTAGCAAGGTCATTTATGATATGGGACCTTTTGAACTATTTACGGACGGCTCCGATCTTCCTGTATTTTCATGGCGGCTAAAAGAAGGATACACTTCTAAGTGGAATCTTTACGACTTATCCCGACAAATGCGTACATTTGGCTGGCAAGTGCCTGCATATCCTTTACCCCCAGATATGGAAAATATAACAATTATGCGTGTTGTGGTTCGCAATGGTTTTTCTATGGATTTAGCTCATTTATTCTTAATGAACCTTATTGAAGCCGTCTCATTTCTAGATTCCTTGAATAGGCAAATACCACATGACACAAAGTATGACATTGCCTTTCACCATTAATTTCGAAACGTTCAAGAAAGTAGCTTATACTGACTTTTTATAGTCAGTCTTTTTTTGGTAAAATTGAATCTATAATAATAGTGAGGTGTATAAATGATGGAAAAACTAATGTTTATTGAAACAGGAATGGGTATTGATGTTCATGGACAAAATATTACGAAAGCATCTGTTCGCGCTATCAAGAATGCCATACACTTTAATTCGATGCCTGGCATCCGCTCTGTACTTCCCGGTAACAGCTTGGAAAATATGATCGTAAATGTAAAACTGGCTGTTCCTTGTGATAAGGAAAAACTGAATATTGATGCTGTAAAAGAGACTATCCCCTTTGGAAAAGTGACAGTGGAAGTGATGGATGGAGGAATGCTAACGACAAGCGGAATTGTTCTAGAAGAAAAAGGCGATAAAAATGATAAGATGTACATCGTTGTCGCATCCGTTGAGGTTGGCTATTAATAGCTTCTAACTACTTTTTGGAGTTACAAATTACCGAAATAAAATATTGAAAATGGCAGCCAAGTTGTTTTGGTTGCCTTTTTCAATATCATTTATTAAATCTTCTAAAATGATACAATTCCCTATATTTTACTCCATCATACTATTCATGAATCAATCTATTTACATTTTTCCATATAACCAATAATAACCTCAAAAGCCCTTTATATAAAATTCAAGATATTTTGTTTCACTTTCCTCCAACTGACTGCCAAATCTATTTAAAGCCTGCTTAATTGAATCAATTTGAGATTTAGTTGGAGCTTCAAAACTTCTATTTATATTTACTATCCATCTAGAAAATTGTGATTTCCCTAGTAAATGGATATCATCCTCGTTTCTATTTGCCAAAAATTCAATAATATAATTGATTGCATCCCATTTTGGAAGCGAACATAATAAGATGGCTGCATTATATCTCGTATGTAAATTTTTTGAATACATATATAAGCGGTATATAGTATCTTTCTCATAAGTGTTTAATAAAGATCTTTTAGCATCCTTTGATATACCTTTGTGCTCATGATCTAGCAATTCTAGAAAGACATTTTTATAATTATCAGCATCTAACAATTCAATTGCGTGAATGGCTGCTTTCACAATACCAACATTCTGATGATTTAAAAAAGGAATAATTATTTTCACGTGATTCTCATTTCCTACTTCCCCTAATCCCAATAAGGCTCCACGAAGATCCTTCTTAGATTTTGAGGAAATCTCATTTATATAATAAAGTGAAAAATCCGTGATATTTTGTTTTGTAAGTAAGAACCGTGCAGTGGACCTTATCACACCACTCTTATCGAAAATGGCCTTTTCAAGCTCACTTTTGCTGTGAGAAGGATTAATGTTGGATAGTTGCTGTAAAACTCTTACCCTTATCAATGAGAATTTGTCTCTTTTTAAAATAGTATAATATTCATTGAACTCTTCTTTACTAATATCAGATATGATTTCATTAAATAACAACAATCTGGAATGTGGCTGTTTTTCTAATATTAGAAAGTTTACAAGCATCTTTTTGGTAAACGCTTTTGAGTAAATGATCATCTTATAACAAAACTTTCGAATCTGAGTTATTTTAGATTTTGTACCTTGGTACAAGGAAGCTAAAGACTCCTTTTGCGATAGTAAATTAACAATCTTATCAAAAAGGAATCTAAAGTCTTCCCTCTCACTGCTGTTCTGTTTAAATACAAGAGGTAAATTATTGACAAATTGATCAACATATTTGAAAACAATTCGATTCTCAACATATGTTCTTGCCCTTTCTCTAACTTCACGGACCCAGTCATTGCATCTAAGAAGTAAGAAGGGTAATTCTTGTCCCGAAGAATAACCAGCTAATAAGTTTAAAGCTTTCTCACGGAAATATCCATTTGGATGAAAAGTACATAATCCCAAAATCGTTAATTTTGTCTCTTCTTTAAAGGAAGGTAACAATAAATTTTCTGGGGACTCATTTCTCCAATCATAACTCCATTCCATTGAGGATCTTTCCCTAAAAAGCTTATCAAGTTTGATCAATTGAATATTGGATAACTTTTTGACACTAGCTTGGAGAACCTCAACAGCTCTTTCCTTCAGATCTTTTGAGCTAGTTAATAAAAAAGCAAATGCAAGCGGTATCTTCGTTATATCATTCTCTTTTATAAGGGTGGCCATTATTTCATCTATATACTCTTGAGAATATTGATCACCTGGATATCTATTCTTCTTTTTAAAAAATGCCATTCTATTTCTCACTCCAATAATACCTAATCCAGATTGGCAACAATATCTGTCTCAAATAATATTAGCAGAACAAAATCAATTCAGTTTCGTTGTTTAAATTTTTTTGTGCCTCTATTATTTTTTCTTTTGGTATTAATTCAAGATGTTCCACACACTAAAGAGACAGTTAGAAATTTACGTTAGCTCGTTTTCGAGCTTTACTAATGCGTTTATTGCAACATTCACCATCATCTCAATGCCAATTGGAAAGGCCTTTTCATTAAGTTTAAATTGAGGATCATGAAGCGGCTTTTGCGGATCTCCTGTGTCAATCGCCGTACCTAACCAGTAATAAACTCCCGGATAGTTTAATAAAAAACGCGAAAAATCTTCACCGCCTAAGGAAGGCGCTACTTCCGGTGCGGCATTTTGACCGAATGAATTGATTACGGTTTCTTTCACTAAAACTGCCCATTCCGGTGTATTCATTGTAGCTGGATAACCATCTAAATAGTCGATTTCCGCGTGAGCATTGAAGGATTCAGCTACACCTTTCACAATTGAAAAAAAGCGTTCTTTCACCTTCTTTTTCGTTTGTTTTTTTAATGTGCGGACCGTTCCTTCTAGCGTCACTTCATCAGCTACGACATTATAACGATATCCTCCTTCTATTCGTCCAATCGTTATAACTGCTGGATCTAGCGGGTCGACATTCCGGCTGACAATCGTTTGAAGGCTTGTAATTACCTGATTAGCGACGATAATAGCATCTGTCGTTTGATGAGGCATACTCGCATGCCCACCCGACCCTTTAATGACGATTTTAAATCGATCCGATGCGCCCATCATTTCGTTTTGCCGCACACCAATCTTCCCGACAGGTAAATCCGGCCATACATGCTGTGCAAAAATAGCATCGGGTACATCTTCCGCAAATACACCGTCTTTTATCATTTGCTCGGCTCCCCCGATTGGCGCTAACTCTTCAGCTGGTTGAAAAACAAGCAACACCTTACCAGGTAATTCATCTTTTAACTGTTGTAAAATATAGCCCGCACCTAAAAGCATCGCGGTGTGAGAATCATGGCCGCATGCATGCATTTTTCCTTCAATCTTCGAAACGAATTCATGCTCATTCCGTTCTTGAATTGGTAATGCATCAATATCAGCACGTAAGGCAACAGTTCCTCCGGGTTTTCCTCCATTAATGACACCAAGGACTCCTGTTTTCGCGAAGCCTGTTTTGAAAGGTATACCGTATTCCTCTAATTTCGCTTGAATCTTTTTAGATGTTTCATATTCTTCACCGCTTAGCTCCGGATACTGATGAAGATCCCTTCGAAACCCTACAATTTCATTAATCAATGCTTCTGTCAGCCATTCTTTAATACTTTTGCTTATTACGTTTTTCATTTCTATCACCTTTTCAATTTTTCTCTTTAGTAGGCTCTCTAACTGTCGCAAAGGCAAAGCCCCCATACGCTTTCTAGCAAAATGGAGGCTTTACATCATCAAGTTAATACACGTCGTGCAATACGATTTAATAGGGCTACACTCCGAGGGAGAACCTCTTCTTGAATATCAAACTTTGGATGATGGTGTGGTGCAGGAATATCCGTTCCGATTATCATATAGGTTCCTTTCCCACCGTTTTCTTGAACACGTCTGATCATAAAACTCGCATCTTCACTTCCAAGTGAACCAGATTTGTTCACTTCTTTAAGCGAGGAAAACCCTTCAACTTGTTTAGCCTCTTCTACAGCCAAGCGAACAAGCTCTATGTCGCAATTAATTGGTATCGCTTGTCCAATGACTTCAATCTTATGCTCGAGCCCATGCATTTCTGCACTATGTTTAACAATGTTTCTTACACGTTGTTCCAACTCTTTATTTACTTCCTCCGAAATGGAGCGAGTTTCAATTAGCATTTTTGCGGTTTCGGGGATAATATTAAGAGCGGTTCCCCCTTCAAGTACACCGACATTAACTCGTGTTTCACCCGAGCTAAAACGAGGAATCGCGTGAATGTTGAGCAAGGCTGTAGCTGCACCTACTAAGGCATTTCGCCCCTTTTCTGGAGAAGCCCCTGCATGAGAAGCAACACCGATAAACGTTGCAGACATTTTTGTTGTCGCTAAGAATCCGGATGATCCACCATAGAATTCTCCTAAAGGGACATTTGTTCCTAAATGTTGGCTGAAAAAATAGTCAACATCATCCAAGATTCCTTTTTGGACAACAGCATATGCTCCTCGAACACCCTCTTCTGCAGGTTGAAAAATCAATTTAACCGTCCCTGAAAAGTTTCGATCTGATAGTTTTGCAGCAAGACCTAATCCTATTACCGTGTGTCCATCATGACCACATGCATGCATGTTGCCTTCATATTTCGAACGAAATCCTTCTGCTTGTGGAAAGTGATCCCCATCCGTGCTTTCTGTGACAGGCAAAGCATCCATGTCAAATCGAAAGGCCACAGTAGGACCATCTTCCTTGCCTTTTAAAATTCCGACAACCGCAGTATATCCGCCTTTCATTTTTTCAATAATGTCCACATTTGCACCATTTTGCAATGCTCTCTTAAAAGCCATATCCAGTTCATTTTCAGACGGTAGACCTCTACGGGAATCACCGTCCAACGCATCTTTTCCGTAAATGACGTCATACCCAAATAATGTTAACAGCTCCACCACCTTAGAGGCGGTTCGAAATTCCGTAAACCCAACCTCAGGATGCTGATGTAAATCTCGTCTTAAAGAAACTATATCCAACATACCATACTCATTCCTTTATTTATTATTGATTTTTTCGTAATTCGAGAAAGATTCTAAAAAATCACGATATAGAATACCAGGGAAATACTTCCGAAGAAAAGTGCAATTTTTCTTCTTTTTTCATTTGATATAATTAATGTAATCTAGGGAAAACTCCCGGACCGATTGGAAGTCCAAGTAAATACCAAACTACTAATAATAGAGTCCAGAAAACAAAGATAACAATAGGATACGGTAGTATTAATGAATAATAGGTTCCGAGCTTTGCATCTTTTTTGTACTCCTGTAAATAGCCAAGAAATAACGGCACAAATGGGGAGACAATCGCTACCGGAAGAACAGATGAGTCTGCAATCCTAAATACGATTTGAGCAAAAGCTGGATGGTACCCTAGCATCATAAACATTGGAATAAACACTGGCGCAAGTACGGACCAAATAGCTGACCCACTGGCAATAAACATACTTAAAAGCGCTGATAAAAACATTAAACCGATAAAAACTGGTGCACCTGTCATATTTATTTTTTCCAATAAATCCGTGATTGATATTGCAATAAATTTACCGGTATTACTCCAGTTAAAAAATGCCACAAATTGTGATAGAGGAAAAATCATGACTATGAATCCAGCCATATTTTTCATTGGATCCGTTAATAACTTAGGAATATCATTTTGATTTTTAATGGCTCCCACCTTTATCCCATACGTTAAGGCTACCGTAAAAAAGAAGAACATGATAATTGGAACAATACCAGACATAAACGGAGACGGAATAACACTTCCGGTTTTCGGATCCCTAAGAAGTGCACCTTCAGGAACTACTAAAAGTGCTACAACTGCGATAAATAGCACCGCTACGATTCCTGTTAACCGTAGTGCTTTATTTTGTTGATCTGTTAATTTTTCTAATTTCACATTATCTTCTTGTTTATATTTCCCCAATCTTGGTTCAACAAATTTATCCGTTACTAGAGCAATTATCACTGTAAGGAGAATAACAGAGAACCCCATGAAAAACCAATTATCTACCACGCTGACACTAATGCTTGAATTGATGGATGTGGAAACTTCTGAACTTATTCCCGACAACAATACGTCAGTTGTTACAATGAGTAGGTTTGCTGTAAACCCTGACCCTACCCCTGCAATTGCAGCAAGCAAACCAGCAATAGGATTACGACCGACAGCACGGAAAATGAGTGCTCCGAGTGGAGGCATAATAACGAATGCAGCATCGGACGAAACATGACTAAAAAACGCAACAAATACGACGAGATAACTTGCATATTTAGCCGATACTTTAAACGACATTTTGCGAATAACGGTTTCAAGTAAACCTACTTTTTCCGCTAAACCTAATGCAAGTACAAGGGCTAAAATATACCCTAGGGGTAAGAATGTTGAGAAATTTTTGATAACATTAGGCAAAATCCATTGAATTCCTTCAGAACTTAATAGATTTTTAACGAAAACTTGTTCATTATTTGTTGGATCTGTAACTGAAACATGGAATATCGATAGCACAGCGGTTGCTATGCACAAAATAACAATCAAATAAATAAACAATAAGAATGGATGTGGAATTTTATTCCCTACTCGTTCCACCCACTTAAAAAAACCTCTCTGCCCTTCATTTTTTTTCTTTAAATTCTTTGCAAGTTCTGCCATATAACTCCTCCTATTGCTTTTTTATCGCTTAATTTGTTTTTTTAAAACGGAACTAATTCCAAACACAATTGTAAAACAGCCTTTTTCCATCCTCACTAGATTGGATCCCTAGGACAATCGTTCAATCAATGAAGGCGCTTTCCAAATTAAGTTTTTTTATTTAACTGTTTTAAATGTGTTATTGAGAAACTAAATAAAGAAAAATTAGTTGGTGTTTCTCATTTTTTATTTAACGAACAACAAACGAATTTTTCGTTAATTTGATTATATTCGTATAAATCTTTTGTTTCAATAGAATTTTAAAAATTTTCTAGTAAAAAAAAACGACATCCATTTTTTGGTGTCGTTATTTTAACTTATATACTTTTCGAGGCCGTCCGCGAGAACCAAGAATTTCTTCGCCAATATATTCAGCCAAACCATTTTCATTCAAGCCGTTCATAATCCGCTGAACATTACGGACGGTCATATTTAATCGAGCAGCTAACTCTACCGTTGTGAATCCTTCCCAACCCATACTGCTAGTCAATGCTTCTATTTTCTTATAGGTTTTAATACTAATGTTAGCATTTTTTAATTTATCAATTAGTACTTTATCGTCGGAACGGTACGAATAGGTTAATTCCTCCTTTTTTCCTATCGATTCAACGATTACACCATCTTCGTGAACAGCAATAATATGATCCTTTTCTTTTTCCTTTGAATGCTGAATTGCTTTGCGAGCATTGATTTCAGCCGAAAAGGCGGTTTCTCCAAATCCAATTCCTACTCGAACGGGAAGATCAGTCTCCAAAATCAACTGTTGAACAGTATTGTAGAGCATATCGATTTCCCTTTCAATTGCACCTCGCGAGCTAAAAATTTGATAGCGCCCATTTCCATTTTCTAAAAGTGACCCATCTAACTTCTCGCAAAGATGAAGTAAGTTTTGTTTTATTCTTAGCTCCATTTGTTGAAGATGGTATCTGGCTTCAGTTTTATCCACCATTTGATCAAAATGACTGATCTCTATTATTTCAACTCCTATTTGACTTTCCTTGAAATAAGAACTTTTCACTTTACCAACAACAATCTTCATTGCTTGTCTAATCTCCATCTTTGTGACACGAATGCGATAAACGGGAATCTTCTCTTTTTTCAAGGCTTGATATACAGAATTTAAACCCGTTATTACCCCATTTATTTTTCCTTCTTTCCATAATTGAAGATGAAATTGTGTTATTGCATTAGAATCATAGTCTTCATCAAATGTCTTCACGAACATATTTTCAGACGGAATATCTAACTCTTGCAAGGACTCCAATAAATCTCGTTCTTCAGGTTGAATCATATCGATAGAAATCTTATTGGCAAATTTTTTTTGTTCAAAAAAAAGTTGGATAATACTTTTATAGAGGCTCGCCCCTATAAGCGGACAATAACCAATGTCAGCATTTTTATCCAAAATATTTTTCGCCAATGTATAAGGAATCGGACCGGAAAAAAACCAGCCGTCTACCTCAGCCTGATGATTTGTAACGATTTCTTTTACTTCTCCTACATCATCATATGGAAAAGTGATAAATGTTAACTCATGCTCAAATTCATTTGCAACTTCCAGAATCCGCTCAATAGATTGGATCGGACCTACTACTCCAATACGATTCATTGTTCTTCCCACTCCTCAAACGCAACATTTTCCATCATTTATTTTTATTCTACTTTTTATTACAGAGGAACAAACGATGCTTAACCTGACATTATCTATAAGCTGCCTATTATATAGAATCCAATAGATTAAATTAATAATAGGAAAAAACCTAAGATACCTCGCAGACAGTCACCACACATTCCTTCTTCTGGAATTATTTGTAACATTAGATATGTTAGAAATTGACCATTAATTTTTTTAAAAACTTTAAATAATCCGCACTGTTGCCCACTATATTGGGACATTGGTATTTTAAACAAACAAATCTTTCTTAATATTTATCTAGTAAAATAAAAAGACAATAATGATGTTACGTTTTTAAAACATAAATATAAACATTTCCTCAAATTCAATATACATCATATAGCATAGAAAAGGTTTGGTGATCTGAGACAATTTTAATATATTTTTTCTACTATACCATTTCTTTCAATAATATTAGAGGTGAATTATATGACAAATTTAAGTTCGGTCTAGGAAGGGTTATTTTAATAAGTTAATGTGTATTTTTTGGTTTACATCTTTTGTATATCCAAAATAAATATCTATTAAAATTATCCACATCAAATCCACATTCTTCCTTTCGAGTTATATAAAGTCTCTACTACAGAACCCCCATTTTGGTTAATTTTCGTTTCAAAAATGGCCGATTCTTCAACTGTTTCCCCTTATTTTTCCATCTTTTTTTGCATTTTTAATAAAGAATTGTGAAAAAGAAAGGGAAGAGAAAAGCATTAAACCAGGGATAACAAGAAAAAGACCCTAAATTCGCAAAAGATTATTTACGAAATCAGGATCGATTTAGCAAGGGTTTATTTTTGGGTTACAACTTTGTTATAAGTTGTGCCACACACTCCGCATAGCTTGGATGGTAATCGCAGATTGTTTAAAGATGTAGCTGTGTTTGCCTTAAACTTGCTCGAATATCCATATTTTTGTCTCGAATTTCACTACCAAAAGACATTTAATCAATAATCATCTTTAGTAGTGAAAAGAAATGCTTATCCATCAATATCCTTTGAATAATTCTTATTTCTCATGAGATTTCTTGTTCAATATCCTGTGAGTTTCTATGTAAAATTTATTATCCCTTTCTAATGTATTCCTAAATATCCTGCAAATAAAAGTATTGTTAAAATTAAGCATAGACATATTTGTGATAGATACATGTGCCGATAACCAATAAACTGAAGGAAAACTAGTAAATGAAAAATTAAATAAAGAAACAGAACTACTGTATAGGATATAGTTAATAAAATCGGATTTTTCTGTTGATATAGCGACTATATTTTCACTTAAATAGTCATTGTCAATAAACCTTGAAAGAAAATAATAAATCACTGAATACAAGATAATCATTTCTATTAAGGAATGAATTACCAACGAGACTCTAGATGACTTTTTAATAGGGAATTTTTATTACACTACTGTGGCATTATCCCCTGTATTTAATCGCTAGTCCTTTTAAGAAGTTTCTGGCGAAATTATCTCCACACTCCTTATAATTCTTATGTCCTTCTTTCCTTAATAAAGCACCTAGTTCTCCTTTTGACACCCGTAATCCTACATTTTTAAAAATATCCAGTATATCCTCCGTCGTTAAAGCCAATGCTATTTTGACTTTCTTTAAAAGAAGATTATTGACGTTTCCACTTGTCTTTAAGGGAATCTCTGGTGGATTGGGCTGTCCAGGTTTTGACTCTTGTTTCCCCCTTTTATAAATAATAAGGCCATTTAAAAATGAATCTAACATACTGTGTGTACATTTAATTTGATCTTCATTCTCGTATTCATCTTCATCGTATGTCTTTGTAAGTATCTTTACCACCTCTGGTACTGATACCACCACGCCACCAAGTTTAAATATCTCTGCCATCTCTTTATTTTTTATTTCCAACGCATATCTCAATCGAATTAATATATCGTTATTATCCATCATTAAACCTCCTATTTTTAAAATTTGTGCCTGTCAGAAAAACACCTATTATTGTATAGCAAAATTAACTCATACTAGGATAGCCCCATTAAACCCGCATTCTTCCATTCAAGTTAAATTGTATTTTGCCTGTGGTACTTCTTTTTTAGAGCTTCCTAATTAATGATCATTTTCTCGTGAACTCTAAACCGCCTCCGTTTATTTTGACATAATTAAGTAAAAATTATTATTTAACCAAATGTTTAATCTATTCATTGATCAGTATTAACTATGAGGAAAATAAAACTGTGATCCATTAAAAAATGCATTGAAAATTAATCAAAGTTTTTCCCTGCAATTTTACTATTTCTTCCTTTCCCGACACATATCACGGTTTCTTCTTCAAAAAGGGGGGAAGAGCAGAGAATGGGAAAGTGCTTATTCCACAAAAAAGAAGCAGGTTTGCTATAAAGAGAATGGCCTGCCTACTACTTTTTCCCAATCAAAATAAGCTTCGAAACAGTTTATTTTGATTGGAACGATTTTATGTTTTAGTAACATTTTAAAATTAAGCTTGCTACCACTTCAACATGTGCTGTCTGCGGAAACATATCCACTGGCTGTAAATACTCCGCCTTATATTTTGAACTTAACACCTGCAAATCCTTTGCCAATGTTGATGGATTACAAGAAACATAAATAAACTTCTTAGGCTTCACCTTTAAAATGGTTTCCAAAAACTTGGAGTCGCAGCCTGTTCTTGGTGGATCGACAACGACAACATCAGGGCGCCAGCCTTCTTTCACCCATTTAGGCATGAGCTCTTCGGCTTTTCCAGTGAAATATTTTGCATTTTGTAAGCCGTGTTTTTTTGCATTTTTCTTTGCATCCTCAATACCTTCAGGGATGACATCCATGCCGCGAATTTCTATGGCACCGTCTGCAAGCCATAGTCCTATCGTTCCGACCCCGCAATAGGCATCAGCGATTTTTTCTTTTCCGGTTAGGTCTGCTGCTTTTTTCACTTCATTATAAAGCTGAACAGTTTGTTCAGGATTTAACTGAAAAAACGCTCGTGCTGAAAGATCATAAGTGAATTCTTCCAATCTTTCCTCAACGATTTTTTCTCCAGAAAGATGAATGGTTTCGTCTCCTAATACAATGGATGTCCGTTTTGGATTGATGTTTTGCATAACAGATACAACTTCAGGTAAGCGATTTTTGATTTCGGAAATGATTGCCTCTTTTCTTGGCAATTCTTTCTTCGTTGTGACTAGCATTACTTGTACTTGACCCGTTTTTATTCCTACACGTGTAACGATCGTTCTGACAATTCCTTTGCGAGTTTTTTCATGATAAATAGGAACCCGAAAGTCAGCAAGAATTTGTTTAACCACATTAGTTACTTTATTTGTAACTGGTTGCTGGACAATGCATTCAGGAATATTGATTAAGCGATGGGAATCAATACTATACATTCCTGCAATTACTTTACCGTGGTCTAATCCTAACTGAAACTGGCTTTTATTTCTGTAATGCCAAGGATTATCCATACCGATTGTTGGACGAATATCCATTTCCTCCAGATTAAAACGAGTGTGTCGTTCAAGTGCTTGGATAAGAATGTCTCGTTTTTCCTTTAGCTGCTGCCCATATTCTAAATGCTGGAGCTGACATCCCCCACATTGCTCATAGACGATACATGGTGCTTTTACACGAAATTCGGAGCGTTTCCTTACCTTCTTGACAATTGCTTCGGCATATTTTGGATGTGCTTTTGTTACTTCTACAACGACTTCTTCACCTGGTAATGCACCGGGAACAAAGACAACCTGTTTTTTAAAATAGCCGACTCCTTCACCGTTAATTCCTAATCTTTTTATAGTCAGTGGGAATTGTTGTTTTTCTTTTATTAATAACGTTTTTTCTTTTTTCAAAAGTAATCACTCCGCTGTCTCAATGCTTCTCCATAAGTAAAGGGAAGCATAGCTTAAATAAGGATGCCAGCCTTTACTGAAATTCTCCATTTCTTCATAGGTAGGCTTCTTCTCAAGATTAAATAATTTTTTAATGGCATTTTGAATACCAATATCTGCTGCAGGAAAGAGATTAGGTCGTCCTAAACCAAACATTAAAAAGTTTTGGGCAGTCCATGGACCGATTCCACGAATTTTCACTAATGTTTTTGTAATTTCATCATCTGTTTGATTCAAAAGCTCTCGGAGGTTTAGTTCACCTGCTGCAATCATTTTCGATAAACCAATTAAGTATTCAGCTTTTCTTTGACTAAATTTTAACTTTCGTAGTTCATCTATAGGTATTTCAGCAACTTTTTCAGGTAGCGGGTAAAACCAAACACCATCCATCTCAAAACCGTATGTATGAACAAAGCTTTGTGTTAACTGAATGGCAAATTTCATATTTAATTGCTGGTGAATAATGCATTTTACTAAACAATTATATGGGGAGAAATCTAAGATGATAGGTGTTCCATGGTGTTGCTCAAAAATTTTCTTTAATGATGTCTGCATAAAATGATCATTAATTCGATGTAAGGTTACATTCCATTGAAAAATTTCATATATACGTCTAATCACATACTCTTTTGTTTGTTCTTTATTTCCTTTAATAATAAAAATTGGATCATCCGTTGTCCCAATTGCTTGGATCGTTGCCACTTCCGCTTCAGGCTCATAAATAGGAACTTTAATCATTCTTTTATCAATATCCACATCATTTAATGTATCAATGGATTGTCTTTGTAAAGCCAAATCAAAATCATATGGGCCTTCTATTTTCACCGTTTCCTGCCACATAATCCCCACTCGCTTCGTTTTTTTCTGTATTATATCATATCATGTCCTATATATGGAGAAATGCCAAAAGGTCCAACCCGATTGAATTGAACCTTTTATGTATGACTTATTCTGATGGAGTGTTCAAAGGCTTCTTTCCCTTCTCCTTGATCATAAAATCATCTAAGCTTTTAAACGTATATCCTTTGGCTTTTAAATCTTTAATGACCTTTTCTAAGGCATCGGCATTATCTTTTGAAACAGTATGAAGAAGGATAACAGCACCTGGATGAACTTGCGCCATAATATTATCATACGAATATTTCCAGCCCTTTTGTTGATCAACCATCCAATCCTTAAATGCGAGTGACCACAGAACATGCGTATACCCTTCTTCATTCGCAAGCTGCATCGTACGCTCACTCAAAATTCCTCTTGGTGGACGTAGATAGCGCATTTGTCTTTGCTTAGTAATTCTTGCTGTCTCATCCTTTACCTTTTTTAATTCTTCCCTTAATTTTTCGTCGGAAACCTGTGTCAAATCTGGATGACTCCAAGAATGGTTGCCTACAATATGTCCTTCATTAACCATTCTTTTAACTAGCTCGGGCTGAGATTCTAAATAATGACCGGTTACAAAAAAAATGGCAGGAACCTTTTCCTTTTTTAAAGTATTTAAAACCTTTGGTGTAAAACCATTCTCATAGCCATTATCAAATGTAATATATAAAACTTTATCATTCGGGTTCCCTTTGTAAAAAGCATCATATTTTTGTAAGAGCTCATCATATTTTTTTCCTGCATCTGCCTGCTGTTCATTTTTTCCCTTATTAAATCCCCAGTGAACAGGAAAATTAGAGACTGCACCTGCCGTAATCGATCCTATAAAGGTTAAAAGAAAGACAGTAACAATCATAGACCATTTTTTCATTCTATCACCTTCTTTTTTATGTTAGTTTTTTCGAAGGAGATAGAACTATTCGATCTAATAATTTCCAATATTGATGTGGATATGTCTGAAAATTGTGGATGAACCTGTTAATTTTGTGGATAAATTATTTGAATTTTATGCATTTTTTAATTATGCACAGTGATTAACTATTTCTAAACAACTCGTCTCATTACATTTTCTTCCCCGTATATTTCACCAGTAGCAACAAATTCTAAGGCTTCATATAATTTTCTAGCCACACGATTAGCTTTATGTACAGTCAAACGTATCTCTTTACATTGCGGAAATTTCATAGTAATCCAATGAATCATTTCCAGCATTGCCTGCTTCCCGTATCCTTTTTTCTGATGGGATTCATCAATCAAAAATCCATTAATCCAATACATATTAGAGGTATTATCATCATAGGCGTGCATAATGAATCCTACCATTTGGTCTTGATCAAAAATAGCAAAAGGAAGATATTCAACATTTTCACCATCAGGTTTAATGAAAACTTTGGCTAATGAAACGGCAACTGAAGGAACATAATCAGATTGTTCTTCTTTTACTTTTAATGCTAAGGCAGCTTCCCAATTGTCTCTAGTAACTGGCTCAAGGTATAGCTTCATTTTTCTCCCTCATTTCTTTACTCAATTAGTCTAGTACAACTTTAGATATTAATTGAATGCATTCATAAAAGAAAAAAAGCTGCTAAAGCAACTTTTACCCATCATATGATTTCCGCTTTTCAATTAGCCCTTTCTTTACTGCTGGCCATTCATTATTCGTAATCGAATAAATCACAGCGTTCCGAATGTACCCATCCGAAAGAATTCGTTCATTTCTAAGAACTCCTTCTTTCACTGCACCCAATCTTTCAATCGCCTTTTGGGAAAGGTTATTGCGCTCGTCCGTCTTTAGTTGAACCCTAATCAATTGAAGATCTTCAAAGCAAAAGGTTAGTAAAAGAAGCTTACAATCGGTATTAACAAAAGTTCTTTGAAATTCCTGTGCATACCAGGTTGAACCAATTTCACAAGCTTTTTGCTGAAAATTGATTAAACTCATTTTTGTCGTTCCAATCACTTGATTGGTTTCTTTAAGAATCACTGTAAATGGTAGTGCTTTCTGTTCTTCCCTTTGCTCTATTGCAGCTGCAACCCAATTTTGCATATCTTCTTCTGTTTGAACCTTTGTTAACATATAATCCCAAATATTTGACTGATTTATGTTAAAAAGTTCTGAAGCATGTTGAATTTCCATTGGGATTAATTGAATTCTTTCATTCTCTAATGTTGGTGGATGATGAAAAAGAACTTGGGACACCTCGAACGCTCTCCTTATAAAAATATATAGATTACTAGCTGCTTATATTTTATCACGGAAAATTTAAAATTGTCTTTATTCCATAGAATATTGTTTTTCATGCTGGAGAAGCCATTCTTTTCGATGTAATCCTCCTGCATAGCCAGTTAATGTCCCATTTGCACCAATCACTCTATGGCAGGGGATGATAATACTTAGCTTATTCTTCCCATTCGCACTCCCAACAGCCCGAATAGCCTTTTCGTTGTTAATGGAAATAGCTATATCCTTGTATGAACAAGTTTCTGCATATTTAATTTTCGTTAATGCCATCCAAACGTTTTTTTGAAATTCAGTTCCTTCTATTTTAAATGGAATTGAAAATTCACAGCGGTTCCCTTTAAAATATTGATTTAACTGGATATAGCACTGCTTTAATACCTCTGGTATATTTTTTTGTTCGGTGTATTTTAATTCTTCACGTTCACTAAACAATATAGAATATATCGCTTCCTCTGTTCCAACAATTTCGATTACTCCAATAGGTGAATCATAGTCTAATTTATATTGCTTCTTCATATAAAGACCTCCAAAGATAGAATGTTGCGTAGGCTTGCCATCCTTCCCAATTTACTGCTAATTCTTTTATTTCCATAATGGTAGGTTTCTCCAATAATCCTAACTGAATCTTTAACGCATTATGTAAGCCTACATCTGCTATTGGAAAGGCAATAGAACGTTGAAAGCATTTCATCATAACATAGTCAGCCGTCCATGCCCCAACTCCTCGAATGGACATTAATGATTGATATTGTTGTTCATACTCTTTGATCTGAAGGATACTTTCTTTTGATATACTTCCATTTGTCATTTCTTTAGCTAAATCAATAATATACTCTGCCTTTCGAGTGGTAAACTGTAAATTTTTTAAATCTTCTACTTGAAGCTGTGCAATCTTTTGGGGAGTTGGATACAGCCAATACACTTTACCATCCCATTCCAGCTTTTCACCGTAATGTTCAACAAACCTTCTTTTTAATGTATAAGCAAATGTAAGATTAATTTGTTGACCCATAATGGCCCAAGTCAACGCTTCAAACATATCTGATATCCCAATAATTCTTAATCCATAATATTTTTGGACTAGTGGTCCTAACACTTTTTCATTGTGAGCTAATTTATAAAAATGAGTTAAATCCTTATCTAAGTCAAACCACTCCCACACATATTCTGCGACTTTTTCACAGATTATTTCGGACGGTTTACCTAAAGGAAACTCAACACGCACAATATTTTCATAACAGCCAATTTTAATGATGACGAATGTTTGATCAAATGCTAAAAGTTTATAAATAGTACTTTCTTTTATTCGATGCATTATTTCTAGATTTGATCTTCCTAAAAAAACTAAGCACTCATTAAAATTAAATTCTGATGGAGGATAGAGTTCGATATAGGAATCCTGATTACCCCAGTTCATTTTCCAATCTCCTTCTATATTCATTTGGCGAGCATTGTTTTAAATGCCGAAATATCCTATAAAAATTAGAAGGACTATGAAATCCAGTTTCATAACATATTTCAAGATTTGTAAGTTCTGTATTTTGTAAAAGACTAGCCGCTTTATCGATTCTTATCTTTTCTAAATATGCTCTTGGAGTTTTTCCGGTTTCCTGTTTAAATAATCTTTCAAGATAAAAAGAGCTGACTCCAACATGAATGGCAATATCCTCTAATACCACTCTTTGTTTATAATGATTAATCAAAAAAGCGGTAGCCTTTCGGATTAAACCTAGCTGTGGAGAATGTTCTACCTCAGGCTGACATCTTTTGCATGCCCGATACCCTGCATTTTCAACCTCATTTATATCTTGATAGAATTCTACATTCACTTTTTTTGGCTTCCTTGATCTGCAGGAAGGTCGACAATAAATCTTTGTCGTTTTTACAGCTGTGTAAAATAATCCATCATATGCCCGATCACAGGAGATAATGATCTCCCACATTTCATCAAACGAAAGATTGACCTTCATCGTAGGGACTCCCCTTATTAATAATTTTTAATGATCTCTTACAAAGATATAATGTATCCCTAATTTTATCAATTCAATGATAATATTTCGTCCTTATTCTTGCTCTTATGGTCTATGGGAAACTGTTTGCGGAGCATCCGTTTCATTTTGCGACGCATCTTTCTCTTTTGTGGACCATTCGTCCGGGGTTTTGCTCCTTTTTTCTGTTTGTGGAGCATCGATTCCATTTTGAGGCGCATCTTTCTTTTTTTGTGGATCATTCGTTTGGGGTTTATTTTCCTTTTTCTGTTAGTTGACCATATATTCAGTTCAATCCGAATTTTTTTCATACTTTCTTCAGAAATCTTAAAGGATTTTTCTTTCTAAAAAGAGAAGTACTATTTCTATGAAAGGAGTGAAATACTTGATTATTAAAGATTTATCCGAAACGCTACGAATTAAAATGAATCATGCACTTATTAATCTTTTACCAAATGATTCTCCAAAGATTGATTTAATTTCCGTGGATTTAGCAAAAAGAGAAGCGGGATTTCAAGGGGAAAAGAATTTTCGCTACCACCTTAATTCTGTCCCACAGGAAGACTTTCGAATCTTTTATGACTTGCGCTTAAATGTTGGCGATACCTTCTTTCAAATTGATGCTCTATTAATATCACAGTTTTTTGTAATTATTTTTGAAGTAAAAAATTTTTATGGCACATTAACCTTTGACTCGAAATTTAATCAATTCATTCGAACAGTTAATCATAAGGAAGAAGGATTTCCTAATCCTTTGATTCAAGCAAAAAAACACCAACGACTCCTTGATCTATGGCTAAAAAAGAACAAGCTTCCTCCAGTCCCCATAGAATGTCTAGTTGTTATCAGCTACTCATCCACCATTTTAAGAACTACAGAAAACTCTAATATCAATGATAAAATTATACATGCGGAAAATATTACATTTAAAATTGAAGAGATTAAAAGTCGATATAAAAAACTTAAACTTACATCTAGAATAATAAAGAAAATGTCTGATACTTTAATCAGTCAAGATACTCCGCTAAGACCAGATATTCTACAGATTTATAATATCCCACAGGAAGATCTGCGTAAGGGTGTCCAATGTCCACAATGTAAATCCTATGCGATGAACAGAAAGTACAGACGGTGGCACTGTCCTCATTGCACCTTTATTTCAAAAGATGCCCATAGACAAGCACTGATTGATTTTTATTTATTACTATCCCCAACAATTACTAATTTTCAATGTCGCGAATTTCTATTTCTCACCAATCGAAAAACAGCACAATTTTTATTAACTTGACTGGATTTACCATTTGTTTATGAAGGGAGAAAGAAAATCTTTCAATTTCCTGATGCTTTTGAATAAAGTATCTGCTTACTCTGGAACTGGATAACTTTTTAATGCTTGAAGAGCTCTTGCCATTTTTTGTGCAAACAATAATGGTGGTTCAACTGATTGAATATGAATATATAAAATCAAGGGATCCATGAAAATCCAATGATTATGTAAAGCACTAACGATTAACCCTTGCTGCACAATGGAATGCATAAAGGCAGGTATTTCTTCTTGGAGAATAGCAATTTCGGCTAGGTTTAATGCATTTCCATTTTGATCTAATGCTTCAAAGGAGATTCCAACTGGAACGACTGATTGACTTGGCTTCCCCTGAACAGTAGCTTTTATCTTTCTGTGAAAGGATACAGAGCATACACCTTGACTAACCTTACTTTTCCCATTAAGAATCCTTCCAAATTGCTCACAGAGTTGATTCAATACATTTCCCTCCCTTTTTGTCCTTTATAAACTCTATGAGGAGATGAAAATAGTTATGAAAAAATGAGCTAAGTCTAGTGTTAGACTTAGCTCATTTTCAGCATACTTATTTAAATACTGGTTCTTTAAACTGTGCTAATTTATCTAATGATGATTTGTCTACATCTGCATGTAAGCTGTTTCCATGAGAATCCATTGTAACAACTGCTGTAAATCCTTCAACATGAAGATGCCATAATGCTTCAGGGATACCAAACTCAGTTAAATCAACACCATCAACTCGTTTAATGCAATCTGCATAATATTGTGCTGCTCCACCAATCGCATTTAAGTAAACTCCACCATGTTCCTTTAATGCTGCAAGTGTTTTCGGCCCCATTCCACCTTTACCAATAACCGCACGAATACCAAATTTCTTCATGATATCCCCTTGATACGGTTCTTCACGAATAGATGTTGTCGGTCCCGCTGCTTTAACTGTCCAGTTGCCTTCTTCATCTTTCGCCATAACTGGACCACAGTGATAAATAACTTGGCCATTTAAATCAACTGGTGCGTCATGATCTGTTAAATATTTATGAATTGCATCACGACCAGTGTACATTCTTCCATCAATACGAACAACGTCTCCCACTTTTAATTCACGAATTTGCTCTTCTGTGATTGGAGCTTTTAAAGTGATAACATTTGTTTCTTCTTTAGATGCTGCCACTTCATTTTCCGCTTCATTAGCAAATTCAATTTTTTCACCTTCTTGGTAAAGCCATTCTTGAATTTCACCTGTTTCAGGATTTACTTTTACTCCTAAACGACGGAATGCCCAGCAATTATATGCTACTGAAACGAAAAAGCTAGCTGGAATTCGGTTCATTACTCCAATTTTACAACCTAATAGAGTTGTTTCACCACCGAAGCCCATAGTTCCAATTCCAAGTTTATTAGCATTTTCTAAAATATAGTCTTCAAGCTTACGTAAATCTTCATTTGGATTAACATCTTCAGTGGAACGGAATAGTTGTTCTTTCGCAAGATCATATCCAGATGAACGATCTCCTCCAATACCTACTCCTATAAAGCCTGCACTACAGCCTTGTCCTTGAGCTTGATAAACTGAGTGTAGAATACACTTACGGATTCCATCAAGATCACGTCCAGCTCTTCCTAGACCTTCTAATTCACATGGAAGACTATATTGAATATTTTTATTTTCACAGCCGCCGCCTTTTAATATTAATCGAACATCAATATAATCTTTTTCCCATTGTTCAAATTTAATAACTGGAGTTCCTCCGCCAAGATTATCTCCACTGTTTTTACCAGTTAAAGAGTCTACGGAGTTTGGACGAAGCTTTGTATCTTTAGTTGCTTGAGCAATTGCTTGATAAATAGCTTCTTTAATTTTTATTTGATTCACACCAACAGGGGTTTTAATTTTAAAAGTAGGAAGACCTGTGTCTTGGCAAATGGGCGAAATGTTCTCATCAGCCATTTGGATATTATTTGTGATTGTACTTAAGCTCATTGCTGCACGTGTGCCAGCGCTTTCACTTTGTTTTGCTCTTTTTACAGCTCTACGCACATCTTTTGGTAGATTAGTAGAGGTTTCAACGATTAATTGGTACATGCTCTCTTGGAACTTATCCAAATTCATTGTTTTCCATCTCCCTTATTTCTTTATTTTTATCTACTCTCTATGTATAAATCCCTCATTATTATACTCTTATTAAGTTATGATTTAAAGGGATGTTTTCGGCAAGACCCCTTCCAGATACTTCAAAATTCAACGTGGCAAAGAAAAAGGGGTTGCCCGCTAAGTGTCTGGACACTTAGATTTTAGGACAGCCCCCATCTTACTATTTCTTAAACTGCTCACATTTCATTTCAAGATCATCAATCATTTCAATTAACCGATCAATATCCTCTAATTCAGTGTCTTCAGGATCAATGGAATCTAATACCTCTAAAAACATGTTTAATCTTTGCTTTAAATAAAGCACTTGTGAATCTTTATCATGCACTGCGTTACCCAAGGTTTTCTCTCCTTTCATCATTAGAGCTCATTTCATGTGTACAGACTAAAAAATGTATCTCAATTTTACGATCATGCAACTAAATAATCATTTGAAAGTAACATCTAATGAACAGTCTTTTATTATGATATCAAACATACAATAGTGTGCAAAGGATGAATGATTGACAATTTGGGTTTCATTTTTAATAATGACAATGGTAAGAAAATATTTTTTGTTTCTTATCATAAATATTGTTACTATTTAAAGAGGTTTCATACCCTTAAAAATATTTGATCTTAATTTTTTCATCAGAGGAGTCTTTTATTATGCAAAACGTTTCACAGCTACCATTGATCACTCCAAAAAATGATCCGTGGGAAGCTTACCTAGATGTAAAAGAACATGGGAATCTTTTACTATCTAATGTTGAATTCACAACGACAACTTTATGCAATATGAGGTGCGAGCACTGTGCTGTTGGTTATACACTACAGCCTAAAGATCCTAATGCACTCCCACTTGAGCTTCTATTGCAACGATTAGAGGAGATCCCTCATCTAAGAGCAATGAGTATTACTGGCGGCGAGCCGATGCTATCAAAAAAATCGGTTGAAAACTACGTATTGCCACTACTTAAATATGCTCATGATCACGGAATCCGTACACAAATCAACTCCAATTTAACTCTTGATCCTGAGAGATATTTATTAATTGCTTCATACTTAGATGTTTTACATATTTCACATAACTGGGGAACGATAGATGATTTTATTGATGGTGGATTTGCAAATATGCCAAGGAAACCAACTCGTGAACAACGAAAAAAATTATTCGATCGAATGATTGAAAATAGCCGCCTTCTATCTGAACACGGCGTTATGGTTTCAGCTGAAACTATGTTAAACAAACGGACACTCCCACATTTAGAACATATTCATAGACAAATTGTTGAAGAAATGAAGTGTGCCCGTCATGAAGTACATCCAATGTATCCAAGTGATTTTGCCGCAAATTTAGAAGTATTATCACTAGACGAAACTAGAGAAGCCATCCATCATTTACTCGATATTCGAGACGAAAATACATGGATGTTATTTGGAACCTTGCCATTTTATCCGTGCAGTCCAAACGATGAAGATTTAGCATTACTAAAACGTCTTTATCAAAGTAAAAATGTAACTGTAAGAAATGATCCAGATGGCCGTTCCCGCTTAAATGTAAATATTTTTACTGGTGATGTTATTGTAACTGACTTTGGTGATACCCCTGCATTAGGGAATATCCAGCATGATACACTTCCAGAACTATATACAAAATGGAGTGAAACATCACTAGCTAAATCTCTTAATTGCCACTGTCCTGCAGTTCAATGTGTAGGACCAAATGTTCTTGTGAAGGATGCCTATTATCGAGATATTGATTTTCAAACAAGGGAAGCCAATATTAGTAAATAACACCAAAAGAGGTAGATACATTATAAATCTACCTCTTTTTGTTCAGTTTTTTTTCTCCCAATTTAAGAATGGCTGTTTAATAAGCTGTGGTGCTAACCCAAGCTCTTTAGACGCTGCAATTATGAATTCTTTTCGAAAAAAGTAACTTCTATGAAATACAATTTTATCATTTTCGACTTCTTGATATTGTATATCGTGTATAAGCGGTTGTTCTTTATCAAAATCAGCTAAAATAACAATAACTGGCTTACCCCATAAAATGAACTCATCTGCCCTATACGGTGGTAATCCATATAATAGTGACCCCTTCCTTATCTCATCCTTACTTACTTCTAAGAAGCCAAGTGATGCTTCATAATGAGCCTGATCACTAATCAAAGACAGCATTCCTTCAATATCCCCTTCATTAAAAGCCTTCAAATAAGCTTGAATAATGATATTTCCAGATTTTTTATGTCCACTATTTGATGAAATTTCTTCTTTATGTGTCTTTAATTTCTTTTTCATTCTTCTTATTGTTGCATAAATTGCTCCAGGAGTAGTTTTTACAATACTTGCAACTTCCTCCGCTTTGAACTGAAAAACCTCCGATAATAAAAATACTGCCGTTTGCCTTGGTGTAAAAAGATGAAATAAATGTTCTAAAGCCGCTTCAATTTCAAACGTATCCTTAAACTCTTCAGTTACATCGCTATCCTCTACTAAAGTACCTATTGACTTTTTCTGTCTACGATAAAGGTCAATCCAAGTATTTGTGGCGATACGATAAAGATACGATTTAAGATTGGTAGGATGAAAACGCTGATATAAACTCCCTAAAGCTTTTAACATAGTTTCCTGATAAAGATCCTCTCCATCCCATGGAGATCCAGTTAAATAACGGCAATAGTTCCATAATCCATCTCCAAATTCTTCAATCAATTTGTCAAATTGTTGACGAAGCTTACGTGATGGTTCATACAGTTCATTTGTTTTTAATTCTGACAAACTCTTCCCCTCCTTAATATCTAATACATATGTATAACGAATGTAAAAGTAAAAATTATACCTCTCCAACTAATTCTTTATCATTAACTTTTAATATAAGGATATTGGGTAACCCAAACACTCCTATAGATGTCTTCTAATTATTTCCTCATATTTTTCTTAAAATAATATTATTTATAATATTCAAATAAATTTTACCATAATTAGATGGATAAACATTTATCCTATAAAAAAATGGCTATCTTATTTAATTAAGACAGCCATTTCCTTTTATCTTGGATGATCGGAAGCTAAGAATCCAAATGACACATGATCTTGGACTGGAATCCAAGCACCGATTCCTTGAGAAGTTACATTTTTTACTACTATTTTCTTTTTCATTCCTTTAATGACTAGATAGACTTCCCCATACGTTACTTTCCCTTTTTCATTAATTGCTGGTGCATAACCATATAAATAACCTAGACGCCTTGGCGGGATATTGTAAACATGATCTTTCTTCGTCCCTGCACCAATTACTGTATCAAATGAAAGAGGAAGATTTGTTTTTTCCATTGCTTTAAGAAGCATCATTTTTTGTACATCCTCAGCTTTAGAAACTTTTGCTGTTAATCCGCCTCTAACTGCTTTTTGCGCTTCTTGAACATAATGAATTTGATAGATTGAATTCCCACCACGATTATCAAAATAATTCGTGTTAATTTTTTGATACTGCCAATTCGGTGCAGTTTCTATTGAATCATAATTCAATGGCCATTCTCCCAAATAAATTGTTGCTCTGAAGCCTAAAGAAAAAGGAGAATTGTTTACAGCTGATTCATTGAGCATTCTAATTAAATTCGGATTTTCAATTTTTACTTTAGATGTTTTGATTATTTTTTGTGTAAACTCACTCGGCTGCAGATAAGGCAAATCTTGAGTTGGATTTGGATACGTATTTTCTTTTGCTATATTTAAAACAGAAGGCGGCATTTTGATTTGCACCATCTTTTTTACTGGTTGATCTTCTTTATTAGTTGCCATTGCAGAAGGTGTCATTGATAAAAAAATTAATAAAAGCACAAGAAATATTCGTTGCCCTTTCATGTTGAGAAAACTCCTTTCATTACCTCGTTTTGTCTTTATTTTTTTCCGTTTCTTTAAATCTTATCCATCAAAAATTTTTTCTTATGTTTTTTTAGTCAGAATATTTACAAATTTTAAACAATATATTATACTGTATATAACTTATCCGGGAGGAGGGTTGCAGCACTCAACTCACAAAGGGGGAATAGATGTAGAGGTAATGCTCTTTAATCTGTAATTTCTTGGATTGTGCTGAATGAATTTATGAAAATGAAATGTTAAAGCCTCTAAGCAGCATTATTATTTGTGCTTAGAGGCTTTTTAATGCTTTTCAATATTAAATTGTGTTCCCTTTATAAAAGATAAAAACCAATACCCATAATCACATAGGCAGCTAGTAGTGTTGCTCCTTCAAACCAATTCGTTTCACCATCATTTGCTAGTACAATCGTAAGTAATACCGACGTTGCCATTGCCACTAATTCTGGAAGAGTAAAAACTAATGGCATACTTGGATGAAAAAACAATGAAGCTAATACAAGAACTGGAGCGACAAACATAGCAATTTGCAATGTGGAGCCAAAAGCTATTTCAACAGCCACATCCATTTTATTTTTAAATGCCATTAAAATGGCTGAAGCGTGCTCTGCTGCATTTCCAACGATAGCTACGATAACAACTCCAATAAATAATTCACTCCAACCAAAGCTTTTTGCTACATCTTCGAAAGTATGAACTAAATTCTCAGAAACATATGCAACTGCTATTGTAGATAGTGCTAACACAATAATTGCTTTGCCTTTTTTCCACTCTGGTTCCTCTTCATGCTCTTCTTGCTTTACATTTGGGTCTTGATAGATCCCTCTGTGGGTGACAAGCTTAAAGAATAATGCTGCTAAATATAAAATGATTAATGTAACAGAAATTCCCACACTTAAATTCATCGTTTCTTTTGCGTTTAAATTCATTGAAAATACTTCCGGAATAACAAAGGCTACAATTACAGCAAATATTAATAATCCAGAATTATGTCTTGCATCATACACATTAAATTTTTGTCGTTTAAATTTAATTCCACCTACAAAAAACGCCATTCCTGCTACAAGTAATAAATTCCCTAAGACAGAGCCTGTTAAAGATGCTAATACTACCCCGGTTAATCCTGCTTGAAGTGAAAAAATAGAAATGATTAATTCCACTGCATTACCGAATGTCGCGTTAAGCAACCCTCCAATTCTTGGTCCTGAAACAATTGCTAAACTTTCTGTTGCTCTTCCCATAAAGCTGGCTAAAGCCACAATTGTTAAACAGTAAATGACAAACATCAAGACACTCGACCAATTCATAAGTGTACCGATAATTGAAATGGGTACTCCAATAAAAACTATGATTGCAAAAAATTTATTCATTTTTCTCCTCCTTTTTATCCAGGAGTGATTTATCCTTATTCCATACTCCTATTTAAGTGAAGCTTTCGAGGATCATCCTGTATTGCGTTATTTACTTAAAATGTTATAGCACATTATTCCATTACATGGAAGATATAATTTGCCTATCTTTTTTATATGACCCAAAGGTTGATTATATTATTTTAACCGAAGGCCATCTTCTTAAACTTATTCTTTTTATTGAATTTGTTCTATATGATTTAACTGAAACTAACCTTTCTAAACTCATTTATTGAAAATTTTTAAAAATAAATTCGCAGAATAAAGATTATCTTGCCAATTATTTAATAAACAGTTACCATCACTGATAGAGAGTTTTTTATAAGGAGTTTCTTCTATGATTAAAACAGAAAAATACCGTTTTTGGATATTGGTTAGTATTGTTGCGATTTCAGGATTTTCTCAAGGAATGCTCCTTCCACTCATTGCTGTAATCTTTGAGAAGGATGGAATGGCTTCCTCCTTAAATGGGCTCAATGCAACTGCTCTTTATATTGGAGTACTTTTTGCATCCCCATTAATGGAAGCACCATTGCAAAAGATAGGCTATAAACCTTTAATTTTAATTGGTGGGTTTACAGTAGCCTTAACTTTATTCATGTTCCCTGTTTGGAAATCCTTTTGGTTCTGGTTTATATTGAGATTGTTCATCGGAATAGGAGACCATATGCTTCATTTTGCTACCCAAACATGGATTACCTCCACGTCTTCAGAAGACAAACTTGGAAGAAATATTTCATTATATGGGTTATTTTTCGGTTTAGGCTTTGCTTTTGGACCATCCTTAACAAGCTTAGTTAAAATAAATGAAGCATTACCATTTATGATCACATCTGCTTTAAGCTTAATTTTATGGCTCACTGTTTTTTCATTAAAAAATGATTATCCAGAAAAAGATTCGGAAGGATTATCATTTTTAAGTACCTTTAAACGTTTTGGAAATGTTTGGAGATATGCATGGGTTGCTCTTCTTCCCCCTTTTGGCTATGGTTTCATGGAGGCTTCTTTAAATGGCAGTTTTCCCATTTTTGCCCTTAGAAACGGGATTCAAGTTGAGGCAGTTTCAATGATTGTTCCAGCATTTGCTATAGGTAGTATAATTACACAGGTTCCTCTTGGAATAATTAGTGACCGTTATGGTCGTAAGAAAACATTGATTACTGTTCTATTAATAGGACTTCTATGCTTCATAATAGCAGGAATGATTCATCATTCCGTAATCGAATTAATCATCTGTTTTCTTCTAGCTGGAATGGCTGTTGGTTCAACATTCTCCCTTGGAATTAGTTATATGGCCGATTTACTACCAAAAACACTCTTTCCAGCTGGGAATATTATGTGCGGAATTCTATTCAGTATAGGTAGTATGCTCGGTCCTTTCTTAGCTGGAATAATCATTGAACATATTAAAGGTCCTAGTTTCTTTTACTTAATTAGTATAATGCTTTTCTTTATTTTTCTTTCAATATGTACATTTCAACAGAAAAATGAGAAAGGCAAGCATTTAAGTCAGACATGGCAAGCATAAATAAGCTGCATCTAGAAATAAAACAAGATATTTATTGAATAAAAAAAAGAGTCTTCTTCATTATTATTTCGAAGAGACTCTTTTTTTAAATCTTATTCCATTTTTTATAAGAATATTTTTATTTGACTATTTTCTTTTTATAACTGCCATTACTACCGCAATGACGGAAAGAATTAATGCAATTATAGATAAAGTCATCATTACTGTTTGTGAACTGTCATTTTCGTTAGATGTTTTATCTTCTTTTTCTTTAGTTAAATCATGCTGCTTTGTATCATGTCCTGCATGCTCATCACTGCTTGCTGCTGCTGAAGTAATTTTCGTAATTGAATGTGGTGATTCTGAACCTTCATCACCTGTCCATTCTACAATCGAGCCATCTTTGTAATATTGAAAAGCGTTCCATGCAGCATTTGTTTCTTTTTCAGGGTTCTTTGCAATAAATTGAAACTGTTGAAATTCTCCTGGTAAAATCCCTTTATCGGTCGCTGACCATGTAATGGTTTTTGCTTTTCCAGACTTATCTTTATCAAGTGTTACTTTCCAGCCAGGTATAGGTTGATAAGAGACAAACTCTACACCTTCTGGAACTTTCATCGTTACTTTAGTTGTTGGAATATTTTTTTCAACAGGAACTTTCATTGTATATGTTTCCCATGCTCCTGGTGCAGAAACTCCAGGGTTTACCGTTACATGCGCGCTTGCTGTCCCTCCAAAAAATAATAATGCGATACAAGCAGATAGTCCAATGGACCATTTCTTCATTTTATTTATCATTTTATTTTCTCCTTTAGGCCATAAAAATAATTAATGAATCCCAACATTTGGTTGATAATTTATATCAATACTTTCTAATGATTTCGTTAATATATGGACTTGTACATTCCATTTCCCTGACATACTAAAAAACATTCCCTTTGCCTCATATTCTCCAGAGGACTTCTTAAACATATTCGTTGAGCTTTTCCCCATATCCATATCTAAATGGGTAAACGTTAACGTGATTTGTTCAATATCTTCTACAGGTTTGCCATTCTTTTCTAAGTCAAACGTAAAGGCATTTATCCCCTCTTTATTAGGACTAATCTTTAATGTTGCTGCATATCCATGATCAATATTTTGTGTTTGATGAAATGGACCTGGTGTTGACGATGCTGGAGGTAAATTAGTTAGAAAGGCTGCAGCAATAAATACCATTAAGCCAACTAATAATTCTATTCCGATTGTAGCAGTAACTCTTTTACCAGCGTGTTTCTTTCCTTTTCTAAAATGAAAAGCACCAAATACGAGCATGACGAAAAATAAAATAATTTTCACTAATAACGCTATTCCATAATCAGTATGCAAAAGAGAGTATATCGTTGGAATATAAGAAAAGCTTTCATATATCCCAGTCAGTAGGATGGTTAAAACGCTACAAATTGCTAGTAAAGATACGGTTTGAATGGCTTTCCAATATAAATTGTCTCCATTCTGTTTAACTTTCCCAGGTATTAGTAAAACAATTGAAAATAAACTCCCTAACCATAACGAGCCTGCAAAAAGATGAAGAAAATTCATCACTAATGCAATAAATTTGTGATTCGATGATGCTGCATGTCCTATAAATGATTTTGATATTAAAAGTCCAACTAATAATAGAAGTGGTACTATCCATTTATTCCAAGAAGAAAAAGATTTCTGTTTAATGACAATTAATGTAAAAATAATTAACATCAATAGCAACAGCAACTGAATAATCCAAATAATTCCAAAACTTGTTTGACCTAATGTTTCTTTTAACAATGAAAGATCAAATGCATCAAGCCAAGAAACACCTGCATTAATTCGAGTTTGTAGCGGCAGATTCAGTACAATCGCTAAAAACATTCCAATTAAAGAAATCCAAATAAAAAATGTACTTCTTGATATGTTGGGATTGCCTAATTCCTTGTGAATCAAAAGATGAAAAACAGCAACTCCTATATATATTGCGAAACTAATATATAATATCCAACGAAGTACAATCATATCTATATTCGGCATATAACTTGAATTTTTCGCCAGCATCATGACCGAATCATCCTGAACAGAACCAATACTGAATGGAATCACACCTTGGACAGGGTGACCGTCTGCTGATACTGCTTTCCATTGTAATGCATAGGTCCCCTTTGGCAAAGTATCTTTTATATTTGCCTCAAGTATTGTCATCTCTTTTATTTTGGCATCTAGTTTTGTTTGTTTTCCAGAAGAGTTTATGAGTTCTAATGAGTGAAACCCTGATTGAATAGGCTCATTAAACTCAATATCAATTTTTGTAGGTGATTTAGAAAAAACCTCATTTTCTTTTGGATTCGAATTCACAATATATGCATGAGCAGATGAAGCAATTGGAAATAATGCTAAACAAATATAAATACATACTAAAAAGAGGATAGATGTTTTAATTGTTTTTTTACTATTCATTGTTATTATCCACTTTCACTTTATCTGTGCAGGGGCAGCTACCATTCATTATTTGTTTAATGGCTCCAATCGCATTTGAAAATTGATAGACTTCTCCACCAAAGCCTTTTTGAAATTGCTTAGCTTGCTTCATTGATTCAAATGCAATGACTTGCGGCTGACAGCAGTTTAAATTTATATCCGCACCGATAATATATGTAGCTAATTTGGCACTCATCGTAGTATCGTGCAGAAAATCTTTACATAATATTTGCGACACCTTATCTTCGATTTCCGAATAATACAATAATCCACAATGCAGACAGCAGGTTTGTTCTACTTGCTGATGAATAGTTATTATTTGCACCGAATGGCGTGTATTAGATTCCTTATAGCAATAAGAACATGCATAGGCTGGCTTTTTTATTGGAGGAGACAATGCAACTCCGTTAGAAGTTTTGATTACTTTTTGCTGTTCTATTAGTGGCTTAATATCTCTATACACGGTCATTTCAGAAACTTTTAATCGCTTACTCAAATCAGAGATTCGTAAATTTCCTTCGCATTCCAGCCACTCGAGAATTTTTTGACTTCTTTCAATGGGAAGCATTCCCTTTCTCCCTTCCAATTATTTTTAGTTAAATCTTTATTCCTCTCTTTCACATATATAAGGATACAACTTTAATTATTTGATTCAAGTAACTATATGAGAAAATCTGTGAAAAAATGATGACTTTTAACATATCTTTTCAAAGTAAAACGACCCCTTTATAAGAGGTCGTCTATTGAGCAAATATTAAAACATTTCTTAATGATAACCGTTTTGCCCATTGGCAGAACCAGAAGTTTTTCCCTTTGGCTTTTGTTTACTGTTTTGCTTTGTTTTTTTACCCATTTCACCAACTCCTTTTTATTCCCTTTCAATTATAGTTTTGCTTAACTTTAATAAAACTTACCCGTTATATTTTTACATGGTATTTTCATTTTACCTTACACCTTTTTTCCTTTTTCGCTAATAGTGCATTAATTTCTCCTCCGGTAATTAATATAATCCCACTTATATAAAACCAGAGCATTAAAATAATGATTCCACCTAAGCTTCCGTATGTAGTTGAATAGTGTCCAAAATTACTTACATAAAATGAAAATGCTAAAGATACTACGATCCATCCAACAGTAGCGATAATAGCTCCAGGAAAGACCGTTATGCATTTAATTTTTATATTCGGAGCAAAATAATATATTCCAATAAAAACAATCAATAATATGAGAGGACTAATCACCCATCTTAATGCCGTCCATACATGTGAAAATTGTTCTGAAATACCCAGGATGGCAAATAGATAGAATCCAATAAATTGACCGAAAACGGGCAATAAAAGAGCAAGTAAAAAAACAAAGATCATTGCAATCGTTAATAAAACAGACATCGCTCTAGCAACAATCATTGAACGTGTTTCTTTAACTTCATAAGCACGATTTAATGCCTTAATAATGGCATTCATTCCTTTAGATGCCGACCAAAGTGTTGCAAGGATACCAAAAGAGAGTAAGCTTGTACTTCGATTATTCAAAATATCATATAAGTTCGATTCAATCATCTCTAATGTTTGCTCTGGAGCAAAATTTCTTAAGATATTTAATATATCTTCTGTATTTATCGGTAAATAAGGAAGTAGGGTGACAATAAATAACAATAGAGGAAACAAGGATAAAAGAAAAAAATAAGCTAATTGTGCAGCGAGACCTGTTATATCATTGTACAAAGTATGTTTTATTAAAGAAATGATAAAATTTTTATTACGTAACTCTTTTATCCCCATTTTTTTCACCTCATTTGAAACTTATATTAATACTTATATCTTCCCCCTAGCATGACCAATAAAACATAATATATATTTGACACCTTTTGTGTTTCATGGAAAGATTAGAAGGAAATCATAAAATGAGAGGATGTCTTTAGTGGATCTATCCATAAAATCAATCGAAAATATTCAATACATGATTACTCAAATTACGACAAAATTAAAAATGGTTAATGTAGATGCGATTAACCCATCACACTATAATGAAGACATTTATGATGATTTGTTTGAAATTTATGAAATGGTCATGAAGAAAAATACTTTTAGTCCAAATGAAATGCAAGCAATCGTTGAAGAATTAGGTACTTTAAGACAAAGCAAATAAAATTAAGCAGTTGATCTTTTTCTTAAAGATTAGATCAACTGCTCAATTTATTATTGTTATTTACTTACATTCACTTTAAATATTTGATCATCAAATTCTCTAGGAGATCCTCTTCCGTCTAAATTATTAGAAATAAAATATAAATAATCTCCTTCAATATATACATCCCTTACTCTCCCAATATCTCCTATCAACTTTTTAGATGTTTTGTTTTGAAGATTTAATTCTCTTACTGATTCACCACGAAGGGTAGCAATATATAATTTTCCTTTCATATATTGAATCCCTGAAGGTGCCCAGGTAATATCCTTTGTTTGAAACAAAGGTGTATCTAATCCTTCTCTTTGAACACTATCTTCGATTATTGGCCAACCATAATTATGTCCTGCTTTAATTTCATTAATTTCATCATGAGCACTTTGACCATGTTCAGAACTATACATATTGCCTTGTTCATCCCAAGCCAAGCCCTGTGGGTTTCTGTGACCATATGAATAAACATAGCTATCTGGATAGGGGTTATCCTGTGGAATGCTGCCATCCAGATTCAATCGTAAAATTTTTCCTGATAAAGAATTTTTATTTTGTGCATTGTTAGGAACAGCCGCATCTCCAGTTGTAACATAAAGTTTTTGGTCTGGACCTAGCTTTATTCTTCCTCCATTATGAATCGTTTCCCCTGGAATTCTAGCTAATAATTCTCTTACTTCTATCCAGTTATCCCCCTTTTTTTGGATAAGAATCACACGATTAAAAGTTGAACCATTCTCTTGATAGGTATGGTAGGCGAAAGCCTGGTGGGTTTGCTCAAAACTTGGTGACAGTTCAATCCCTAAAAACCCTCCTTCTCCTTCCTGATGAATTGGCCATTTCGTTTTTACTACAGATCGTTCTAGCTTAGGATTATCTTCATTTACAGTAACGATAAATCCCTTCCGTTCACTAATGTAAAACGTATTATTCTGCTTTGTTATGGCCCACGGAACATCTAATTTATTGGCGATGGAAATAGCCGATTGATTATAAATTACTTCCTTCGACTCTTTTTGATTTGTTATCTCAGGATTGGAACATCCAACTAAAAACAATCCAACAGCAATAAATAGAATTCTTAACAATTCATCTCCTCCAATATTTAATTAGTTATAGTACCTTTCTTCACCAAAAACAAAATTTCCTTTATTCTTAATAAAACAATTGGTAAAGGTGGAGATAAATAATAAAAAGCCCCATAAATGAGGCTTAATCTTGATCAGTTATAATAATGATTCCATCTTTTGTTACAGCTACTGTATGCTCATATTGAGCAGACAAGGATCCATCTCGTGTTCTAGCAGTCCATCCATTGTTATCCATTTTCGTTTCAAATCCACCAATATTAACCATTGGTTCGATTGTGAATACCATTCCTTCTTTAATTCTTGGTCCCTTTCCAGGTAATCCGAAGTGAGGAACTTCTGGCTTTTCGTGTATAGACGGTCCAATCCCATGACCAATAAAATTTCGAACCACTGAAAATCCTTGAGCTTCTACATAGGTTTGAATGGCATGACCAATATCACCAATTCGATTTCCAACTTTAACCTGCTCAATTCCTTTATATAATGCTTCTTTAGTAATATCTAATAAAGTTTTTGCCTGATTACTAATTTCCCCTACTGGATAACTCCATGCAGAATCTGCGAGTGCACCATTTAAATTCACTACCATATCAATAGTTACGATATCTCCTTCTTGGAGAGGTTGCTTTCTAGGGTATCCATGACAAATTTCATCATTGATACTCGCACATGTAGCAAATTCATAGCCTTTATACCCCTTCTGTTCTGGAGTTGCACCATGTTTCTTTAAATAATTATTTACAAATTCTTCAATTTCCCAAGTAGTTATTCCAGGCTTAATTCTTTTTGCAATTTCTTTATGAGTGTTTGCAAGTAGTTCACCTGCCATTTTCATCATATCTATTTCTCTTTGGGACTTATATGTGATCATCTTACCTCTTCCTTTCAAAAAAACGCCTATCTATATCTATGTAAAAAATTTTACAGTGTGAATATAAATATCATATCGCTATTTTTTAGTTATAGCAAAAGATATTTATAATCTTTTTTAACTAATCCCTTTTCTTCTCTTTGTATCAAATATAGTATTTCCCAAGAAATGATAGTTTCTGACAAATTTTTATTTTACCATTAAATGTATTTCAAAAATACAAAACAAAATACGTTTTTGTAAGATTTAAAACAAGAAAATCTCTTTCAGGTAATAATCAATTTTACTCTTAACAAAACCTAGACATTTTTCTTATTAAGTTATATACTTACCTAGGTAACTATTTTTAAAGGAGAATAAAATGGTTCAATCTCACGAATTTTTTCACCAATATAACCAAGTATCAAGAAAAATTAGTAAAAAAATGAATGAAAGCTTAGCTGAAACAGAAATTTATAGCTCACAATGGACGATCATTTATTATTTATTTCATCATGGCCCATGTACACTCGTTGAAATAAGTAATTATTTAAATGTTGAAGCTCCCACAGTAACAAGAACTGTCAATCGGCTCGAAAAAATACAATGGATTCGTAAAACAGAAGGAAAGGACAAACGCGAAAAGAGAATTACTTTAACAGAAATAGCATTGAAAAACTATTCAGCTATCGTTGAATTAGTAAGTCAATTTGAGAAGGACGTACTGCAAGGTGTGCCTGAGGAAGAAAAAGAGATCGCTTTCCGTGTCCTTCGTAAAATGATGACAAATATGAATTAAATGAGGTGAATATATATGGAGGAACAAACTTCAAAGCTTTGGACGAAAAACTTTTTAGGTGTTTCGTTCACAAGTTTCTTTTTATTTTTAACGTTTTATTTGCTCATGGTAACACTTCCTATTTATGCAATGGATGACTTAAAAGTAGACAATACACAAATAGGATTGGTTGTTACTGTTTTTATTATTTCTGCAGTCATTGTTCGACCTTTTACAGGAATTTTGCTAGAAGCAATTGGAAGAAAATTTATGCTTTTTATTTCTTTATTAATATTTTTTATTGCATCCATATTATATTTTTTTGGACAAACTTTTACTTGGTTATTAATCATTCGCTTTTTTCATGGAATCGGCTTTGGAATTGCAACTACAGCTACCGGAGCAATTATAGCTGATATCATTCCTAAAAAACGGCTCGGTGAAGGTATGGGCTACTACACTACATTTATGAATATGGCTATGGTAATCGGTCCGTTTTTAGGTTTAACACTAATTCAAAACTATAGCTTTAAAATATTATTTGCCATTTGTATTCTGTTTTCATTCATTGCCTTTATATGTACACTGTTCGTAAATATACCTAAAAAAATTAATAAACAAAATAATATTGGTTTTAAAATCGGTGATTTATTTGAACGTAAGGCGATACCAATTGCAATTGTTACATTTCTTATTTCTTTTAGTTATTCAGGAATACTTTCATTTATTTCTGTTTATGCCAAGGAACTTCATTTAGATCAGGCCTCCAGCTTCTTTTTTGTAGTATATGCAGTTTTTCTTTTAGCTTCAAGACCATTTACAGGTAGATGGTTTGATCGATATGGTGAAAATGCGGTTATTTTTCCATCAATATTATTATTTGGAGTAGGAACGTTTATATTAAGTCAAACAAGTCATTCGATTACATTACTAATAGCAGGTGCATTGATTGGACTAGGCTATGGAACAATGACACCTGGTTTCCAAGCTATAGCTATTAATTCTGTTGAACCAAATAGAAGAAGTATGGCGACTGCCACATATTTCACCTTTTTAGATGCTGGAATTGGATTAGGTTCATTTGTATTAGGTATCGTTGCTTCACATTCTAGCTATAGTACTTTATATTTCTTTACATCTTTCCTAATCATTTTATGTATCGGAGTCTATTTCTTATTACATGCAAGATCACATAGGAAAAAGGAAGAAGCGCATACTGAAATTCAAGTGTAACAACAAGGCGATCTATGGATATGCATAGGTCTCTTCGTTTTTATCAATTGGTAATTATGGAATATATAGTTATAAACACTAAAGTTTATGATATAATTCAAAAAGAAAGTTCTGAATATTCCACAAAGGAGAGTCGGGATGAAAAAAAGTACATTTTCAAATTTCTATCTAACGCTCTTTTCATCTATATTAATTCTTTTTATCGGATTTATTTTTTTTACAGATGTCATTTTTCACCAAGAAGATCACCTATATTCCCTAATTGCACTACTAATTATTTTTCCAATAATATTTTTTTTACAAGGTGTCTTAACCAAAGTAGCTGATAGAAGTATTTTCATTGATTTAATTACTATTAGCATAATATTAATCATTACTATCCTAATTTGGTTAAATAGCAGTGCACTAGGTTATTTAGTCTTATATGTATTATTCGGATTTTTAGGCTATGGGATCATGCACATTTTCAAAAAAAAAAAGAAAGATAAATAGTATCAAGTTTGAATTGTCACTTTTTAACATTCACTTTGATACAAAAAATGGGATCCAGTTGGATCCCATTTTTTTACTACTGCTAATTATTTGCTTCAGATTTAATCCTAGGTTGAATGAGCACTTCTACCCGACGATTTTTTGCTCTACCTTCTTCTGTAGCATTAGAAGCAATCGGTTGATATTCTCCATAACCTTTAACACTAAAATTACGAGGATTAAGCTCATGATTGTTGTTTAAAATGATTTTCATAAAATTATATGCTCTTGTCACACTCAATTCCCAATTCGATTCAAAATTCGAATTTCGAATAGGTACATTATCAGTATGACCACTAATAATAATATTTCTTGGTGGATCCATGATAAGTAGGTTAGATAATTCTTTTGCGATTTTTAAATTGTTACCAGTAATATTTGCTTTCCCAGAATCAAATAAAACATTATCTCTTATCGTTAATAATAAGCCTTCGCTCGTAAGAGAGGTAGCGAACTTTCCATTCAAATGATTTGCTTTAATATAAGTGTTCACCTTTGCTTGTACTTTTACCAACTCTTCATGATCTTCGAGCTTCAGTTTTTCGAGGTTCTTTTTTAATTCTTCTTCAGCGGCCTTCTTATCATTTTCTTTTTCTTTGTCTACATCAGTAGCAGTCTTTGATACTCCGGAGTGAAAATTATCCTCTGGCTGTGGGTTAGAGTAATCCATTATTCCAACACCACTAGAAAAGATCCCATTAAACACCTTAGACATTTGCTGAAATTTTTGAGAGTTAACTGTACTAGAAGCAAATAAAACAATAAACAAGGCCAATAATAAGGTTAAGATATCCGCGTAAGGTATTAACCAAGATTCACTAATATGCTCTTCTTCACGTTTTTTTTTCTTCCGTCTACTCATTTATTTCACTGCTTTCTTCTAAAAACTTTTTCCGTTCTCCAGCAGGTAAATAAGATGCTAACTTTTGTTCAATTACTCTAGGAGCTTCACCAGCCAAAATGGATAAAACACCTTCCAGCATAATTTCTTTCATTTTAACCTCTTGTTTTGATTTGCGCTTTAGTTTGTTAGCGAAAGGATGCCACAATACATAACCTGTAAATATCCCTAATAGTGTAGCAACGAATGCTGCTGATATCGCATGACCTAATAATTCTGTATCTGCCATATTGCCTAATGCTGCAATTAATCCAAGAACAGCTCCAAGAACACCTAATGTTGGTGCATATGTACCTGCTTGCGTAAAAATCGCAGCACCTGCTTGATGCCGATCCTCCATCGCCTCAATTTCTTCACTTAAAACGTCCCGAATATAATCTGCACTTTGTCCGTCTACAGCTAAACTTAAACCATTTTTTAAAAAAGGATCATCAATTTCTATCAATTTCGCTTCTAATGCTAGTAAGCCTTCCTTTCTTGCAACCTGTGCCCAGTCGGAAAATAGGTGAACAATTTCTTTTTCGCTCATATGTTTTGATTCTTTAAAAAGGACTCTAAATAGCTTCGGTACTCTTTTTATTTCACTAGTTGGAAAAGCAATAGTAACTGCTGCAACTGTCCCAAGTATAATGATTAAAAATGCAGCAGGATTCACTAGTGCTGAAAGCGGGACACCCTTTAAAACCATTCCAACTCCGATTGCAATAACTCCTAAAATAACGCCAATAATCGATGTCTTATCCATTTACTTCACCCTAATTAATCAAAATCGTCTTCTTAACCTTTATATCGACAAAGAAGCCAATTCTTTTAGAGAAATTCTCCAAATCTTCGACATAAATCTTTTGCAAATATTTTTACTAGGTATTTTGAATCACTCGTTATTTAAGGAATTTCTTTTCAATTTTTTGCTCATAGTTTTTAAACACTGAAGAATTTGTTTTCACTCTTCTCTTTGACAGTAATTCATTATACTTTAACATTTTTTCATTTAGTTGTTTACGTAAGCTATCTTGATCGATTTCATTTTCACTTTTCCTAATAAGATCTTCTATAGTCATAAGTTCTTTTTTTACTGATGCTTCTTCGGGAGAAAATCCAGCATTACGCATAATCCGATAAGCCATTCTTAAATCCTCAGGAATATTTGCTAACTCATCTTCGGGTAATGGTTTTCCGAACCCTGGTAAATTTTCGAATTCTCCATTTTTATATGCTTCACGAATTCTATCTTCCGTCAATCTCCAAAAATCCATATACATCCCCTCTTCATCACATTTTTTTTATTATCAATCATTTTTAATAAGTAAAAATAATCTACATGATTACTCAATCATTAGGGAACCATTTTCTTTATTATATCGAATTTATTTGGAAGTTAATGTACAAGTAATTTATTATTGAATGATTCCTTTTTGAATCATGATAAAAATAATAATATTGGAGAATCTAAACACATAAACCTGGAAACATAGTTCCTGGGTTTAAAATATAATGGGGTGAAACTATGGCAAGAGGATCTGGATATAATCATAAGAAAAAAGGTCATCCTGGAAACTTTCCTCAAAATAGCTTAACTGAGAAGCATACAAAGGAAGCTATTGGAGACGAAGAGTTCATCGTTACTCGAGAAGCTTTTAAAAATCGTATTGAGGAAGAAGAAATCGAATAATAATAATAATAGTGCTGTCCGATAAGTTTTAGGACAGCACTATTTGATATGGTTAAGCAGTAATTTTTTCCTCTGCATTTAAATTCATTGCAGGTCCAAAAAATTCATAGCGAATATTTTCTTCTTTAACACCCAGCTCAGCTAAAATTTGGACAACATTTTTCAAAAATGGAACGGGTCCACAAATATATGTGATCGTATCATTTGTAATCATATTTTGAAGGAATGCTTTTGATAGATAACCTTCAAAATGATGATTTCCATCATTGGCTAAAGGTTTATCGTAACCATAATAAGAGTGGCCATTTTCCAGTTTAGAAACAGCTGCATTTACAGTTTCCTTGAAAGCATGAAACTCCTCATTTCTTGCTGCATGTATAAAATGAATTTCACGTTTAGACCCTTCATTAACTAAAGCTTCAAGCATACTCATCATCGGTGTGATACCTACTCCACCAGAAATAAATGCAACGGGTGCTGACTCCTCCCGGTTTAAAGTGAAGTTTCCTGATGGCGCACTTACTTCAATTGTATCTCCTTCATTTACATGATCATGTAAATAGTTTGAAACTTTCCCATTTGGTTCATTGTCTTTTTCCTTTTTAACTGAAATTCTATAATAATCGTGACCAGGTGCACATGATAAACTATATTGACGATTTAATGTGTACTCTTCACCTGGAATTTTTACTTGTATCGTTAAATATTGACCAGGTTCATAATTTGTTACACCTGAACCATCCTTTGGTTTTAAATAAAATGATGTAATGACATTACTTTCCTTTTCTTTTCTCACTACTGTAAATTCTTTAAAGTCGCTCCAGCCATTTTCCTGATTGGCTGCTGTATCATACATTCCTTTTTCAACATCTATAAATGCTTGAGCAATCACTCCATATGCTTCAGCCCATGCATTAATAATTTCGTCAGTTGCTGCATCTCCAAGTACCTCTTTAATTGCTTTTAATAAAAATTCTCCAACGATTGGATAATGTTCTGGTTTAACTCCTAATCCTCGATGCTTATGAGCAATCTGAGTGACCACAGGTACAATGACTTCTAATTGATCAATATATTTTGCTGCCGCATACACTGTATTTGCAAGTGCGGTTTGTTGTCGTCCTTGTTTTTGGTTAACATGATTAAATATATTTAATAATTCTGGATGTGCATCAAACATCATTTTATAAAAGCAAGTAGTTATTTTTTTTCCTTCAGTTTCTAATATAGGTGCTGTTGATTTAACAATATCAATTGTTTTTTGTGATAGCATAATCGTTCTCTCCTCTTAAAAGAAGTATTTTTAATACATCTTTAAATTACTCCTCGTTCACATTAAAAGCAATATTTCAAATACACCTTTAAAAAAACTGTCACATTTTAGACAGTTAACGTTCATAAACGTTATAATTAGTTTGATATATATAAGAAGGTGAAAATAATGAGATTAACAAATTATACAGATTATTCGCTTAGGGTTCTTATCTACCTAGCTACATTAGAGCCCGGAAAGCTATCAAATATAAAAGAAATTGCTGAAGTATATAGAATTTCTAAAAATCACCTCATGAAGGTAACCCATGAATTAGGAAAAATGGGAGTGATAGAAACCATTCGAGGAAGAAATGGAGGAATTCGGCTTGCACTATCTCCTGAGAAAATCAATATCGGTTCAATCGTTAGGAAAACTGAGGAAGATTTTCAGCTAGTGGAATGCTTTGATGGAAAGCCAGGATCATGTATTATCTCACCTGTATGTGGACTCAAGCATTTACTTGGTAAAGCATTAGCTGCTTATTTAAACGTGCTTGATCAATATACTTTAGCTGATATAGTCCATGATCCAACTCATTATAGAAAGTTATTTCAATTCAATGAGGATGACTCAAAAGTCTAGTTAATTAGACCTTTAAGTCATCCCTTTTGTTTTTTAAGCAAAAAAAGACAAAAAATCGTTCCTCTTTGTATATAGAAGTTACCACACCAAATTATCAAAGAAAGGAACGATTTTTTATGAAATATGATCACATTTCTTTCATCAATTAATACGATTGCTTGATTATGTTCCTTATCCTTAGCAGAATAAACTAAGGTAATATCTCCCTCTATACTCGATTCAACCAATAAAAGAAGAACATCCTCAAATGACGATTTTGCTAATTCTTTTCTGTATCTCTCTTTAAATTCCGCAAATTTTTTAGAGTCATGAAGGAACCATTTTGACTAGGTCTACATTTTTCATCCATTGATTTAATTTTACTTCTTCCTTGGTAACGCACGATCAACTAATATTTCTTTTGCCTCATAAATCCTCTTTAATTTAATCATAATAACCCTTAAACTAATAATTTTATACTTATTATAGCTTAAGAACGTTATTTTTCATTTATCATTCATTAACCACAATATTATCTACTTTTAAAGCTTTGCTTTCTGTTATTGGATTGTTAAAATAGAGAGGAAGATTCTGAATAAAAAGGAGATTAAATATGTCAACTTTCCATGAAAAGTTAGAAAAATATGCAGAATTAGCAGTTAAAGTTGGTGTAAATGTCCAGAAGGGGCAAACGCTTGTTGTAAATGCAGCAATTGATGCAGCAGAATTTGTTCGTATTGTTTCGAAAAAAGCTTATGAAGCTGGTGCAAAAAATGTCATCATTAATTGGAACGATGATACGATTTCTAGACTTAAATACGATTTAGCTCCTGATGAAGCGTTTACAGAATACCCTAAACACCGTGCTGCTGAAACAACGGAGTTAGCAGAAGAAGGCGCCGCATTCATGTCTATCGTTTCTTCCAGTCCAGATTTATTGAAAGGTGTAAATCCTGTACGAATTTCCAATTTCCAGAAGGCTGCTGGGCAAGCATTAGAAACATACCGTCAATACATACAATCAGATAAAGTAAGCTGGACTGTTATTGGAGTTCCTTCTGAAGCTTGGGCAACAAAAGTATTTCCAGATGCAACTCCTGATAAAGCAGTAGAACAACTATGGGATGCAATATTTAAATCCACTAGATCAGATTTAGACGACCCTATTCAAGCATGGAAGGATCATGACGCAAACCTACATGAAAAAGTTCACTATTTAAATGAAAAAAATTATAAAAAGCTTCATTATACAGCTCCTGGAACAGACCTAACAGTCGAATTGCCTAAAGGGCACCTTTGGGTAGGTGCAGGTAGTATTAACGAGCAAAACATTGAATTTATGGCAAACATGCCAACAGAAGAAGTATTTACAGTACCATATAAAGATGGTGTCAATGGACATGTTTCAAGTACAAAACCATTAAGTTATGGTGGAAATATTATCGATGAGTTTACCATTTATTTTGAAAATGGGCGAATTGTTGATGTGAAAGCAAAAGAAGGCGAAGAAATTTTAAAACGCTTAGTCGAAACAGATGAAGGCTCCCATTACCTTGGTGAAGTTGCACTTGTACCGCATAATTCACCGATTTCACAATCAAATATTCTTTTCTTAAATACCCTTTATGATGAAAATGCATCTAACCATTTTGCAATTGGTAGTGCATATGCATTTTGTATTGAAGGTGGAAAGAAAATGTCTCGTGAAGAATTACAAAAAAATGGTTTAAATCAAAGTATTACTCATGTTGATTTCATGGTTGGTTCAGCAAAAATGAATATCGATGGAATTAAAGAAGACGGTACAACTGAACCAATTTTCCGTAATGGAGATTGGGCATTCTAATAATCCATACTAAAGCTCTTGCGTGTGCAAGAGCTTTTTTCATACACTTTTTTACAGTAATTATTTGAAATGATTCGTTTAATACTACATTTAGATGAAGATTTTTAAATGAAAGAAGTGGTTTATTATGCTTACAAATAAGCAGATTCTAGAACTTCGATCTCAATTACTAAGTGATAAAAAAGAGCTAGAACATCGATTACAACAAAATGATCATTATGGTTTAAATACCGAACATTCTCAGGAATCTGTCGGTGAGTTGTCAAATTATGACAATCACCCAGGGGATGGAGGAACAGAGCTTTATGAGCGTGAAAAAGACATCGCTCTAAATGAACATAGTGAATATGATCTTAAAAATATCAATAAAGCTTTAGAATCGATGGCAAACGGATCCTATGGAAAATGTGCAGAATGTGGTCGAGAAATACCAGAGGAACGCTTACAGGCTGTTCCAACTACATTATATTGCAAGGAACATAGTCCAGATCGAACCGTTTCGCATGATCGTCCAGCAGAAGAAAGAGTATTACTCTCATCATTAGGGAACTTCGACTTTAATGATTCTCGCAATGAGCATGTTGAATTCGATGCAGAGGATTCATGGCAATCTGTAGCAGAATGGGGAACATCAGAATCCCCTTCCGACTTTGTTAATCCCCCTGACCATTATAATGATATGTATTTTGAATCTGATGAAAATGTAGGATATGTTGAAAACTTTGAAAACTTTGTTGGCAATGATATGTACGGAAACCATAAGCAATATTTTCCTAACACTCAATATCGTGAATATACAGACTCATTGGATGAAGACGGAATCATGACTACATTTGGAGATTTACCTGCCTACGAGCATGATCCATATGTTGAAGATGATGAATAGTGAATTGAATTTATAGTACAAATAATAAAAATAATATTCTAAACGAACAAAGTAATGAATAAAGCGGAATATTTTTAACCCGCTTTATTCATTCTTTTATTATTAGTTAACACTTAACCAATCAGCTAATGCTTCAATATCTTTAGAAAAAATTCGATCCTTCACAATACTTGGTACAATTTCTCTTCCTTTTTCGTAAAAATCCCTTGTCATTGGAGACATTTTTTCAATGCCGCGAATTTCAGCTCCTTGCATGGCACATATTAATTCAATTGCTAACACCCTTCTTGAATTAAGTAATATTTGATAGGCATGTCTAGCAGCTATTGTTCCCATACTAACATGATCTTCCTGGTTTGCAGAAGAAGGAATAGAATCAACACTTGCAGGATGGGCAAGGGTTTTATTCTCAGAAACTAATGAAGCTGCAGCGTATTGCATAATCATCGCTCCGGATTGTAAGCCAGGCTCAGGACTTAAGAAACCTGGCAAATCATTTAATCCAGGATTGACAAGCCTTTCAATTCTTCTTTCAGAAATATTGGCTAACTCTGAAACAGCAATTTTCATAAAATCCATTGCAAGAGCTATCGGTTGGCCGTGGAAATTACCACCTGATATAATTTTATTTCCATCATCGAAAATTAAAGGATTATCTGTAGCTGCATTAATTTCAATTTCAAGCTTCTCCTTGACGTAATCTAATGCCTGCCAAGAAGCCCCATGAACTTGTGGAATGCATCGTAACGAATAAGCATCCTGTACACGGAGTTCCCCTTGTTTAGTGATAAGCTTACTGCCCTCTAAATATTTTCGAATTCTTTTCGCAACATCTACTTGCTGCTCATAGCCTCTTGCTACATGTACATCCTCGTCAAAGGCATCAATAATTCCCTGCAATGCTTCCATTGTAATGGACGCAATGATTTCACTATCTTTTGCTAATTTCTCAGCCTCAATATATGCTACAATGCCCATCGCAGTCATAGCTTGAGTTCCATTTATTAATGCCAATCCTTCTTTAGCCTGCAAGATCACTGGTTCGATTCCTGTATCGGCTAAAGCTTTCTCAGCATTCATTCTCTTCCCCTTATAATAAACCTCACCTTCCCCCATTAATGTAAGTGCAAGATGTGACAACGGAGCTAAATCTCCACTTGCCCCTAAAGAGCCTTGTTGAGGAATCACTGGGTGAATTTTTTCATTAATAAAACGAATAAGTGTCTCAATAATTATTGGTCTTACACCTGAATAACCTTTTGTTAGTGCATTGGCCCGCAATAATAGCATCGCTCTTGAAACAATTTCAGGGAATGGTTCTCCAACTCCACAGGCATGGGAATGGATTAAATTTAATTGCAGCTCCTCTACATTTTCAGATTCAATATATACATCACTAAATTTTCCAAATCCTGTTGTTATTCCATAGACAACCTTTTGTTCCTTAACTATTCTTTCTACTGCTTGGTGACTTTTGATTACCTTTTCCATACTTTTCTTATTAATCTCTACTTTACAATCTCCATATAAGACACTTTTTACTTCATTTATTGTTAATGAATTTCCTGTAAGCTGTACCACAATAAGTCCCCCTTAATTAAATTACTACTACGTTAGTGAGTTAAAGAAAAAAGGCTGTATCACTAAAATAGCGATACAGCCTTTAAAAAAATATGCGGATGTCGAAAATTTCGGAAAAATATTACTAACATTGTGGATCCTCCACGAAATTTTATCCTTATAAACAGATTATGCTTTTGTTATCAATAATGTCAAGATTTTATTACTATTATAAAAATTCGATATTTTCCTCCCGATTTTCTAATAACCATTAGTTTGATATAATAATCTGGATGAAAATTATGGTATAGTATACAAGTCAAATAATTCTACCACCCAATGGTTATAGTAAAAATATATAGAGGTGAATATTATGAGTAACCGTCCGACAAAATTTATGAGAGAAACATTAACCATAAAAACGGGGCATGTTCTCCCTCCTGATACAAACCATCATGGAACATTATTTGGTGGAAAATTAATGGCAGATATAGACGACACTGCATCAATTGCAGCAGCTAGATTTGCAAGATACCCAGTTGTCACTGCATCAACGGATTCAGTTGATTTTATTAAACCTATTCGTGTAGGAGATGCCGTTACTTTAGAAGCAATGGTTACATATACTGGGCGCAGTTCGATGGAAGTATTCGTTAAAATTACAGCAGAACACTTATTAACTGGTGAAAAATCCATTGCCGCATTATCCTTTTTAACATTTGTTGCACTTGGAGAAGATGGAAAACCTGCTGAAATACCATTAGTTGTTCCTGAAACCGATCAAGAAAAATGGTTAAATGAAACCGCTAAAAAGAGAGCAGAGCACAGAAAAAGCAGAAAAAAAGACAGTGAAGAGCTTGCACAATTTTTTTCTGAATAATACAGATAGGAATCCGCACAATTTTATGTGCGGATTTTTTATTTAGTCATTAAATATGTTTTGTTCAATAAATTGCTATATTCTTTGGAGAAATCGCTTTATTGACTGTTTATTTGAGAATACTTTTCTAAATTAAGAAGGATTTACATAAAACTGAGATTTTGCTTTATGTTATAATGGGAAAGTTAAAAATACAGATGGAAGAAGAATCCATTTTTTAACTAAATCTCTTCTTTTCTGTTATTACTAAAAAGATCGCATATATCTCTCTTTGGATACTTTAATATATTTTTTTGGTACGTAAAAATACAGTTAAGAAAAGAACTTCCCTTTATAATCGGAGGTGGATGATTAATGTCCCAATCTTTTTTACAAATGAATACTATTTTTATTAGTATATTAATAGAATCATTGCCATTTGTTTTATTAGGTGTTCTAATTTCTGGTATCATTCAAATGTTTGTTACCGAAGAAATGATTGCAAAAATTATTCCTAAAAATCGTTTTTTAGCCGTTTTAACTACAACTTTTCTCGGGGCTTTATTTCCAGCCTGTGAATGTGGAATTGTTCCAATTACAAGAAGATTAATGGCAAAAGGCGTCCCCCATTATGCAGCCATAGGCTTTATGCTAACTGGCCCCATTATTAATCCAATTGTCTTATTTTCAACATATATTGCATTTGGCAATAGTTGGAGAATGGTTCTTTATCGTGGTGGTCTTTCCTTTGCAGTTGCTTTGATTATTGGATTTATTTTGTCGTATCAATTTAAAGATTCACAGTTAAGAGAATCTGTCCATGATCATGACCATCATCATGGACAAGGAATTCTGGCTAAGATAAAAGGTACTATACAGCATTCAATTGATGAATTTTTTTCTGTTGGCAAATTTTTAATCATTGGAGCTTTTCTCGCTGCTGCCATGCAGACATATCTTAAAACATCTACATTAACATCAATTGGACATGGTGAATACTCCTCTACGATTGTTATGATGGCTCTTTCCTTTGTTCTATCAGTATGTTCTGAGGCAGATGCATTTATTGCCTCTTCATTCCAGAGTACATTTGCGGTGAATTCATTAGTTGCCTTTCTTGTCTTTGGTGCAATGTTTGATATTAAAAACACACTGATGATGTTAAGTTCATTTAAAGCTAAATTTGTTTTATATCTATTTATATATGTAAGTATCTTCGTATTTTTAGGCTCAATTATTATTGGATATCTATAAAATAAGGAGGGGAAAAAATGCTAAGATTTTTATTATTGCTTGGTTTTTCGTTTCTCTTTATGCATTTACATGTAACAGGTTCGATTTCGAAATATATCAATATGAAATATTCCTATATTTCTTTTATTACAATCTTCGTTATGTTTTTTCTTACTTTTGCACAGCTGATTATTTATGTAAGAGGGGAAAAGCATAAAGAAGATGACTGTAATTGTGGCCATCATCATGTGAGAAAAGGCTGGAAGGAATATATTTTTTATCCTGTACTTTTATTCCCAATCATATCAGTATTTTTCATTCCTATTGCTACACTTGATTCAAATATTGTAAAGGCAAAGGGATTTCATTTTGATGTTTACAATGATAAAGATACTTCTGCTATACACCAGTTTTTGCAACCAGATTCAAGTATCTATTATGGTCAAGAAGGATATGACCAATATATGGATAAAGCTAAGAAAAAATTTATTAAGAAAAATAAAAAAGTTGTTTTAAATGATAACGATTTTCTAATAGGAATGGAAACTATATATAAATTTCCTGGCTATTTTGATAATAAAACGATTCAATTTAAAGGATTTACGTATAATGAAAAGGAACTTGAATCCAATCAAATTTTTCTATTTCGATTTGGAATTATTCATTGTATTGCAGATTCAGGTGTATTTGGGATGCTTGTTCAATTTCCTGAAAACATTCATTTTAAAAATGATGAATGGATTCAAGTTGAAGGCAAGCTAAGTAATATGTATTATCAACCTTTCAAAAAAACAATCCCTATATTAGAGGTAACTAAATGGAAATCTACTCCTAAACCTGAGGATCCATATGTTTACCGTACGTATTAATAAAAAACATGGCTTTTAAGTCATGTTTTTCTTTTTTACTTCTTTATCCTTTCTTATATTAAATATCAGCAATTTACTGTTATCAATTGTTTCTCTAATGGATAAGCTAACATAAATATCATTGGAGCTCGGAGGAACATTGATGAATGGTGAAATTAGGTTACGTCCATTAGAAAGATCAGACCTTGAATTTGTCCATGCGCTTAATATTAACGCAAACATTATGTCTTATTGGTTTGAAGAGCCATATGAAGCATTTGTAGAGCTTCAGGATTTATATGATAAGCACATCCATGACCAAGGAGAACGTCGATTTATTATTAAAAAGGATGAGGACATGCTTGGATTAGTGGAGATTGTTGAAATAGATTATATTCACAGAAGAGCAGAATTTCAAATTATTATTGACCCTAAGCAACAAGGAAAGGGATATGCAACAATTGCAACAAAATTAGCCATGAACTATGCTTTTTCTGTGTTAAATATGCGTAAGCTTTATTTAATTGTCGATAAAACAAATGAAAAGGCAATCCATATCTATAAAAAGGTTGGCTTTAAAGTAGAAGGAAAATTGAAAGATGAATTTTTTGTTGATGGTGATTACCATGATGCATTAAGAATGTGCATTTTTCAGGATGAGTTTTTAGAAAAAAACACTAACAATTAGTGCCATACCCATACAATGAACAAAGCTTTTTCGATTAAATAAATATTTGCTTTAAAAATTTCAAAACTATTGCAACAAGATGCTAATGAGATTAGAATCATATCAACATCAGATTACAATTTTTAAATTTCGTTAACATTGTCTTGAGATGGTAATAAAAATTATTTTCTATTTCCTTATGTATCAACGCTTGTCTAAAATATTCCTATTTTACAAAATGTAATATTACGTTAATGGAATAAAATGTATTCATCATGACCCACATAAATGTCTTATACTATATTGAAGTATTATATGTAAGTTGAAAGTCACATGAAAAGGGTTAGGTGAATTCATATGTTTTCAGGTACGGAAATAGGAATCGATTTAGGTACTGCAAATATATTAGTTTATAGTAAAAATAAAGGTGTTATTTTAAATGAACCATCTGTAGTTGCAATTAATACAGAAACGAAACGTGTACTTGCTTTCGGAACAGATGCTAAAAATATGATAGGAAAAACACCAGGAAAAATCGTTGCCATTCGTCCATTAAGAGATGGAGTTATAGCCGATTATGATATAACAACTGAAATGCTTAAGTTAATTATGAAAAAAATTAGTAAACAACTTGGATTAGCTGTTCGCAAACCAAGTGTGGTTGTTTGTACTCCTTCTGGGGCGACATCTGTTGAACGTCGTGCTATTCAGGATGCAGTGAAATTTGCAGGAGCTAAGAACGTTCATTTAATTGAGGAACCAGTGGCTGCTGCGATCGGTGCTGACCTACCAGTAGACGAGCCTGTTGCAAACGTAGTTGTTGATATTGGAGGCGGGACAACAGAAGTAGCCATTATCTCCTACGGTGGTGTGGTAACTTGTAATACACTCCGGATTGGTGGAGATAAAATGGATGATGATATCATTCAATATGTTCGGAAAAATTATAATCTTTTAATTGGCGAACGCACTTCTGAACAGCTTAAGATAGAAATTGGTTATGCTCTTGTTGATCACGAGCCTATAACAATGGATATTCGTGGGCGTGATTTAGTCTCAGGTCTTCCTAAAACAATTACCATCCATTCAAAAGAAATTCAAGGTGCTATTCGTGAATCCCTTCTAAGTATTCTTGAAAGTATTCGTGCAACCCTTGAAAATTGTCCTGCAGAGCTTAGTGGGGACATTGTTGATAGAGGTGTCATTCTAACTGGCGGAGGTTCTATGTTAAATGGGATTCAAGAATGGTTGAGTAAAGAAATAATTGTTCCTGTTCATCTAGCTCCAAGCCCATTAGAATCTGTTGCGATTGGTACTGGTCGTTCACTTCAATTTATTAATAAACTCCAGACCACTGCTAAATAGACTATTAAAATACTAAACTCAAAATAGAAGGGGCTGTCTGACGACAGCCCCTTTCAAATTTATTCCTCTTTATCTCCAGCTGCTAGCTGTCCTTTTGTTTCTTTCATTTCATAAGTTAACTGATCAATGCTATTACGAATATTGTGCTTTCCAGAAAGATTTTCTAGAAGCTCTTTTACGTCAATGCCAGATGAAGCTTTTAATGATTCTTGAAGTGTTGACATGAGGTTCGTAGCATAGCCTGTTACCTTATTAGCTCCACCTTCACTTCCATTACCACCTGTATCTACTACAGTAATTTTATCAATATTCGCTAATGGACTTGCTACTTGTTTTGCATATTCAGGAAGCATTTTCATCACCATGTCGAGTACAGCCGCTTGACCAAACTGTTCGAATGCTTCTGCAATTTTCCTCTTAGCTTCAGCTTCTGCGAGACCTTTCAGACGAATAATATCTGCTTCTGATTCACCTTGAGCTCTTTGTGCTTCTGCCTTTGCAAGACCATCCACCCGAACTCTTTCAGCTTCGGCTTTAGCCATTGCTTCGATACGATATTTATTTGCATCTGCTTCCGCCATTTGTTTTGCCTTATCCGCCACTGCAGATTGTTCAACCGAATAACGATCTGCATCTGCCTTCTTCTTAACCTCAGAATCGTATTGACGCTCACGACGTAAAATCTCTTTTTCTTCAAGTTCAATTTGTTTTTGACGCTCAATAATTTTGATTTGCATTTCTTGTTCTGTTACATCCTGCTTAGCGCGTGCAGTTTCCAAATCATAAGCTTGGTCTGCTTTTGCTCTTGCAATATCCTGTTCACGGCGGAATTCTGCTATTTTAAGCTGATTCACCTTTTCAGCTTCAGCAATTTCTGTGGCGCGCTCTAACTCAGCCTTTTTCGCTTCCTTCGCAGCTTCTGCGCGTTTAATTCTTGTTTCCTTATCTGCATCTGCTGTAGCGATATCTGCATCTCGCTTCACTTGTGCGATTCTCGGTTTCCCTAACGATTCTAAATAACCGTTTTTATCTCGAACCTCTTTAATCGTAAAGGAAACAATAATTAATCCCATTTTCGCTAAATCTTGAGAAGCAACACGCTGAACTTCTTGTGAAAATTTATCCCGGTTTTTATAAATTTCTTCTACTGTCATTGAACCAAGAATAGAACGAAGATGGCCTTCTAGCACTTCTCTTGCCTCATTTTCTCTATCCTCTTTTGTTTTGCCTAAAAATTGCTCTGCGGCAGTAGCAATTTCACCGATAGATCCACCAATTTTAATAATTGCTGTTCCATCAGCCATAACTGGGACACCTTGTTCAGTATATACCTCAGGTGTAGTTACTTCTAATTTGCTAGATAATAAGCTTAATGGTTGAGCCTGCTGGAACACAGGGAGTACAAATGTACCTCCACCACGAATGATCTTTATCTTATTTCCAGATTCATCTGTGTGGACATTACGTCCTCCTAAATAACTACCCGTTACGATAAGTGCTTCGTCGGGTCCTGCAGTACGATATTTTGTTACAAATACCCCAATTAATGCAATAATTAAAAATGCTACTATTCCAATAATAACCCATAATCCTACACCTTCAAGCATCCTTTTTCCCCCTTAACTTATTTTATATGAAAGACTCTATTCTTTTTTAACTTTCTAAAAAAACATTCTTTTTAGAAAAGAGTCTTAAAAAACATATACTATGATTTAGTTTAAATAGCTTTATCTGATTTTTCATGATATAAACGATTATACTCATAAGGAACTACATGGAGAACGCCATTGCTAACTTCTATAACTAATACCTGTTTCCCTTCAGCAATTGGAGTATTCTCATAGCTTGAAGCTGGTTTGGAAATCATTCCACTCTTACTATCTATCACTACTTCTCCAAAGCCATCCTTTGGGATTGAAATGATAAGCTTTCCAACTCTACCCTTTAACGATTCTTCCGTATAGCTTAGCGATTCCTCAGCAGATGATAATGGAATCAGTACAAAAATATTAAGTAATGTAACTAGTATTAATGCGATAATTGCTGATAACGAGATAATTAGTGGACTTGAAAATGAAGTTATTTTCTCAAATATATAACCTGCTGCTGAAAAAAAAGTAATAAATGATAAAACTAATGTCGGATGAAAATAGCCAAGAGCTTCGCCAACTCCATGAAAAATATCTCCAAATAGGATATAAAGTATGGTTAAGCTTCCTGCCGCAATTAATAAGATTAAATAAATTGTATCAATGGGTGTTCCGAAAATGGTCATTTGCACCAAATCCTTTACATGTTATTTTAAAATTGCTATGTATATCACACCTTTCAAATAGTTACTTAAGACTATATTAATTTGAAACTTTCCTTTTTAAAACTATTCTGTCAATAAAATTTTTGGATCACTGATTTTACTTAAAAATTAATTCGACTTTTCAAGTATCTAATAGAAATCTTCTTTACTTATTTACGCATAATCCTTAAAAAGGTTTCAAAAATTTTGATTAGCTTAAACAGCGAGGTAGATCATATAAGTAATGAGGATGGCGATGTAAAGAATGAAATTATTTTATTTGTTGCAATAAATGATCTGGCTGAATTGTATCTGCTGCAGCCTTATTTCTTTTTATATCTTGGCATTTTAAACAACGATGAATAATCATATACCCTTTTTTACTTGAATAAATGATTTCAATAGGCTCCATTAATCCATGACAATCATTTAAACGATCACCGCATTGACGGTCCACATGTTTTGAATGCAAGCAAAAAGGACAATGATTTCGATAGCTTCCATTTGTTAAGGGGAGAATCATCTCTCCACAATTTTCACATATAAATCCTTGATTTTCTTTTTTTCGACTCATACCCTGCCTCCTGAAAAAATAATTAATCAGGTGGCTGAAGGGTTCCGTTTATTTCTTTCTTTACACAATTAGGCTTAACGGACAAGGGACCCATTCACCGCAAATCCTTGCGATTACTTCCAATTCCAGCTTCAGCAAACATAGTTGCATCCGAACCACGATTAGCTTTATTAATTTGTACTAACCACTGTGACGCAGGGTTCCCCCCACTTCCCATCGGTAGGTGTTAGTCACGTTTCACTAACTTTGGCTTCGTCCCCTTACATTAGCAGGATATGAGTCTCATAAATACATTCAATTAGATAATAGCTCCTTCTCTTTACATCGCCATAATACAATTGTAGCATATTTCTAACTTGGAAAAATATTCGTTTAATACAAATAAATATGGTATTCCTACACTAACGGTTATCTACTTTTTCAGGATACATATCATGATTCATTAAACGGTGGTTTGCCATTTCTTCAAATTTTGTTCCTGGTTTTCCATAATTGCAATAGGGATCAATTGATATTCCACCACGAGGAGTAAACTTTCCCCACACCTCAATATATCGTGGGTCTAATAAATTTATTAGGTCATTCATTATGATATTTACACAATCCTCATGAAAATCTCCATGATTACGAAAGCTAAATAAATACAATTTTAATGATTTGCTTTCAACAATTTTTTTATTTGGAATATAGCTAATGTACATCGTTGCAAAATCAGGTTGTCCAGTAAGCGGCACTACTTTTGCATAAAGTAGGTGGACTATATCATATTCTTATTTAACTGCGATATTAAATAAGAACCCTCGCGCTTCCATTCAAAAAATGTACTCTACTCCCTTCCACAAATAGTACATTTACTCGCTTCGTATTTGCGTGGTTTCGATAGTCTCTGCACCTTCCTCTGTTAAAAGGCTTGGCTCAGGATTAGAATGATCTATTCCTTCCCTGAATTCACGAGGTTTAAGCGACAGTGTTACCACTGAAGTGTGCCCTTATCGACACAAGCTTGTAAACTCTGGACAGTTAAATTTAACAAAGTAATCACGATTAGCATGCAAATTATCGACTGATTCCAAAACTTGTGGAGCGTATTCAAATAAATAATTGGTCCCTTGATTTCCTAACAAAGTTAAATCCTTTAATCCTTCATTCTCTGTTCTTCCAGACATAAAAAAACCTCCTAAAAATGGTTTCGCACATTTAGGAGAGATTCATTGTTTCATAGCCACTATATTGAAATGGATTAGGAAGAATACATCCTTCATAAAAACAATGACAAGCAAAAAGCCATGTCCTGATATGGACATGGCTATACTGTCATAAATCCATAGTTTTTTATAGAGGGTTTCAGCTATGAACCTCTCCCGTAAGCACGGGTATAACTTATTCCATTTCAGCATATAAAAGTTTGTCAAAATCGTCAACCCTCTTTTTTATCTTGGTTTTGCGATAACCGCATTATGGACTTTAATATAGCCATGACTTAAAATATCAAATCCATTTTCATAAATATATAGGCCCATCTGTTCCACTGTCATTAGTTCACGATACGTATGGTTCATAACATCTGCCATAATTTGATAATATAGCTTCGAACGCAGCTGGCTTCTCGGAGTCGTCAGAATTGCATATCCTGTCGGCTTCAAAAATTTCCGATGCCAATCAATTGCCTCTGGTTTCAATTCATCTGGAAAATGCTCAATTAAGCCTACTGATAAAACGATATCAAATTCATTTTGATAAGGAAGATTTCTAATGTCCTCTACAATATATTCAATAGAAAAATCTTCTTTAAAATATATCTTATATCCTCCAGTCGCTTGGTTTTCCCCTAAAAAAGGATAGCGTTCTGGGAAATCAGCAAATCGAACATCACGACAGAAAGAATCATAATCAACCATAACAATCTCAGCACCTGGATACATAGCTGCTAGCTGCATCGCTTCATACCCTTCAGCCGCACCGAGAAACAGAATTTTTGGTTTTTGAACATCAAGACCTTCAAACAATGCACGCTTCCCTCTTGGATCCCATATTCCATCCTCTATCCGATGAGCATAATTCCATAAATGGATTTTTACCATATCGCTCAGCGCTACTTTTACTTCTTTCGGCCGGAAAGAAGCTAAACTCTTTATAAAATTTGATTTACTTTCACTTAGCTCGGTTGGCACATCTTTAATAAACCAATCATGAAAAGACTTATTAAAGTATTCCCACGAAGTTTGAACAGGCATCGTTTCATTATGCTCATTTTCCCAAGCAACCCGATCATAAGACATCTTTTTCACTTCATATGGCTTCCCAACATCCTTCCATCTAAGCAAAGACCAATCTCCAATATGATTTTTCTTGAAATACTTATTGTATTCCTTTTCAGAATATTTTTCTCTAAGATCAATGCGATAACTTTTATCCAGCTGTGTTGTTTCAAGTTCCAATGTAAAACCTCCTTTCGAAAATAATTGACTGAATATTCTATTTTTATTATAACACATTGATTTATTTTTCATTTATCAATAAAAATTTTTATCCTTTTCGGAAGTTGGGCACTTTCCCTTGTATTTCGGGCACTTTTCTTGTTGTCTCGGACACTTTTTTATTTATTTTGGACACTTTCCCTTGCAGTTCGGGCACTCACTCCGAATTTGAGCACTTTCTCATATGTTTCGGGCACTTTCCTTGTTAACTCGGGCACTTTTTTATTTATTTCGGACACTTCCCCTCGTAGTTCGGGCACTCACTCCAAACTTGGGCACTTTCCCAAGTAGTTCGGCACTCCCTCCTAATCTATAAAAAAACCACAGTTCACAAGGTGAACTGCGGTTCCATATTATTTACTCATCTTTCAATGCATTCTCTAAATCCTCTAACAGATCCTCTATATCCTCAATTCCTACTGAAATTCTAATTAATCCATCTTCTATTCCCAATTCAAGTCGTCGATCACGAGGAATAGAAGCATGTGTCATTAATGAAGGTATTGAAATTAGACTTTCAACTGCTCCTAAACTTTCTGCAAGTGTAAAGTATTTTACTTTATTTAGTACAGATAAAGCTTTTTCTTGGTTTTCAACAGTAAATGAAATCATCCCACCGAATCCATCGGCTTGAGAGCGATGAATATCATGCCCAAAATGGTCAGAAAGTCCAGGGAAATAAATCTTTTCTACTTTCGGATGATGCTGAAGAAATTGAACTACTTCTAATGTATTTTTTTCAATTTCCTCCATACGGACACCCAATGTTTTAATCCCACGAATGAGCAGCCAGCTATCTTGAGGGCCTAGAACACCACCTGTGGAGTTTTGAATAAAATGCAAGTCCTCACCTAGTTGATCGTTATTTACGACGACTAGTCCTGCGACAACATCGCTATGCCCACCAAGATACTTGGTTGCACTATGAAGGACAATGTTTGCACCTAAATCAAGAGGATTTTGCCAATATGGAGTGCTGAATGTATTATCAACAATAAGCTTTAATTCTTTTTCTTTTACAACCTGACTTACTGCCTTAATATCTGTTATTTTCAATAATGGATTAGTTGGAGTTTCAATATATATAGCCTTTGTGTTGGGCTTTATCGCATTCTTTATTGCTTGTAAATCACTTGTATCTACAAAAGTTACATCAAGGTGAAAGCGATTTAATACTTTTGTCATCACACGGAAGGTTCCGCCATACACATCATCCGTTGCAATAATATGATCACCTGCTGAGAATAAGTGCATGACAGCGGTAATAGCCGCCATTCCAGATCCAAAGGCAAATCCTCTTGACCCGTTTTCAATGTCTGCAATTAATTTTTCTAACGATTCTCGTGTTGGATTTCCAGTTCTTGAATATTCATATTTAAAATTTCCTACTCCATCTTGCTTATAGGTGCTTACTTGGTAAATAGGAGTGGAAACAGCTCCAGTATAAGGATCGCGACTAATTCCGCCATGAATAAATTTTGTTTTTTTTCGCATCTTCATAACCTCATCTTTCAATCATAAATACCACTACTAATGTATCTTTCACTGCTATCAGGAAAAATCGTAACAATATTCGTTCCAGGCTTAGCTTTTTTTGCCTCACGTAAGCTGGCTTCTAAGACTGCCCCAGAAGAACTTCCAACTAATAGTCCTTCCTTTCGTGCAACTTCAGCTAAGCGATAAAAGGCATCTTCATCTGAAATAGTATGAATCTCATCAAAATAATCTGGATCTAAAAATGGAGGAATAAACTCTAAGCCAATTCCTTCTGTACGATGAAATCCTGACTCGCCTCCATTAAGAATAGAGCCAACAGGTTCTACGATTACTGTTTTAACCTGTGGAAGTTTTTCTTTTAAATATCGGGATGTTCCCATAAATGTTCCACCAGATCCGGCACCCGCTACAAAAATATCAATTTTTCCGTCTAGGGCATCATAAATCTCTGGTCCCAAGCTTTCATAATAGGTATCTGGATTGGCAAAATTTTGAAATTGACCAGGATAGAATGAGTTAGGAATTTCAACTAATAATTGATTAGTTTTATCGATGGCACCTTGCATCCCTTCCTCAGTTGGTGTATTTACAACCGATGCCCCTAAAGCTTTCATTAGAGTTTGTTTTTCAAGGCTAAACTTTTCTGGAGTGACAAAAATTGCCTTCACTCCATACTTTATCGCCGCGAGTGCCAATCCTACACCAGTATTTCCTGCAGTTGGCTCGATAATTGTTCCACCTTTACTCAATTTCCCTTCAGCAAAAGCTCGTTTTAATAAATACTGACCTAAACGATCCTTTACGCTTCCTCCTGGATTAAAATATTCTAGCTTTGCAAATAAACGAACCCCCTGCGGAAGTGAATAAGATGTGATTTCAATCAATGGTGTATGTCCAATTAATTCGCTAACATGTTTTGCATATTTCATTAATTATCCCTCTCGTACCATTTTGAATTAAGCAAACACCTGTGGCCATTCACTTCTTTTATCTAGCATTTTTTTAGCAATTGCCTTTGCCCCTTCTAAGCTATGACTAGCAGCCCATCCACATTGGACTTCATTGCAAGCTGGAACCTCGGTAGCTCCTAGAACATCACTCAAGGTTTTTTCAAGAATATGAAGGACATCTTCAAAGTCATCATGATTAATAAGGGAAAAATAAAAACCTGTTTGACAGCCCATTGGACTAATATCGACAATTTTATCGGAGTAATTCCGACTAAATTCCGCCATCATATGCTCTAAAGAATGAAGTGCAGGCATTTCCATATGTTCCTTATTAGGCTGGCAAAAACGCACATCATATTTGTGAATGACATCCCCGTTTATCCCCTCTTTTACTCCAGCTAGACGGACATATGGGGCTTTCACGATTGTATGATCTAAATTAAAGCTTTCTACATTCATTTTTTTATCTGCTTTCATCTATTTCATCTCCAATAAAATTCTTTATAGATTGTTAGTTTTATAATTTTTTTGCATCAATAATCCATACAAAAGGGTTTAATTTTGTAAAGGAGACGGAAAATCCATTTTGATTGAATAAATCTTGTAATACTGGGATGGTTGTATAATATTCACGTTCAAGATCCTCTGCCAGACGGTTGAATTTCTTCCTTTTGGAATCTTTAATCACTTCCGATTTCGCTTCTTCAGTAGCAAACACAGTATCTCCAAAAATAATACGTCCACCTTCTTTTAATAAAAGACTGTATTTTTGAATCGCTGTTCCTTTTTCTTCTTCTGTTAAGTGATGGAAAGCATATGTGCTAACAAACGTATCAATTTGAACAGGAATACTAGGAAAATCAAGAAAATCTCCGTCCAATACCTTAGCCTCTGGCAGCTTTTTCATCGCTATCTTTCTCATTCCTTCAGATGGCTCCATACCATATACATTCAAACCATTTTTTAACAGTTTCTCTGTTAAATTTCCTGTTCCTACACCAAATTCGACAACAGTACCTGAAGCTTTTTCAGCTACCTTGGAAAGAATATCATCATAATGTAGAAACACAGCTTCATATTCGGGGTCATTCCCGGACACTGTATTGTCATAAGAATGGGACCACTGATCGAAAAGCTTGTTGAATTCTCTGCCCAATCTCAATTCCCTCATTTCCTATAAATAAACTATGAATTAACTTTAGCATGGAATAGATAAAAGTGCAATCAGTCGAAAAAAAATAATAAAAATGCCCATAGGATATGCTAAACCACTTCATTTGCGTTACAATAAAAAGGAGAAATGATTCGAAGTATTGCAAAATGACATACTATCTATGAGGTGAAAACATGACATTATTAAATGAGATGCTTAGTTTTAATGAAGAGTTTGTTTCTCAAGAAAAATATAAGGATTTTTCCACAACGAAATTCCCTGACAAACGATTAGTTATTTTTACATGTATGGATACTCGACTTGTTGAGCTATTACATAAAGCTACAAATACTAAAAATGGTGATGTTAAGATAGTTAAAAATGCTGGGGCAATGGTCTCACATCCTTTTGGAAGTATCATGAGAAGCTTATTAATTGCCGTTTATGAATTGCAAGCTGATGAAGTTCTAGTCATCGGTCACCATGACTGTGGAATGAGTGCGATTGACAGCAGCACTGTCTTAGAAAAAATCAAACAACGGGGAATCGAAGAAAAAACATTTGAAACGCTAAAATATTCTGGAATTGATTTACACAAATGGTTCCAAGGATTTAAACACGTAGAAGACAGTGTAAAACATAGTGTTGATATGATCAAAAATCATCCATTAATGACTAAAGACATTCCTGTACATGGATTAGTTATTGACCCTGAAACAGGGAAGCTGGATCTAATTGTCAATGGATATGAAATGAACTAGACCCTGCTCTGTGCAGGGTCTTTTTCATATTAAAGACTAAAATCTAATTCCTTATTTTTTTAATGTATCCTTTATTGTAATTCCTTGTAAAATATACTCCAAATAATGTTGAATATTTGATTTGCGCTTTCTAATGATTTGAAACATATGAAGGAGTTCAAGTAGTTGCGTTCTTTGTAAGTTATTAATTAACAGACTAATCAATGTTTCCGCATTTACCTCCAATAACTCCCCTTCACTTGATCTAACTTTTAAACCTGATAAAGGTCGTATATAAGTATTTAATAGTCCTTTAATCTGATTTAAGCTAATTCGAACATGAGAGTAACCTAAAGATGAATCAATTTCAATTAATGGCTTTTCCATTGTAATCCTCCTCAAGCAAGAAAATAGTTTTATGCATAAGTCGAAAACAACAAAAAAAACTATCTCTACAAAAAAGAAATAGCCAATAAATGAATCCCTGTAATATGACTATTCGGCGGCCCGGCGATCATCGCTCCTAAGGAACCTTAGACCCGTGGCTTTGCGTCCCTCACTTTCGCAAGGTTTGCCTTTATCGTAGATATTGCTTAGTAATTTTTGCTAATATTCATTTTATAACCATCACTATATTTTATCAACAATAAAAGCTATTTTTCGACAAATTTTCATATATTTCATATCATATAAATAATTCACCAAATTCACTATTCATCCTTTCTAATATTCTTTTGAGAATTGATGTAAAAATAATGTTTTAAACTGGACTATTATAAGATTGATTGCTTGGACGAAGTTAAATAAAATTAAAAAAGCCCTAAATAATTGGGCTTAAAATCTCAATTGACATCTTTTAAAAGGATATAATGATTTTGAATGGCATTGTTTGACAATGAGTTACCGTTCCCTAGAAAAATTCTATTATTCCTTATTCCGATCACCATCGCTATTTCATCTTTATCCTTTAGCTTGTATATTTGGCCAACTTTGATATCCATTCAATATCCTCCTTTTTATTTTAGTTATTGCCTAACCACTCGCAGGATATGAATATCAAACTTAGTTTTGAAAATGTATTTGTTTAGCCACCCCTTTTAATGGTTCTAATTTTTCGCCTAGTTTTAAGCTTTTAATAAGAGACTGTCAAACTATACAATGGAATTGCAGACAAAAAATCGTAATGGAATAATTAATCCCAAAATAGAAGATGGAATATACAATACTCCCTCTCCAGTATTTCACTCGAAGATTTGCCCGATTTGAATCGGTAATCTTTATTGAGGTTATTCCATTTTTTTACTTGTTCCACAGAACTATTATATTTTTTGCTTAATGAAAAGACTGTATCTCCATTCACAACCTTGTAGTTTTCTTTTTGAGATTAAATGCTGCTGCCAGTCCATTAACATGTCCTAATGCTACAGCATCTATCCAATTTTTACTTTTCATTTTATTTGCATCTGCTTCTTTGTCTATGAAACCATTTTCTGTTAGTAATGCAGGCATATGAGACTCTCTAAGTACATGGAAATCAGCCTCTTTTGCTCTTCTATTTTTCAATTCATTGACCTTAATAACCTCATTATGAATTGTTTTTTGATAAGTAGTTGTAGGAGAGCCTATATTAGGGTAAACATAGCTTTCAAAACCTTTACCTCCACCAGCATTAATATGGATAGATAGGTAGTAATGTGCATTCCAATTATTTGCTGCATTAGTCCTTTCAGAAAGACTAATCGTTTGATCTGTTGTTCGGCTCATCTTGATTGAGATATTTTCATATTCATTCTCAAGAATTTCACGTATTTTCAAGGTAATTGCTAAGGTTAAATTCTTTTCTAGTAATCCATTTGCATTAGCCCCTGAATCACTCCCGCCATGACCAGGATCAAGAAATAATTTAAACAAGAGACTTCACCTCCTAATAATGTATTAAATGCTTGTTTTATACATTTTGCGAAGGCTAGTCTCACATATATATTTGCATATTTTTATAAATAGTTGCTCTATTTGTTTTCGTCATTCTGTTGAAGTCAAATCACTATTTTATCTCTAAAACACTACTAACAATCAAATTTTGTGTCAATTTTGTTTCTCATTTTATTATCATCTTTTTTTCATCGTTATTTAGGAAAACTGTTTTATGATAAATGTGTACCAAGGACAAGCAATCCTTAACCCTGAAAAACTAGACTCCCCCCTATTACAGTCTAGTATACCCTCCTTTCATATACCCGGCCCAAATTTTGGACCGGGATTTTATTTCTACAAAAGATACCACTAAGCTTAACTATAAATTTCTATTTTCCAGCTCTGTTTATTTTAAATAAAAGAACCAATCCCACTTATTTTTTGTGGAATTGGCTCTAATTGATTACTAAAGCTTATCGGACTCTTGGAAACCCAAATCCTGATGCATAATCATCTCCTATGGAGGCACCTATTCCTCCTTTAATATCATAGGCTTTTGCCCGATTCTGTAATTCAGTACGTAATTGTACATTTGATAAGCTTTTATTTAATGACCAAATTTTAGCAGCTAAGCCTGAGACATGTGGAGTTGCCATAGACGTTCCACTTATCGTATTATATCGACCATTAGGCCATGTCGATTCAATGCTGGCACCTGGTGCGGAAACTTCTACATCTCTCTCTTGAATTACATAGTCACCTGCAGTAGCAGGGTTTCCACGGGATGAGAAATCGGCCACACGATAGGTGCCATTTGATTGTACATTTTCTAATGCAGCTACTGCTATTGCATTTACAAGTGCACCTGGATAACCTATTGTATTGCTGCTCGGCCCACTATTTCCAGCTGCTGCAACAACTAATACTCCTTTGCTATATGCATAATCTACAGCATTAGAGATCAAAGTGTCCTTGCCACTTGAACCTAAAGACATCGAAACAATCACTTTTGAGCCAGTACGAGTACCTTCATCAGCTGCATGGCGGATTGCTGCAGCAATATCATCAGAATACCCAGAGCCATTGTCGCCTAGAACTTTATATGCCCATAGCTCAGCCTCGGGAGCAACACCATAGACACCTTGTCCATTAGATCCACCATTTGCTAAAACAGTACCCGAAACATGTGTACCATGGCCATTGCGATCTGCACAGCTTCCATTTACATACGTACTGCTCGTCGTAAAATTTTTACATTGCTCGACATTTTGGACTAAATCTACATGTGTTTTGTCCACACCCGTGTCAAGAACGGCTACTTTGATTCCATCCCCGCCTGATGATTTTGTGAGACTGCTATCATTATAGATTGCCTTTATACCCCAAGGTACTTGAGTACTTGGAGAAGCCGTAGCTTTGATTGGAGACTTAGCTTGTATTTCTACCTTTTCTACTTTTTCAATTTGAATATTTTTATTTTTCTTTAATGCTTCATATTGCTTTTCATTTACAGTTGTTGTAAAGCCTTCTTTTCCAAAGTTCCTATGAACCTCATAGTTACTTTGCAGCTTAGCTTTCTCAGAATTTGGAGCTTGAATTAAGACGCGGTAGGAATCCTGTACACTTGCCTTTTCTGATTGATTAGTAGTCTCAGCGAATGCCCCTGTCGAAAACATAGATAGACCCATTGCCAAACTTAGTAAAGCTGTACTAAACATCCTTCTTTTCCTCATCTCTCATTTCTCCTCTCAACTATAAATTTTGCACCCAGATCTAGCTGGATACAAAAATAGTATAATAAATTCTAAATTTTCAAACAATAGACTTAATGAATCATTCTTTTTATTTAAAAAACTAGTCAATTCCTATAAAATTTTGTTTTATAAGGCTTTTGAAGTATGTATTTTTTGATAATAATCAATTATCAGACACATTGTAATAAACATGAAAAATTAATCCCTACCAATCACCTAGGAATATTTTAACAAAAATAAATAAAAATTTAATCTTTCAATTTTCAGTTAACTGATAGAATTTTTAATTTAATGCCAACGTAAAACACTTATTTTTTATATAATAGTAGAAAGGAAAAGAAGGAGTGATGACGATGGATAATTTACAGTTTCCCATTGGAAAGTTTACCGCACCAACCGTCTATACAAATGAATTGAGGAAAGAGTGGATTCAAATATTAAAGGAGACTCCTAAACGATTAACTGAAGCAATTGCTAACTTAACTCCTGAACAATTAAATACTCCGTATCGCCCTAACGGATGGACTGTACTACAGGTTGTACATCACTTGGCTGATAGTCATATGAACAGTTTTATTCGCTTTAAACTAGCATTAACAGAAAACGAACCAACCATTAAACCATATAAAGAAAATCTATGGGCAAATCTTGATGATTCACGAAATGTCCCATCTGACATTTCCTTGCAATTATTAGAAGCTTTACATATGAGATGGGTTCATTTATTAGAATCGATCAGTGAAAATGATTACAACAAAATGTTTTTACATCCTGAATTGAATAAAAAAATTAGTTTAAATGAAACTCTCGCATTATATGCTTGGCATTCCCAACACCATCTCGCACATATCACCTCTTTAAAGGTGCGTATGAATTGGTAGCTGCTTAAAAAAATGAATTTAATTGTGTCTATTTTGTTTCTCATTTTATTATCATCTTTTTTTCATTCTTATATAGGATTTGTATTGTAAGATACTAAAGTACCCAAGATAAGCAGTGCCTTATCTATATACTAGACTCCCCCCCAACAAGTCTAGTGTACCTCCTTATATATACCCGGTCTTGATTAGACCGGGATTTATTCTTTAATCGTTTAATAGTACTCCCAGCTTAAAACGATTCTGATAAAATGGAAAGAATTTCATCAATCTCTTTCCCAATACTTGACTCTACTGCAGCGATATAAGCTCCTTCTAAAAGCGGAATGTTCTCTGCTATTTTCACATTGCTATATTCAGTCATTTCAATTGCTAACTCTGCATTCATTCTAGCGCTCCCTAAATCAAAAAGAAGAATGACCCCAGCTTCACTATATGCCCGTTCAATGGCAAAAAGAATTTTTTCTATGCTAGTACCTATTTCATTTTCAGCCGTTCCACCAGCTATTTCAATTGGGACATTGTCAACAACTTGGAAAAGTATATCTTTTATTCCTTCTACCACTTTTATACTATGTGAAACAAGAACGATTCCTACTTGTGCCATTACTTTTCAGCCTCCCTAGCTACCTCTGAAAGTGCTTGAAATAGTAAGTAGGATGAAACAGATCCTGGATCCAGATGTCCAATAGATCGTTCTTTCAAATAAGAGGCTCTCCCTTTTATCGCTATTAAATCTTTTGTACTTTCCATTGAAAGTTTAGCAACTTGTTCGAATTCATTCCAATCGATATAGCTGCTTTCCTTTAAATACTTTAATACCGGCAGCCAAACATCAAGAAGTGTTTTATCTCCTACCTTGGCTTTCCCTCTTTGAACCATTCCATTTATTGCCTCATCGATCGCAGTTGTAAAGGATTCTTTATCAACTATCTGTTTTCCTTTTATCCCATTAGACATCCTCAAGAATGCCGTTCCGTATAATGGTCCAGATGCCCCACCTACCTTTGACAGAAGTATCATAGCAATATCTTTTAGACAATCTGAAATAGATTCATAATTGGCAATGGAGATTTTATTAACTACCTCCTGAAATCCTCTAGCCATATTTATTCCGTGATCTCCATCTCCAATTGCCTGGTCAAGAGTAGTTAAATATCCCTTATTTTCTTGAATCTTTTCGTTTGTTTTTTCCATCCATAATAATAGATCATTCTTCATTAACTTCATCGCTGTCACATCCTTTTAGGAATACTATTTACGAAAAGCCGGTGCTTTTGATTCCGCATCTAGTAATTCCTTAAGTTCATCATCTAATTTCAATAGAGTTATAGAGCATCCCGCCATTTCGAGAGATGTCATATATTCCCCAACAAAAGTTTCATACACTTTTATCCCATAATCTGATAAAATTTCATGGACCTTTCCGTTTACAATATAAAGTTCCATTTCTGGCGTTGCTCCTAAACCGTTGATCATAACTGCCACTTCATCATTTATACTTAATTTCATATCTTCTAATATTTTCTCTGTAAGTTCATTTGTTATTTCATCAGCTGTGGCAATACTCTTTTTCTCTATTCCCGGTTCCCCGTGTATCCCCATTCCTATTTCCATTTCTGTTTCATCAAGTTCAAAGCTTGCTTTTCCGGCAGCAGGCACAGTACAAGGAGAAAGTGCCATTCCCATTGATCGTACATTTCCTATTACCTTTTCTGCCATATCCTTTACTTCTTGTAATGAAGCACCTTGTTCCGCTTTTGCACCTGCTATTTTATGAACAAACACTGTACCGGCAATTCCACGTCTCCCCGTTGTAAATAAACTATCTTCTACTGCTACATCATCATTTACTATTACTTTTTCAACTTGAATCCCATCTATTTCTGCCATTTCAGCAGCAATTTCAAAATTCATTACATCACCTGTATAATTTTTGATTACCAATAAAACTCCTGCACCAGCATTTACTGCTTTTATCGCTTCATACACTTGATCAGGAGTCGGGGAAGTAAATACTTCTCCAGCAATGGCTGCATCCAGCATTCCCTTCCCTACATATCCTGCATGTGCAGGTTCATGCCCGCTCCCACCCCCACTAATCATTCCAACTTTATTTGGTACAGGAGCTTCCTTTCGGGCAATAACTGTTGTTCCCTTTATTTGCTTTAAATGGTTTGGATAGGCTGATATTAATCCCTTCAGCATATCTTGAACAACCTGATCTGGATCATTAATAATCTTTTTCAATTCTCATCACTCCTATTGGCCTGAAATTAAAACTAGCTATTTAAATGACTAATACATGCAACAGCTATGGTGTAAAAAGCGCATCTTGGCATTTTTTTAGAATTTCAAAGAATAAGAAAATCAATCTTTATATGGCTAGCAAAAAAGACCACAAAACACCATAGTTGAGGCTAAAATCTCAAGATGTTTGTGGTCTACCATGACTAATCACAACATATTCATTTAGATACGATTAAAAATACCCATTAAACTTTATAAGAAGGTAATATCTATTTAAATGCTCTTGTTGCAGCAACGGCTTTTTGCCATCCTTCATAAAGCTTACAGCTGACTTCATCATTAAGTTGGTTCGTAAACGTTTTTTCAACCTTCCATTGCTTTGCAATTTCCTCTTTATCTTTCCAATAGCCCACTGCCAAACCTGCAAGATAAGCTGCACCTAATGCTGTTGTTTCACTGACAACAGGCCTGTCAACAGGAACACTGAGAATATCACTTTGGAATTGCATAAGGAAATTATTTTTTACTGCACCACCATCTACGCGTAATGTTTTCAATTCAATCCCGGAATCAGAAATCATTGCATCTAAAACATCCTTCGTTTGATAGGCTAAGGATTCTAATGTTGCCCGTATAAAATGCTCTTTTGTCGTTCCTCTTGTTAAACCAAATACTGCTCCACGTGCATCACTATCCCAATATGGAGTTCCTAACCCAACAAATGCAGGCACCATATATACACCGTCAGTCGACTCTACTTTTGTTGCATATCCTTCACTATCTGGAGCTTGCTCAAACATTTTCAAACCATCACGAAGCCATTGAATAGCAGAACCTGCAACGAAAATACTTCCTTCAAGAGCATACTCCACCTTGCCATCTACACCCCAAGCAAGGGTCGTTAATAAACCATTTTCAGACTTAACACCTTTATCACCAGTATTCATCAGCATAAAACAGCCAGTTCCATATGTGTTTTTGGCCATCCCTTTATCAAAACAAGCCTGACCGAATAGTGCAGCCTGCTGGTCACCTGCAATACCAGCAATGGGAATTTCATGACCAAAGAAATGATAAGATACAGTATTCGCATATATTTCAGATGATGGTCTTACTTCAGGAAGCATACTTTTTGGCACATCAAGAATGTCTAATAACTCATCATCCCATTTTAATTCATATATATTGTACATTAAGGTTCGAGATGCATTTGAGTAATCTGTCACATGTTTTTTTCCACCAGATAGCTTATAAACTAGCCACGTATCGATCGTTCCGAATAATAATTCTCCTTTTTCTGCTCTCTCCCTCGCACCTTCAACATTGTCAAGAATCCATTTTACCTTCGTACCTGAGAAGTAAGCATCAATTAACAGACCAGTTTTATCACGGAACAGCTCATTGTAACCCTTTTCACGTAGTTCCTTACAAATATCATCTGTTTGCCTTGATTGCCAAACAATCGCTTTATATATTGGCCTTCCTGTTTGTTTATCCCAAACGACTGCTGTTTCACGTTGATTCGTAATACCAATCCCAGAAATTTGATCAGGCTCTATATCCGCCTTTCGAATCACCTCTGCAATACAAGCTAGTATAGATGTCCAAATTTCATTTGCATCATGCTCAACCCAGCCTGGCTTAGGAAAAAACTGCTCGAATTCTTTTTGAGCTGTTTCAACAATCTCTCCTTCATGATTAAACAAAATCGCACGAGAACTTGTCGTTCCTTGATCCAATGCTAAAATATATCGACTCATCTGCTTTTCCTCCTTATACTGCCTCTTCAGAAATATTTTTTTTCTTTAATTCTGCACTTAGTGCGGCAATTAAAACTAATATCACGATTACGCTAACGATCCAAAATGCAGCTGTATAGTCTCCCTTAAATATAGCCTTATAAAATAATGCTCCATAAGTACCTCCTAATAGTGGGCCTACAATTGGGATCCATGCATACCCCCAATCAGAGCTACCTTTGCCTATAATCGGAAGTATAGCATGAGCAATTCTTGGACCAAGATCACGCGCCGGATTAATGGCATAACCTGTTGTTGCCCCTAATGATAAACCAATCGCAGTAATTAATAAACCAACAATTACAGGATTTAACCCTTCAGTAAATTCATTTGCTCCTATAAACAATAATCCCATAATTAGGACGAACGTACCAATCATCTCACTGACTAAGTTTGAAAAGGTGCTTCTGATAGCCGGAGCCGTTGAAAAAACAGCTAACTGGTCTCCAGAATTTTTTGTTTCCTTCCAATGAGGAAGATATTGAAAAAAGACAATGACTCCTCCTATAAATCCCCCTATTACTTGTGCTGTCATATACAAGGGAACCTTTTCCCATGGAAATTCCCCTATAGCAGCAAACCCCAAGGTAACCGCAGGATTTAAGTGTGCACCTGAAATGCTACCTACTGCATACACTCCCATTGTAACAGCAAGTCCCCATCCAATCGTTATGACAATCCAACCTGCTCCTTCTGCTTTTGTTCTCTTTAGAACTACGCCACCGACAACCCCTCCACCAAAAATAATAAGAATCATCGTACCAATTAATTCAGCTAGAAACTCCGACATACTTCCTATCCCCCCTGAAAATATCAAATTGTAAAACAATTGAGTAAAGCTGACTAAAAGTCCTACCTTACATCATTTAATAACTATGTGAGACTTTTTAGAAAAAGACGAGCTGATAAAAAAATCTTCAATTAATTATTCCGATTTCTAAACCAAAAAACATCGAAATGATCTTTTCATGTTCAATTTCTTCTTTTCGTATAAAAATTCCTAAATTCATTACCCTTTAAAGAAAATACAACTTGTTCTAACCCCTACTGTACATGCATACACTTTCAAATGAATGACCTTTTAGAAAGCAATTTCAAAGTTAGGGGGAGGATTTAGCTATGTCAAATAATAGAGCAGTTGTTTACAATGGTGTAGGAAAGGTTGTTGTAAAGGATATTGGATATCCAGATTTAGTTTTACGTGACGGTCCAGGTGTAAATCCAAGAAACGTTGGTCGAAAATGTGATCATGGGGTTATTTTAAAAGTTATTACGACTAATATTTGTGGTAGTGACCAGCATATGGTCCGTGGAAGAACAACTGCCCCTGAGGGATTAGTACTGGGGCATGAAATTACTGGTGAAGTCATCGAGGTAGGGCGGGATGTAGAATTTATAAAAAAGGGTGACCTTGTATCTGTTCCATTCAATATTGCTTGTGGTCGCTGCCAAATGTGTAAAGAACAAAAAACTCATGTCTGCTTAAACGTTAACCCTGATCGACCTGGTTCAGCTTATGGGTATGTTGATATGGGAGGATGGGTTGGTGGACAATCAGAATATGTTATGGTGCCTTATGCAGACTTTCAATTACTTAAATTTCCAGACAAAGAGCAAGCAATGGAAAAGATCCTTGATTTAACTATGCTGTCCGATATTTTTCCTACTGGATTTCATGGTGCTTACTCTGCTGGAGTCAAATCAGGATCCACTGTATATGTAGCTGGTGCGGGGCCTGTAGGGTTAGCTGCTGCACATTCAGCACAGCTTCTAGGTGCATCAGCTGTTATAGTTGGAGACCTAAATGCAGAAAGACTTGCCCAAGCCAAAAGCTTTGGTTGTGAGACGATTGATTTAAGTAAACATGATAATTTGGGAGAACAAATTGAACAAATTCTTGGGGAACCAGTCGTTGATGCGGCGGTAGACTGTGTAGGCTTTGAAGCTCATGGACATGGGCATAATCATACGGAGGCACCTGCAACCGTACTTAATTCCATTATGGATGTCACCCAAGTAGGCGGCAGACTTGGCATCCCTGGACTTTATGTAACAGGTGATCCTGGTGGAATTGATGAAGATGCAAGAATCGGTTCTCTAAAAATTCGGTTTGGTCTCGGCTGGGCAAAGGCACATACATTTGTTACTGGTCAAACACCTGTCATGCAGTATCATCGTGGCTTAATGAAGATGATTTTACATGAAAAGGCTCAAATTGCAAAAGCAGTTAATGCAACATTAATTTCCTTAGATGACGCTCCTAATGGTTACGCTGATTTTGATAAAGGAGCCGCTAAGAAATTTGTTATTGACCCACATGGAATGGTTAGCCGATAAATTGTATGGTATGGCATGGTAACAACTGTAACCATGCCTTTTCCTATTTAATCTTATTACAAATATACGACTATTCTTTTTTAAAATTAACATTCGTAGCTTTCTAAATGAAATATTCTTATCTTATAAATGCACTTAAGGAAAATAATCTGAGTAAATCGTATCTCTCATGGATTACCGGTACCTTTATTTATTATTTCTCTTTTGCTTACTTTTCATTAATTCTCTCTAATTTCAGACCATCTCCCAAAGTAACTCATGAATAAATACTTCACTGTCCTTCCCCTTTCTCACCGTGAAACACTTTAATCTGCTCTGCTCTATTTCCTATCTAATATATTTGGCTATACTTTCTTATACATATACTCTATACTTTTCTTCAAAATACGTTTAGAAAAAATATACGATTTCTTCGAAATACAATTGCCCCTAAAAAGGACAATTCTAAAAAAAGGAACAAAATTGTGTTTCACTTTACAAAATTAAATAAAATTCCATTTATTCTAACAACATTTTCGTTAAACTATGGTAAAATTTTTACGTCCTTCCCCAAGAAAGGGGGGATATGAGGTGGATTTAAAAGCCCAACTTAAAGAATTTTCTGATTACAAATTAATAAATATGCATAAAAGTACACGAAAATACATTCAGAACAATCACAGGATTGAAAAGTTGGAGAAACTTTTACATCTTATTGAATCTGAATTAAACGATAGACATTCACTTTAAAAAGCATAATGTATAACAATCTTTAAGAATCCGCTTTTTGCAATTCAATAAGGGGGAGGAATTCACTGTTATCTTTTTAATTTAGAACTCCCTTATAGTAGTTCATATAAAAAAAGATAATAAAAAGTAAAAAGGACAGCTAAACTGCCCTCTCATTAAAAACAAAACTTCCATTTTTCGAGAACTTCTTCCTCTTGTATCTATTCTCTCTATATAGGAATATCCGGTATAATCAAATCTACTTCTTGAAATGAAGTAATTTTATAGTTCGCTTTCTTTTAATTTTGTATGATCTACTAGTACAATGCTTCGTTTCGAGTTTTTATAAAAATCTGTGTTAGCGTCAACTTTTCAAGATCATAGCTTGTCATTCCTGAATCCTTCGATATTCCATCAATCGAAATAAATGCTATATCTGCATAAAGCCATTCTTTCAGCTAATGATCCCAATGTTCGATAATGGCGATCAAGAATGCTTCCACCAATAAAAGTAATTTCTCCGTTAAGTTGACGTTTATTTGCTAATGACATTAACATTGAATCTGCTGGAGTAGAATTTATAATCGTTGGTTTCTGAATTTACACAAATATATTGAGGATTGAATTTCTATTTTGATAAATTCATGCTCAACCACTTTTCAAAAACTAATTCTTACTATATAATGTTTAATGCACATTAATTAAGAAGACGGCTCCGTAGCTCAGCGGATAGAGCGTTGGTTTCCTAAACCATGCGTCGGAGGTTCGAGTCCTCTCGGGGCCGCTATTTAAAACCAATAATATCAAGGGATTGTGTAACTCACTCAATCCCTTTTTATATTGAAAAAGTGTATTTGCAAACATTTTGCAAACCTTTATTAGACTAAAGTAGAAATTTGCTATTTTTTTGATAAAAAATGAAAACAAAAAAACCATCCAATTTGGCGGTTTTAATCTATTAGTGTTACATTTAATATCTTATCAAATTGGATAATCAGTAAACCCGATTCAGTAACTACTTTTTATTTCCTTCTTTATTTGGTCAATGGATTTAATACCACACAGCATTTTTTTCTCAAATCCATCATCAAACAACGTAAAGTCTACATATAAATTGTACTCTTTAGCATATCTTATTAATTGTTCAAATTCGGAAATTCTATCTTCGTCCCAAACAGGGATCTTTATTTTTTGACTATCCAACCACATTTGTTTTAGACCTTCCGTATGCTCTGGCATCTTAATTTTATTAAAAATCAAGAAAATAATTATAAAGCTCTATAATTAAATGGTTTCTTATAATGTCACATATTTTATAGGGTTAAAAAGAAAGGATAGATGAACGGGCGAGTAACTTGCTTTCATCCACTTTTTTAAAACACATGATCTCAATTTCTACTTCAACAAGGATTTTTACCACAACAAAATTTTATATACTTCTTGTTCAACAAAAGCACCCTATTAGTTGAAGAAACAAAATTATGATTTATGGACAACTTTACCTCTATAAATAAATGGTATTAATGTTGATTTGAAATAGAGTCACGATGTTTGTAAGAAAGACGCGAAGTTTTGAATAAAGTTGCGACGTTTCTAAAAAAGATGCGATACTTTATCTTTTCAATCAAAGAATTCTAAATGCGTTTTGATCAAACTTTTTTATAAAACTAAATGTTCATTCAAAAAGAAACGAATCCATTTTGATCAATCTCTTTTCAAAATGGATTCTTTTTCTTTATCGTAAAATATGGATTTTTGAGGTGTTTTTAATCAAACTTTATTTCAAAGCTACAATTAGTAAACAATATTAGTTAGAATGATTGAATCTATAACGAGTTAACGTTTTTGAACCCCATAAAAATGTAACGATTATAGTAACTAATGTTATGACGATAAAGATAGAGAATGTGGTAAAACTTGAATCGTAATTAGGAAGTAAAAATGAACAAACATTATTCATAGCATGAAATATGGCTGCTGCAAGTATACTTTTTCCTGTGTTTTTATAGAGCCAAACTATCAAAATCCGTAATAAAACTGACCCGGTGCATTGCCATATTATCCAGTCTGGAGGGTGGTGAGTTTGAATGTGAGGGATTACATGCCATATTTGCCATACAATCCCTAATATGATGCTAGCTCTTATTGCATTCCACCGATTCTCTAGCTTGTCATAGGCATATCCTTGCCAGCCAATTTCCTCACATATTCCTGCAATAAAAAACACAAAGAAAAAGGCAAGGATATTCGAAATGGAAAATTGCAAATTAGGCACAGAACTTCCCAGTAAATTCATTAATCCACATGCCAAAATCATTATGGTAGGCATTAAGAGGAATATAGGTACATACCAGATCTTTCTCTCGATTCTTTTATTAAAAGAATTCTTTAATAAATGTTTAATTCCATCTGATCCATTGTTCCTATAGACAAGGATTAAAGCCGCTATCATCGGACAAACAAACATAAGTGCACTGATAGGAAGATTTATGGGTATTTCTTTCCGTAAAAATTGTTCAGCTACCATTCCGAGCAACCAGAATGGAATTGCTAGAATGAAAACCAACAAGAAAAATATCCAGGGAGAATGATTTGAAGATTTACTACCCATGCTCATTATTTTAATAACTCCTTTATTTTAATTTGAATCAGTGGAATTCCTGCATTTGATTGATTATTCCGAAACAATCCTGATGTAATCGAATAAAATTGTGAAGTAATGTACTGATATGAACGAAACTGTCAATGCTCCCTATCAAATTGGTTTTGGTTTAGGTTTTTGGGCAACTCTAAAATGAGAAGCATATTTAGGCTTCTTTGCTTATTTGTTGGGTTCAGCCTTTAAGGCTAGAGAATCTCCTTCTCAGCTTACTGACGGCTCCTCAATCTCCAAATTGGCTGTCAAGTGCTTTCCTTGACAGGTAATTTGGAGATTGAGATACTTTTTAAAGCTGAGAGTGAATACATTCCTCCTTTCTATTTATATTAAATAGTTAAGCACACGGCACGAAGGCAAAAATCTCTACTGCGGTTAGCACTCTGATATTCGTGGGTTCTCACATTTTATCTTTCCGTATAAAGGAGCTTCCACTAACTTAAAACGTGCGTTAACCTATTTAGGTATAGCACAAGTACATTTCGTGGTTTCTCCTTACCGGTTTTTACCTTTGCCTCCGAGCCCTATGCTCTGACTTTTAAAGAAACTTACATTTATTTTGGTTGTAATTTTTATTTTGAAATGGAGTTATTTTCAATTTCTTGAGTTACTGCCCAAATAAAACCTGCTAATTCCCTTGCAACAGCTGTTAGTGCCTTTCCGGATGATTTTCCACGTGATAGTAAACGATAATATTTTTTATGGAGACGATTTTGAGCTTTCCATGAGATCATTTGAACATTAGGCAACTGTCCTTCTTGTCTTTTCTTTAAATCACCTTTTAAAGCAGGAGGAAATCGATAACTCTAGGCTGCTTCTACAAGCAAACGCCGAACATGTCGGTTACCTGTTTTTGTAATATTACCTTGCCTTCTTATTTCACCACTTGAATTTTCACTTGGAATTAATCCAACGTAAGACATTAATTTTTTAGGAGATGCAAATCTTTTAAATGATCCAATCTCAGCCGCTAGGCTGGTAGCTGTTATAGTAGCTATTCCTCTTAATGATTGGAGTGCTTGAATCATTGGCGCGTGGTATCCTTCGATTGATTGTAATTTAATTTCTTCCTCTAATCGTTTTACCCTTTGCTCAACTTCATGCAGGTGGTGAAGATACTCCTGAAAAACTACTTTAGAAGTAGAACGTTCAAACTTTAGAGTATTTAACCATTCTCGATATTTACGAGTCCATTTTTTCCCTTTGAATGGTGGGTTAATATCATTTCTTAATAGAAATTTAGATAATCGATGTTTGGCTCTTAATTCATCCTCCTTGGCATCTTCACGAGCCCGGACTAAATCCCTAAGTGCTTCGTCATTTTCTGTTGGCACATAAATAGAGGTTAATTCACCTGAACGAAATAATTTTGCTAGCTTAATCGAATCTCTACGGTCAGTTTTAATGCGTTCTCCTGGTTTCTTAGGAATTAAAGATGGTGCGATCACTTCACATTCTATTCCTAGGCTAAGAAAAAGCCGATATAAACTGTAACCAGTTGGACCTGCTTCATAACATATTCGAAGATTCTCTTTTTCTCCAAGCTTTTTTACTAACTTTCTAACGGATTCCGTAGTGTTAGAAATCAATCCCAAGTACCTTGGCTCATCACGACCTTCATCTGCAATGGCAACGGCAATTTTTTCTTTTGAAACGTCTAAACCTACGTATTTTATGATATCCTTCATAATAACTAGCTCCTTCCGTAATGTAGCTCTGATTTGGTTTGTTTTTTCCAGTAAACAGTGTAACCAAATTAACCTACGGTGTTACGAGTAAGGAGCTAGTTTCGTTCATGATAACTTAAAGTAGCGGGGGCTTTAGTTGAAAAACATAGCACAAAAAATGATCAAACTTTTTTATAAAAACTAAGCATAAATGGTTAGAGAAAAATCCATTTTGATTAATCTTTTTTCAAAATGGATTCATTTTAGTTATAGTATTTTATTTGTTTTTAAGGTGTTCTTAATCAAACTTTATTCTAAAACTACAACTAATATATACGTGATGTACTAATTTTTATATTATGTGTGACATTAAAGACAAGTTACTATTATTAAATAACAATATACATTCACATGTCTTTAATATTACAAGGTAAACCATGCCATTTGACCATACCTCTATCCTTAATACTCATTATAAATGCCTACCTTTAAAGTGAATTTGTTCTCATTATAAGCGAACAATCGTTCTTATACAAGTTGATTCAAGAACAAATGTTTGTATATAATTAAAGAAAAAAGGTGAGGGAGATTTATGAGATATATACCTGAAAAAGAAAAAGACGTTATCGAGAAAGCTATATATTTACCAATGTTACTTACTGTTCTTGATAAGGATTTAAAGGTTTTTAATAAAAGTGATGTTAAACTGAAAGCCCCTTATATTGCGTGGATAGAAGAAACGATGATAGCCATTCAAAAAGAATTATCTGTAATAAAAAGATACATGAAACAACATCAAATAAAGGTAGAAAAGATTAAGACAGAAGAAACATTCACACAATACCTTTTCATTTACAAAGGGTATGAGGAAAGTCACAGATATTTTAATCCAAGATTGCGTAATCGAACTGAGGAATTAATGAGGTATTATTTATATGAAAGATTTCAAGATAGCAAAGAATAAGCCCCTAAATTCGGCTTTATTATAAAATAGACAGGAGCTAACCTATGACAGAGTTTCATGAAATCAAAATAATTAATACAAAAAAAAAGAAAATTATCGACACTATTTATATTCACGACGATTTTTTTTGTTATTTAGGGGAGACGCAGCCTCTTCAATACGAATTAATTAATAATATTCCAGTGTTTTATTCTGATGAAAGAAATCTTGTACATTTAAATAAATACCAAGAAAGGAGACCAACAAAAAAGGAATTGGTTTGACGGGGATAAATGTATTAAATAGTTTTTCTTTTGAGGAACTGTTATTAATTTCTAATAAGTGGAGATGCATAATTAAAAATATGGATGATAATGATCTTAATAAACTAGATTATGAATATATAAAAGATGAACTTTCAATTAATATTGAAAAGTTATCAATAATATTAAAAAATATATCTTTAAATAAAACAGAATATATATTGCTGTGGGAAGGTATTTAATAGAAGATTGCTCTGTTTTCAAATCTAGTTCAAAAAAATCCCCCAATTGAGAATATGAAATTAGGGACTCTTTTGAAAATGGCTGATGCTCTTGATATACCTATAGGTGATTTAATTGAAAAACTTCTAAATTATGAAAAATCTGCCCCTACTAGTGAATAGGGGGTCTTTTTGTGCATCCTTTTATAAATCAATATTCTTATTAAACTAAAGTGGCAGGTTAATAAAAAAAGCTATGTTACGATATACAATGGACACAAAATAAGGGGGGAATCACAATGTTAGGCAATAAATTTTGTAGAATCGGTATTTTGGCGGGGATGGGGCCACGTTCGACCGCTCCATTTATTGAGTCGGTTTTAGATGAATGCGAACGACAATATGGTGCAAAAAATGATATTGATTTTCCTCATATGATTATTTATTCATTACCTACACCGTTTCACCCAAAAGAACCTATCATTAAAGAAGATATGGTGAAATCTTTACACATAGGAATAAAATCTTTAACAGAAGCTAATTGCGATTTTATTGCTGTTCCTTGTAATGTAGTCCATCAATTTTATGAAGATATGACAAAGATGACCAATGTACCTATTCTTAATATTATACAAGAAACAATTAACGCTATTGGTGTCCAAAGTTCAAAAGTTGGTTTAATTGGTACAAGAAGCACAGTGGAAAATCAGCTATACCAACCTTACCTACATAATAATAATAAAGATATTTATTGGACAGATCGTATTCAAAGCAAGGTTGATCAATTAATTTATGATGTTAAACAGAATGGTGAAATTGAAGATGTTATTCAACAATGGAAAAACATAGAAAATGAGCTTGTAGAAAATGGTGTAACAGATGTGATTTGTGTATGTACTGATCTATATTTTTGTGGATCTTATACCTCTTTAAGGTTCTTCGATTCATCAAAAATTCTTGCTAAAAGTTTAGTTGAAAGGTATTTAGCCTTTTAATTAGGTGAAATTTGCTCTTCAACTATCGGAGGCTTTAGTTCAATAAGAATAAGCCCATATCATTATTTGAGAAGAGCTTTTCTATATTACGTGATTTCATGATTTATGTTTCTTATTAAACTAAATGGGCAGGATAGTTTAATAAGAATGGTACTATCATTTCTCTTTTCGGATCATTTGAATCTTAACTTTAAATTATTCGGTCTCAAAAGAGCACAAAAAGACAGGATACACGTTTTATTTTCCACTATATTAATTAAAGGACAGCATTAAGAAGAGGTGGGAATAATAATGGAATTTCATTAAAAAATACCATCAACAAAGGAGATTAGTAGAAACAACTATCTTTCTTAGAATACACTGATATATTAAGAACATACGTGCTTTTAAAGTGAGTATAAAATATAAATAGAAAAAGGGGTAATTTGATGAATAAGGGGAATATAAAACAAATTCAAGCAGTTTCACTTTACACACCAAACCTGGAGCAGTCTGTCGAATTTTATAAAATAACTTTTGGAGCAAGTGAATTATTTCGTTCTAACCAAACGGATGGTTCTAAAATGATAGGTTTATCATTTGCTGATGGAAATACTGAGTTTGTATTACATGATAGTGAAAACTTAAAAGAACCTGATATTGAAGTTTTAGTTGAAGACGTGAAAGAATTCTATAATTCTCATAGAGAAAATGAAAATATTCATTGGATTCAATCACCAATTGAAAAACCTTATGGGGGACATCTTGCTGTTATGCGTACAATAGTAGATGACATTGTTTTAATAATTGTTGGATCATAATTAAATCATGCAAAACAATTGATAATTGCAAGAATTAAATATGTTAAGTTCTTAAACTATAGGGTGCTTTAGTTAAATAAGAATAAGCCCCTCTCGATTATGGAGAGACCCCTGTCAAGTAGACAGGAATAAAAAAGCACATTTATGCAGCCTGAGTCTTGTATTGATATGGACTCAGGTTATTTAATTTCTTTTGAAAACGTTGATGGTTATAGAAACGAATATATTTATTTACAGCGTCTTTAACTTCTTCAGCAGTTCGGAATGAGTATAGGTAAAAACACTCTGTCTTAAAATGACTAAAGAAATTTTCCATACAAGCATTGTCCCAACAGTTTCCCTTTCTGGACATGCTAGCTTTCATCTGATATTTTTTAATTAGGTTGTTATATTGGCGGGATGTATATTGGAAACCCTGATCGCTATGCAGGAGGACACCTTTTACATTCCGTTTTTTCTTTGCCTTTTTGATGGTATCAATGACCAGTTTCAGGTCATTTCTTCTGCTTACATGGTAAGCAACAATTTCATTATTGTATAAGTCTTTTATGGCTGATAAATACAGTTTTTGACCATTAAAAATTAAATAAGTAATGTCCGTTACCCACTTTTCATTAAGTCTGGAAGACTCGAAATTCCTATTTAGATGGTTGTCCGAAACGACGTAGGCTTCCTTCTTCCCGTAATATGCTTTCTTCTTTCGAATAACTGCCTGGATCCCCAATTCACGCATAAGACGTTGTACACGTTTGTGATTCATATGTAGCTCATATGTTTTCTTTAGCCATGTCTGGACTCTCCGATACCCTTAAATCCCCTTCAGTTTTTCATGGCATTTCATGATTTTTTTCTTAATTTCTTCGTCCTCTAGCTGCTTTTCAGTAGGCGACTCTTTTCGTTTTAACCACTTGTAATAGCCACTTTTAGATACCCCTGCTATCTTGCACAACATTTGAATAGAATAGTTCCCCTCGGACATTTCTTTGACCACTTCGTATTTCTTATGTGTTGATACTTTTTCCATTCCCCCTTTCACATCTTTAAGAGCTTTTTTAACATTTCGTTCTCTGCTTCAAGGCGTTTAATTTTGATTTCCGGATCTTCAAGACGCGTTCTTGGTCTACCTATACCAGGTCCTTTTGCCTTACCTCTTTTTTCCTCTAGTCCTTTAATTCCCTCTGCATTAAAATGGTTAACCCATCTTCTTACTTGATTTTTATCGATGCCCATTTCACTTGCTATTGTGTTATAACCCATCCCATCTTTGAGATGAAGACCAACAACTTTCTTTTTAAAATTAATATCATAAGTTTTACGTGTTTTCCCCATAAAAAATCCCCTCCATAGTAGACAGATTAATATGCTTTCTTTTTTCTGTCTACTATAAGGGGATCATATCAATTATGAGAAGGGCTTTTAAAGGGAATCGTGATGCAATATTAATTTGTGTAATTGACAATGAAAATATCCCTACTTAACCCGCAGTTTTTGACCAACTTTAATTAAGTATTTGTTGTTTAGTTTATTCCAAGCTTTAATTTGTGCTTGGGTTGATCTATACCTTAATGCCAATGCTGATACATTAGCAAAGATTTAAGGACAATAGAAAAAAGACCCTTTTTAATTAAAAGAAGTGCTAAACACATATAGAAAGATACTGGCATACGAAATTGATTATTTATAGTTTAACATGTTATTTCATTAACTTTGAAAGCTAGTTTAAAATGAAAAGAAGTCAAAAGAAATAAAATTAATCTATTTTAAAATTAGCTGTAAGTAAAGGAGTATTGATATTTTCAGTAGCTAACCTTGCTGAAAGAATATAATTCCCCTTTGAATACTCATCACTATTAATCACTATATCTTTTTTTAATTCTTCTCCTGGCCCAAGAGAAATAGTTCTCCCCTCTTTACTTTCGGAATTATTATTTTTAAGATTTTCATTACTATCTACTTTATCTGATGAATCATCTGTTTTTAATACTGAATAATCCATTTCCACAGGAGATAGAAATATTATCTTAGCATTTTTATTTCCTTCATTATGTACTACATACTTAAAATAAATTTTACCTTTTATTTTTTTGCCCTTGATCAACTCATAACTGATTTTAGGTTCTTCATTAAAAAAGTAATCTTTTTTATAAAAGAAAATTGCCAAAATCACTACTAATAAAATTAATGAAAAAAATATTATTTTTCTTTTCATAGCCCCTCCGCATTTGTGTTAAAAATTTTTAAAATTAATAAGTAAAACATTCCCATAAATTGATAATACAAAAAAAAAACAAAAATAAAAATAAAAAAATAAATATTTTTCAGAAAAATATTTATATTCAGTAACAAAAATGTTATTTTTTAGAAAGTAACATATAAAAATAATTTGTTTTTTGGGGGGATTTTTTATGCGAATAAACTTAAAATGGAAAGGGTATAAGACTTTTTTGGTAATTATTACTTTTCTAATCGGCTTAACCATAACTGAAAATGTATCAGCCAAAGAATCTAACAAGATTCAAAAAGAAGAAGACTCAATAATAGAACAAAATTTAGGGTATGGATGTGATATGGAAAATATGTTGGGACCAATTGATCTTGATCCCAAAGAATCAGGTTGTCCAAAACCAAAACCTGAACCACCTGCTGAAACTGAAGATGAAGAAGTTCAATCTAAAGATCTAACAATAACAGAAACACTATATTTAAAAAATAACGTTGGTTTAACAGAAGATATGATTAAAGAAATACCTATTGATGAATTAAGATATTTAATTGAAGAAGAAGCTGTACTTTCATCATCTTCTTCTCAAACTTTAATAGCAGAAGACGAGGGGAATTCTACTTCTAATACTAGTATTGAAACTAGCGATACGGGTGTTATTACTGATAATATAATGAAACCTAATCAAGGAGGAGACTTAAATAAAAAGAAAATCAAGCTTAATTCTTATGTTTATAAATTAGGCACAGTAACTAAAGGAAAATGGAAAGGCTATAAAAGATTTAAGCTCTATGGTACTTGGAAATGGTTATCTGCTCCTATAAACACATATACAGATGCATTTGCGGTAGGATTTGGAGATCCTAATCTTGTAATTCCAACAGCCAAGGGTGATGCTGATGAATTTAGTGCAGATTATTATAGATGGGATTCAAGGATGAAAAAATGGTATTTAACTCAATATAGTTTTAATACAAATAATTTCGAACCAAATGGGGGTGTTGGATGGAAATTCAATATTCGAAGAGGAGCTGCTCAACACAAAGGTCAATTAACACAATATGTATATACAAGAGCAACCCATGGGGATGCAAACATTAAATTCACATATGGACATGCTCATACAATTTTCACTCCTTCTTTTTCTAAAGGAACAAGTTGGTATAGTGTTCTTCCTAGTATTACAGTAAAAGTAGGGTATGCAGCTAACACACTTAGATGGTAAACCAGTATTCATAGTTTTTCACTCTGTATATCTTCAACCAAAAACAACAACTAGAAATAAGAAATAGGGAGCTTCAGCTCTCCTTAGAGACAAAATAGGTTGCCTTAATGGCACCCTATTAGCCTTTAGGGAAATAATCAACTCAATACAAAACTAATTTAGTAAATAAAAATGAATCCTCTGATCGTTTGAAGGGCTTTTCGAAGGTGTAAAAGAAAATTTGTAAAGATTTTCACTTAAAGTAAAGGGGCCCGTTAATCTAAGAAGGATTAACGCTTTTTTTGTTGAAGTTATTAAACAGACGGGGCAGGATAGTTAAAGAATTTTGTTAGCAGATTTATCCAAACAAGGGAGGTACTCATTTGTTTTTATATCACATGGTCATTCACAATGAGTGTGAGATAAATATAAGTCCACAAAGGGTCTTAAAGGAAGGATTAAATAATAAGACTGCAACCAAATGGTATTCAATTAGCGGTAATTTATTTCCAGAATTAACAAAGCGTTTCAAACCAGTAAATTTACCAAAATGGATCGATTTTAAAGTTGCCTTTGGAGCAGATTTGGAAGAGTATGAAAAACCTTTCTATCGATTTTCTGTGTTTAGTGATAAAATTTTAGTTTTTAACCGAGATATTTCAAGTGATTTATTTGCTTATATTGAAGATAAATATGATGGTGGTAGAGGATATTTTGTTGATGGTTTACCTTCAAAAGAAGATTTAATGAAACAGTATTGGAAAAGTATGAATACTCTCGATGAGTATTTGAAAAACAAACCTTTTAATAACCCTGAGCTTTATATTTTTGAACAAGTTCCAGCAAAGTTAATCGACTATATAGAGTAAATTCTTGTTTACCTAAAGGGTGCTTTAGTTGAATAAGAATAAGCCCCTCTCAAAATTGAGAGGGGCTCTATACTTGGAGGTAAAACTAGAGGACATCACTAATATTTGTATATATCGTTAAATTATTCTATTTCACCCTAATTTTTTGTTTAGGAAAAATTAAATCTTTGTTCTCGATATTTTTATTCAGCTGTATAATAGCACTCACAGAAGTTTTATACTCTTTAGCGATCTTGGATAATACCTCACCTTTTTTAACAATGTGATAAGTTAGTTTTGAATTAACTTTAACTGTTTCATTCGGATTAATCCAGCTCCCTGGAACGCCTTTCTTTTTCGTCACATTAATCATTCCATTTGAACGATTGTAAACATAATAAGTGTCTGGAACAACAGTAGTCTTTTTATTCTTCTGAGCTTTTGCATCAGCTGCAGTTGTATAGCCATTAAGTTTTTTTGTTAATTTATATGTTTCATCTTTTGGTTTATTTGATGTTTTATAGACTGGCTTAGATTTATTTTCACCATTAAACCACTCAAGAGTCTTATCACCATTCAATAAATTTAAGTCTAAATTCCCACCATACCAACCTACTTTACAAAATTGGGAATACTGCCACAAACAACATGGATAATCAGGTTTCTTATCAGGTGTCCCATTATCCTTTCCATATCGAGGAAGCCATAGAAAATCAGATTTCACCTTATCTAACCCATGCAACTTGTACAATTCGTGAGAAACATAGAATCCTGTCTTGTGACCAGCTTTTTTTAATTCATCTATAAATGCTTGTGATGCCTTTCCTAAATCCGCTAATTTGCTTTTTTTCTTAAAAGAAGCAACAGTATCCTTTTCTACATCAAGCGCAAGAAATAATGCTTCTTTGTCCGCTCGTTTTATAAAATCTTTTGCTTCGACAATAGCGTCTGCAACCGATACAAACACTCCATACGCATAGTGTCCAAATGGGATACCATACTTTTTGCAATTAGCTACATGATTTTTATACTCTCTATCTATTAGATTCAAATGCAGAAGGGCGAAAAATGCTTAATTACATTAATAAAATTTTGCAGGATGTCGAAGAATTGAAACATGTATTTCTAGATAGTGATACACCAACTGGAATATTAAAAATTGGTACAGTTGAAATAGTAAGTACCTTACCAACTATTCTTGCTTCATACTATAAGGTATATCCCAATGTTGATTTATCAGTACAAGCTGGTTTAACTGAAGATCTAATTAAAGAAGTAATCGACCACGAATTAGATGGTGCTTTTGTATCTGGACCTATTAAACATCCACTTATAGAGCAATACGATGTAAATAATGAGGGACTCGTTCTCGTTACTCAAAATAAAACATTTCAAATAGAAGAAATCATTACAACACCAATCTAGTATATAATCAAGGATGTGGATATCGTTCTAGACTCGAACATTGGATCAAAGATGAAGGTATAGTTCCCAAGAGAATTATGGAATTTAACATTTTAGAGACAATTCTAAATAGTGTTGCTATCGGCCTTGGAGTTACAATTGTACCTCAATCTGCTGTTGAGCATCTTTCTACTTCAGGAAGTGTTTATTGTCACCCTATTCCTAAGGAATACGGAAGTATTTCAACTGTCTTTATACGTCGAAAAGACGTATATATGACAAAATCGATGCAAAGTTTTTTAAAGACAATTGCAGAACATCGCCATAAAAAAAGCTTTAATGAGGAAAAAGATAGTTATTTAAGTATTTAAAAATAAACTTTCTGTGACCAAAAAAGAAGTAGCCCTTCTTCAATATGAGAACTCCTACTTTACCCGCAGTTTTTGACCAACTTTCATTAAGTATTTGTTGTATAGTTTATTCCAAGCTCTTATTTGTGCTTGTGTTAACCCATATTTCAATGCTAAAGCTTTAGTACTTGCTCCCTTTGATAATTTCATTTTCAACATTTTTTGCTCAAATTTGAACTAATGCACTAAACTCTCATACCTACTATCAAGGGTTTGAGAGTTTTTTTATTTTCTTAGAAAAAATTTGCATCTATTTTGCACGAAAATTGTTTATTTAATCTTATAAAAAAAGATACATTTTCTCTTAACTAATATTATTTAATCAAGGTTTCAAATGTAAGCTTACTTTGACTGGTTGTAGTACTGGAATATATAATATTATTTAATCACTTTTTTTATGTAGCTACGAATCAGCATAGTTTTCTATATTAATTGATAATTTAACATCTATAAAAACTTGGTTAATTTAAGAATCATCTATAAAAATTTAAGCCTATCATTTTTTTATTGGTATAAAATCCTACCCATCTAGCAAAGGAGAATGAAGGATGAATTCTGAAGTAAAAAGTCAAACTCTTTTTAAAAATTTATCAATTGAAACTGAAAGACTTATAATAAGACCTTATCAGCTGGAAGACACACAGGACTTGTTCAATGCAATTTCAGATCCGCATTTTTATGATTATATTCCTGAATCCCCTCCTTCCATAAAAGAAGTTGAGGACATAATCAGATGGTCTATGGATTGCAATAATAAAAACACTATAGAAAAAATTTATAAGTTAAATCTAGGTATCATTTTCAAAGAAACAGATTGCTTTATTGGTTTTTGCGGTCTTGGTCCCTATGATTTAAATCCTGCAAAAATAGAAATCTACTATGGCCTTAATAAAGATTTCAGAGGGAGAGGGCTTGCAACAGAGGCAGCGAAAGCATTATTAGATTTTGGTTTTTCAAACTTAAAATTAGATGAAATTGTTACAACTGTATTCCCCCAAAATGTTCCCTCAGTTAGAGTATTAGAAAAGATTGGGATGACGAAACAATATTCCATAACAAACCCACCAAAAGAACATATTGATTTTAAAGGTATGGATTATTACTCAATTTTAAGATAAAGATTTTTTATAGATTTTTAGGTTAGTAAATGATTAGCATTGTTTCAGCATCTTTATATAAGAATACTCTTACTCATTGATTGGTGTTTATTCACATAGTGTGCAAAGTACATAACGAAAAGCCAACATCATAACATGTTGACTTAAAGTTGGTACTATCTAACTAATTTTTCTATGCTTCGCAAAAAATCTTGAAAAAACAATCCTGGCAAGGATTGTTTTTCACTTTGAAGTTGACTTTTTGCAACAGCTACGATGTTTAATTTAGGTACAATAAAAATATACTGCCCAAATATACCATTAGCATAAAAATAATCTATTGGCTTATGAAGTGTATTACTCTTAAAGGTCCATATTTGGTATCCATACCCATACTCTCCGTTTTCCGAGGAATCAATAGATATATTTGAAGTTTGAGATTGTCTAATCCAATCAGATGATACTACTTGATTATTAGCAAATTTTCCATCTTGCAAAAGCAATAAACCTATTCTCATCATATCTTCAATGTTCAATGAAACGCTAAACCCACCACCATGAATACCTTGGGGGTCTTTTATCCAATTGTAATTCTTTATACCTAATGGTTGAACAGATTCTTTTCTGCAAAAACAGCCGTTGGTAAACCTGAAACCTTATTTATGATGGCACTTAGCAAATGAGAGTTTCCAGAATTATACTGAAATGCTGTTCCAGGATAATCAATTAAAGGTTGTTTTAAAATAAAGTTAATCCAATTATTTGAACCTTGAAAATTAACCACTTTAAGTCCAGAGGTCATTGTAAGTAGATGATGTATTGAAATTTCCTTTTTCTTACTTTCGTTCGCTTGTAATAATTTCGGGAATAAGTATATATAGGAACATGGATATCTTTAATCATCCCTTTATCCACCAGAATTCCAATTAAAATAGATATGATGGTCTTTGTAACTGAATAAACCTTGGAAGGTTTTTCTCGAACTTTCTTGTTTTTCAAATACTCAAAAATCCGCTCCCTCCCGTTATTAATAAGAAACGCTTCTATTCTCACCTTTTTTAGCTTCTTTTCTAACTTTATTAATTCCTGTTTTATTTCTTTACTATAAAGCTCTATCATATTAGACATTTTACCTCCTCCTTTCATAAAAATATTTGGAGATAGTACTTGAATACCCTTTTTGGTTACAATAGCTTGCAACTAATGCACATATTGATTAACTAAGAAAGGTAGTGCAAAAACACTACTTAAGTTAAATTCCCTTGAGCACCAACGTCACCTTTTGCACCATTGTAGAGCGTGAACCCTATGCCATTGTTTCCTGTCATTGCAATATTTGAACAGGTAGAAGTTACATAAACAGCATGTGATGTAGAATAATTAGATGCATTGTTACAGAAAACATTTCCTGTAATTGCTGCACGAAGAACGCCATCTGTCATCCTTACATGGTTGATGTCTTTTCCTGCTCCTTTCAATCCGTTTACTCCTGTAATGTTATTTCCATTAACAATAACGGAATCGCTATTTGCAGTTACATAGACACCATTTGAACCAATTAAACTCATATTGTTTAGAGAAACATTGATAAACTTCGAAGAATCAATTGAAATACCGTTTGATCCGATCATTCGAAGTGTGTTACCTTGCACTTTGGTATCATTTACATTTTTTAATTGAAAACCATTACGTTCCACTGCGTTTACTATGTTATCTGCAACTGTGACTTTATCGGCATATTCTAACTTGATACCGATTCCTGCGCATGTTCCAATAACGTTTTTAGCAATTGTCACCTCAAAAACTTTTCCTGTTGCTTCACCGCTTAGACGGATGGCAGAACCAAAACTACCTCCCCCACGAATTTGGTTACCGAGTACTGTAAATCCATTAACACATTGTGAATTACCAGTTTGTTTTCCTTTTTCATCTATTGTATCTTTCGGTTTTCCTGTATTTGGAGAATCGATTGTAATACCCCCTGCGCAGCAGTCAAGAATGTTTCCTTCGATAGTAGAATAGCGCCAAGAGTAAAGGCGAATAGCCCATTGTTTTGTATTGCGAATGATGTTGCCTTTGACAACGATACGTTCGTGATATTTTCCAATTGTTGATGTATGGGATCCTAAGAAACGAGGCCATGCTTCGCAGTTTTCGGATGCTTCACAAATATTGTTCAAAATGAAAACATCTTGGCAAGGAGTATGATCCCATTTACCGAATGCGTTAAAGGCTCCTTTACGTGCTAAATCTATTTGTATCGCTTCAACATAATTAAAATCACCGATTATTTGAAGCCCTTTAAACGAACAACCTTCAATAATGACGTTTTTACTTGAGTTGACTTCGATTCCATGACTAGAACAAACATCTTTAATGATGATATTACGAAATTGTAAATTTTCTGCATGAGCAAACGAAATACAACTTGCACGACTTTGGTTAGTAGCTCCATCCATATCAAGAATTCCGCCTTCGATAGTAATATTTCCATTACCTTTATAACCTGACGGACCACCTTTTTTTCCTAATACTTCTACTTTGCGATTATTGTTTAAAAAAATATAACCGCTATGTTCGCGTTTGATCGTTGCATTTTTTGATAATTTGATATGAGTATTTTTCCAAACAACGAATCCATCTGTCACCCGGTAGACGCCATCTGGAATTAAAACTGTTATTGATCCTTCTGATCTGGCAAATGCTAATGCTTTTTTTATTGCCTTTGTATCATCCGCAACACCATCACCTTTTGCTCCAAGATCTTTTACATTTACCACATGTGTAGATTGATTTAAAGCTGCTTCCACCATTATTTCTCCTTTAGTTCCATTCTTTAGATATAATTCCTTATCATCAAAATTTAATCACTATGTCCAAAATTATTTATTTTTTTGTATATACAATAGAAAAGTAAAAAGAAGAATAAGTCCAGATGCAATCATTAAGAAAAAATCCACTGAATCTCCCGATCTATTAAATTCATCCACTATAATTCCTTGTTGAAATAGTAAAACTGCCCCTAATATAACTAAGAAAAAAGAGTTTAATAGTATATATATATTAGCATTTATTTTATTTCTTAAGAAAATCAAATAGACAAAATTACATATTAAAAAAGCAGTTAATAAATAATAAATTGGTCTAAATAATGTAAGAGTTTCACCTAACAATTCTAACATCCTTTCATTTTAATTTAATCATAGCACAACCAATCAAAACATTTACATAAATCCCATTATATAGAACTGTCATTATTTGATTAAATATCAACATTTTTAATTAAAGGAGAAATTCTAACAGAAGTTATTGTAAGAAAATATTGAACTAATTTAGAGCACCATAAAAAACACCTATTCATAATGAGTGGTGTTTGTATCAAAAGCAATCAAATTGGAAAAATGAACCTTACAAAATAACTTATTCTGAATATATTTTAATATACCTCTGTCAAAATTATATCCCCCTATTAGAAGAAGCATTTTCGAATGCTTCTATTTTATTAGACTATGTTCCTGAATTCTAAAAAAAATGAACGTATCTGTCTTTGGGGAGTAAATCTTTAATTCAAAATTATAGGAGAACTAATACAGTAACCTAGACAGGCTCTAATTCATTTACATAACTTATAGAAGATGATTGAAAGGAGGGATTACTATGTCATCCTGTCAACGACTTGCAGATATAATCGGAGGAGAGGTTATCACAGCCGCCCCAGTTTGTTTGGTTCAACGTCTGCGAAATATTGATGCTACTATTTTAGGGCGTCGTACCCGTTCACCTTTAGCCCTTCCCTTTGCTCTATCCTTTGAAAACAACAGAAATGGAAGGACACTAAACCTAGGTGAAACTGTTATCCTTCAAAAAGAGATTAATCCATTCCTATCTGCATTACGTAAACGAGGGATCATAATTACAGCAGTTCATAACCATTGGCTTTTTGATGAACCACGTTTAATGTATATGCATTGGGAGAATGTTGGTGACCCATTTGTGTTTGCGAGAAACAGTTACGAAGCTGCTAAAGAAGTAGGACTACTTTAAAGTTTTACTCGTATCCCTACAAATAAATGAACGATTATCACAATTTATTGTATCTATATTGTAAAAGCTTGTTCCTGTATTTACCGGAACAAGCTTTTTAATTATTTACTATTTGCTTCCATTATTTTCGAGTCAACTTTTTTGTCTATCTCTTCCAATTCTATTTTATTATCTAAGATTCTCCGTTTATTTTGTTCTATTAATAAATCTAATTTTGACTTTTTGTTTAGTCTTCTCATAAAAAATCCTCCATTTTTTATATCACACTATCTTTAATCGTTCTCATCATATTTATTATATTAAACACTTTATATTAAGATTATATTAATTCTTGAATAAAATATTGTTATAAAACTATTATATTTTTTTAATTTTCCCTCAATCTACATACAAAAAGATAGACCTCTATACTAATCCTTGTGATTCATAAATAGTTCCCTATCCACAACTTATCGTTCATTGAAATTCATTTTTTGTTCAGACAATTGTATAGGTTTCTCAAAACCCTCCTCCCTTATTTATAAAAGCCAATATTTTGTCGAAAACTTCATTGCTAAAAATAATAAAGTGTTGTTAAATGAGGTACCTTTTTTGTAATCTCTTGTTCATATCGCGTTCATATTTCCTCATTATGATAAAAGCATAGAAAGGAACAAGGAGGAAAAAGCTTAATGTTCTTAGCCCTTAAAGAATTAAAGCAATCAAAATTACGATACGGATTAATCGGTACAATCATGATATTATTATCATTTCTTGTACTAATCATATCTGGCCTAGCAAACGGTTTATCTCATGATAATGCTTCCTCGATTATTGAGATGAAAGCTGATAAATTTGTTTTATCCAGTGATTCCGAGGGAAAATTATTACGTTCTCAAATAAAGAAAAAAGATGTAGAACAGGTATTGGCACAAACAGACGAAAAAGATGCCGTTCCAATTCATATTAAGATGTCAACATTCGAAAAAAAAGGCAGCTCTAAGAAAGTTGATATTGCCATTTTTGCAAGTAAACAAGATTCATTTATTGCTCCAAAAATAATTGAAGGAAAAACAAGAGATTTAAAAGACAATGAAATCATTGCCGATGAATCCATTAAAGAAAAAGGGATAGCTCTTGGTGATGAAATTGTAGATCCTGTTTTTAATAAAGTGTTTAAAATTGTTGGTTTTACACAAAATCAAATGTTTAGTCATACACCAGTAGTCTTTATGAATGAAAATGTATGGAAAAGTATAGCGTTGCCACATGAAAAAGATTACAGTGTGATCGCATTAAATTCTGATAAAGAAATAAGCCATACGAAAGTCGTTGATAAAAAAGAAGTATTGCAAAGTATTCCAGGATATAAGGAAGAGCAAGGAACATTAACAATGATTATCACATTCTTACTTGTTATAGCAGCCTTATTAATTGGTGTTTTCTTCTATGTTATTACCTTACAAAAGACACAGCAATTAGGTGTATTAAAAGCTATTGGAACAAAAAACTCTTATTTAGCAAAAAATTTAGTTGTTCAGGCGTTATTCTTAACCGGGATTGCTCTTGTAATTGGCATTGGTTTAATTTCTGCCGTACAAGCTATTTTACCACCTAGTATGCCGTTTTTATTAACAACAACTATGGTTGTGCAATATGCAGGTATTTTTATCGTGATTAGTTTGTTAGGAACATTGATTTCCCTATATCAAGTATTGAAAGTGGATGCATTAGAAGCAATTGGAGGTGGCATGTAATGACAACAGAATTGAAAAATAGTCGTCCGACCTCCCTATTAAAGCTTGATCAAGTAAGTAAGGTATATGGAGAAGGAGATACTGAAGTAACAGCTTTATACCCAATAACACTAGATGTAAAAGAAGGAGAATTTATTGGTATTGTTGGTCCATCGGGCTCAGGAAAAAGTACTTTACTTTCCATAGCAGGTGCACTTTTATCTCCTTCAAAAGGAAATATTTATGTTTCTGATCAAAATATAACAAGCTTATCAGAAAAAGAAATGACAGATATTCGTTTAAAGCGAATAGGATTTATCTTTCAATTCGCAAATCTCGTACCGTTTTTAACAGTTAAAGAACAACTCATATATATTGCTAAGTTAAAAGGAGAAAGCAAAAAGAATGCAGATAAATATGCAGCTCATTTGCTGAAAACATTTGGATTATCTCATCGAATCAATCACTATCCGAGACAACTTTCTGGCGGTGAAAAACAACGCGTAGCTATTGCTCGTGCTTTTATGAATAATCCTGATTTAATTCTAGCTGATGAGCCTACAGCTAGTCTTGATTCGAAACGAGCTAGAGAGGTAGTCGATATGATGAAGCATCAGGTAAAGAAAAACAAAAAAGCAGCTATTATGATTACACATGATGAAAAAATGCTAGATGTATGTGATCGGATTTTAACACTTCGAGATGGAAAATTATTAACTCCAAATGAAATTTAGACGAATATTGAAAATGGGAAAGAGAAAACCTTCTTACACTTATGAATAATATGTATGAAGGTTTTCTTTTCTTTAATGAGTTCTCCTTATTTTATTAACAAAGCCATTGCCTCATAGAAGGAATGGTATAATTAACCTTATTTAAAGAAGTTGCATGGAGGGATCTACTATTAATAATTGGATTGAGCTTACCCATGATGAAGAAAAAAATGTATGGTCAAAGATATTAAATGATTTTCAATTCAGTCCGAGCATATCCAAGTTCCCATCATTTATCTTACCAGGTGCATTCATCACGTATAATATTTCGACTTATCTAAATTGGCCCGGAGATTTAGAGGAATATGAAATGATTTATAAAGACCTTGAAGAGAAATCTTTGTTTGCCTTTCAAGAATTAACGGATCCAGATGAATATTTTTATGCTTTAGATTGGCAACACCCTTGTTATTGGGTTAATCCATATTTGGAATTTCCAAGAGACGACTTTAATGAGTGGACGATCCCAATTTTCCCTGATGGGGATTATTACTTCTTTATTCAAAAGGAATTTAATTGGGGATTTTTAGGACATCCTTGGGAGGAGTCCATTACTATATTTGGAAGTGAACTAATCGAAGTTTTTGAAAAAAATTGCCCAAAAATGTTTAACACGGTATTACGACAAGGTTAATCTAGTCTATTCTTGTAACATTAACAAGCCTCAACGATAATCCCTTTCTTTAACTTATATTTAATTAAAATGATGATTGAGTCTTGGAGGAAAAATGAATGAACATAATTGAGTCATTTTTTGATGAGTTAATTTTCGATCAGGAATGCTATGATGAAATTTATGATTTTATCATCTCTGAAAGTATTCGATGTGGAGAATATGAAGGCAACTGCTTTATTCTAAAAAAGCTTGATTTAAATAATTTTATAATCTTTAATGAATACCGTATATCTGAAAATCAGATAGAGATATCAGATCCCTATTCAATAAAAAAAAGTACTTTGTTAAAAAAAATCAATCTCTATGCGAAAAAACAAAGATTTAAATTGAGAAATTCTTACTAAACAATACTTAATTTAGTTCTCTTACATACCGAAGCACCTATATTATATTATTCATCACAAGGTCATGTTTGTACTTTAAATGATTTATCCTATTCTCGTCACCAAATTATTTATTAGAATAGTTGACATCTATTGAAAACGATAAAGTACAATAAGATTAAGAAAATATCATTCTGAAGGGATGGCGTATTTACGATGAAAATTCTAGAAACTGAACGACTTACCCTCCGCTTACAAACTACGAATGATGCAGAATTTATTCTGGAGCTATTAAATGATCCCTCTTGGTTCCAATTCATAGGTGATCGCGGTGTGAGAACGATAGAAGAAGCTCGTTCATATATATTAAATGGGCCTGTCCGCATGTATGAGCAGTTCGGCTTTTGTCTATATTTGGTTGAAAGAAAGGAAGATCATATCCCAATTGGAATTTGTGGTCTAGTAAACAGAGATTCCTTAGATGATATAGATATCGGATTTGCCTTTCTCCCAAAGTATTGGGGGAAAGGGTACGCCTACGAAGCTGCTTCTGCGGTAATGACATATGCTAAAGATACATTAGAACTAAAGCGTATCGTGGCAATCACAACTCAAGATAATCATGCTTCAGCAAAATTGCTAGAAAAAATAGGCTTGAAGTTTGAAAGATTAGTCAGGCTTCCCAATGATGATGAGGAGCTTAGATTGTTTGCATATAATAGATGAACTGAAAACTAGATACATCATAGTTATGAAGATCTACAAAACGAATTATAGAATGATAAGCACAAATGTATTTTGTTTGGTATATCAAACAAAATACATTTTTTTATTCTAGAGGGGAATAGTTATCAAGAACACGGATTTATAATAGATTAAAACACATCCTGCATTCAATTATTTTTTTCATTAATACTTTTGCAGGATTTTTTTCCAAATAAACAGAATATTCCTAGTAGCTAAGAATTGGGGGAAAACCATGGACTACAATTTATTAACTGGAAATAAAGTAAGATTAACAGCACTTACTGAAGATGATTTAGAGAAAATAGCTACTTGGTACGAGGATATTGAATTTGCCCATCTTTTTGATGCTCTTCCTGCTGCACCTCGAACAAAATCTCAATTGACTAAATGGTATGAGGATTTTACTGATTCCAATACCCAATATCTTTTTTCTATAAAAACAGCAACTACAAACGAATTTGTTGGTTACATAGAAATAAGTGATATTCTTTGGAACCATCAAGTAGGCTGGCTTTCAATTGCAATCGGTGAAAAACAGCAACGTGGAAATGGATTTGGCTACGAAAGTATGAAATTAGCGATAGATTTTGCTTTTTCCGAGCTTAATCTTCGTCGTCTACAGCTAACGGTTTTTAGTTATAATGAGTCGGCCATTTCCTTGTATAACAAATTAGGTTTTCAAAATGAAGGAGCCTATCGTGAATTTATTAAACGAAATGAAAAGGCCTATGATATGCTGCTTTTCGGTCTTCTAAAACGAGAGTGGGAGAGTAGAACTAAAAATAGTGAAAAATAAGTGAAATAGTATGAAACTTCGGCCATTTATGCGCATACCTTTATAGTAAAGGGGATGAAGATAATGGTTGAATGGTTCATAACAATTGGTGTTCTAGTAACCACTGTAGGCTTTGGCTGTTGGACATTTACTTATGCTCTTAAACTAGCATTAAATTCAGAGGATGCAGTCAGCATTGATCCTGTTCCAGAAGAAATAAACGAATGACACTACTCGTTTGGTGTCATTTGTTTTGTTTAACTGATTGTATTTTTCATTATTTTTTATGCAATATCATTCTATGGTAAAATCATTTTAGTAATAACTACAGTAACTTTCAATATTATAGGTAATATCATTTAATTTACTGAAATTCAATTTTTACTTACAGAGGAATTTCAAGCCTTAACAAATATTAGGAGTCATTTACAGTGAGGAAAACACAATACCATCAAGCTTTAAATTTTCTCTCTCAATTTAATAGTCGCTCAATGAATCGTAAGAATGGTTTTCACCACCAAATTATGTGGGATTTACTTGAATTGTTCTCGATTAATCTAGATCAATTCAAATTTATTCAAATTACAGGCTCATGTGGGAAAGGGAGCACTGCCCATTTGATTTCATCGATTCTTACTTATCATGAGTATAATCATGGTCTTTTTACCGGACCACATCTCACCCGCTATGAAGAAAGATTTTCTTGTAATGGGCAATTAATTACTAATGAGGAATTTGCCTCTATTGTTATTGAGATAGAAGAAAAATTGAAATTTTATCATCTAGAACATGAAGTTGGACATATGCATGTAATGATTGTTATTGCACTTCTATTTTTTCAAAGAAAAAGAGTTGAACTAGTTGTATTTGAAAACGGAGTTGGAGGAAAGGCAGATCCATCTAATGTTATTGACCCAATTATCGCTGTTCTAACAGAGATTACGATGGACCATGCCCATTTATTAGGATCAACAATCGAAGACATTATTATTGATAAGTCTTGCATTATTAAGCATTCAACTAAATATGTTATTTGTGGCATGAATAATGTTCAAGCACGCAATTATTTATTAAAAATTGAAGCACATGATGAATCGAACTATCTTTTCATGAATCGTGATTATGTCTATTTAATTAAGCACAGCGATGAATCTGGGAGCATTTTTCATTTTAAAGGGGAACATTTTCGTTTAGAGGATCAAAGGATCACACTCATCGGAAATCATCAGGTCCAAAATGCTAGTAATGCCTTAGCAGTAATTGATGCTCTAATGTATCTTGGTTATAACTTTAATATAGAAACTATTCAATTTGCACTAAAACATGTCCAGATTGCCTGTCGTATGGAGATTGTTGAAAAAAACGGAGTTAAGTTTCTATTTGATGGTGCCCATAATATATTAGAATTAAAAACTTTAAAGGAGAATATTCATTCCTTAAAATTAACTATTTCCGATATTATCCTATCTATCTCTTCTAATAAAGATATCGCGAAAATGCTTGGTTCTATAGATTTTAAAGAGGCAATCTATCACATAACACCACATCCTTTTCATGAACGAAATCTTAGTCAAAAAGAGATAAATAATTCTATCGAGGCATTCGAAAATATTAACTATTTATATGAACCTGATTTACTCAAAATCATTCATAATATTTATGATCAATCAAATTCAGGAAAGGTCGTTTTAGTGACAGGTTCCCTTTATTTAGTTGGCTATGTAAAAGATTTCATAAATAATTCAACAAAAAAAGGAACTTGATTGTGAATTAATCAAGTTCCTTTGGATTTAGCTTCAAAGCAATTAAATATGAGTAAAAAAACTGTTTTTACCTGTATCCTAATTCCGAAGAAATATTTTCTGCTATTTTCTTCGTGCTTTCTTTAATCACATGTAGATGATTTCCCTCAAATCGGTACGACGGACCACTAACAGCAAGCGACGCTATCACCTTACCATAGTAATCAAAGATAGGGAAAGATATTCCTATTGTTCCCTCATCCTGCTCACCATAACTTATCGCATACCCATTTTGTTGAATTTCTTCTACTTCCTTTTTTAACCTTTCCTCATTACATTGATGATGATTTAAATTACTTAAAATTTCATCTCTTTTTTCCTCTGGTAAAAAAGCAAATAATAGTTTAGGACCCGACCCTAGATAAAGTGGTGATCTTTTTCCAATTCTCGTATATAAACGCAAGGCATGAGTACTTTCTACTTTTTCAATATACACGGCTTCATTATTATTTACTATAACGAGATGAACGACCTCATTTATTTCATTTGCTAGTTTTTTCATTAAGGGCAAAGTCACTTTTCTTAGCTCTAACTGTTCGGAAACCAATTGTCCAAGCTCCAGCAGCTTTAAACCAAGTTTATATCGTTTATCGTATTCAAAATCCTTTGTTTTCGTAAGAAACCCACAATATTCTAGTGAAGAAAGTAGTCGATAAACGGTTGGTTTTGGCAATTGAACAAGTTCCGTAATTTCTTTTAAACTTAATTCTGGTTTTTCTTCCGTAAAATAGTCCAGTAGACTTAACGCTTTAATTACGCTTTGATTCACGATTGTCTGACTCCTTCAAATAGGCTTTATTAGACCTAATTATAACTCCCTCTAATACATAGAGGGAGTATGTTTAATCATTATCATACATGAACGTTTGCACGAGTTTGTTCAGATTTATCAATAATATTTACATCTCTCTTAGCCATTTCTTCTATATATGCTTTCCCAGGTACAATTGTTTCTGGAGTAAAAACACCTTTTTCAGTAATAAGTCCACTACCAATCATTTGTGCAACGACTGAAATTGTATTAGCTGTTGCACGTGCCATAGCCGTCACCTGATGTTCACGATCCTTATAAGTCACTAATTCATACTCGAACTTTTTCTTTTCCCCAGCTTTTGTTCCTTCAACAATTACACGAAGGAGGACTGCATCATCTTTTTCTCCTAGCTCTACAATTGGATCTAATGCTTTCAAAAGGACATCCCTTGGTTTAATTTTTTGACCATTCACTTCCACCTCATAATCATTTCTTGTTAGATTTAAGTCAACAAGCAACTGGAACTTTTCAGCATGACCACGATAACGAATCGTTTTATACTCCAATGTTTCTACATTTGGATAAGATATTGAAAGAGTAGATGTTCCACCTGCTGTATGAAAAGCTTCAAGTGGTCCAAATCGTTCAAAATGAATCGTTTCAATTTCTGATAATGATGGAACCTCCTGCTTAATACCATTCCTTATCACTAACGATGGATCAGTATAATGATCAAAGACACCCTCCATTGAAAATACGTGGTTGTATTCTAATGGTGGCTCAGGTACAACTGGAATCCCGCCCACATAAATTTTAATAGACTTCACTTCATCTAGTTGACTCGCACCGTATCCAGAAAGAATATTGATCATTCCAGGTGCCACTCCTAAATCCGGTATCAAAGTAACACCCGCATTTTTCGCTTCCTCATTCAACGCTAATACATGGTCTGTTGCATGGCCAATATGTCCTCCAAGGTCTACACAATTGACACCTACATCAATCGCTGCTCTCGCCACCTTTTCGTTAAATGTATAGAATAAAGCATTAATAACCACATCATAATCACGAATAAAATTCGCTAATTGATCCTGATTCGTTGCATCCAGATATGCCGCAGAAAGTTTAGAAGAATTCAATTGCTGACAAACAGTTTCTGCTCTATTAATATCAACATCTGCTAGTGTAACTTTTTCCACCCCTGAGCTATTCACTAAGTCTCTTGTAGCCTCTTTTCCCATTAGACCTGCACCTAAAACTGCGATTTTCATACCTATTTCCTCCTTATTAGTCAAAATCTAATCTGCATTTAATATAAAAAATAATTACTCAACATCAATTTGTGCTCGTTGTAGCTTCCCGCTATAATCTACATAAACACTCTTCCATTCCGTGAAAACATCTAATGCTTGAACCCCTGAATCACGATGACCGTTACCCGTTCCCTTCGTTCCTCCAAAAGGCAAATGAATTTCTGCACCAGTTGTTCCCGCATTTACATAGACAATTCCGGTATCTAAATCACGTTGGGCAGCAAATACTCGATTCACATCTCGAGTAAAAATTGAGCTTGATAAGCCATATGTAACACCATTATTCACTTCAATTGCTTCCTCAAAGCTTTTTACAGGAATAATAGATACAACTGGTCCAAAGATTTCCTCTTGTGCAATTCTCATATCAGATCGGACATCTGTAAATAAGGTTGGTGCATAATAATAACCATTTCCATACTTTTCATCATTTAAGATCGATCCTCCTGTCAAAAGTTTGGCACCTTCATCTTTGCCAATTCCAACATACTCATGAATTTTTTGAAGGGCACTTCCATTAATAACAGGACCTATTTTCACACTCTCGTCTAATCCATTTCCAAGTGTTAGCTTCTCCATTGCTGATAAAAGTCTTTCCTCCAACTGTTCTTTAACACTTTCGTGAACAATTACTCTGCTGCAAGCTGTGCATCTTTGTCCGCTTGTTCCAAATGCACTCCATAGAATCCCTTCAACAGCAAGAGTTAAATCCGCATCATCCATTACAATTACAGCATTTTTTCCTCCCATTTCTAAGGAAACACGTTTTAATAACCGACCACAGGTTTCTGCTATAGAACGCCCCACTTCATTTGAACCTGTAAAAGAAATGACATCAATTTCTGGATGCTCAACCATTGCATTTCCTACTTCGGAACCTGAACCACATACAAGATTAATGATTCCTTTTGGTAAACCTGCCTCTTCAAAGATTTTTACAAGTTCTCTTGCCATTAATGGCGTCTCTGTTGCTGGCTTCCATATTACTGCATTCCCACCAACAATTGCAGGGAATGACTTCCATGTAGCAATAGCAATCGGAAAATTCCACGGTGTAATAATACCTACTATCCCTACAGGAACACGAATACTCATAGCAAACTTATCTTTTAGCTCTGATGGTGTAGTTTGACCAAATAATCGTCTTCCTTCACCAGCCATGTAAAAGGCCATATCGATACCTTCTTGCACCTCTCCACGCGCTTCCTCAATGACCTTCCCCATTTCCTGAGTCAAAATACGGGATAATTCTTCCTTTCTTTCCTTCATAATCAAACCTACACGATATAACAGCTCTGCACGTTGTGGAGCAGGAACTAACGCCCATTGCTTTTGCGCCTTTTTAGCAGCTTCTACGGCACGGTTCACATCTTCTTTTGTTGATAATAAAATTTCACCAATGGATTCTCCTGTTGCAGGATTAATAATAGCGGTATATTTATCCGAAGCTGATTCACACCATTCCCCATCAATATAGTTAACAACCTTTTCTCCGCTAAGTACTGCATTTGACATCATCAACATCTCCTTTTTATTTATGATTGCTCACGAATTTGCTGAATCGTTTTTGAAGTAGAGATTTGTTCCTGATCCATTTCTATTTCGATGACAGTTGGTTTATTTGATTTCATTGCTTCTTTCAATGCAATTGCAAATTCTACTCTTGTATTTGCCTTCACTCCATTTGCATTTAATGAGTGCGCCAAGCTGATAAAATCGATATTCCCTAAATCTGTGCCACTAATTTTATTCGGATAGTGCATTTCTTGATGCATACGGATCGTTCCATACATTTGGTTATTAAAAACAATACTTATGACAGGAATATTGTATCTCGATGCTGTTTCTAGCTCTTGTACTGTCATCATCATTCCACCATCACCTGATAGGGAAACCACCACTCGATCAGGATGTGCCAGTTTCACACCTATAGCTGCTGGGAGCCCATATCCCATCGCACCAGATGTTGGACCAACATAGGTTCTTTTTGTATGAAATTGAAAATACGAGTGGAGCCAGCCTGCAAAATTTCCTGCATCATTCGTCAGTATCGTGTTCTCTGGAAGTAGGTTTTGTAGTAGATCGATAACATCAAAATTTGTAAGTTTTTCTTTTTGATTAGTCTTTGTTAGCGTAGAAGCTTGTTCATAGGTGCGGTGACACTTATCTGCCCATTCTTTCCAGGTAGGTACAATATTTACATTTAAGCAGGCAAGCAATGTTTTTCTTGCATCTGCTACAATCCCAACCTCAGGCGGATAAACATTTCCCAGCATTTCTGCATGGATGTCAATATGAATAAGTTTTTGTTCTGGGGATAATAATGTGTAGTCTTGAGTTGTCACTTCAGATAGTCTGGTACCAATCGCTAGAACACAATCAGCTTCCTTCACTGTTTCAATAATTCCTTTAGCAGTGCCCAAACCTAGATGACCAACATACAAAGGATGGTTATTTGGAAAAACATCATGTCTTCGGAATGCTGCCATTACAGGAAGATGGTATTTTTCTGCAAATTCAATTAGTTCTTGTTCTCCTTCAGAATGGATGACTCCTCCACCGGCAATAATTAGCGGATTTTTTGCTTGACTTAAAATATTTTCAATTTGCAAGATCTCTTGCGAAGAAGGAGATGGTCTAGGGATACTAACCTTTGGTCCAAACAGCATTTCACATTCAAGCTTTAACATATCCTCTGGCAGGGAAAGAACGACCGGTCCCGGTCTTCCTGTTTGGGCGATTCGGAATGCTCTTTGTACGAATTCGGGAACTCTTTCTGCATCCTTAATTTCAACTGTCCATTTAGCAATGTGACCGAAAAATTGATCTAGATCGACTTCCTGAAAGCCTTCACGCCCACGGAATTTACTATGCACCTGACCTAAAAATACAACCATAGGTGTAGAATCCTGAAACGCAGTATGAACGCCAATCGCGAGGTTCGCACCTCCGACACCACGAGTTGCCATAACCACCCCAGGTTTTCCAGTCGCTTTCGCATACCCTTCCGCCATAAAGGAAGCTCCGCCTTCATGCCTTGCAGAAATTAATTCAATCGTTGGTTCATCATAGATTGCATCTAAAACAGGCAGATAACTTTCACCTGGTACACAAAAAACCTTGGTGACCTCTTCAATTTTCATGCATTCAATGATTGCCTTTGCACCCGACATGAATTGCTTTTTCTGTTTTTTCTCAATGGTTTGGGACATTCTTTGTCACCTCAAGATTCAGAGATTTTATTCTTCTAACTGCTTCATCTAAACGGTTCGTTGGGACAGATAAAGAAATTCGGAAATAGCCTTCACCAGATGGTCCAAAGGAATTACCTGGGGTAATTATGACTCCTGCCTCCTCCAACAATTTTTCAGCAAACTGTTGGGAAGTAAACCCCTTTGGTACAGGCGCCCAAATAAAAAATGATCCCCGAGGCTTCTCTACATTAACTCCTATCCCTTTCAGTGCATCCAGCATTTTCTCTAGACGTTCATTGTAAATGCTATTGTTTTGCTCAACGGTTTTATAGTCACTTTTTAACGCTTCTGCTGCGGCCTTTTGAATCGGCAAAAATTGACTCGTATCAATATTGCTTTTAATATTTGATAATGCTCGAATAATTTTACTATTTCCAACCACATAGCCAATACGCCATCCAGTCATATTAAAGCTTTTTGATAGCGAACCAAATTCAATTGCGAGTTCTTTTGCATTTTTAACTTGTAAAATACTTGGGGCATGAAATTGATCAAAAGTAACTAAACCATATGCAGAATCATGAATGACACCAATTTGGTGTTTTTTTGCGAAGGCAACTGCTTCCTCGAAAACATCTAACTCAACAGTTGCAGCTGTAGGATTTCCTGGATAGTTTAAAAACATGAGCTTCGCCTTTTCACAGATAGTTTGAGAAAGTCGTGAAAAATTTGGACGGTAACCGTCATTTGAGTCGAGTGGCAAATCAATGCAATCACCGCCTGCAAGATAGGTAGCAGTTCGATAAACTGGATAACCTGGGTCTGGAATAAGGACCGCATCCCCCGGATCAATCATCGCAGGAATTGCGTGTGCAATCCCTTCCTTTGAACCAATTAATGTAAGAACTTCTGTATTCGGGTCTAATTCTACATCATATTGTCTCTTATAAAAATCAGCTACTGCCTCACGAAATTCCTGACACCCGGAATATCCGGAGTATTTAAAATTACTCGGATCGTTCAATTCCTTGCTCAGGCGGTCAACAATAAAGTCTGGAGTCGGTAAATCAGGTGCACCAATTCCTAAATCTATGACATCTACTCCCTTTTCCTGTAACCGTTTCTTTTTCTCATCAATCACTGAAAATAAATAAGGCGGCAACCCTTGAACCCGTTTGGAAACAAACGAAGACATTCCATTCCCCTCTTCCCTATTTAAATCACTACATTTCATTATATGAAATGCAATTTCATATATTACAAGTTTCATTATATGATAGCGCTTCCAACAAATCAACTGCTAATTCTAAATTATCTAAATAAACGATTTATATTTTTTATCAAAAATCTTTATGTAATTCACATCCTTTTAGAGCTAGGTAAAGAAACATGCTTTGCTCAAAAGAATGAATATTAATATCTAAAAGCTCGTTGATTTGGTTTAAACGATATAATAATGTATTCCGGTGTATATATAATGAACGTGCCGCTCTGCTCATATTCATTCCCTCTTGACAATAAGTCATAAAAGTTTCAATTAGAACCGTTGAGTTATGATGATTTGCGATCCGACCGATGCTTTCTTTCATGGAATTCAAAAAAGAAGGAGTAATTTCTTCAAGAAGCATGTGGGTTAAAGCGTTCCAATCACTATATGAATATATAGCTTCTGTATGTGATGCATGTTTACTAATAGACACTAATTTCAGTGCTTGTTGATAGGATCGACTAATTCCATCAACACCTGAATAGCAGTTCCCAATTGTAATTAATACTTTACTGTGAATTTGATGATTTACCAAAAATTGATTAATTATCTTTAAAGCTTTCCTAGCTGTTTCCATGATTTTTTCCTTATTATCTTCCTTTACCCTTTTTAATACTAACCATTGCTTTATATTTATTGCTGTAAATACATCATCCGATTCCTCGTTAAATAATTTACAAATTAACTGGTACATATCATATTGTAAAACTTTCAATATACGTTGATTAATATTCAACTCAATCTCATGATGTGGTATATGAATAAGTATACAAACTCTTGGAATCTCCACATTAAACCCCATCATTTCACAATAATTCAGCAACTCTTCTTTATTATCCATTGGCGGTTGATAAAGTAAATATTGAATAAAGTTTTCCTTCGCCTTTAATTGTAATGAAAATGCTTCTGCCTTAAGTGTCTCATGAAGAAGCATTTCTACATGATTTCGGACTAAATATACATACTTAATCACATCCTTTGGATCACCTACAATGCCTAATACCCCAATCGGCTTACTTTGAAAAAAAATAGGTGTTGCAACACCGGGTAAGACATTTTCTCTCCCCGCTACATTTTCTTCAGAATATTGAACAACTTTTCCAATCTTAACTACCTCTTTGGTTGCTTCATGGAATGTCCCTAATCTTTCTGGGTCACTACATCCTATAATTACGCCATTTTCGTCTGTTATACTTATTGGCACTTCTAATACTGTAGAAGTTTGTTCAACAATCGATTGGGCAATTTGCACAAATAGCCTCATGTTCGTCACCTCAATAAATCGAGTAGTAATTAGCTTCTTATAAATTATCTGATTTGTAAATTATATCTGAATTTTATGCAAAATACACATTCTACAAAATTAAAATTTAAAGTATAACAAAAAGTAATAAAAAATTTTAAGCTAGGAGGATTACTATGCAAAACGCGGATATTATTATTATTGGTGGAGGAGTAATGGGTTCTAGTACAGCCTATTCGCTCAGAAAGATTGGATATGATGGAAAAATAATTGTGTTTGAAAAAGATCCTATATATGAATTCTCCTCTACTTCACGGAGTGCTGGGGGAATTCGTCAGCTTTATACAACAGACATAAATATTCAATTAAGTCGTTATAGCTTACAGGTTTACAAAAACTTTTCAAGCACAATGGCTATTGATGGTGAGTTTGCCGAAATTAACTTCAGACAGAGGGGTTATCTTTTTTTAGGATCAGCTGATATGATGGGATCATTTGATAAACAAAAAAGACTCCAAAACACATACAATGTTCCATCCGAGCTTTTATCAACAAAAGAGTTGCTTAACATTATTCCAGAATTAAATTTAGATGGCCTAACTGGAGGACTTTATTGTCATGAGGATGGCTATTTAGACCCATACTCAGTGATGCAGGGATATAAAAAAAATGCCCAAAAGCTTGGAGTAGAATACATTTCTCAAGAAGTTGACACTATTATTACCGAACAAAACAAAGTGACTGGTGTTCGCCTCGTTAATGGAGCTGAATATCGCTCCAGAATTGTAATTAATTGTGCAGGGGCATGGGGTGTCTATTTAAGTGATAAAATCGGAATTAAAATACCCGTTCATCCGTTAAAAAGACAAATTTTTCAATTTGATACTTCTGTTCCTTTACAGAAAGAGTTGCCTTTAACTGTTGATCCAACGGGAGTATACTTCCGCCATGAGGGAGATAAAATCTTAACTGGTTTCTCTGAAGAAACAAAACCAGGTATTGATTTCACTGTCAAAAAGTCTCTTTTTTATGAAGAAATGTGGCCAATTTTAGCCAATCGCATTTCAAATTTTGAACAAGTAAAACTTACTTCAAGTTGGGCTGGGCTATATAGCTTTAATACCGCTGATCACAACGCTATTATTGGGGGGCACCCATCAATGGAAGGATATTATATGGCACTTGGCTTTAGTGGACATGGAATGCAGCAAGCACCTGGAGTCGGACAGGGTTTAGCTGAATTAATTTACTATGGAAAATACGAAACAATTGATTTGACACCCCTTCGATTTGCAAGATTTTCAGATAATGATCTTGTTTTAGAGGATGCTATCGTATAAGTAAAAGGAGGAATTAGATGCTTGTTTTAAATGAAAAAGATATTAATTATGCAGTTTCAATGAATGATTTAATGGCAGCCATTGAGCAAGCATATACACTTTATGAAAAAAATCTATATGAAATGCCTGCAAGAAATCATATTGCCGATAAGGAAAATACGTATTTGCTTATGCCTTGTATAGCAAATCAAACGATTGGAACAAAAATTGTAAGCGTTTTCCCTAGTAACAAAGATTATCCAGTAACTCAAGGAATTGTTATATTAACAAATAGGGAGAATGGAACGACGAAGGCATTACTAAATGGAACCATATTAACTGGACTTAAAACAGGTGCCGTTGGTGGGGTCGCCATGAAATACCTTTCCTCAGAAAATATTCATACGGTAGGATTAATCGGCACTGGCTATCAAGGACTTTTTCAACTAATTGCCGCTTGTTCCGTTCGTAACATAAAGCATATTTATTTGTATAATCGCACTTCTTCTAGGCTCCCTTCCTTCATCAAGACACTCAATGAACAGCTTACAACAGATGTCGAAATACATGTGGTAGATAACGCATTGGAATTAGTCAAACAATCTGAAGTTATTATAACAGCAACATCTGCTCATGACCCTGTTTTGCCGAATGATAGTATGATTTACAACGGAAAATTAATTATCGGTATTGGTTCCTATCAACCACATATGAGAGAATTCCCACAAAATTTATATCTCAATTTAGATTCTTTATATATCGATACATTTGATGCAAAACATGAATCAGGTGATATTATCGACCCAATAAAAAAACAATGGATAACTGAATCACAGCTAATCTCTTTTTCAAAAGTGATCACTCAAAAAGTATTGCCACAGATAACGAATGACCATCCAAACGTGTTCAAATCTACTGGAATGGCACTATTTGATCTTGTATGCGCAGAATGCATTTACGAAAAGGCAATACAGAATCAAGTAGGACATTATTTAAGCCTATGATTGATGAAAGTAAATTTTATGAACGAGCTGAAGTGGTTGTCATTAGTCCCTTTGAAAACCATAAATTATAAAAATGAACTTAAAAGTGTACCATGCTTCACTCTTAATAGAAATAAAATACGACAAACTCCAAGACTGCATCCGAAAAAATCAATAAAGACAAAACTTATATTTTCCTCAACCAGATAGGTTATTTGATCTTAAGGCTAGTCTAAAGTGCTGACATCACTAGCATTTCTTAATAAATTTTTTAGATTAATAAAATAGGAGATGAATCATTTGCATACTGTCATAATGGTTGAATTCATTCTTTATTGTTTATTTATGCTAGCAATCGGCTATTTATTTAGTAGACGTGATATGGGGCATTCAGATTTTCTTCTTGGAGGCAAAAAGCTACCTGGATGGGCTTTAGCCTTCTCAGAAAGAGCGACAGGTGAATCTGCCTGGCTGCTGCTAGGATATACTGGATTTGTTTTTGCAACAGGTTTATCAGGAATATGGGTTGCTATCGGAATCGCATTAGGAATTGTTTTCTCATGGTTGTTTTTAGCTAAAAGATTTATGAATGATGCGAATGAATATAAAGTACTCACTCTACCGGGCTATTTAGCTAAACGCTTTCAAGATCATGGAAAATTAATTTTGTGGATATCTACGATCCTAATTTTAAGCTTCATGATGTTCTATTTTGGTGCACAAATAGCAGGTGCAGGAAAAACTCTCTATACCGTTTTTAATATAAACCCAACTCTTGGAATGATAATTAGTATTATAATTGTCATTATATTATCGTACGTGGGTGGTTTTGTTAGTGTTGTTTGGACAGACATGATTCAGAGTATTATGATGCTTGTCACCCTTGTCGTTCTTCCTATTGTTGCTATTTTTCACATCTATATGAGTGACTTATCTATTAGCTATGCATTAAGTACTTCAAATCCGACAATCAACTCTTGGTCAGGAGGAGTAACTGGTTTTTCATTAGGACTTCTTCTATTTAATAATTTTGCCTGGTTTTTCGGATTTCTTGGTGGGCAACCGCAGCTTAGTTCACGATTCATGGCATTAAAAAATTCAAAAGAAGCAAGAACAGGCAGCATTGTTGCGATTGTCTGGACAATTATGGCATATAGTGGTGCATTTCTTATTGGTTTAGCCGCTATTACCCTCTATCAAAACTACCATTTTGCTGATGTTGAAACTATTTTACCCTTTATGGTTATTGATCTTCTTCCACCTTGGATTTCAGGGATATTACTAGCAGGAATACTCGCAGCTATCATTTCAACAGCAGATTCACAACTTCTTGTTGTTACAAGCTCCGTGAGTGAAGATATTGTACGAAATGCACTTGGAAAAAAATTATCTGAAAAACGGCTTGTTCAAATATCGCGCATTACCATTATTTTAGCGGGGTTATTAGGTCTAATTATTGCTCTAACCTCTAAATCATTAGTCTATCTTGTAGTAAGCTGGGCATGGGCAGGAGTTGGATGTACATTATCACCAGCTATTATACTTACTTTTATGTGGAAGCGTTACTCAGGAATAGGAGTGATTGCTACCATCATTTCAGGATTTATTAGCACAGTTATATGGATATCGACACCTCTAGATACTATCATTAGCTCGCGTTTTACTACTTTTTTTATAGCTGCATTTTTCGGAATCATCTTTAGCCTACTATTCCCTGAAAAGGAAGGTAAAAAGGAAGCGGAAAATAATACTCAAGAGAATTGTGTAATCTAGTACTTTCCCAAATTAAATTAGTAAAGAAAAACACTAACCCAAATAAGTCGGTTAGTGTTTTTTGATTTATTAAAAAAACTATTTATTCCTAATTACACCTCAGCTTTTAATATCCTTACCATCTAAATGTATAGTCGTTTGCCTCTTCATTAGTATTGTAAATAAAACTAAAAGTATAACAACTGCTAAAAGTCCTGCAATTGTACTACCTGTAAATCCAATAACTAAATATCCAACACTCGACATCCCCGCAGCGAGCAAGGCATATGGCAGCTGAGTCATTACATGATCTATATGGTCACTTCCTGCCCCAGTAGAAGAAAGGATCGTTGTATCTGAGATTGGTGAACAATGGTCTCCAAATACGGCCCCAGCTAATACAGCTGCCATCGTTGGAAGAATAATTGATACATCTGTTACAGCTGATATTTCTCCGGCAATAGGTAATAATATCCCAAATGACCCCCAAGAGGTTCCTGTAGCGAATGCTATAATTCCGGCAATAATAAACATAGCAAAAGGCAAGAAGGAAACATTCATATTCGAATTTTTAACTAAACCAGCTAAATATTTTCCTGTTTCCAATTGTCCGATTAAATCGACGATGATCCATGCAAACACTAATATTAAAATGGCTGGAACCATCGATTTAATTCCTTCTTTTAAGCCAACAAAGAACAGCTTCGAGTCAACATCTTTTTTCCTAATACTATGATTAAAGAAGAATAGGAGAGTGATAAATAGCCCAATAACTCCACCATAAAATAATGATTTTGCAACATCCGCATTTTCAAATATGTGCATTAAATTTATACTGCCCTCTGATGCAGTCGATCCTGTCCAAACCATCATAGTAACCGTGGCAATAATTAATGTAATAAGGGGCCAAATTAAACTGCTAACAGTCCCTTTATCACTTATTGGAATCGCTTCTTTTAATTCTCCTGGTATAGACTTTTCTGGATTATATACTTGTCCTGTCACTATTGCACGTGTTTCGTGAGTCTTCATCGGTCCAAATTCGATGCCTCTAATTGCAATAATAAACACCAATGCTAAAGCAGACCAGACGTAAAGATTCATTGGAATCATTTTTAAAAATGCACTTAAAGGAGCAATTTCAGATATCCCGTGTGCGGTTAATACCGACCCAATAATTCCAATAATGTATGCTCCCCAGCTCGAAACAGGTGCTATAACACATACTGGAGCAGATGTTGAATCAATGATGTAAGCTAGCTTAGCTCTTGATACACGATGTTGATCTGTTATTGGTCGGGAAACCTGTCCAACAGCCAAAGCATTGAAGTAATCATCAATAAAAATAACTACTCCAAAGATCGCTGCCATAATTTGAGCTCCTGCTCTCGTTTTTACTCGTTTCATTGCCCATTCACCAAATGCGCGTGTCCCACCGATAATCGTAATGAAAGCGGTTACTATTCCGAGCATAATTACAAATAGTTCTATAAAAATGTTCCACTCATTTAATTTTCCATCTTTCCAAAAAATCACTTTTATTGCTTCCCATAAAATAGTAAGAGTTTCTAAAACATTTCCTTGAGCCAAAAGTAATGCAGCAATAACAATTCCAATTCCTAATGAAAGTAATACTTTTCTCGTTATAACAACCATAATAATAGCTAAAAGTGGTGGCAATAGTGAATAAATAGTATTCTCCATCATATCCTCCTACTCTATTTTTTTACTTAGGAACCCGATTCTTCAATCCTCCCTTTAATATTTTATTTTCAGATTATTTCACATAATCTGAATTCATTATATTTATTCATCCAAACTCTGTCAATTTATATAAGAAGCTCCTATATTGTAAAAACAGAAAAAACTAGACAATACTTTGCCTAGTTATACTTTTCTTTATCTATTAGTTTAAACTTTTGCCAAGGTTTTATTTTATTTAATAGAAAGCACTCTTCCTCAATAATATGACCAATTACGTTTGTCTTCCCTTTGTTCTCCATCTCGCTTAATGCAATATGTAATTCGCCTTTATATCGCTCATAATGATTATTATCAATTGTAACGCTTCCTCGGGTTATTTGCTTAATTTGATGAGCAGGAATAGATTCATTCTTATATTTCACTCGACTTTCAGTTGAACGAATCATATAGGCTGATACATCTCCTCGATATACATGAGATTGTTCAAATGCAATTGTTTTTTCTAATTCTGTCGTTTGAGGATCTACTTCTACATTTAGTTCTAGTAAATAACGATTAAGCATAGAAAGCTGCTTCAACTCCTCATCTGAAGCAAAGGCATTCCCAATAATGACATCATCAATGAACTCTGTGTTAAATAAGTCTTTAGCTTGAACTGTTAATGGTAAATATCGATGCTCCTCTAATGTGGGAAGTCCCTCCTGAACTGGCCATGGACCATAATCCGCATATTTTGAGGAAATCATTGCAGCTGTACGAATTCCATGCTCTTTATACTGCTTCGAGCATTTTAGAAAATGCTCACGAGATAATCCTGTATATTTTCGCGGATAAAAATTGTGGCAGCCAATTAGTGCGTGCTTATTAGGAGAATAGGAAAGGATTTGCTCTAAATATTTCGTTCCTTGACTCATATTCAATTCAATTTTTAACCCGTACTCATTTACAGTCATCATGCTTTCCTCTAATCCTGAAAAACCTAAATCAAGTCTTAATCCATCAAGTCCAAGCTCTTTAAAATAACCTAAATCCTTATATGATAGATGAAGGTCTTGAAATACTGAAGGGCTAACATCAGCGATGGTTTCATATCCTAAACTTTGTGCCTTGTTTAATATTTTTTTCAATGAGTCCACATCTTTATCATCACCGGCAGACATTAAACATGTAAACAATCTTGTAAATCCATTACTTCTTGCTAACTCTAAATACTCTATTTGATCTTTTTCACTTCCGTATTGTGGATAAATTGATATCCCCAGCTGCCTCAAATCAATCTCCTCCTTAGGAATAAAAGAGATGGAATGGAATACTGCCCATCCATCTCTATTTTTTATTGATTCATTGATTCATAAAGCTCAACAAACTCCTTAGCCAGATCCTTAAATGTAATTGCATTCATTAAATGATCCTGAGCGTGAACAAGCAATAAAGTAATTTCCGTCTTATTGCCACGAGCTTCATTCTGGATAAGTGAAGTTTGAACATGATGTGCATTTAATAGCTCTTCTTCTGCTTTAGCAATTAGTCGCCTTGCTTCATTACTATTTTTTGCTTTAGCTGCTTGAATCGCTTCTACAGAATCACTTTTCGCATTTCCGCTATAAGTAATGATCGACATAACAATTTGTTCTACATGCATTAGTATGATCTCCTTTGCTGACTATTTCGCTTGTTGAATAGGCCCTGCATTGACATTTTCCTTTTCTTTTTTCAAAAATGATCGTTCAGCCATTTTAATAAATGGAATATAGATAAATATAGAAATGAGTAAATTAATAGCTGCTAGAAGACCACCTTTCCATGAAGCTGTGGCTACAAATCCTCCGATAACAGGTGGTGTTGTCCATGGCAGCAATACTACGGTTTTTGGTACTAATCCAGATGCAATTGCCAGATAACTTATAATGGTTAATAGAAGTGGAGTTAAAATAAATGGAATAAATAAAATTGGATTTAATACTATTGGCAAACCGAATACTACTGGCTCATTAATATTAAATAGACCTGGTGCTACAGACAATTTCGATAAATCCTTATATTGCTTATGCTTTCGACCAGAAATTAATATTGCAATTAATAAACCAATTGTTGCTCCCGATCCCCCCAAATATACAAAACCATCAAAGAATGACTTAGTTACAATATTCGGTATCTCTGTTCCCGCTTTGAAGGCAGCAATATTATCATTAATAGCTGGTAAATAAACCGCTTGCATTAATGGTTCTAAAATATTCGATCCATGGAGTCCGAAGAACCATAGAAAATGATTGACAATAGCAATAACAATGGCGGACCATAATGTATTAGCCATTTTAGCTATAGGTGCTTGAAGTAAATCATACAGTGCTTGATGCAAATCTGAAATTCCCAGTTTTACGGTGATCACTTTTATAAGTCCGAAAATGATTAAAGTAATCATTGCTGGAAATAAAGCAGCAAATGATCTTGAAACAGCAGGTGGTACACCATCAGGCATTTTAATAATTAATTTAGAATTCCCTAATAATCTTGTGAAAATTTCAGTAGAAATGAGTGCGACAAATATCGCAACAAAAAGTCCTGTTGCACTTGCCCATGATACAGGAAATCCCCCGTCCTTTGTTGTAGCCATTATCGAAAGTAAAGCAGCAATAGAAACAACTCCGGATGAAAGTCCATCCTTGTTATAAGATTTAGCTAAATTATATGCAATCGAAAATGCCACAAGAAATGAAACAATAGCAAATGTGCCTTGCCAGAGGACTCCACCAAACATTGTCCAGTTTTCACCGAATACGGATTTCATAAAATTTTGGTAAGCTTTAATCGGTAAATTATTTAGCAAAGTTGCAAACGATCCCAATATCATTAATGGCATTATTGTAACGAAACCATCACGAATAGCTACTAAATGTCTCTGTGCTCCAATTCTTCCCGCAATAGGGACAAAATGCTTTTCTAACCCCTCTATTATTTTACTCATTCCACGATTCCCCCTTTATCCCCTAACTATCTAATAAACTTAAAGCTTTATTAAGCACTGCCTCTCCATTCATCGTTCCATAATCAATGCTGTCAATCACTTGAACAGGTATTCCTTTTTCAGCTAGTTTCTTTTCCAGTTTTCCTTTTAAAAAACGGACTTGTGGCCCAAGCAACAAAATATCAATTTCTTCAAAATGATTACGAGCTTCTGCCTCTGCTACCGCGAAAATACTAATTTCTTCATTTTTTTGTGCTGCAGCTTTCTCCATCTTTGTAACTAATAGGCTTGTAGACATTCCCGCTGAGCATACCAACATAATTTTCTTCAAAATCAACCTTCTCCCCTCTTATAGCTAAAGTTCTATAAGACATATTAGATTGCAATGATATTTTCACCTCCTATTCTTTTAATATGCAAAATTCGTGCCAATGAAGAAGTTCCATAAAAACCGTTACAATCACAATATATAAAAAAACAAGTATGTAATTTTCATTACACACTCGCACATTCATTTACACACATTATTATTTTGTATTTGATTTTCCATAAACATTTGACATAAATATGCAATCTCAGAATCGTCAACTGAAATATCATATTCTTCCATAAGCTTATTAAATATCTCCCTTATTACACTCATTTCCCGGGCATATTTTTTTCGAAAATCTTCATATTCTTCAAATTCGCGTATTGGTTGATTTAACTTCAAATTTTCAATTAAAAAGATTAAATGAATAATTATTCCTTTATCTACTCCTTCTTCAAGAACGACATTTAATTGTTGCGTAATTTCGCTTATTAAGCTTCGTAGCTTGTGAACTAAATACTTTATAGAAGGAATCGTAGTTATATGCCCCTCCAAGGACTGAACCATTCTCTGATAAGGATCTTCTTCATCTATTACTCTTTTTAAATCTTGTAAACCATTATTTTGAAAAATATCAAAGGCGGAATAAAAAGGGATTTGTCCATATTGAAAATGAACGGTCCCAACAATCGCCATAATTTCATATTGCCCAGATAACTGTTCGATTTTTTCAGTAAAAGCTTGGCGATTAAAAAATTGTAAGGAAAAAAGTTCTATATCCATCCCACTGATAAGCTCTGATAACCTTGATTTCAATTTAAGCGCAACACCTTCACCTGTAAAACAGGCTGTAACAATTGCCTTTTTCATTGGTTTACTATACGCCTTTATTGAAGAAGTTTGATATTCAAACAGCTGCTGGCAGCTTTGATATATTTCCTCTAATCCCCGTCCCAATGAAGCTTTACGAACAGCTTCCATTACAATTGGTGTACTTGTCATTGAAATGGTTTTAGTCTTTGCTCCTGTCTCCTCAAAAATCATATCTCCAAAAGATGATAATGACCCCATATCTACTAGCAGCAGGATTCCTTTTGTATTGTTTAAGCGAACAACTGCATTTTTCACACGATCATACATATCCCTTACTGCCATAGACAATGGCATATCTATCGCGATTCCATGCTGAACTCCCAAAAGCTCTTGTACTGTTTGCAGCATACTTGTGGCTGTTGAATTGCCATGCATCATCACAATGATTCCAACATTTTGCTCTTGAAAAAACATTTTTTCTTCAATATCTGATGCTAAAAACATGGTGATAAAACCAATTTCATCTAATGGTATTTCTACATTTAATTCATTTTCAATCATTTGAGCGATCTCAATGGAAACTTTAAATTCCTTTGAGTACTTTTTTCGAATATCATTTAAATTTGGATGGTAGATGGTTTTATTTTGTTTAATCCGATCAATCGTGCCCTGTAGATGTAAAGAAAAAGCAAATTGCATCTTCTTACTAAAACTTCTTAATAATTCGTGTTCAGCAAATTGATAAACCTTTTCTGTTATGCCCCATAGCTGGTCCCCTACAACCTCATTTACATTTTTTTCAGGTAATTGGTCAAAATAATGATTAAAATATTGATTGATATCTAAAAGAATTTCCTTTTGAATATCCTCTACGCTTTTACCATCCTGATGTAGACTTTGTAGTTTCTGTTCGATTTCATCATAATAACTACTCTCTTCTATTGGGATATCTTTATTTGCACTTACTTGGTAATAAAACTTAAAGATTTCTTGATCACTGCCTATCAATCTATTCATTTTCTCCCGAAATTCTTTCGTATCAAGCAATCCTTTTTGTACGTGAATTGGTAAATCCATTTGTGTAATTTTAATAAATGGAATTTCATCAGATTTATAATTTAAAAATGCTTTAGCACAAGCTAGCTTTAAATCTCGCTGTAGTTGGCCTATATTTGCTGTAGTATGATATAGCAGTAATGCACTAAGTGCTCGTCTATCTACATAAATTGTTTCATTTAGTCGAATAGACTCTTGAATCAAAAAATATTCAATCAATTGATACCTTTCCTCAAGGTTTCTTTCCTCTAAAGATGGCAAAGTTATAGTCATTGGAATTCTTCTTGTAAACGTTTCTAATAAAAACGATTCTGGCAGCTCAGTTGTTGCCCCAATAATTTGAACCGATGCTTTCCTTATTTGATCTGTTTCGCCTAATCTACGGAATTCCCCTTTATCCATGAATGTAAAAAGCATTTCTTGCCCTTCATGTGGTAGGCGATGAATCTCATCTAGAAATAGTATGCCTTGATCACATTTTTCCAACAACCCTGGTCGATCAGTATCAGCCCCTGTATATGAGCCCCTCTTTATCCCAAAAATTTGCCCATAAAGCAGCTGCGGATTTTGTGAGTAGTCTGCACAATTAAATGTAATGAAGGGTGCATTGTTATCAATTACCTTTACATCGACCGCATATTTATGCATACATTCGGCAAATAATGACTTACCTGTTCCGGTTTTTCCTAAAATTAATGTATGAAGTCCCCTTGGCGGATATAAAATAGCCGCTTGCGCCTGCTGAACAGCTACTTTTAAACTACCATCAACACCTATCAATTGTTGAAATGAATGGGAGTGTATTTGTAAATTTTCCGAACTTATAAAACGATAAACAATCGGCTTTCCATGAATTTTCTCGATTAGCTTCATTTTGAAAAGCTCATTTAAATAGCGACTGACATTCGCACGATCCAATTGAAATTTATCAGCAATTTGCTGTGCTGAATAGTATTTCTTTTTTCTCTTTAAAAAGCTTAAGATTTCTTCTCTACGCCCCAAAATATCCCCCCCTAATCCGTATCATCTTAATTACATCCATTTTAACTGCTTATTGGATGCGTTTCCAATACTATATTAAAAAACTCGACACCTTCTTGTGAAGAGTATATAAACATTAATATGACTGATTTAATGGCTTTCTAAATATTAGCGAAACACCAATTTTTCTACATAATGTCACATAATGCAGAAGCATCATAAGTAAGGAGCTTGCATTCATCCCAAGAATAATACCAACCATATTAAATTGCTGATTAGAGCCAAGAAGATACATCATTACAAACATAACAATTGTTGACCAAACGAAATGAAGCAATGTATCTTTAATTAACCCTATCCCAATTAAAAAGGCTTGTAGTGGGATGGCAAAGAAGTGGAACAAAAAATATGGCCAAAGCAGCTGTAAGTAAAGTGGAGCTATTTCTGAATCAAAAAACATATGTGTTAAAGGCTTAGCAAATATATGAAAAATAATAATTGCTGGAATTCCATAAATAAATGTAATTAAAATCACTTGCTGTAATAGATTCCTAAGCTTTAGGAAGTCCTTCTTTGCATAAGCCTCTGATACAGTTGGTATCAAAACCGTAGATAAAGAGTGAGCTATAAATGCTGGAAAAAAACCAATACTAAAAGCTACTCCAGTTAAAATACCGAAATGTTCAATAGCCATTGTTCCAGAAAATCCTGCCTTCATTAATGCTGCTTTTATTAAAAAAGGCTGAATCGCATGTGAAATAGAGTGGGATATTCTCATTCCCGTAGTTGGCAAGGAAACAGACATCAGACTTTTTCGAACCGATTTGCCTGTCAGCCGAACATTATGTTTTTTCTTAAAATGTTTAAATTGCAAAAAGAATGTATGAACTAAATATAAAAAAACAATTATTTCACTACCAACAAATGTACATAAAGCAACAAAAATAGCCTTGTCCAGTTCAAATTGAAATAATTTATACACGATAACTAGCAAGCCAAGTTGTACAATTCTTCTTAAAAAATTGGCAGCGGCTATTTTCCCCATATGCTGAACACCCATAAAGTATCCTCTTGCAACAGAAGAAAATGAAATAAGCGGAATTAATACTATAACTAGTCCTCTCATATATGGATGATAGTGGTTAAAAACAGGTATTATTGGAAGAATGACTATGGCTAAAATAACTAAAACAGTAGTAAACATTACTGTAAATCGAATGGCATGCTGAAGCATGCTTAAATGAAACTTTTCTTCTTTTTCTGCAATAAATTTTGAAATGGATATTGGCAACTCCATACTCGAAAGTACAACAATAAAGAAAATAACTGGAAGTATGGACATATATAAGCCCAATCCAACTTCACCAAGTTCATTTGCCAGCACCATATTTATAAAAAATTCCACACATTCACCAATAAATGCCACCACAACTAATAGGAACGTCCCCTTAAAAAACGAAGTCATACTGTCTCTCCTATCCGCGTTAGAACTATGTCAAAATAAATTACAAAGAATCACTAGACATTTATTAAAGGATATGAGACAAGTCTTAAGATTATTTTTAAAAGAAGAGATTCTTTTATAAAAAAATATTTATTTGGCTATTTTTCCTTACCAAGGTAGGTTATTCATGTGATTTAATACCAAAAATATCACATATTCGAACCATAAGAAAAAATACTCAAGCACCTTGTTTATCGGCGTAAAGGCTGATAAAATTTGGCAGGAAAATTTCTTTAGTTGTTCCTAAAGTTGAATCAATGCTGAATTATCATAAGGAGCTGACGTAGGACGCTTCTTTTCAAGAAAATTAGCCTTCATGCGAAAATTTATAATAAACCAATAGAAAAAACGAATCCTTTAATCGATTCGTCTTAACATGCCCCGTTTATTTTTCAACTTTTTATACTAAAAGATGTCATAAATAATCACTATCGTTTTTTTAATCCCATTGCTTGCATCATCGACATATAAATATGGGTATTTTCATAGAATCCTGTAATTAAACTAGCTTTCTTCCCCATTGCAGTTAATGGTACATCTACAGCAGTTTGACCAGAGGTTGTCCAATCAATGATAAACTGATCGCTGGAGTTAGCTACTTTAAATGGACCTTCCTCTTTAGAAATCCCATCTTTTATAAATAATAATTAAATAGATCTTAAAATAAGACATCCTATGAACTTAGACTTAATTTAGAAAAAATAAAAATAGAAAGCAAGGTTACTCAAATGTTTTGAACCTTGCTTTCTATTCATTTAAGAGCTAACCATTGTCCCTCCGTTTACATGGATTACTTGACCAGTAACATAACTAGAATCATCAGAGGCTAAATATACATATGCAGGTGCAAGTTCATATGGTTGTCCTGCCCTTTTCATAGGTACATCTAGACCAAATGTTGCTACCTGTTTTGCTGAAAAGCTTGATGGAATTAAAGGGGTCCATATTGGACCAGGTGCTACAGCATTTACTCTAATTCCATCCGTTGCCAAATTTTGTGATAAAGCTCTCGTAAATCCTACAATTGCCGCTTTGGTAGAAGCATAGTCAATTAAATTTTTATTTCCCTCGTAGGCAACAACAGATGCTGTATTAATAATTGCACTATTCCTCTTTAAATAAGGCAGTGTTGCTTTTGTTAAATAAAAAAAACTATAAATATTTGTTTTAAATGTTATATCCCATTGCTCCGATGTAATTTCTGTTAATTTTTTTTGAGGATATTGAACACCATGATTATTAACTAAAATATCAATTTTCCCCAAATGTTTGACTACCTTTTTTACAATTTCCTTGCAATACCTTTCGTTAGTTAGATCACCGACAAAAAGTATACATCTTCTTCCTAATTCCTCAATTCTTTTCTTTGTACGAAAGGCATCCTCATCCTCATAATGATAATAATATGGAATAGCAATATCGGCACCCTCCTTAGCAAAGGCTATAGCTGTTGCCGCTCCAATTCCACTATCACCACCTGTTATAATAGCTACTTTATTTTTTAACTTTCCACTTCCCTTATATTTTTTATCTTCAATGATTGGCTTCGGATTCATTAATCCTTCTATACCTGGCTGCTTTGGTTGGTGCTGTGGAGGAAATGATGTCTTATGTCGTAGGTAATATGGATAATATGTGTACAATGGATGTGAGATTATGTGAACCACCCCTTTATTAGGCATTGACCTAAATAGTGTATTCAAAACACTCCAAAAGGTTAAATACAGACTCCCTCTTTTTGTAAACCATTTTAATTATCGAGTTGACATTTTATTATCTATTCGATTAATCTATATATTGAAAAGAGAAAGGGGAGTAGGAATGAGATTTCGTGCAATTGATATTTGTTATATTGGATTATTTACAGCATTTATGATGGTTGGGGCTAATATCACATCAATTGTTCCCTTTATGGTTATCGGTGGAGTCCCAATTACGTTGCAAACCTTTTTTGCTATTTTAGCTGGGGCAGTATTAGGTAGTCGGTTAGGTGCTGTATCGATGGTTGTTTATGCTATTGTTGGATTAGCTGGCGCCCCTGTTTTTGCTAGATTCAGTGGAGGGATTGGAGAATTTTTAAGTCCATCATTCGGATTTGTCATTTCCTTTATTTTCACAACTTATATTGTAGGAAAAGTTATAGAAAGAAATCAGCACTTATTTGTATATTTTTTCGCTTCTATAATCGGATTAATTGTTAATTATGTTATCGGTACAAATTGGATGTACTTCGCTTATAAACTTTGGGCAGCAGCTCCTGATGGTTTTACCTATAAATTAATGTGGATATGGATGGCTATCCCACTTCCAAAAGATCTTATTCTTGCTTTATTTGCTGGATGGCTGGCACACCGACTTTATAAAACTGTAAAAATCGGTAACTTTGCAAAGCGAAAAATTGAATACTAAAAAAAGGGAAGCACAGAGACTTTAGTCCATGCTTCCCTTTTTTACTTATATTATAAAGTTAATATAATCGGTTTATCTTTTGTTACAATAACTGTATGCTCAATTTGTGCTACAAGGCTTCCATCTGGTGTTTTGTAGGTCCAACCATCACCCATCTCAACAACCTCTTCAGCACCATTTGAAATAAAAGGTTCAAATGCAATAACCATTCCATCCTTTAATAAATCATTATCCCATGGTTCATAATAATTCATAATATAATCAGGCTTTTCATGTAGTGCTCGACCCACTCCATGTCCAGTTAAGTTCATTATGACAGTAAACCCACTTCTTTTTGCCTCATTCATTACCGCTTTCCCTATTTGATTTTGTTTTGTGCCAGCTTTAATCTTTTCTAATCCCTTTTGAAAAGCTCTTTGTGCGCATTCACACAATTCGTTTAATTCCGGTCTTTGTTCTCCAACTACAAATGAAATTCCAGTATCAGCATAATAACCATTCCAAGATCCTGACACATCAATATTTACAAGATCACCTTCACGAATAACTCGATCGCTAGGAATCCCATGTGCTACCTCATCATTTACACTTATACAAGTATACCCTGGAAAATCATACTCTCCTTTTGGTCCAGAAATGGCTCCATGCTCTTCAAATAATTGACCTGCCCTTTCATCCAATTCTTTTGTTGTTATTCCAGGTTTTGTAAGATCCTTTAATTCATCGCGAATCAAAGCTACAATCTTGCCTATTTTTTTTAAACTTGCTAGATCCTGCTCATTTTTTATAATCATTCGATCTTCTTTCCTTTCAAAATTTTACATAGCTATTGCTATTTACTATAAGATTATTACTTTTCGTACTATATCATACTCTAACAATTTTATATCCTTACTTAAGATTTCGTTGAATATCTACAAAGATAAGAATAGAGACTATTTTATTATATAAAAAATAATGCTCTAATCCAAAATTCCTTCTCTTTTTCTTATTAAACCATCATAATTTACTACAAAAAAACAAAAAATCTCATTCAAAAGGTCTAATTTTGTAACATTCTTGTAATATTTGTTTAAAGCAACTGTAAATAATATTTCGACAATATTCTGTTATATTAACATTAGTAGATTATTAATGACTTGAGGTGTCCCATTTAATGAAACGTATTGCGTCCTTTATTGTATTGATGATTCTCGGAATTACACTTTTTCTACCTGTTCAATCTGCAAGCGCAGCATACTCAGCTAAAAATGTAATAAAAGAAGCAAAAAAGCATATCGGAACTCCATATAAATGGGGAGGCGTTACACCAAGAGGGTTTGATTGCTCAGGGTTTGTCTATTATTCCTTTAAAAAGAACGGAAAATACTTACCTCATTCATCATCTGGGATGTATCAAAAAGGAAAAAAAATAAGCAAGTCCAACTTAAAACCCGGTGATTTAGTATTTTTTAATACTAGCAGTAAAGGGAAAGGAATTTCCCACGTTGCGATATATATAGGGAAGAACCAAGTAATACATTCTGTATCTAGAGGCGTTAAAGTTGATAATCTAAATAGCTACTATTGGAAATCTAAATATGTAGGAGCAAAAAGATTATAGAATTTATACTACACAACAGCGATTTTTCGCTGTTTTTTTATTGCTTTTTTCAGTAAGTTATTCTTGGTTGAAATCGACTATTTGCCGATTTCAACCATTCTTATTTTTTCTTTACTATATAGACGTATATCCATTAAAAAAGTTTCATTTTCTCACATGATTTGTTCAAGAAGTTCATAAGCTTTATTTCTTTCTTCTTCCAGATTACATTTTTTTTCATTTAATCGTTGAATTTTTTCCAAATCAAAAGTATTCTCTAATTTTCCAGCAATGTTTTCAAGCTCAGCTTCAATATTTTCAATGTCCTTTTCAAGCTCCTCGATTCTTATTGTTGCAATATTTTTCTTTATTTCTCTTTTATTCTTTAATGGCTTTACGATTATTTTTTTTCCCCTCCATTCTTTCATTTTATTCTTTGCCCAACTATAGTCACCATTAAAAAAATGGATCTGTTGATTCTCTAACCAATAAATTTTTTGAAATAAACGATTAAGAAAATAGCGATCATGGGTAACAGCTAATATCGTTCCATTAAAATCTTCAAGAGCATCCTCTAAGACTTCTCTTGAATCAATATCTAAATGGTTTGTCGGTTCATCTAATATTAGAAAGTTAATATCCTGGTGCATAAGCTGAGCGAGACGTAATCTCATTCTTTCTCCACCACTCAAATGATTTACCTTTCGAAACACTGAATGACCGTAAAAAAGAAACTTCGCTAAAATATGCCTTGCTTCCCCTTCTGTCACACTTATTTCCCTTCTGAATTCATTAATTACAGTTGTTTCTTTCACTTCATCAAATGCATGCTGAGATAAATAACCAATTTTTAAATTACTGCCTAATGCAACCTTTCCACTATCAGGTTTAAGAATTCCGAGCATAATTTTCAATAAAGTTGTTTTCCCTGTACCATTTTCTCCTATAATCGCAGCACGGTCGAGGTACTGAATATGCATATTCACTTGCTTAAATAGTATTTTTTCTGTGAAGGCTTGTGAAACCTCCTCTAACTTTACTACGTCCTTTCCACTGCGATCAACGGCTTCAAAATCAACATTAATTTTCTTTCTTTCAAGTATAGGACGATTAATTTTTTCCATGCGTTCTAATGCCCTCTCCATGTTACGAGCACGCTTATGAAGCCCTTCATTTGGTGGATTGGCCCTATTTGCCCACTCCTTGAGACGCTTAATGGCTTCCTTCATCTTTTTTATTTTTTTCTGCTGTTCCTGATACGCTTGAAATTCCTTCAACAATCGTTCCTCTTTCTCCTTTACAAAACCAGTATAATTCGTTTTGTACTCATGAATTTCTCCATCCTCTAAATCTAAGATTTTATTCACAACCTCATCTAAAAAATATCGATCATGAGAGATCACAATAACTGTCCCTTCATAATCTTTTAAATATGCGCCCAGCCATTCAATTGCCTGCAAATCAAGATGATTAGTAGGCTCATCAAGAAGTAGCAACTGAGGATTTTGCAATAGTATTTTCCCTAAACCAACTTTTGTTTTTTCACCACCGCTTAATGATGAATAAGGCTGATGCAATAAATGAGAAATGAGTAACCCATTTGCTACACGTTCCAAGTTCGCCTCCATTTCATATCCACCTTGATGCATAAACTGATCTTGCAAATCACCATATACATCCATATTCTTTTGTAATTCTGACTCATTCTCTGGAATAGCCATGATCCTTTCCAGCCTTTTCATCTCCCTTTCTATTTCAAGTAATGATTGAAAACTTAACTTAAGCACTTCCTTAACTGTTCGATTCTCATGTTGTTCAGGAAGTTGAGATAAATATCCAACATCATATCCTTTTTTCCAATGAATCTGTCCAGAATCTACAGTGTCCATCCCAGATAAAAGTTTAAGTAAGGTTGACTTTCCACTGCCATTTCTCCCAACTAGTCCAACTCGATCTTTATCAAAAATTTCAATGCTTAAATCTTCAAAAATAACATTTCCTCCATAAGATTTACTTATTTGATTTACACTACAAATAATCATAACTCTCATCCTTTCAAATAAAAAAAGCCATAGGAATAGATATCCCTATGACTTTCATTAATAATAGTAAAATTTGTTCGGTGTGATAGTTCACTAAAATAATGTGACCACCCACTTGAAAATAAATGCTTTACCTAAAAAATTTAGAATTGCACAAATAAAGCAAAAAAAGAGAGAGCAAGAGCTCTCCCTTTACCGAACTAATATGAAAAAGTAGATATAGAGATTTCTCACCGTTTTATATTCCATATGAAGTTGCTAAAAATGGACAGACTTGTCCCGTTAGCAGCTTCAGCATGAAAAATCGCACGGCAAATGTAAATGTATTCCATCCATTGCCCACGAATTAAAACGGCATTACTCATCTCTAACCCACCTCCTTCACAATTATTACTTTGTATTTTAAAACTTTTCTAAAAAATATACAAGTAATTCTTTTAATTAATTTATTGATAATCAAAAATGGCTTCACAAATCTAAATGACCAAATGAATATTTCAAGAATACATAATAGAAAAAATCTAAAATAGAATCCCAAAATGTATATCGCTCTTTCTTTATTTTGTTCTAATTTTTCGTCTTAATCTTTGCACACGATTGACCACATATTATGTATAAAAAAACGTTATTTATTATTTAGATTGAAGAAGCTTTTCTAACACTTTTTGAATTTCAAAGCCTTCCTTAAATGTAATCAGTCGACATTTATCACCGTTAATTGCCTTTACCATTTCACTGATTAAATCCTGATGTTCATTATTTTCTAGTACATTAATCACATGGGAATCCTTTTCAATTCTTTCTCCCTCAAGCTGACTCCAATTTTTTAAAGCAACAGTCCCTTTATCACCATAAATTTTAAAAGAGATTTCCTCTTTTCTTCCTATTCCACTTAAACCATTGATTAAAACAGGACATCCATTTGAAAGCATTAAACGAGCAATAATGCTTGTCTCACAATCATTCTCATTGCTTGGATATTGAATATATGATTGAACCTCTTTTATATCTCCAAATAATTCAAGAATCAGTTGTAAATAATGTGGGGTTATTTCTCTTACAAATCCCCCCTGCTCTCTTCCCGCAATCCATGGGTTTTGCTGCCAAGCCCTTGGCCACTTAGGAAAATGCATCGTCAATTCAACTCTTTGGGTTTCACCTATTTCCTTATCAATGACTCTCTTTTTTAATTCATTTACTGCATCATTGTATGCTAATGGAAAATTGATGGCATGCGTAACACTCGCATTCTCAACTGCTTCAAGCATTTCCTTAGCTTCATCATAAGAATCAGCTAATGGTTTTTCACACAAAACGTGCTTTTTCGCTTGAACAGCATCTAAAGCAATTCTATGATGATATTTTGGAGGTACGGCTATATATACAAGATCAATTTCAGGATTTAACAATAAATCTTTGTAATTTGTGTATAGTTCTACATTCTTTACTTGTTCCTTGACTTCTTGCAATCGGCCAGCATTCGAATCACAAATTGCATATACCTGTGTTTCTGAATGTCCAAGGAATTGCTTTAATAAACGGTCTCCAACCGCTCCTAGTCCAATAATTCCTACTTTTACCATAAGTTGCACCTACTTCGAAATATTTTTTACTATGGCTCCTCAAAAAAATTTCATTCCTATTAACAATTCAATTCTAGAAATATTAACCAGATAATTTACATTTCACAGAATTGCAGCGTTTTTTGAAAAACCCTTAATATTCAAAGCATATCTTTAAGTTTCTAATTTTTCAACAATTTATGTTTGATTAAAAGATAAGAAGAAATGTCCCGAAATATATGATTGAAGCGGAACAGAAAAAAACGACTGAAAGCCTCACAAATAAAACATGCAAAAGAGCTTCGATAACCTTTAACTTTTGCATTGACTAGATGAATTCAAAAGCTCTTTTTCCAAAATTTTTTTATTCACCACATTAATAAATTCCAACAACTTTTCTACGTAAACGCTCCTTCCCTCTTTTTAAATGAGTTTTCACTGTTGAAAGGGGAAGGGCAGTACTTTTCGAAATATCCTTCATACTATAATCATAGAAATAATATAACACTAAAGATTGTTGATACTTATTTGGAAGTTCATCAATTTTTTTTAGAAGCTCATCTTGTAAACTTTTTTCCATAACCTGCTGTTCTGTATCATCCTGCATTTCAATTAGTTCAATACTCTCTCTTTTTTCATCTAAATATCTCTTTTGGATATTTTGTTTTTTCCATTCATCCTTGCATTTATTTAATGCAATTCTATATAGCCAGTTTTTAAATGAAGCACGATATTCGAAGGTGTCATAACTCACAAATGCCGAAAGTAATGTTTCTTGATAAATATCCTCAGCAATTTCCCATTTCTTCATAATTGAATAAATATAATTTAAAAGTGCTTTTCCATGATTTTTAATAAAAGCTTCAATATCACTAATCTTTTGTTGTTCTTTATCTATTATTAATGTCATTTGACTTTCTCTCCCTAAATATTTTGTAATCTGTATACCATTATAGAGATGCTTTTTTAAATTAACTGAAACAGTTTCTTAAATTTTGCTTAAATATATCTTTAGAAAAATTTAATATTTAACAAAAACTGATTTTATTTAAATTGCTCATAAACTCCCCAATAACCGGAATCCAATACTCAAGTGAATAAATAATTAAAATTTATGCATTTTTTCTTTTTGGTAATTCACAATTGTTACACAATTTTTAAAAAGCACCATTATCTTCTACCGCCAAATATGTTAATATTATCTAAAAAGATAGTTTTATAAACCTAATATATAAATAAACGTAAAAACTGTTCATTACCCCTACAGCGTAATAATTAATTCGGAATTTCAACTTTTTAGAAACAACATTTTCTAATGACCAATCATACAACTAAAAGTAAAAAATTTACTCCGTCTTAAGTCTTAATATGAATTACAACTATAGTTCGTATTACCACAGGACAACATTAGATAAAATACTATCAAAGGGGAAAAATATGGTGATCCATAAAGGAGAAAAATGTATTAAATTAGATTTTATGCTAATCCCTTCCCTTAAGATTTCTTACAAAGCGGGAGGAGTCTCTTGTGAATCAACGCAAAGTTTATTTATTACTTACTGATACGGGAACGATATTTACAAGAATGATTAGACTTTTTACTCAAGAACCTTTAAACCATGCTTCTTTAGCACTTGATGATCAACTATTTGAAGTATTTAGCTTTGGTAGGAAAAACATGAGGAATCCATTTATTGGAGGATTTATTAAAGAAAATATACGTTCAGGCTTGTTTAAGCAAGCAAGTTGTGCGATCTACTGCTGTACGGTATCAGAAATACAATATCAAAAAATGAGAAAAAAAATTAAACAAATGGAAATGAATAAACAGAAATATAGATATAATCTTCTTGGTCTAATCGGTATCCTATTTAATATAGAAATTGAAAGAAAAAATGCTTTTTTTTGCTCACAATTTGTTGCTTCCATTCTAAATGAGTCTGGAGTAATTTTTATGAATAAACCAATTGCCTTCGTCACTCCACATGATTTAAAAACCTCCACTCCATTTGAACTAATTTATGAAGGCAAATTAAATGTATATTTTTCTATGGAAATGAAATCAAATAATCAATCATATTTACTAAAAACAATGTAAAAAATGGTGCTAGGACCGAATAAGTCTCAACACCATTTTTTACATTTTAATTTATTCATAATTTCTCTTTCATTCTATTCTATATATTAGATATAATTTTTATATGTTTGAAAAAAGTAAACTTATGAAAAGGTGTAGATAGATGAGTATTTTATCAGTAAAAAATCTTAGTCATGGCTTTGGTGATCGAGCTATTTTCAACGATGTATCATTTAGGCTTTTAAAAGGGGAACATATTGGTCTAATTGGAGCAAATGGAGAAGGTAAGTCAACATTTATGAATATTATTACTGGTAAACTCCAGCCCGATGAGGGAAAAGTTGAGTGGGCCAAGAAAGTTCGTGTCGGTTATTTAGATCAGCATGCCGTATTAAAAAAAGGAATGAGCATGAGGGATGTACTTAAAGGTGCCTTTCAATATTTATTTGATTTAGAAGCTGAAATGAACGGTCTATATGAAAAAATGGGCGATGCAACTCCTGAGGAGCTAGAAAAAATGCTAGAGGATGTCGGAACAATTCAGGACATCTTAACAAATAATGATTTTTATATTATCGATGCAAAAGTGGAAGAGGTTGCCCGCGGACTTGGACTTGATGATGTTGGACTGGAAAGGGATGTCCAAGATTTAAGCGGTGGTCAAAGAACAAAGGTTCTATTGGCCAAATTACTTCTGGAGAAACCTGATATTTTACTATTAGACGAGCCAACCAACTACTTAGATGAACAGCATATTGAGTGGCTTAAACGTTATTTGCAAGATTATGAAAATGCCTTTATATTAATTTCTCATGATATTCCATTTTTAAATAGTGTCATTAACTTAATCTATCATATGGAAAATCAAGAACTGAATCGTTATGTTGGTGATTATGATAGTTTTATGAAGGTATATGAAATGAAAAAACAGCAATTAGAGTCTGCCTATAAAAAACAACAGCAAGAAATTTCTGAGCTAAAGGATTTTGTTGCCAGAAACAAAGCAAGAGTATCAACAAGAAATATGGCCATGTCCCGTCAGAAAAAGCTAGATAAAATGGACGTGATTGAACTAGCACAAGAAAAACCAAAGCCTGAATTTCATTTTAAAGAGGGGCGTACATCAGGAAAGCTTATTTTCGAAACGAAGGATCTTGTTATTGGATATAATGAACCACTATCTAGACCATTAAATTTAAAAATGGAACGCGGTCAAAAGATTGCTCTTGTTGGAGCAAATGGAATTGGGAAAACAACATTATTAAAAAGTATTTTGGGCGAAATTAGTCCTATTAATGGGGCTGTCCAACGTGGAGATTATTTGGAAATTGGCTATTTCGAGCAAGAAATTAAACAATCGAATTATAATACTTGTATCGAGGAAGTATGGAATGAGTTTCCATCCTTTACACAATATGAGGTTCGTGCAGCACTTGCCAAATGCGGTTTAACAACCAAGCATATTGAAAGCAAGGTTGAGGTTTTGAGTGGTGGTGAAAAAGCAAAGGTTCGTCTTTGTAAATTAATTAATCGAGAGACCAATATCCTTGTACTCGATGAGCCAACCAATCACCTTGATGTCGATGCAAAGGATGAGCTAAAACGTGCCTTAAAAGCTTATAAAGGTAGCGTCCTTATCATTTGCCATGAACCTGAATTTTATCAAGATGTAATTACCGATGTTTGGAATTGTGAAAATTGGACTACAAAGGTATTTTAATTCATTTAATAAGAGTAATATAGAAGTATTGTTTATCTCCTTTTAAGGTTAGTAACTAAATATTGCTTGCTTAAAAATTCTTTGTTTATTCCATTAACATTTTTATCGTTCAACTAATAAGCATATAGGGAAAGAAAAAAAGACCCCCATTGATAGTTCAAATAAAGGTTTATAGATTGAGATGAAGCATCCTTTACGGGTGCTTTTTTACTTTGATTTGTTCACTATACATCCCCCTTCCTTTCTGACATTTGATTCATTCAAAACTTCCGATCTTGTCATTGCATGTCCATATAGATATAAATTCCACCCTATAAACTGGTAATAGATAGTAATCAATTTCTATTTAAATGTACGGATGTCACTTTACTCTAAATATCCTGTTAAGAAATTCGTCTAAATAGCTAAAAAAAAACAGCAATGCCATAAGACTATTGCTGTTCCAAACTCATCTTAATATAAAATCACCTGAAGTGGTTCTTACTTTTAGCTTAATCTTACCTGATCCAATTTTTCCTTCAATAAGATGGTCTGATTTTTCCGTAAAAGTAACTCCTGAAGCACTGATTATTCCCTCTCCAGAGCTTCCTTTATAATCAATTGCAAATGGAATTGAATGCTTTGCCTTAACATGGACTTCACCGCTTGTTGTTTCAATGTCCATGTCATTAACTTGTTCATTTGGAGCAATACTAATATCTCCTGAGCTTGCATTGGTTACCACTTTACCACTAATGTCATCTATATTTATTTCACCTGAAGTTGAAGAGAAGTCAGACGAAAGAGCTGATAATTTCTGAATATCAATATCACCACTGGTAGTTTTCATACTAATGTTTTCAGCCTGGTTATTTACCGCTTCTATTTCCCCACTCGTTGCTTGAATAGATAATTTTTTTGCTGCATTGGCATTTTCGTTAATAATGTCACCACTACTTGTTTTTAGTAATATATTATTTGCTTCATTATTGTTTGCTTCTATTTCTCCACTTGATGCTTCAATTGAAAGTTCTTCTCTCACATTTCCATCCTCTACCAGAACATCACCAGAACTAGCTTGGAAAGATGCTTTAATTGCTTGAAAATCATTTATCATTAAATCACCTGAGGACGTTTTAACATGAATGGAATCGTATACTTTTTCAGGTAGTTCTACATTCAATTTTGCACTACTATAAAACCTAATTCCCCAGCTAATTTTTTGCTTAACATTAATTTGTAACATTCCATTATTATTATCAACTTTAAGCTTATACTCACCTTTTTTTCTGGTACTTTCTTTCCCCTCTAATACGACATGTATATCATCATCAGTTGACTTGACTATTCGAACATCCACAGGAGCTGAATTGATTTCTAATTGCTTTATTTCTTTGCTACTTATAGACTTTTTCTCTTCCCATTCAGTTAGTTTAAACACGGAACCTTTTGAAAAATAGAGTGTTGACGCAACTCCAACGATACCTATTAACAACAGAATAAATGCACCAACCATCATTTTTTTCATTTTTTATTCCCCCCCTTAATTATTTTTACATTGAACTTAATATAACCAAGAATGATCGCATAAAAAAATTTTCCTACATATATCATCGCGACACTGAGCAATAATCCAATTGCACATGCAATAATCGAAACAAAAAATTGCAGCATAAAGTTATCAAACCCCAAAAAAAATGAACCTAATACTGCGATTAATGGTGAAATAGTTAAGAGCACGGCTGCTACACATAATCCAATATAAACTCCAATTAGCCCTAAAATAGGCCCTAAAAGAAAAACAATATTGAAAAAACTCAAACTAATCGTTGCAATCATCGCTCGTGTAATATTTGAAACGGATTGATCAGTCTCTGCGGCCGTTATTCGATAATCAGCGATTAAATCCCTAGCTATTAACTGTGGATCTCCTAGCTCTGCTACGACTTCTTCCTCGCTTTTTCCATTTTCTATTCCGATCGTAAAATGCTCTTCAAAATCATATAGCATATCCTTTCTATCCCGTTCTGGAACCTTTGAAAGATAGCTTTCTAAACGTTTCAAAAATTCATTACTCCCCATTGTTCATTCCCTCCGTAATAAATTGATTCACAGCCTCTGAAAACTGCCTCCATTCAGAAATTAAACGAAACATATAATCGAGACCTTTTGTTGTAATTGAATAATATTTTCTCGGTGGACCTTCACTCGATTCTAGAAGATAGGTGGTCAAAAGGTCATCCTTTGTTAATCGACGAAGTAAAGGATAAAGTGTACCCTCAGCAACCTCAATTTTACTGGAAATATTTTGTGCTAATTCATATCCATATTGATCTTTTTTTGAAATTAATATTAACACACACAGCTCTAGAACCCCTTTTTTAAATTGAACGTTCAAGTTCTCCACCTCCTATATAATAATAGCTACTATACATTATTCACTAGTTATAACTCAATCATAAATGATACTATTGATTATTGCAAGGTACTGAATAATAAAAAGGCAATTAATTTTGAAATCCACTCTTCGTTTGCCATTCTAAGAAAAGCATAAGCTCCTTGTTCTTCGGCGTAAGGACTGGGAAAATTGGTAGCAAAAAAGTTTCCCTTGGAAAGACTTCTATTTGAGATAAAGAAAATACAGGTGACAAAAGCGAAGCGATTCCCGTTTATAGTAGAGGAGTCTCTGAAGTACGCCAGTCGAAGGCTGCTTGCGCTAGACTCAGCAGACGTTTTTCATAACTTATACTCTTAAAAAATGTATACTTTCTTATCTAATAAAAAAGACATCTTGGATTTAAACCAAGACGTCAGGTAAAAAGTAGCTACGATCATTATCTCCTTTGATCAACAATTTTTCCTGCATATAAATATTTCTTCTTTGCAGGAACATCTAGTTCACGACAAAATTGTTTTAAAGTACGCTCTTCCCTCGGTGTAACAATGGACAAAACAGTACCAGAAGCGGACCCAAGTCGACCGGTCCTTCCCGAGCGATGAGTATATTGTGAAATATTTTCAGGTAAATCAAAATGAATCACAAATGGAAGGTTTGAAATATCTAACCCTCTTGCCGCTACCTCAGTTGTTAATAACAATGATAATTCTCCTGATTGTAACTGATTAATTGCTTTTGCTCTAGCCTCTTTTTTTAACTCACTATGCAATTCTCCAACTGCTAGGCCTTTGTATTTCATTTTTTCTGACAATACGTTAAGTCTGCCTATGTCATTCAAAAACACAAGTGCTTTCATAAATTCCAATCGACTTAGTTTACTTAACAACTCAATTTTTTCCCTTTCTTCACATACCAAATAAATATGCTCAACTTTCCCACTGTTTTCAGATGTTTTCACTTGAATAATTTCAGGTTGCTTCATTATTTTTTGAGCAGTTTGAATGGTATGTTCTTGTATGGTTGCTGAAAATAGCAAAAGCTGTCGTTCACTTAAAGTCGACTTAATGATTCCAGTAATAGTTTGCATATATTCATTGGAAATAAGCTGATCACCTTCATCTAGAACAATGGCTTTTACCTCATGCATTTTCATTTTTTTCTGTTTTATTAATTCAAAAACTCTTCCAGGTGTACCAACAATAATTTGTGGTCGTTTTTTTAATTTTTCCAACTGTCGTTTTACATTGGCTCCACCAATAAATGAAGCTGCTTGAATGCCAGTCCCTTCAATCCACGTTTGAACCTCTTGAAAAATTTGCATAACCAATTCCCTGGATGGTGCTAAAATCACTATTTGTATGTTCTTATTTTCTTCATTCAGCTTTTGCAGTAAGGGAAGAATATACGCTAACGTTTTCCCAGTCCCTGTTGGTGAGCTTGCAATAATATCCTTTCCATCTAAAATTATTTCTCCAGTTTCTTTTTGAATGGCGGTCGGATTTTTAAACCCTTCTTTATTCCATACCTCTAATAAATGAGGTTTCAAATTTGATAATAATGGCCAATTACTTGTCATATTGTTCTCCTTTATCTAAACATAACTTTTTATTATCGAATCTCAGTTTCACTTTATGATACACTACCTAATATTCTCATGACAAATTAGGTCGCAAACTGCTTATTGGTTTGATAACTTTATCATATCAAAAGTGATAGACTGAATGACTATTTATAAATTGAAAAGCCAAATTTTCATGACACTTTAGAGCTTTTCACTGCTTAGTTACCTGTTCCGTCGTATAACTTTTTTTAAAGATTAAACTGATTATTCCCTTTCCTTAGTTTCACATTTTTTCCTCTGTGATCATTTATTATGTATACTTTCTAGAATTATAGTGACATTCTTTTTGGAACGAAATACATTATTTATTTTCTAAATATATTTTTTGTTAACTTAATGAAACCAGTAAGGTTTATAAATTTATCATTTTCAATTAACTAAATAAGCCAATGAGAAAAATTCCCCATTGGTTCAACAGTTTTTATGGATGATGAGCTGTTTTTATGTGAATAAACTTCAAAAATACGGTGTCACCATTTGCAGTAACTAGCTCAATGTTATTATGCGATATGCTTTTTAATAAGCCAATCTTTTCCGGATGATCCCCTAAATCAAATACAACTAATCGCCCCTCATATTTTTTTAATTGTTCCTCTAAAGATCTTGCTAAAGGAATACTTGCTGGAACTACTGGAAAGTCTTTGCTGCTTAAAGTATACGGTGTTAATTGGTGAGAATAAGGTGTAAACCATTTTACATGCTGCATAGAAATGAAAACCGTTTTATATACAGGTGAATAGAATACTATATAATCATTTAATACACTCGTAATATACCCATGAATGGACCGATTACCTGTTACAAAAAGCTCTAGAAAATGGCCCTTTGCATGATTTAATGTTTTGCGATAGGAAATTGGATCAGATTCATTTTCAAAAAATGAGGTTTTTGGAGGAATGATTTCTTCTTCTTTTTCAATTTTTTCCTTGATTTGATGTACATGCAATAGAGGAATATATAAAATTTGAATTCCATTGAAAATTACTAATATATCTAAACCTAAATCAATTAGTATACCCGAGATTATCGTTTTTCCAGATACCTCTAATTCTACTTCCTTATTAAGAAGACTTTTAATTCCCTCCAAGTTCTCTCCCCCCACATATATAATTAAACAGGTGCACCAGCCATACAACCAATGCACCACCTTTTGTGTCAAGAATATCATTCATCATTCAATCATTTGAAATCTCCTTATTAAGTCGTCCTAGATTTCCAGCGATAGTCGACCGATCTAATGATATCAATGTCTTCTTCTTGATCTTGATCTTGATCTTCCTCTTCCTCTATCTCTATCTCTATCTCTTCCTCTATTTCTATCTCTGTCTGAGTATCTACTTGAATATCTGCTTCTTCCTGTAGAACGTCTAGTTGTTCTTCTCCGTGATGATCTTGAATCGCGAGAACTACGGTCATCACTACTAGATTCATCGTTCTCATCCATTTGATTATTATATTCCGTTATACTTTTGATGTGGTGTGTATTATAAAAAACAACACCATCATCCTCCGTATTCACAACTAAATAATCATCGGTAACTTCTTGTAATACACCATATTTAGAATCCGGTCCACCTTGATTAATTTGAATAGATTTATTTACAAAATTTTTAGCCAAATCTACAAAATTATCTGCACTATAAAATTCTATTTCTGAATCATCCTGCTGTGCGGATAAAGCTTGTATCGAATTATTTTTAGAATCCTCACTTATACTTTTGATTTGTTCTATCTTATAATATATAACCGTATTTTTATTATTTTTGTTTGAATAAAGAGTTACATAATCAGACTGTACATCAATCAATTTTCCAGAATTTGATTCTCGCACCCCTCTGTAGACAGTCACATGCTTCCCCATAAGTGAATGTGGTAGTAAATGTTGAGCTTTAACTTTGGATTGAGTATTTTTCTGGGAACTCACAACTCTTGTTTTTTTCATTTTTATCCTCCTTATTATTATCCATTAGGGTTATTTATCCATTAGGGTTATTTATACTGCATATATACGTGTCTCATAAATTGATTGAAACGGGATAAACAACCATTTATTAAAAATTCAACGAACGCCTATTAATCTAATTTGTATAGATTCTCTTGAATATGCTCTCTCCTTGATTGAATAAAACGATAAATAAGCTCTGGTTCCTTCTGCATCTTCTCTAGACTTTCCTTTTTATAAGGATCTTTCTCTACACCAGGTTGTATTAAAGAAAATAAGTTTTCTACCCTTGGCTTGATAAAATCGACCGAGAATTGATTGTCTAATGTTTGTAATAAAATATTTTTATACATTTTGCGGAAAGAATCTATGTTTAGAAGTCGTGCAGTCAAAGTATTAAATCCTTCGATCCTTACATATTCTGCGTCCATTTCTTTTCCATTTACATCTCTGCCCCAAGTTGCATCATAATCCCATGGAATGATTTCAAACAATCCTGTATCTCCATTTCGGTATAATGCATAGTTATGAACAAATCCATCATAGTTTTGTGTTAAAACGACACCCGTCAGCCAACGTAAATATTTACCCACATCCATGTAATAAATAATTTCCTTTTCAAACTCTAAATTTAGAAGGGTGTTAATTTTAAAAATCATTTCATGTAAGTAAAAGTCATCTTGTTCTTCACCTAATTTTCTTTCATATCCCAGCTCTAATGATTTTTTTGTTTCCTTATCCAAATCACTCAATAAAGAAAAATTTGCATCTCCATCAACTGCATAAAATATTGGTCCATTAGGTAGATTCCTTTTGCTTAGAAATTTTTCATCTACAGATTCTAATTCAAGATAAACCCCTTCCTTACGACCATTTAATTCCAAAAAAATATGTCTTGATTGTGGTGCTAAAACACCAATCTCAGAAAAGAAATCGAGAGATAATTTATTTCTAATTAAAGATGGATCTTTATATTCTGCATTTAGATGAATTTCCTTACTGCCACAATAACTTTTAGGTTTATAAAAAGAGATGAAATAGGACTTCTTCTGAAATTTACGGATATGTGATCCTCTGTATACCACATCAATGTCATATTTTTTCTTATTAACCGTTAACATTCCTGGTACAGGTTCATCATTCCAAATGTCCTTTTTCAAATCAATAATATCCTTTGGATGAATATATAATTGATAATTTAATAGACTTTTGCCCTGCATTATATAACCTCCTCCTATTTTACTTATTCGTATGAAAAAAATATGATGAATGACACATAAGGCAATGGTCTATTTTTTTTAAAATAAACGTTTGTCACATACACTTTTAACTTGTTTACGTACGATATAACAGTGAAGGACATTAATTAAGAAATGAAGATGTTCTTTCAATCAAAAAGGAGGGTATATTGTGAGTCATTTTTCTTCAAATGATATTCTGAGGGCAGTAAATAATGCTAACATAACAGGCTTAATTGACTTTATGCGTGAAGATCCAAGATCTAGACGTAGATCTAGAAACACATCACGTCGTAGGACATCACGTCGAAGAACTTCTCGTAGGCGCACTTCTCGTAGACGTACTTCTCGCACTTGTCGCGTTTCTCGTCGCACAAATTTCTGTACTTCTCGTAGACGCACTTCCCGCAGACGCACTTCTCGCAGACGTACTTCTCGTAGACGCACTTCCCGCAGACGCACTTCTCGTAGACGCACTTCTCGCAGACGTACTTCTCGTAGACGCACTTCTCGTAGACGTACTTCTCGTAAACGCACTTCTCGCAGACGCACTTCTCGCAGACGTACTTCTTGTAGACGCACTTCTCGTAGACGTACTTCTCGTAAACGCACTTCTCGTAGACGTACTTCTCGTAAACGCACTTCTCGTAGACGTAATCAGTTTAGACCTGTAAATAAAGTGTGGAGAGACGGTAATATGTGGTCTTTAACATTATCAAATGAATAGATAGGGGGATATTTCCCCCTACACTATTCTCTTTTTTTTATTTTTCTTTTACAATAAGTATAGTTATTCTTAGCTAAATTGATGAAATATCTGTTGAAAGAGGTATACGAATGTGTCAATTAAATTAGTAGAAGTTCACATAGAAGAAAAAAGTATTTTAGAAAATATGCTACATTTTTATCTCGACGATCTATCTAAATACACAAATCAACTTAAAACAAATGCACAAGGAATTTTTGAATATGAGTGTTTAGATTACTTTTTTACTAAAGAAAATCTAACTCCTTTTTTTATTAAATATCAAGATGGAGTCGTAGGATTTCTTTTATTTGTCAAAACTATTAATAATAAGGAAATTGATTATTGTGTGAATGATATATTTATATTTACTCAATATAGAGAACGTGGTTTTGCCGGACAAGCCGTCAAAAAATTAATCCAAACTTATCCAGGTATATACTATGTTGTGCAGTTAGAAAAAAATCAAAAATCAATTCAGTTTTGGAAATCTCTTTTTGAAGAATTACAATTAGAATATATAGAAAAAGCTATTATTGATAGTGGTGAAAAGTGCTGGTCCCAAACATTTACAGTGCATAAATAAGCTTTATATTAGGCTAGTGCATGTTTAACAAATAGACCAACATATACTATCCATTTAATAAAGTACTACATAGCTTGGCTGTGGCATACATTACAAAAAATAATTAAGGTTCACATACTATTTTACATGGCATTTTTGAACAAAGTTTATGAAACTTTAACTGACTGTGGAAAATGGATTGTTACTGCTGTTCCATTATTTAGTTCACTATGGTAAGTTACTTTGCCTTTCATTTCTTCAATGATTTTTAAAGAAACCGTTGTTCCAATACCAGTTCCTTTCTCTCTTGTTGTATAAAATAATGTACCGATTTTAGACAATTGTTCCTTAGTCATGCCCTTTCCTGTGTCAATAATCTTTATGAAAATGAATTCTTTATCTTCAGCTAATTGGACACTAACCTCCCCATCTTTAGGTGTGGCTTCAATTGCATTTTTAATTAAATTGATTATGGCTTGAGTTAATAGATTCTTATCTGCAAGCATTTCGGAAGTACTATTTATCTTACAATCAAGCTTTACTCCTTTTTTTAATGCAATCGATTCGATTAATGTCACAACATTAAGTAAAGCATCAGCTACCTTAATATTTTCCATCTTTTTAAACTGAGGCTTTGCAAAATTTAAATAATCATTGATAATAATTTCAGCCCTTCCCAGTTCGCTTAAAATTAATGATAGGTATTGAAAGTTATTATCCTTTTCCTGCTTATGCATTAACTGAAGGAAACCTTTTACAACAGTTAAAGGATTTCGAATCTCATGTGCAATAGATGCCGCCATTTCGCCTAAAGTATTAAGCTTTTCCGCACGAATGATTTCTTCCTGCATCTGCTGTTTTTCATTAATTTTTTCATGTAATAATATTGAAGCCAATATCCCTAAAATTTGAATTACACCGTAAACAAGAACTAATATAAACAAATGTAATGTATTTGAATGTTCATCTCTATGAAAATGAAGAAAGCTATAGGTAATAAATAATTGACCAATTGCAATAAAGATTCCGGATTTTATAGCTATATTAATTTTTTTCTTTTTTGTACTTACGATAAATAACTTTCTAATATAAAGTGGATAGATTAGTGCAGCTAAAACAGAAAAGAAAGCAATAATTACCCCGTCTCCTCCCATCACTATCCTTTGAATAAAAATGGTAGAAAGGACGATGCTTCCTGCTATTGGTCCATGATAAAAAAAGGAAATAACTAATGGTATATATCGCAAATCCCAAAATAATCCTAGAGAACTAATTGAGAATGACATCGTTAGTAAAGCACATAATCCATTAATTATTCCTAATAAAAATGGAGATTGACCCACCTTTCGATTTTCAAGAAAAATACTATTAATATGTACAGGCAATAAAATAATGAGTATATGCAATATCAATTTTTCCACCAGAAAAATTTCTCCTCACTAAAAAGTTATTTAATACCCCTTTATTTCTTTTATTCATCAGCATTATGAGGATGTACCTATGCCACACAATCCATAGATAATAGGATTACGAATTGCACTTATTTATATTACCATTCCATATTTATAATACGACAGGCTCCAGTCTTTCCCTTTAAATTTCAACAATAATTTCCCCTTTTTTATAGGATTATTTAACCATTCCTATGAAAAAAGGAAGCTGAATATTGGTTAATTCTAGCTTCCTAAAAATATTTATACTTTTTACAAAGATAAAAGATTTTCATGCTTTGATATTAAAAGTAGGTACTGCGCTATTTTTTCATAAATAAATCCTGATTTACTCGATCTAATAAAAAATGTGACGCATTTTGCCCATAAAAACTTAACCGGTGTAAAGGTCGAGTCATCGATACGTATAATAGCTTTACATCAATTTCATTGTCCAAAAATGGATCCTCCATAGAATATATCATTACTGAATCAAACTCTAATCCCTTCGACAGGTGTGAACTGACAATTACCACTTTATCTTTATGAATTTCTTCATTTTCTTTTAAGAATTGAATTGGAAGTTTGGAATACTTTTTTAATAACTGTGCAATTTTCTTACATTCATTATTCGTTTTTCCGATAACAGCTATCGTTTTCATTCCCTCTTTATATAGTTCTAGTATCTCTTTTTCCATTATTATAATGGCTTCTTTACTTGATGTAATAGTATGGTATACCGGTTTCCTCCCATGTCTCACAACAGGTTCAACGATAGGTAAATCCAAATTCAGCAATTGCAAAATTTGATTAGCTGTATTCATAATCTCAATTGTCGTACGATAGCTTTTTTGAAGTGTTTTATAGCTTGCTCTTGGAAATATTTCATTTAAGACAATGTTCCAATCCTTTATTCCACGATAGGAGTGTATTCCTTGAGCTAAATCACCAACAATCGTAAACATATCTGTTTCTAGTACACTCTTTAATGCGTATAGTTGAAAATAACTATAATCTTGCGCTTCATCAACGACAATATTTTTTACACGTAATTTCTTATCGATTCCGAAAATTTTTCCTTGTAAATAGAGTAAAGAAGATAAGTCTTCAATTTCAAACATTCCCTCAGCAAATAATTTATTTTGATATTGAATAAAGAATTCAATTTCTAATGGATCAAGTAGATCATTCACATATTTCGAAAAAACTTCTTTATTAGTTACAAGCTGCCTAAAGTAATAAATCAAATCATGCTTTGGAAGCTTCTTCATATAATTATTTACCGCAATTCTGGATTCCTTCTTAATTTCATTTAATGCTTCTTCCTTTTTATCTAAAGCCTTTGATACATAGCGTCGACGTTTCTCTGGTTCTGCCTTGCTATATAGAGCCTTCTCTAACTTGTTATCATAAAAAGTCGTTACCTTTTCCAACAATCGTTTTTTCTCTGTTCGTACATAATTTTGAAGGACCCGTTTCACTTTATCAATCCGAATGTAATAAGGTAAATAGCGATATTCATATTCTATAAGCTGCCTTAACTTCTTCCCATTATATAAACGAAATTTAGAGACAAAAAAGTCTTCCTTTGGTAGGAGAGTTTTTAAAACATCTTCTAGATATCTGTCCATAATATCCTTGTAATGTAGGGAGCCTTTAAAATCAGCAATCCACTGAACTAATTGAGGCTGTTCATAGTCCTGGTGAATAAAACGAAGCAGCTTCTCGTCAGGTGCCTTTAGTTTTATTTTTTTTCCTATACATGATTTAACATAATCTAAAAAGGTTGTTTGTAATATATTTTCAACGCCTAGCTCTGGGAGTACTTCTGAAATATAGTCAATAAATAAGCGGTTAGGAGCCAATATCATTAATTGGTCAGGTGTGAATTTTTCTGCAAATGTATAAATGAAGTAAGAGATTCGATGCAATGCAATGGTTGTTTTCCCACTACCAGCTGCACCTTGAACAATAATCGGTTTATTTAAGTCAGCACGGATAATATTATTTTGCTCTTCTTGTATAGTAGAAACAATTTCTGTAAGACGGTTACTTGCACTTTCAGACAACGACATTTGCAACAATTCATCATTTGTCGTCAAATCAATATCTCGAATTTCTTGCAATTCCCCATCCTCAATAATAAATTGACGTTTTAAAGATAAATGCCCTTTATATGTATCACCTTCAGATTCATATGAAACATCGCCTAACCTTCCATCATAGTAAAGATTAGCAATGGGTGAACGCCAATCAACTATTATAGGCTGCTGTGTTTCCTTATCAAATAGTGAAACTTTTCCTAAATATAAATGCTCTTCTTTCTCAGCAGTTTCCTGTAAAAAATTTATCCTTGCAAAATAAGGCTTTTTTTCAAATTTCTTAAGTCTCTTTAATTCGTCTCCGGTTCTTTGAAGAAGGGTCGCATTTGTTAGCATACTCATATAGCTAAAGCTGCTATCCTTGATATCCATCCCCTCTAAAGATTGCCTTAAATTTTCCCTAAAGGTTTCTTCATTTGATTCTGATGCTTTAATAACAACATTCATATACTTTTTTGTAAAATCCAGCCGTTCAACCTCTTCTTGAAAGTCCTGATGAGTTTCTGCAGTCATTGTCTTACCCCCTTAGATAAACTGAAGTGATTGTCAATAAAGACAGGAAAAAGCCATGAATTGTATCTAAATTCATGACTTTCAAATTATGTAAAAAATTTATTGAGACGTATTGGTGATTATATAATATTCAAAATAGATTGTCTAATGTTTTTATATATTTTTTCTATTTTAAATGTATACTTTTAGTAATTATGCCAAAAATATAGGGTGTAGTTTTCATTATATTTAATGGATATTTTTCATTTCGTAAAAAAACAAAGCAGTTTGAACGAGAGTTGTGAATATCCGATCTTTGGAGGTATATAAATGGTTACAGGTAAAGTTAAGTGGTTCAATGCAGAAAAAGGCTTCGGTTTTATTGAAGTTGAAGGACAAGATGATGTATTTGTACACTTCTCTGCAATTCAAGGTGAAGGTTTCAAAACACTTGAAGAAGGTCAAACCGTCACATTTGAAATTGAGGAAGGTGCTCGTGGACCACAAGCAACAAATGTTCAAAAGCAATAATTGAAGGACTCCATTAATGGGGTCTTTTATTATTTCCACTAACTTTTGTAGGACTATTTCACTAACATTAAATCCTCATTTCATTTATCAACACCTAATAGAGAGCTGAAACTTATTCAACTATTCAAATTTAAGTTATAATATTGTAATTATACTTAATATTTTTTACATATAACTTCATTTTCTACAATACTTAATAAAAATTTGTAAATAATTTCTTTTTTCCGATATTAAGTGTAGATAATGATGCTGTTGAAAGTAGGTTTTTTTATGATTCGCGCCATTTTAGTTGATGATGAAAAGTTAGCATTACAGCTGATGGAAAAAAAATTAACAGAACTAGGAATTCAAATCATCAAAACTTTTACAAATGCTGAGTCAGTCATTAATGAGATGAAGAGCCTTGATTTTCAAGTTGCTTTCTTAGATATTGAATTAGGTGGAATAAGTGGGTTAGACTTAGCAGAGCTTATTCAAGAATGGAATAGTCAAATCCATATCGTATTTATTACAGCCTACAGGGATTATGCTATTCAAGCCTTCGAAATACATTCAATCGACTATTTATTAAAACCTGTTTTAAAAAGCAGACTTGAAAAAACAATTTCGCGTGTTCAGGAACAATTACAATTGGAAACAGTTGAACCAAAACTGATAGAAGAGAAATCTTTAAAATCTTTAAGGGTTATCTGTTTTAATGAATTTTCCGTATATAAAAATGAAGAACCTGTAAAATGGAAAACTGCTAAAGTAAAAGAATTATTTGCATTTTTCATTACTCATCTGAATACATATGTAAATAGGGACACTATTATTAATACCGTTTGGCCAGAGTATGACTATGGTAAAGCCAAAATTCAACTACATACATGTATTTCTCATTTAAGAAAGACTCTAAACACTATAGGGTTTACACAGTCTCTCTTTTTTTCTAATCAAGGCTATACACTAGAATTAGACAATTTTTATTGTGATGCAATTGAATTCGAACGTTTAATAGAGAGAAGGACTATAGTAAATAAAGACACAATTAGCGAATTGGAAAACGCAATCCAACTCTATATTGGCGACTATATGGAAAACAACGATTACGCATGGGCATCGACAAAAACGCAGTCCCTAAGGGAGAAATTATTACAGGTTTTACAGAAAATGATTAATTATTACTCAAAAGAAAAAGAATACGACAAAAAGCGAAAATATTTACATATTCTTTTAAAATACAATCCTTATTCAGAGCATGCACTAAGACAGCTTATGCTTCATTATAGTGAAATAGGTAATCGAGGAGATGCTATAAAAGTATATCATGATTTTCTGTCTACTTTGCAAACTGACCTTGGCATTCTACCAGACCAAACGACATTAAAGCTATATGAAACGATAATAAATGGTTAACCATTATTTAAATCAGAACCACCAGTATAACTGGTGGTTTGCTCTGCGCGTAAAACGCTTTGTTACTGGCTATTGTCTAAAGACATACTGAAAGGTCCGTCAACCGCACTTCTATCACGTGCTACCGCTAAAGCGGCTCGTTACTTCTTTTTCTTTGGTTTGATTTCTTCCCCAGTAAATGGATCAATAAATTCTTTCATTGTCATTTGATCGTGCAGAATATCTTCTTGCAATTGATTCTTGATATATTCTTGAATGATTGTCTTATTTCGTCCGACCGTATCCACATAGTATCCTCGACACCAGAATTGTCGATTCCCATATCGATATTTGAGATTGGCATGTCGGTCGAATATCATTAAACTACTCTTCCCTTTTAAATATCCCATAAATGATGATACACTTAATTTGGGTGGAATACTTACTAACATATGAATGTGATCGGGACAGGCTGTGGCTTCAATAATTTCTACATCCTTCCTGTCTCATAGTTGTCTTATAATTCTTCCGATGTCTGCTTTAATTTGTTTATAAATGATTTGTCTTCTATATTTTGGAGCGAAGACAATGTGATACTTACAATTCCATTTGGTATGTGCTAAACTTTTATTATCCATCATGGATGCCCCTTTCGTATAAAGTCGGTTGACCAGACCAAACTTTATTGTACGATTGGGGTTTTTTTATTGTCCATAGCTAAAAGCTTTCCGGAACCCCCCTGCACAGCAGGGGGTTTTCAAAGATACAATAAGCAAAGCGCAATGGATTCCCCATGCGCTTTATCTTATCCTTTTTTTGGAATATTAAACGAGACTACTGTGCCTGTATTTGGTTTACTATCAATTTGAAGTCCAGATCCAAAAAGTTGTCTTAACCTTTTATCAGTATTTAGAATCCCGATGCCAGATGAATGTTTTTCCTGACTTGTAAACAGCGCCTTCTGAGTATCATAACTCATTCCAACCCCATTATCAGAAATTTTTATTTCCACTACTTCTACTTGTTTCTTAATCTGAATTTTTATTATGCCCCCACTTGGGCGCTTTAATATTCCATGTTTAATGCCATTTTCTACTAGTGTTTGAATCGAGAGAGGTGGAATCTCAATATTAATATCCTTTTCAATCTCCCATTCTACATTTAATCGATCTTCAAACCTCTCCTTCTCTATATATAAATAAGAACGTACAAGCTCTAGTTCATTTTCTAAAGGTATTAGTTGATTTAAATTAGAAGGATCAAAGCTTGTATATAAATAATTCCCAAATTCATTCAATAGATTGATCATCTTAGAAGGATTAATTTCACTTAAGGCTACAATTGTATTTAAAGTATTAAATAGAAAATGTGGTTTTATTTGTGCCTGTAGCCATGCCGCTTCCATTTTCACTCTATCATTTATTGACCTTTTTAAATCGGTTAAAGCCCTAATTCTAGCAGTTAATTCAAGCCCTTCAACCGGCTTAGTTACATAATCGTTTGCACCATAATAAAATGCCGTTTGAGTGTCCTCCATTTGACTGCGGGCTGTTAACAATAGAATTGGCAATTCAGAAATAGAAAATCTTTCTCTAATTTTTCTTGTCAACTCATATCCCGACATTTTCGGCATCATGACATCAGATATCACTAAATCCCAATTTCTGTTGTTTAATAAACTTAATGCTTCTTTACCACTTGTACAAGTAACAACATTGTATGGTTGTGTTGAGAGAATGCTTTCCAAAATAGATAAATTTACTGGATCATCATCAACAACTAATAAATTTTGAAATTCACTATTTTTTGACTTTTCCGTTTTCATTTTAATTCTTTGACTTTCTACCTCATTTTTTATAACTGATGGGGCTATTACATTTGGCTTTTGTTTTTTGGCAATCGGAAGTGTAAAAGTAAACGTAGAGCCCTTTCCAATAGATGACTTCACACAAATAGTTCCTTCATGTAATTTGACTAATTGCTCACATATACTTAATCCCAGACCAATCCCCCCTGGGATGGAGTTCATTCTTGAATCTCCTTGCTCATACGGCTGAAAAATGCTTTCTATTGTTTTCTCGTCGATGCCTACCCCATTATCCTTTACATTGATATGAACCCATTCTTTTTTTAATTGTGCAGAGACTGTTATAATTCCCCCATTTGAATATTTCACAGCATTATGTACTAGATTAAAAATGATTTGAAATAAACGATTTTCGTCAGCTAGTACATATGGAAGTCTGTTTGGTATTTCCATTTTAAATGTAATATCTTTTCCTTCCACCATCAGTTGAAGCATATCAAATACAGCGGTAACAACGGATGAAAGATTTACACTCTCCTTTTTCAATAATATTTTTCCTTCCTTCAATCTCGAGATATCTAGAAGATCATTAAGTATCAATGACATTCTCCTACTGACTGATAGTAGTATATTTAAATTTTTTTTGTTTTGTTCATCTAATGGATTTTTCTCATTTTCATAAATGGTTTGAGCGATATTAATAATTCCATGTAATGGATTTCTTAATTCATGAGAAGTATTAGCTAAAAACTCGTCTTTCCTTTTATCCATCCTTTTTAATTTTTCATTTAATTTCTTACTTTCATTGGACGTTTGGAAAAAGCGTTTAAACCAGAATGCCGCAAAGCAGATAACACCTAGAATAAAATCAAAGGGATAATACGGCATTTCAAAGACACGACTTTTAACTGCTCCCCAAAGTATATTTAAAGCAATACTAATAGCTCCAAGGAGCATATAGATAAATCCCGTGTCCCCTTTAGTCGCTACCCCCCATAAAATAACGGGTGTCAGCAGCACTGAAAAATACATTATTAATGCATATAATAGGGTATTCAAAAACATCTCTGAGATATGATTCAAATTAAAAAGTAGAGAAATATATATAATACATATCCCTAAAAAGAGATTGATAGTTACAGATAATTTTCTTTCAAGATTCATAGCCCCATTCTTCTTTAAAAACAAGACTAGAAAAAAGACACTTCCAACATACGAGAAATAATATAGCCTAAACCACCAATGAAATTCGATTGAAGGAAATAAATAAAGTAACAGCTTATCATCATCTACTAAAACTGATAATGCTGCACAAAAAAATGTTATTGCAAGATAAATGATTTCTTTTTTTCTTCCATACAATACAAAAATGATAATAGCGTAAACACCATGTAGGAATAATACGACTGAAACCATAAACTGCATAAGAAAGGATACAATCCTCCCTTTCTCTATAGCTGTTGTCGTTCCTAATTGAATTGATTTAGTTATTCCACCTGAACGATAGGATTCGAAATTTGAAACATGAATAACTAAATCAATTTGTTTTATATGATCTTTTAAGTCTATTTTGAAAGGACTATAGTCAGTGACTGAATCCTTTCTATTTGTAGAGGTGTTGCCCTTCGCATACACTTTTTTACCGTTTATATAAACGGATGAAGCAGAGCGGATTTCTTTAAAATAAAAACTTAAAGACTGGGTTGTTTTTGGATTTAATAAAATTTGTAGACGATATGTCCCATACCCAAAAGGTGTATTTCTTTCTTTTGTTACTGCTTCTCTCCAATCCTTTGGAACGGTAATCCAGGAATGAGGATTGTTCATTTTCAGTTCGCCTTTATAACTATTTGGATTCACAAACTGACCTGGATAAAATAACCATTGGCCATTAAGTGAAATCGAGCTCCTCTCTTGCAAGTCTAGCTTTCTTAAATCCAATATACCTTTTTGTACATGAGGATCATTCTGATTTAAAAATATCCCAATCCATATCATGCGAAAACTAATGATAATAAATACAAATACTCCTACAATGATTAATAGTTTTTTTTTCGTCATAATAAGAACTTACTACTCCTTTATAGAGTGTGAATCCTTTTAGCTTATTTTGCATGGAATGCTTTTTTTACTATATAATATGATTCTTTTAATCTTTCCTTGTATTTAGGGACATTCCAAGTTTTCCACGTATAGGTTTCCATATTTGACAATTTATTATTATCGAGTGCTGGAAGGGAATCTGTTACCGTACCATCATTTTTAGCAAATACGACCCCTACATTTACACCATCGATTTTCTCACTTGCTTCAGAACCATTTTTATAAAAATCACTCATTACTTCTCGTTGACTTGGATCTTTAAAATTTAGTAGAAGCCATGGTATTCGAACTTCAATTACTCCTTCTTTTTCATTCACAAAGTAGTCGGCAAGAGAATCATAATCCTTTGAATCTGGATTTGAATTACCTTTTCGTAATTTTCCTGTTTCATACGCACTAAAAGGAATCACTTGGTCTTTGCTAGGAATATAAAGTTCTTTATTTAAAGCGTATTCCACTTTCTTAAAGCTCCCACTATCCTTTGGAGGTACCGCTGAAATTGGGTCAATCATTTTGAATTGATAGCCATACTGAAACCTATAAAAATCATAATAGGAGTCTACAAGTATTTTTGATTCTTCACCTTTATTTAAATTAATGATGAAATCTACTCCGTTTTTGAAGGTTACATTTTTTAGTTTGTTTGATTTATGGTTTCCTTGACCTTTAATTGTATCAAGCAAAATAGTAGGATAACCATTTTTTAAATCATTCATTTCTAAGCGGAAATATAAATATCTCTCATCATGATCAATATATAGTTGTTGTAAATTCCCTTTTTTCTTCGTATATAAAGGAGAAACACCTTTCCAATCACTTCTATCTCCGTCAACCTTTATTTTATCGCGATCAAAACTCATCAAACCAAATTGCTGTTCATTTGTTTGGGCATTAGACCAAAAAGGACGGCGGTCAGGATTATCATAATCCATTGTATTCCAGGTCCTTTTAAACCATTCATCTTGCCATGTGAAAATCAAACCACCCAATAAATTTTCATGCAGGATATCTTCATACATATCAACAACAGTTTCACCTTGCTCTTTTTCAGATAAGAAGCCTTGAGTCCGCCCCATAGGATTGTCATGTGTCAATCCACGTGATGCAGGGACACCAAATTCAGCAATTAAAATAGGGATATGGTGCGCTTTATGCAAGTCTTTTAAATAAGCAGCATAGCTATTAAACTTTCCGCGGTGATCTACATATTTTAAATACTTTTCCTCGTAATTGAAAAAGTCCGGGTAGTAAGGATACACATGATAAGAAGCAAATTGTTTCGTTTTATTCATTTCCCCTTTTGTTTGAATCACATTAGGATTCACACTAACTAGGTCTTCATCTTCATTCGGCTCGGAAGGGTGTTCTAATATGTCGGTTGTTACCCAATTTGTAAAGCTAACTGGTCGGATCCAATTGTATTTCCCCTTTTCATAACTAACAATGGTGTCCAGCTGTGATGCTAGCCAGTGTTCAAATGCTGATCCATTTACCGTTCTGAAATATTTCCCCTCATATTCTCCTATCCCTTTATGTGTATCATTTGTATTTTTAACCATCTGTGGGTACCACTCAATCCCAATAATCCATCCAATTACGTATGGAGAAATATCCACATCATATATTCCTGATGCATGTCCAGCTCTATGCTTTATAATTGAATTTCCATGAATAACATCCACTGTTTTCTTCATTTCTTTTTGAAATTCAGCTGTATTCTTCTTATCAAATGAATCTAATGTATCCCTTAAGGATTCTTCATTAATCCAGACTCCATGGAAAAGATAAATAGGATTTTTATGGCTTTCATTATAACGCTTTAAAGCTTTATAAAATCCTGGGGGATGAAGTGTATAAATACGTATAGTATTAGCCCCCATTTCACCAATTTCCGTTAACCACCGATAATATTCTTCTTCAGTAATTGCGGCCTCTCCAGGAAACACACCAGGTTTCCCCATCCCCATATTTACGCCTTTTATTTTTATTTTTTTCCAATTATTATTGACTAAAACTTCAAAGGAATCATCAACCACTCTAGATGTGTATGAAGTTTTCACTGTTTCCTTTGATTTATCCTTTGCAATAAGATTTTCTTTGCTTTCTGACAAGATCTGCTTCATTACTGGAACATAAGTGCTCCAATAAAAAGAATCATTTGAAAAGGAATTAATTATTTTATGAAGGACACTTAGTCCTTTCATTTTATAAAAAACAGGGGTTGTCGATATATCATTAAAATCTCCAGCAAAATAATAGCTTTTTGAATTATTATATTGAGATTCTAGGATTCCAGCAAATTCCAAAGGAATCCCCTTACTTTCCAAAGCTTTTTTTCCTGCTTTTGTTAAATTCCAATTATAGTAAGCTAGTACATTTCCTCCAACTTTAGGAGTTACAATATCAAACCAATAATAATAATTAGGACTTTTCTTTAAACCAAATTTTTTTTGCCCCGTTTTTGTAAACTTTAAATTAATACCGTCTCCTGTAAATTCTTTATTCTTCTCTAGAACAACCACATCGTTATTTTTATCGTTGATTAATATAAAGCCAGGTCCTTTATACTTCCAGTTATCACCATATTCATCAATAATCCATTGTGGTATTTCATTATTTTTTTCAGAATTAAGTTCATCAAAATAACGTCCAGTCCACCCTGACCAATTAAGATGTAAATAATCACTCATACTTTTACGCACATTTTCTTCTGTCGGTGAAGCAAGAGTATTAAATTCTGCAATAAAAGTAGACCTTTTTTCCTGCTGTAATCGATTCAGAATTGCTTCCCACTCGTTGCTCTGTAGCCCTCCATAAACAAGTGATGAACGTGAACCTTCACGCTTCTTTTTTATCCATGGCAAATCTTCATTATAAACCCCATATGTATCGGCTACATATATTACATCTTTATCATTATACGAATTTGAAAGTGGTTTAATATGATAATCTTTCTTAGACTCGTTTGGAACAAATCCCATATAGTCAACAGATGCATTATAAGGAGCTCCATCTTTTTTTACATAGCCATAATGATTTAATACCCATGTAATTCCTAAATGTTCACGAAATGATTCATCTGGAACAGTTTTATCAATAATCGCTACCTGTAATTCCTTCTTATCATCTAAAAACCATAATATAAAAGGTAATAATAGAATAATAACAATAGAAAACGAAATAATAATTAGTCGTTTCATTCCTCAAGCCCTTTCTTTGAAAGTCCCTTTCTCTCCATTTTCCCCCATTCACGTCTATTTAACATAAAATATAAGATACCCTCACATTGCCAAATAATCGTTAACGGTCTGTACCAAAATACTTCTGAAAAAGATAATATTACTAAGCGAAAAAGATTTCTTATTTTAGGATAAGTATTCATATTCCATGCTTCTAACATTACAGATGCCATTGAAAATATGGATCCATATAATATAAATAGAAGGGAGAGTAACACTGCAAATTCAAGATAGATTCCACCTGTAATAAAGGCAAAAATAATATAAATATAACCGCCCAATTCAATTAAGGGACCCATACACTCGATAATCCAAAAGTATGGAAAGGAAATCATTCCTACTGCACCATATTTCGGATTAAGCGTCATTTTTTTATGTTTCCATAAACTTTCGATCAGCCCTTGATGCCACCTTCTCCGCTGCCTTCTTAAATATGTGATTGTTTCAGGTGCCTCAGTCCAACAAACAGGATCAGGAACAAATTCAATTCTCTTCTTTAACTTCTTTTCCTTAATCATTCTATGAAGCCGAACAACAATCTCCATATCCTCACCAACATTGTCTCTAGAGTATCCCCCAGCTTCAATTACCCATTTTTTTGAAAATACACTAAACGCTCCAGATATAATTAGTACTAGATTAAATTTGCTTAAAGCAATCCTCCCCATAAGAAAAGCACGTAAGTATTCAATTACTTGCATGACTACCATTGTTTTTTTAGACAATGAAACATTCATTACATTTCCTAGTTGAATATCGGAACCATTGGCAATTCGTACGCTTCCACCTGCAGCAATTACTTCTTCATTTGATGAAACAATTGGCTTCATTACTCTTAATAAAGAGGTAGATTCTAAGATCGAGTCACCATCAATAGAACAAAAGTATGGATATTTGGATGCATTGATACCCGCATTTAATGCATCTGCTTTCCCGCCATTCTCTTTTACAACTAAAAACAAATTAGCATGAATACTCGATTGATAGATTTCAGTAATAGGTTTCGTATCCAATTGCTGTCTTATCACTTTATGGACTTTATTCATTTGAAAATGGCGTATCATGAGATCCTGAGTCCTATCAGTAGACCCGTCATCTACAACAATTACCTCCATTTGTGGATAACTTAAACTTAGTAGGGAATGAACACTATCTAATATCCCAGCCTCTTCGTTATATGCAGGAACAAGAATGGATACAGGCTTAGAATAAGCAAATGCTAAGTAATCTTCATCCGTCTCATATTTATCTAATTTTGCTTCCTTTCTTAACTTTGAAAGTGAAAATATAAGCATGATACTATAAGAACAGATAACAAATAGCATATAAATAAAAATGATACCGCCAAAAAACAAAAACATATATTTCGTAATAATTGATAGATTCATAACACTATCCCTTTCCGAGCACTTCCTTCGCCATATCTACAGCATAGCGATCCTCTGAAGAAATGATAATTGATTCCAATACTTGTTTCCCCATTTTATGATTTCGCAGCGTCTGTGCTGCCTCCGAGCGTACCCACCATGAAGAATCCTGCAATAGTTCTTTTAAATGATCTTTTGATTCCGCTAATGGTACATGGATAAGTAATTTAGCTACCATTAACCTTTCTTCCCAATAGTTTGATTGAATAAAAGGTATATAAAGGTTAATATCTGTTATTGCACCGATACGATTAATTGATTTTAATGTACGAATACGTACCTCTAATTGAGGATCCGCCAATTTGCTTTCTAAAAATTGAATGTATTCTATATTATTTTTTATCCCAATAATATCAATAATTATATATTTCAATGTATCTGGAAGTTCTTCATATTTTTGAACAAATAGACCAAAATCGTTTGGATCCATGTCAAAAAGTAGCTGCTTATATTCAAATTCACCAATTAAGAATTTGGGATTAAGGATATGCTCTATAAAATTCTCATAACGGAAATGCGATAAAATTTTGTACATTTGGAGGTATTCCTCTTTTGAATACTTTTTATTGCTATTTAGCATTTCCAAGACATCCTTTATTAAAAAATGCATTTGGAAATCAATTATTTTGTAAAGTACATTCATCCGAGTACTCCATTTTCTACTTTTTAATTTTTTACGATAGTAATCTTCCATATTTTCTTCTACATAATTAGAAATTTTAGTTATTACTGTATGACTTAATATATTTTTTGTATATCGAACAAGAATTTCTTCAATTGCTTTTTGTTCACCCATATTATTCGGGATAAGCTTTTCTGATATATTTTTTTCTTCTATTAAATATAGATACCATTCATCCTTATGTACTTTAATATATTGCTTCATTTTTGCTTTCATTTTAGTTTCTTGTACTCTTTTCCAAACAATATATATAAGTAAAAAAATCAGCAAAAAAAATAAGGCTGTAATACCTATCATTAATATATAAATAGTTTCTATCATGAGCGAATCCTCTTTATAATTCTTTTCACTTGTGCTTCAAATAGTTTAATATTAAACGGCTTTGTAATATATTCATCGACACCAGACTCATACGCAAATATCATATCTTCTTCTGTTTTTCTTTTAGACATCATTAAAATAATATATTTCTTATTGTTTGGCATTTTGCGAAGTTCATGAAGTACTTCAATTCCACTTTTTTTAGGTAATATGTCATTCATTATTACAAGATGAGTATAACCTGATTCATACCAAGTAGATTGTAAAAATTGATCTCCATCCTGAAATAATTGAATGTTTAAATCAAAGTAATCAATTGCTGTTCTTTCGAGAAGTGAATATAATATTCCGCCTACAATTTCATCCTCTTCAATAATACTTACTTTTATTTCTTCTATTTCAGGTTCTTTATATGAATCTATGATTTTCATTTGTAGTGGTCCCATTTCAATGGCCTGATTTAGTGACTCTTCACCATCACTAAGTACATCTTCATATTTGGTTTTACTATTTGCCACTTCAATAATGCTTGCAGATAAATAAACTTGCAATTTCTCTTCTTGACTGGTAGAAATAATCGGGATTTCTTCAAATATTCTTTTAAGAAAATATTTTGCCTCTTCTTCTCCTGAATTTGACAATAAAATGACCCAATTTTTTGGATTAGATAATTGAAAGACAATATCAGAATTTCGAACTTGTTTTTTTAAATAGGCACTTACTATTTCAAGTGTATAATCTTCATTGTTTACAACACTTTTTGTATATATTTCACTCATTGGGTGAACAGATATAAATACGAGAGAAAATGATGCTTTCGTACGTTTTACATTCGCTACTTGCAAATTAAAAAAGGATTTTAATAATCCTTCATCAAATAGATTCGTTTTAGGGAATTCTAAAGTTTGTACTGAGGAATTATTCATTATTGCCTCCTCCATTTAATTGATATATTTGATAATTGTTTCCATGATTTTGCTTTGATTTAAACATAGCTTTATTTGCATAATTCATTAATGTATCTTTCTTACTACTATGATCAGGGTAAATACTGACTCCAACACTAATACTTGCATAAAATGTATAAGAGCCCAATATAAAAGGATCAACAAATAAGGAAAGTATGGAATGCATTTTCTTTTCTAAGTTCCTTATATCATCAATTATGATGATAAATTCATCTCCTCCAAACCGAAAAACACAATCTTTTTTTGAAAAAATACTAGATAAACGATTCCCTACTTTTCTTAAAAATTCATCTCCAATTAAATGTCCATAACTATCATTGATATTTTTAAAATTATTGATATCCATGAATAAAACAGCGAATTTCGTTTGTTTATAGGTTGCTTTTAGAATATATGAATCATAGCAAAGGTTCAACATTCTTCGATTAGGTAGACCCGTTAATTCATCATGGAAAGCCATATACATCCACTCTCTACTTTTTTTCTTATCTGTTATATCTATAAGAATAGCTAAAAATCGATATGAGCCCTTATTTTTATCTTTAAAAGGAATGATGGTTGTTTTTACCCAATAAATCTCCCTATTTTTTGCTCTACTGCAAATTTCCCCCGTCCATTTCTTTCCTCTAGTAATTGTCTCCCATATTTTTTCAAAAAAATCTTGTGAATGATATCCTGAGCTTAAAATCCAATAATTTTGTAAAAGTATTTCTTCTGATGAATATTTAGATACTTTACAAAAATTCTCATTAACATATGTAATCTTTCCACTGTAGTCAATTTCGACAATCATAAATGACTGTTCTAATGCTTGTTTTAAAACTTTCAATTCTTCATCATTACTCATATACAATTTACACCAACTTAATCTCCAATTCCCTTCTACTCTCTATAGGAGAAGGGTAAAAAAATGTAATTCTCCATCACCAAAAAAAGCACAAGGGGAAATTAGACTTAGCCCCTCCTACTTAGTACCTAGTTTATATTTACCATACTTCCTCTTATATTTCACTTTATATATTCTTACAATTCTCTTAAATAATCTGTATCTACGAATACTATCTAAAATAAACAAAGGTTAAAAAACAATTCTCACTAAAATTGTAACTCTATTTTTATATGAAATATTAATAATTCGCAAGTATTAAGTAGCCTTGGTATCATAACACATCTTACTTCATGTCTTAAGTAAGCAAGCTATTAAGCAGAAATGGAGAATATATTTATATGATTAAAATGGTACTTAATAATTATTTTTCTCTACTAAATAGTAGAATACCTAATAATCTTATATTTAAATGGAATTTTATTACATATAAAACCGGTTAATCCCTCATTTTCCATGAAATACTCACTTGAAAAGAAGATGTAATGGAATTAGTACACCTTTGAAACATAATTGTTACATTCTCATGTTAAAGTTGGTTTATCAAAAAATAAAGGGGAACACTATTTTGAAAAAGTTCATACTATCAATTAGTACAGTACTCTGTTTAAGCATCGGAATTTCAAGTGCTGCATCTGCAAGCTCAAATACATATACAGTAAAAAGTGGCGATTCATTATGGAAAATATCTAAGAAATATAAAGTATCAATAAATCAGCTTAAATCATGGAACCATCTAAAGTCAGATCAGATTCGTCCAAATCAAAAGCTAGTAATCTCACTTCCAAAGAAGGCTGCTGCAGCGAAGAAGAAGGTAACAGCAAAAAAGACAAAAGTAGTTAAACAATTTACTGTTTCTGCAACAGCTTATACTGGTAGCTGTAAAGGTTGTAGCGGCATTACTGCCACAGGAATCAACCTTAAGAAAAATCCTAAAATGAAGGTAATTTCGGTTGATCCGAAATTAATTCCATTAGGCTCAAAGGTTTATGTTGAAGGTTACGGATATGCCATTGCTGGTGATACAGGCGGTGCGATGAAAGGTAAGAAAATCGATGTTTTCATCCCTTCAAAAAAGAAAGCTTTGCAATGGGGACGCAAAACAGTTAAAGTAAAAATATTAAACTAGTTATGAGAAAACCAAGTGTACTGTTTGCACTTGGTTTTTTTTTTATTTGTAAATTGAAACTATTATCCAAAAATGGTAATTTAATAATATGAAATGAAAAAACACAATTCGGTTGGTAGTCCGGATGCATCTATATAACAGATGTCAGTAACCTTCCCCTCCTCGGGATGTCCATCATTTCATGAAATCAACAGAGGAGGGATCGTTATGCATTTAACGATTTATTTTGACGGACAGTTTTGGCTAGGGATTATTGAAACACTTGAGAATAACAAATTAAAAGCGTATCGCTATGTATTTGGCAATGAGCCTAAAGATGTAGAGGTATTGCATTTTGTTCATCATCAATTACAATCAGTTATCTGGAAACATAGTCAATCAGGTATTGATATTGAGACAAAGCTAAAGCAAAAGGTCAATCCTAAAAGAATGCAGCGTCAAATATCTAAAGAAATGAAAAAAATTGGTCTTACTACTAAAGCTCATGAAGCTATCAAACAAGAATTAGTGGAAAAGAAGCAGCACCAACAAGCCAAAGAAAGAAAGCACAAGGAAGAGACTATTCAGCGAAAGTACATGCTAAAAAAACAAAAAGCAAAACAAAAACATCGTGGTAAATAGCTATGCTGGGGCTGTCCTATAATCAAATTTAGGACAGTCCTATTTTTTATACTAATAAGCAACCTTCTTAATTATCCATACTATTTTCTAGTATAATAGAAGACATAATCATTAATTGATGAGGAGAATAAATATGTCTAACAGAAAAATAGTTATTACTCAAAACATTAGTCAAGATTTATTCAACAAAGTTAAAAATACAGCACCTGATTGGGAACTCATTGCAGGTAAGGATCCATCTATTTGGCGTAATCAATTAAACGAAGCAGAAATCATTGTCGGTTGGAAAAAGGAAGTAGAGGAATTATGCATTTCACAAAAATCTCAATTAAAATGGCTACAAAGCTGGAGTGCGGGGGTGAATAATCTTCCATTAGAAGAAATGACCAATAAAAACATTTTTCTAACAACTGCCAGTGGCGTTCACGCTTATCCAATATCAGAAACAATTTTTGCCCTCATACTTGGACTTACAAGAAAAATTCATACATATGTCCGTAATCAACAAATGAAAACATGGGATCATTCAAATCTTAGCCTCGAAATCCATGGTAAAACAATTGGTATTATCGGAGCAGGGGCTATTGGAAAGGAAACAGCAAAAATTGCTCAAGCCTTTAATATGAAAGTTATTGGTATCAGACATTCAGGAAAGGAAGAAGAATTTTTTGATGAAATGTATCCATCTGAGCAATTGGATTCTATCCTTCCACAATGTGACTATGTTATCGTTACTACCCCACTTACAAACGATACCTTTCACATGTTTGGCAAAAAACAATTTGAATTAATGAAAGATACCTCATTCTTCATTAATATTGGCAGAGGGGAAATTGTTGTAGAAGATGAACTAATAGAAGCACTCCGTTCCAATCAAATTGCTGGTGCAGGATTAGACGTATTTGAAAAAGAACCATTGTCCAGCAGCAGCCCTTTATGGGATTTCAACAATGTTATCATTACCCCACATACTGCCGGTTCAACAGAGCACTATGAAAATAGAGTAATAGAAGACATATTTCTACCAAATCTAAAGCACTATTTAAAAGAGGGAGCACCACTATTAAATACTGTGGATTACAATAAAGGATATTAAGGACCAGGAAGTGAATTTCCTGATCCTTTAGTTTTTTATAATATAAGATAAATAGCTTTAAGAGCCTACTTAATCAGAAATAGAATGTCTTTTTCCATTTTGAATCAGTCTTTCCTTAATAGGATCCAGTCTGATGTGCTTTAGTGCTTCTTTAAACCAATACCCCGATAAAAAACTCATGGTAAAGTGCCTGCACAGCCCTCCTCTCATTCATTTCTTTAACACCAAACATCATACTTACCTCAGACGATCCTTGATTAATCATTTCAATATTAATTCCTGCACTAGCTAACGCATTTGAAGCTCTAGCAGCAGTTCCAACATTTTGACGCATTCCTTCCCCAACAATCATGATAAGTGCTAAACCATGCTCCACATGTACCTCTTCTGCGTGTAATTCATTCTTAATCGAATCAATAATCTGCTCTTCCATTTTTGGTGTTAATTGATTTTCTCTCAATATAATAGATATATCATCTATTCCAGATGGAGAATGCTCGTAGGATAAACCATATCCTTCCAAAATCTGCAGAAGTTTTTTTCCAAATCCTATTTCCCTATTCATTAAATACTTGCTAACATAAATACTACAAAATCCTGTATCACTTGCAATTCCAACAACAGAACCATTTGGTTTTTCACGCTTATTTACGATTTTTGTCCCTGCTGCAAAAGGATTATTCGTATTTTTCACCAAAACCGGTATACCAGCTCGGTACGCAGGAATTAGTGCTTCATCATGAAATACAGAAAATCCCGCATAGGAAAGCTCACGCATCTCACGGTATGTTAATTCCTCTATTTCTTTTGGATCTTTTACTAAGCTTGGGTTAACAGAATAAACAGCATCAACATCTGTAAAGTTTTCATAAATCTTTGCTCCAACTCCATTAGCTAGTACAGAACCAGTAATGTCAGACCCACTTCTAGAAAAGGTTAATATTTCGCCCCTTTCATTGTATCCAAAAAATCCAGGAAAAATTATTATTCCTAAACGTGATTTTAAATTAGACAATCGATTGTAGGTCTCCGGTAAAACCTGTGCATTCCCGGGCTCATTACTAACCAATAGCCCTGCATCTTTAGGATTAACATAATGAGCCTCCACTCCACAATGTTGGAAATAACCTGCTAATAGTTTCGCATTAATATCCTCACCACTCGCTTTTACTGCCTCCAAAAACATAACAGGGTTGTTTTTATCAATGCTCATCAATTGCATGAAGTCATTTCTTATTTTTTTTATAAAAGAATCTGGAAGTTGTAATTCCATTATTATTAGTATGTATCTTTCAATAATCTCCTCTAAAATGTTTCGAGATTCTTGATCGTGCAGATGTCTTTTTCCAAACTCAATTAATAAATCCGTGATTTTTTCATCTGTTGGATACCTTTTACCTGGCGCTGATACAACAACAATCTTTCTTTCAGGATCTGATGTCACAATTTTAAATACTTTTTTTACTTGTTCACCTGTGGCTAAAGAGGAGCCTCCAAACTTCACAACTTTCATTCATCACATCTCCCGTTGTAGAAAATTTCAGATAAATTTTATTTTTTTATTATCTCTCTTTACAAGTAATTAATCAAGATATTTTCTACTCACAGTGAACAAATGTCTTTTTAGGGTGTAATAAATAATATATGAATGAATATTAAAGCTTCTAATTTAGTCCTAAATACTAATTCCTTTAATGATTTTAGAAGACCAAAGTTACATTATAAAGCATTAACATTTGAGAAAATAAATAAGCGCCAAGTTAACCTAGCGCTTATTTTGTAATTCTATTAAACTGTTAAAATGATTAACTAGCCCTAAGAAGAGAATATTTTTAAAACAGCAGTTGAAGTTTACGTATACAAATTGATTGCCTAATACTACATTTTTGAGTTGTATATCATAAAGTTGAAGAGATGATTATTACTTGAAAAATTGAATTCGATGGAGGAGTCCATCTGCAATAATTATATTTCCCGCCCGGTCAACATCTAGACCTTGAGGTGAAAAGAATTCCCCTGAGTTGCCGCTAAAATGACCAAAGGTATTTAAAAATCTCCCATTGTCATCATATACATTTATTCGATTGTTTGAAGTATCAGTTACATATACCTGGTCATTTTGATCTATTTCAATTCCGGTTGGTAAGAATAAATCTCCTTGCCCTTCTTTCCAGTTTTCTAATGGATCAAGGTTTCCATTCCCATTATTTGTTCCCCATTTTGCTAGAAAGCGACCATTATTATCAAACTTTTGAATTCTATTATTTATTCGGTCTACTACGTATACATTATCTTTTGAATCGATTGCTAGCTGCATTGGTTGAGAAAACTCTCCTTCGCCACTTCCTTTTCTTCCCCATTCTTTCATGTATATAAAGAATGGATTGAACTTTTGTATTCGATTATTTTCCGAGTCAGCTACAAAAATATTCCCTTTACTATCTACAGCAACCCCTGATGGAAATTGAAAATATCCACTTAATGTTCCTAGAGATCCATATGAATAAAGAAATAGCCCAGAATTTGAAAATTTTTGGATTCGGTGATTTACTGAATCTGCTACATATACATTGTCATATTGGTCAACTGCAATTTGACGAGGAACAAAAAATTGACCTGGATAACTGCCAAATCCTAATGGTCCTCCATAACCATTTAAGCTTCCCCATTTACTTATTATCTTTCCATTTGAATTATATTTTATTATCCGATGATTAAACGAGTCTGAAACAAATAGATTTCCACTCGAATCACTTTCAACATCATATGGTCCTGCATATTGAAAATCTCCATTTCTTTCAATGCCAATAGCCTTTGTAAAGGTTGCCGTTAAACCTATCTCTTTATAGACTAACAGGCGGTTATTTCCGGTATCAGTAATATATAGGTTACCTTGACTGTCGGGTAAGATTTGGTTAGGATATACGAATTGTGGAAAAATACCTGTCGTATATAGAAACTGATCCTGATTATCAAACTTCATTATCCTATTATTATAGGTATCTGCTACATAGAACGAGCCTGACTTATGATCAAAATTAATTCCTCGTGGATGATAAAATTGATAAGCTCCTATTCCATGTTCAGTGCCACCAATTCTTCTTTTAAAAACCCCATTTTGATCATAAACCTGAATTCGATTATTGTATGTGTCTGCTACATAGATTTCATTTTTATTGTTTATGGCAATCCCTTGTGGCAAGGCTAATTGACCATCTCTTTTCCCATAACTACCTATTGTTAATATATATTGGCCATCGGAACTGTACTTTTGGATACGATGATTGTACTCATCCGTAATATAGTAATTGTTATCATTATCAACGGCAATTTCTCTAGGAAAACCAAATTCCCCTTCTCCTTTTCCTCTTGTTCCCCAGCTTTTTATAAATTCAAATTGAGAAGTAAATTTTTGAATACGGTAATTCCCTGTATCTGCAACTAGAATATTGCCCTCTTTATCAATAGCAATTCCAAATGGCATATTAAACTGTCCTGGTTTATCTCCAAGGCTTCCATAAGAATTGATAAATTTCCCTGTTGAATCCATTTTTACAATGCGATGATTCCCCATATCCACCATATAAATATAACCAGTTTTATCTTTTGCAAGTGCAACAGGAGTTCTAAATAATTGCGAAGCATCCATCTCATTTCCCCATGATTTTTCAAAATCAAAAGTTGCTGCAGTTGTTAAAGGCAAATACATACACATCAACAAAACAATTGCTAATGAGAGCCGCGCAATTTTCTTCATCCTTGTTCTCCTTCCCATTGAATAACTGTTGCTGCCCAGGTATAACCAGTACCTGCACTTACTACTACTGCAATATCTCCACTTTTTAATTTCCCTTGTTCATTAGCAAAGTGAAGGCCAATACACGGATCTAAAGCTGACATATGTCCGTAATGATCTAAATAGACTGCTTGGTCCTCATTTAAATCCAATGAAAAGAGTAATTCCCTAAACATTGAACGTTTTGTATGTAGCGGCAGGAGCATTTTAATGTCCTTATGGCTATAACCACTTTTTTGCAAAGCCTGCAATACTACTTTTTGAAAATTCGGAACGGAAATTGGATCCAATCTTTCTTTCATACTAGCTGGATTAACTACATCAATATAATGCTGACGCTTCTCAACAGTTTCCATACTTGCAAAATGTTTGGAGCCACCTGCTGGAATGAGAACATCCTTATGAAAAGAACCATCTGTTATGATAGAACTTTCTAGTATGTTGCTCATTCTTGCTTCACGTTTTATTAATGCTGCCGTACCCCCATCAGCAAAATTGAACATAAAACGTGAACGAGGATTGCTGTAATCGATTATTTGTGACTCCTTACAACCTCCAACAAGCAATATATTTTCTATTGATTCATCAGACTTTAACATATCTTTAGCGACTTTAAGAGCAATAGGAAAACAGGAGCTAACATTCATTATTTCGAAAGCATATGCATTTTTTGCTCCAATTTCATGCTGAATTTTAGGTGCACATGACCAGACATGGTAGTCCTTATGTGGACTGCCGAAATATATAACAACATCAATGGCTAATGGATCTACCTTGGATAATAGAGGGACTGCAGCAGCAATCGCTAAATCTGAGGCTTGCATAGATTCATCTGCAACATGCTTTTCATACAGGCCAAACTTCTCAACAATAACATTTTCAGGAATTCCTGTCTTTTTAGATAAATCTGCAGCTGTCTCAACTTCTTTTGGAAAAAAAGTATTTGTTGCTTCTATACCAATATTCGTCATAGCATTTCTCCTCCCTTTGGAACCATCATCATTGCTGAACCGGTCAGTACAAGTACATCGTTTTGATTATGACATTCTGTTAATAGCTTAATGATTCTTTTCTCTTCTAAAAATTCTTGTACAGTTGCTGTTGCAGTAATGGTATCCCCAATAAAAACTGGTGAAGTAAAACGTATTGTTTGTTCCATATAAACAGAACCCTTTCCAGGTAAATGCATGCCTAGAAGCTGTGACAGTAAACTTGAAGTTAATAAACCATGTGCAATACGCTGATTAAATCTTGTATTTTTTGCATATTCCTTATCCATATGAACCGGGTTAAAATCACCGCTTATACCTGCATAGAGAACAATATCTGATTCTGTAATGGTCTTACTGCAAGTTGCTTTCTGTCCAATTGTAAATGTAGTCAATCCTTTTCCCTCTTTCTATTTAGTTACTAAATGATTTTTTTGTATCTTTCCAGTCGCATTCTTAGGTAGCTCTTCTAAAAAAATAATTTCCTTCGGAATTTTGTATTTTGCTAGAAGTCGTTTACAGTGTTCAAGAACATCCTCTTGTGTCATATTGCTTTCTTTTGCCTTAACTGCAAAAGCTGTTGGTACTTCTCCCCATTTTGAATCAGGAACACCCACCACTGCTACCTCGTTAATATCCGAGAGTTGACTGATTACCTGCTCAACTTCAAGAGGATAGATGTTTTCTCCACCAGAGATAATCATTTCTTTTCTTCTTCCAACAATATAGAGAAACCCCTCTCCATCTACTTTTGCTAAATCCCCTGTAAACAACCATCCATCCTTAATCGCTTCATTCGTTGCTTCCGGTCTTTTCCAATATTCCTTCATTACATTTGGGCCTCTCACAACTAGCTCCCCAACTTCTCCAGGATCAACTACATTCCCTTGCGTATCTATTAGCTTGTATTCACTATAGATAACAGGTTTTCCAATCGACCCCATCTTTCTTATGGCATCTTCTTTCGTTAGCATAAACAGAGAGGGGGATGTCTCTGTCATTCCAAATCCTTGACCAAACAAAAATCCATTATCAACAAAGGCTTTTATTATTTCATAAGGACAAGGTGCCCCACCATTGTAAAACCAGCGGACTGATTGTAAATTTGTCGTTTGGAAAGCAGGACAATTTAATAAAGCCTGATGAATGGTAGGAACTCCCATTACGATAGTAATTTGATGTTCTTCAATCATTGATAGAACTTTAACTGGTTCAAATTTACCAGGGATGACAATGGTTCCTCCCGAAAATAAAGTGGGAAAAGCAAATAAACCAATCCCTCCAATATGAAATAAAGGAAGCAAAATGATTGAACGATCATTTGAGGTTAAATCTATTGCGAGCATATTATTTATCGCATTCCAAAACATATTGTTCTGAGACAATACTGCTCCCTTTGGCTTTCCGGTGGTACCTGATGTATAGCAAATGATAAAGGGAGCGCTTTCATTTATTGAATGAAAGGAACCATGCTCAATTAATTCCATTACTGCAAATTGTTCGATATTAACTAGATTTTTTACTTGTGTGTCATCCTGAAGAGAACGAGCCATTTCCATAAATGGTTCTTCAGCAATTAATAGGCTTGTTTCACTATCATTTAATTGGAATATAAGCTCGTTTGCAGTTAATCGAATATTCAAAGGAACAGCAATACACTCAATTTTGGCGATCGCAAATAATAAAACTACATATTCCATTCGATTTTGGGACAATATTGCGATACGTTCACCCCTCTTAACATCTAAATGGTTTTTTAGGTATGACGCCGTACTTCTAACTTTTTTCTCCAACTCTCTATAAGTAATCTGCTCTTGTTCTGTGATGATAGCAATACGATCTGGATTTATACATGCCCATTTTTCTATCCAATAGGCAATGCCCTTCATATAAGTCACCTCTCTATTTTCTTAATCCTTCAAAAATAAGTTTCATTGCAGAATCAAATACTTCTTCAGGAACATCTTGCTGTTCCCAATAGACCCATCTCATTCCTAAAAATTGACCAATGGCCATTAAACAATAAGCAACCGTTTCCTGATCAATCGTTTTGAACTCCCCAGCTTGAATACCTTCGGACAAGCTTTTTAAAAATCCAATTGCTAACTTATCGTAATACCATCGATACAATTCTTGATCTACGACAATTGCCTGTTGAACAATACTGTATAAATTTCTTCGGTTTTTAACCCAATTGAAAAACGCTTTAAATCCTTTACGTTGTGCATCCTCATAATTAACTGCTTGCTTCATCTCATCTTTAATTGCCAAACGTAATTCACGATTATAATAGCGAATCAATTCATCAAAGATTTCCTTTTTAGATGGAAAGTAGTTATAAAATGTCCCATGAGCCACCTTTGCCTCTTGAGTAATGTTAACAATTGAAGCTTCATAATAGCCCTTTTTTCCAAATACCTCTTCCGCAGCAATCAATAGCTTCTCTCTCGTCTCCCATCCTTTCTGAGTGAAAATTTTTTCTTCAACGATCATTTTTTCTGACACCTGAATCACCTCTTATTTTTTTATTATATACAATTTTCAAAATTTATCAATCAGAAAATGGGGTTTAAACTTTCTTAGAAGATTGAAAGTAATTAGGTAAAATGTACGTATATTAATGAAAAATCATATTAATTTAAGAGTAATAAAAATTTAAAACCGCTAGGATTTTTTATATCCTAGCGGTTCTAAAGCGTATTTAAACATTACACAATTGGATAAGTTTCTTTGCTTGCATCAATTATCCACTCATATTGTCGTAGTTTTACTTCGAACAATGACAATGGGTCGCGGAATAACTCTGGATTTGCCTTCATGTTACTTAGAAGGATTTCATTTTCCTGACGATCCTTTACAGTTTTCTTCACTGCAGCATCGAGCTCATCCAATGGATTTTGGAAAAACATGGAAACGTCCCTTTCTAAAGCAGTTTCAAATAGTTCAAATTGAAGAAGAAATTTATTAGCAATAGATTCAACGACTGTCTGATATTCCTCATTTTCAATGAATTTTTTGTATTTATTGTAGAGCATTGTTTTATTTTGCTGCAAAGCTCCAAATAATTTGCCGGCGCTTTTTAATAGTACTTGTGAAGGTGTATGTCTTAATAAAATATTTACCTTATCAATTCGAATGCCGTTCTTCATTCTTTCTGCATCTCTTCGCCAATCATCGAGCACTTTTTCATCTGCATACAGCTTCAACCTTTCTTCACCGTATAAAGTGTTAAAGCCTTGACGCATTTCATCTAAAAACACCTTACTTTGATAAAACTCTTCTTCTGCAAAGGAAATCCAATTTTGAATGGATGAGTAAAAATTCGGTAGCACTGTTTTTTGTAAGTAATCCTGAATACGGTTATTCATTTCTTCATTCAGTTCGATATGAAGCTTTCTAAAATCACTGTTCTCTTTAATTAATTCAGAGCATCCCTTTAAAATTTGAGGTATTGATTTCGTTATTTCATCCTTAATCTCATTTTTTATTGAAAGATAGGATTTTGTGATACTCTGAATCTTTTCTTTTTCCATATCTTGAAGCTGATGAATGGCTCCTCCTAATTTTGTTGTCATTTCCTCATCCCATAAAATCGATTCATTTAAATCTGCTTCGATTTGGGAGCGCTGTTCTAAAATCTTTGCCATCAATGTACGAACAAAGTAGAGCATTTTTGAAGTTCTGTTCTCCTCAACATCTATTCCTCTAATTGTCGATTGGATTAATCCATTTATATCACTATTATTATTAATAAATACATTTGCGGTAGGGAATATTGTATGAATTTCTTCTGCTAATAAATTTAACTCTTCTTCAGAATACAGGTTATCCCTTTGACTAATCACCACTTGAATAACAGAATTTGAAACCTTCTCCTGAATATCGAGTAAAAAGCTTCGATTATATTGTTCTGGATTAATAACAACTACAATTGCATCTGCTAGATGTACGTAAAATTGTTCTCCACTTTTACTATTTTTCCAGCAATTACTTGGCGCGTCTAATAAAGTAACTGTATTTTCATGAAGAAATTCAGATGGTAATTTAAAATCAATCAGGTTATAGTTGATTTCATGATATTCCGAAATATTTTCTATTTTCATTAAGCCGTTTTCATTAATTTCAGTGATTTCAATATCATCTCCATCACGGTACATTACACAAGAAGAAAGTGTTGTTCCAAAACTATGTCCAATAAGAGATTGTACTACCCCTTCTTTACTCTTTTCATCATTTCCTGTAATTAATAAGTGATGAACTCTTAAATCTAATAACTCCCGAACTGCCCATTTAATTGGATATCCAATATGAACTACTTGTTTTTCTGCCCAGCTTAAAATATCTTCAAATAATACTAAGCTTTCTTCAAGAACATCTACATTATTTTTTGCATGAACGATTAACCTTTCTGCCTTCTGAACTACTTCTTGCTGAATCGTAGAAGGAAAGATTTCATCCCAAGATAATACCGCAGCAGAAGCTGAGAGCTCATAATTTGAGTCTGCTACTTTTAGCCAATTTTCAAGATGATAGGGAATAATCTTTGATAGATCCTTTAATAGTAGTTGACCATTCATTAATTCGGAGTACGTCTCTTTGTATAATATAGACAGTTCGTGCCATACACCATTTCGATTATCCTCGATATTAATAAGAATCTGATTAATTTCATTAATCCATGCAATATAGGTTTCTTGTTTTTCATTTTTATAACTTTGCCAAAGTGATGCAACTACCTGTTCAAACAACTCATGATTTTCTATGTATAGAGCAACTAGTGCTTTACTAAAATAGTTAGGAGAAAAGTGATTCGTTTTCCCTTCATCACTATAAGATTTTATTACTTTAAACCATCTTGATGAAACTGTTCTTGTCGCTTCATTTACAGACAACTCTACTGCATTTTCCCAGTCTTGGTGTTCTTCAAAAAACTCTCTGGCCATTTCAGTTAAATCTAAGTAATCTGGATTGTAAGCAACCGCTTCTTTAATTGTCTCAACTGCTTTTTCTAACTTTCCTTGCTGTTTATAAACGAAGAATAGCTTGATTAATATTTCTGTTGTTAGAATTTGAGAATCAGAAGTAATCGATCGATAAATTTCCTCAGCAGTTGAATATAAATCCAATTCGAAATACGCATCTGCCATATTCTTTTTCGCCCAAGGCTCTAATTCATTTTCAATATTTTCCCATTTGAAAATAGCAGCCTCATAGTCCTTATTATGAAAATATACTTCCCCTTGAGCATATCTAATATAGGATAAATCGGAAAACTCATTTCTATGCTCCGCTACATATGCCTCACCAAGTACTCGTACTGGATGATCGAGATGCTCACCTTTTATGAATGTGCTCTTATAATACTGTTTATCAATTAATAACTCTTCGAAAGTCATTTTATTTCCTCCGATAAAAACTTATTTACACGCGCTTTTATAAAAAACTACTACGTTCAAACATTTATAGGCAGTTTTAACCCTCTTATACATCTTCGACCTTTATAAGTCGATAAGTGGGGGTATTACTGCCTGTTAATATTATACATATGAACTATTTTTTAAAACTTTCTTGAAAAGTTTTAAAAAATATATATTCGTTAGTAAATATTCCTCTCTCATCTAAACTAGAAGTAACGAACTGATAGTCTGAAACTATTTTTCTTTAAAATCTATACCCTTTTCCAAAAAACAGTAAACTAAAAAGGGTCATATGTTTCTATTTTATCAAATTAATGTTTGCAATAAATTTCATTTTGCTTTCATTTTTAATACAAAAAAATATAACCGAATAGTTTTCATTTTTCGATTATTACATACTCATTATTGACTTTCCTCCTTTCACCTGCTAACCTTATTTATCATAGTTCGTTTTATTAATTTTTTTATTAATGCTCTAGCATATAAATAGATTCCAAATGGAAAAATCAATGACGAGAAGAGTAAGATTTGCACCTGTTCTACAAGAGAGTCGACAATTGCTGAAAGTCGATGTTCAGGACTTGGCTGAAAATCATCTCTGAGATGCAAAGCTGAAGTTTAGTAGGCTTTGACGGACTTCCGCCGTTACAATGGAACACGTATGACTGTACGTTGACCAAGAGCTGTAGCTGAATGTTACAGAATGTAGGGTGGTAACGCGAGCACACTCGTCCCTTTTTTAGGGGCGAGTTTTTTTATATTTTACATGTTTTTCAGTAAAGGAGATTACTCAAATGAATAAAAAAGACACCTTATTTACTGGCTTAATGCTTTTTTCGATGTTTTTTGGTGCGGGAAATTTAATTTTCCCTCCATTTTTAGGAGTAGAATCTGGAACTTCCTATTGGCTTGCTATAGCTGGATTTATTGTAACTGGTGTTGGATTACCATTTGCAGTACTTGCAGCAATTTCATTAGTAGAGGGCGGAATACAAACGATTGGAAATCGTGTACATCCATTATTTAGTATAGTTTTTATGGTCATCATTTATTTATGTATTGGTCCATTCCTCGCTATTCCCCGTAATGCAAATGTTGCTTACAATATGGGAATCAAGCCCTTTTTAACTACGGACAGTGCATTATACTTATTTTTATTTACTTTTATTTTCTTCACTCTCACTTACACTGTAAGTTTAAATCCATCAAAAATGGAGAAATATTTAGGAAAATGGATTACGCCTATTTTACTATTATCGATGATTATATTATGTATTACAGGTTTTACTCAATTGGATGCACCATTTCAAACACCTGTGGCAGACTATCAATCAGGTGCCTTTTTTAAAGGATTTATTAATGGATATAATACGATGGATGCACTCGCATCCCTAGCATTCGGCATTGTCATTTTAACAGCCATTCAAAAAAAAGGAGTTTCAAGTAGAAAGCATTTAACAATATATACAATGAAAGCAGCGATTATTGCTGGGGTATCTCTTGCATTAGTCTATATTTCACTTGGATTCATCGGAGCAAGAATGGCAGGAACCGGAGACTACCAAAATGGTACCGACATTTTAACATCAGCTGCTACACTCTTATTAGGTGGCGGAGGGAAGATTCTTCTAGGCTTTATTTTTACTTTAGCTTGTTTTACTACAGTCGTTGGTTTGACAACAGCATGTGGACAATATTTTTCAAGTCTTTTACCAAAAATAAATTATCGCTTTATCGTACTGCTGATTACATTAGTCAGTTTCACCTTGTCAAATCTAGGTTTAAATCAAATTCTAAAGGTGTCTGTTCCTTTTCTTGAAATGGCTTATCCAATGACAATTGTACTAATCATCCTTTCTTTCTTTCATCGATTCTTTAAGGGATCACGAATGATTTATGGATGTGCTCTTCTTTTTACTGGTCTAATCACTGTTATCAACGGACTCCATTCACTAGGAATAAATATGGGAGCACTAGAAACGTTCATTCAGACACTACCATTTGCAAAAATGGGATTTGGATGGATCATTCCTTCCCTCTCTGGGATATTAATTGGGATTATTTTTACCATGGCAAAGAGGACACAGAATATAGAGAAGAATATTAATGTAAAGTAAACAAAAATGGAGAGGAAATTTTCAAGTATCCTCTCCTAATATTTTATTTTTGATAATTCAATTCCCATGTAATTCCGTATTTATCAGTTACCTTCCCGTAAGTAGCATTCCAAAATGTATTCTGTAGCTCCATTTTCACTTGACCATCTTTAGCAAGAGCATCATAAATTTTATTTATCTCTTCCTCGCTCTCAAGCTCAAGGCCAATCTCTATATTGTTTCCCTCTACAGGCACATTTCCGAATACATCATTAAAATATAAGGCAAATCCATTGGGGAAATGTAGTTCAGCATGAATGTATTTTCCTTCATGCCCCTTAAACATTTCGATTCCATCTGCAAGCTGTGTTCTTTGAATTTCACCATTTAATGTCATTGCATAATACTCAATGGCTTCCTTGCAATTTTCAATTGTAATATGTGGAACAATTCTTTTCATTTACAACTCCTCCTTACTGAAATGCTTATACCAATACTTTGCGGGATCAACTAATTAATCCTCATCCTTCACATCAATATCTTCAGGAATAGGCTCATTATACCACTCTTCGACACGTTTTTTATACTTTTCCATTTGCTCTAAATGGGTGTTAAATTGATCTTTATAAATCAAATATTTTTCTCCGTCATGAATAAAACGAATTTTTCCTTGCATGATCAACTTATTAATTGTGCTTTCAGGTAACGCTAAATATTCAGCTGTTTCCTTAACTGATAAATACATCTTTTAAACTCCTTCAACATTTTTAAATTGATTAAAGAACATATTATAATAAATCCCTTGCCTATTGATTAGTACATCGTGGCTTCCTGTTTCAACAATTTCTCCTTGGTCAACAACCATAATGGTATCTGCCTCACGTATCGTGTTTAAGCGATGAGCAATAATAAAGCTAGTTCTTCCATCCATTACTTTTAAAAGGGCATCTTGAATATGGAGCTCTGTCCGTGTATCTATGCTGCTTGTTGCCTCATCTAAAATAAGAAGAGAAGGTTTAGCTAAAATCACACGAGCAATGGCTAAGAGCTGTCTCTGCCCTTGACTTAAGTTTCCACCGTTCTCAGAAAGAAGCGTATCATATTGATTCGGCAACCTTTTAATAAATACGTCTGCATTCGCCATTTTAGCCGCTGCTTCCACCTCTTGATCAGATGCCTCTGGTTTCCCATATTTAATATTCTCTTTAATCGTTCCCGAGAACAAATATGTGTCTTGAAGGACTATACCAAAGCATTTCCGCAAACTATCTCTTGTATACTCTCGAATATCTCTTCCATCAAGATAAATTGTTCCGCTTGTCACATCATAGAAACGAGTAAGTAAATTAACAATTGTCGTTTTTCCAGCTCCCGTTGACCCAACAAGTGCCGTACTTGATCCAATGTTTGATTCAAAGCTTATATTTTTTATAATCGGAACATCAGGTCGATACCCGAAAGATACGTTTTCAAACAAAACATGACCTTTTGGATGCTCTAAAGGAATCGCACCTTCTTGATCCCTCGGCTCTTCCTTTTCATCCAATATTTCAAATACCCTTTCAGCTCCCGCGACACCAGACTGCAGAACGTTAAAAATATTAGCGAGATCATTTAATGGCCGTCCAAACTGTCTGGAATAAGTAAGGAAGCTCGCAATAACGCCAATCGTAATATGACCTTTTATAGCCAGTAAGCCGCCAACAATAGCAACAACAGCAAAACCTAAATTATTGATCACATTCATAATTGGCATTAGGAATCCCGACCAAATTTGTGCTTTTAAGCCCACTTGCCTTAGCTGAGTATTTATTTCTTCAAATTCTTCAATCGCTTTATCTTCATGGTTAAACGCTTTAACTACTTGGATTCCTGATATGGTTTCTTCAATATGTCCATTTAGCTTTCCAAGCTGAATTTGTTGATTTTTAAACAACACTCTCGTTTTCTTAGCAATTGTACGAGTTAACAAAAAAACTAATGGAACGGTAATTAAACTAGCTAAAGCAAGGAGTGGGCTTAAGATGAGCATCATAATAAATGAACCGATCAATACAATACCACCTGACATTAATTGTGTGGTTGATTGAGAAATCGTATTACTTACATTATCAATATCATTTGAAAGTCGACTCATTAATTCACCATGTGTACGAGTATCAAAAAAGGATACAGGAAGTTTTTGCAGCTTATTAAATAGAGAGCTTCTTAGACGTTTTACAATTCGTTGCGATACACCTGCCATAAGCCAACCTTGTAAAAAGGTCAAAATTCCATCACCAATATATGCAATCAGAAGAAGAAAAACAGTCATCTCCAATAAACCAAAATTTACTTTCCCTCCTATTGACATCGCATCAATTGATTTACCGATTAAATAAGGGGAAGACAAGGTAATAACCGAGTCAATAAAAATAAATAGGAAAATGGCGGATAGGATTTTCCGTTCGTTTCCAAAATAATGCCATAATCGTTTTAATGTTCCTTTAAAGTTTTTTGGCTTTACTACTGGTCCACCTCTACCACCATGTCCTCTCATTGCTCCACCAGGTCTTGGTGAAAAGGTATTACCTTGTTGTAATTTAGAATCTTTTTGTTCAGACATCCTATCTCACCTCTTTTCCCATTTGCGATTGATAAATTTCTTGATAGACCTTACATGTATTTAAAAGTTGTTCATGTGTTCCCATTCCAGCAATATTTCCATCATCTAAGACTATAATTTTATCTGCATCCATAATGGATGTAATTCTTTGAGCAATTAATAGGCAAGTTAGACTACTTGCATATTTTTTTAAGGAGTCCTTTAATTTTGACTCTGTTACCATATCAAGTGCACTTGTACTGTCATCCAAAATGAGAATTTCAGGTTTTTTTACTAGGGCACGAGCAATTGATAGACGTTGCTTCTGTCCACCCGAGAAATTCACTCCACCTTGCCCAAGTCTGGATTCATATCCCTCAAGTGATTCCATAATAAAATCATGTGCTTGAGACATTTGTGCAGCCCTTTTAATTTCTTCTTTTGTCGCATCTTCTTTTCCCCAACGTATATTTTCATTCACAGTACCACTAAACAATGTTGTATTTTGCGGAACAATTGCAATTTTATCTCTTATATATTTTGGATCGATTTGTTTAATATCTTCACCACCTACTTTAATAGTCCCAGCTGTTGCATCATAAAAGCGTGGAATTAAGTTCACAAGACTTGATTTTCCTGATCCAGTTGAACCAATAATTCCAACGGTTTCGCCTGGTAAACAGGTAAATGTGAGACTTTTTAGTACCGGGTCACCCGCGGCTCCATTATAGGAAAAGCTAACATTTTCAAATTCAATTTGCCCTTTTTTAGATGTTTTTAGGTTTTTTTCGATCCATGTCATGTCATTTTCTTCTTCAAATACTTCCTCAATCCTTCCCGCTGATGCTTTCGCTCTTATAAACATATTAAATACCATAGAGATCATCATCAGTGAAAATAAAATTTGCGTCATATAATTCGTAAATGCAATAACTGTTCCTGGTTGTAATTGTCCATGCTCTACCCGTATTCCTCCAATCCAAAGTACGGCGATAATTCCTAAATTCACAACTAGCATAATCACCGGACTGAAAACCGCCATAAGACGAATAGCCGATGTCGATTTCTCTTGAAATTCTTCATTGGCTTGATTAAACTTATTTTCTTCAAAATCAAAGCGATTAAATGCTTTGACCACCCGAACCCCAGATAAGTATTCCCTCATCATTCCATTTATTTTATCAAGTGCTTTTTGAACTTTAATAAAAAACGGGAAGCTAACCTTCATATTGATGATAATAATGATAGCAACTATAGGTACAACTACGGCTAATACAACTGCTAGATGAATATTTAGTTTCGTTGCCATAATTAAACCGCCAACACATAACAGGGGAGCCTTGACAAAAATTCTCATTAACCCATTAACGAACACCTGAACTTGTGTTACATCATTTGTTAATCTTGTTACAAGGGAAGCTCGATCAAATTTATCAATACTTTTAAAAGAAAGAGTTTGGATTTTTCGAAAGAGATCAGATCGTAGTTCCGAACCGAAGTTTTGTGAAACAATGCTTGATAAGATATTGCGTGTTGATGCAGCAAGTGCTCCTATAACCGTGATTATCAGCATTAATCCTCCATATTTAAACACATAGTTCAAATCTCTATTAGCAACACCAATATCAACAATTTTAGACATAATCGTAGGCTGTAAAAGATCGCAAACAGCTTCAAAGGTTAAAAAAAGAACAGCAATGCAAAAAGGCAGCCAATATTTTCTTTTATATTTATTTAAAAACTTCATTTTCTTCCATCCTTAAATCACGTTTTCTATACTTTAAAAGATACCTCTTAGCGAAGAAATAGTCACTTATTTTCTTAGGGAAACTAAATATTTTTCATTACATTCCGGCTAACAAATAAAAAACAGAACCATTAAACTTTCATCAGAAAGTATTGGTCCTGTTTTCGTTTATCTTTTTTCCTTCATAAGATGTGCTACTTGGTTAAAATCTCGTATCTTCCACTTTTCATCATGAAACTGAATATTACTTATACATGCATTTAACAATGGGGTCTTTCCTATATTTATATCCTCATCTGAAATCGATGATAAGATCGAGTGAATGACCGCACCATGTGCAACTAGTAAAACTTTCCCCGTTTTATATTTATGATTGATTTTAAGTAGACCATCCATCACACGTTTTTCTAAAGAAAGTCGGTCTTCTTGATTCGGATATTCCTTGTCCGGATATGCGGACATTCTTTCCTCAACAGTCATTCCCTCTGCATCCCCAAAGGACCTCTCAATAAATTCCTCCATTACTTCAAGTGGAAGATGTAAATATTTATTAATAATTTCAGCCGTTTGCTTCACCCTTTTCAGGGGGCTTGTTATTATTACATCCCACTTTTCAGATTTTAAAAATTCTCCACATTGTTCCGCTTGATGAATGCCTGTTAAATTTAATGGAATATCGGTTCTACCTTGAATCTTACCTAAAGCATTCCAATCTGTCTCACCATGTCTAACTAAACAAATCGTTGTAATATTCTTCTCCTCCCTTGATTAGTAAATAACAATAATATGAACAATCTATTAGACACCTATTAATACTCTTAATATAAAAACTACTGTAACAATTACAATTGGAATATTCAACCATCCTAATACTGTTCCTTTACTTTCTTTCTCCTCTATCGGACTAGTAGACAGATCCTTTAATTTCTTTACTACTATTAGGCTTAATATAAGAGATATAACCCCAATAAAAGTATAAATAATGAATTGAAGCACAACATTGCCAACATTACTACTAGAAGAAACGCCAGCAACAAAATCTCCAGCAATAAAATAGGATCCAATAACATAACTCGTATTTGTCAAAACATGAAGGATCATTCCAGGGTAGATCGAATTAGTATACAAAACAATATAACCAACAAATACGGCATAAACAAAAATTTCTCCAAATCTAAAAGGATTGTCATGAAAAAGGGCAAAGGCAGAAGCCGTAAAAAATACAGCAAACTTGCCACCAAATTCGGAGCTACCTGAGAATAAAAATCCCCTAAAAAATAAATCTTCACAGATTGGCGGAATGATTCCTATGAAAACGATTAAAACAATTAATGATTGCCAATTATCAGCCGTTGGATAAAAACTCATTTGATAAGAATTGCCTATAAGGATTGAAGCTTTCTCTATAATGTAATGGAGAAACAGCAATATCCCTTGAACGAGTATGAATAATAAAATGGACCATCCTAATTGCTTTAAACTAATACTATTTAACTTGTAAATTTCTTTAATTGATTGCTTATATTTAACAGCAAATCCTAGGCTTGGAAAAAAATTAATACATACTTGTGCCAAAAAGACCATAATTGCGAATTCTAATAGATTAGGAGAAATAGTAGCTAAACTAGGAAATACATACCGAATCCCTTTCCCAAATATAATCCCCAACAAATAGACAGCCATAAAAACATAACTTACATGAGCATAGTTAATTGACTTCCCCAAAATAAAATATCCTTTCTTCGTAAATAGTTTATATTTACATTGATTAGACTATGGAGAACTAAAGAAACTATCTCCAGTGAGCAGGAATTGTTAAGGCGATTGGGAGCTTAGTTTTCATATCACCCTTTGCTGCGTTCACTTGTGCTTGAGTTAAAAAGAGGCTTCCAGTAAGATTAGCTCCACTTAAATCAGCATCTCTAAAGTCTGCACCAATTAGATCTGCCATCCTTAGATCAGCTTCTCTAAGATCAGCAGCTATTAACAATGCCCCTCTTAAATTCGCTCCTCTAAGATTCTTTCTTCTTAGATTCGCACCAATTAGATCCTTTCCACGTATAAACTGTTTCTGTTGATTACTTATCTTGGCACGTACCAATTCACTCGTACGTAAAAGCAAATCATTAACCTTCGCTCTATGCTCGGTTATATTGATTGTTAAAAAGAATTCTGAGCTTTGCCTAGTAAAATCTTCAGTTTCTTCAAGAATAGCCTGCACTTCAGAATAGATAGGCTGAGCAGCTTCTAATGTAAGTGTTTCACTCAAATACCAAAGCATTTCATGAAGCTGTTGCATTATTGGAAACACATCAAACATTTCCTTCCTACTGGTTGGGTTTTCCCGCCAATCGTTTCCTTTATACGTAAACTGGGAAACCTTTTGACCAGCTCCAAAGCAATCGTAAGCGACACACCCGCGAAATCCTTTCGTTCGCAGATCATTATGGATCCCACACAGATAATTGGTTTGTAAATTACGGCAAGGAGTTCCTCCATCTTTATCAAATGGAAAATCTGCAGATTTTCCATAAGGTAAGGCTACACAGCATAGCCCAAAGCAGTTTTCACAATCAGCTTTTAAATGATTTCTATTTTTTTCGTTTAAGGTTATCTCATTGGACATTACACACACTTCCTTCATAAAAACCTTGCTTTATCTTACTAGAAAAGTCCCTTCTCATCATTATCCATTAACATTTTCTCTTTTATCCTTTTAACAATCGTCTCATAATACACATTTTCATGCGGGACAAATTCATCCTTCTGAGCGATCCGATCAATAGGAACTTTTTTTCCCTTCTTATCTATTTCAAAACCTTCTATTCGAACCTTATCTTTATTCCCTAACCAAAGATCATAAAAATCATCAAAATCAATTTTTACAATTCCTGAAACTTCTTCCTTCTGTAAAATAAAATGATTAATAGGCTGATTGCATTTAAACAAAAATACATTTGCTATTTCTCTATCAATTAAGTCTTTTCTTGTTACACTATAATTAATAACACCTAAAGATATCAATTCATGGAATGAAACCTCAACTCCAATTTCTTCTTTAATTTCTCGTATTCCATCTATAACGATTTCATTTGCTAACAAATGTCCCGCTGCAGTTATATCTATTAAGTTTGGATAATCCTTTTTGTCCTCACTTCGAATCTGAAGAATAATATAAATTTTCTCGCTTTCCTTCTTAATAAACCAGCATTGAAAGGTTTCATGCCAGTATCCCTTTTGATGAACCTCTTCCCTAGTAGCGACACCAATTGGATTTTTATTTTCATCAAATATTTTTAGTAACTCCGTTTCCATATCGGTCCTCTTTTCCTTTCAGCTGATCTCTATTAATTTCATTAATAATTGCTACAATATCAATAAGATCATTGACAACATAATCTGCTTCCACATTTTCGTAAAAGTTATCCTTTTTCCATATGGTCCTCATCCCAATATTTTGAGCCGCTTTTATATCATATTCTGGGTGATCACCGATAAAAACACATTCATTTGCTTGTACATTTAACTTATGCATTGCTCTTTCAAAAATTTGTGGATTTGGTTTTTTGACTCCTTCCCACTCAGAAATAAAGATATTATCAAAATATTTCTCTATCCCTAGCGCAATAACATTATTCATTTGAAATTGTCCGATTCCATTTGAAATAATTGCTAATGCAAGGCCTTTACATTTTAAAATACCTAGCAATCTCTTAAGATTTGGAAAAGGAATACAGTGAAAATGAAATTGAGTTACATAATCTTCTAGTAATTCCTGCCATGAAACATTTTGAATATGAAACTCCTTAACAAGCTGCTGATAGACCTTGTCCTTCCAAACATATCCTCGACATTCCAATTCAATAAATCTTAATAGAAACGTGTCCTTTGGAATATGACCAACTGATTCACGAAAGCGATCATACTGATTTCTAATCAATTGCTCGACTGAAGCATCACGATTTAACAGTGTTCCATCTAAATCAAAAAGGACTGCTTTTATCATCATCTTCCTCCAAATACAGCAATAATTTGATGCATATTACAAACTCCCTTTTAATGAAGAAAAAAAAGGAGCAACAAATTTCACTCTAAATTCTTACTGCATATGTAAAAATGATTATTAACTTACCACATAAATCTCCTTATATCACTTACATAATTTTTCTAATTGTATCACATTTTATTTAAACATTAATGAATATTTGAGACTGTAAAAAGGGAGAATGATTCTTTATGAATTGAAATATTTTTAACATAATTGTAATTTTGTAACTTTTTTGTAACCATTTTTAATTATTCATCCTTTATGATGTTCTTAGTTGATCAACTTTTAAATAAATAAAAAATAAATAAGGGGCAATTTCAAATGTTAACAATGCACAAAAGAAAATCTAATTTAATCGGATTCTTCCTAACTCTCTTACTATTAATCGCATTTATTTTCTCACCATTTTCAGCTTCAGCACAGGCAGCTAAAGTATCAAAGGGAGATCAAATTACTAAATATGCATTAAACTTACAAGGAAAACCATTCAAATATGGTGGAAATACTCCTAAAGGCTTCGATGCTTCAGGTTTTACCCAATATGTATATAAAAATTCTGTAAAGGTTTCACTACCGCGTACAGTTGCTGACCAAAACAAAAAAGGGGAAACTATTGCTCAAAAGAATTTACAAGCAGGAGATTTAATCTTCTTTAAAACAGAAAATAAAAAAGTATCATTCGTAGGGATTTATGTTGGAAAACAAAAGTTTATTGCAGCAACTTCAAAAGGTGTTAAAGTTCAATCTTTGTCAACTAAGTATTGGAAAAATGCCTATTATACTGCAAAACGAATTGTAAAATAAGAATAGATAAAAACAGGGGCAGTCCGTTTAAGTAACATACACTTTAATGGATTGCCCCTGTTTTTTAGACGGAAACTTTTTTTTCAAAATTAACAAGTGATTTATCTTTCCTTAACATAAGGTTAATAGTTGCAGATTATTGTTTAACTGTAAGAGAAAATGATAAGGAGGGAAATTGTGATAACTATTCTTAATAATAGTCAAACATCGAAAAAAACTTTTCTAAGAAACATAATTTTTATGATTGGTGATGGAATGGGAGTTTCCTATACATCGGCTTACCGTTATATGAAAAATCAAGATCCTTTTGAACAAGTGAAAAGAACAAGCTTTGATCCATATCTTGTTGGCCAGCAAATGACCTATCCAAATGATCCTTTTCTAAATATCACTGATTCTGCTGCAGCTGCTACTGCACTAGCTACAGGAGTTAAAACGTATAATGGGGCAATCTCGGTAAATAGAGAACTTAAAAAACTAAGAACGATACTAGAGGCTGCAAAAGAAAACGGAAAGCTGACAGGAATAATTGCTACCTCTGAAATCACTCATGCGACTCCTGCAGCCTTTGGATCTCACAATACGGATCGCAACAATATGAATGAGATTGCTAATAGTTATTTTGATGAGAGAATGAATGGCAAACATAAAATTGACCTTCTATTAGGTGGAGGAGAAGAGTTTTTTGTTAGAAAAGATCGTGATTTATCAAAAGAGTTTATGAACGACGGATATAGCTATATTACTAATCGTTCTGAATTGCTAAAGAATAAAAATCATAAATTACTTGGTCTTTTCGCAAAACGAGAAATTCCTAAAATGATTGATCGTCCCAAAAATATTCCTTCATTAGAAGAAATGGCACATACGGCCATTCAATGCTTAAATCAGCATTCCAACGGATTTTTTCTCTTTATTGAAGGAAGTCAAATTGATTGGGGCGGCCATAATCATGATATCGTATCAGTAATGAGCGAAATTACCGATTTCGAAAAAGCCTTCAACTGTGCAATTAATTTCGCGAGAACAGATGAGCATACATTAGTCATTGCGACTGCTGACCATTCTACTGGAGGATTTACAATTGGTGCAAATGGTCATTATTACTGGAATAGCGAGACAATAGGTGCATTCAAACGAACACCAGGTTACTTAGCAAATGAACTATTGTTAGGTGCTAACCTTAACGATATTCTGTTAAAATATACGGATTGTTTGTTCACATCAGATGAAGTCAAAAATATAGAAGAGGCCATACAAACATATAAACCAGAAAAAATCGAAAATGCCTTCAAAACCATTATTGATAAACGAACAAATACAATTTGGACAACTGATGGGCATACAGGTGAAGATGTTCCTATTTATGCTTATGGTCCTTACAAAGAAAACTTTGCCGGATTATTAGATAATACAGATATTGCTAAATGCCTCTTTGAAATCATTGAAAGAAAGCAGGTTATTTTAGCTCATTAATGATCTATTCTATTCGAATAAATTCGTAAAAAAGTCGAGGGATAAAAGTGGGAAAGATCCTTTTCTTATGTGTCATCCTTTTCGCATTATGTTTATTTACTCCTAACTCACAGACTTCCAAACCTATACTGATAACTGATTCTTCTTTGTCTCATGCTAAACTTCCTACCTATTCAGGGTCTGTAATTAATCCAGAATATAGTTCCAAGCATTTATTAACAGATCAAACAAGTAAAATAGAGATTATTCAATCAAGCAAAGTGAATCAAACATTGATAATTGGTTCCATTGAAATATACATCCCCTATATTCAATTGATCCGAATTCATTCACCTAGTTCAATAAAAGATGGCTTTTACTTGGATATAAAAACAGAAATGACAAACCATACTGAGGAGCCTCTTTCAATCATTCCTATTCAGCACTTATATTTGTCTAATAATAATAAAGAAGTCATTACTAATAAACAGTTGGAAACGATTGATGGATGGAGTTCTAAAACAACTCAATTAACATTTAAATTACTATCCTCTCAAAAACAAAAAATCGGGCATATAACAATAAAGACCGGAAATGTGTTAAATATGAACCATCGGATATTATTTGAAGGTAAACCATTTACACTTAAGACAAATTGAGGACTAACCTAAGGTGTAATATTTCTTTTTTAATAGTTAGTCCCCTCTTTTATTTTATACTCTTATGTTACTTGTTCCAATTCTCCACACAATAAAATTCACTATAAACGAAATAACAATCATAATATATATTCCTAACGGCATTGTCAGACTAAACAAATGAAGACCTGCAAAAATAGCTATTGGTATAAATAAAAGGAAAATTTTCCATCCTTCACTCTGTCCTACTGTCTCAAATGCCTCAGAAAAAGGAATCGCTTTTTTCAAGGATAAAAAGCAAATCATTGTATATAGAAAGGAATTAATTAATACCAACACTAAATCTGGGATGATTCTTACACCAAATATGATAATAAAAACAATACTTAAAAGTAAATAAACAGGTGTATAAAGCTTAACTAAAAATGCTTTCAATGTCCCTTTATACAATGTGGAATAGTTCTTAACAGGCAAGGTTTTATAAATCCATGCTCCTTTGTATTTTCCTGAATAACGAAGCATCATTACAATAGTAGGGATAATAATCATACTAAAATATATAGTTAAAAATGATTTTCCCGCTGAAAGCTCTTTAAAGCTTCCATCTCTGAACGTACTAAATATAAAAATAAAAGGGATTACAAAGGAAAAACCTAATGATGGGTATACCTTTAATTTAAAGTCACGCTCTTGCTTCATCATTAAACTAGTAAAACGATAAAAGGCACGCTCCTCTTTGGTCCTGCAAATAAGGGATAATAACCATTCTCTCCAACTGCTTCGTTTTTTCACCTTATTTTTGCTTTGTGCAGATAGCTTTTGTAAATTTCTTTCAAAGGCTGGAACCAAACGAAGATAAATGATAAATGTAAGCAAAGGCACGACTAATGCAAGAATCGATAAGGATATAAAAAACGATGTCGTTTGTCCATTAAGAAGCCATTCAAAAGGGGCTGCATACCACATTGGAATGATAAACACATGCCACCACTTTGGATGAAGCACAATATCGAAATTCATGAATTCAAATGAACGAACTAGAACCTGATAACCGATCATTAATGCTAGAGATAATCCAATTTGAACATAATTGATGATATCCTTCAGCTTTTCACCATCAAAAAACCTTAAAATAAATATATATAATAATGCAGTAATAACCACAATTAATAGATTAATAACAATTAATTCAATAACTGCAATGATAAAAAACAGGATTCCTTGTTTAAATAAGCCAACAATCATTGGAATAGTCGCTATGGATGCTGTTAGAAAAAATAAATAAATACTAATATGGATAAACTTTGCTACGCTGATTGTTTTTCTATCAATTGGTTTCGTTTGTAATATGTTCCTATCTCTTACATCTAACAATACGGAAGAAAAATCAGATATCATGGATGTCATGACCATAAACATAAGAATTCCAAACACAATACTCATTTGGAACATATAATTATTTCCAAGTACTACAAATGGAATGGTAAATAAACCGATGAGGGCGTAAACCCAAAGTGATTTTAAAAATCCATTTCCATCTTTTACTTCTTTGCCTTTTTTCTTTTTAGCGGACTGATTAAAAATAGTTGGTACTCTTCGCTGATCCATTGTGAGTTTTGCCTGCAAAATTTTCCGCAATATTGGGTAATTGACTCCCATTTTCTCAAAGAATCCTTTAAACCGATCAAGCACCTTTAATGTCTTAAAATCCTCCATTTCTACACCTCTTGAACGATGGAGACAAATCGTTCACCAATTTCTTTATGCTCATTAAAACCAGTTAATTGATTAAAGATTTCCTCCAATGTTCCTTCTTCATTCTGATTTTTCAGTTCTGCAAAACTTCCATCGGCAGCAATTTTTCCATCATGAAGTAAAATAATTCGACTACTAATTTTTTCAACGACATCCATAATGTGTGAAGAATAAAAAATCGTTTTCCCTTGCTTTGCTAATTGTCCTAAAATCTCTTTAAAGATCATCACGCTATTTGCATCTAGTCCATTTATTGGCTCGTCTAAAAATAAAATATCAGGATTATGTAATAAACTAGAGATAATTAGAAGCTTTTGTCTCATTCCCTTCGAATAGGAGGAAATTCTGGCATGGTACACCTCGCCAACTCCAAACAGCTCCATTAGCCTTTTAGCCTTATAATCTACTAAATCAAACTCCATTCCATATAATTCACCAATAAAAGTCAAGTATTCATGTGCAGTTAAATTATCATAGACTTCCGCAATTTCAGGTACATATCCTATTTTTTTCTTATACTCAATATTTCCATCACCTATATCTCTTCCAAAAAGCTTAACTTCACCTGAATACCCTTCCTCAATACCGAGAATAATTTTTACTGTCGTACTTTTCCCTGCTCCATTAGGCCCAATGTACCCAATAATTTCTCCCTGAGAAACGGAGATATCTATCCCTTTAAGTACCTCTTTCGACCCATAATTCTTTTTCAAGTCTTTTATTATTAAGATTTCATTTCCATTCATACTAGTCACCTCCAGTAATGTCTATTTTATTAAATATAACATAATTTCCCTTATCAATCTGTAGGTTTTATGTAATTTGGCCCATTCCTGATAGTATTTCATCATTATTGGATCATATAAAGTAATTCCCTCTCTTTTACGATCCTAAAGTCGATTAGGATCTTTTCGAAAACATTGTTATTCGTTATGAAACAATGTTTTCGAAAAGATGCTTTTCTTAATACTTGTTGCCTCTAAATAATAATTTTGCTGATACTCCGGCATGATCTGAAGGCCAAAGACCAGTTGCTGTTCGATCCTGGTGCTTCTCTCCTACTACTTCTACAGCAGTAGGCTTCCAACCATTTTTAAACAAGATAAAATCAATTCTACTATTTAAACTTGATTCTGCATTTATGAGATCAGGGCCTTGGCAACAAGTTACTCCTGAATCCTTGCCAATTCCTTTCCAAACATCATGAAAGCCAAATTCAATCAGCTGTTTATAGGTTGGTGTTTCATAACGATTCGCATTCGAGTTTAGATCTCCGACTAAAATTAATGGAAGTATGGTATTTGCTGGTCCCTCCATTATTTCTTTAGCTTGTTGAATTTGAATATCAGAATTCGTATCTAAATGTGTATTGATCAATCTAAATACATTGCCATTCAATAAAACATCTACTGAGCACCAACCTCGAATGATTTCAAGCTTCTGTCTCGCTGCACGAATAGCCAAATTTACTTTAAAATTCGTTTCTTCCTTGCTTCTTATATTTAGTCTATTTACATTACGGACTAATATAACATCTCTATCCAACAACTGAATTAGATTTCCATTAGCATCAGGAAGTTCAACAGATGTATTTTGATTTTGTGCAGCTATTTCATAATTTAAACCTTTTTTCCTTAACTCATTTATTAGTATATTGATGAAATCATATGTTACAGTTCGATAGTTTGGAATAGTCAATTGCCACTTTACTGCTTCCTGAAGTCCGATAAGATCAGGCTTCTTCAAAGCAATCTCTCGAGCAATCGCTTTTACTCTAACAGGATAGTTTGTGGCAAGAAATTGTCGATATACATTTGAAACGATGTTAGGAATAGAGTCAGATATTTCAGTAAATAGAGATGGAAGTTCTGCTCCCATATAAAGATTCCAGGTCATAAATGAAAGTTGAAATTCATCTTGTAGATTCAATTGGACACCTCCATTCTAAGAATATATATGCTAATCGCCTTTAGAAAGGGTTGTAGAATACCTTACACTATCGATGGTTTACATTCTGATTTCTCTCATCGCATGGCGAACCAAATTTCACAAGGATATGCCAAAGCTGTTTTAAATGTTGAAAAGTTTGATAGGGAGTTCCCCAATCTTCCCAAATTTCAGGACTAAAATGCAGAGTTGCTGCCGCTTTTCCTAAAGTATAGGCGTCTAATCTATCAGATTGAGTTTCTAACATCCTTACCAATCGCTCAGCAAATAAAGGTATTAACGGACCGCGAAAATCAGCTGGTACATCTTTTACCGCCATTTTAAATCCTGAATGCCAATAAAGCTCTATAGAGTATTTGGAGCATAGAATTTTTAGTAAGTTTTCAATTTCTGTCTTCTTATATGAAGAATCTGCAATGATTGCTTCTATATCATTTGAAAGGTCAATATTACCATGGATTTGAGCTTCGATATAATCATCTAAAGAACGGCCGATTGTACCTAAATTTTTATTATGGATATCTTTTTCAAGCATTTGAAGCTTCTTAATGAGCAATGGGACTTTCATGTTATATGATCCAAGAACAAAATGTCGATCATCAGAAAACGTAAGTAAGTCAGCAAGCAACGGTTCAAAGACTGCTTTAGTTCCTATAGTGTTTGGATTGGTATAACTATCTCCAAAAGTGAAAGTACAAAACTTCATCATTGATGGTTTCAATCGAAAATGACATGAACCAAAGCGAGGCGATCCTCCATCAGCATAATTCATTAGATTTAAAGATCCATATTTTGGTCGGTCAATGCCTCTTACGCCAGGAAGCTGATAAGCACCTCCAAAGAGAGTTTGTTCCCATGAATCACGATCACCGCCTAAATATGCTGTTGGACTTCCATTTGTTACATGAGTTGCGAACTGGCTTAAGTATCTCCCTTCATCCAGTAATCCCTCTATTACTGTACGTCCATCTGATAATACTCGGTCAGGATGAAAATTAAGGTTGATACGACCATATTTAAAAATAATAGATAATAGTTCCTTGACTGCTATATCCACTTCGTATTTCTCAAAAATTTTTACAATACGATCAACGGATTGTTTTTTTGATTTTAAAGCAGCTGAATTTATATGATCAATTGCATGAGTTTGGGCTAAAGTTAAGGTTTTATTTATCATTAATTGCTTATCACTATCTTCTCCGTTCTCCATCCTACACTCTCCTCAAACATAAATGAAGCAAGATTTTTTACATTTCTTATTCGTTATAACTTTCTATATATATTCAACTTCTTCAAAAAATATCCTTTCCATACAAATACGATGAAAATAACTATAAGTGCCTTGCTCATCGACGTAATGACTGGGATTATTGGCAATAAGACCTTGGCGGGACTTCGACTGAGATAGACCAAAAAGGCGAATCGATGTTGACGCATCGTAGGGGGGAGTCCTTAAGTATGCTAGTGTAGCAGGCATTTTTCCCCTTAAAAAATCTATACTTTCTTTTCTTAAAGTAAAATGACACTATCCTATCCCTAAGTTCGATACCTTCACCCGTATCGTTCGACCCTCTATTCTTAATGATCCTAATTACCTCTATATATTCATCCTCTACCTACTTATATTAGATATCTGCTGATGCATATCCATGAAGAGATTAAACACCTTGCTTACTTTCTTTAAAGTCTTCTTGAAAAAACATCGGAACTTTATCTTACAAAATAGGCTATTTCTAGTTTTTCAACCGTAGGTGCTTCTTATTAGAGTTTTAAGTAATTAATCATATCTAAAGGAGATATCCTGTTTTCATAGCTGTATTCTTATTTTGAAGGCTGATATCTTAAGCCAACGGAATAAATATCCCCTTTTACAGTCAATAGTTTACTATTATGGTGGAAATATTTTTTTATTGGTGATAACATATTTTTATCGTTGAATTATTTTTCTAAGGGAAGTTATTTCTTCCTTAAGGGAGATATCTTCTTTAACTGTGGCGATAAGTTTAATAATGTTGTAGATAAAGTTCAAATTTTCGGAGATAAATAATGAAAAGTAGGTGAAATAACTATTTTATAGCAAAAATAGAGAAAATATCGCAGAATTATTCGTTTTATTTCAGCTTATAAACGTAGATCAAAGTGAATATATCACTCTGAGCAAAGTGCAGTAGCAAAAAAAGGGAATATGAGGCTTGAACTTTTAAGTTCCTTCAATTGTATTAATAACAAGCTTTTTCCCACCATATAGTACGGGAAAAAGGTCAAAGTGCATCTTCCTAAAACCCTCGAATTGACCTTTCAATATTTGTATGCTCCCCCTTTTTAGTATACTCAGTAATTTGTTTCCATTATATTAAACTAACAGTTATCCATATCCACGAATCTAAAAATTAATAATTTCAATAAAAAAGCAGTACATAGTGTACCACTCCTCCGAAGAAATGCCTTTATAACTTTACCTGTTCAAAATGTTCAACTAATGGAAAAGGATCATAAAAATGATGCAGCAGCTTTTTCCACTCATGATATTCATTTGATTCTCTAAATCCAACCGTATGATCTTCTAAAGTCTCCCACTTAACTAACAGTAAATACTTTCCTTCTGTCTCAATACACCGTTGCAGGTCATGAGAAATATAACCTTTCATAGTAGAAATAATTTTGGATGCCTCACGAAAGGCAACCTCATATTCCTTCTCCATTCCTTGTTTTACCTGCAGTATTACAGCTTCTAATATCATGAAGTTCTCCCCCATCATCGAGTTTAGCTTTCAAAATACGTAGATGGTTAAAAATGTTTTAAATAAAAGATAGCTAACTGAGTTCGATCACGTAGTTGAAGTTTTTCTAATAATACAGTGACATAGTTTCGTGTGGTTCCTTCACTTAAATAGATTCGTTCTGCAATTTCTTTGTTGGATAACCCTTCAGCAATTAAGGATAAAACCTCGAGTTCTCGTGTGCTAAGGTTCAGATTCGTAGGCGTCTTTTTCTCTTCCTTAAGCATCATTGATAAAGTACTAGCAACCTCTTTTTCAAAAACAGTATTACCTTTCCCTACTGTGCGCAGGCATTCCATAATACTATCTGAAGGTTGATTCTTTAATATATATCCTTCTGCTCCACTTTTGATTGCTTCTTTAATATAATCATCATCTTTAAAAGTTGTTAAGATAACAACTTTTATAGCTGGCATATGTTGTTTAATAAGTTTTGTCCCGAGCACACCATCCATAATCGGCATCCTGATATCCATTAGTACGATATCCGGTCTTTCCTTTTGACACAGTTCAAAAGCCTCTTTCCCATTCGTAGCCGCTCCTACCACAGAAAAGTCCTTCTCCAGCTCCAGTAATATTTTCAACCCATCCCGAATTAATGCATCATCATCTACGATAAGCACTTTCAAAGAATCCACTCCTTTCGTGCTTTGGAATTAAGCAAACAATTAAGAAACCATCATTAGTGGAAAACGAGATACTTCCACCCACGCTTCTTAACCTTTCTTTCATCCCACTAAGTCCAATCCCCTCTTTGATCGATGGACAGCCCACGCCATTATCCTTCATATATAAACGTATATATTGATCCGTCACATCAATCATAACCTCCATCTTTGTTGCCTCTGAATATTTAGATGAATTAGTCAGCGCCTCTTTAAGGTTTGTACTTATTATTTCTATATGTTCAGCAGAAATTGAATTAAAATCTCCAGTGATGCTTAATTTCACAGGACAAAAACAGAAATTATCAACAATGCTTTCGATATATTTTACTCCTACGTTTTCACGCGGTTTAATATTATATACTGTATTTCGAATAAGTTCGATTGAATCTGCTAAACTTTTAACTGACTGATTTACTAAATGCATTGATTTCTCTTGATCAATGGAATGTACTTTATAGGCAGCCTGCAATTGCATCAATATTCCTGCAATTCGATGTCCGATACTATCATGTATATCTTGTGCGATTCGGTTTCTTTCCTTAACCTCTGCAATCGTAGCAATTTCCTTTGATGATTGTAGAAGCTTTATTTTTGTTTGCTCTAATTCATATCGAAGCCGTCTCTCATTATCCAATGCTTCCTCATATCGTAATTGCTCACTTTTTGCTTTTTTTTCATCAAAGGCAAGTAAGCCACTTAACAATAGGATAATAATGTTTTGTAATTCCAGTGATGATGTGAAGGTAAAAAAAAGAAAACAACAGAGAACAACAAATATTCCTAAATAAAACCTTTTTAACATAAAATCGTAGAAAGGCAGAGCAAATAGGACAGTAAAACGAACATCCATTGTTGTTCCTAAACAAAGGATAATCACACTAATAAAAGCTATATACTTAGAGTCAAAAAAACGTTCTTTTAAAATAGTAAGAGCTATTATCATTAAAAGAACGGAAAATTGATAGTATGATATTTTCTCTCCATCCATCAATCGCTCGTAAACAAAGTAAAAAAGAACAATCGATTTTATTATATAGTTCATAGTATCCTCAGTATTCAAATATTTCCTATTATTATATCAAAATTCCGATCATTTAATTAGAAATATTTGACTTTTTTAATGTTCCAATCAGAAAAAAAATAACAGCAAACAGACAAATAATCATTATTTCTTTTCCAAGATCTGCGATAGTTTGCCCTTCTAATAGCTTATTGATTCCTTCAATTACCCAAGAGACCGGTGAAAATTGTCCAATGATTTTAATCATATCGGGTGCCCAATCAAGCGGAAAATACGCTCCGCCAAGCATTGCCATTGGTGAAATCAAGCAAATGCCTATCATGCATGCTTGAACAATATTTTTTGAGACTGAACTAATTGCTACTCCAAAAGAAACAGAAACAAAAGTAAACAATAGCAGCAAAAGATAGATTGACCATACAGAATGGCCCATATATAACTGGTATACATTTTTTAACATGAAAATGACAAATGTGATTTGTATGAATGAGATGAATAAAAAGCTCCCAACTGTTTGAATCATGTAATTCCTTATTTTTATAGGTGCGGCTAATGTACGACTAAGTGTATGATTATTTTTATTTAACATAAGGTGCAGTCCGACAATAAGAGATGTATAAAGCATGGATATAATCAAATATCCAAGGGCCGCTTTTGTTCGTTTTACTCCTGGATTAACTAACAACTTATTTTTCAAGCCAAGAGTGCCATGTTCGTCATATTGTTTAAATTCAGAATAAAAGGTTTGTTTATCATGTTTGGCTCCACTTCCAATTGCTTTTGCATGCCTTATCCATTGTTCAATATATGTGCTGATTGGTTGTGAAGCATTTGATTCTTTGACTGTATAGCTAGTTATTCCTCCATTTATTCCTGCAATCACTTTTTCTGTGAAACCTTTATCAATTTTCAAAACATAATCGACTGTCAGAGATTTTAATTTTTCATTTATTTTTTCTTCATTAATAGGAATTCGATCAGCACGCTGTTGAAGATTCTTTATTAGCATCGAAGTTAATTCTGTCCGATCTTGATCAATGATTGCTATCTTAACCGTTGGCTCCTGCCCAAGAAAACCGAGTGACATGAATGCTAATGGAAATAAGAGAATGAAAAAAAGCTGAATCTTATTACGGAAAATTCTTTTGAGCGTATTCAAAAAAATCGTCACACAACTTTCCTCCTTCCAAACATAAAAGTTAACAATAAAATAAGTACAAGGTATAAGCTTAATTTCATTAGCGAATCACTTGCAATGGTTCCTTCATAAATATCTGTAAACAAGACATCCTGACCATAGGTATTCGGGGAAAAATAGCTTAAAAAAGTAAATACTTTCCCGTCTAATTTAGCAAATCCTCCTGAAACTAACGTTAGTACAGTTGAAACAATAAATAGACTTAATGAAGAAATCATCGTGCTTTTTGTCACGTAAGCAAAGATCATCCCAAAACCCGTTGATATCGCAGTAAATAAAAAAAGAACGAGTAGGATTATCCATAAGCTTCCACCCCAATTGGCATTAAATAGGAATTTAGTCACAAGAAAGATAAGAATCGAAATTCCATATAATGTTAATGTGCTTCCTATAAATTTTCCAAGAGTGACCTGTCTTCCGCGAATAGGTGACGTAAACTGACGTAAATATGTATGATTTCCAAGATCCTTCGTAATCGAAAACACACCAAATACTGCACCAAATAGAAGTGACTGAAATAATGTAGTAATCGTATAATAATCAATTCCCCTTGGAATTTTTCCTTCTGTTACAATTTTCACTTCATTAATATTTTTACTTTGTGGTGAATCTTCAAATATATTTCCATTTAATTTCAATAGAGTATTTCCTACATTAACTTCCCTTATAAAGCTTTCTAATAATGGTTTAATATAGGAATTCTTTTCTTTACTGTAAAATTCAATTACAACTGACTCACCCTTTTGCACTCGCTTTGATAGATTCGTAGGAAGATAGATAAAACCTTTCAGTTCACCTGATTTCACCATTTTTTCCGCTGATTCTATACTGTTTACTTGTTTAACATGGAGAAGTGTTTTCATTTTTTCTGAGTTTAAAAACTTCCTCATATTATCGTTCAGCACTCCACGATCGTGACTAAGAAAACCTACTTTGCTTGCCTCTATTTTTTTAGGAGTAAACTCATTGTTAAGCGCATTTCCTAAAATGAGCATCATCACTAACGGCAGCAAAATAAATGCAGCTATCGCTTTTACATCGCGAATATGCCGAAGAAAGGTATAGTAAGCAATAGTGATTATTTTCATCCACTCACCCTTTTCCATTAATCTCTTAACGTTCTTCCAGTTAATGTAAGAAACACTGATTCCAAGCTAGGTTTCTCTACATTCAATGAAAGAATCTCGATATTCTCGTCTGATAAAAGCTTAATAATCTTACTTACATTTTGTTCATCCTTTTTTCCAATTACTTCAAGCCTATTTCCTTTCATAACACATTCTCGAATGCTGGAAATAGTTTTGACATTTTCAACTATCGTATAGTTTACTGCCTCTAGTTCGATTACCAATTTTTCTTCATCAGAAACAAGTGATTTCAACTCTTCTTTTGTTCCTTGTGCAATAACTCTTCCTTGATCAACAATTGCTATTCTCGTACATATTTCCTCAATTTCCTCCATGTAGTGGGAAGTATAGATAATGGTAGAACCCATTTCATTTAATTTTTTAATAGATTGCAAAATATGATTTCTTGATTGAGGATCAATTCCGACTGTCGGTTCATCCATAATAATAAGTTTAGGGTGATGCAAAATGGCACAAGCAATATTCAGCCTTCTCTTCATTCCACCAGAGAATCCTTTAGGAAAGTCTTTTCTCTTGTCCATGAGGCCAGTAAATTCTAATGCTTCATCAATTCTTTCTCGAAGCAACTTTCCTCGAAGCCCATATAAACGACCAAAATAGTCAAGGTTCTCATGGGCAGTTAAATCTTCAAATAGTGCAATGTCTTGCGGAACGATTCCCAACTCTTGCTTAACTTCCATTTCATTCCGTTTAATTTCCTTTCCTAAAAACTCCACTTCCCCACCATCATACATAGTTAAGCCAGATAGAATACTTATAGTCGTTGTCTTTCCAGCACCATTAGGACCTAATAAACCAAAAATTTCTCCTTCTTTTATGTGAAAATTGATATGATCTAAAGCTAAAAAATCACCATATCGTTTAATTAAATTTTTCACCTCTAAAATCATGTTTTTCTCCTCCTAGCTCTCTCACCATTTCTTAAATTTATCTTACTTCAAATAAAAACTTACTCGTAGTGAGTAGAAGAATGAATGGATATGACATTTGTCATGTTTTTGAAAGGGGTTAACACTTTTCTTTTATGACCATTTAATACAAAAAAAACAGACCCCGAATTCGGATGTCTGACCAATTTCTTTACATTTAGATGTACTATTCATTTAAAAATTCATACCTGAACTGATACTTTTTAAGATTGATCGACCCATTCAAATTAAATTCAATCCCTTCACTTTCCAAAGAAAATCTTTGAATTTCTGCTTGTTCATCTGTAAGACCTATCATTCCTTTGGCATTTACAACTCGATGCCAAGGTAAACGATGCTTTTTACTCATGGAGTGAAGAATTCTTACGATTTGACGGGCAGCTCTAGGACTTCCAGCTAAGGCCGCAATTTGACCATATGTCATTACTTTCCCTTCAGGAATGCCTTGGATAATAGAAATTACTTTTTCAGTAAATGGAGTCAAGCTCATCTATTCCTTCATGATTTATTAAAAACGATTATATTCCTATTATAACCGACGAATTTAAGAGTGGATATTGATCCTTACTATCTAATATTTAAATATGACTGTTGAAGGTAAAGATTTCTTAATCTAATGATGTAAAAATAGAACAATCCTCTTTCAAGATAAAGTGCTATGTAATTGAGATTTGTTAATTTTATATAATTTTTTCTAAATGACAATATATAAGCAACACGTACATATTATTACTCAATTACTATTATCAGTTATTTCACTGTATATAAATGTTTCATCAATTCACGATTTTTTTCTTTAAAAATCTCGTTATGTGAAGATACCATTCCGCTTTGAGTGGCATCTGGAGCAATAAATTGCTTCGCTTTGTTCACTGCGTTCGCTGCATCTTGAAATGCTCCGGCAATTAAATGAAGCTTGCCTTCATGACTCAAAATATCTCCTGCTGCATAAAGCCCTGGTACAGATGTTTCACTCAACGAGTTCCCTTCAACACCAAAAACCTCTGCCATCTTAATATTCAATTTACTGTTTGAAATCAACTCAGCGTCCCGTTCATAACCGTGATTAATAATAACTTCATCAACATCCAACACCATTTCCTGCCCATCTTCACTGCTTACTAATTCCACTTTTTCAATACACTCATGTGTTTTACCTGCAATAAGCTTTTGAATAGATGTATTCAAAAAACACTCAACGGTACTGTTTAATAAACGTGATACTTCTGCTTCATGTCCCTTCAGCATTTCCTTGCGATAAGTCAAATAAACCTTTTTCGCGATTGGTTCTAATTCATTTGCCCAGTCAACTGCAGCATTTCCTCCACCAGAGATTAAAACCGTTTTTCCCTTAAAGCTTTCCAGTGATTTTACGGTATAATGTAGATTCGACACTTCAAAACGTTCAGCACCTTCAATCTTTAATTTAGTCGGTTTTAAGATTCCTCCTCCGACAGCTAAAATGACAGTTTTAGAAAAGTGCTTTTGATTGGTAGACGTATAAATAACAAAGCTTCCGTCTCCGGTTTTATCAATCGAAGTAACTTTTTCACCTAATACAACGGTTGGCTTAAAAGTTATTCCTTGCTGAACCAACTGGTTAATTAGCTGCTCTCCAGTAACAGGGGTGAGAGCACCTACATCCCAAATCATTTTCTCCGGATACACATGTACTTTCCCACCTAAAAATGGCTGATACTCAATGATTTTTGTTTTCATTTCCCTTAATCCACTATAGAAGGCCGAAAAAAGTCCTGCTGGTCCACCACCAATAATAGTAACATCATATAGTTGTTCTGAATTCATATGAACACTCCTTTTTAAATTATGAATGATATATTAAAACTGAATTCAACTTCTGTTTCGATAATTAACGAAAATGATAATCATTATCATTTATAAAAAGTATAATGGATTGCAAAACCATTTACAATGCTTTTTCAAAAATAAGCGTAGAGTTAAAATGACCGATTATTGAAATTTGGAGCAATCCTAGTAAAATTTTTAAATTACGCAAATGGGTTTTGAGTATACGAAGCAAATGTGGCATGTAAGATCCATCAATTAAATTGAGTAAAGTCTCAATATGCTGATTTATATGGCTTATTTTGTTCATATACAAATTAAATCTTCTATGATATTCTAGAGTGCAGGGTTTGTAACACGTGGTTCGTAACCATCCCACGATAAAAAACTAAGGAGAATTAAATATGAAAGTAAAAACACTTGTTGGCAATGGAATTATTGCTGCATTATATATTGCAGTCTCTTTTTTCATCCAACCCTTTGGTTTTACCAATATACAATTTCGTATTTCTGAAATGTTTAATCATTTAGTTGTATTTAATAAGAAATATTTTTTTGGGATTGTATTAGGTGTATTTCTCACCAATTTATTATTTTCACCGATGCGTGCATATGATCTTATTTTTGGTGTAGGACAATCCGTGATTGCATTGTTAATTACAATTGTAATCTCTCGTTTTATTAAAGGAATTTGGACACGTATGATTTTAAATACGATTGTCTTTACGATTACAATGTTCTTTATTGCAATTGAACTACATTTAGCATTTGGCTGGCCATTTTTATTAACATGGTTAACGACTGCAATTGGAGAGTTTGTTGTAATGGCTGTCGGTGCACCAATCATGTTTTTCTTAAATAAGCGCGTTCATTTTAAACATCAAATATAAACAAGAGTGATTGCTACTAAAGCAATCACTCTTTCTTTTTAACAACTAATCAATAAGTTGCATTAGGAAAAACATACATTTATTTACATATTGACTCCAAATGATAAATCACAACCGCTTCAATCAAGGAAGGGGGCATTTTGGTTGGTTCTTGTATACCATGCAAAGCTAATCCGTCGATTAATGCATACAGTCTTTCAATTTCTAACTCTATATTCATTTTTGAATGTGTAAAACCAAGATTAAACATTGCATTTACGATCTTGGTTATTGCTGCTTTTAACTCCATATATACTTTTTGGCTTAATGAACGAAGAGAAGGATCTGTTAATGCCTTTGTGTTAAATGCTAACCACACCTCCATTTCTATTTTCCTTTCCTCATCCATTGGTAAGATTTCCGTTAGTATTTTCTTCATATCCATTAATGGGGGACCATTAAATTGGAGTGCTTGAATTCTGTTTTTCACTCTTTCTGTAACAAGATTCATGGAATATGTATACAGTTCCGATTGAGTAGAAAAGTAATGTCGCATTGAACCAACAGACATTTTTGCCTCCTCAGCAACTTTTCTTACTGTAGCTTGTTCCATTCCATCTCGAATGATAACCCTCCAAGTGGCTTCAGCTAATAATTCCTTTTGTTTTTCGTGGTCTACTATTTTTGGCATATTTTTATTATAACATAATTGACTTTTTTAATACACTCGTGTTAAATTATTAATAATACGACTGTGCTAAAAAGGAGCTCATTATGATTGGATGGTTAATCATCGCTTGTGAAATCAGTTTTTGGATTTTTGTATTATTAGGTTTATTTTTTAGATATATTTTAAAAATTAAGAAGATCGGAGGAATCTTACTTTTTTGCACACCATTAATAGATTTACTATTATTAGTGGCAACCATTTGGGATTTAAAAAATGGGGCGGTGGCAAACTTTTTCCATGGATTAGCAGCTATATATATAGGGGTAACAGTAGTATATGGACATAGTATGATTCGCTGGGCAGACGAACGGTTCGCCTACAAATTTGCAGGTGGATCGGAACCTATAAAGAATCCAAAATACGGGAAAGAACATGCTGCATTTTCTCGAAAAGGCTGGTTAAAGCATTTGCTCGCATGGATAATTGGAAGTGCTTTATTACTGCTTATGATTTACCTTGTTGGAGACAATTCTAAAACAAAGTCTTTGTTAGACATTATTATTAAATGGACTTTTGTTCTTGGCATTGATTTTGTATGGAGCTATAGCTATACGATATGGCCAAGGCGTTCAAAAGAAAATATAAAAAGTTAAACGGTGCGCTTTGATTAATCGCACCGTTTTTTTTCTATTAATCTATGCTTTAACTTTTTTTTCAGCAAATTGCTCAAAAAAACGAAGAATCCTTTGATACACAGCCACTTCATTTTCCTTTTTAGTAAATCCGTGACCTTCATCTTCTAATAACATGTACTCAACCTTACACCCTTTATCCATCAATGCCTTAACTATTTGATCTGATTCCTCTTTGACAACACGTGGATCGTTTGCCCCTTGGATGACTAGCATTGGTTTAGTCATCCCATCTAAATAGGTAATCGGAGAGTATTCAATTAGCTTCTCTTTATCTTTTTCAGGATGTCCAACCCATTGATCCATAATTGGTTTCCAATCTTCCGGTACAGAATTAATAAAGGAGAATAAATCTGACGGTCCAAAAATATCAACAACTGCTTTAAAATACTCTGCATGCCGTCCATGTAAAAGAAGGGCCATATAACCACCATAGCTTCCACCCATTAGAAAAATATTTCCTTTTTCCGCATATCCGTTGTCAATCAACCAATCCAATCCAGCGACATTATCAAGGCGTGGACCGTATCCCCAATCTCCCTCAACCATTTTCATAAATTTTAATCCATATCCAAATGAACCACGGAAGTTTGGAGCAAAAATACTATATCCTTGATTTAAGAAAAATTGAAAGGATGCTCTGAAAAATTTTCTTTCTGCCGCTTGTGGTCCACCGTGAGGCCAAAAAATAATTTCGCCGTTATCATTTTCCTCTTTTGCTTTAAAAAATAATGCTTCAATATTAAGTCCATCGAAAGATTCATAGGTTATTACTTCGGGTTCGACTAGTTCATTCGGATCTACCCCAGGAACCGTATACTGTGTTAATGAGATCCAACCATCTTCCTGCAACTGAAAAATATTATGAGGTTTTGTGGCACTTCTACCTAATAAATATAATGTTCCAGATTTAGCGACAACCAGCTTTTCAATAATACTGCAAGGAGCAGTGAGCTTCTCCCATTCTCCATTTAGCAAGTTATACTCATATAAATAATCTTCTACACCTTTTCCGCTGCATATATACAGTGTCTGTTTTTCTTTATTGTATTTAATGCTATGAAAACTTTCATTCTCTATTTCTTTAATCTTCAAAAACGTTTTCGTTTTAAGATCAAATGAGGCTAGATATGTAAAATCGGATTCATAATCAGTTAATAAATAAACCATTGTATCTGAAATAAACACAGCATCACTGACTGTATGTTGTTTTTCAGTAGGAGGTGTCAAAAGTACATCTTCATCTCCAGATCTCGCATATAAAAGTGAGTAGGTGTTAGCAAATTGTTTAAAATAAAGAAAGCTTTGCTCATCCGGACTGAAATCAGCTAAAAAAGTTGCTGCTGTTTTCCCTTCTAAAACTATTGTTTCTTGACCTGACAGTAAATCTAAACAATACGTATTTAAAAATTGTGGATTGTCTTTAGATGAAGTGTAATAAAGCTTACTGCCATCCTCTGATAATATAGGAAGAAAATTACGAGTATCTTTTTGATAAACAATTTCCTTCATCGTTCCACCCTGTAAAGGAATTCCGTAGAATTGTGTATTTTCATCTCCATTATGATCAAATCCAGCAATGATAAAACGGCCTTGTTTATCATATAACAAGCCCTGACAGCTTTGATCAATAAATGTAAGTGGATATGGAAAGGTATTTGGGAGATTCATTGCCCATAAATTATATTTACCACTTAAATTCGTACTAAAAGCAAGCTGTGTTTCATCCGGACTTACCGCAAAATCTCCTATTGCAAATGTTCTCAAAAATTGTTCGACATTTGGCTTTGAAAATGAAATCATCGTACCCTCTCCCTATTTTTTTATTTTATAGAAAACTCTGTATATTATTGTATCATACAGATATAACCTTCTTAAAGAAAAAAACCTATCCGAATTAGATAGGTTTCAGAAAAAATCTTATATTATCGTAGATTAAGATATTATGAATTCAAATATGTTAACACGTTATATACTTGCATAGCAGCACCAATTTGAAGACTATTTTCGTCTAGGTTAAACCATGGTGTATGGACATCATGAATGATTCCTTTCTCTTCATTTCTTACACCTAAGCGGAAGAACGCAGCAGGGACCGCTTCAGCAAAAAAGGCAAAATCCTCAACACCAAGGCTAGGTACATCAATTACTTTTACATTATCCTTACCGAGAAGCTGTTCTCCACTATTTTTTGCAATATGAACCATCTCATCATCATTAATTAAGGATGTATAACCAGGTTCAATTGAAAGAACTGCATCTCCCCCCATTCCTCTTGCTACATACGTTACTGTTTCCTCAAGGCTCTTTAGTACTGACTTCCTTACTTCTGGGGTTAATGTTCGAACTGTACCTACTAATGTTACTTCATCCGCAACAATATTCCCCTGTGTACCACCATGAATCACTCCAATTGATAAAACTGCTGATTGACGCGCATCTACTCCACGGCTAATAATTGGTTGAAGGGCGCTAATAATCTGAGCCGAAATAACAATAGCATCCTTTCCCATATATGCGTAAGCACCATGAGCATTCTTCCCTTTAACCGTAATCGTAATCGTATCTGAAGAAGCATTCATCTGTCCATATTTTACACCTATTTTTCCTACAGGAATATCTGGATCAACATGCAGGCCAAAGATTGCATCTACTTTAGGATTTTCAAGAGCACCTTCCTCAATCATCGGCTTTGCTCCACCAACCGTTTCTTCTGCAGGTTGAAACAAAAGTTTAACATTTCCTTTAATAAGATGTTTATTTTGATTTAATAGCTTTGCGGCTCCTAATAAAACCGTCATATGGGCATCATGTCCACAAGCATGCATTTTCCCATCAATCAATGACTTGTACGTTACCTCATTTTGTTCAAAGATTGGTAATGCATCCATATCTGCACGTAACGCTACCGTTTTCCCTTCCTGCTCTCCCTGAATTAACCCGACAACACCAGTGTTGGCAATTCCCGCTTCAAAGGGAATACCTAATTCCGTTAAATACTCACAGATTTTATCCTTTGTTCGAAATTCCTCCATTCCAAACTCTGGATTGGAGTGAAAATCTCTTCGAATCTCTGTTAACCAAGGTAAAATTGTTTTGGCGTCTTGTAATAATAACTCTTTGTCAATCATGACTGAACCACACTTTCTTTCACTATTAATTCTTTATTTGTTGCATCTAGCATTGCTTTTACTCCAAATGGCACAGTCATTTTTATATCGCAATGACCAGCTTGAACATTGTAAATTGTCGGTTTACCATAGGGTGCAATAATATTTTTAAACACATCAATCATATCGAATCCATGTGAATAGTTTGGAGATTCACTTTCTGTAAAAGTACCTAGGATGATTCCTGCAGCATCCTCAATTTTCCCAGCTAATGCAAGTTGCGTTAACATTCGATCCACCTTGAATGGCTCTTCCCCAACATCTTCTAAAAATAAAAGCTTGCCCTTTGTATTTAATTCATAGGGTGTTCCCATTAATGCAGAAACAAGTGCTAAATTTCCTCCAACAACTTCCCCTTCTGCAGCACCAGGAACAAGCTGTTCAATCACAGTTCCTTCTGGATTTCGCAAACTCCCTATAGGGCCAGATGTGGTTAAAACACGTAATAACGATTCACGAGTGTAATTCTCACAATCTCTCGCTAAATCAGAAGCGGCCATCGGACCATGAATCGTAGCTAATCCACTATTTTGCAAAATTGCAGTATGTAATGCTGTAATATCACTATATCCAATGAATAACTTTGGATTCTGTTTAATGCATTGATAATCGATGTATTGAAGCAATTGTGGTGTCCCATATCCTCCTCTTAAACACAAAATAGCGTCAATTTGAGGATTTGCGAACATTTCATTAATCTCAGTTGCCCGTAGTTCAGGTGTTCCTGCTAAATATCCTCCATATTCAGCATAACAGCTGTTACCTACCTTCACTTGAAAACCAAGCTCTTCAACTGCTTGAATCGCTTCTGGAATGATTTCTGCCTTTGCTGGACTTGAAGGAGCTATTAAACCAATTGTATCACCCAACTGTAATCGTTTACCCTTAATCCTTTTCACCGCAACTCACTCCCACTTTCGATAGATTAATTTTTTCCTTATGACATCATTAAATGAACGATAATTACCGAAGCTACAATTCCAACAAAATCAGCAATTAATCCTGCTGCTAAAGCATGACGGCTATTTCTAACTGCTATCGCTCCAAAATATACTGCAAGAACATAAAATGTCGTTTCTGTTGAGCCTGAAATAACGGATGCAATATTTCCTATCGTTGAATCTGGTCCAAATGATTTAAATAGATCAACCATAATTCCTTGTGAACCTCCGCCAGATAGCGGTCTCATCAACGCCATCGGAATTACCTCTTTTGGCATCCCAATCCATGAACCGATTGGTGCGAGCAAATCAGTGAACATATCTAATGCGCCGGAAGCACGGAAAACTCCAATGGCTACAAGGATTGCCACTAAGTAAGGAATTATTTTTATAGCCGTCGTAAAGCCTTCTTTCGCGCCCTCTGTAAAGGACTCATATACCTTTACTTTACGAATCATTCCATACAAGGGGATAACCAATAACATGAAAGGAATCGCATAAAGCGATATATTTTTCATAATATCTGCAAACATAATATTCCTCCGATTTACGATTTAGACTTTATTAGTCTCTATTAAATGCCTTTTGTAATTTGAAAACAACTATTTATAAAGATGCATTTGTTTTCTTTGATTCCTTATTCGCTTTTTCTATTGCACGCTGTATAGAAAACATTGGTAATTTTTGCAACAATAATACTGCAGATATTCCAGCAACCGTTGAAAAAATCGTTGCTAAAATAGTAGGTGCAATAATAGATGTTGGATCATGTGAACCAGCAGATGCACGTAAAGCAATTGTCGTAGCTGAAATTAGTGTGACAGAAGATGTATTTATTGCTAAGAACATAACCATTGCATTTGATGCAACCCCTTTATGCGGATTTAGCTTATCCAATTCTGTCATTGCTTTAATTCCTAATGGTGTCGCTGCATTACCTAATCCAAGGATATTCGCACTAATATTCATCATCATTGCCCCCATGGCAGGATGATCCTTCGGTACATCCGGAAATAGGCGGACCATAATTGGACGTACTGCCTTTGAAAGGAGACCTACTAATCCACTATCCTCACAAATTTTCATAATCCCTAGCCATAATGCCATTACTCCAATTAAACCAATGGAAAGCTCGACTGCTGTTCCAGCTGAATTGATGGCAGCATCTGTCACCTCTTGCATTTTACCATTTGCTGCACCAACAATGATTCCGATCGCAAGCAGCAAAAACCAAATAATATTTAACATACTTTCCCCTCCAGCCTTTCACAAATAGTAATTATTACCTTCGTCATATTTCGATAGATAATAGTTATATTATAATAGTAACCTAACAATTATCAATAGTTTGACAATCCTATCTTTCAAGCAACTTCAAGGGTAATAGATAACTACCAAAAATAGAAAACTTTTAAAAGCAGGAACAAATGACCATATTCTAATATAAGTTTGACAAGAGACATCATTTGTTTCATGTCGAAAAAATCTTTACTACTAAAAAAGATCATAATGGATAAGCTATTAAACTGAGGTGATTAAACAGTGATTTATTTCCTAGTCGGGATAGGAGGAATTGTAGGAGCAGGACTTCGTTTTCTTTTCAGTCTTCTCTTTAACCATCAAATACTCCATGGATTTCCCCTAGCTACCTTCATTACAAATATCATTGGGTGCTTTCTAATAGGCTGGTTTACAACCTTTCTAGTTCGCTTAAAATTTCTGCATCCACCTATCATTACAGCTTTAACAACCGGGCTAATAGGCTCATTTACTACCTTTTCTACCTTTAGCGTTGAAACAATACATCTAATCACTTCTTCAAATTGGGAAATCGCTATTTTTTATGTTTATATTAGTCTTCTTGGCGGACTATTATTTTCATGGTTTGGTTATTGCTTAGGACATTTTAATTGGAAGAAAAAAATAGGTGGAGAGGTTTAACGATGAAGTGTTTTTATTAACTGGTAAATATCCAAAAATAAAAGCTCCTAAAGAAGTTACCTTCAATTAGAAGCTTTTTCTTTTGATGATGAAAATAGACTATTTAATTACTAATTGCTTCTTTCCTGACTGCCTCACCAGTACTTACAAATTTTCGCTTTTGAATATAAATCAGCCTTATGGCTAAACCGACTCCAGCTGCAAGTAGACCCACCGTTAGACCAATCCAATAGCCTGGAGCACCTAAACTAGTATAATGAGCTAATAAATATCCAACTGGTAAACAGATAAGCCAGTAAGCGATAAGGGTCGTAATAAATGCAAGGTTCACATCTTTATATCCTCTTAATGCTGCTTGTGCAGTTGCTTGGATGGCATCAGATATTTGAAAAAATAGCGCGTAGATTAAGAAGTGAGCCGTTAAATTGATAACTGCTTCTTCATTAGAATAAAAGCCTGCGACCTTATAGCGAAATAGAACAACAAGTAAGCCGGTAACAAGTGCGATGAAAATAGAAAGATAAATTCCAAGCCAACTGTACTCTTTTGCATCTTTATAGCGTTTGGCCCCTACTTCAAATCCGACTAATACTGTTAATGCTAGAGAAATACTTACTGGTACCATATAAAGAAATGATACGATATTCAATGCTGATTGATATGCTGCAACAGTAGTCACACTGAACTTACTAATTAATATCGTAACAACAGCAAACATACTCGTTTCGAAAAATGTAGACAGCCCCATTGGAACACCAATTTTTAATATCTCTTTGCACTTTCCAAAGGAAAACTCTTTAAAACTTGAAAAGACACGGTACATCGCAAATGGATCATTTGCCTTAATAATATAAGCGGTAACTCCTGCAATTAACCAATAAGTAATGGAGGTTGCATATCCAGCACCGGAACCTCCTAATTCTGGAAAGCCCCAATTTCCATAAATAAGCACATAGTTTAAAAAGAAATTGACTGGTAAGGATAAAATCATAATGACCATAACAATACGTGTTTTTCCTAATGCATATATAAAAGAACGTAACACATTAAAAATAAATAGTGGTAGAATTCCGAAGCTTAGTCCAACTAAATAATCATGTGCCGTTTGTTGAACACTTGAAGGAAGGTCCATACTTTTTAATAATGGATTAAGTAAAAACAATCCAGCAAGAATTACGATTAAAGTAATCATAATTGCCAGATATATTCCATTAACAACAATAGAAGATACTTCCTTTGTTTTCTTCTCCCCAAAGCGCTGTGCAACTATTGGTGATACAGCAAGAAGAATACCGCTTAATCCTGTAAAGATCGGATTCCAAATCGATGAACCGATGGCAACCCCTGCTAAATCAGAGGAATTGTATTTTCCAGACATGATTGTATTAAAGAAAACCATTGAAAACATTCCTAATTGTGTAATTAAAATAGGAATTAACAAAACAAAAATTTGCTTAATTTTATCCTTTATCGTATAGGTTTGATTCATTGCTAAATTACTCCTAATTTATCATTTATTATTTGCTTGGTTCCAACAGCCCCATCTCTATACATGTTGTTATCGAAAGTTTCTTGATTGTTGTTTGAAATTGTACTTCAATCTCATCATCTTCAACTCGAAGAATTTCTCCCTCACCAAATACTCGATGTTTTATTCTACTTTTTAATGTAAGCATTGAACGTACTCTTATCGAATTTGGACTATAATGGATATTTGGCTCTGATGTAGACCTGTTTATTTTTCTAGAAGGATGGATTATTTGTTCTACATATCTTACAAATGGAGAATCCTTTACCTTACTGCCATGTTTCTCCTCATACGTTAGAAGCTCAAGATGCTCCTTCGCACGTGTCATACCAACATAAAAAAGACGGACAGACTCTTCCATTGCCCCTCTATCTCCTGCATTATAGCTCTTCATTTCGTTTTTTAGAGGGATGGTACCATCTATCAAATCAATCATATAAACACGTTTAAATTCCAAGCCTTTTGAACTATGAAAAGTAGATAAAGTCACGACATTTTTGTTCTTTTGGAACTTTGACTCTCTTACGACAGATTCTAAATGTTTTAACCGTTGGGCAAATTCCTCCATCGTATTTAAAGTATCAGCAATCTCTTCCAATCGAGTTAGAATATCTAATAGACCATCTAAGTTAAAGCCTAATCTTTCGCTCATTTTTTCTAAGGATTTATCATATCCTAATTTCTTTCGAATCATCTGAATCGCTGAAAGTGGATCTATCCCTTTCATTTTATGCAAAATATCCTTGCAAGCTTGTAATTGCTTTATTTGGTAATTTTTTAATGGTACATATTTTAGAAGATTATCAAATACAGATTGATTATTATTAATCTTCTTTAACTCTAGCATTTGATTTTTCGTTACATAACCATTAAATTTCATATGGATTTTTTCAAAAATGTCTACGCGCCTATCATTAAAGGTCATTCTCATAAAATTTAGTATATCTTCCACGATCCAATGTGAAAAAAATCGATAATCCGTATCTTTAATATAAAAAGGAATTCCTGCACGGTCAAATTCATTAATTAAACTTATCGAAAAAGAATTGTTTCTGTATAAAACAGCAACATCACGATAATCTATTACATTTAATATCTCTTTGACCAAATAAGTCGTTTGCTGTCTATCATTTGGAAGCTGCTTAATGATTATTGGCTTGATTAATGGATTTTCCGTAAACATATTTTTATCATAACGATTCTTATTCTGTTTAATAAATTGATTAGCTACATCAACAATGTTTTTCGAAGAGCGATAATTTTGCTCCATTTTGAGAATCACAGCTTCAGGATAATTCTTTTTAAAGTTTAATAAATATTGCGGTTCAGCTGCTCTCCATGTATAAATCGACTGATCATCATCCGCAACAACACAAATGTTTCTGTGTTTATCTACTAGCTTCTCAATAATCGCATGCTGCACCATTGATGTATCTTGACTCTCATCAGTTAAAAAATAATCATATTGTTGTTGGAATTTGAATAAGAGTTCCTTATCATTATTTAAGGCATCATTAGCGATTGTTAGCATATCATCATAATCTACTAATAATTGATCAGCACCTTTTTGCTTGAAGTTCTCATATTCAATTAATATTTGCTCTGCACTTGGAACAGTGCAGGAAATGGATGACCATTTTTGTTTAGGAATTAATTTATTTTTAATTAAGCTAATATATGTCATCAGTTCATCTAACTGATCATCCGTAATGATTTCTCCTACAATTCTTATATATATTTCTCTAAGGAGAAGCTTCTTATTTAGAGGTAGATAACTTTTGTTGGTTGGTCTAGCCCCTTCAATAAGGGTATAAGCTACTCGATTCCTTCGAAAATATTCTCGAACAATAGTAAACGCCAAACTATGAATGGTAGAAAAATCAATAGATGGAAGGCTAGGAAAAAACTTATGAAAACGCTCGTCCATATCCTTTGCAGCTGCTTTACTAAAAGTGACTGCTTTAATTCTAAAAGGATTAATTCCCTTTTCCTTTATTAAATAGCCTATTCGCATAATAATCGTAGTTGTCTTTCCTGATCCTGGAGTAGCTAAAAGCAATAATGGGCCATCCGTATGGAGAACTGCTTTCTTTTGTATTTCATTTAATGACACACCTAATTCCTTCTGTTTCAATGCGAAAAACGCTTCTCCTAAACACATATTCTATTCCTCTCTAATACTGTTTCTACTCATTCATTTAATATATCATAGATGTGAATAGGTTATTAATTTTTCCTGATGAATTATTATTGGTTTATCGTTTACCGGATGCCAATATAATAATTAAATAATATTAAAAAGAAATAGACAGTCTCCAAATGCCGGAAAAAACGTCTATTTCCCTATAATGGGTTAAAAAAATGAATGTAAATTAATCGAATTTAACACAGTAAAATCGTTCTCTAAACGGATTCTGTAATGATTAAGAATACGTATTTGTTCTTCACTTAAGTTTTCTTTATCCCAGTACATATGCATTAATTGATATTCAAATATTTCTTTCAGCTTAAAAAGTAAAGGAAAATGCTTCAACATCTCAGAAGGGATATTCTGTTCCATTGAATAGCCTTCAAATATGGATTCCGTGATTGCTTGAGCATACTCTTTAATATTTCCGTTCCCAGAAAACGAGAATTCTAATGCTGAATAAATAGGGACGATTAAATCATATAAATAATAATGCTTCTCACAATCTTGAAAATCAATTAGCGTAATTTTCGAATGATCCTTTACTAATACATTCTCCAACCAAATATCCGCATGAAGCAAACCATATGTATTGTTGGTTTTAGGTATTGCCTGTACTTGATTAAAAATGTCCCGACCAATTTTTCTTATAGTTGTTTCTCCCTCAGGAATATACTTCAAAAACTGATATTCTTCATTTTCAAACCAATCTTTTAATCGATCTGTTGATTCTTCCTGTTGATAATCCTTAGTGATCCGGTGCATGAGGCCAATTTCCTGCCCCAATTTCTTGAAAACTTGCGGGTCCCATTCTGAGAGAGGCAAATGCACTCCAGGGGCCGCTTTAAATAATACGATTCGTTTCGTTTCTGGAAACATCCCAGTTTCAACGATATTTCCTTCAATTGATAGAATCGCCATAGGTGCTCCAACCCCATGATTATATAAATAATTCGTCCATTTCACCTCTTGAAGCTGCTCCTCATAGGTCTTATAATTTGTAATTCTTGCATAATAATCCGTTTCCCTGCTAAAGCATCGATACATTTCATTCGTTATGCATTTTACTTTATGTATTTGAACTGGATATTTTTCGTTTATTACCTTTAAAATAATTTCCTCTTTATTCATTGTATCTCCCTACCCTTTTCCATAATTTACGGACATTCACAAAGCTTTTATCCCAAAAAGTAGCCTGATAAATATCAGGCATCTCAAGCCTTTTCCAAAATTCATAATTATATTGTTTATCATAGTAATTGAACATTAACGTCAAAATGTTTCCATGTGTACCAATGACAATGTTTTTCCCAGCATATCTAGCTAATAGATTATTTAATGCATGGATTCCCCTTTCCTGTGCATTTACATTCGACTCCCCACCATCCCATGAAAAAGTTGGCTCCTCCCAAACTTTTTCTACGGCCAATTGAAAATCCTCTACTGGTGACTGAGATAAAATTCTCTCTTTAAATCCATCAATTGTTTCAATTATCTTACCTCTGCTTTTAGCTACCCCTTCTACTGTTTGAATCGCCCTTTGATAAGGGCTGGATATCACATGATCAATATTCTGGTGTTTCAATATATCTGTAACAAGATTTGAATCTTTAACTCCTTTTTCAGACAATGGTCTCGTTAACTCCTCGGGGGTATACACGGAATGGGCGTGACGTACGAAAAAAAGATTAGTAAGCATGATTATATTTTCTCTACTCCATTCTTAAGAAAATTCTAAATTTATTTTACACTAAAAAAACTTCCAAATATATGTATTTTTAATAAAAACAGCTGCTAGATAACCTAGCAGCCAAAAAACGATGTGAAATCAGCCCTCATTAATAGAGCAAATATTTCTTCCTCTTTTTTTCAAATTTTTTTAGTTCTGACTGCCATCTCTTCTCAATGTCCCTAAAAGAAGTACCGTCATTAATAGCTTTTCTTATCCAACCATTTCCAATAAGTTGATCAAAGTAGGAAATACCTTTACTGTCTTCCGCCCGGAAAGCAAATTGCTTTGGATAAAGATCATGAATGGTTTTAACAATAGCAATTCCTGTTTTTACAGATTGATAGGATTTCCGTTTGGTTATATGAATTTGTATTCCTCCCGATAGCTGTCCATTAAATTTCGATGTAGTAGGTGTAAAGTATGCACTTCTAAACATTACTCCAGGTAGTTTCAGTTCGTTAAGCTTTTGTGCTAATTCTTCTCCATCAATGAACGGAGCTCCGATCAGTTCGAATGGCTTCGTCGTGCCTCTTCCTTCAGAAATATTTGTACCTTCAATTAGAGCGGCCCCTGGGTATACAAGAGCGGTATCAAGTGTAGGCATATTGGGTGATGGCAGTATCCATTGAAGCGGTGTCTCATCATAATACATGTTCCGCTTCCAGCCTTTCATTTTTACAACAGTTAACTTCGCACCAATATTAAATTCTTTATTGAAAAAATTGGCTAGCTCACCTACGGTCATCCCATGTTGCAAGGCGATTGGATAAAGACCAACGAATGAAGAATACTTTGTATCAAGTATTGGCCCCTCCACTTTTACACCACTAATTGGATTGGGACGATCAAGAACTATAAAAGGGATATTATTTTCCTTAGCGGCTTCCATAGCAAAAGCCATTGTGTATATATACGTATAAAATCTCGCTCCAACATCTTGAATATCAAAAACAAGCACATCAATATTCTTCAACATCTCTGGGGTTGGCTTTTTTGTTTCTCCATATAAACTATAAACAGGAAGTCCAGTTTTTTCATCAATATAAAATGGAACATAGGCTCCAGCTTCTTCACTTCCTCTTACCCCATGTTCAAGTCCAAATAAAGCAACAAGATTAATCCCATTATGATCATAAAAAGAATCAACAATACTCTCAAAGGATTGATCTATTCCAGTAGGATTAGTAATAAGTCCTACCTTTTTTCCTTTTAATAAGTGAACCTGATCTTTTAAAAGCGCCTCGACACCTAGTTGAAAAGACTCCACCTTTCCATGATTAGTGGAACTTGAGGATGATTGTGCAAAGTCTACTGAGAAAAATGAGATGGATAAAATCAATATTAAAACGGTAACTAACCATTTTTTCATCTATATATCCCTCCTTATAGTCTGCACTTTAACGATTACGAAGCTGCCAATCCGTACGAGTAAAATGAAGCATAGTCTTTTTACCTTTCGTTTGTAAGATCGGATCTAAGACGTACCAGCCTCTTCCATTGACTGAAGCATCTGTGTCATATTGAAAACGAATATATTTCGTTCCTATCGGTAGCTTATATGATACCTTTTTCCAATCGCCACTTGATCCTGTTCGTTTTGTTCCAAGTAATGTCCAGAATTCACCGTCATCTGAAATCGCGATTTTTCCATAATCGGCATCCTTCTCTATCCGATACCAGGTTTGGAATGTAAGAGTAGATGGCTTTTGAATATCGACTTCTGCTTGTAAAATCGCTGATTGATTATCACCATATCCTGCAAACCATGCTTGTTGATTTCCTTTTATCTTTACAGGAATGGCATCTCCAGCTTGCCGTGCCACTAATCTTCTCGTTTGATTTGTTGAGACTGTATTTCGACTTGGATGAACACGATTGGTTAATAATATGACAATCGTTTGATTTTTGGGACTAATTACTAAAGACGTTCCTGTGTACCCTGTATGCCCCATCGTATTACCATCCCCAAGACTATCCATATACCAGCCCTGATTCAATTCAAAGCCGAGTCCATGATCATCACCAGGAAAGGCTTGATTCATATTATTTTCCATCAATTTAACCGTCGATTCCTTTAAAATACGTGTTTTTCCGTATTTGCCATTATTTAAGAAGGTTTGCCCAAGAATAGCCAAATCATAAGCTGTAGAAAATACCCCCGCATGACCAGCTACACCATCAAGTGCCCACGTGTTTTCATCATGTACTTGCCCCCATACAAGTCCTCTATTCGTCCACGGTTGATATTCTGTTGCTGCAATTCGCGATTTTAAGGAGGCTGGTGGATTATACATAGTATCCTTCATACCTAAAGGCTTTGTAATTTGTTCCTTAACGTATTCATCCTCTCTTTGGCCTGTTAATCTTTCAATTAAAACACCTAATGTAATCATATTCAAATCGCTATACGTATAAGTGGTACCCGGCGCATTTTTCAATTCATGCTTTAAGGCAATCTCCAATCTATCCTTTCTTGTTGTACCCATTTTATAAAGGGGGATGCCTGATTCGAAGCCCGATGTATGTGTCATAAGCTGACGGATCGAAACAGATTCCTTTCCGTTTTCAGCAAACTCTGGAATGTATTTTGCTACAGGATCATCTAATTTAAATTTCCCTTTTTCATAAAGCTGCATTGCAGCAATAGAAGTGAAAATTTTACTAATCGAAGCAATGTCAAAAATTGTATCTTTTTTCATTAAAATCGGATTATCTACTTCTGTAAATTGATCATCCGTATAGCGATATGCATATCCATATGCTTCTTGTTTCACTATTACTCCTTTTCTTGCAACATAAGTAACCGCACCAGGCATGACCTTTTGATTAATTGCATTTTGAATGACTTGGTCAATTTCTTTTAAAGAAGATGTATCCATGCCTGCTTCCTTAGGCGTTCCTTTATATAAGACTGGCAGTGATATTCCTGGATGGTCCCATGTATAATTGGTGTGTACTATATTCTTTTTTTCAGCTTTTGTTACAGATGAATCGGTCGTAAACAATAATGTAGTACTTAATAAAGCGATAGAACTGATTTTTAGAATTTTTTTATTCATAAAAATCTCTCCCTAATTATAATGAAGACTAGTATTTATCGGAAATAGACCTGGAATTGTGACAGGAAGTTTTCCACTTGGATTGATTTCACCTATTAATGCTTTTGCTAATGCCTTAGTTGAAATATCACGATTTCCATAGGTTAATATATTGGCATCGACCTCTGGAAAAGCGATAATATCATATGGATTTCGCATCGAAGCCACTACTACTGGCTTACCGGTTTGTTTTAACGCTTTAACCAATCCTTGCTGTCCACTATTTGTATTTGCGTTGTATGATGTAACGATAATGACATTAGCTTCCTTAGCAAGACTGATAGCTGTTTGTATTTGTTCATTAGTAGGAGTGGTATTTGTGCTTAAAGATGTTGTGTTGATTTCCTTTTCCACAAGCAAGGCTGCTAGTCTTTCGGAATTTGCTGTCATGGGACCTGTAACAAAAACATTTTGATTTTGTTGAAGAGGAAGTACATGATGTTCATTTTTAATTAATGTGATGCTTTTTTCTGCAATTTCTGATGCTGTTTTCAAGTGCTTTGAAGCTCCTATTTTCTTAAGCATATTTTCCTTTGTAAGCGGGTGCTTGACGATTCCTCTTTTATATTTAGCAAGAAGAATTCTTGTAACGGATTGATCTAAACGCTTTTTGCTAATTTGTTTTGTTTTTACTGCTTTTAGCATCGCATTGTATGCTAGCTCAACATCAGGTGGATTGAGCAAAATATCTGCTCCAGCTTCAAAAGCTGCTACTGGAACTTGCTCAGCTGGAAGCACATTTGCTCCTGACATATCCAAACTATCAGTAATAATTAAGCCATCGTAATGTAGTTGATTGCGTAGTACACCAGTCATAATCGGTTTTGATAAGGTTGCTGGTAAACCTGATGAATCAAGTGCAGGTACAACAATATGTGCTGTCATAATTGCATCAATCCCCGAGTGAATCGCATCTATAAACGGTTTTAAATCAACTTGCATTAGTGTCTTAATATCATGGTTTACAATTGGCAGCCCATAATGAGAGTCAACATTCGTATCACCATGGCCTGGAAAGTGTTTTCCTGTTGCAATTACATTTTGTTTTTGCAAACCTGCTACCTGTGCTTTTCCTAATGATGATACGATATTCGCCTTTTCAGAATAGGATCGTACACCAATTACAGGATTTTCTGGGTTCACATTTACATCTAAGTCAGGGGCAAAATCCATATTGATTCCTAATGCCTTTAGTTCTTTACCCATAATTTCTGCAGACTTTCTAGCGTAATCTGTTGATCGAGTTGCTCCTAAGGCCATGTTACCTGGAAAAACAGTTGCTGGCTCAGTGACCCTTGCCACAACTCCACCTTCTTGATCCGCAGAAATAAATAAAGGAATTTTTGATTTTTGCTCTAACGCGATTTGCTGTAATCCATTCGACAAGGATTGCACTTGGTTTGGATTAACTGGCGTTCCGATATTATCAGACCAATTAAAATAAATGACCCCTCCAATATGGTATTTTTCAATAATTTCTTTAAAGCTAGCTCCACCTCGTTTATTTTTTATATTTATATCTTTATACTCTGGATCAATAGGTGTTTTTCCATAGGCATGAACAATAAACAACTGGCCCACTTTTTCTTCAATTGACATCCTTTTCAATATGCTTTGTGCCCATTTCTTCGCTGAACTTTCTTGTTTCCCTTTAGAAGCTGCATTTGAATCATTTGGAAGAATAAAGGAAAACAGCAGTATAACTACTAAAGTAATCAACCATTTTTTCTTCATTTGCTTCTCCCCTTCCAACCTCTTTTTTTAAAATCTGCTTTCCAATCTCGGCTATTATTTATTGATGAAAAAAATATAAATTTTCCATAAACAATAAATAACAGACTTATCTACAGTCTATCAACACGTTTAGATTTGTCTATGCAACTATCTTCCTCTTTTATTTTAAATATTCATAATTTTCACACCTTATTACCTAAGTCTTATCGAATTTTTTAAATTCATTTAATCGAGTTGACCTTCATATATTTTTTTAGGTTTTTCCGACAAATTTGATGTACTATATATTACTATTGTTTTTTTGGGTCCATTTAGCTTAATCAAGTAAATTTCATTATCCATCTTTGTCAGTGTATATGACACTTCTTTTTCCGTTCCTATTATTGTATTTGTGCTACTTTTTTCAATATTTTTTTCAAATTTTTCATTAAGAAATTCTATCGATTCCTCATGAGAACTATTCTTATTATTAATTGATTGCTTGTATACATCTAAAAAATTGAAAAGAAATGTAATGACGATAACTAGAATGATACCAAATAGACCTACTTTAATTTTTTCATAATTTGACATAGAAAATTATCCTCCTTATTTTTTAGTAGGAATAATTATTCTAAGTTGACCCTTTCCACTATTTACATTTATTCCAATATCTATAATACTAAACACTTCTTAAAAATCATAAAAATATTAAAAATATTTAGATAACATCAAAACTTTCAAAAATGGATTTGTTTAGTTATATCCCTTGCAAAAAAGGCATAATTTACTTGTATGAAATAAACAATGGTCCATCAAATTTCTAGGAGGGGAATTAATGGAGTATCGCAGACTAGGTAAAACAGGATTAAAGGTTAGTGAAATTAGTCTTGGCAGCTGGCTAACATATGGAGGATATGTAGAAGAGAATAAAGCAACTGCATCGATAGACAAAGCTTATGATCTTGGAATTAATTTTTTTGATACAGCAAATGTTTACGAGAGTGGAGAAGCGGAAATTGTTGTTGGGAAGGCTCTAAAAAAATATCAAAGGGATTCATATGTCCTTGCAACAAAAGTCTTTTGGCCAATGGGAGATGGCCCTAATGATAAAGGACTTTCAAGAAAGCATGTGATGGAACAATGTCATGCAAGCTTAAAGCGCCTTGGTACTGACTATGTAGATATTTATTATTGTCACCGCTTTGATCCCGAGACCCCATTAGATGAAACATTACGTGCACTTGATGATTTAATTCGACAAGGCAAGGTTCTCTATATTGGGGTAAGTGAGTGGACCGCAGAACAAATAAGTGAAGCTGTTCATATTGCAGATAAAAAGCTTCTTGATCGGATCGTTGTTAATCAGCCACAATATAGTATGCTACAAAGATATATTGAAAAAGAGATAATACCAGTTTCCGAAAAGCATGGTATCGGCCAGGTTGTATTCTCCCCTCTTGCACAAGGTGTTTTAACTGGAAAATATAAAAAGGGAAGCGCCATTCCTCGAGGAAGTCGTGCATCGCAAAAAAACCTGAACACCTTATTTGGATTACTAAATGATGAAAACTTAGAAAGAGTCGAAAGATTAACAGAGATAGCCACGGATAATAATATTTCATTAATTCAGTTGTCTCTTGCATGGATCCTACGTCAAAATAATGTCTCAAGTGCACTAGTTGGTGCTAGCCGTCCTGAACAGCTAGAAGAAAACGTAAAAGCATCTGGTGTCAGACTTTCCGAAGAAACCCTTTCGAGAATTGAAGATATTTTATAAGAAAAGCATAAACAGCTTCCTCAGCGGCGTATGGATTGGGAAATGGCAGTAAAATTTTTCTTATAAGGACGTAGATTGAGATAAAGGAAACGCAGGGTGACCTAAACGGTCAATCGATATTGATTTACCGTAGGGATGATTCCTGAAGTACCCAAATCGACGGCTGTTTGCGCCAAACACAGCAGACGTTTTTCATGACTTATACTCTTAAAAAATTTGTACTTTCTAATCTTAATATAAAAACAGCCCCCCCCCTTTTCATAGGAAGAGGGGGGCTATTCTTATATTTTTTTAGAAAAAAGGAGCTTAGATGTTTAAATGGAAACTAGAAGAAGGAGTTGATAGCAATGACTAAAATAATTGCCCCACTCAATAATGTCCCAAATTGCCCTAGTGTAAATTTGCCAATTCGAACGTCTGCTAATTTAGCTCCTAATTTAACCCCAGCCCAAACACTGATAAAACTTCCAATAGCAGCTGTCAAGGAAATAGCAAGTGCTGAAAAACCGAGCAAGCCTGCTCCTAATCCATTAGTCAGCGCATTTGCCGATAATGCCACTCCTAAAACTATAGCCTCCCACCAACTAATATCTCCAGATTTGTCCTTATCGGCAAGCTCAGGATTTTTCAGAATTTCTTCAATACTATTTAATGGTTGATCATAATCGTTTTTCACATTAGAAGCTGCATTTTTGCGTGGAACCGCTAATAACATTATTCGAATACCAATAATAATCAATAAAAACGCTCCAATAATGACTGGAAACATTCCTGGAAGAACCTTTGAGAGCCAAAGTCCAAATGTAATTCCCGCTGCACTCATTAGAAAACAGATTACCGCAATTAATAAATTTGCACCTAAACCAATTCTTATCTTTCTTATACCATATGAAATTCCTACTCCTAAATTATCAATACTTGATGAAACAGCAAATGCTAAGATGATTAACCAAGACATATAGACACACTCCTTATTTTTTTTAACGGTATAAATTTCATAATCAAGTCAACATGTAACTGATTGTATTATTTATTCCGTTTCATTTTTTTACATTATATTGTTCACAATGAATGACGGTGCGTGTCTATTTCAAAAACTGTTGAGAAAACCTCAACACTTAGATGTAATTTTTAAAAGGTAAAATTTAGGGCGGAAACAAAAATCAAGACGTTTCATGTTCTCTCTTTTTCATTGATAATAAATTCACTACTATTTGTACAGCAATCGCATCATCCAAATAACCAATCGGAAAGATGTAATCCGGTATAATATCTACTGGTAAAATAAAATAGATTAATGCGCTCCCCATTAAGGTAAGCTCACTTGACTTCCCCTTTTTTAAGCGGTATTTTTCATACATATCTTTCAGTTGATTAATGAATGGACCTATGCTACCTACCTTCTGAAGCTTTTCTCCAAAGCTTTTCAGAATTGTATCCTTCCCCTCCTCCGTTTGTGCATATTGCTCATACTTGGATAATTGCTGTTCTACACTTGCAAAAGTAAATGTTTTATCATATAAATTTGCAGACTCAAGGAAATTTTGAATGCTGTTAAAAGAGATTTGTATATCTGTTTGCGGCTTTTCCCACTCAGGTTCTATAGGGTAGCCAGCAGCTATAAATAAGTCTGTAATAGGAACATCAAGAATGTCAGCAAATTTTTGTAAATAGTCAGGATTTGCTTTACTTTTACCGTTAATAATCCGTGAGATTGTAGCTGTATCGATTTCAGTGAGCTCACTAAGTTTTCTCATTGAAATTGACCGTTCATTTAATAATTGTTTTAACAGTAAACCCAGATTATTATTTATCGCACCAGACATCATTCCCTCTCCTTTCTTTATATTTTCGTTTATCTTATATCAAGTGAGAAGCAAACCTCCAAATAATATTTAAAGCATCCTACATAGGTAGCAACTTTTATAAAAGAACATACAGTAGTGTTGACATCTCCTCAACGCATTTGTATGTTCTTATTTCTGAAAAAGTTCTTTATTTTAATATATAAGACCATTTAAACATTAATATACTTATAACTTAGAAATCCATCGTTCATTACCCACTTTAAAGAATACCCCACAATAAAAACTAAAAAAATTCCATTTATCGAAAACACTAAATAAAAAAAAGCTAATATTCTACAACTTAGTGGATCCAATCCATTTAGCGTCACTCTCTCTAAATATGCAATCATCAATCTTTATTGATTTTTTATCAACACTTTATTTCATTATTATCAAATTACTGTTAATTATTTTTCAATTTTCATTAACAAAACAGACACAGTCTTTAAGGATTCTAATATACTATTAAAAAAATTCCTGGGAAGTGTTTCATTAGGAGGTGAAAATAGATGAATAAAGATACGAAGCGTGCAATTATTTTTGGAACGATTCATACATTCTTGTTTTTTGATTTAGCAATATATTTTACAGTTTTTCATTCATTTAATTAATTTTACATTGGATAAAGTTTACAAGTGAATGCCACAGTTATTGAAACAATAGAACTGTTTTAACTACACCCATACAAATACGAGACAAAAAGTATTTATTCTTTTCACTAAGCATACTGGCCAAAAGTTTGTCGTAATATATAAAAACAATAAATTTAAATAAAATCTCTTATTAATTTTGTTAATGAAATTGCCTGTCATAAGGATCAACAATAATATATATTCCGTAAAGGAGCGAAAGGAGATGTCAAACAATAGGGCTGAGGATCAAAACCTCGGAATGCTAATAAAATCATTATTAAAAGAACGTTCGCTATCTATGCGAAGGCTTAGTAGTCTAACAGGAATAAATACTGCAACAATTTCACGAATCGTCAATCATAAACAACAAGCAAAGCCTTCTCATTTGCAGCTGTTCGCCCAACATTTAGAAGTGCCAGTCGTAAAATTACTTCAGGCTGCTGGGTATGACGTTGAATTAAATGAAGTTAACACAATGTCTGATATATTTGTCTCAATCGATTCCATTCAGGAGATACTTATTTCTTCAAATTTTTTAGATCATCCATTTAACATGGATCAAATTTATTTAGAATTAGATAAGTATGAACAATTCTCATTGACAAAAGAAGGCGAGCAAAAAATTTTTGAGGAGTATGAGAAAAAAGTTGAACAAGTAAGGGGGACCGGGCCTTTTATCCATGAACTGAACAAAATGTATAAAAGTTTTATTGAAGAAAATAATTCAACCGAAAAGCATAAAATTCTCGGAAGTGTTCTTTTATATTTCATTTTATCAACAGATATTATTCCTGATTATGTTTTTCCTTTTGGGTATTTAGATGATTGCTTAGCCGTTCAAATTGGATTAGAGCGCCTTTCAAAACTTCAAAATTCAAGTAATTAGCCTTCAAAAAATTAACCTTTATCTTTCTTTTCCTCTATTTCACATAATCTAAATGATAACAATAACAGGCGTGAGAACTAATTCCACGCCTGAATATCTAGCTGCTGGTTCTTATTAAATAGTCCAGGATAAATTAAAAAACCTAAAATAATGGCTGTTAAGGAGGCTGCAGACATAATCATAAAAACAATTAGAAGTTGAAAACGTACTGCTTGGATTGGATCAGCACCAGCTATTATTTGTCCGGTCATCATACCAGGAAGCTGGACAAGACCAATTGTTTTTTGACTCTCAATGGTTGGAATTAGACTTGAACGTATGGACTGTTTTAAGATTGGAAAGATTGATTGCTTTAGGCTTCCTCCTAATGAAAGGACTAGATAAACTTCATCTTTTCTCATATCTAGCTCACCCTTTAAACGATTTAGAAAGAGGCTAGCAATAACCATTGAATTTCCAATAACCATGCCACTAATGGAGATTACATATTGAGGAGCAAACGGTATAATATGTAATCCTAATAAAAATCCTTGAGTAATGACTTCAACTATTGCTATAGTCAAGAAAATTTTTATAAAAATGAATGGCAGCCCTTTACCACGAACCGCTGCATTTTTAGAAGCTACAACAATCATCAATAATAGCATTAATATCGTAACAAAAAGGTGTTGGAAACCAAATACCATTTTTAAAATATATCCGACAATCAATAATTGGATTGTTGCCCGAATACTTGTAATTATTAAGTCACGACCAAGTCCTAATTTAAATGCAGTAGATAGAAAAAGTGCAATGATTACAAAGCCAAAACTGAGTAGTATCGCAAGTAAATTCATACATATTCCCTCTTTAAGTCTAAAAAGTTCTTTGTCTTTTCTTCTCGAGGATTAGAAAAAAATAAGTTGGTTGGAGCTTCTTCAATAAGCGTTCCATCCATTACAAGCCATGTATAATTTCCGACGCGCTCAGCTTGAGAAAGATCATGTGTAACCCAAAGAATAGTTGTCCCTTGTTCACGATTGATACGCAAAATAAGTTTCTCCACTTCATGTGTAGAAATACTGTCCAGTGCCGATGTGACCTCATCTAGTAATAAAACAACAGGTTCGTTAACTAGAGTTCTTGCTAGAGATAATCTTTGACGCTGTCCACCTGAAAGCTCTTTAGCCTCCCTGGTTAGTAATTCTTCTTGTAACCCGACAAAATCCATATATTTTTTTGGATCCTCTAATTCCTTGCCTTGTAATCTTGCAGGAAGCGTTAAATTATCTAATGCTGTTCCATGGATCATCGGTCCAGATTGGAAAGCAATCCCCACATTTCTTCTTAACTCTTGAATATCCCATTCCCGAACTTCTTTTCCTCGAATAAGAATTTCCCCTTCATCAGGAGTCCTTAGTAGGTTGCATAAAGATAATATGGTGCTTTTCCCTGACCCTGATGGTCCGATGATCGTTACAATGGAACCTTTTGGCACCTTTGCACTAATCCCTTTTAACACATGAACAACTTTATTCTGATTCTTAAATGTTTTACTAATATTTATAAACTCAACCTCTATCATTTGCTCGAATATCACTCCCTTGACCTGTCCATTACCATTCATTGTAGCCAGACACCATCAAATAATCCCTTCCATACCTGTCCATTCCAGACGGAAAAATTGGTCATTTGTCCATTTAAGGTGCCTGACACCTTGTGTTACTTTTTATTGAAGCCTTGATTTTGTACGTAGTCTTTCATGTAAAGGCGTTTGGGTTCTGAGAATTTATCTGCCATTTGACTTGTCCATGTATCCTGTCTTTTTCCGTGTGTTCGTTCTGCATAATATTGTTTAATCGTTTTATTATATTCTTCGAGCTGAGCTTTTAATGTAGAAGAATTTGATTGATATGTATCCTCATGATAAACATGCTCAAATGGGAGTCGAGGTTTTTTATCAGAATTATGTACTGGATAGCCAATAGTCATACCAAATAAAGGAATTACATGTATAGGTATTTGGAGAAGCTCTGAGACTTCTACTAATTTATTGCGGATCCCTCCTATGTAACAAATACCAAGTCCCATTGATTCTGCTGCCAACGCTGCATTTTGTGCGGCAAGTGCTGCATCAATTAAAGCAATCATAAAACATTCGGTAGTTTCTAAAGCTTGAGAAACATCAACATTTTCCATTTCTGCTACTAACTGATGTCGATGTAAATCAGCACAAAAAATAAGAAGATGGCCATTTTTTTCAACGTAGGGTTGATTACCTGCTAACTCAGCAAGCTTTTTCTTCTTTTCTTTATCCTTTATTCCGATTATTGTATATGCTTGTACATAGCTTGAAGTCGCGGCAGCTTGTGCGCTTCTAACAATCACTTCAATTTGTTCATCCGTTAATGGCTTATCCTCATATTTTCGGATTGAGCGATGATTTAATATCGTTTCAATGATTTGATTCATATTTATGCCCTCCTTTCCTTTTATTATATCAAAGCAGTGATTACTTATTTGATTTTGAAGCCCTTTTTCTTTGCATATTCCGATAATAGGAAGCAAAAGTTTTAATAAAAAGAAGAAGAGTGAAAAAGCTTAAAATAAGAATTTCAATAGGATCCATTACACTAAATGAATTTAATGCATTATTGATTGCGTTTAGTAATGTATCCCCCATGAAAATATCGATACATATTGAAAAAGCAAATAATACGATTAATAATCCGGTACTAATACTTAATACTTTCACTTTTATTTTCCCTTCTTTAATGGAGTACATAAATAGTATTCTCTCTATTTTCATTTATGTAGCTTAATTCTGCATAATTTACCTGCCAATGGAGAAAAATTTGTGATAAACACACAAAAAAATGAAATTGAGGGAATACTATGCCCTATTGGTGGAATTTGTATGGTAAAAATCAAAAGAAACGTAATGCCAAAATAGGAAAAGATAAAAGTGGACAAGCAACTACAAGTTCAAATAAAGAACTTCTTGGAAATAATTTAGATGAAAATGTAAAGAACATCATCAAATTGACTGGAAATAGTACAGATATCATCATCCGCAAATTAGATATTAGTCCCAACCTGCGAATTGCCGTCATTTATACTGATGGACTTGTTGATGATAAAACGATTAACGACTTTTTACTAGAGGGGATTATTAATGAAGATATAAGTAAACCTTTCGTTTCCTTTGAACATGCACTTCATGTCATAAAGGAAAAAATGATTGCAATTGGAGGAATCAAATCCATTCATAATTGGAATGATTTATTTTTATCCTTATTATCTGGTGAAACAATAATCCTTATGAATGGATCCTTTGAGGCTTTGAGCGTGAGTACTGAGGGAGGGGAAAAGCGACAAATCTCTGAGCCTGGTACAGAAACAACTATTCGTGGAGCACGTGAAGGGTTTACAGAAACCCTTAGAACCAATACGGCATTAATCCGAAAGCGAATAAAAAATCCAAATCTATGGCTAGAAACCTTTAACATCGGGAAGGTAACACAAACGGATGTTGCCATCATGTACATTAATGGAATTGCTAATGATGATATCGTTCAAGAAGTTCGAAGACGATTACAAAGAATCGATATTGATAGTATTTTGGAATCAGGTTATATTGAACAGCTTATTGAAGATCAAACCTATACTTCCTTTCCTACCCTTTATCATACGGAAAGACCTGATGTAGTGTCTGCCAATCTCTTAGAAGGAAGAATTGCCATTTTAGTGAATGGTACTCCATTTATATTAACAGCCCCTGCTTTGTTCGTTGAATTTTTTCAAGCAGCCGACGATTACTATTCAAGATTTGATATAAGTACTGGTATTCGTATTTTAAGGGTTATAGCCTTTTTTCTCTCAATTATTGCACCTTCCTTTTATATTGCTGCAACTACTTTTCACCAAGAAATGATTCCAACCCTTCTTGTTATTACAGTAGCAGCCCAGAGAGAATCGGTTCCATTCCCAGCATTTGTAGAAGCGGTTATTATGGAAGTTATTTTTGAAATTTTGCGAGAAGCTGGAGTACGACTTCCAAAAGCAATTGGACAGACCGTTTCTATTGTAGGAGCACTTGTTATTGGTCAAGCAGCTGTTCAAGCTGGGATCGTATCACCGGCAATGGTTATTATCGTTTCAATTACAGCAATAGCCAATTTTGCTACACCATCATTTTCCATGGCGATTGCCGCTCGTTTAATTCGTTTCTTATTTATGTTTTTTGCTGCAACATTAGGTTTTTATGGACTAATTATGGCTGTTTTGGCAATGACCATTCATCTATGTAGTTTACGATCGTTTGGTGTTCCTTATATGTCTCCATTAGCTCCATTCATACCAAATAATGCTGATGATACAATTATCCGAATGCCTATTTGGGCGTTTAAAGAAAGACCAAGATTAATTAATCAAAAAAATATTATACGAGCAGGAAAAAATCAAAAGCCACATCCACCAAGTAAGCAAAGTAATAATAAGAATGAAACAGGTGAACATGAATGAAACAGCAGTTTCTTATTTTATTAATTATTGGAATTTGTGCTTTACTTTCTGGATGCTGGGATAAAAAAGAATTGACTGATCTGTCCATTGTAAATGCTATTGGCATAGATAAAACAGAACACGGAAGATATTTACTAACCTTTCAGATCATTAACCCCGGCAATGTTGCAGCTGAACAAAGTGGTGGTGGAGGAGGTAGCGGTGGTATACCTGTTACGGTCTATAGTACCAGTGGAAAAAATATTACAGATGCAGCAAGAAATGCGTCCAAGGAAATCTCTCGTATGGTCTATTACGCTCATGCCAACCTTGTTGTAATTGGGAAGGAGTTAGCTAATGAGGGAATATATCCAATCTTTGATGCACTAGAGCGTGACCCTCAATTCCGTACGACAGCAACCATTGTCATTTCTGAAAACAATTCAGCTGAAGACATGTTAAAAATGCTTACTCCTATTGATAAACTACCTGCAAATAAAATTACTAAAGCATTAAAATTTACAGAACGTCAGCTAGGAGAAAATATAGACGTTGATGTAGACACTGTAATTGCAAATCTAGTAAGCGATGGAAAAGAGCCTATTATAAGTACCTTTACAGTTAAAGGAGACCTAAATAAGGGAAAAGGACAGGAAAATACTCAGACAACAGAAGCCGCGGCGCGATTACAAGCAAATGGACTCGCCCTTTTTAAGGATGGGAAATTACAGGGGATCGAATATGGACAAACAGCCAAAGGAATTATTTGGATTTTAGATAAAATAAAAAAGACATCTATAAGTATTAATTGGAAGGGGAAGAAAAATTCTATTAATTATCAAGTCGTTCGGAGCAAAACTAATGTACATTCCAAATTTAAAAAAGGAAGACCCATCATAACAGTTTTAATTGAAGCGGAAGGGGATATTGGTGAAGCAGATATCCCTATAAATTTAAAAGATCCTAAAAATATACATCTTTTAGAAAAAGCGATTCAAAAGAAAATACATCATGATATTTCCAACACAATTAAGATTGTTCAGAATAAAAAAACAGATGTGTTCGGATTTGGTGATGTCATTCACCAAACTTTTCCTAAGTATTGGAAAAAAATGAATCACGATTGGAATAATCATGGTTTTCCAGAACTTACTGTTGACGTAAAAGTTAAAGTATTCATACGTCGTACTGGGATACGTAACGACCCTTATCTTTCAGATATAAAATAATTTATCGAAAGAATGATTTCTCTAATTTTTATCCATATGAAAATATAATCATTAATTTTCCTACTACTAGAATACAGGAGGTGATTTCTATATGGAAAAAGCAAAAATAAGCGCCTACCAATTATTTGTATTAATGATCTTATTTGAGCATGGAAGTGCATTAGTGATTGGATTGGGAACGAATGCAAAGCAAGATACATGGCTTGCTATTATTACTGGAATGCTTGGTGGGTTATTTCTATTTTATATATATCATCAACTCTACAAATTTTTCCCAGACCTTCTCTTTACTTCTTATGTACAACAATTAATTGGCTCATTTTTCGGCAAACTACTAGCATTTATTTATTTGGTCTATTTTTTCTATTTTGATGCAAGAGTGCTACGTGATTTCGGTGAATTGTTATTAACATTTGCTTATCCTAATACTCCCATTTTTATTATTAACACGATTATGATATTGATTGTTATGTATGCAATTAACAAAGGAATCGAAGTATTAGCAAGAACAGGAGAAATATATTTTATCTTTCTTTACATAATGGCTATTTCGGGATTTATTCTTGTCATCGTTTCTGGATTAATTGATTTAAAACACTTAAAGCCAATACTTGAAAATGGAATAAATAACGTTCTTCATGTTGCTTTTACTCAAACCATTTATTTCCCGTTTGGTGAATCCATTGCTTTTTTAATGATTCTTCCTTATTTAAATGATTCTTCCAAGGCGAAAAAGATTGGAATAGCCGCCTTAGTATTAACCGGAATTAATTTGTCATTAACGATGGCTGTGAATGTATCTGTTCTTGGAGTAGATTTATTGTCTCGCTCTCCTTTTCCATTGCTTTCAACAATCCAAAAGATTGAAGTAGCCAATTTTTTGGAGCGTTTGGATGTTTTCTTTATGCTTGCAGTTATTATTGGTGGATTCTTTAAAATAAGTGTTTTTTTTTATATCGGTGTAATAGGTATTGCAGATCTATTTAAAATAAACACTCATAATCAATTAATTTTTCCAACAGGAATTGTGATTTTAATTCTTTCTATGTTAATAGCAAGTAATTTCCCTGAACATATTAAAGAAGGATTAGACTTCATCCCCATGTATTTACATATCCCATTACAAGTAATCATCCCAATTTTATTATTAATCATAGCTTTTATTAAAAATAAAAGAAAAAAGCAAAACGCTGCTGAATCATAGAAAAAGCTCTTTTCAAAATGACAAAAAGAGCTTTTTTACTTACTACTTATTTATTTCATAATTTGCTATCGCTGTAGCAATTTGGTCTTCAATAGAGGTAATCCCTGATGCAACAAAATTATTATTTAGTATTGAAAAGATAATTCTCTCTCCATCTTTCGTTGTCACATAACCTGATAACGTGCTTACACCCGTTAAAGAGCCTGTTTTTGCGATGACATTTCCTTTTGCAGGTGGCACTTTCATACGATTCCTTAAAGTTCCACCAACAAATCTTTCACTATCACCAGCAACCGGTAAGGATGTTAAATAGCTTTTGAACCAACTTTTATTCTGAGCATCGAATAGAAGTTGTGAAAGTTCATTAGCAGGAATCAAGGTCAGATGAGACATTCCTGAGCCATCCTGTAGTTGAAGTGTTTTCGTATTAACACCTAGTTTAGCGATCGTATTATTAATTACCTCTAACCCTTTATCCCAGCTTCCTTCTCCATAAACTACCCTTCCCATTTCTTTTGTTAACATTTCCGCATGTCCGTTGTTACTCAATTTCATAAAAGGGATCAATATTTCTTTTAATGACATAGATTTTTTTTCTAATAATAACATTGCTTTTTCAGGTGTTTTTGCCATTTGAACTTTACCTGTATATTGTATTCCCTTTTCCTTTAACGATTGCTTAAACACATCCAATACATATCCTGTTGGCTCCCAAACAGACATCCATTCCTTTGAGGAACCACCTCCAACAGGGATGGTTCCTTCTACTATAATCGTATTTGTTCCATGCTGCCTTTGAATAGTAATCTTTTGTTTCCCGTCTTTAGCAACGGTTACCGCGTTATTAATAATATTTACATAATTCGTTTGTGGAGTAAGCTTCCACTCGGCGGGCTTACCAACCTTTGATGCAGGACTCACTTCGACTATGACAGTACCCGTATCATAATCTGTATTCGGTGATAATGTTAGAGCAGATACTTGTGCACCATAATATTCCGTTTCATCTGTCCAAATTAGATCCTGAGATAGACGTACATTGTCATACCATGTATCATCACCAACGAGATTTCCGTTAATTTTTTTAATCCCTTTCTCCTTTAATCCATTTGCAATTTGATCAAAGTCTTCTTTTAAAAGAGTCGGATCTCCTTTTCCTTTTAAATAGAGATTCCCTTTTAGATTATGTCCATTCACTTTTCCATCGGTTAATACTTCAGTAGTGAAACGATAGTTTTCACCAAGTGTTTCTAAAGCTGCAGCCGCGGTTAAAAGCTTCATATTTGATGCAGGTCTCAAACGAACATCGCCAAAATGCTCATATAAAATTTCCCCACTATCAGCGGAACGTAAACTAATACCTGCTACTGAACCATTTAACCTTTGATCATTAAGAATTTCATTAATTTGATGACCTAATTCTGCATATTCATCTGTAGCTTTTACTAATGTTTCTTTATTCGTTTTATAAGGCAAACTAGCAAAGACAAAAACCAAAAGTACAATCAGACATCGTTTCATATATTTTTTCCCCATTCAACCATCCCTCCCTTATTAGAGATAATAATAGCATTAATAAACTGAATATTTAATCTATTATTCATTTTGTTTCTAAAAATGGTTCTTTTGTACGCCTTATTATAAAAATAGTTAGGGTCTTTATTCATACTTTGAAATTAAGAGTCTATAGTTTCAACATATATTACCATTAATATTCAATTAAAAATTAGAATATAACTTGCTTTAATTGCTGTTAAAATTTATATATAAATTAAAAATGCTTCGATTCATCCCATATCCAATTGAATATTAATTATTGAAAAAAGCAGGAATCCATAAATGGCTCCTGCTTTAAAACATGATCTTACTTTATTAAAAATACACTGAAACCGTTTGTGCTGGAAGCTGAAGACTTTTTGATTCAACCGTAATCTTAATTTCTCTCTCTCCGCTTTTTTGTGTAGAAGATAGATCTAAAAGGCCATTTCCCTGCGCTTTTTTGCTAATTCCTAAATCCTCTGTCTTCATACATAATTGTGCATATAATTCAGCTTCAGTTAGTATACGACCAAACTCTTTTTCAGCAATAATTTTTATTAATGCTGCTGCACCACTTACATGAGGTGTTGCCATAGAAGTACCACTCAATTTAGCAAACTTCCCACCAAGATAAGTTGAAAGAATTTCAACTCCTGGAGCAACTATATCAATTTCATCATTCGTATTTGAAAAATCCGCTAAATTTTTTTCTAGATCAACTGCCCCTACCTCAACAACTTCAGGATAGGCTCCTGGATAATCCAATTCATCTGTATCATCACGCCCATCTCCACTATTACCAGCGGCACAAACAACTAAAATATTATTTTGAACTGCCTTTTTAATTAATTGATGTTCTTCTTCCTCTTCAGGTCCACCTAGTGACATTGAAATTACTGAAACCTTCTCTCCACTAGGACCTTCCCAATTAATTGCATAATCTATCGCAGTATTAATCCATTTGACATCACCTTGTCCATTTTCATCAAGCGCCTTTAACGCCAATACTTTTGCACGAGGTGCTACACCTACGACTCCATAATCATTGAGACTTGCTAGAATCGTTCCACTTACATGTGTCCCATGGCCATTATCATCCTGATAGTCACCAGTGTTCGTAAAATCTTTTCCATCAATAATTTGATCCTTTAAATCCGGATGTGATTTATCAATGCCCGTATCAATAACGGCAATGATAACTCCTTCTCCATAACTTGCCTGTTCCCATGCTTCCTTTGCATGAATTAATTCAATACCAGCTGGAATGTTCTCTTCAACAGTATTCACTACTTCTATCACCTTATAAGGAATTAACTTTTTTTCCATTGTCTTTCCCCTTTCATTGATAGATTTACTAACATTCCTTGCTCTTTTATTATAGCTGAAAAACGATGATAATTAACTAAATTTTCTAAAAATAATTCATTAGTATTAACTATTTTACGGCTTTAAAATCTTTTTTCCTATTTTTGTACCTATTAAATGAAAAAAAAGCCCTATTTAAAAATGGCTTTTTAATCTCCGAATAACTAAATATATAAATCCTTTACTCCTCTTTTGATTTTTTGGCTCGTGGGAAAGTTAAATATAAAACTGTTCCAATTCCTTTTGTACTATTTACTTTAATACTTCCGCCCATCTCGTCAATGATTTGTCTCGAGACCATCAAGCCTAATCCTGTTCCTTTTTCTTTTGTTGAATAAAATGGAAGCCCAAAATTATCGGCCGTTTCTTTGCTCATTCCTTCTCCATCATCTGATATGGAAATGTATACATTTTTATCATCTGTTGAAATCTCAATATCTATCGTTCCTTTTCCACACGAAGCTTCAATTCCATTTTTAATAAGATTAATAAATAATTGCTGTATTCTACTACCATTTCCAACTAAATATATTGGAAGTTTATGTGGAAAATTCAACTGAACATTATTAAGAGTGGCAAAAGAAGATAAAGATCGTAAAGCAGTCTTAATTTCACGAACAATATCAAGCTTGCTTTTTCCATTTGGTTGGTTTTTTCCAAGTGCTAAATAATCGGCAATAATTGAATTAGCACGATCCACTTCTTCAATACAAATTTTCACATACTCTTTCTCCGAAGAGGTTATTCGATTAGAAGACTGTAAGATTTGCATAAATCCTCTAATACTTGTCATTGGATTACGAATTTCATGAGCGACACTTGCAGCAAGCTGACCAATTACATTAAATTTTTCAGCATTTTGTATTTCCTTATGTAATGTCATTTTCTCTAGCTGTGATTCGATTAAATAAATTAAAAGCCATGTGACAATAGCATTTGCTAAAATAAATAAACTGAACATTATTAAATAATCAGAAGTCACTTTTACACCTAATATGAACACACCAATTGAATAATGTAAGATCAAAGCAGCTGATAAAAAAATGGTTGAAGTAATTAGCTTCCTTTTCAATTTCCAGGAAAAAAAGAGTTTTTGCTTACCATATAAAATAATGCCTGTTATCGGAACAGCAAAAACGGCTGGTGGCATTCCAGAGCCCCCTACAAATAGACGTAAAATGATGTAAAATATTGCAATGATAATTCCTGTAATATTACCACCATACATAAAAGCTAAATATATTGGAATTAATCTTAAATCAAGAATTCTTTCTTCTATATGTACTGCAAAGGTTAAAGATAAAACTGTAGTAATAACACAAGTGATTCCAAAAATAACCTTACTTCTCTTATTACTTATTTTTTCATTTACAAGGACTAAATATAGCACAAAAGGAAAAAGCATCATTAAAACTTGGAGCAGCATTCTTTCAAATTGTATTTCCATCCAGTTGTACCCCTTTTTATCCAATCATACTTAATAAAATATTTATAATATTCTATATACAGGAGGAAAAATCCTTTAATAAACATGAAAAAAGAAGCAGTCCTTATTATTCAATCAATTCGAAGGACTACCTCTTTTAAACTTTTCATACTTTCTTAGTAATTTCATTACCCAAGATCATGACCAGTAATGATGATATATCCAACTAAAAAAATATTTAATGCTAAAATAATCGCTGTACAGAACCATGCAAGTACCTTTATCCACATTCGATTTGCAAATTCACCCATTTTCTTTTTACTGCTTGTAAACATTACTAATGGAATCACTGCAAATGGAAGTTGAAGACTTAGCACTACTTGACTCCATAAAAGTAACTCACCCGTTCCTTTTGCACCAGCAATCCATGTAACAATAAATGCAGGAACAACAGCGATTAATCGTGTAATAAGTCGACGAAGCCAAGGTGATATTCTTAAATTCACGAAGCCCTCCATAACAATTTGTCCAGTTAAAGTACCAGTAATGGTTGAATTTTGACCTGAGGCAAGTAATGCGACTGCAAATAAAGTACTAGCAATTCCAACTCCTAATGTTGGACTTAGTAATTTATATGCTCCCTCAATTTCAGAAACATCTAACCCAGTTCCATGGAACGCAGCTGCACCTAATATTAATATTCCAGAGTTAATTAAAAAAGCAACTGTTAATGATATAGTAGAATCCAAAATGGAAAACTTAATTGCTTCCTTCTTCCCTTTTCTATTTCTATCAAACTTTCTTGTTTGTACTATTGAAGAATGTAAGTATAAATTATGCGGCATAACCGTAGCACCAAGAATTCCTAAAGAAATAAACAGCATTTCAGGATTAGTAACAATTTCCGCCTTTGGAATATATCCATTAAATAAGGATGAAACCTCTGGCTTTGAAATAATGACTTCAAAAGCAAATACAACAAATATAGTTGTCATTAACACAATAATAATTGATTCAATTATCCTGAATCCTTTTTTCTGTAAAAGTAAGAGCAATAGAACATCTAGCGTAGTAATTAATATCCCCATTAATAATGGAATTCCGAATAACAAATTTAAGGCAATTGCCGAGCCGATTACCTCAGCTAAATCTGTTGCAATAATTGCTAATTCTGTTAAAACCCACAAAAAGATTGCGGTTTTCTTACCTGTTGCATCCCTTGTAGCTTGTGCTAAATCACGTCCTGTTACAATCCCCAGTTTTGCTGACAATCCCTGTAACAACATAGCTATTAAATTTGATATTAATATAACAAATAAAAGAGTATAACCAAATCTTGCCCCACCTGCTATCGAGGTTGCCCAGTTTCCTGGATCCACATACCCAACTGCGACCAATGAGCCTGGCCCTGCAAAAGCTAAAAACTTCCTCCAAAATCCTGCCTTTCTAGGAATTTTCACTGAGCTATTTACTTCTTCTAAGCTTATATTTGAACTCCGTTTTAGCCAACCTTGTTCCCCATTAGTTTGTTTTGCATGCATAGTCATATTTACCACCCCTTAAACATTTGTATCTATTTAAATTATTTTCCTTAAGGCAATTTTATAATTATTATAATCCGAATTGATTTTAATAAATTTATATTAACACCTGTTTTTGCTATTGTAAATATTTTTGCCTCAAGGCAAAAGTCGATATCTATAAATCCCTTATGAAGTGCTTTTATACTATTTAATTTAATAGTAAGATATGAAAATCGTAGCAAAAGTAAATCGTAATTTATGACGTATGACTCATTGATCCAAAAGATTCTCTTAGATATCATTTTCAGTGAATTACAAATATTCAAAAATATATCAAAGGAGTGAGTGAGGTTTATTAGATTCTAATAACGTGAAAGGGGACTACATAAATTGAATAGGAAATTGCTTTCGATATTAATTTGGACGATTATATCTATCTTAGGTGCCATCGCTTTTGCTTTCCTAGGTCTTGCAAATGGAGAAACTATATCTGCTGCATGGTTAGTTATTGCTGCCATTTGTACATATGCAGTAGCCTATCGTTTTTATAGTAAGTTTATCGCTTATAAAATGTTCAAGCTGAATGATCAACGTGCTACACCTGCAGAAGTCAATGATGATGGAAAGGATTTTGTTCCAACAAATAAGTGGGTATTATTTGGTCATCATTTCGCGGCTATTGCTGGAGCAGGCCCACTTGTCGGTCCTATATTAGCGGCACAAATGGGCTATCTTCCTGGAGCACTTTGGATTATTATTGGCGTTGTCCTTGCAGGTGCAGTTCAAGATGCCATCATTTTAATCGGATCTATGCGTAGAAATGGAAAATCACTTGGGCAAATGGCAAAGGAAGAGGTAGGACCGTTTGGAGGAATCATTGCCTCGGTAGGAATTCTAGCAATTATGATTATATTATTAGCAGTCCTCGCTCTCGTTGTCGTGAAAGCGCTCGCTGGCTCTCCATGGGGAGTATTCACCATTGCAGCAACGATTCCAATAGCCTTTTTCATGGGAGTTTATATGCGTTTTATTCGCCCAGGAAAAGTATTAGAAGGATCCATTATTGGCTTAGTTTTATTAATGTTCGCCCTTTGGGGAGGCCAATATGTAGCTGAAAATCCTGAGTTAGCGAAAATGTTTACTTTTACAGCTGGCCAACTTGCAATTATGATCGGCATTTATGGATTTATTGCCTCTATTTTACCTGTCTGGCTATTACTTGCACCTCGTGACTACTTAAGCTCATTTTTAAAAGTCGGCGTCATCTTCCTATTAGCAGCAGGCATCTTAATTGTCTTGCCAGATCTACACATGCCAAAAATCAGTCGATTTATTGATGGATCAGGTCCAGTATTTGCAGGAAATCTATTTCCGTTTTTATTTATAACGATAGCATGCGGAGCAGTATCTGGATTTCATGCCCTTGTATCCTCTGGTACAACTCCTAAAATGATTGAAAAGGAGAGTCATGCACGATTCATTGGTTATGGCGGGATGCTTATGGAATCTGGAGTGGCTATTATGGCATTAATTGGTGCCTGCTCCCTTCATCCAGGACTTTACTTTGCTATGAACGCACCAGCAGCTGTAATTGGAACAGATGCCGCAAGTGCAGCATCCGTTATATCGAATTGGGGATTCCAGGTGACAGCAAACGATATTACTAACGCTGCGAAAGAGATTGGTGAAGCTACCATAATGTCACGGACTGGTGGCGCTCCAACATTCGCTATTGCAATGGCAGAGATCTTTTCTGGATTTCTTGCAGGGGCAAAGGCATTTTGGTATCACTTTGCCATTCTATTTGAAGCCCTTTTTATCTTAACGACAATTGACGCTGGAACGCGTATTGGAAGATTTATGCTGCAGGATTTAGTAGGAAATATTTATAAACCATTTGCAAAAACCAATAATCTTGTAGCTAATATCATCGCATCAGCGCTTATTTCGCTTGGTTGGGCATACATCACCTACCAAGGAGCCATTGACCCCTTCGGAGGAATCAATTCTCTATGGGCATTATTTGGAATCTCTAATCAAATGTTAGCTGCGATTGCTTTAGCTGTTGCAACAACTATTATTATTAAAATGGGAAAAGCTCGCTATGCATGGGTAACATTGATCCCTTATGTTTTCTTAACTGTTACGACACTAGTAGCCGCATTTATGAAGCTATTTTCAAAAGTACCTGCGATTGGATTTTTTGCACACGCAAAAATTTACCAGGACGGAATTGATGCTGGAAAAGTAATCGCTCCTGCAACAGATATGAAGGTGATGGAACAAATAGTATTCAATGACAGATTGGATGCAATATTAACAATTATTTTTATTGCTATTGTGCTTTTAATGGTTTTTGCATCTTTTAGAGTTTGGTACAACATTTTAATTAAAAAGCAAAAGGCAGTATTACATGAGTCTCCATTTATTCAATCAAAATACCCGAATATTCCTATAGGCAGGTGACCTCGTTGAAAAAAATCTATGATCTGTTAAAAAAAACTAGCTGTAATATAAAAATCATTATGGGTTTGCCTAATTATCAAATTTATGTGGAGCATCATAAAAGAAAACACCCAAATAAGCCGATTATGACTGAAAAGGAGTACTATTTATTTGCTTTAAAGGATCGGTATGAAAGTGGAAAAGTTAATAGGTGCTGTTGATTCAAAAAAATGCAGGGGCCTAAAGGCGCCTGCATTTTTTTTTAATTGATATTAACACTCTGTAATACATATTTTCCGTTTTTCAATCTTGTAAACCCTAAACTTACATATACACCACTTGTTGCTGTCCAGCCTTCTGGATAGAAACTGTAATCGAAGGTTGCGCTTGCTCCACCTTTATATGAATAAGACATTTTAATGTTTGAAGTATTTACCTTTTTTAATGCACTTGAATATTTCTTTCGTTTGTCTGCATTATTAGCTTTTCTAACTGAAGTTAATTTTGCTTTGTACTTATCTTTCGCATATTTTCTTGTAAAAATGGAATCCTTAACTTCATACAAAGACTTATCTATATAACTATTAAATTTTGTAGTTTTCCCTGTAACAATCTCATCAGCATAGATTTTAATTAGCTGGATTGCTTGAGCTCTTAAATCTTTTTTCGCTTTTGTTTCATTAAAATTGCTAGCTAATGTAAGAATACCCTTATTGCTAACTGGTGGCTTACCAATTTTAAACGTTGATTTTTTGCTATCATAAGAAATAGGTTTTTTCAAGGCTGTAGCAACTGAGTTAACAGGAACATATGTCGTTCCATTGTATTGAATTGGATTAACAGCCTTCCCTTTTCCATCTTTAATTGCGAAATTTTTTCCATCCACTGTTACTTTAACGGCTGAATTTTGATAAGCTGTAATCTTCTTCAGCTTACTAGCAGCTCCAGCACCAATGGCTCCAAATACTAAGCTGCAAACCAATAAGATAGCAATAAAAGACCTTTTCTTTATTGTCATCCTCGTTCCCCCTCTTTTCATCCTAAGTAATATTATCGATATTACTGTAATACTCTCCCAATAATACCTTATTTTTTTATACCAAAATTGTAAAGGAATGGAATAGAGGATTAATACCTATGACATTTTTCATATATATCAAAAAATTCACAAATGACTATTATTTCCCTAATCATTTTAGAAAAACGATCATACTAATTAAGTTATTTTATAAAGGTGTTTAAAAAACATGTAGGAGTTACCCCAAAGCAAGATAAAATAAGGATAATGAAAAATAAATAGTGCTGTCCGAAAAGCAAAGTGTCAAATGCTTTTCGGACAGCACATACAAATAACCTAGCTATACAAAAATTTCACACAAACGGGATCAGGAACTACTATATCGGAATGGATGAGTGTCAACTTCCCTGTAATTGAATCACGTTTAAATAATACTAGATTGCTGGAGTTTTGATTCGACGCTATTAGGAAGTTTTCTGTAGGATCTAATACAAAATCCCTTGGCCAATCACCTTCTGTTGGAGTATGCTCCACAAATGCAAGTTCGCCAGTTTCCTTATTAACGCTAAATACAGCAATGCTATTATGACCTCGATTTGCCGCATATACAAAACGACCGTCAGAAGAAATATGAATAGCACTACCTTGACTGTTTTCAGTAAAAGCTTTAGGAATGGTAGAAATGTATTGCAGCTCTTTAAAGCTCCCATCCTCGTGATTGTACTTCAAAGCTACAACCTCCGAACCCATTTCAGTCATGAGATAAGCATATCCTCCATTAGGATGGAAGGCTAAATGCCTTGGCCCACTTCCAGGGCGAACAGCTAAACTATTAACATTCTTTAATTGACCATTATTTACTTCGTACGAAATTAATTGATCAATACCTAAATCGACAACTGTTACATACTTTTCATCTGGTGTAAAACCAGCAAAATGAACATGGGGCTTTTCTTGCCTTTCTTTATTTGGACCGGAACCTTCATGCTGAATAATCGAAGCAGCAGAATTTAAACTTCCATCCTTATTGATTAAATAGGCTTCAACTGTACCTTTATGATAATTTGCTGTTACAACGGTATGATTATTATGATCAACACTGACATGACAAGGAGGTGCGCCATCTAATAATTGCTTATTTAACTCTTTTAACTCTCCTGTTGTCTGATCCACTATAAATGAAGCAACTCCACCTTGCTCGCCGTCTTTGGCAACAGAATACAAGTATTGATTATCACTGCTAATATTTAAATAGGTAGGATTGTCTAATTTAGCTACAGGATGAACAGCTTTAATCTTGGCTTCTTTTGTATCCAGAGTAAATGAATAAATCCCTTCACTTTCACCCTTTGTATAAGTTCCTACGTACCCGATAAAACTTGTTTGTTCCATTTTATTAGATTCTCCTTTCAAGAAAAAACTTCCTATTATTTTGAATTATATCATAGAGAGGCTGAATCTTTCGGTGCACTGCTTAACTTATAAATTGAAGATTTATTTTCTTGTAAAGATGAACTTTTTCTCGTTTCTTTTAAATAAAAATATTTTAGAGGATAGATGCTACCTAAATATTCTTTAATTGAAACTATGATACACCACGTTTTCGTTTTTTACTTGCAGAGACTAATGATGAACGATAATAACCTGGTGCAATTTCACCTGCTTTAATATTTGTTTTTGCAAAAATAGAGTCTAAATCATATAGGTCAAACTCATTTGAAAGCTTAAGCATAATTTCTGCACATGCTTGTGCATCACTTAAAGCATGGTGATGGTTGATAATATCAATTCCATAGTGATCGCAAACGGATTGCAGCGAATAACTTGATTTACCTGTTATCAATCTCCTCGAAAGCTGATAACTGCAAAGCAATTTACTATGTACTGGTATAACATTATATCGGTTAAGGCTATCCCTTAGCACATACCCATCAAATGCCAAATTATGTGCAATGATCATTTGATCCTTTAAACGATGTTGAATTGACTCATAGAATGACTGAAAAGTTGGGGCACCTTCAACATCTGACATTCGAATCCCATGAACAGAAATATTCATTCGATCAAAAGGCTCTTCAGGATCAATTAATGAGTAAACGGAATCAACTATTTTATTATCTTCTACAAACACCATTCCTACCGAGCAAACACTATATCGATTGCGATTAGCTGTTTCAAAATCAATGGCAATAAAATTTTTCATATAGACTCCTTTCACTAGTTTTTATTATTAGATCAAAATATATATCTTTTTTCTATTATATAATATGAAATATAGAGATTCATTCTTTAATTCCTATATAGAAGATTAGTGAGGGATTTGATCGATTAGATTGTGAAAGTGTTAACAAGATTTATCGTAAATCTATTAGAAAGATGATAAGAAAAGCCCAAGCGCCTTGACCATCGACGTACTAGGAAATTTTTGGTTCAAATTTCCACTTTGATATTTTCTCTAAAATAGCGAACTTCGCTTCTACTATTTGGCATACCCTCTCTGCTGAGGGTCAATAAAAAACAACAAGAGATATCCCGACTATAGGACATCCCTTGTTGCAAATATTATTTTACCAAACAAACAATCCGACAATCATTGCACTTAATAACGATACAGCCATTCCACTAACTAGTAGCTTCCAAACATTTTTCCCGATAATTCCCGATTTCTCTTCACCTAAAACGGAGCTAAATGTACCATAAATCATGCCGACAGTACTAAAGTTTGCAAATGAAGTTAAAAAAGTAACTGCAACAGCAATTGTATGTGGCTGCATATCTTTAAGATGCGTTTTTAAGTCCATCATTGCAACGAATTCGTTTGTTGAAATTTTAATTCCCATTAATGACGCAACATACATCGCATCATGACTGCCAAGTCCAAGCAAAAATGCAAACGGGCTAAAGATATATCCAAAGATTTTTTGAATGGTTAAACCGTGTATAAAGAACCCAAGTATACCATTGAGGCACGTAGTCAAAGCGACATAACCTATTACCATCGCCACAATAACAATTACCATTTTCATTCCAATGAGCATGCTGTTTGAAATGGTAGAAAAGAAATCTTTTCTCTCTTCTTTAGGAGGAACGTAAACAATATCCTCTTCTTTATTTATCCTCACTGGATTTAAAATACTTGCCAATAAAAGGGCATTTAAACAGTTCAATGGAATGGCAGCAAATACATATTCTGCTGGAACCATTGTTAGATAAGCTCCAATAATTGAACCACTGATACTGCTCATACTCATAATCCCAAAGGTCAAAAGTCGTTTGCCTTTAAGAACTAAAAGTTGATCTCGAATAACCGCAAGAGCTTCCGTATTCCCTAGAAACATCATTTGGATGGAAAAGAAGCTTTCTAACTTTGGTAAGCCAGAGATTTTTGAAATAAGCCAGCCAACCTTATCAATAATCCAAGTCATAATTCCAAAATAAGATAATATATCAAAAAAAGTAACGATAAAAATAATTGGCATTAATGCACTAAAGAAAAAATCAACAGTTTCATTCGCCATAACAGAAGGAAAAGCAAAGGAAATCCCTGCATTTGCACATGATACTAGCCATGTAAAGAAGGATGCAATTTTGTTGATTACCCATGTACCTACCGTTGTTGTTAGCATGAACCAAGTAATAAGTATTTCTACAATAAATAAACTAACAATTGATCTCCATCTGATTTTTCGTTTGTCAGGAGAACAAAGAAAGATAAGTCCACTAACAACTAAAATCCCAAGTATATTTAATAAAAAGAACATTTCATCCACTCCTGAAGTCATTTTACTCGAGGTTCTTTTCTTACTATTATTCTTTTTGATATTCCAACTTAAACGGTTTTTTTCCTTATTTAGGAACCATTAAGAAAACATCCTTTCCCAAATAAAAAACCCTTATTCATTCATACCTTCAGCCACAGGACAGAAAGCATGAAAAAATAAGGGTTGATATAATCCATAAGAGAATAAAGTATACAACTTTTTTTCATACTTCCTTGTAGTCCGGCATTATTAAGCGGCTGCCAGGTAGAAACTATCAGGCCATCTTTAACTGATATTATACAAGGATATTAAATTAAGTTTTTTGCTAGGAATGATTATTATAATATACTAATATTTTTAATGATACAACTAGTATTTTCAATGTTAAAATATTCCCAGTAATAGAAAATTAAATATTTTAAGATAATTTTTATTAGGTAGACAATGTTTACTTGGATGTTAAAATAAAGAGGAATTCTAGCATGTATACACTATTAAACGAATTACGTTGGAAAAGGATGAGGAATGATGACAAAGAAAGTCTATTTTAACCATGATGGTGGCGTTGATGATCTTGTATCATTATTTTTGTTATTAAAAATGGATAATGTTGAATTGACTGGTGTTTCTGTTATACCAGCAGATTGTTATTTAGAACCTGCAGTATTTGCAAGTCGTAAAATTATTGATCGCTTTGGAAATGGCGGTCTTGATGTTGCAGAATCGAATTCTCGTGGAAAAAATCCTTTTCCAAAGGATTGGCGCTTACATGCATTTTTTGTTGATGCACTGCCTATTTTAAATGAAGCAGGAAAAATTGAGACACCTGTCGCAGAAAAACCTGCCCATTTACATATGATTGATGCCATTCGTGAATGCGATGAAAAAACAACTTTATTATTCACGGGTCCACTTACTGATCTTGCCCGCGCTTTAGATGATGCACCTGATATTGAAGAAAAAATCGAAAGACTAGTATGGATGGGAGGAACCTTTCGCGAAGCTGGAAATGTAGCAGAACCAGAGCATGATGGTACAGCAGAGTGGAATGTGTTTTGGGATCCTGAAGCAGCTGAACGTGTTTGGAGAAGCAGCATAGAAATTGATTTAGTAGCACTAGAAAGCACGAATCAAGTTCCACTTACTGTTGATGTGCGTAATCGTTGGGCTATCGAACGTAAACATCTTGGAGTTGATTTTATCGGTCAATGCTATGCTATGGTTCCACCTCTTGTTCATTTTGCAACAAACTCAACCTACTACCTTTGGGATGTGCTTACAACTGCATTTGTTGGCAATAAAGATCTAGTAAAGGTGAAAACATTAAACAGCATTGTTCATACAGAAGGGCCTAGTCAAGGTCGTACAGAAGAATCAGAAGAGGGTCGACCAGTTCATGTCGTTTATGATGTAAAGCGTGAGGCATTTTTTGATTACATTACTCAATTAGCAAAGAAAGAAAATTAATCCCCTATCCATCAATGATTAGCTACTCTGTCTTTTGCTAAAGCTTATTAATAGAGGTATAATAAGGTATTTACAGTATAGGATAGAAAATCTTTATGATTTCATGTAAAATAAAATTTATGTGATTAAGTCTAGCTTTGAAAAGAGGGTATCGAATGAGTAAACAATCCATTTATGGATTAACAATAGATCAATTGACAGAGTGGCTTTTGGAACACGGACAAAAGAAATTTCGTGCACAGCAAGTGTGGGAATGGCTATATAGAAAACGAATAAAAAGCTTTTCAGAAATGAGCAATATCAATAAAGAATGTCTTCAATTATTAGAAGAACATTTTGATATCCATACATTGAAATTGGAAATCAAGCAGGAATCGAAGGATGGTACAGTTAAATTCCTTTTTAAATTGCCTGATGGAAATCTAATTGAAACAGTTTTGATGAGACAAAAATATGGTCTTTCTGTTTGTGTAACAACTCAAGTAGGATGTAATATTGGTTGCTCTTTCTGTGCTAGTGGGATTTTACGGAAGAATCGTGATTTAGTTAGCGGAGAAATCGTTGAACAAATCATGAATGTTCAGTTTCATTTAGACGAGGCTGGAAAAGATGAACGTGTTAGTCATGTAGTTGTGATGGGAATCGGTGAACCATTTGATAACTTTACAAACCTAGTGACGTTCCTAAAAAATATCAATTCACCTAAAGGACTAGCAATCGGCGCAAGACATATTACCGTTTCAACTAGTGGTCTTGCTCCAAAAATCTATGAATTTGCAGATCTAGATCTACAAGTGAATTTAGCTATTTCCTTACATGCACCGAATAATGAGCTTCGTACTCAAATTATGAAAATCAATCGTGCTTATCCGTTAGAAAAACTAATGCCAGCCATTGATTACTATTTAGAAAAAACAAATCGTCGAATTACATTTGAATATATTCTGTTAAATGATGTCAATGATCATAAGGAAGAAGCGTTGCAATTAGCTAAGCTTCTTCAAAATAAACGTCATTTAGCCTATGTAAACTTAATACCGTATAATCCAGTAAGTGAGCACATTCAGTACAAACGAAGTGCACAAGAGTCAATTATGACTTTCTATGATACATTGAAAAAAAATGGAATCAATTGTGTTGTTCGTCAAGAGCATGGTGCTGATATTGATGCAGCTTGTGGGCAATTAAGAAGTAAGCAATTAAAAAAAGCAAACTAGTTGCTTTATAACATAAAGGAAAAGGGATTGTTGTGAAACGGACACCCCTTTTCCTTTTTATTTTAATAATCCGATGCGAAAGGCAGAGGCAACAACCTGAGTACGATTCTTTGCTTTCAATTTCGTCATTAAACTACTCACATAATCTCTTACTGTGTGTTCGCTTAAATACAATAATTCACCCATCTTTTTATTGTCATAGCCTTCAGCAAGCAAATCTAAAATCATGCTTTCTCTTTCAGTTAAATGAAGGTTAGGTGTTTCTATTGCTTTTTCTCCGTTTCTTGATAGGTATAATCCAAGCCGATTCCCTACTTCTTCAATTAAGTCCAGCTCCTCCTTTGAACAATCGAATTCCTCCCCAAGCTGATCAAAGGTAAGCCACCCAAAAACTTGCTGCATATACACAATTGGAACAAAAATAACGGATGAGAGATTAAATAGCTCTATATGCTCCTCCTTAACAAACCCTTTCGGATTTTTTAAAAATATTGCCTTTTGTGCATTAAAAATCATTGTTTGCCTCGAACTTAGCTGGCCTTTCATGCTTTGAACCTTCGGCAGTTCCGCACCGATTACTCCATAAAATTGATTCGACCATGGAATATATGCGTAAAATACGCATCGTTTAAATTGAAAATATTCTTCGCATTTTTTTAAAATATGGGCAAAATCTTGAGCTCCTGATGAACGTATCAAAAGTTTATTTAATCGATCCAATGCTTGGAGCTGTTGAAGAACTTTATTGTCTTGAGATAATTTCGAATGCAAATTAGACATATCTTCATTTACCCATTCGTTATAGCTGTGAATAAGATGTGTATAAATGGATATTAAAAACAAAAGGATTGAAGTGCTTCGATTATACTTAATTTGAATCATTAATGTAATGAGTGCTTTTTCAAAAATTAATCGAAATATATTAAAATTTTTTATATTTAAAAGCGATAATTGCGACTGAAGCCAATTAATTAAGTGATTCTCATAACTATCCTCTATCTCTTCAAGGTTTATATAGATGAAAAATTGCAAAAACGAATCCAATAAAGCTCCTATCATTTTCCGATCCTGATCAGATAGAGATGACTCTTGATTTATATAAATACTTATATTTTCTTCTAACTGCTGATGATGGTTCTTAATAAACAAAATAAATTGTTCAAATGTGATTTCTTCATATGGATGAACAGATTGGGTCATAAGAAATAAATTCTCCTTACACATATTCCACCAATAAAGTACTTAAAAAGATTCTTCAAAACACCTCCCTATAAATGGAGGGATATCTTCTACATATTATACAGCATTTTATAGGATAGTATTTCAAAATGAAAGTAGTAAGATTAAATTGTGACAAGTTAATCAATCTTTTCATCACAAACCATAGAGAAGGTTCAGATCATAAAAATTACTAATAAATATCTATTAAGAAAGGTTCGTGATCATCATGAGACTTGAAAATAAAGTAGCTATTATTACAGGTGGAGGTACAGGTATCGGAAAAGAAACCGCTTTACTATTTGCTAAGGAAGGAGCAAAAATTGTTATTACTGATATAAACCAAGAATCTGGAAGCCAAGCAGCAAAAGATATTCAAGCAAATGGCGGAGAAGCGATCTTTATTCAGCATGATGTAAGTAATGAAGAGGATTGGAAAAAAGTTGCTGAAGAAACAACGAAAGTATTTGGGAAAGTAGATGTCCTTTTCAATAATGCTGGAATTTATATCATTAAACCACTAGCAGAAATTGAATTAGCTGATTGGAACCGTCTTATGTCTATTAATGTAACAGGTGTATTTCTAGGAATGAAACATATTATGCCATTAATGGCGAAACAAAATAAAGGCTCTGTTATTAATGCATCCTCTATCGCAGGATTAATGGGTTCCCCTGGACATGTTCTATATGGTGCTAGCAAAGGTGCCGTACGTATTATGACAAAAGATGCTGCAATGGAATATGCTCCATATGGTGTTAGAGTTAATTCAATTCACCCAGGATACATTGATACTGGAATGGCAGACTATGCTTCCGAAGTAACTGGTAGCTCTAAAGAAGAATTAGGAAAAAGTATCTTTCCACTCGGTCATCTTGGATCTGTAAAAGATGTAGCTAACACAGTATTGTTTTTAGCATCTGATGACTCTGCCTATTCAACAGGTGCGGAATTCGTTATTGATGGTGGAGCAACAGCGAGATAAGTAATAGTGAAAATAATTAGGAAATCATAAACAGAATGGAGTGGCTTAAGATGAAATTAAAGGACAAAGTAGCAATTGTAACAGGTGGAGCAAGCGGAATTGGTGAAGCAACTGTACGTTTATTTGTAGAAGAGGGAGCAAAAGTAGTTATTGCCGACTTTTCAGAACGTGGCAAAAGTATTTCTGAAGAATTAAACGCTAATGGATATGATACTTTATTTGTTAAAACCGATGTAACAAACGAAGAGCAGATTAAACATATGATTAATGAAACAGTAAGTAAATATGGCAAGCTTGATATTATGTATGCAAATGCTGGAGTAGCTGATGATGCACCTGCTCATGAATTATCTTTTGAAAAATGGAAAAGAACAATTGATATTAACCTATCAGGTGTGTTCCTTTCTGATAAATATTCTATTGAACAGTTCCTTAAACAAGGTACAGACGGTGTCATTGTTAATGCGGGGTCCATTCATAGTTTTGTTTCGTTGCCAAACCCCACTGCCTACTCATCAGCAAAAGGTGGCGTGAAGCTATTAACTCAAAATCTTTGTACAGCTTATGCAAAAAATGGGATTCGAATTAATGCAGTTTGCCCTGGCTATATTGATACTCCATTACTCGCAGAAGTTGACCCACAAAAGAAAGAGTATTTAGCTTCTTTACATCCACAAGGAAGACTTGGAAGACCAGAAGAAATTGCTAAAGCAGTATTATTTTTAGCAAGTGATGATGCTAGTTTTGTCAATGGTACAACCTTACTTGTTGATGGTGGGTATACTGCACATTAATATAAAAATAGCGTTTATTAAATATTGAAAAATACTTCATGAATAATAACATTCAATTAGAGCAGTCTAAATAAATAAATTTAGGCTGCTTTTTCTTTGAAGTTTACAATTGACATGAAACCAAAAGGTGTTATATACTCTAAAACGAAACCAAAAGGTGTTACATTTTTTTAGTCAAAGGAGAATTAATTTGGAAACAAATCATCAACAAACACTTGAAGATATTAAACAAACAGTCATTTTAAATGCACCTATTCAAAAAGTATGGGAAAACGTTTCTACTGCGGAAGGAATAGCAGCTTGGTTTATGCCAAATGATTTCCAAGCGAAAGTAGGTTATGAATTTCATATACAATCCCCATTTGGTCCATCTCCATGTAAAGTAATTGAAATTGATGCACCCCACCGTCTTACGTTTATGTGGGATACAGATGGATGGTTCGTTACTTTCATCCTAAAAGAAGTTGATAATAAAACAGAGTTTACTCTTATACACGGAGGCTGGAAACATCCAGATGCAATTGTTCCGAAAGCAAATGCAAAAAGCTCTATTATTCGCGAAAATATGGAAAAGGGTTGGATTGGCATTGTCAATCAACGACTTACAAAGGCGGTTGAATAGTCGGTGTCATCATCAGCAGAAAAGTATGATGTATTCCAAGCGATTGCTGACCCAACTCGTCGAGAGGTTCTGCGCTTACTAGCTGAAAACGAACTACCTATTTCAAAAATTACCTCTCACTTTCCAATAAGTCGTACAGCTATTGCAAAGCATCTTCACATTCTTTCAGAAGCTGAATTAGTAAAAGGCCGGAAGGTAGGAAGAGAAAAAATATATCAACTACATCCAGAGCCATTAGGCGAATTAAAGGAATGGCTCTCCTATTATGAGCAATTTTGGAATAATAAATTATCGATGCTTAAGCATATCGTTGAACAGAATGAAACAAGCGCTGATAATTGAAATCCTGTTTTCCTCTGTGTTAATCAATTCTTATTGTCACACAGAGGAAAACATTAGCTTTTTAAAAATTTATTTTTACTCCGGTATACACTCGTAGGCAAGCTTTCGAATAATCTTTTCGTGCTGAGGATATTTTGATAATAGCTCAGCTTGCGTAAATAATTCAAAATCCTGAAAATCAAATCCTGGAGAAACCATACAACCAACTAAAGAACCAGTATCCTTTTCCATAACAGATGAACCAAAAATAGAATTTTTTGTAACTAAAAATTGAGGTACTTCTCCCTTTTCTATATTTAAGCCCAGTTTTACTTCCTCATACACTCCATTTTCATGGATGATATGGATGGTTAATGGACTTCCTGCATGAAAATACCATAATTCATCAGATTTCAAACGATGAAAATGAGAAACATCATTTGATCTTAATAAAAAATAAATACTCGTATAAAGCTTTCGATTCCCATCAAAGTTAACTGATAATTCTTTATCTGTTACCTCTTCACTAGATTTATACGTCCCCTTGTAAAATCCTCCCTCAGGATGAGGAATTAATTCCAATTTTTCAATCCAAGATTGAATTTCATTTTTGTTCATCATCGCAAAAATCCTTTCATCACTTCATCTCAATTTACAACAAGTAAAGTATAGCAAATTTGTAAGCTGCTTTATAGAAAGAAGGATAGGAATTACCTTCTATTCAACAGATAAATTCTGGAGCTTAATAACCATTAAAGCTATTTTCTTCAATCCAATGAGCTTCTCTAATATTGATTTGCTGGCGTACCTTCCTAACCACATCAATGGTTATCACTCCCTTTTCAAATAAGCTTTGAATTTCGTCTCTTTCAGCTTGAAAAGCTTTGCCCTGTAGCTCACGTTCATATTGAGTAAATTGTTTAATGGCTTTCGCATTGTTAAATAACTTCAATTTCGTAAGCAGCTCATTATATTCCCCAATTACCAAATAGATAAGATTTTTATCCTCTTTATCTACTTCCTTCTTCAATGACTGTATCGCCGCTTCTGTCATCTTTATTTTCAATTGAATAAGTTCTTTCGTTTTCATTCTCCGTCTTTCCCGTAGTTCTTCTTTTTGTGGTGAAAAGAGCTGTAGGAAACGAAACATCATTCTTTTTAATAAATTTCTAAGCACAAGGATTCTATATTTTATTTGATTTGTAATGGCTATCTCCATGCGTCGAATATACTCCTTTGACAGATAGGCAGCCTCCTTGCTAATTTTCTTTTCCTTAATTAGTTTATTAATATATTGAGATTCTGCCTCAAGTGCCATTACCCGTATTTTCGTTTCTTCCTTTCTCCTATTAAATAGCTCTAAATCATTTTTTTCATATGATAACTGATTAATCTTCTGATTATATTGCGTAATAATAGCGAAAGCAGCAGATCGATTTTCATCATTAATTGCTTCCTGAGTAGCACGTATAGCAGCTATTTTAGTTTGGATGAGTGCCTTCTTTTTTATTTCCTCCCTTTCAATTTTAGATATGTCTACTTCCGTTTTAGCTACGATCGGCAGAAAAATACTAGCATTCACTAAAGTCACCAATATAACACCAGCTGCAATAAAAAGAATTAATGAACGCTCAGGAAAAGGACTTCCATCCTCTAATGCAAATGGAATAGAAAAAGCACCAGCCAATGTTACAGCTCCTCTAACACCCGATATGGTCAAAATTCCAATTTGCCGGAGAAGCGGCTTATAAAGACTCTTCTTTTTCAAGAGCCATCCACAAAACCAGGAAAGATAAATCCAAATAAATCGAAGCAATAATAATGCAGCAGTTATGATTAAAATATATTTACTTACAACCACGTTATTGAAGAGGGGATCCTTAAAAATTTCACTCAACACTCTAGGAATTTGGAAGCCTAATAAAACGAATACAAGGCCATTTAAAATATATAAAAGAACGGTCCATGTACTTTTGGATACGACTTGTAAGTTCAAGGATGGTGATTTTTCCCGATCCTTCTCTATTGCATGAACAATACCTGCCGCTACAACTGCCAAGATTCCAGATAGATGGAAATGCTCTGAAACCAAATAAATCACAAACGGGGTAAGAATTTGAATTAGCATATGTATCGTTACATCTTCCATTCCAAAACGTCGAATAAGGACTCGAAATCGAATAATGATAAATGCAAGCAATGCCCCAACAACAAATCCTCCAATCGCAATAACTAAAAAACTTAGACTTGCATGAACTAAAGAAAAGACCCCCGTCACGGTTGCAGCTACTGCAAAATTAAAAGCAACTAAGCCTGACGCATCATTCATCAAGCCTTCTCCCTCTAACACATGCATGACATCTTTTGGCATATTCACTCTGCTTGACATTGCACTAACCGCTACCACATCTGTTGGTGATAAAATTGCTGCTAATGCAAAGGCAGCAGGAAGTGGAATCGAAGGAATAAGCCAATGAATTAAGTAACCAATTACATATACTGTTAAAAATACTAAACCTAAAGCTAATAATAAAATAGGAGTTTTCAACTTCCATAATGCCGACCTTGGAACATTTCTTCCATCATTAAAAAGTAAAGGTGCAATAAAAAGAACTAAAAATAATTCTGTCTCCATTGGTACATGAATTCCTAAAGGCATGATTGCCACTAAAACGCCAAGTGCGATCTGAATGAGAGGGACAGGTATAAAAGGAATCGCATGATTTACAATATTAGAAAGACCAATTATTGCTAATAGCAATAGGATCACAAAAAACATTTCCATTTTTTCCATTCTCCTTTACTCTTTCTATCTTTAGATTACATGCCACGAATTATTCGTTTTGTTCCTGTTATAAATAAAGGTCTTAAGTCACGTGAAAGACAATGTGTCGAATGGTAAAATAGTAATTACTGGAATTAACTTAATAACAGAGTAGGGAGCTTTATGAGGAAACGTAAAAACAGAAAAAATCAGGTTCTTAAACCATTTATTTATAAAATCATTGCTTTTGTTATCTTTATTATTTCTATCTATTTTATCGTTCATCATACGGAAAAATATCTTCATCTCAAAAAAGAGATTTCAAGAAACCCTGAATTTGCAACCGCTAATGTTTTCAATAAGGTTGCAAGTCAAGGTCTTTTTACAGGTATGAACTATCATGTTCTTATTAAACCCGATTTTTCCGGAAAAACGACCACACATTTAAATATTGGTGACTCAGGTACGGTTACAAAAAAAGAATTTGATCGTTTAAAAATTGGAGATTCGATAGAAGGTTATAGCATTGAGGGGAAATTTTATACAAAGCAAGATGTAAAGAGAAAGGTTAATACGTTTACATTTTTTATTGTGATCATGTTGTTCAGCCTTTATCCGATAGGGTATTTGATTTACTTACTAGATCATCTTAAAAAATTTCGTTCCTTATTTAATCGTATCCTAGGCCCATCTATTGTTGGAATTATTGCAATAAGTACCGTTGGAGGGCTTCTTTATTCTATTTATTCAATGGGACCTATGCTAACAAACTGGTATCAAAAAATAGCTGATAAAAATCAGATAGAGACTACTGCACTTATAACAGATACTGATGAAGATATAAATTATAGCAAGAACCATGATTCCCATTATTACTTAGCATTTTTCTATATAAATGAGGATAAAAAAGTCATTCATATAACAAAAGAAGTAACTCCACATACCTATTATAAATATCAATATGGTGGATTACCGATTACCTATAACCCAAATGACCCCTATCGTGTTTTTATTAAAAATATAGAGTTTCAAGATGTCGTTAATTTTATTTTAACGAATGCCTTCTTTTCTAAAATTATATCAGTCATTATTCTTACAATCTTTATATTGATTTTCATTCATTTATTGAAAAGTAAGAAGGAGGATAAGAGGCTAAAAGTCTTTCATGGAAACAGATAATTCAAATAAAGATTGTTACAAGACACCTATTATGGAAAACAATGGGTGTCTTAATAACTTCTATTCTGTACTACTCCTCATTTACTTTGCTAAATTTTTTCACCATAGAAAATGGGACTTTTTTCGAAAATTGATAAAGAGAAAAATAAACACAAGGCAACTTCCAAAAATACTAGTTGCTGCAAAGGCCCATGCATGACGGAATCCAATCATTAGTTCATTCACATCTCCATTAGAATGAGCACGAATAAATGCTGAAGTGATTGCGGCATATAAAGCGATTCCTAAGTTCTGGATCATTCTTTGGATGGAGCCTATTGTTCCTTGAAACTCCTTATCTACCGTTCCCATAATAGTAGTAGTATTTGGAGTTACAAACATTCCCGCTCCAACTCCAGATACGAATAACAACATTGCAACAACAACTGGTCTCCAGTTAAATTCCATAAAGCTTAGGACTACAAAGGAACACGTCATAATAGCAAGTCCACTCATCATCAGGCTAATTGAATTGAATATTTTCATTAAACGCCCAGATATTTTTGACATAATCATGAGTCCTAATGGAGCAAATAAATTAACGATTCCAGCTTTCCAAGGCTCAAGCTGTACTATCTTTCCAAAAAAATAAGGTGGAATAATAAAGCCTAAAGAAGTAGTGTCACCAAGGATAAATATACCAAAATAGAGGCAGAAAAGATGCCTTGTCGGAATAGTTTCAAATGAATGAATGATTGGTTGTTTTGATTTTTTCTCCCAAAATATAAAACAAGTACATAAACTAATAAAAAGAATACACCTACGAATGACGTCACCGTTTACGGTCCCTATCGATGCTAATAAGGAAACCCCTTGTAAAAGTGTTAAAATGGATAAGGTCAACAGGAGACTTCCTGAAATATTTAGTTTTATATTACTCCTTGATTCTTCAATCCTTTTTAAAAGAAATCTGCATCCAATCATTCCCATTAATACGAATGGAATATTAATCCAAAATATCCATCGCCAATTTCCTATTGTTAGTAAAAAACCGCCAATACTTGGACCTAGTACTGGACCAATCCCTATTAAAACTCCCATTGTCCCAAGTGCCTGACCCAATCTTTCTTTTGGAATAAATGTAGGAACAATTGCGATTGCTGTTGCTTGCAGCATTGCCGCACCAATACCTTGTAATGCTCGAAAACCTAGTAATTCAATCAGAGAGCTTGAGAGTCCGCATAATATTGATGCAATTAAAAATATGACAAGTCCCCAATAATAAACTTTTAAACGCCCATATTTATCACTTAATCTACCAAAAACAATAATTGTTCCAACAAGAACTAATGTATACAAGGTGATAGTCCATGTAATATTGGTAATGGTAGCGTGGAAAGGTCTGTGCCAATTCTGATAAAGCAACATTAATGATTCCTGAATCCAAGGTAGATAAAAACATACCAATACCAGCAGTAAAAATCACAATTTGCTGAAAAACTTCCCCAGTTATTTTTTTTCTCATAAAAAATTCACCTCTTTGTCTAAACAATTTATAGCTACTCATATTATAAAATCTGAATATTTCACGTTTCATCGAAGTATTAAAATGCTATACTTTCACTACAAACTTTTCTATGTTAAATCCATATTTTTGAAAGAGGTGAATTTTTGCTAATGAAGATGTATTCTAATATTTCTTCAACAGCCTCACTTATAGGCGATTCTACACGTATAAGTATATTAACAGCGCTTACAGATGGACGAGCATTAACCGCTGGTGAACTTGCCTCTATTGCTGGGGTGACTCCACAAGCAGCAAGTTCACATTTGACCAAATTACTTGAAGGCTCACTTATTAGTGTAGAGACCCAGGGCCGTCATCGTTATTACAAGCTTGCTAGTCCGGAGGTGATTCAGGCCATTGAAGCAATTGCAATCATCTCTCCACCTATAAAAGTGCGTTCTTTACGTCAGTCAAGCCATAAAAAAGCTCTTGAATATGCACGGACATGCTATAACCATTTAGCCGGAAGATTTGGTGTTGCCCTTACTCAAGCACTTATTGAATTGGATTATCTTCATGATTTAGGAGAGGTTTACGAGATAACTAATAAAGGCAAGGAATGGATGACCACATTTGGAATTGATTTTGAAAAAATTAATCTTAATGCCATTCCCCATCATATTGATTGGACAGAGAGAAAACACCACTTAGCAGGTCCCCTAGCAGCAAATATGATGGATCGGCTTTTTGAGCTAAACTGGATTTCAAAAAGCTCTATTCGCCGATCCATTCAAATAACTCAAACTGGTCGCGAAAATATTTTACAAATGTTTGGATTTGATCCTGAGTGTTTACAATAGTTCACCAAAAATCTTAATACTTCCCCAATGGAGAACAACCGCACAAAGAAGTAGAATAGAATTTATCAAAATTTACTGCAGTATGAACTTTTGTATAAAGATTCATACTGCTTTTATCCTTTCATTAAAATAGCCTCTATTTTAAACCTTTATACTATATTTTTTATCTATAAATAACAAAATTTTAAATATTCACCGTTTCCCCTTGCAACAAACATGTATATATATTAAAATAAAATGCATAATTATTCATTTACTTTTATTTTTATAAGGTGGTTACTATATGCAAACTTCGTACAGTCAAAAGACAAACCATAATCTTTCGCAAACTAAAGGAAAAGATAAAAAAGCTAGAAATATTAATGCTTTCGTCCTTATCTTCTTTGTTATTATTATTTCAGCTATTTTGACCTATATCGTCCCAGCAGGTGAATTTGATCGAGTTGAAAAAGATGGGCGTACAGTGGTGGTCCCAAACTCTTTTCATCTAACTGATTCATCTCCTGTAGGATTTTTTAGCATTTTTACTAGTATTCACACTGGAATGATACAAGGAGCAGGAATTATTTTCTTTGTTATTCTTGTCGGCGGTGCATTTGGAATATTAAAGGCAACAGGTGCTCTTGATGCCCTAATTATGAATATATCTAGAAAGCTAGCAAATCGTGAACTATTACTTATCCCTGTGCTTATGCTGTTTTTTGCTGCAGGTGGAACACTTATGGGGATGGCAGAAGAAACGATTATTTATATTGCTATCATTACCCCTTTAACAATCGCCCTAGGATTTGATGCGATAGTTGGCTTTGCCATTGTATCCTTAGGGGCAAATATTGGTTTCATGAGTGCGATTATGAATCCTTTTAATATTGGTGTAGCTCAAAGCATTGCAGAATTGCCTACATTTTCAGGAATCGGTCTTAGATTGGCATTGCTAGCTACTTTTTATATTGCAGGGGTCGTGTATGTTTATCGCTATGCAAAGAAGCTAAAGACAAATCCTGAATTGCGTTATCTAGGAAACTTCCAAGAAGGAAAAAGTAAACTAGCTGAAGCCCAATCTAAGCTAGAAACGCGGCATAAGTGGATATTATGCATCTTTTTACTAAACTTTGTCGTGTTGATAACGGGTGTATTAAAATTTGGATGGTATATTACCGAAATCGCGGGCTTATTCTTACTGTTTGGTATTATTGTTGGAATGATAGGAAAGTTAGGTCCAAATCAAATTGCGGACAGCTTCATGGATGGAGCTAAAGAGGTAATCGGTGGCGCATTAATTATCGGCTTTGCACAAGCAATTCTTGTCGTTTTTCAGGATGGAAAACTAATGGATTCCGTTTTATATTATGCATCGTCCTTTTTAAGTCACTTAGCCCCGTCATTAAATGCAGTCGGAATGTTTTTTGTTCAACTTTTTCTGAACTTCCTAGTTCCATCTGGAAGTGGACAAGCTGCACTTACAATGCCAATTATGGCTCCTTTATCTGACTTGGTTGGAGTGACAAGACAAACAGCCGTATTGGCCTTCCAGCTAGGAGATGGTATCACTAACTCTATTTTTCCAACTGCAGGTGTATTAATTGCTGGACTTGCGATTGCAGGAATTCCTTATACAAAATGGATCAGATGGGTACTGCCATTTTTACTTATTGAAATTGCGATCGGAATTATTTTCCTTCTCATAGCACAGGCCATTCATTATGGACCATTTTAGATATATATTGGGTAGGACGTTTTAATTCAATTCTACCTTCAAATTATCTACATGAAACGTTACTATTAAACTACAAGGAATATTTAGATATATTAGAAAAAAAAGATTATCGGAGGACTCATTATGTTAAAAACACCCTTAGTAGATTCAGAGTTGAAAGCTTGGACAATAGAACAGCGCAGACATTTTCACATGAACCCAGAGCTATCCGGACAAGAATACGAGACAGCTGCCTATGTTCAAAATAAGCTTGAACAATTCGGCATATCAGTAAACAATCGATTTTCAAAGCCAAATGTGATTGGTTATTTCAAAGGAACAGAAGGAAAGAAGACCATTGCACTAAGAGCAGATATGGATGCACTTCCCATCTTCGAAGAGGGTGAAAAGTCATATATTTCACAGAATCCAGGTATCATGCATGGTTGCGGTCATGATGGACATACTGCAATTTTACTTGCCGCTGCTAAATGGATGAGCGAAAATCCCCAATTAGTAAAAAATAATATCGTCTTTATTTTTCAAAGTTCTGAAGAGGCCTCACCAAGTGGCGCACAGCAGCTAGTAAAAGAAGGAATATTAGATGGAGTAGATGCGATATATGGTATTCACTTACTGTCAGGTTTACCACTTGGTAAAATTGGATTTGCAACTGGTCCTGCAATGGCCTCCAGTGATGATTTCGATATCGTAATTGAAGGGATAGGAGGTCATGGTGGTCAGCCACAGGACTCGGTCGATCCCATTTATATTGCTACACACCTAATCCAAGCATTTCAATCTATAGTTAGCAGAAATTTACATCCATTACATGCAGGTGTGATTTCCTTCGGTGGAATGCAAGCGGGAAACTCATACAATGTTATTCCATCAGAGGTGAAGCTACAAGGAACGATAAGAGCGATGACATTTGAAGCTGCAGAACTTATGCATAAAAAAACAGCCCAACTGACAGAGTCTATTTGCGCTAGCTTTGGAGCAAAAGGGCATTATACATTTATTGAAGGCACACCACCATTGTATAATCACCCTGAAGCATGTAAGTTTGCTAAGGAGGTCATACAAAAAACATTTGGGGAAGAAGTATTTGTTCAAATGGAGCCCTCAATGGGTGCGGAAGACTATTCATATTACTTAAAAGAGAAAACAGGAGCATTTATTAATGTTGGGATGCAAAGTGAGAAAAGCCAGTATCCACACCATCACCCAAAATTTGACATTGATGAAGACGCCATTCCTACTGCCATAGAGCTGATGGTTCAATTAGCTTTAAATGCATAAAATAACCGTTCATACTATGAGGCTGTCCTAAAAAGGAAAGTGTTTGGCACTTTTCTTTTAGGGCAGCCTCATCCATTATTTTACCAAATCGTTTTCAGTAATTTATAATATTTTAGGATCATTTTTCGTATCTAATTGCATTTTTTCAAGTTCAAGCCGTAGTTTTTCTGTTTCCATTAAATAGTTTTGCTGTTTGAGCTTCTCTAACTCTAGTTGTTCCCTAAGAATCCCGCTCTTTATTTTCGTATTTTTACGAATATGGCTTGTTACGATGGCAGTTATAGGTACAGTCATAATAATCGCTAATATAATGATGTCTTCCAAAAACCTCACCCCACTCCAACATATCTGAATTAAAGTATACAATATTGTGGCAAAAATTTGAATATAATCAAATGAAAATATGCTATCAATTCTTATTTTACTGAAATTATGCCCATTTGGAATTTTCCTAATAAACTTAATACAATCAACATGACTTTTTCCAATTATATAATTTTTGACATATAGTCAATCCTCCATTTAAGGAGTATAATCATTTATTGGATTTAAGAACTTTATCAGAAGTTTAATAAAAGGCTGTTCTTTAGTATAATGCTCCCAAATTAATGAATGATGGCCTAATAAGTTTCTAGAGTATCTTTTTTTACAAACATTTGAGATATACCTATTACAAAGCCTTATGCCATCTCCTCTTTACTAGCAGCAACAATCTGTGAGGAACAGCCAGTTTAATTAAGGAGGGTTACTGATGGGGGAACTATCATGGACACGGACAGTACTATTTCTTGCTTTTCTCGTTCTCGTATGGGGACTATGCTGGCCTATTTATAAAATAGCATTAAATTATACACCGCCTATTTTATTTTCAGGCATGAGGACATTATTAGGAGGCATCCTTCTTTTACTTTTCACTATTCCTAGATATAAGCAAATTCGATTAAAAGATACTTGGTATATTTATTTAATTTCTACCGTTTTCAATGTTATCCTATTTTTTGGATTGCAAACGGTGGGACTTCAATATTTACCTTCGGGACTATTCTCAGTCATTGTCTATTTTCAGCCAGTATTGGTTGGTATATTTGCTTGGTTGTGGCTTGGTGAACAAATGTCAGGTATGAAAATTTTTGGGCTAATTCTAGGCTTTCTTGGAGTTGTTGTTATTAGTTTTAAAAGCTTCAGTGGTCAATTATCTGTTACAGGTATTGTTTTAGCCCTCATTACTGCTCTTAGCTGGGCTTTAGGGACAATATTCGTCAAAAAAGTAGGAAATAAAGTTGATGCTCTTTGGCTTATTACTATTCAATGTCTATTAGGAGGAGCAGTAATGACAGCCGCAGGAATCCATACGGAGAACTTTTCTAACATTGAATGGACGATTCCTTATATGTCAGGCTTATTATACGGAGCAATTTTCGGAATCCCTTTAGCGTGGCTTGCTTATTTTTTCCTTGTCCGCTCGGGTGAAGCAAGTAAAGTGGCAACAAGCACCTTTCTCGTTCCATTGATTGCCATTGTCACAGGGACCATCTTTCTCCATGAAGCAATTACTATTTATCTAGTAATCGGACTCATTCTTATCATTACAAGTATTTATTGCGTGAATCATAAACCAAAACAACCGTATGCTTCTTCTGCTCAAATTCATGAAACAAAATGAAGTATGAAAAAATAAGACGTTCAACTATGGACGTCTTTTTCTTCCTTATATTATTTATTCATACTCCATTCATGAACTGTATCAACAAGAAACTGATAAAAGAATTCGCTTTCTTCTATAATTGGAGTATGAGCAGAATTCTCAAACCAAATCCATTTCTTTTGAGGTGCTTGAAGTTTGTTGTAAAAAGACTCAGCTAAATGACTTGGACAGGTATCATCATGACGCCCAAAACAAAATGCAATAGGGACCCTGAGTTTTAAATCAGTTTGATTTAAGTCAATTGTTTCTAATTCTTTATTTAGTGCTGACATAGAGAACAATTTGCCTCTTAGCCACTTTATTAAATCAAAAAAATGATACTCAGTGCGCTTCAATATTGGACGAATAAATAACTTTAGAAAGCTTCCTTTATGAATCATTCCGCCACCAAATACTTGTAGCCATTTATTATAAATCCTTTCAGCATTTGGTTTTTTCCATGGAGGGGCACCAATTTGAAACAGCTGCATATAAGCTTTTTTATGTTCAAATTCTTTTGCTTTTTGAAGTGTCAATTCATAAGAAACCTTTTCAGTTTGCTGCCAATTTACAAGCTGTGATACAGAAATATAGCCATGAAATAATTCAGGATAGCGTTGTACGGCTATATACGAAAGAACCGATCCCCAAGAATGCCCCAATATATAAATTTTTTTCTTATGGAATCGTTTACATAAGATTCGTGCTAATTCAATTAAATCATTTACCATTTGTTCGATAGTCATTATTTCTTTTGTAATTTTATTAGAAAAAGACAGACCCGAACCCCGTTGATCCCAATTTACAATAAGAAAATTCTTTTCTAGTTCTGCTGTGTAATGACTAATAAATCCAATTTGAGCAGCACCGGGACCTCCATGCACACATAGGACAATTGGCTTGTTTTTATCTTTTCCACGAAGAAGAATCCACTGCTTAATACCTCCAAGGGTAACCGGTTCAAGTGAAGAAATGCCATTTGGAGCATCTGGTATGACTGAGGTTTTGCGAGTAAACATGTTTCATCTCCATCTTTCATAGTTGATTTTATGGTTCCCTTGTAGAATTAACAATTTCCATTCCAATAGATTCTGTTATAGAAACTATAACAAATATCATAAATAATTTCAGTTATGAAGCATTAAAAATACTCATGACGGACTTAGTCGAAAATTGTTGAAATTTGAAATTTAATAATATAAAGTAATTGAAGTTAAGAGTAATTTTACTCAAGTCTTTTGACCTATATATTTATTATTATTTATCAATAAAATAATTTTAATAAGGAGTCATACATCATGAAAATCTTACAGAACTTAAAAATTTCTGGCAAACTAAGGATATTCATTATTGTTGAAATTTGTGCATTAATTATTGTTGGTGGAAGTGGACTGTATTATATGACTGATATGGGGAAAAAAGCTGATTCCATGTATCATAACCGTCTAATCCCTAATCAATGGATAGGAGAAATTCGAGAAAATAGTAATACTATCAATGCGAATATTTTACAATTAATGATTTCTACTTTTGAATCTAAAAATGGAGAGCTTAAACAAGAAATTACTTTCTCACAACAACAATTACTTGAAGTAATGAAAAAATTAAGCAAGACGAATCTGTCAACAAAGGAAAAGGAAAAACTTGAAGAGTATAAAACAAGTTTGCAAGAAATACATAAAATTCAGAATGAAGTTATTCAGCTCGCTTTAAAAAACAAAAATACAAAAGCATACAGCTATTATACCGATAAACTAATACCTAAAAATGTTTATGCAAATGGAATATTAGTTGATTTACAAACACTAAATAAGCAAATTGCCAAACAAACAAATGATGAAAACAAAAAATCAATAGGAACAGCTAAATTCATCATAACTACTATTATTATTGTCGCTTCTATTCTGTCTATTATTATTGGTATTTTTATAACATTAATTATCGTAAGACCTACAAAAGAGATTATGAAACTACTGTCAAAAGCAGAAAAAGGGGATCTAACGGTTAAAGGGACATACAATTCTAAAGATGAAATGGGTGCATTAACACAATCCTTTAATAGTATGATATCTGGCGTGTATCAAACTATTTCTTCTGTAAACGATGCGTCTGCACAGCTTGCAGCAGCTTCTGAGGAACTAACAGCAAGTGCGGAACAAGCCACTGCAGCTACTGAACATGTTGCATCTCAAATTCAACAAGTTGCAAGCGGTGCAGAAGATTCAACCATTAAACTTGAACAAAATTCTACCTCCCTAAGTGAAATTTCCCAAGGGGTGCTAAAAATATCTGAAAGCTCCACGAATGTATCTGAGTTATCAAGAGATAGTGCAAGAGAAGCTGAAGAGGGCGGAAAATTCGTAGAAAATAACTTATCACATATGAAACACATATATGAATCATTACAAAAAACGAATGAAGTAACCTTAACACTCTCAGACCGTTCACATGAAATTGGAAAAATACTAGAGGTTATCAGCAATATTTCTAATCAAACCAATTTATTAGCACTTAATGCGGCTATTGAAGCAGCTAGAGCCGGAGAGCATGGAAAAGGATTTGCTGTAGTGGCAGAAGAAGTTAGAGGCTTAGCGGAGCAATCTCAAAACTCTACAAAACTTATTGCAAATTTAATTAATAGCATTCAATTAGATATAAAAAATTCAATTGAAATGATGAATCAGGTCGTTGCAAATGCGAAAGAAGGAGTAGAAGTTTCTGTAGAAACCTCCAAAAAGTTCTTAAAAATTATTGATCGAACGAAAAATATTACTCCACAAATTGAGAAAATTACTGCGACTGTTCAACAAATCGCAGCTAATGTAGAAGAAGTATCTACAAAAGCGAATGACATTACTTCTTTTGCTAAAGATAATGCCTCAAGCTCGGAGGAAATTGCTGCATCAACTGAAGAACAGCTTGCTTCCATGGAGGAAATCAACACATCTGCCAAATCACTAGCTGAGATGGCAGAACATTTAAAGGATCAAGTAAATAAATTTAATATATAAGATAAAAATAAGGGCAGAATGATTCGCCCTTATTTTTCTTTAAAACTGTTTTAGTGTGAACCTCGCGAATAACAATTAATCAATCTTCATAATCTTATCAAGAATAGTTTTCTCTAATAAAGCGAGTGACACATCAGAAAACTCCCGTGGACGTGGAGCAGTATTCTTTATATCTAATGTAATATGACCGTCCTCAATTAAAATAATTCGGTCAGCCAATTTTACTGCTTCTCTAACATCATGCGTAACCAATAATGCTGTAAATCTCTGGCCTAACCACAAATTTTCGATTAAATTTTGCATTTCCATACGAGTTAAGGCATCTAATGCACTCATTGGTTCATCTAATAATAGTAAGGAGGGCTCATGAACTAATGCTCTTGCAAGTGCTACCCGCTGTTGTTGTCCACCTGATAATGTTGATGGCCACTCATTTTTAAAAGAAAGCAATCCAACTTGTTCTAACGTTTGTTCAGCTTTCGACCTCCAATTTCTAGATAGTCCCAACCCGACATTGTTGATTACCTTTTTCCAAGGAAGCAGTCTAGAATCCTGATACATCATAGTAGCATTAGATTTTGCCTCTTTTATTGGTGTCCCATTCATCATAATTTGTCCTGTTGTTACTTCCTCTAAACGTGCAATCAGTCGCAAAAGTGTGCTTTTTCCGCTTCCACTCTTCCCTACAATGGCTACAAATTGACCAGCTTCAATTTCTAAGGATAGATTTTTTAAAACTTTCTTCTCTCCAAATGATTTATCTATATTTTTTATATTAATATGAACTGCATTAGTAACTAATTGTTCCTTTTCGATAATTGATGCAGCCTCCATCATCATTCTCCTTTCATCTAATTTCTTACTCATATAACTCTTGAACAATGAATTTTATATAAAGCTTACTTAATATAGCTTTTATGCCAACGTAGAGCTTTCTTTTCACCCCACTGGGCAAGAATATCAGCCAGCTTGCCAAACAGTGCATAAAGGATAATAGTGATGATAATAATGTCCGATTGCATAAATTGTTGTGCAGTCATCGCTAAATATCCTACGCCTTGGGAAGTAGCAATTGTCTCGGCAACAATTAAAGTGATCCACATAATACCTAAGGCATAACGCAAACCGACAAAAATAGATGGAAGTGCTCCTGGTAAGAGAATTTCTTTAAAAAGCTTCCAGCCCTTTAATTTGTACATCCTCCCCATTTCTATCATTCCTACATCTATATTTTTGATCCCATGTAGTGTATTAATATAGATGGGAAACATTACACCGATCGCTACAAGAAATATTTTCGCACCTTCATCTATTCCAAACCAGACAATAACAAGGGGAATAAGGGCAAGATTTGGTATGTTGCGAATCATTTGCAGGGTCGTATCTGTAAATAAATAAGAAAAACTAGATAAACCATTAATTATACCCAAAATGAATCCAATTCCCCCACCAACTAATAAACCAGTTATGGCTCTTGCTAAGCTTATTTTCATATGGAAAAATAGTTCACCTGAGATGATTAAATGGTAAAAGCTCGATACAACGGTTAGTGGTTCTGGTACAAGGCGTGTTGAAACCCATTCATTCATTGATACAACTTGCCAAATAATAACAATAATAGCTGGGATGATCCACGGAATGATTTTTTTAACGATCTTCTTCATCATCACTCACCTCATTTAATAGGCATATCTTTCGAAACATCGATTTTTTCAGGGATTAAGCCAATTTCATAATAAATGTCTGCTTGTTTTTGTTGGGCAGCAATAATTTCTTTATTAATCTTGTTCACTCCATACTCACGGCGAGCAGTTGCTTTATCAATGATCGCTGCATCAATCCCAAGCATTTTCGATACAAGCTTCACTACTTCAGGTTTATTTTTATTCGCCCAGAAATCTGATTCATCAATGGCATTTAAAATAAGTTCAACTAACTCTGGATGCTCTTTATTAAAGTCAACATTAGCATAATAAAAAGTGCGATTTGGATAGTTATAATCTTTTCCCTCTGTTAAATTAATCGTATTTAAATCGATTTCAGCGCCTGCTAAAAATGGATCATACGAGGCAAGTGCATCAATTTTATTCGTTTCAAATGCAGTTCTTCCTTGAGCTGCATCATTTAAATAAACCCATTCCACATCATCAATATTTAATCCGACTTCTTTAAGCGCTAGAATCGCTAAATAATGGTGATTTCCTCCTTTAAGAACACCTATTTTTTTACCTTTTAACCCCTGAATCGATTGGATTCCTGAATCTTTATGGACTAAGACTCCTACACCTTCTGGGTTTGGAAGGTCAGCTCCAACATATACGAGTGGTTTATGGGCTGCTTGAGCATTGATTCCCGATCCATCTGCCGCGTGACCAAAATCAATATTTCCAGTAAATAGACCTTCTAAGAGAGTTCCACCATGAGTAAATTCCTTCCATTCTACTGAGTAGCCTTTTTTCGCAAGAGTTTTCTCCAAAATTCCACTTTCCTTTAAAATGTTTAATGTGTTTCCCTTTTGATAGCCAACTCGAATCGTTTTACTATCACTTCTTGAATGTTTCCCTGATGATTTTTCGGATTGATCATTACATCCTACTAGCACTATTAGTAGAGAGATGATCATTGTTAAAAATGCATATATTTTTCGCTTCATCCTTTTCACCTCATATTTTATACATTTTCTATCTGTTTACTTGGTTTTATTTCAAATTAAAATACTTACGCTAGTTGATACTGTCCTCCAAATAACTCGAAATGCGTATGATAATTCCCTCCAGTAAAATGAACCTGAAACGGTCCCTCCCCATTTTTTTCAAGTACTTTAGATACAATGCCTTTACCTATTGGACTGCAAAAAACAATTCTTCCTCCTTGCAGCTCTAACGTTTTACATCTTGCTTGAAGACCTTCGTCAATAAATTCATCTCCGGCCTTTAAATCTAACCAATCAGTCCATTTTTCTACTGTCTTTTCCAATTCTCTTACAGCAATTGTTATATGGGAAAATTGGATCTTAGCTGAATGTGATTTAATGACCCCTCTTTCAATTAAGTCCTTTCTCCTTTCATCATCATTTTCATCCCACTGAATAATAAAAGGCAAAGATAATTCTTCTCCTGATTTACCTACATATAGAAGCCTCCAATGAAGTACACTTCCATCGGGTCGCTTTCTGCTTAATGGGACAGGTCCATAAACCTCTAAGCCTTTCTGGCGGAAATGTTCAGTAGAAGCATTAATATCATTTGTCCTGATCGCAAAGCGTGTAAAGCCTTCTTTAAACCCATTTTGCACTAAAGTTTCTATTAAGCTATATTTCAGGTGCTCGGTCTGTTCAACTAGCTTTCTGTCATATGTACTTAAAAATTCTATATAGCTTAAATCAAAATAACTGAGTGCATTATATGTTCCACGATTTTGATGCACGCCCCCCTCAACTGCATGTATCCCATTTTCCTCTAATACTTTAATGGCCTTTTTTGGCTCTTCAACAAAGTGAACTAAGTGATCAAATTGAAAACTCACAAGTCAGCCTCCTTATTTTTTTAATTCCAAAAAAAACTTACGATTTGCCTATTAAAACAAATAATAAGAAACGATGTTTACAAATGATTTCTCAATATTTAGTAATGCTCTTTCATCAAAATCAAAACGTGGATGATGGTGTGGATAATGTGTATTTTCTTGTTCGTTTCTAGCCCCTACTTTGAAATAAGTCCCTGGCTTTTCCACCAGAAAATACGCAAAATCTTCTGCACCCATAGAAGGTTCCATTTCAATAACACTCTCGTCCGTAAAGACATCCTTCAATAAATTTCTTACTTCGCTTGTTTCCTTTTGATGATTATACAGAGCTGGATATCCTCGCAGATAGTCTATTTTATATGCGGCATAATATCCTGAGGTGACTCCTTTTACAATTGAATGGATTTCATTCTCAATTTGATTTCTTACTTTTGCATCAAATGTACGAACAGTTCCTTCCAACGTTGCAGTATCTGCAATAATATTAAATGCTGTACCAGCTTGAAAAACACCCACGGTTACAACTGCTGATTGTAAGGGACTAATTCTCCGACTTACAATTTTTTGTAAAGAACCAATAATTTCACTCCCAATAACAATAGAATCAATGGATTCATGTGGTTTTGCTCCATGTCCGCCTTTCCCCTCTATGGTAATAACAAATTTATCAACAGCTGCCATTTGATAACCTTCCCCAACAGCTATTTTTCCTAAAGGTATATCTGATGCTAAATGGGCCCCAAATACATAATCCACCTGATCCAAAACATTTTCCTCAATCATTGCTTTTGCCCCCCCAGGTGGCAGCTCTTCTGCATGTTGAAAAATAAATATAACTGTGCCCTTTAAGAGATGACGATAATTGCTTAATGTCTGTGCAACACCTAATAAAGCAGATGTATGACCATCATGTCCACATGCATGCATTACCCCCTTATGTAAGGATTTATAAGAAACATCCTTCTCATCAGTAATCGGCAATGCATCAAAATCAGCACGTAATGCAAGCGTCTTTCCTTCATTTTCTCCCTTTAATATTCCAATAAGTCCATTTCCACCAATATGAGTCCTTACTTCAAGACCAAAGCTTGTTAATTTTTCTTCAATAAACCTTGCCGTTTTCTTTTCTTGAAAAGAAAGCTCCGGATATTGATGCATAAATCTTCTCCAACTGACAACCTCTTCAAAGCACCTCTCAAGATCTTTGTACAGTGATTGTAAACTATCAGATCCCTGTAATTTCCCCATTTTGATCCTCCTCATTTCAAAATAAAAACTCTCCTTATTCAATAGATAAGAAGAGTTGTATACTTATACAATATTAGAATTTCCTCTTCCTATCTCTCGAACGAATTGTTCGCTGGAATTGGCACAGTACTCGAAAAGAGCCTTTTGCCGAGACTTCATAGGACCAGTTCCTCCATCTCTCTTGATAAGAATTCAATATTCAATTAAAATCCCATAAGAAAACTAGGAATTATATTTACCTAATATAGTTTGTATTCTGACTATTGTCAAGTGTTTATTTTTTAAAAAAGATGTTTTTGATAAACTATGCAAAATAATCTAAATTAATTATCAAAATAGTAATAAAATCGGTTAATTCTACTCTTAAAAGGCAAGGCAAATACTACTTTAAAACTTGAATCAGATTCTAAAGAATTGGAACATATTCATTTCAGCTTAATTGCGCATTATAGAAAGTATTAAAGTATTATTTACTAGATAAAGACCCAAGCTTTATTCATAAAAAAGAACCATACCATAATTTTGTAATGCTCAAGTTTATTTAAATATTCACGTCAAAAAATCACCTTTAGAAAACTGAAAAGGTGATTTTTTGTGTGGAGTATAAAATTACTGGTTTTTATCTAATGAATATTATGCTTTCTGAAATTACCGCCTTTAACTTCTGCAACATCATAAACCGTAACAAAGGCTGATTCATCAATTTCATGAATGATTTCCTTTATTTTGCTTTCTTCTAAGCGGTTAATGACACAAGTAATTTCCTTAAATTTTTCTTTAGAATAACCGCCATAAACTTCATTATACGTTGCACTTCGACCTAAGCGATCACGTATAGTCTCTACCATTAACTCAGGTTCGGTTGTGATAATTTTAAAGGTTTTAGAGCCGCTTAAACCTACCTCAACGATGTGAATCACTTTAGAAGCAATAAAGTAAGCAATAGCCGAAAGGATTGCTCCTTGAAGGCCAAATACGGTTGATACAAAAATAAATACAAACAAGTTTAAGAAAAGAATCAAATCACTTGTTCCAAATGGTAATTTTCGAGAAAGTAGTACAGCTAGCATATCAATTCCATCTAATGCACCACCATTACGCAATGCTACCCCCATCCCTAAACCGAGGATAATACCACCAACTACGGTAACTAACAACGTATCCCCTTCAATAATTGCTGGTGTATGGTGCATAAGGCTTGTCCCAACAGCTAATGAAGCGATTCCGATAATCGAATAAATAGCAAAGCTTTTACCAATTTGTTTATATCCTAACCAGATAAAAGGGATGTTAATAACTGCAATTAGTACTCCCAATGGCAATCCAAATAGTTCTGATCCAACGATACTAAGACCTGTCACCCCTCCATCAGAAACGTTGTTAGGGATTAATACCGTTTCTAATCCATATGCTGCTATGAATCCCCCAATAATTATTGCCAATCCACGTAATATCATTTTTAGTTTTTTTGACTTATGCTTTTTTCTTATGCTCATACTATTCCTCATTTCAAACATTTTATCTTATTTAAGATTATCATAAAATTCTTCTCTAAGTATTCTGCCCCATTATGACATAAGCATTGTTCATGAACAAATAGGTATAAAATAATGCTGTTCCTACTTAACCAAACAATCTTAGAAATTCATTAGTTAAAGAGTTCAAATGTTATTGATCATTTTTTAACTTGTTAGTGGAATTAGAAAAGTGTCAATAATGGAGCTGTGTTAATTGATCATGGATAAATGGGTGTAAATTTGATCTTTTAACACAAAAAGGAGATGCCTAGCTCGGACTCTCATTCTATTCGGCATTTTTAAGGAATATTATATTTATCCACTTAATGCCCACTATGTCCTTTAGAAGGATTCGTTATAACAAAGCCTTCCTCTGGAACATAGAAAAATTGAATCCAAACACCATCTAATAAGTCTTCATCACGTTTGTCTAAAAGAATATCAATCCCTTTATCCGTTTTGACAATTTCATCATGCTCAGTCGGATGATCAAATTGTAGTGCATAATGTGCATGATCTCCATGAATCTCTGTGATAATGACTCGAATCATTTTTCCTTCTGACTCTTCATCATTTAACATTTTATTCATTACCTTTGCAGCATTACGATTTATTTTCACCTTCATCAGTAAAACCTCGATTCCTTTTTCTAAAAAATCAAAATAGAATAAATATTGACGCGAATCTTCAGAAATTTCCACGATAAAACGAATATTTCCACGGAAATTGAAAATTATTCACGAAACCCTAATTAATTTTATTATATCCTGATACTCTATTTCAAAGAAAAAGGTATTAAAGCTTGTCCCAAAAATAAAGAAAGCCTTTTTAATCGTTGTTTTTTCAATGATTAGAAAGGCTTTCTATTATATATACTATTTCAATTTAATATCTTTAAATGCTTCAGCTTGTTGCCTAATTCCAACCTCTGTAGCAAATCGTTCAATACTAGATGCACCAAAGAATCCATCTACACCATTTGTATGTTCAAATATATATTTAGCATCTTCAGGCTCAGCAATTGGACCCCCGTGACAAATGACCATAATATCAGGATTTACTGATTTTCCAGCATCACAAATCGCTTGAATTTTCTTCACACAATCATCCAGCGTTAAAGCTGTCTTAGCACCGATTGTTCCTTTTGTAGTCAACCCCATGTGTGCAACTAAAATATCTGCACCAGCCTTAGCCATTTTAATGGCTTGTTCTTCATCAAATACATATGGAGTCGTAAGAAGATCTAGTTCATGTGCTTTACGAATCATTTCTACTTCAAGGTCATAGCCCATTCCTGTTTCTTCAAGATTTGCCCTAAATATACCATCAATTAGCCCTACAGTCGGGAAATTTTGAACACCCGCAAATCCCTGTTCCTTTAATTGCTTCAAGAATACATCCATTATTCTAAATGGATCAGTACCACATACTCCTGCAAGAACAGGAGTATCCTGCACAACTGGCAATACTTCAGCTCCCATATCAACAACGATTTGATTCGCATCTCCATAAGGCAATAATCCGGCAAGTGATCCTCTTCCTGCCATTCTATATTTACCAGAATTATAAATAATGATTAAATCGACTCCACCAGCTTCACCACTTTTCGCAGATATTCCTGCACCTGCACCCGCTCCTAAAATCATTTCACCATTCGCTACTTGCTCTTTAAATCCTTTTAAAATTTCTTGTCGTGTATATTTCATCATAAACTCCTCCTTACTATTTTTGTCGACTCATTAGTTCAATGAGTTTTTCTGCAGCTTTTACCGCAAATTCTTTATCGTTAATAGCGTAATCCAATTCAACAAGCTCAACCTTGCTATGATTAAGTTTTTTTCGTATGGTATCAAAAAGTGTTTGATCTTCATCGGGTCCATAAAACGGCTCTCCCTCTACATCAATCGCAGAGACACCTTTTAATGGCAATAATAAAGCTGTAGGTGAAGATGACTGATTTAATTTATTAGAAATGATTTCCCCTAACTCCTTATTTTCATCAATTGTTGTTCTCATTAATGTAATAGTTGGATTATGCCTATATAAATTTCGACTTGAAAATTTCTCAGGAACGGTGTCGATTGGTCCAAAATTCACCATATCTAAAGCTCCTACCGACACAACTTGAGGTACATTGGATTTTCCTGCAGCTTCTAAGCGGTGTGGACCAGCATTTAAAACCCCACCAACTAGCTCATCACACCACTCAGTCGTCGTTAAATCCAGCACACCATCAAAGAAGTTCGATTCTATTAGTCTTTCCATTGTCTTTCCACCAGCACCTGTTGCATGAAAAACAATTACCTCATATCCTCTTTCTTCTAAATACTCTCTCGCATGATTCACACAAGGTGTTGTTACTCCAAACATAGAAGCAGCAATCAATGGTTTCTTTTCAATCTTAGATTCGAATTTATTGTTTACCATTCCAGCAATTGCGAATGCTGCATTAGTAAATATTTTTATAGATAACGAGTTTAGTCCTGAAACATCAACAATAGAAGGATACATCAATATATCACTCGTCCCAACATATTGGGATACGTCACCTGAGGCAACCGTCGAAACCATAATTTTCGGTACCCCAATCGGCAACGCTCTCATCCCTGGTGTAACAATTGATGTACCACCAGATCCTCCAAATGAAAGGATTCCATCAAACTTGCCTTCTGCATATAACCGTGGAATTATTTTTTCCATTCCTTTCGCTAACGTTTCCGTCGCTAAAGCACGGTCCCTCTTGGAAGCGATTTCATCAATATCAGCATGAACCTCTTTAGCTACCTGTTCATTTGATATATCAGGAGTGAACAATGGATCAAACACACCACTATGGATGGTTAAAGTATTCAATCCCAAACCTTCGATTATTTCCTTTACAAAAGCAAATTCTTTTCCCTTGGAATCGAAAGTTCCAACTATTGCGATTGTTTTCATTCCAACTACCTCCCTTATCTATTTTGAAAATTAATTCTTGTATACGATTACAAGTATAGAGATTTCTAGTCTTTTGTTCATGTGTTTTTGTATGGGATTTTTGTATTTTTGTTATGTAAAGTTCTAAACATCTATTTTACTTTCCAAATAGATGAATTTGATGACGGGAAGGAAATGATTAAAAAAACGGCTAAACAAATGAATATTTAACATTCTCTCTTGAATTCTTAGTCATTCATTATCTTCTTTACATTTCTGCTGATAAATACGAGGTGATAGCCCAGTATGCTTTTTAAACGATTTACTAAAATGAGCATAATCATTATAGCCAACCAATCTAGAAACCTCTGAAAGAGTTATTGGACCACTTTTTATTAATTCTATTGCTTTATTCAATCGAAATCTTGTTACATATTCCGGAAATGTACTCCCAACCTCTTTCTTGAACAATTGACTTAAATAGGTTCTTGAAACATGGGCGACTAAGGCAAGCTCAGTAAATGAAATCTCATCCATATAATTGGCTGCTACATATTCTTTTACAAAATTCACATAATCATAGTGTTTAGCAACCCCCTGAAGCATTTGATTGAAAAGCTTATCCTGCTTTGATTGACCAATCTCTTTAAAATCAAAAGCAGTCTTTGTAATAGCCGTTTCAGAGGGAATCCTTTCAAACGAAGATCCACCAATATAACCATCTGCCCTCGTATTATCGTACATATATTTCACATCCAATGGTGTATGAACTGGTCCTCCGTATATCATTTTCATTACGTTTGATTCTATTTCATCACATGCCAGGAAAATCTCCCTTACCACTTTGGCTGCAGCTTCTAATGATAATACCTTTTTCGCCCCTAGAATCCCTCCTTTTGTAAACCCTAAATGTGCACAGATAACATCAGCTCCAGCTTTCACCATTTGCTTTGCCTGTTCTGCATCGAATACAAAAGCAATCGAAAAAAGCCCCTTCTCATTTGCTATCTTAATGGCTTCTACCTCTTTATCAAATGACATACCATCTTCTTTTAATGCCTCTCCGAATTTCCCATCGAACATGCCTACAGTTGGATAGTTATTAATACCAGAAAAGCCCTTTTCTCGTATTTCTTCAATATATTCTGCTAATTTTATTGTCGGATCAGTTGCACAAAGTCCAAAGATAACAGGAACATTAACAACAGGAACCACTTCTTTTGATCCGTATTCCATCACTAACTTATTACTATTACTAAATGGCAGTAATCCGCCAAGTGAGCTGACCCCCATCTGTCTGAAGCGTCCTGAGTTTAATGCTAATATTAAATCTGCCCCGCCTTTTGCAGCATATTTTGCAGTAATCCCTGCTCCTGCAGCGACACCAATAATATGTCCACTAGCCTTTATTTCTGCTTTTAACTGTTTCCTTATTTGTTCTCGAGTAAAATTCATCGAACATACACCTTATTTCTTCATATAACTAAATGATATATGACTTCATATTATCAAAAGATAAAACAAAGTAAAATTGGCAATTGATTAACATATCTTTATTACAAAGGCATAAACGATTTTCCTTAGCCTAATAAAAAAAGCCAAAGAACCCCATGTATTTCATGAGGTCCCTTGACTTCAAAGCTTACCTATTTGTAACCGGTTTATAGGTTAACTCAATTTTAATAATCGATACGTCTGGGTTATCGCTGCTTTCTCTTAGCTTCACGATTGTCCAATTACTTGAGATCATTTCAGAAAGGAGTTGGAGATCAAGCTTTCCAATTTTTACAGGATCAAGAGATACACCATTATCGCTGTAATCCTTCCCTTCCTTTATCCCAAATTTAATTGATAATAATGACTTTAACGCCCCTTTTGTTAAAAAGTTAATTTTGTACCCATCCACTAATGCTTGGTGTATTTTCATCTTGTGCTGATGATAAAAATCTATCATTGTTTCCCATGAAGGAATTCCTTCTCCAAAATTGTTAAGTACTTCATCATTTCTTTCTTGCAAAAACTGCTTGACTTCTGATGTACTAAATCCTTTTGCTTTAATCATTTCTAGCATAAGAGCAAAATTTTGCGCTAATGTCACTTTTTCCATTATAAGGATTCCTCCTTTCAAGCAAATACTAAATGTTTATCGTGTATTTACAGGAATAATAAGGCTTTACACATGTTCAAATATTATATTTCTAAGAATGTCCAAGATTAATATAGATGGCAGGCTACAAAATGTTCACTGCCAACTTCCTTCATTTGCGGTGCTTTCTCTGCACAAATTGCTTTTGCCAGTGGGCATCTTGAGCGAAACGGACATCCCTTTTCCATTTCAATCAGACTTGGAAGCTCACCTGTAATAATTTCTCGCTTATTGCTTTGCGCTTTCATTGGATCAGGTATTGGAATTGCAGATAATAATGCTTGGGTATAAGGATGGAGAGGTTTATCGTATAGTTCATCACTTGGTGAAATCTCTACCATTTTCCCTAAATACATGACACCAATCCTGTCTGATATATGACGGACCATTGACAGGTCATGGGCGACAAATAAATAGGTAAGTCCCAGCTCAGTCTGTAAATCTTCCAACATATTTATCACTTGAGCTTGAATGGAAACGTCTAAAGCAGATATGGCCTCATCGCAAAGAATGAAATCTGGATTAATTGCAAGTGCTCGAGCAATCCCAATTCTTTGACGTTGTCCACCACTAAATTCATGAGGGAATTTTTCCATATCGTCTTTCTGTAATCCTACTTTTTCAAGAATATCAATAATAATCTCTCTTCGTTTCATTTTTGAAAGCTTCGTATGAATTTCTAATGGCTCGTCAATAATTTCTTCAACATTCATATATGGATTTAGAGATGAATAGGGATCTTGAAAGATCATCTGCATTCTTTTTCGATAAGGTTGTAATTCTTTTTGCTCTAATGAAGCAATATCCCGCCCATCAAAAATTATCTTTCCTTCAGTGGGATCATACAAACGATTAAGTGTACGGCCTAATGTTGATTTTCCACATCCTGACTCACCAACAAGCCCAAATGTTTCTCCCTTATATATATGGAAGGAAACATCATCGACCGCTTTAACTACCTGTTTTCCCTTTTTGAACATAGATGTTTTTAGCGGGAAATATTTTTTTAAATGCTTTACTTCAATGAGCTTTTCACGATTCTTAGTCATCAAGCTTTCCCCCTTCTTCTGCTAAAAAGCACATACATTTTTGCGTAGACGAAAAGCTTGTATATTCAGGTACCTCTGAAAAGCATTTATCCATCGCCCATTCACATCGATCAGCAAATGGGCATCCTTTTGCCTGTTTTCTCAACGATGGGGCAGATCCTTTAATCGGTTTTAAGCGCGTTTTCTCCCCATCCACACTTGGAATTGAGTTCAATAATGCTTTTGTATATGGATGTTTAGGAGAATAAAAGATTTCATTTGCTAATCCTTCCTCCATCACCATTCCAGCATACATGACAACTATTCTACTGCAAATGGTCGCTACGACTCCAAGATCATGTGTGATAAATACGACTGACATATCATTTTCTTTTTGTAGTTTTTTTAAAAGTTCAAGAATTTGCGCTTGTATTGTCACATCAAGAGCAGTCGTTGGTTCATCTGCAATTAGCAGCTTCGGTTTACAGGCTAATGCCATCGCTATTAAAACTCTTTGTCTCATGCCACCGCTAAATTCATGGGGATATTGATCCACTCTTTTTTCTGGAGAAGGAATTCCGACTTGCCGCATTAATTCGATAGCTTCTAATTTTGCTTCCTTTTTCTTCATTCCCCTTACTCTCATTAAAACTACAATTAAATGGTCTCCCGCTTTTTTCAATGGGTTAAGTGCTGTCATCGGATCCTGGAATATCATTGCAATATCCCGGCCTCTAATCACACGTTGTTCCTTTTTCGATAAGTTGTCAATTCGCTTACCGTCTAACTTAATTTCACCAGAATCCAATTTGGCATTATTAGGAATCATTCCTAAAATTGATTTCACCATAACACTCTTACCGCTTCCTGATTCACCAACAATTCCAAGTATTTCTCCCTTTTGAACCGATAAATCAATTCCACGAACCGCTTCCATTTTCAAATCACCATCGTAAAATGAGGTTCGTAAATTTTTAACCTTTAGTAATTGATTCATTAAATGAACCTCCCTTCTACCTTCCACCTGTTTTCGGTTCAATCACTGCTCTAAGAATATCTCCCATTTTATTAAATGAATAAACGGTCAATACAATGAGTAGCCCTGGTATAATAGCCATATATGGAGCATTCCCAAGATTTCCTTGTGCATTTTGTAGCATGCTTCCCCATGATGATAATGGCTGTTGAATACCAAGTCCTAGAAAGCTTAATGTAGATTCCATTAAGATAGCATTAGCAATGCTCACCGAGGAAGCAATAATTAATGTTGGAAAAACAGCAGGTATAATATGCTTCCAAATGATTTTTCTCAGCGATTGTCCAGATGATTTAGCATATAAAACATATTCTCTTTCTTTAACAGAGAGCGTTTCTGCGCGAACTAGCCTTGCAGTACTCATCCAGGTAAATAGTCCAATAACGAGTACAATTGCCTTTAAACCTGGTGTAAGAAAAATACTAACAACAGTAACAAGAATCATCCATGGAATAGAAGAGATGATGTCAACGATTCGCATAAGAAAATTATCAATACGTCCGCCAAAATAACCACTAATCGTTCCTACAAAAACGCCAATACTAGTGGAAATAATCATAGCGAGAATGCCAACTGTTAATGAAATTCGTGCACCATATAGTGCTCTTGTTAGGTAGTCTCGTCCAAGCTCATCCGTGCCAAAAAGATGCTTACCATCAGGCGGCTGAAGAACATGAGTTACATCTACCTTATTCGGAGGGTATGGCATTAAAAATGCAAAAATAGCTAGTAATATTATAAGAACAAGAAACACTAGAGCAAACGCTGCCGTTTTATTCTTCTTAAGTTCCTTTTTAAAACTTGCAATTCTTCTATTTTTATTTCTACTCATGCCTATTCCCCCATCCCTTTAATTCTTGGATCAACGATGCTATATAAAATATCCGAAGCTAAATTACCAAGAATCACTAGACTAGAAGATAACAGCATAATAGCCATAACGACAGGATAATCAAAGCTTTGAATAGCTTTAACAAAATACGTTCCAATCCCTGGCCAACCGAAAACCGTTTCTGTTACTACCGCTCCAGTCACTAACATAGGTAGACTCATCCCAACAATTGTAATAATCGGGAGCAGTACATTACGAAGGACATGTTTAAACATAATCGATACAGATGTTGCCCCATATGCCTGCTGAACCATTACATAATCTTCAGATAGCTGTCCAATGGTCGAGGACCGTACATAACGAACAAGCTCTGGCATAAAGGAAAGTGTTAAAACAGTACAAGGCAATATAGTATGGATAATTAAATCAGAAAATGAATCCTCGAAACCAACCGTATGCATCCCTAATATCGGAAAAATATTGAGTCGGTGTCCGAATATAAATACGAGAACCATTGCCATCCAAAAGCTTGGAATCGCTATTCCAAATGAGCTTAAACCATCGATCATTTTATCTGCCAGTTTTCCTTTTTTTGAACCAGCAATAAGTCCAAGAATAATAGATAAAATGAATGCAAGAATATATGCTGGAAGGACAAGAAGAATTGTATTTGGAATTCTTGATAATAAGTCCTTTGAAATACTTTCATGAGTAATGATGGAGTAACCCCAATCCCCACTCAAAATTCCCTTCACCCAATAAAAATATTGAACATATGCAGGCTGGTCTAGTCCGTATCTTGCCTTAATGAGTTCAACTGTTTCTTTTGACATATTCGGTGTTGTCATTGTATCCACTGCATCGTAAGGAGCTAATTGAATAAGTCCAAAACAAATAACCGATATAATAATTAGCAAGGGAATGGCCTGCAAAATTCTTTTTAAAATATATTTGAACAAGAGTACACTGCTCCTTCCTTTTCCCCATTAAAAAACCAAAATTTTTTTCGCAATTTACAAGATAACTCTTTATCCCATAAATTTTTATTAAATTTGAACTAAAAATAAAGATAAACAGCACGCTGTTTATCTTTATTTTTTGTCGATTAATAAGAAAGCTTGGACATGTCCTCAAATGTATAAACTGGGACTAATCCTGCGTCCTCTATTCCCTTAATTCTTGAATCAATCGCAAGGATACGTTTATTTTCAGTAAGAGGATAGAAGGCAGCATCGTCGATAATAAGTTTTTGAATCTCTTCATAAATCGCTTGACGCTTAGCATCATCTTTTTCTACTCGACCTTGATTAAATAATTCATCGACTTTTTTATTGCTATAGTGCATATAGTTAGCATTTCCATTAGTCACAAATAAGGAATTAAATGTATCTGGATCAATTCCCATAATATAACCGCCAAGATACATATCAAAATCTTTTTGAACCTTTTCCATTTTCTTGCTTAAAGCAGTTGCATCCATACCTACAAGCTCAATATTGATACCTGCATCCTTTAAATTTTGTTGAATAACAGCTGCTTGCTTTTGCTGAATAGGATTATTTGAAATAAAAGCAAGTTTTAATTTCAAATTAGATACGCCTGCTTTTGATAACAGTTCTTTCGCTTTTTTTGTATCAAATACATGCTTTTCGACTTTATCTGTAAAGTAAGTAGCCGTTTTAGGCAAAACTGAATAAGCTGGTTCGGAATAATCTGTTGACACATAGCTTGCAGTATTGATTTCCTCACGGTTCATTCCATAAGCAATTGCTTTTCTTACTTCTTTTGATTGCACTGATTTTGAGCTTAAATTAAAAGCTAAGTATCCAATTCTTCCTTCATCATAAGGCTTTAACGTTACATTAGAACTGTCTTTAAATTTTGTTGCATCTGATGGCTGAATCGCAAGAGCATTTATTTCACCTTTTTGCAATGCCATAGTAGCCGTATTTGCATCCATAATAATTCGATATACCACTTTAGAAATTTTGGGAGCACCTAAGAAATAGTCAGCATTTTTTTCAAATGTAACACTTTCTCCGGCTTTATACTCTTTAAATTTGTAAGGTCCTGTTCCGACTGGTGTAGCATTCTTAGGACTATTTGCGATATTTTTTTCTCCGTCATATATATGCTTAGGCATTATGAAGATATTTCCTAATGCTTCCATTGCTCCCATGCTTACTTCTGGAAGAATAAACTTAACCGTATAGTCATCAACTTTTTCAACTTTTACTGGTTTATTATTAAAGATCAACTGGCTTCTTGCCCATCCACCATTTTCTTCTTTTAGCATTTGATCATAGGTGAAGACTACGTCATCAGCAGTAAAATCTTTTCCATCATGCCATTTAACACCTTTTCTCAACTTTGCTGTGTATGTTAAGTAGTCAGAAGATGGCGTCATGCTTTCTGCTAAGAAATATTTCACTTTATCTTTACCATTGTACATATACAATGGAGAGTAGATTGTTTTAATTTCCATTAAACCGTAGCGATCACCTGTAGTGATTACATTCACTGCGTTTCCTGGATCCCCATCGATCCCATAAACAAAGGTATCTGGTTTATTTCCTCCTGTATTGGAGCTTGCATTATTTGTTGATTTTGATGAACAGCCTGCGAGCACAAGTAAAAGGCTGAGCATTGCAACTACAAGCGTTTTAACATGTTTACGACTCACGTGTCGATTCCCCCTAGTTGTTGTTTTGTAAAATGAAAAGGATAATAGTCTATGTAATCCCTACTATTCTTATATGTTTTACTGAGATTTATTGTACATGATACAATCTTAAAGGTAAACAAAAAAATAAATAAGAGAATTTTCTTTATTTTCCATATCCACCCATGGATTAGTTGGTAATAAAATACAAAATGGGGCATCCAATTAACGGATGCCCCTCATTGCTTACTGCTATTAAAAAAACTTTCAACCATATGAATTAAATCGTATACAGCAGGTGAAAGATATCGATCCTTTAATCTTGCTAGATAAACAGTTCTTTTCAGCAAATCAGATTTTATGGTATGAGTAGTAATGCTAGGGTGATTGGTATATTTTATATAACTTTCAGGCAATATCGTGACTCCAAGCCCCTGCTCAATCAAACTGCATGCTGTTTCTAGTCTTTCAATTTCAAACATGATGTTAGGATTCACTTTTTCAGTTTTAAATGCGTACAAAACATTTTCTCGCGTTTGAAATCCAGTTGTACTAATAATGAAATCCTTATCAGCTAAATCTTCAAGACTAATGGATTCTTTCCTATTTAGTTCATCTTCAATATGTGTAAGAAGCACTAAATTTTCTTCATATATAGGTGTGAGAATAATCTCTTTATCATTAATAGGCTGATTGGTAATAGAGAAATGAACATCATGATGAATAAGCGAATCAATGACTTGGTCATGACCTAGAATTTCCCTAATCTTAAAATGGACCGGAGGATATGTTTCTTTAAAGTTCTTCACTACCTCAGGAAACCAGAACTTAGAAGATTCGATTAAACCAACACAAATTTTTCCATTACCTACTTTTTTCATTTCATCCAGTTCTCTAAGTGTATTATCAAATTTTCTTAAGAGTTCTTTCGCTCTCAAATAATATATGTTTCCCGCTTCAGTTAGGAAAAGGCCACGAGTATTCCTTTCTAACAGCTTCATTCCCACTTCATGTTCTAATTTCATTATGGCATTGCTTAAGGATGGTTGAGAGATATGGAGTATTTTTGCTGCTTTCGAATAATTTTTTTCCTGAACAACTGTTATAAAATATTTAAGCTGACGTAAATCCATTTTTCTTTCCCTTCCTTAGACATAATATTTTCTATAATGATAACCATCGAAACGACTTTTCCATCATTTCCCTATCTATTTTGAAAACTATTTATAGCTTATAACTATAAATCTATTGAATTTAAGTATTGGTAATTATATATTAACACACCTATAATTTTTTATATGAAAGGCTTTTCATCACTTAACGATATTTAGGACCCTATAAAGTAGGTTCTTCATCAAACAAATTCAGAATATTTAGGAGGATCCAATGTATATTCAACCATCTATTACTAATTGGACCGGAAGAATAGACAGTACAAATGACCCTTTAAGCTTCCGTTACCATCAACAAATTCGCTTAGCAGATTTGTCCAGATTAGATAAAAAAGCATCGAATACTTTTGGTCTTTTAGGGTTCAACTGTGATGCCGGCGTAAAGAGAAATCAAGGAAGAATGGGCGCAGCAGAAGCTCCTGATGAAATAAAGAAAGCATTAGCACGATTGCCTTGGCACTTACCTGCTGACACAGAAATAATTGATACAGGAAATATTAAATGCGTAGAAGATCATCTCGAAGAGGCACAAACAAATTTAGGAAATGCTATCGCTTCTTTGTGCAAAAGCAAAGTAACTCCTATAATTATTGGAGGGGGACATGAAACCTTCTACGGACATTACCTTGGAATACGAAAGTTTCTTGGTCCAGAAGCTCAATTAGGAATCATCAACATCGATGCACATTTCGATATGAGGCCATATGATCAACAAACCTCATCTGGTACGATGTTTAAGCAAATATTAGATCAGGATAGTAAATGCAATTATCTATGTGCTGGAATTCAACAGCAAGGAAATACAAAAGCTTTATTTGAAACGGCAAACCAATACCATGTGAAATATATTAACGAGGAAGACTTATCACTGCCAACCTTAGATCAAGCCTTGGAACAAATTGACGATTTTATAGAGCAGCAAGACTATATTATACTAACCTTATGTACGGACGTAATAAATTCTGCCTACGCTCCAGGCGTAAGTGCCCCTTCCCCATTCGGTCTTGATCCTAAAATCGTACGTGCATTGATAAGACATATCGTTTCTAAAGAAACCATCCTTTCATTCGATATTTCTGAAGTAAACCCAGTACTTGATGAAAACAACAAAACAGTAGCTTTGGCTGCTCAATTACTTAATGATGTCCTAATTCATTTTCACACAAATTCAAACTAACATTGGAGGACTAATATGAACCTAGAATTCAACCAAATTACTACTGTATTCCTAGCTGTTGCTTTACTCATGCTTGGAGGTTTAATATTAAAAAAAATAAGCTTCTTAAATAAGTTTTGTATCCCTGCACCAGTGGTAGGCGGACTATTATTTGCTATTCTTGTAACCGTATTCAAACAAACTGGAATAATGAACATTACTTTAGATACTTCTTTACAAAACCTATTCATGCTAACCTTCTTTACTACAGTCGGTTTAGGTGCAAGTTTTAAACTAGTTAAGCTAGGTGGAAAGTTATTAATCATTTACTGGCTTGCCTGTGGTGTACTTGCACTATGCCAAAATCTAATTGGTATTTCACTTGCAAAGGTACTCGGTTTAGAACCATTACTGGGAATTATGGTTGGTGCGGTATCCATGGAAGGTGGACATGGTGCAGCCACTGCCTTTGGGGGAACACTTGAAGAAATTGGTGTTCATTCCGCACTATCTGTTGGTCTAGCAGCTGCAACATTTGGGTTAATAGCTGGCGGTTTAGTCGGTGGACCTACTGTAAAATATTTGATTACCAAATATAAATTACAGCCAACTGAATTAGATGGAATGAAAGAAGTCGCTGCGGCAAATGAATCATCTTCTATTGATTCTAAAAAATTCATGTCACAAATTCTCATTATTACATTTTGTATGACTGCTGGCTCCTACTTAGGGGATCTTTTTTCAAATGCAACCGGCTTTGTACTTCCAAGCTATGTTGGAGCAATGTTTGTAGCTGTTATTGTAAGAAATATCCTAGATGCTATTAATAAGGAAGCTGTAGATATGACAAGCATCAACTTAATTGGTGATGTCACTCTTGGAATCTTCCTTTCAATGGCATTAATGAGTATAAAACTATGGGAAGTTGCAAATCTAGCTTTACCAATGGTAATTATTGTTATCGTACAAGTAATTTTTATTGTTCTGTTAAGTGTATTTGTATTATTTAGACTACTAGGCAAAAATTATGATGCAGCAGTAATGGTCGGTGGCTTTACTGGACATGGTTTAGGTGCCACTCCAAATGCAATGGCTAATATGTCAGCTATTACTGATCAATTTGGTCCGTCTAGAAAAGCATTTCTTGTTGTTCCAATTGTTGGTGCTTTCCTTATTGATGTATTTGCCATGCCAATCATCATTACAAGTATTAACCTACTAAAATAAACATTTTAACCGAGGCAGCTAATTCTGTCTCGGTTCTTTTTTAAGTACTAATTCGGATTCATAAATATTAGTAGATTACCATTTTTTCCTTCTTCTAGTTTGAACGACTTTACCTTTGCAGTTTATATTTTTTAAACAAAAAATATAAACATTCTATACCTCCTTCCCCCCAGTTTTTTTCGTTCTTTTCAACTATTTTATTTTGTTAAACAAGGTACTATTTTATATATATACACAAAATGGAATAATGCTTATTAAAATGCTCTGTTTTATACTAACGTAATAGGGTATATAATCAAATATGTTATAAATTTTTGAAGGAGTGAAATGAGTGGATGCTTTAACATCAATTCTTGGCAAGATTAATGACGCATTATATGGAAATGTATTAATCATTGCCTTAATAGGACTCGGACTTTATTTTTCGATTCGTACACGATTTGTTCAATTCCGGTTATTTGGCGAAATGTTCCGTGTAATTAAAGATGAAACAGGTACAGATAAAAAGGGAGTATCCTCCTTCCAAGCATGGACAATTAGTACTGCTTCACGAGTTGGGACAGGAAATATGGCTGGTGTAGCCCTTGCAATTTCAGGTGGTGGACCTGGTGCTGTGTTTTGGATGTGGGTCGTAGCTCTTATTGGTGGAGCTACAAGCTTTGTAGAAAGTACACTGGCACAGGTGTATAAAGTTAAGCATGGAGATACCTTTCGTGGAGGACCTTCCTACTACATGGATAAGGCACTAAATGCCAAATGGATGGGCATTATCTTTTCTATACTTATTACCATCACATATGGGTTAATTTTTAATGCTGTTCAAACCAATACAATTACTGTAGCATTTAACCAATCTTTCCATGTTGACCGGTTTTGGCTTGGCTTTGCCATTATGATTCTAACCGGGTTAATTATTTTTGGAGGAGTACAGCGAATCGCTAATGTTACAGGATATTTAGTTCCAATTATGGCTGTTATATATGTGGCAGTAGCAATTATTACTCTCATTTTAAATATTACAGAAGTTCCAAAGATGTTTAAATTAATATTCGAAAATGCATTCGGAATTAAAGAGGTTGTTAGCGGTGGAATTGGTGCTGCTGTTATGCATGGGGTAAAACGTGGCTTATTCTCTAATGAGGCTGGTATCGGTAGTGCACCTAATGCAGCTGCAACCGCAAATGTTAGCCATCCAGCTAAACAAGGATTGGTTCAAACATTAAGTGTTTTTACAGATACATTATTGATTTGTAGTGCAACAGCCTTTATGATTTTAATTTCTGGTGAATGGGTAAACTCCTCTATTTCTGATGGTATTAACCTTACACAAAATGCCTTAAATACGCTCATTGGTTCATGGGGTGGACCATTTGTAGGTGTATCTATCTTTTTATTCGCTTTTAGCTCGTTAGTCGGTAATTATTATTATGGAGAAAGCAATATCCAATTTTACACTGACAAAAAAGGACTTCTAAATGTTTATCGCGTATTTGTTCTCCTTATGATTCTTTTTGGAGCAGTAACAGAAGTACCATTTGTTTGGAGCTTAGCCGATCTATTTATGGCACTGATGGCCATTACAAACTTAATTGCCATCACACTCCTCGGGAAAATTGCCTTCGCTGTGGCAAAAGATTATATTACCCAAAAGAAACAAGGAAAAGATCCCGTTTTCAAAGCCTCTAGCATCCCTTGGCTAAAAAACGTAGAATGCTGGGGCGACACAAAAGAAACAGACGAAAATTAGGTGTCAGGCACCGTTCGTGGGCACCGTTCGTGGACATTTGACCCTTTTTTCCACTCCAGGTGGACAGATAAATTTAGCAAATCTATTGTTTCATATTTGAGAAGAGAATGAAGAGGGCTAGGTAATAGCCCTCTTCTTTTTCATACCATTTGCTAAACGTATTACATAAAATTAAATTCAAATTCAATATGAATTTTTAAACTATCAATAATTAGTTTGAATAAATGGCCTTGTCTTTAAATAAATTCCAATAGAAATAAGACCACTTAAAAATAATATTAATGTTATATTTACAGCTAAAAACGCTAAATCTGGAGAGAAATAATAGATGGTCCTCCAAGGTAATTCACTTAGGTAAATAAAAATGGGGATAAAGGTAACGGATAATAGCAAATAAATAAAAGTTAACGAAGGCCATAACCATCGAAATGAAGGTGGTTCCTTAAAGCGGAAAAAATTTAGCAATAATAAAATAAAAATAGCGGTTATTCCTATAAGACCAACCGATAATACCCAAAGCTCTGTTGCTTTATATGTTTGCAAAGGGGGAGGATGGCTTCCTTGCAAAATATCTAATATCCCCCTTGAAACTTGATAAAGCTTGTCCTCTTCCAGCTGATGATTTCGATTCGTTAATATTGCCACTCCCCATCCCTCGTTTGGCAGCATAAACATTTCAGAACGGTAATCAGGCATAGATCCAGAGTGCCAAATTAGTATTTCAGAATCAGAAAGATTCGTGACTTTCCAGCCTAAACCATAAAAGGTATCCTTCTTAATTTGAACCCTTGGGTGAAAGAGATCCTTCATATACTCAGATGCAAGAACTTTGTTTCCATCCATCATCGCTACCAAGTATCGCCCCATATCCTCTGCATTCACAGCTATATATCCATATGGGGTTCCACCATTATCGTAGCCAATGGAACTTACCTTGGGTCTTCCAAACCAAGATTGATATCCATGTGTCAATCCCCACTTTTTAGCCTGCTCTGTATTTGTTACTACATGATGCATATTAAGCGGCTTAAAGATTTTCTCATCCATAAACTGTGAAAAGGTCTTGTTGGTTACTTCTTCAATCAATGCACCTAGAATGACAAAATTGGCATCACAATATTGATAACGCTCCCCTGGTTTTGCAGTAGGCTTTTCATTTGCCAACATACGAACGATTCGTTTAATTGCCTGGTCATCCTCTGCCCCAAGATCAGTTATTTTTAATCCGGTTTTTGAGCTTAAACCGCTCGTATGACTAAGAAGCTGTTCTACTGTAATCTTCGAAGCAGCAGCTTTATCCTTTAACGTGAACCACGGAATGTACTTTTGTACAGCTTCATGAAGATTTACTTTTCCTTCCTGTACCAATTTCATTACACCTAAAGCAGTCATCGATTTACTTAGAGAACCAATAATAAAAGGTGTATCTGTCGTAACATTTTTCTTATCCCCTGTCACTCCCCAAGAATTTGTATAGACTACCTTTCCATTATTTACGATCGCAATCGAAGCACCTGGATATTCATACTTGCTGATCGCTTTTTTCATATATTGATCAACCTCTAAAATTTTTGATTGCACATCTCCTGTTTCACTAGCGAACAAACGAGATGGAAAAAAAATCATACAGATAAGTATACAAAGAAATACTCTTTTTCTCACAGCTGGAAACATATAATACCTCCATTTGTTAAGAACTTGACTTCTATATTTGAGTAAAAATCTACAGTTATTTCCAAAATTAACGTTTTATAAATATAGCATGGTCTTCTTAAAATGTTTCATTCCTATATTTTGAATTAATTTTGCGTTTTTTAATAGAAAAAAAATTTTTTAACGTAGCAATAAAAGCAAAAAATCCCCCCCTATATTACTACTTTATAATAAAATAAAGCTTTTTCCCCCAAATTCTTAATATGTATTTTACATCCCATTTTCACATAATCATCGTTATTTTTATCAGAAAATGGTTCATAAAATTAAAGATTTACAAAATAAATAAGAGATTTTAAAAGAAAATTCCCCCAAGTTTAATTGGAAGGAGTACGAGTTAAGGCATTGAATATATATCGTTGTACAGGAAATATATGAAATACGAAAGAGGGATTGATATTTAAAATTTATCGTCATGTTAGTGATAATATTGAATTATTCATTAACTCTCAACATTTTCCATCCAAGCCACATAGACCATATATATGGAAATGCAGATGTAATTGGGATCACAACATATCCAATTTTAAAAGACAAGCAAGTAAGGAGAACACCAATAAACCCAATTCCCCCTGAATACAATGCCCCCTTTTGAAAAATAGCTGAAAAACTGCTCCGAATTCCCCAGCCATAAAAGAAAATCCCTAGCCACCCACATGCTACTGCAAAATAACCAGATAAAAGAAGATAAGAAAAAGTGGAAACCCATACATTAAACAAACTACTATTACTACTGAGCAAAACCTCTTCTCCGAGCAATGGCAAAACAGTTAATTCAGCAGTAAGTGTAAGGATCCATAAACCTAGAGAGATATAAAATAAACTTGATCCCATTCTAGTAGCGATCATTCCTTGGGAATGGAAAGAACGGCTCCCAGCCAACCCGAGCAGCCACAGAACAGTCCCTACTAACATTAAAATATGATCCCACATCCAAAAAGGCGAGTGACTGAAGCCTCTAAAAGCGGTCTCCCCATCATACGGATTTACTAAAATCGGATGAAGGATAGTAGCAATAAGCATACAGATTCCACCAATAATAATTAAAATACCTAAAAAATGAAATTCAAATTTTGTTTTCAACTACATATCCTCCATTATTTATTCATGCTTTTATCTTTTCCTATAATTGGTGAAAGCAAACTAAATTAAATATGTGGAGGTGTACCTGAATGATTGTTATTGAAAGTTGAATGAATGAGTGGATATATCATATAGACATTTGGATAACAACTTTTATGAAATGAACATAGTTGATATAGGGGTGCTAAAACTTTCCTTAAAGAAAAAAATACAGAGTTTGTTAACAAATGATCCAAATTGGTTGAACAAGTAAAATACATCTATATTTAAACTCCATCTTTCAAAGGGAAAACCTTTCTTGATGCCAAGCTATTGATGTTCCCTATTAACATCGTTGGATGAAATCCTTTTTAAAGTAGATCTTAATTCATTTATTCAACTAGTTTGCAATTAAAAGATCATTGGAGTTTACTTATGCCAAATATGGAAAGGGACAGGGGACCTGTCCCCTTGTCCCTAAAAGGTTTTTAGTATATATTTTATGTCATCTGCTACTTCTTCTAATTTTTCGGCGAGGTGGTAGCCGTATTCTAGGATTAAGTCAGCATTAGGTGTGTATTTTTTATATAGCTCTTCGAATTTATTAAAATCAAGTGTTCCATTTAAGATTCTTTCGTGGCTATCTTCGTATCCATTATTATTATGTAAATGGTATGCGGTTATTTTATTTGCTAATGCTTGAATGACTGCTTCTAAGTCCCAACCATTTGCATGGACATGACCAATATCTAGTAGAATTGAGTTTTCTTCTTTTAATGCCATTTGAATAAATTCATCCTGGTTGAATAACATATTCCTTTTCGCTTTTACACCTGCATTTTCAATTAATATGTTCACATTATACTTTGATGCGAAATCATTTAACTCATGTAAATTTTCTGTGGATTGACTGATTAAATACTGTTTATTTTCTTCCTCTACGACTCTATTATTATGGTGAAACACAAGTACTTTTCCACCTATTTCCTGAGCTAATTCACAGGTTTGTTTTACTTCCTCGATAGCATAAAAATACTCCTCTGTATCTTTCTTCGCACTATGTTCAATTTCAAAATACGGTCCATGCAAGGAAATAGGATGTTCTTTTAATCTATCTTTATTTCTTTCAATGCTTTTAACAAAGTTAATATCCTTCCAATTTGGGAAAATTTCGATCCCTATTGAAGTAGGATTTTCAAATTTTTCTAGTAGCTTAAATACATGATCAAATTGTTCATTTATATATAGATTCGTACTAATGTACAATTGCATATTTCTCCATCTCCTCTGGATACCCAATTGAATTTGTTGTTTTTTTATTAAAAATATGAATTTTTTTCATTATCGGTTGTATATATACTTTTTCATTCGGATACCATTGTTTTTCTTCACTCATCGCGATAATTTCTTGGCCATCGATATCAATGTAAATGCAATAGCTATTTCCATAGTTCTCCACATATTTGACTATTCCACTTAGTGTATTTTTAGTTGGCATTTTATATAGCTCGATGTGCTCTGGCCTAATTCCAAAGACCAAGTCATCTGCCTTGCTTTTATTGATTTGATGAATCCACTTTGAGCTTAATTGAAAGGATTGTTTTCCAATCATTATTTTCCCATCATGGAAACGAATATCTACTATATTGGTAGATGGAGAGCCAATAAACTTTGCTGTAAAAATATTTGCAGGTCGATGATAAACATTTTCTGGTGTATCTATCATTTGTATGCATCCCTCATACATTAATGCAATACGATCTCCTACCGTCATTGCTTCTACCTGATCATGTGTTACATATACAAATGTTTGCTTAAACATGTCATGAATCTTTAATAGCTCTTTTCTAGCTGAGACCCTTAACTGAGCATCTAAGTTGGATAAAGGCTCGTCAAGTAAAAAGAAATCACTCTGCTTTACAACGGCTCTTGCTAAAGCGACACGTTGTCTTTGCCCACCTGATAAATCTTTTGGCAATCGATTTTCATAGCCTTTTAGCTGGAGCATTTCTAATGCAGCAGCTAATCTCGTTTGAATTTCGCCCTTTGAGACTTTTTGTTTCTTTAATCCATAAATAATATTTTCTTTCACATTCATATGTGGATACAGTGCATAGTTTTGAAATACCATGGCAATATTTCTTTTTCCGCTTGGAAGGTCATTTGCTCTTCTCCCTCCAATAAATAAATCACCTGATGTTATCTCTTCAAGACCAGCCAGCATGCGTAATGTAGTTGATTTCCCACATCCAGATGGACCTAAAAGAATTAATCGTTCCCCTTCATTGATTTTTAAATTTAAATTTTTTACCACTTCTGTTTTTCCATATGATTTACAAACATTTTCAAAACGAATTTCTTTCATACGAACCCTCCTTTACTTAATACCTGATGAGGTGAATGTTCCGATAATAAACCTCTGAAATACTAAATATAAAGTCAGAGGAATGATCATGGTGATAACGGATACCGCCATTGCAACTGTAAAATTGGTTCCACCTTCAGAGCTAATATACATTTGTAGCGCTAATGGCAATGTATATTGATCAACATTTTTTAATATTAAAACCGGCCATACATATTCATTCCAAGCATGGATGAAGAACCAGATACCTGTTGAAGTAACAGCTGGTTTTACTAATGGAAGGACTATATCTTTCATAATTTGTGCATGACCTAAATGATCCAATCTCGCGACTTCGATTAAAGAGTAAGGAATAGTTTTCATCGATTGTCTAATAAGAAAGATTCCCACTGCATCAGCAAGCTGAGGCAAAATAACTCCCCAAATACTATCTGCTAATCCCATATCGGTGATCATTAAATAATTGGGTATCATCAACACAGTAAAAGGAATAAATATCGTACTAATCAAGAGAAAATACAAAGCATTCTTCCCTTTAAAATCAAAAAATACAAATGCGTAAGCAGCTAAAAATGAAGTAGCTAGTTTAAAAATGGTAACGACAGACGCAATAATAAATGTATTCAACGTTATTCTTACAACATTGACACTTTCGAAAAAGGTAAAATAGTTTTCTAATGTAGGATGCAAAGGAATAAAATTGAGAGCATTATTATAAGCATCCTCTAAAGGCTTGAATGATGTTCCAATGGCAAAGATAACTGGAAAAATTAGAATACATATCGTTAAGATAAATATGAGGTGCCAAGGTATCGAAACAGAACGTTTAATTTTCATAATAGATACCTCTCTCAACAAACTTAAATTCAAGAATTAACAACACAAGAAAAATAACCATTGTTAAAATTGATAATGCCGCGGAGTGCCCCGTCCGATATAAAACAAAGGCTTCATGATAGGCATGGTATATAGCATTAGAACTGGCATAATTAGGCCCCCCCTGTGTAATGACTTTAATTGGTGTAAAAACATACTGTAGTCCCTGAACAATGGTGATAATAAGGACATAAATTCCCGTTGCACTACTCATCGGCAAAATGATTTGAAAAAAGATTTTCCATAAAGGAATATTATCCAATCGAGCAGCCTCAATGACTTCACGTGAAACGCCATTGATGGATGCATATAAAACGATAAAGTTATAACCGAATACTTTCCAAGAGGTTATTAAACTTAAAACAACAATGACCCATCCATCCAATTTACTCCAAATAGGCATTTCAACACCAAACCATCGAAGAATAATAGCTAAGGGACCAGATACTGGATTCAAAATCCAAGTAAACAGAATCGATCCTACAACTAATGAAATAACTGCAGGTAAAAACATTGCTCCTTTATAAAAGCCATTAAATCTTTTTAAAATGAGATCAATTACAAAGGCAAAGACATATGGTACAACACAGTTCAATACAAGCAATAAAGCAATATAAATAAAGGTATTTCCCAAAATTTTATATGTAGTCGCATCAGATAATATATCAATATAATTTTGAAAACCAACAAAAGATTTTGTTGGTTTGATCATATTCCAATCAAAGAAACTTAAATAGATCGTGTAGAAAAACGGCCAAAACATGAATAGCCCAAATATAAATATGGAAGGAATTAGTAGAAAATAGGCTATCCAATGTTCCTTCGTTTTTCTTATTTTTAATGCCGATACAGCTTGCATATTCATTTTTCCTCCATATCTTTTCACAAAAAATCATTTCAAAATAATAAGCTTATTTTAATAATTGATTAATTTTTTCCTGCGCAGATGTTAGTCCTTTTTCGACAGAGATTTTTCCGCCAAGAATTTCATCTCTGATGTCTAACAGCATTTGCTCTGCTTGTAATCCAGCATCTCCTGGAAAGGATGTCCATGGAACAATACCATCCATTTGTTCAACTGCCGCATTCATCATTTCATTTTCTTTTAAGAAGTTCTTCAGACCATTTTCTGCTTCTGCTACATCTTTCCGCGGTGGAACATATCCCGTTCCTTCTGTCCATTTTGCCATTGATTCCACACTGTAAAGATATTTCATAAATTCCCACGCTGCTTTTTGTTGATCAGGTTTTTGAGCGGTTATCGCTAACATCGCTCCTCCAGCTGGCAGGCTTACTTTTTTCCCGTTCCACATTGGTGATTTAATTGCAGCTACATTAAATTTTGCGTTTGTTTGAATATTTGACCGTTGGGCGATTGTTGTATAGGCCATTGCTACATTCCCATCAATAAAGCTTTGAATCCCTTGATCCCATGGAAGATGAAGAGCTGATTTATCTTTCACAATCATATCTGCCCATAATTGATAAGCTTCTATCCCCTCTTTTGAAGCAAATGATGCCTTTCCATCCTGAATCATCTTTGCCTCATTACTTTCTAATAATGCTTGAGTAGCCCAGTTGTCTGCCGGTTCTTGTAAGTAAAATCCATATTTTCCCGTCTTCTCTTTTATTTTTTTTGAAAATTCCTTTACTTCTTCCCATGTTTTAGGACCATTTTCATCTAATCCTGCCTTTTTTAATAGGTCCTTATTGATATAAAGAACAGGGTTGCTTAACGAATATGGAATGCCAACCTGATCTCCATCTGAATTTTTCGCTAGACTCAGAACATTATCTAGAAAATGATCTTGCAAAAATGTCTTGTCTTCAGAAAAATATTGTTCGATTACTTTTTGTGGAGAAACATAACTAAAATTATTAGAAAAATAATCTAGGAAAGACCATCCAACTTGAACAACTGCTGGTGATTTACCAGCTGCAGCTTCCGCTTGTAAATTCTGCATTAACCCCTTATACATATCAGGGTTGTATTTAGCAACTACCTTTGTCGTCTTACTTTGAGCATTAAAGTCATTAACTAATTCCTCTACCGTTTTTCCTCCTTGAGTTTCTGCATTCACATGCCAGTACTCTATAACCGTTTTCTTCTGATCGCCTGCTTCGTTTGTTCCCGCTCCTTTTGATTGGTTACATGCAGATAGAACAATAACAAATACAAATAAACTGATTACTTTTAATATGTACTTCATGCTTTTCTCCTTTTATATAAAATTTGTATTCTAATTGTTTATGTAATTAGGTGCCTCCCTTCTACGTGCTGTGGTTCTCTATTACTAACGTACTATTGTTTTGTTGACGATAAATTAAGCAACTATAAAAATACTGTTAATATTATGTAAATTTTATAGTTTGATCCATGAAAAAATAGCCACAAACTTAACATTAATCATTGTCAAGTTGTGACTATTTTCTCGTATCTATTATTTTCCTAATTGAATCGTTTGCTTAGCAGAAAGCCTTTTATTCACATAGGTGATGCTCCATGCAATGGCAAGGATGAATAAGATTGCTGAACTCCCCCAATATAAATACTGGAAGCCGAATATCTTCTCAATCAAATAATAGCCAGCAAATGGACCAATGGCAGCCCCAACATCTTCAACAAGAAAATAAACGATTGCGTAAAAAAGAGTATGAAAAACTAGCTGAATATTTCAAGGGGATATAAAACTTTTTCAACTAACGTAGCAGGATAGTTTAATTAAGAATTGGCTTGACGATTATCGATTTACAATTTATAATTTTAGAAAAATTCCCATTTTATCTATATAACAAACACTTTGAATAGGAGTATTAAGGAGATTTTATTGTTTAGAGAGCTGTTGTTTGGTGAAAGACAGTCAATGAAGCTCCCCAACTCGCCTATGAGTGGATAGATTGATATGTAAATCTATACGGTTCACTTCCGTAATCGAGTTTTGAGATAGTTCTATTAGTTTTTTAAAACTAATAGAACTAAGAAGAGTGGTACCACGGTAAATAAATCTTATCGTCTCTTTTGAGACGGTAGGATTTTTTATTTTTTAGAAAAACAATGAAAAATTTAGGGGGAGTATTTTATGAGCGAAGATTGCTTTATTTGTAATAAGCATAAGGGAACTATTAACACAGTAGGAACGACTATTTATGAAGATGAGTACGTGTATGTTGGGCATATTGACAAAAATGGAAAACCAAATTACTTGGGTCATATTATGGTTGATTTGAAAAGACATATCCCAACTCTTGCCGAAATGACTATTGAAGAAGCTGAAGCCTTTGGTGTTATTATGTCAAGGGTAAGTAGAGCCTTGAAAGAAACTGAAAAGGCAGAACATATCTATGCACTTGTTTCAGGTAATTCAGTCCCGCATTTACATCTTCATTTGGTCGCCCGTTACCCTAATACTCCTGAAGAGTTTTGGGGTCCGATGGCAGTTTATGATTGGGAAGAAGCCCCAATGGGTGGAAATGATAAAGTTGTTGAACTTTGTGAACGGATAAAGAACTATTTAGAGACTGAAGAATACCAAAGTGAAAAGGCATGATTGAGTATTACTGGGTGGGTAGTCAAAAACATTTCGTTGATGAGTTAAATGTTTTGGTATTCGAAAACAAAATGGTACTTGGTCGTTTTGGTGGTAATTCTTCAGCGGGGCAATATAAGAATGAAGATGGTTGTTTGATTTGGGCAAATCCAGAAGACGATTGGGAATTTGTTATTCTTCTTGATGCTCACAACACTGCTCAAAGTGCTGAGTTGGTTATTTCCACTATAAGAAATAATAACGAAAAAATAATTAATTTATTGAAATTAGAAACAAGCAAGGCATTTAATGAGGTTAATAACTTCATCTTGTCCGTATTCTCCAGTAAGAAATTTAAAGAAGATTGTCAAAAAATAAAGGGTGAAACTGCTTGTTTAATTGTGATTAGAAAAGAGAGATATATTTTTTGGTTATCCATTGGTGATTGTGCTCTATATTTAAATCACCCTCAACTCTCCGCTTTAGGTGAATATCAGCAGAACCATAGAAGCTTTTATGAATGGATAGGTCAAGAAAGTGCATTTAATCATTCTGTACCTTGTTTTAGTACAGGCATAAAGGAAATGAGGAAAGGTAAAACCCAAATATTTTTAACAACAGATGGTTTAATTGAATGTCCAAACACCAACTTGAGTTCACCAGAGGATATATTCCGTATGGTTGAAGGAGTTCCATTTAAAGAGGGTGTTATCTCCTTGTTGGATGAAGTAAAAGAGAAAAATGTTCGTGATAGCACCACTATAATTTCTTGGGAAGTTATTAATAATGAAAATGCTGTAATGCCCAGTGATATAAAGCAAGATTTTTAGAAAAAATTGAAGAGTGAATTGTTTTTTTCTTCAACAATCGGGGGCGCTAGTTTAATAAAAATATAAATAAAAGGACTATACATTTTAGATCTGTCTATTATGTAATGGTCCTTTTATTATCAACTCTTTTACCTATCTAACCTAAGGCTGGTATAACAGAAAACGAATTCAAGAAAGCATAGGAAATTAAACACCTCAAACTATAGAAAAAGAATCTAGAAAAAGTGCTTAAAACATGTATAACCCCATCCTAAAAATAGGATAGGGTTAACTCAAAGTTGTTTAATTTTTGATAAAAAACACTTCACCGAACTTAAAACTTGTAAATAAAGTCGATTAGTACTATATACTTCAAGTTACTTCTGCACGATCTGAATAAGGTTGCCGCATGTATCGTCGAAGACAGCTATTGTGACTTCGCCCATTTTTGTCGGCTCCATAGTAAACTTCACGCCTTTTTCCATTAATCGTTTGTACTCTTTATGAATATCTGCAACGCCAAACATTGTTGCTGGGATGCCATCGGCAAATATCTTCTTTTGATACTCTTTGGCGGCAGGATGGTCATTTGGTTCGAGTAAAAGCTCGGTACCGTCCTGATCATCGGGAGAAACAAGCGTTATCCACCTAAATTCTCCGACGGGAACGTCCTCCTTTTTTACAAACCCCAGCTTTTCTGAATAAAACTCCAGTGCCTTGTCTTGATCCTGTACGAATATACTGGTAACAATGATTTTCATACTGTTTCCTCCTTTGTTATTTGTGAAGCATGGTGCTGTGCTAACAATCTGGTTGCACTAAAACAACCTACACATTCGTCAGAAAGTTCTGTTCCGATATTATGAAATTACTCTATCCATCCTTTCAGTAAGTTTTTAAGTGGTTCGTTGTTAAACATAAGTACTCGATATTTTCCTTTTCGTTTTGATTGTACTAGCCCTGCATCTTCCAATGTAGTAAGATGTTTAGCGATCGCCTGTCGCGAAATGGAAAGGTCGTGTTTCATAATGAGACGTGCCGTAAGTTCATACAGCGTCAGCTCGTTTCGTTCGGATAGTTCGTCTAATATAAGCCGCCGAGTCGAGTCGCCAAGTGCTTTGAAAATAGTGTCTTTGTTCCAATTCATATATGAAGTATAAGCAACTTTAAGGTTGCTGTCAACAACAAGCAACTATTTAGTTGCTTGTTGTTGAACCGTATCATGCAATCTTAACAAGTTAAAGTCCATAATTGTAATCTTGAACCATTATAGAAATATAAACTGAATTTTAACAAATAGTTTATTAATCCTCATTGGGTATCAAATTAAATTTATAGGCATCTTGTATGTTTTTTATTTTTAACATGTTCTTATTTAACTAATGCATCCGTTTTTGTTGGGGATACTTATTTAACTATCCTGCCTATTTAGTACAAAAGCAAAAAAGCTGAAACCCCATGGATCTTCAGCTCGTGCTCCTTGCTTAAAGAAAAATGTTAAATAAGGATTGGTAAATAAATTTCTACTTCTTCCTCACCATTTTCCATTGGATGATAAGTTTCAATAATATATGATTCTAGGTCTCTTTTATACCCAAGATCATTTGACCATTTCAATAGTTGGTTATGAAGGCTACCGATATTATTTATTTTACCCCTTGTAGTGACATAATCTTGGTCAGTTTCGATATAAATCATCCCAAATGGAACATCAGTTAGAATCTCATTTACTATTAATCCAACATAGTAGTGTCCTTCTATATGGTTAGCATCCCTTTTAGGTTCAAAAAGTGCTATTTCAGTACCTGAATGATTCTTAATTTCATCCATACGACCTAGAAAGTGTTGAGAAAGTTTTGGAACCTCAGTACCCAAATTCGCAAAAGCACCATTACCTTCTATGCCTACTACTCTAAATGTTTTCTTAACCTTTTGATACACGCTCAATATCCCCCCATATATGTTATAACGTTAGATTACATTTCCCTCCCTATTGATAAAATTCCTATTTTTGCAGATGACTTCTAATTCAGCTCCCTTCCCTTTAACTCAACAAGAAATCAACATAAAAGGACTTTCATCCTTTTCGAATTAATGCACCCGTTAATTGAAGAAGGTATACGGAATTTAAAGTATTACACCTGAAAAATTCCCTTTTAATACTTCTTTTTCATTCTGATTTTTACATAAAAAGGATGCCATAATAGCTGTTCTATTATTTTCTTGACTTTCGTATTTATCAATTTTCACTTCACAAATTATTGTATCCCCCGTATACACAGGTCTTAAAAACTCAAAATTCATAGTACGAGCCAGTACGTTATGATCTCCACCTACTTTGGTTGGTAGAGTTGCCGTTAATAATCCCTGAACTACAAGTCTTCCCTGTTCATCAGGTGATATATGATGAATTCCTTCATCACGTGAAATCTTTGTAAATAATTCGACATCCCTTGCTGTAAAAGTCCGTTCAAACAAAATAATATCTCCTACTTTTAATGGCATATATATCTCCCTCCCCAAGGCTTTATACTTTATGATTAATAATATTCTAAATGTTACAATAATTAAGAATGGTATTCAACTATCTTTCTCCCTTAGTAAAGAAGAGACTGTTACTACCAAACGGACTCATCGGATTTCCTTTGAGGAGTGTAGACATTTTATAATCATGATTATTGTTTACAAGAACAACAAACGGCCATAGTCCTCTAGAATATAGGATTAAAGCCGTCTGGTGTGTTTTATTTATTTCTATTATTAACAGAGGCAGTCATTGTTCAACATTGGAACGTTTAGTACGATAAGAAAAATAAAATCTCAAAAGGGGGAAAGCAACAATTCATTCCTCATATTACAAGCAAAATATCTTCCATATAAAGTGTGGATTTTAACAAAATAACAAAGTTCAATGGGTAAATTGACCACTTTAATATCTATTTTCTAGGATCTACATAATCCGGATAATCAGTTATAATGGCATCCACCTTCATCTGAAGCAGAAATTCAGCAGCTTCATGGCTCCGTACAGTCCATGAAGAAATCTTCATTCCAAGCCCGTGTACATTCTTGACTAAGTCTTCCGTCACGATACTATAACTTGGGTTAAAATAATCGGCATATTCGGCAAAATCTTTCAAGGCTTGAGGCGTCGTATCAGTATTTGAAGATGTGAGTACTCCAATTGGAACGTTCGGAAGAAGCTGATTTGTTTTCTTCATAGATTCAAAGTTAAAGGATTGAAGAATAATTTTTTTATTCTTGGGCTTATCTAAATTGCGCTTTTTTAATTCTTGAACAACACTTTCTTCAATTCCTGGGTACAGCTCAGGTGATTTTAATTCGATTAAAATCCCAATTTTCCCACGATAACGATCAAGTATTTGGCCAAACGTAGGAATTTTTTCTCCAGAAAATTGTTCCCCTCTCCAGCTACCAGCATCTAAATTTTCCAATTGCTTATATGTTAAATCTCGTACATTTCCTGTACCATTGGTCGTTCTATCTACTGTCGTATCATGGATAATAACCAGCTTACCATCCTTACTTCTTTGGACGTCAATTTCAATATAGTCCGCCTTCATTTCCACTGCTTTATCAAAGGCTGCAATGGTATTTTCAGGTGCATAACCAGATGCTCCACGGTGCGCAACATTATCAACCTTCCTCACTTCCCCTTTAGATTCAGCAAATGCCTGTTGAAATGGACTGAATAATACCGATAAAGCTAAACCAGCACCTATTAATGTTTTCTTCAATTTCAATCATCCCCTATCCATATTTTAGTACTCTTTTATTATCGTTTATGAAAGTTTAAAATCTATGAATCTACTATTTGGAATTAGTTAAAAGTATGTAAATATAAAATTTACAATCTTATCTTCCAAATTGTGTAGATAGAAGAATAATAAATAGATTAAATATGGAACTAACTGTCAAACAAATTCTTGAGTATAATCACCCTTAAAAATTAGAATCCTTTGCGATTATAAATCAGCGTTTTTGAACCTAGAACATTAAAAGGTATTTAAATTTCATGACAAAAAGGGGGTCATTGTCGTAAGAAATAGTTTATAGATGAAATTATCCATCGAATCTAGAAGAATTTATTAAGTTAGATTTCTTTTACATCCATGCAGAGGAAAAATGTGACCTGCCATTATTTATTTCATCTAACTACTTTTATAGCATTAGCTAACTGTTCATTTACCTGTTATACAGAATTTTAGATACTACATCTGTTATTACAATAAGACATTGCTGTATCGTTTTAACCACCTTTATATTAATCCACACTTTTTTGCTTCCAATCTCGTTTTAAAAGACTGAATAAAATTAAATCTTCATAATGGTCATATAGCCATTGACCATCACGCTTAATGCCTTCACGAACAAACCCTAACCTTTCGGGAATTGCCATACTTTTACGATTATTTACAGCAACCTCAACTTCAATTCGATTTAAATTCATTTCGTCGAATAGATAATTTGCTAGTGCTTTAACACTTCTAGTAACTATGCCTTTTCCCTGTACATCTTCAGAAATAAAATAGCCGATACTGGTTGTTTTATTCTTCCAATCGATAAAATGCAAACCTACCATCCCTACTAAAGTCCCTTTATATCTAATCCCCGCATCGAATCCGTTATTATTTGCGTAATTTGTTATCCATAGGGGGATGATTGTCTCAAAATCCTGAACAGATTTCCTTTTATCAACCCATAATAGCCACTTTCTTAAGTGCTCTCTATTGTCGTCTATTAATTGGAATAACTCCTCTTTATGTTGTTGCTGAAGTAATCCAATTTCTATTTCATGATCTACCTTAAATGAAAACACATCTGCTCCCCCTAACCGACTATTAATTGAATTTTGATATATTTAAAATAAATATCTTTTTTCTTCCGAAATACCTATTTATCACCAAAAGAACTAACAGCTCTAGCAATTAAGCTTAAGTACAAATATTTACAAACTTATCCATTCAAATACTACTAATTAGAATTTTTCATACTGTAAACAAAATCTAAAGCTTTTTGGGTTGAGGTTATCAAAGTGTTGTCATTTTTCATTTTCCTTATATTTAAAGATTTTAATAAGCATTTTTCAGCCTTTCCTAACTCCATTAGACATTTACCTTTATGTTGTAAAATGAAATCCTTATAATCAGTTTCATCGTGGTCTATACATTTTTTTAAAGCTTCATTAAAAGTTTCTAATGCCATTAAGTGTTGGTTATCATACTTTTGTGCTTCGCCAAGACGTATTAAAGAAACTATTTCTTTTCGTATATTTCCTTTCTTTTGTGCAAAGTCAAGACAAAAAGTAAGATATACTAAAGCCTTTTTTGGTTGACCGATAATTCTATAAAGATTACCCAATGTTCCATAAATAAAATACAAATCCTCTTCATTCTTAGTTTGATTTAATAATTCTTCAGCCTTCAAAATAATTTTTTGCATTTCCAACACATTTGAGGACTTTTCTCTAAGGAAATCATTGTCGTCAAAATAAACAATTTGGTTTAGGATGAAAAGGCTCCTCTTGAAGTTAGCGATACTCATTATTTCCCCCTTTTTTTTTCTTTTTGATATTACACAAAGTTCTACAAAGTAATTAATATTCCTGTACCTTATTGGAAAAACCCCCCTAGTAAATAAAAAACGTTTCTGTTTGTTTCAGAAACCACACTGTTACTTTAAGAAGGGAAAAATTCCATAAGTTCAGTACAATGAATATAACCATTTTTCTTATAATAATTAATTGAATCATCACTTGGCCATACAATAACAAATTCATAATTATTTACTTTAATCCACTTATTTATTGAATTTAGTAATTTACTTCCAACACCCTTATTTCTATACTCTGGAACTGTATATACGTTGGTCATATAGGCAAATGGATATGTTGTCCTACCAGGTCGTGGCACTTTTTCTATTAATTCTATGTATATATGTGAAACAATTTTTCCATTTTCCTCCACAACCCAAATAAACCATCGACCACTATTAAGAGCATTCTCTAAAAAAGATTCGCATTCCTTTTCAAAGTCATTGAATGATTCGTTCTTTTTACTTTCATCATGCTCGATTGTAAAATCCCATCTCTCATTCTTGTTAATTGCATAATATCTTTTGCTTCAGCTAACCTTATATTCATCTAATTCCTCTCCAATTCATTTATTCAAAAGCATTGATATTAAAGGATATTCTGTAAGAATGTAGAAAAATCCTTTTTGACCTTTTTTAAAATCTCTTTCAAATTAGGATCAATAAAACTACTATTAACTTTTAATTATTTTCTCTTTAATAGTTTCATATTTCTTTAATTTCAAATTCATTAGTTCTTCCCATTTATCCTTAACATAAAATGAAATAGAAGCGGAACCCTGCCATCCGCTTCATTATTGATTAAATATTTTCCATCCAGTACGATTTAACTCATATACGCAAGGTTATATTGAAAAAAATTTATGCAAAAAAAACTTTTTTAATTTAGCGTTTAAAATGCTCAACTAGTGCTTTCCATTTAGAGTGAGCTATTTTTCATTTTCCGATTCAGCTACTTTTTCATCAATATTTATTTTTTCCTCTTTCCACCATAGTGCCTCCCCAGGATCCTCTAGAATTTCCGCAATTTCTTGTTTCTCCTCTACCGCTGGTGCTGAGCCCCGCAGAGCTTTCCCGGTGGTATCTTTGACAAAAAACATTGTCACAATACCAATTAAGCAAGCAGCCATAATATAATATGCTGGAACCATCTGGTTTTCTGTTATTTTTATAAGCCATGACATTACCAAGGGTGTTGTTCCACCAAATAAGGAAACCGAAATATTAAAGGTAATGGCTAACGCAACATATCTTACCTCTGTAAAAAATAAGGATGGCAGCATAGAAGGCATTGTTGCTTCGAAGGTTGATAATAAAATGGCTAATATCATCAGGCCCAAAAAAACCAATAGATTACTCCCGCTTCTTATCATGTTAAATGATGGAATGGACAGAAGAATTAGTCCAATTAACCCCCCCATAACAATACTTTTATTCCCAATCCGATCACTGAGATAACCCATGAGTAAAACAATGGGAATCATAATAAACATAATAATTAATATGAATAAAAGGCCCTTTGTTTCTCCATAACCAAGGACAACATTTAAATAGGAAGGCATATATGATAACAACATGTAATTCACAACATTAAAAAATAATACTAAAACTACTCCTTTAAGCAGCTGCCGCCAATGATAAACAAAAACCTTTTTTATTAACCCTTTTTCATTTTCTTTGTGTTTCTCTTCATTCATTGCTTCGAAGACAGGTGTCTCTTCCAAATGATTTCTCAAATAAAGACCAATTAGACCCATCGGAGCTGCAATAAAGAATGGGATACGCCATCCCCAATCCAACATTTTTTCTGGTCCAAGCAGATAATTAAGAATCGTCACAACGGCGGATCCAGCAATATATCCAACCAATGTTCCCACTTCTAAGCCGCTTGAAAAAAAACCTCTTTTTTTATCGGGTGAAGATTCCGCGATGAACGTCATGGCACCTGAATATTCACCACCTGTGGAAAATCCCTGTATCAATCTGGCTAGAAGTAAAAGTATAGGAGCGAGTGCTCCAATCGTTGCATAGCCCGGTATCAAACCCATACTTAAAGTAGAAAGGGACATTAACACTAATGTGATGGTTAATATCTTTTTTCTTCCTAACTTATCACCCAGCATTCCAAAAAACATCCCACCTAGAGGACGAACGATAAACGCCACCGCAAAAGTAGCAAAAGAATACACTAATTGGAGAATCCCTGTCGTTTCCGGAAAAAACACCTTTCCAATCGTCACAGCCAAATAAGAGTAAATTCCAAAATCAAACCACTCCATCGCATTTCCAAGGGCAGTAGCTACCACCGCCTTTTTTGATACATTTGTATCCACAATGGTAATATCATCTTTTTTTAATTTTCTTTTTGATTTTTTTTCTTTATCAACCATTTGCCTCACCTAAATTCCTATTGAAAGTCAAATCATAATGTTATTTTGAACTTGCTTCTTCATTGCTATTCAGATGAAATTTTCTTCAGGCTTTTAATTAGGCTAAGACTTCTTTACCTATTTTATAAATCTATCTCCATGATGCTTATACAGGGATTTATTGAACTATACTCAAAAGTCTGGAGCTTAATCATTTCCTTTACGAAGAAAAAGGACAAATCCTCGTCTTGTCTGAGAGAACTACGCCGACAACTGATACCAGCATTAATGAGTTTTAGACTTTTAAAGTGGTTTATTATATAACAGCAACCGGTAAGAGGGTTAAACGATTGCGAATTGGCGCGTTGAGTGTAAAGCTAGTAATAGCTAAGGGGGGGAAATTATATATTTTTCATTAGAACATCTTCCTAGAATTTATAGGTATCTAAGGAAAGACCTAGAACTTTATTAACATCAATTTTTAATCAAAAATTTTACTTCTATTTGCTTTTCTTTAAATATGCCATTACTTTTCATAAATAAGAAAAATAAAGAGTTGTCTGTTATCACAGAAACGCTTTTGTTATGGCAATACAGCCAAATTTTGAACGGTATCAGCTTGAATTCGAATCTACAATACCTAATAACTCTTTTATAGAACCGGTACATAGTTCGATTTCTGGTAAATGATAAAAAGTAGTGATTTTTTCAAAATCATTTACTTCATTATTCGGAGAATAAAGATATACTTTCTTACCTTTGCCAATTGCAATGCCCAATTCAATATGACTTCCTTTACCAGCAGGTAATACTACGATTATAAAGTCAGCTCCCATTACTGCGTTTTTTTCTTCTTGTCCAATTTTTTTTAAATCATTAATTGTTGAGACTCCTTCATTTTTTGTCCAATCATATGTCTGAATATAGCCTTTATTAATTAGCTGTTTGCTAATAAAACGAACTGTATCTATATTCTTAAAACTTGATGCAACATAAAATTTCTCCATTGTATCCTCCGTGTTATTTACTTCCTACATACTTTTCATTTCAATTCTACTTCAAATCTTGATATTACTTTTAAACAAATCTGCTCCTTAGCAAAAAGGCGTTCCTGTTTTTACAGAAACGCCAAATACGCTAATTATCCCAGTTCTTTCATGACTACATTGTTCTGAATTAAGATTAGAGGCTCCTGATACAAAATTATTATTTCAATAAGTTGTTTTCCTCTAAATATTCTTTTGCAACTGTACTAGCTTTTTTCTTTTCAACCGCCACTTCATAGTTCATTTCCCGCATTTCATCATCCGTAATTTTACCAGCTAATCGATTTAAGATCCCTTCTAATTCTGGATACTTATCAAGTGTTTCTTGCTTTAATAATGGTGCGCCTTGATATGGCGGAAACAGTTGTTTGTCGTCTTCTAATACAACTAAATCATATCTTTTTAGTTCACTATCTGTTGAGTAAGCATCTACAACATCCACTTCGCCTGAATCCACTGCTTTATAGCGTAATTCCGGTTGCATCACATTTACATTCGTAAATTTAATCCCATATAGCTTTTGAATACCTAAATAACCATCCTCACGTTCTGGAAACTCTGGTGTGAATCCAGCACGAACTTTTCCTTCTATTGCTTTTAAATCAGAAATGGATTTTAGATTATTCTGTTTTGCTAATTTTGAAGTAACAGCTAAAGCATAGGTATTATTGTATTCCATTGGTTTAAGCAAAACTAAATTGAATTGATCCTTGATTCCAGATTTTGCTTGATTATAGACTTCTTGTCGATCTGTACTCATTGGCTTTTCTTTTATTAAATCAGCAATGACTGTTCCCGTAAACTCTGGATATATATCGATATCTCCTGATGTTAAAGCATTAAAAGCCATCGTTGTCCCATTCAAGTTTGGTTTTAGTTCAACTGTAAGCGAGGAATTTTCTTCAATTAATAGCTTGTACATATTAATTAAGATTTCAGGTTCAGAACCTAATTTTCCACCAATCACTAAGTCAGCTTTTTTAGGTTGAATAAACGTTGTGGCAATAATTAATACAAAAGAGATACAGATAATCGATACAAAAGAAATCATCGATTTTTTAAAGGATAACTTCTCAAGTTTTCTTAAAATAAAATCAAAGAATAAAGCAAGTAATGCTGCAGGAATCGCACCTAAGAGAATGAGATTTGTGTCGTTCCGGCTAATTCCTACTGTTATTAAATCACCAAGCCCACCAGCACCAATTAAGGCGGCAATCGTAGCTGTTCCCACAATTAATACCATTGCTGTACGAACTCCGGCCATAATAACAGGCATGGCTAAAGGTAATTCTACTTTAAATAACAACCTACGATTATTCATTCCTAAGCCTTTACCAGCTTCAATTAAATTAGGATCAATCTCTTTTATTCCTGTATATACATTTCGTAGGATTGGCAGCAAAGCATAAATAACAAGAGCAATGATAGAAGGAACCTTCCCAATCCCAACGAGGGGAATAAGCAATCCTAATAAAGCCAATGAAGGAATGGTTTGAAATACCGCCGTAATTCCAATAACAAATTCAGCAATTTTCTTTTTTCTTGTCAAATAAATTCCAAGTGGGATGGCAATTAATAAACTAATGAAAAGAGCAATAAAAGATATCTCAATATGCTCTATTAAGTTACTCAATAAATCACTTTTTCTAGCTGTAAAGGTAGAATAGAATTCACTCACCTCGAACACCTACTTTCATAGATGATGCAAGAGCCTGAATAAGCGAATCTTTCGTGATCACTCCTAAAATATCCCCTTCTTTTTCAACCCCTAGTTGATCATATAGTAATAATGCCTCTAAAACCTGTTGCAAAGTGCTTGTATAAGCAATCGTGCCATTCATTTTTTTATCTTGATTTAAAGGGAGGATGGCTTGTTCAATTTGAAAATGTTCTTGATCATTTGATTCACCATATCCTCCAATAAATTCTTTGACAAATTCATTAATAGGATGATGAAGCAACTCAGTTGGAGCACCAATTTGTACAATTTCTCCATCTTTCATTACAGCAATACGGTCAGCTAATTTAAACGCTTCTTGGATATCATGTGTTACAAACACAATCGTCTTTTTTATATCTTTTTGAAGTTTTATTAAATCATCTTGTAATTTTTCTCGACTGATTGGATCTAAGGCACTAAAAGGCAAATCCATAATAACAATTTCTGGATCGGCTGCAAGTGCACGGATTACTCCTACTCTTTGTTGCTGGCCACCCGATAATTCACTTGGTTTTCTATTCTTATACTTTTCAGGGTCTAACCCAACCATTTCTAAGAGTTCATCCACTCGTTTGCTCATTTTCTTTTTATCCCATGTCTTCATTTCAGGTACAATCATAATATTTTCTTCAATGGTCATATGAGGAAAAAGAGCAATCTGTTGCAATACATAACCAATATTCCATCTTAATTCATGAATGTCATATTCACTTATTTTTTTACCATCAATAAATATCGTTCCATCTGATAAAGGAATCAATCGGTTAATCATTTTAAGAGTCGTTGTTTTTCCACATCCACTTGGACCAATCAAAACAAAAAACTCACCTTTTTTTATCTCCAAATTTAAGGACTCAACTGCAACAGTATCGTCTTGGTATCTTTTCGATACATTTTCAAATTTAATCATTCTCTATTCCCCCCTTAAAAATTCATTTTATTAAGGTTACTAAATCCTCAGGTTCTTCACCATTTATTAACTTGTTATCGCTTTGTCGTTTCGTCCAACAGGCAACATATAAAGAAGAGAGAACTTCTCCATTTCATCCACCATAAAAATGGATTTTTACAATTAATATTCAAGTAGACATAGCTCTTTCTTAAAATTTCCTTATACTCTTCATCATGAATGATAAAGAATTATTGGACCTTGTACATTAAATAAATTTGATTAGCAATATAGTCTGAACTAAAATGGAGCCCATTCTTTATCCACCACATGATAATGCCTACCAATGAGGCTGTTTTAATATCAATTGCAACATAATCAACAGGCAAATCCTTTTTGGTATTCTTCCTTCTTGTTTCCACTAATTGCTTTAGTAACATAAACAATTGATCCTCAAACTGATTCATCTTAAATAAAATAAGTAAATAATTTCGATGGATATATAAATAATCAAGTAATTGTGTCAGCTGAAGTTTTTCTGACAAATCTTTTACATGTATTAAATCAACAATTTTATTAGAAAGCTCCTTTAAAATTTCATCGGTGATTTGAGTGATTAAGTCTTGAATATCCTGATAATGTAAGTAAAATGTTGTCCGATTTAATCCTGCTTTAGCTGCGACTTTCTGTACTGTTAAATGTGAAATAGCTGATTCCTCGCATAAGAGAGCAATAACAGCATTTTTAAACATTTCTCTTGAACGAATTGCACGAGGATCTTCTTTTTTAGATATAGACATTTTATACTCCTTTATATATTTTCTAATACTTTCTCAACAGCAGATATTTCCCGTGTTGATTAATAAACATTTTAAAAAAAACTGTTCATGGTCTGGAACAAATATTTTTGTTACTATGGATTTTATCGACACAGTGTTGTGAATGCAAGTTTAGATTAAAGGGGTTTAAATATGAATATAGAAATAACAGAAAGAAATAAAAAAGTCTTATTAATTGTGCTGATTGCTGGCTGCTTTTTATCGACCTTAAATCAGACTTTATTAAATGTTGCTTTAAGTAGTTTAATGGACGTATTTCATGTATCTGCTTCAACTGTACAATGGTTATCAACAGGCTTTATGCTAGTAAATGGTGTTTTAATACCGATTACGGCATTTTTAATGAAACGCTTTACAACGAGGCAGTTGTTTATTAGCTCAATGTTCTTTTTGTTCATCGGGTCTGTATTATGTGCCTGTACAATGAATTTTGGCATGCTTTTAACAGGAAGAATGATCCAAGCAATTGGAGCAGGAATTATTATGCCACTAATGATGACGGTTATTTTATATTTATACCCTAGTGAAAAGCGTGGAAGTATTATGGGAACCATCGGCTTTGCCATAATTTTTGCACCAGCTATTGCTCCAACCTTATCTGGCTTTATCATTGAATATGTATCATGGAGATGGCTATTTATTGGACTAACTCCATTTGTTTTTATCGTCATTATTCTTGCACTTAAATATTTAATGAATGTTGCAGACACATCAAAAGCTAAATTAGATATCGTAAGTGTCATTTTATCAACGATTGGCTTTAGTTGCATGTTATTTGGATTTAGTAGTGCAGGAAGCAAGGGATGGGGTCATCCAATTGTTATTACAACAATTATCATCGGAATAATCGGTACCACTCTATTCTGTTTACGTCAAATAAAGTCTAACAATCCATTATTAAATTTAACCGTATTTAAGTATAAAATTTTCACTTATACATCACTCATTAACATACTAATTACTATGATTATGTATGCTGATCTAATTCTCTTGCCTATTTACTTACAAAATGGGCGAGGTTTTACCGCATTCGAAACAGGCCTACTTCTATTACCTGGGGCTGTGATTAATGCCTTCTTATCACCTATCACAGGTAAAATGTATGATAAATATGGAGCAAAACCACTTTTTATAACAGGATTAGTATTTATTATTATTTCGATGTGGGGTGTAATTGATTTAAGTGAATCCACCACTTATATGTATTTAATGGTTCGCACCATTATTTTACGAATTGGATTAAGCTTCATTTCTATGCCTTTAAATACATCAGGGTTGAATGCTTTACCAAGAGAATTGGGTTCACATGGTTCCGCAGTAAATAATACTGTTCGCCAATTAGCAGGTGCAATTGGTACAGCGGTGGTCATCACCGTGTATACCATTCAAGCCACTTCACATGCTACTGAGTTATCAATTGAAAATCGAAACATTTCAGCAATAAAACTAGAAAAATTAGCTTCTATCTTCGGCTCAAGTGACGCATATATATTTATGTTAGTCTTATCTATTGTGGCACTAATTTTTGTATGTCTAATGCCTAAAAAAGACTCGTCAAAAAAATTAGCCATTCAAAGAAGCGAGAGTAAACCACATAACTAATATATTAACATGATTTTTAATCATATTTAAAATGAAAGCATATCTGTGATTTTTCAGATATGCTTTCATTTTATTTACGGATTTAAGCCAGCGCCAAACTATGAAACACCAGATATTATGAATAAGGGTTAATTGTGGACTTAAATTTACCAAATAAACGAATAAAAAAGAAGAAATAATAAATTGCTTAAACACGCATAAAAATATAGAAGAATGTGAATTTTTCCTTATTAATTATTAAATAAAAATGAGGTTATATAAAAAAAGAGGGTGACTCAAAAGTCTAGATCATTAGACTTTTGGGGCATCCCTTTTGTTTTTTTTATCAAAAAAAGACAAAAAAATCGTTCCTCTTTGTATAATGAAGTTACCACACAAAATTATCAAAGAAAGGAACGATTTTTTTATGAAATATGATCATATTTCTTTCATCAATTATAACATGAATCAGTT
>BORH01000002.1 GCA_018333075.1 Heyndrickxia sporothermodurans | reverse complement strand
AATTAGCTGTAGACCGAATGAATGCTCAATTAAATCTACAACAAGTTGCTTAAATTCAAAAATTTGAAGATATCTAAATTCTGTAGGATTGTGTTTCTTTAAAATAATGAATTATGAAATTGATTCAATAAGATATATTTTTTCATTTTCTACCTCAAATACGTCATTGCGACAATCATTCATCATTAAATTACTTCTATATTTTATTGTATCCTCAATGTACTTTCTAATAAAGATGTTCTTCAATTGGATGTATAAGTTGTTCTATTATCGAAAAATTTGTTAAAATTAGAAAGCATTTGTAATTCTGATTATAAATGTGTTTAATATTTTACTTTTCTACTTATCAAGGATAGAGAGGGAATAGGATGAAGGTTTTTTTAGATTTAATGTGGTTTTTTAAACAAGAAAAAAAAGCTTACATAACTGGGATTTTATTATTGGCAATAGTTGCGCTGTTACAGCTTATACCGCCAAAAATTGTCGGCATCATTGTTGATACAATCAAAGATAATGAGTTAACGGGCGCTGTTCTGACTAAATGGATTTCAGTACTAATAATCGTAGCTTTGGTCATGTACGTGTTGAGATATTATTGGAGAGTTATGATTTTCGGTTCGTCTCTTAAATTAGCTAGGATTTTACGAAATCAACTGTTTTCACATTTTACTAAAATGTCTGCTTCTTTTTATCAACAAAAACGTACAGGGGATTTAATGGCTCATGCGACAAATGATTTACAAGCGATTCAAGGAACTGCAGGATCTGGTGTATTAACCTTTGTGGATTCGTTAATGACAGGTGGCTTTGTTGTAATTGCAATGGCTGCAACGATTAGCTGGAAGCTAACGCTGATTGCATTAATTCCTTTGCCTATTATGGCGATATTAACAAATTATTACGGCTCACTGCTTCATAAAAGATTTTATAGAGCACAAGAAGCTTTTTCCTCGCTTAATGATAAAACACAAGAAAGTATTTCGGGAATAAAAGTGATTAAAACGTTTGGTCAAGAAAAGGAAGATGTTGAATCATTCCGTATTCAAGCAGAAGATGTAGTTCGAAAAAATATATCTGTTGCAAAAATTGATGCATTATTTGATCCAACTATTTCTATTATTATCGGCTTATCCTTTTTTTTATCTATTATATTTGGTTCCAAATATGTTTTAGCAGAAGAACTAACACTCGGTGAATTGATTTCCTTTACTACTTATTTAGGCTTACTAATTTGGCCAATGCTAGCATTTGGAAGTCTTTTTAATATTATGGAAAGAGGCCGGGCTTCTTATGAAAGGGTATCAAAATTATTAGCCGAACCTATTGAGATAATTGATAAACCGACAGCTCTAAATGAAATCCCTAATGGGGATATTGAGTATAAAATAGATCACTTTCATTATCCTAATGAAGCAAAAGCGGTTTTAAAAGATATACATTTTAAACTGAAAAAAGGTGAGACTCTGGGAATTGTTGGGAAAACAGGGGCGGGTAAAACAACCTTAATAAAGCTTTTACTTCGAGAATTTGAAGAATTTAATGGAGAAATACGTATAGGAAATCATTTACTTGAGGATTATAAAATTGATAGATTAAGAGAATCAATTGGATATGTTCCACAGGATCATTTTCTTTTTTCTACGACTGTAGGACAAAATATAGCCTTTACAAATCCTTTTATTGATCAAATCTTTATTGAAAGTGCAGCGGAAATCGCTCATATTCATGACGATATTGTTCAATTTACAGATGGTTATCAAACGATAGTAGGGGAAAAAGGGGTTTCATTATCTGGAGGGCAGAAGCAAAGAATTTCAATTGCGCGTGCATTATTAATGGATCCAGAAGTGTTGATTTTGGATGATTCATTATCTGCGGTTGATGCGAAAACAGAAGAAGCGATTTTATCCTCATTAAAATCAGAAAGAAACGGTAAAACAACAATCATAACAGCACATAGATTAAGTGCAATTAAACATGCAGATTTAATTCTAGTCCTTGATGAAGGAACAATTATTGAACGAGGCAGACATGACGAATTGCTAATAGAGAATGGATGGTACAAGTCGATGTTTGATCGTCAACAGCTTGAAGAGCTTGTGGAGCATGGAGGATAACAAATATGGATACAAAGCTAACAATGAGCGGTAAAGAGCAAAGAAAAATCTTATTTCGTTTAATAACCTATACAAAACCGCATTTAAAAATGATAGTATTTGCATTTATTTTATTATTACTAGCTACACTAGGAGATATTTATGGTCCTATTCTTGTAAAAGTGTTTATTGATGATTATTTGACACCGAAGCATTTTCCATATCAGCCATTATTAAATCTTGCAATTTTATATATTTTTATTCAAGTGTTTAAGGCTGTGGTTTCTTATTATCAACTTTATAAATTTCAAGAAATTGCTGTAAAAATTATACAACAGCTTAGAATTGATGTTTTTTCAAAAATTCAAAGTTTAGGAATGAGATATTTTGATAAAACACCAGCAGGAAGTATTGTCTCTCGAGTGACAAATGATACCGAAGCAATCAATGATATGTTTGTAAATGTATTGGTTACATTTATACAAGGCGTCTTTTTAATCATTGGTATTTTTATTGCAATGTTTGCTTTAAATGTAAAGCTAGCTCTTTTTTGCTTATGTATATTACCACTTTTAATGTATATTATGCATTTATATAGGAAATATAGCTCTTCGTTTTATGAGGATTTAAGGGAACGTCTAAGTCAATTAAATGCTAAATTAAGTGAAACATTACAAGGAATGGCGATTGTTCAAGTATTTCGTCAAGAAGAACGAATAAAAAAAGAATTTGAGAAGATTAATGAAAAACATTTTATGGCGGGGATGAAAAATATTAAAATTGACGGACTACTTCTTCGCCCAGCTATTGATCTAGTATATGTGTTTGCATTAATTATTATTTTAAGTTATTTTGGTATTTCTTCATTTCAAAACACGATTGAAATAGGGGTATTATATGCATTTGTAAACTATTTAGATCGCTTTTTTGAGCCAGTGAATCAAATGATGTTCCGATTATCAATGTTTCAACAAGCGATTGTTGCAGCTTCAAGAATATTTCAAATTATCGATGAGAAAGAAGTGGCACCTGTACAGAAAAAATTGAATAATATTAATATTGATAAAGGAGAAATAGAATTTCGTAATGTCAGCTTTTCATATGATGGGAAGCGAGATGTATTGAAAAATATTTCCTTTAAAGCATTACCCGGGCAAACTGTGGCACTTGTTGGACATACTGGTAGCGGAAAAAGCTCCATAATTAATTTAATTATGAGATTTTATGAATTTGAACGTGGAGATATTTTAATAGATGGACATTCAATTAAAGATTATTCTATAAAAGAATTACGAGCAAAGTTGGGATTGGTTTTGCAGGATCCATTTTTATTTTATGGGACGATTAAGGATAATATCCGTTTGCATAATCAATCACTATCAGACGATGAGATTGACGCTTCTGCAAGGTTTGTACAAGCCCATACTTTTATTGATAAGCTTAATGATTGTATGGAGCATAAAGTTGTAGAAAGAGGTTCAACATTTTCAAGTGGTCAAAGGCAATTAATTGCATTCGCACGTACTATTGTAACTGATCCGAAAATATTAATATTAGACGAAGCAACTGCAAATATTGATACAGAAACAGAAGAGGCGATTCAAGAGGCTCTTAAACAGATGAGAAAAGGAAGAACTACGATTGCTATAGCCCATCGTCTATCTACCATTCAGGATGCAGATTTAATATTAGTATTACATCAAGGTGAGATTGTTGAACAGGGCAATCACCAGGAGTTAATCGCTTTAAATGGACTTTATCATAAGATGTTTTTGTTACAAAATGGTTATAAAGAAACAGCAGAACAAATGAGATAAATCATGTATTTTTTGCAAAGGAGAAGAATCCATTTTTGTCTGTAACAAATACAAAGATGAGTAGATTTTAATGTTATAAGTAAACTTTCAATTTTGTTTAACCTTATGTTATAAATAGCTGTTTTAATAAAAAAGACGAGTATGTATCGATACTCGTTTTTTGCTTGATGAAAAAAATTTTAGTAGTATAAATGATGAAGCATTTATGTTATGAAGTAATAGCCCTATTACTTTTCATGTTCAGACGAATATATTGGTTCAATAATCGGTCTAATTCTTGACTGTACTGAATGGCTAGTGAAGAACTAAGTCCTTCATGCCTTACAATCTCTATTAAATCAGCTCGTTTTTTTTCGATTTGCATGGAAAGCTGTTCATTTTTCACGTATGATGTCCTTTCGTACAATATTTAACAATAGTATAACCAATCTTTTACACTTTTTCAAAAGTTATCTCTTATTTTCCATAAAAAATTAATTAGCAAAAGATTGGTGATTAGTAATTTATCACAGTTTAGACTTGTTGATTAAATGCAATTAAAAATTAGAAAAGACTAATAAATAGAATATGCCACAAAAACTTCACATATAATTCAGGCATGTACTAGAGAAAACTTTGGTAAAATGAATAAAAATAGATCAGGAGTTGTTTAGGAATGGCTGAAGTTGATTTAAATATATTTTTAGCGTTAGGCGCAGGTTTTTTAAGCTTTATTTCGCCATGCTGTTTACCGCTTTATCCGGCCTTTGTTTCTTATATTACTGGAATGTCTGTAAATGAATTAAAGACTGAAAATGCAATGCTACAAAAGAGAAGTCTATTACATACATTATGTTTTATCATTGGATTTTCTATCGTATTTATTGCTCTTGGGTTCGGAACTTCTTTTATTGGTAGTTTTTTTCATAATTATCAAGATTTAATTAGACAAATTGGTGCAATTATTATCGTTATTTTTGGTTTTATGATTGTTGGATTTTTAAAGCCTGATTTTTTAATGAAAGAACATCGTTTTCAATTTAAGAACCGACCAACTGGTTATTTTGGATCAATTTTAATCGGTTTGGCGTTTGCCGCGGGATGGACACCGTGTACAGGACCAATTTTGGGTGCAGTTATAAATTTAGGATTAAATAATCCAAGTTCGGCTGTACCATATATGTTCGCATACATTATTGGATTTGCTGTTCCATTTTTTATTCTTTCGTTTTTTATTGGAAAGCTTCAATGGATTCGTAAGAATAGCATGAAATTTGTGAAAATTGGTGGATGGCTAATGATTATTATGGGTGTGTTTCTCTTCTTTGATTGGATGACGATGTTAACAGGATATATGTCAGCATTATTTGGAGGTTTTACAGGTTTTTAATCAATTAATTTTTCTTTCCTTTATCATGACACACACATGTTCGAAATAAGCAATATTATGCAGGATTATGAAAATTATGTTATTTTTATTGATTGCATAGTATTGAAAATATTTGCTATATTTATTATATATGTTAAAATTATCCGCTCAGATAGGTTTGTGTTGATAGAATGAGGGGGGACATCTGTGGCTAAGGTATTAGTAGTAGATGACGCAAAATTTATGAGACTTACATTAACTAAAATGCTAGCGAAGGCAAATCATGTGGTTATTGGAGAGGCTGAAAATGGTCGCCAAGCTGTTGAGATGTATCGATTGTTAAAACCAGAAATTGTAACAATGGATATTACTATGCCTGAAATGACTGGGCTTGAGGCAGTGCAGCAAATTACAAAAGAATTTCCACAAGCAAAAATAATCATTTGCTCGTCAATGGGGCAACAAAAGATGGTGATGAGTGCTATTGAAGCAGGAGCAAAGGATTACATTGTAAAACCATTTAATGAAAATCGTGTTAATGAAGCAATTGAACGAGTATTGAGATAAAGTCATTCGTATTTGTTTCGAATGACTTTTTTATTTTTAATGCTCATTACTATTTCAATTATAGTAGACTTTCAAAAGTAAAAACTTTAGATTAATAATGTATGCTTTTTGCCAATACTGCCTAAAAGTCTTCACATATAAACTCATTTCGTTTTTTTGAAAAATCCGTTATAATATAGAATGCAATTCATTAAGTTCATTAACAATTTTTCATAAAAGAGGTTGATCAATATGCTTGAAATTATTGTTTCATCCGTTTTAGCTTTGTGCATGGGACTATTAGTCATATTTGTACGGATGAAAGCATCACATAAACCAGCATCAGCAAAGAAAATAATTTTGCCACCAATCTTTATGAGTACGGGAATGCTAATGTTTATAGAGCCATTTTTTAGGGTTACTTTTTCTGAAATCATTGAGGTTGTTATAGTGGGGATGTTATTTTCTATCGTTTTAGTAAAAACATCGAGGTTTGAAATAAGAGAAAACGACGTATATTTAAAGCGGTCGAAGGCATTTGGATTTATTTTAATTGGACTTTTGCTAATAAGAATTATTGCAAAACTGCTATTAAGCACAGAAATAAATGTTGGTCAACTAAGTGGAATGTTTTATTTACTAGCGTTTAGTATGATTGTTCCATGGCGTGTAACAATGTACCTGCAATATAGAAAATTACTCGGAGAGCTGAATAATATTCAGACGAAAGGTGTATAAAGGTAATAAATTTTGATGAAAAGAAGCGAAATTTATCATTCGCTTCTTTGTTACTTAACTACTTATTTTTCTCTTCTATTATTGTAGTGACTACTTCTCCACCATTGTTTTTTACTAAAGTTTCTATTTGTAATCTTGCAAGTTTTAAATTTGCATAAAAATCTATTTCAATCTTTTCTCCGTCTTTAAGTTTAAAAACAAGTTTTTTTGCTTCCTGATTTCCATTAACATCCTGATATATTTCCTCTAGTTCTGAAATGTCCTTCCATAAAACTTCCCTAGTACCAAAAGAATTAATCGGATTAAAGTAAAAACCTTCGGCAGTCCCATAATAATAATTATCGAATCCAAGTACAGAGATAATAGCTGCAGCAATAACAAGGATTACAGTAACGATTGCACGGATTTTTACCCTAATAGCTTCAATTGCAAGTAAGATGAAAACTAGTCCAATTAGTACAAATGCAGCAGTTAAAAGGAAGTAGGAACTGGTATCAGATGTGAAACCAAATGCCCCACGTGGTTTGGAAACTGCATCATGAATAATGCTGCTGAGAAAGAATGGAAAAAACAATGAAGCTAAAATAAATATGATCCCTAGAGATATAAGTATTGGTAACTTTTTACTTTCATTCCGCATATAATATCCCCCTTTATCTGTATCTAATGGAAATCATATCATAATATTGTTATTAATTATATAATTTGTTGTGAAATATCTTAATATTTAAACATATGAAAATAATACCTCTAAAAAAATGAGTATTATATAATCAGCGTTAAAAAACAAAAAACCACAATACAGTGGCTTTTTGTTTATCCTGTATTAAGTTTTTATCTAGCTATCATTTATTTAAAATAAATGTTCATATGGCGTAGAATCAATTTCCATCTCATGAAGCTTTTTTCTTAAAAATTTGTGATCTCTTTTTGGAGTAGCAAGGATATATCCTTTAATGACATGTTCTCGACTAATACTTTTAGCATGGTCCTCCAGTGCAATTTCACCAATTTTTCCAGCAATTTTTTGTCTGGCCACATCTCTAAATAGCTCCGGTACAGGGCTTACCAATTCTTCTAACAGTTCCTTTTGATCCTGTGACCAAAGATTACGAGTTTGATTTACATAGTGCTCTTCCCAATCTAATATCGACTTTCCATCTTCTTTTGGCAATCTTTTAAGAAACTTTCGGAACATAAAGAAACCGCCGATTGCAAATAAACTAATTAAAACGACTACCCAAAATAAAATGAACCAAAGAAACCAGCCACTTAACATTTTACTCACCTCTACATATATACACTAAATCATTTTCTATTATAGACAATATTGAAATGTATTCTCAAGTGAAATACGAATGCATTCTTTCAAAAAGTACAAACTTGTTTAGTTGGGCACATATATTAAGATTAAATATCTTCAAATATTACAAAAAAAGTTTTTTGTAATTTAAATAATTATTTACTTTTTCTCATATTTTATCAATATACCAGATTCGAAGATTGGAGGGTGATTATATGGATTACTTGAATTTCCAAAAACGAATCGATCACTGTAAAAGTCTCGAAATGTTACAGGCAGAAGCGCGAATTATTTTAGGAATTATGCAGCATGAGCCTTGTAATAGTAAAGTATTTGAGGATTATATCAAGCTTCTTTCGAAAATTCATTCGAAATCAAAAAGCATTTAGATAATTAAGATATTTAGGCACCAATTAATTGGTGTCTTTTGTATGTGTGCTTTCAGATTCTTCTAGCTTCTTAATAATCGTTTGTAATTCATACGCTTTATTTTCAATCATTTCTTTATTAGGTTTGATTTCTTTTTGGAATGTGATTGGGTCACCAAATTTAATGACAATTGGTTTTCTTTTTAGCAGCTCGCGAAAGGTGAGAGGTCCTTTGTAAACAGCTGGCAATATTGGGGCACCAGACTTCATAGCAATCGTTATAGCACCTCTTTTTAAGGAAGTTTGTTCAACTGTTCTTGTTCCAGTAGGAAAAATTCCTACTACCTTACCAGATTTCAGGAGCTTTAATGGAATTTTTAATGAACTTGGCCCAGGATTATCTCGATTAACTGGAAAAGCGTTCAATTTTTTTAATAGATATGCAATAGGTTTCATTTTGAATAGTTCCTGCTTAGCCATATAAAAGATTGGTGTCGGCCATAAACTAAAAGCTAAAAATAAAATATCTAGCCAAGTGGTATGAGTACAAACGACGATATATGGAGTAGTTAGCTGTTTATTGGCGTTTTCTATAACTAATTTTCCTCCCAATAGTCTTAGCGCAGTCCGAGCAACAAAAAAACCAAAATAATACATGGAAATTCACCTCTATTTTGCATTTTATATAAATGAATAGTGAAATGCTAGATTTAAAGAAAAAAATCTTATTAATTGGAATGTTGATCATTATTGAAATTCGTTCCTAGAATCATATAAATAGATGATTTTTGTTATAATGAAATCAGAAAATAGTAGAAGCGAAGAGGTGTAAACCGTTGAAATTTATACATACTGCAGACTGGCATTTAGGAAAGCTGGTACATGGCATATACATGACTGAGGAACAAAGATATGTACTTAATCAATTTATTCAGCTTATTGAAGTAGAACAGCCTGATGCGGTAGTAATAGCAGGAGATCTGTATGATCGCTCTGTACCGCCTACTGAAGCAGTGAATTTATTAAATGATGTATTATATAAAATTAATGTTGAAATGAAAACACCGATATTAGCGATTTCGGGGAATCATGATAGTGCGGAACGTCTATCATTTGGTTCCTCTTGGTATCGTCATAGCAATTTTTTTATGCAAGGAAAATTAACAAAAGAATTTGCTCCTATACCTATTAATGGAGTGAATTTTTATCTAGTTCCCTATGCAGAGCCCGGAATTGTTCGTGAACTGCTTGAAGATCCATCGATACATTCACATGAGGATGCAATGAAATCACTTGTTGGACAAATTGAAAAAACACTAAACTCAAGTGAACCAAATGTGTTTATTGGACATGCATTTGTAGCTGGGGGAACGACCAGTGATTCTGAACGGATATTGTCAGTGGGAGGAACTGGATGTGTATCAATGGATTGCTTTCAGCCGTTCACATACACAGCATTAGGTCATCTGCATAGTCCCGATGCAATTAAACATCCATCTATAAAGTACTCTGGATCATTGCTCAAATATTCATTTTCTGAAGCAAAGCAACGGAAGGCAGTATCCATTATTAATATTAATTCAAAAGGTGAATTATCCATAGAAGAAAGGCTTTTATCTCCAAAGAATGACATGAGAGAAATTACTGGATTTCTAGATGAATTATTAGACCCCTCATTCTATATGAAAGAAAAAGTGGATGATTATTTAAAAATTGTTCTTCAAGATGAAGGAGCAATATTAGATCCAATAAATAAGCTTAGACAAGTTTATCCCAATGTGCTCCACCTAGAAAAAAAAATTGAGCAAAAAGATTTAAAGGAAAAACAATATCTTCAAATAGGTAACAGACAATCAAAGACAGAGCTATCATTATTTGAAGAATTTTATCGAGAAATGACTACGTCTGAATTTAGTAATGAAAAAAAGGACTTGATGATTCGTATTATTGATCATGTGAAAGGAGATTCTCACAATCTATGAAACCACTAAAATTAATGATGCAGGCATTTGGTCCGTATGCAGAAAAAGAAGTAATAGATTTTACAGCACTAGGAAATCGAACGATGTTTGTCATTTCTGGAAAAACGGGTGCAGGAAAAACAACGATATTTGATGCCATTAGTTTTGCGATTTATGGGAAAGCGAGTGGGGAAGATCGTAATGGAAGTGAACTTCGAAGTCAATTTGCTGTAGATGATTTACCCACAGAGGTCTCATTGCAATTTTCATTAAGAAATAAAACCTACTGTATATGGCGATCACCACAGCAAGAAAAACGAAAGTCGAGGGGAGACGGATATACAACGGTTAACGCTAGGGCTGAAATTTATGTGGTTAATGAAGAAGGACAGAAACAACTGCTTGCTGCAAATGTTCGCGAGGCAGATGAAAAAATTAAAGAAATTATCCAATTAGATGCGAACCAATTTAGACAGATCTTAATGATTCCTCAAGGAGAGTTTCGAAAGCTTTTAATATCAGATAGTAAGGATAAAGAACAGATATTACAAAGGCTTTTTCATACTGAACTATATAAACGTATGGAGGAGCAATTGAAGGAAGAGGCTACATCATTAAAAAAACAAGTAGTATCGAAAATTGATGAACGGACATTAGCGTTGAAATCTATCTATTTCACAGAAAACGATGAATTAAAACAGGAGCTTGGAGAGGATCACATAAATAATGTGAAAATTGTCAGCTTATTGTCAGAGGAGATAAAAAAGATGAAGCAGAAAACAGCTGAACTTCATCAGAATATCGAAATGAAAAAAAGGGACCGTGACGAGGTAAAGAAAAAAGTAGATGAGGCCGAAACGTTATTAAATCAATTTAACGCTCGTGATCAATTAAAAAAAGAAAGAGCTGAATTATTAGCTAAAAAAGTCTACTTTGAACAAATGAAAGTTGAAATTAGTCAGGCATATAAAGCATCTCGTCTAGAACAGCAGGACCAATTATGTCATCGTATCAAAAAAGAATTTGACTCTAATCAACAAGAACTTCAGAATTCAAAGATCCAATTGCAGCAAATTTTGTCAGCCTTAGATGACGCGGAGAAAAGCTTGAGAATTGAAGAAGGTAGATCCAATGAACGAGAACGTTTAGCTGACCAATTAATTAAAGTTACAAATGTTAAAGATGATGTATATTCATTATCGAAAAGAGAACAAGAATTACAACATTTAGAAAAAGAGTTTAAAGAAATAGAAGCGAAAATCAATATCTCTAAGAAAAAGATTGAATTAAAAGAGGAGCAATTATTAATAAAGAAAAATGAACAAAAGCAATTAGATAATATTCAATTACTTTTATTAAAAAATGAAAATGAGTTAAACCATTTAACGAATGTTGCTCAAAAATTAAATAAGTTAAATACTCTTATACAAAAAGAGTCCACTATTGACCAGTCTTTAGTTAAAAAAGAAAAACTATACGAGAATGCTGGGGCTAGATTAGCAGATTCAAGAAAGACACTTTCGGCAGTTGAGGCTAAATGGAATATTGGCCAAGCTAGTCTATTAGCACGTACTTTGGTAGACGATTCACCCTGTCCTGTTTGCGGCTCCTTTCATCATCCAAACCCATCACTTAGTGAGGAGGATATCCCAACAGAGTCTGATTTTAAAAGTGCGAAATTAGAAGTAGAACAGCTGGAAAAGGAATATAGATTAATAGAAACACAGTTAATTGAAGAAAAAGGAAATCATTCACATATTAATGAGATAATTGAAGATCAGAGGTCGGAGCTTTTAACTTTAATTCCAGATATAAAAGTTCAAGATATTACTGTGACTTTACTACACTTTGAAGAAAAATTGAGTGAAAAACAGCGGCAGATTAAAGAACAAAAGGAAGCGTCGTCAGAATTAACTAAGATTAATAATGAATTAGAACAATTAGAAGAACAATTAAAGGAAGAGAAAAACAATCTTGAACATTATTCACAAAAAGAAAAAGAAGCTTCAAAATTATTTACAGAACAGAAAATCACTATACTTCATTCTTTGGAAAAGATCCCACAGGAAATTAGAAAAATTGATGATTATGAGAAGAAGATTCATTCATTGACCAGACAGAAACAACAATTGGATCAAGCGTATGAATCGGCGAGTCAAGAGGTTCAGAAATTAAAAGAACAGCTATCTGGTGCGCAAGCTACAAATGAAAAGGTCTCGGAATTATTGCTGAAATCTGAAAAAACGTTAAGCGAGGAACGAGAAAAATTTTTAAAAATGTTGGATGAAGAAGGATTTACTAATTATAAGCAATTTTCATTAGCAAAACGAGATAACAAAGTTATTAACGAAAAGGAAGAACAGGTACAGAATTATCGTGAAGAGCTGCGCTCTGTTTCAGATCGTTTTAAAGAATTGGATGAACGTCTTAGCACTGTGGAAAAACCAAAAATTGAAAAATTAAATCAACAGTTTAGTGAGGTAGAATCACAGCTTCAGCAAATGTCTACAATATATACTAATTCACTTATGAATATTCGACATAATGAAGAAATAATGACAAAAGTAGAGTCAATTAATACATCAATAGAAGAAGCCGAAGAAAATTATAGGCTTATTGGTCATTTATCAGATCTTGCGAGAGGCCAAAACACCTATCGAATTACCTTTGAAAGATTTGTACTTGCCTCTTTTCTGGATGATATACTCCAAGTGGCTAACATTCGCTTGCAAAGGATGACAAGCGGGAGGTACCGTCTGCTAAGGAAAACAGATCGTTCAAAAGGGAATGTTCAAAGTGGATTAGAGCTCTTGGTATTTGATCAATACACTGGACAGGAAAGACACGTGAAAACATTATCCGGTGGAGAAAGCTTTAAAGCTTCACTCGCTTTAGCTTTAGGACTTGCCGATGTTGTTCAACAACATGCAGGCGGTGTATCACTTGAAACAATGTTTATTGACGAAGGCTTCGGTACCCTTGATCCCGAATCATTAGATCAAGCAATTGAATCATTAATGGATATTCAAAATAGTGGGAGATTAGTAGGGATAATTTCACATGTTCCCGAATTAAAAGAGCGCATTGATGCCCATTTAGAAGTATATACAAGTCAAAATGGAAGTAAGACGCAGTTTGAGTTTATTAATTGATATACTTTTTATTAGAAATAAGCTATCCGAGGTTTTGGTGAACATTTTTATTTACTAGAAAGTTCTAGAAAAGAAAAATTGAATATTCATGTTCTACCCCTCCCCTCAATATATTGTATGGGAGGGATGAGGCATGTTAATATATTTTAGCTTTGTAATCGTTTCTTTTGTTTTATCAATAGGCTGGAGTTTGTATCGTATTAGAAGCTTTGAAATTTATAAAAAACCTTTAATTGAAGGAACAATTATTAATGTATCCTTGCATTTGCTTGGTATTTGTTGGTGGCTAGTTGTAAATCGAGAACTTCTTTATTTTATTGTTCCTGGCATCATCTATTATGTTTTATCATCTATAATTATAAATATTATTAATTGGCTACTTTTATCATTAATAAAGCCGAAAAAGGTGAAAAATTGAAATATGATAAGAGGACATAAAGGAGAAAGGAATGGAAAGCTTGTCGATAAAGAAAATAGGAATCGATGCAGGTGGTACTTTTTTAAAAATCGCTTTTGAAAAAAATAATCGATTACATACGAAACGGTATCCAATTTCTAAAATGGATGAGGTTTGTAATTGGTTGAATATGCTAGCTCCTGATGCAAGGAAAATAATAACTGGAGGAAAAGTACAAGAAATATCTAGGATATTTAATAATATAACAACTATATCAGAATTCGAAGCGACAAGTCGAGGGACATCCATTCTATTAAAGAATGAACATAAAATAGATTTAAATCAATTTATCATTGTTTCAATTGGTACTGGGACATCAATAATAAAAACAGACAATCATCAAGTTAGCAGATTATTAGGAACTGGTATTGGCGGAGGGACTTTTACAGGACTTGGGCTACTCTTGACGAAGGAGTATAATTATGAAAAAAGAATAGAGATGGGTAGTCTTGGAAATAGACACTCTGTTGATTTGGTTGTTTCAGATATATATTCAAATGGTCATACAGCTATAGCTGGAGATCTGACCGCAGCTAATTTTGGCAAAATATCAAATCATCAAGCGATTAATAAGAATGATGCAATGGCAGCGTTAATTAATATGATTGCAGAGACGATATGTTTACTCGTTTCTAGTGAAGCAACTAAACATAATATTGAAGACATCGTATATGTCGGTGGAACATTAAATCATAATGATTTATTAAAAAAGGCAATTGTGAACTATCAATCGATGCTGGGCTTAGAGACAATATTTTTGACAGAGGGTCAATTTGCGGGAGCCTTAGGCGCACTTTATTATTAGTACATGATTTTATCAAATTACATAGGCGGTGAAATTTTGGAGAAGAGCTATTATTTTGCTACGATCTTTTTTGGGTGGATTATCTTATTAGCTGTTGCTTTTTTTTCAATCGTCTCATTTAAAATGGGATATGTAGTGATAGGATTTCTCTTTTTAATGATAACGATTGCTTCTATTTTCGTTAATATAATATTTATTAGAAGATGGTCAAAGGTTCAACATTCTAAGTAAAAAAAGAGGATCTTATGCTTGGATCCTCTTTATAATCATTTTTACCTATTAAAAAAAAGCATGTATCAAATTGATATACATGCTATAACATTTCTTATTTTATTGATTTAAAAGTACGATAACCTATTTTTTTGGAGAAACTGTTTGTTATTTGTTGATGCTTGAAAAGAATCTCAGTAAGCTTCGGATTGATATATGAGGACATTTTAAACTCAGGGTGATCTGTTTCTTTTAGTAAATGTGAATATAGCGTATCCATAAGTATTACATTTGCTTTTCGAAAGCCTGCTGTTTGGAAAGCTGTAAGCCACTGTTCTTCTGTTAAAACATTGGAAATACTATATACTTCCTTTATTTTCAACAAATCTTCTTCTTTAAAAGACTTTTCAGCTGTCATATCTGTGCTGATTAGAATTCCATTATTTTTTAACACTCGAAAATATTCTGGTAATGTTTTTTTTATATTAGTGAAAGTGACGACTGATTCTGAGATGATATAGTCGAATGATTCATCTTTAAACGGAAGACTTTCAACACTACTTTCAATCACTTTTACTTCTAGATTGCTATAGTTAAAACGTTCCTTAGCTTTTTGAATCATAATTGGATGAGAATCTACTGCAGTTACATCACATTTATATGTTTTTGCAAGAAAAGCAGAGGTTTGACCGGTTCCACATCCTGCATCTAATATTTTTGTTGCCTCATTTAACTTTTCGTTTTTTAATATTTGCTTCGTTAGCGTTAATCCTCCAGGATGAGCGCCCCCAATACCATAAAAGGCAAGCGCATCTTGATATGAATAATCCAAACCTTACCCCTCCTTCAAGTCATTGGAACATTATATGTTTACTTGCATGAAAGGGTTTGAAAAAAATTATAGCTTCGTTCGAATATCCCATAACTCAGGGAAAAAACGATGATCAAGAACTTTCTTTAAGTATGTGACTCCGCTGGAGCCTCCAGTTCCTTGCTTGTGGCCGATAATACGTTCAACTGTTTTCATATGTCGGAATCTCCACTGTTGTAGCCAATCTTCAATATCGACTAGCTTTTCAGCTAATTCATACAAATCCCAATAACGGTCTACATTTTTGTAAACTTCTAACCAAGCAAGCTCTACACTTGGATCTGCTTGATATGTTTTTGAATAATCCCTATCCAAAATAGTAGGGTTAATTGATAAACCTTGAGCTGCAAGAGCTTGTATCGATACATCGTATAGACTTGGTGCATGAAGTGCAGAGTCTAATATTGAATATATAGATGGATTTTTTTTATAAATTTCTAAAATATGACGAGTTTTATATCCTAATGCAAATTCGATCAGTCGATATTGATGAGATTGAAAACCAGAAGCTTGTCCTAGTTTATCCCTGAATTCCATATACTCCGCAGGTGTTAATGTTGAAAGAACATCCCAAGCTTGAATAATTTGCGTCTGTATTTTAGAAACACGCGATAGCATTTTAAATGCTGGGGAAAACTTTCCTTCCGATATTGAGGAGATTGCAGCTTGCAGTTCATGAAGAATAAGTTTCATCCATAATTCACTTACATGATGGATAATAATAAACAACATTTCATCATGATGGTCAGATAAACGTTTTTGACTGGTAAGAAGTGAATCCAATTGTAAATATTCTCCATATGTCATTCGGTTTGTAAAATCTGTATATACTTTATTTTCATTAGACATAGTCTACACCTCGTTTATGATTCTTAAAATTGCCCGTACAGGACTGCCATCAGCATCCTGAATTGATAATGGAAGGGCAATAAGTTCATACGTTCCTGGAGTTACATCTTGGAGATCGATATTTTCTAAAATATGCACATTATTATTAAATAGAGAATGGTGTGCGTCCAAAGTTTTGCTATCCAATGGATCGACAGATGGAACATCTACACCAACTAATGTGATTCCTTTTTCTTTTAGGTATGGTCCAAGATCTGGGCGTAAAAATGGAATGCTTGAAGGAAAAACTTCAGGATTTGTTGATGAATCCGTTTTCAATAATAATCTCGCTTCAGCTCCTAATTCAAATAATTTGAGTTCTTTCGCTCCAATACTTTTCAAGTTAGAAACATCAATTACTCGTGCTGGACCAATATAAATGGATAAATCAAGATCATTTATTTTTTTTCCTTCATCATCAAAATGAAAAGGTGAGTCAATATGTGTTCCAGTATGTGTACTCATGGTTACCTTGCCAATATTCACAGAGCCGCTCTGTTGTTTGGTAACATTCACTTCATAGTTGAATGGAGTGTCACCTGGCCAAACAGCGATAGAATTTGTCAATGGCTTTGAAATATCTATTAGTTTCATTTTTTCCTCCTATTGTATTAATAGTTCTAATGTTCTTTATAACAATAATAATTATTTTATCGGAATATTTCAATTGATGGGAAAAAAATAAAAATCAGGAAAATATAATTTAATAGGTAGTTTTGGAAGAAGACTCTTAAATAAAAAATCCGGCCATTTTGGCCGGTATATAAAAGGGGGTTTAACTAGACTAATATTTGGGGGGGTCTAGTTGATAAGGTTTTTGCTGCACTGTCTTGCAACTATTTATATCATAAAGTAGATTTCCTAAATAAACATGAAAGCTAGATTATAAATTCATGAGAAACAAAATTGTCACACATTAAAAAATCTTACTTAATCAAAAGAGCAATGAGATGGAGACCATTTCTAAGTGTTTTTTTATTTTGCCATTTTTAGAAAGAGACTAAACCTGATTCATCTCCAAGTCTAGAGGATTAAAGAAGGTTACAACATATGTCTGATGTAGGATGGATAAAGAAAAAATACAATTAATATGCAAAGAAAATTCCATTTAATGTAAAAATAAGAACTCCCAAAAGGTAGTTAAAAATTATGAAAATAGGAAGGAGGGAAAGATGTGAAGTCATGGGTTAAATTTTCTTTAAAAAATGCAGGAGTTATTTTCATTGCTATGCTAATGATTATTGCAGGTGGAGTATACTCAATGAAAACGATGAGGATGGAATCAATGCCAAATGTAGTCATTCCATACATCGTAGTAGAAGTACCATATATTGGAGCAACACCAAAGCAAGGATTAGACGATAAAGGGAAACCACTTGAGGAGGTTTTACTAGGAGTCAACCAACTAGAAAATTTATATTAAGGCACATAATAATGCTGTTATAGGGATCATGGAATTTAATATGGATAAGAAAATGAATGAAGCTGAAAAAGATGTAAAAGCAGCTGTTGGTACACTAAGCTTCCAGAAGGTACAGATAAACCGATATTATTAAATTCGGTGCTTAATAAACGGGCTTTTACCATCATATGTAGTTTTGCAATTTTTATTGGTTCATTAATTAATACCAAAGATCCAAAAAAACTTTTTGCCACAGGATAAATCATTTTCGTATCGATTAAATGCCGATTTGCCTGATGGAACTTCAATAGAAAAGTCAAATAAAGTTGCTTTAGAATTGGAAGAAGTTCAAAAAAAAGGAAGAACTTATAAAACATGTACAAACAGTAGTAGACGGTGAACACATTCGAATTTCATTTGACTTAAAAAATAATATCACAAAGGATCAAACAAAAGCTTTTGAGAAAAATGTAAAGGATCATGCGATAAAGATTGAGGATCAAATGTTAGTCGCTTTATCACCGGTAGTAATTGTGGGAACAAGCAATTTAGTATTAATCGTTGAGGGTGGAAGTCCACAGGAATTAGAAGCTTCTGGGCAATTAATTACAAATAAAATAAAAAATATATCAGGTTTAGAAAATGTGAAAACGAATATAACCGGTGTAAAACAGCAGCTGCAGCTTAATATTAATGATGAAAGAGCTGCGAAAAATGGTTTGAATCCAATGTTGATTGCTAATTCTGTAAGAAAAATGATTGCGGGTGAAAATGTTGTGCAAATACAAATAGACGGAACAACTACCGCGGTACATCTTCTATTAAAAAAATAATCCATTAAATGATTTAAGTGATATTACAGGACAAAAGCTTACAAATGCCTTAGGTGAACAAGTAAAACTTTCAGATGTTGCCACTTTGTCGAAAACGCTTAGTCCATCAGCATTGTATCGATTAAATAAACAAGGATATGTTGAAGTATCAGGTAGAATTACAACTGATAATGTATCTGGTATCCAGGCTGAAGTAGAAAAAAGGTTAAAAAGTATTCAATTCCCAACAGGAGTTAAATATCGTTCTGAAGGTCAAGCAAAAGCTATGAACGAAGGATTCACGAATATGATTTTGTCTATGATAGTTGCTGTTGTTCTTGTCTATAATGTAATGCTTATAGCATTCGGAAATATGATTATGCCGATTGCTATACTATCATCCTTACCTTTCTTATTTACAGGTGGATTGCTGGGCCTCTTTGCTACGAAGCAAGCACTTGGAATGCCTGCACTTGTTGGGTTTTTGATGCTTAAATGAATTGTCGTAACGAATGCACTTGTCTTAATGGATTGTGTAAAACAAAATGAAGCAAATGGTATGGATTTTCGAATGGCCTTATTAAATACGGGAAGTACACGTTTAAGACCTATTCTAATGACGGCTTTAGTTACAATTGGTGCTCTATTACCGATAGCTTTATCAAGTGATAGCGGATTAATCTCCAAATCACTTGCCATTGTAGTAATTTCAGGATTACTTACATCCACTCTACTTACTTTAGTTATTGTTCCGGTAACATATGATGTAATGAAATCGATGAAAATAATGTGGTTTAAAAAACACTTGGATTTCGAAAAAAATGAAGAGCTCTATAAATAAAGCTAAAACCAAGTGTTATTTTTTCCTTGTTCACTAGAGTTATTAGCGTTTAGTATAAATTTAATTAGTATGACGGAAAAGGACTAAAAAAAATCCGACAATATTTTGCCGGACAAGGGAATATATATAAAGAGGTGAAACTAGGATGACCTAGTAGTTTTATCATAAAAGATAAAGGAAAAAGTTACATGAAAGAATGATGAAAATATCATGAGAAACAAAATTGTCACATTTTTTTATTCATTGGTGCAAATGAATAAAATCATTTATAGCTCATAAACTATATTGAAATAATAAATATGGAGGAAATAAAAATGGAAGCAAAACGGATTAAGCAGATTCTATCATCTTCAGCGGATATAGATGTAAAATATCATGGTACTTCTGTTTGGATAGATAAACTTCACGAGGATGAAAAAATAGCTACAGTTCATTTAAGAGGTCCCCTCGAAGAAAGGTCGGAAGTTTCAATTGATGAACTAGAAGAGGTTTAAAATTTTAAAGGAGCTGTCCTTAAAGTGTTTGACACTTTTCTTTCAGGATAGTTCCTTTTTTATTCTATAATAATTACTGTTATAAAGAAGATAGACTATAATGAAATTTCTAATTTCTGGTTTTTTAATAATTATTATTGTAAAATTTTTTATATAACTCTTATTAAAATGGTAATATTCAGTTTCGAACTTTTAAAATAACTTAAATAATTCAGTAGAAATTGTTGGAAATATTTTTACCATACAATATAATAAAGTGTTGAGAAATAATTAGATAGAGGGAAAAAAGTGAAAAAAATAGTAGTAACTGGTTACGGGTTAAAAGCCCCTGGATCCATTTCAAAACATCAATTTAAATTTAATCTTGAAAATGGAATTTGCTCGCAAAGTTTTTTTGCGACCAATGGGAAGAAAGGTTCTCAGCAATTAGTTGCTGGAGTCGTCCCTGATGATTTAGAAGTGATTAATGGTATATCATATAGAAGATATCCAAGATTAAGTAGGTTGGCTATGGCAGCAACTGATGATGCGATTAGAATGGCGAAAATTTCAATTAACAAGGAACGAAGAATGGCTGTAATTTTAGGAACTTCTACTGGTGGATTAAGAGAATTAGAAAGGAATGCAGAAAATTTTCAGCAGTATTCTACCTTTCCTATAGAAAGTGTATCTTTAGGAGATCCTCATACATTGTCTTCTGCAGTAAGTGCACATATCGGATCACTGAATCAATCTTATACGATTACTACTGGTTGTGCAGCAAGTTTAGATGCAATACTTCTTGGAAAAATGTTTTTAGAAACTGGGCAAGCAGATGTTTGTGTTGTTGGTGGTGCTGATGCTTGTCTCGGTGACTGGGTTTCATTAGGATTTTTAAAATTAAGATCCGTTGCCTTAGATACGAAAATTGCTGAAACCGGTGTTCCTTTCTCAGCTAAGCATAAAGGATTTGTTATGTCTGAAGGCTCTGGTATTCTTATATTAGAACGTGAAAATGATGCGATTATGAGAAATGCGAATATTTATGGGGTCATTACGAATGGATTTGCCAATAATGATTCTTTGCCTATGTATCAAATGGATGTATCAGGACGGAGTATGGGAGAAGCATTAAAAGAAACCATTGGAGATTGTATTCCTACTTATATTAATAGCCAAGCGCTTGGACTGCGAAATAATGACTTAGTTGAATATAAAGTTCATCAATCAATGTTCGATCGTAATGTTCCTATTACGTCGATAAAAAGTATGATTGGTCATCCATTTGGTGCATCGGGTGCTATTCAAGTTATTTCTTCTCTTATTTCAATGGAATATGGATTTATTCCACCTACCATTAAAACAAAAGGAGAAGGATTTGAGGATTTGCCGATCGTATATGAGACGATACATAAAGAAATTGAAAGTGTTGCCATAACATCCCATGGCAATGGAGGAAATAATACATGTTTACTTGTTTCTAATTATCATTAATAGGTGTGATTGATCAATGTATATAATGATGACATTATTTGCTTGTTTTCCTTTAATTATCGGTATTCTTGGATTATTTATGTTAAAAAAGTCCAAGATTTCAATAGCTTTATTTGTGTTTCTCGTTAATATCATCCTCTGGCAATTAGATGTTGCAGTATTGTACGCACATAAAGTATTAAGTGTTGAAACGATTGATTTTTTATTTCGATTGTTTAGATCCGGTTCAATTTTTCTAGCTCCAAATTTATTATTCATTATCTACACTATGTTAGAGGAAAGTCTTCCAGAAATAAGACAAAGCAAATGGAGATTTGTCTTAAATAAATATTCTGTCATAATTTTTTATATTTGGGCGTTCATTGTCTTTTTAATCGGATTAAGTCCTTACGGGGTGTATAAGCTAGAAATGATGGAAGGAATTGATAGTGCTTCATTTTTATTTCCTATAGGTGGAAAAGGAAATAGTTTTTATCTTTCCATGTTAATTCTTATGTTTGTTTGTCTTTTTGTTAGCTTTGTTGTTTCAAAAAAAATAACTGATAAGGAAATGAAATCATATACAAGGCAATTCTTGCTGGCAATTACTTTAGGATATTTGATTGGATTTATGAATATTTTTCCACAAAGTAAATTATTGGCAAGCAGCATATCTGTAATTGTTTTTGCTACATCCATATTCATTACAATTATTAGAATTCATCAAAAGAAACTTAAAAATATGAATGCTGAATTAGCGAGACAGCAAATGTTTCTTAGAACAATTATAGATATGAACCCAAATTTTATATATGCATTAAATCAAAGAAAACAGTTTACCTTAGTAAACAAAGCATTTGCAGAATTTAATGGGATGACGCCTAATGAATTAGAGGGAAAATCAGAAGACATTCTAAATGACATTTATGGAAAAGACCATTTAGGTAACAATTACAACATCTTCAATCATATGGAAGAGAAATTTATACCAGAAGATTTTATTGTAGATAAACAAGGAAATAAAAAGTGGCTTCAAACCGTGATGATTCCAATCAATACGTGTAATAATGAAAAAATTCTATTAGGTGTTTCTACAGATATAACTGAACGAAAAAAGCAAGAAGAAGAAATGAAATATTTAGCTTTTCACGATACGCTTACTGGGTTGCCGAATCGTCGTATGTTTAATAAAGACTTATCTGAACTAACAAGTAAGGCCGGAGAAAATAATGAACATCTGGCTGTTTTATTTTTAGATTTAGATCGTTTTAAATATGTGAATGATACGTTAAGTCATTCAGCAGGTGATACATTGCTAGCCCTTGTTGCATATCAGCTAGAATCAGGTATCGAATTAGAGGAACGAGATTATTTAGTTTATAGAATTGGTGGAGATGAATTTACGATCGTTTTACCTAATTGTCAAGCTACTGAGGCTGAGTTGTTTGCGATGAAGATTCTTAAGAAATTTAAAGAGCCTTTGAATATTGCTGGCAATACGTTATTTATTACACCGAGTATTGGAATTAGTATATATCCAGAAGACGGAGTAGACGCAGAAACATTGATGAAAAATGCGGATACTGCCATGTATTATGTGAAAGAAAAAGGAAAGAACGGATATCAGTTATTTAAAACGGAAATGAAAGAATCATTTCAAAGAAAAATGATTATTGAAAAAGGGCTAAGAAAAGCGATAAACTCTGGGGAATTTAAGTTGTTATACCAATCCCAATTCGATTTACAATCGAACAAAATAATTGGGGTGGAAGCGTTATTAAGTTGGGAAAATCCTGAATTAGGAATCGTACCACCTGAAGAATTTATCCCTATTGCGGAGGAGGTAGGATTAATTCATTCAATTGGTGAATGGGTTTTACAAACTGCTTGTACACAATGTAAAAATTGGCAAAAAAGTGGTCAAATGCCTTTAAAATTAGCTGTAAATGTTTCGATGAAACAACTTCTTGATAAGAATTTTGTATATAATTTATCAAGAATTTTGGAAGAAACAGAGTTTAATCCTGGCTTTTTGGAGCTAGAGTTTTCTGAGAAAATTGCAATGTCCAATCGAGAAAATATAATAGATACATTGAAATCTCTTAAATCTTTAGGCGTTAGAATTGCCATTGATGATTTTGGAATTGGTTATTCCTCTTTAAATTATTTAGGAAAATATCCAATAGATGTCTTGAAAATTGACCAATCAATAGTAAAAGGAATTACTACCAATAAGGAAAATGCAGCTATTATTCAAAGTATTGTTTCAATCACCAAGAAACTGGATATGGAAGTAATAGCAGAAGGAATTGAAAATAAGGATGATTTACAACTTATAGAGAATATGAAATGCCATATTGTACAAGGTTACTATATTGCCAAACCTGAAGAGAATCCATTTAGTAAATAATGCTAAATGGTTTTTTTTTGCACTATTTGTTAAAAAGGGTTAGTTTAATTTTTTGGTTAATGAATGATTATGCATTTTGTTGAAAAATAATGTCATTTTTATTGGACAATTTAATTATTTTTTATTAACATATTGTATAGTTATACATAAATTGTTATAATAATTCAAAACTTACGGAGGGATGAAATTGAAAGTAGGTATCATTGGAGCAAATGGATATGGGGGGGCTGAACTTCTTAGGCTGTTGCAGAAGCATCCATTTGTTCAAGTTGAAGAGATTATATCTCATTCCACACAAGGGAAACATATAACAGAACAATATCCTCATTTAAATAGCTTTTATAATCAAACGATTGGGAAACTTGAAATAAGAGAGATTGCTAGTAAAGTAGATATATTGTTTTTCGCAACACCATCGGGGATATCCAATGAAATACTCCCTCAATTTTTTGAACAAGGTAAAACGTGTATAGATTTATCAGGTGATTTTAGACTCATTCAAGACAAAACTTATGAGAAATGGTATAAGAAAAAGCATTCATCACCTAGTTATTTGAAACAAGCGGTATACGGATTAACAGAAGTATATAGAGAAAAAATAAAAGATGCTCAATTAATTGCTAATCCTGGATGTTATCCTACTGCAGCATTACTTGGAATAACTCCGGTATTAAAAGCAAAATGGATTGAACCTAGCACCGTAGTTATTGATGGAAAATCAGGAGTTTCCGGGGCAGGAAGAAATCCAATCTTAGGGAGCTCATATGCTGAAATCAATGAAAATATGAAAGCATATAAACTTGGATCCCATCAACACATACCTGAAATTGAACAAATAATAAATGAGATTAGTGGGGCAAGCACAACGATCTCATTTACTACTCATCTTATCCCGATGACAAGGGGAATTATGTGTACGATTTATGCAAATTTAACAGAAAAAGTAACAACACAAGAAGTCATTGATTTGTATAAGTCGACGTATCAAAATGATCCTTTTATTAGAATTCGGTCGGCAAATAAATGGCCAGCGACAAAAGAAGTAACAGGATCAAATTTTTGCGATATTGGTGTATTAATCGATGAAAGGACGAATCGCTTAATCATTGTGTCAGTTATTGACAACTTAGTAAAAGGAGCGGCAGGGCAAGCAGTACAAAATATGAATGTCATGAATGGATGGGATGAAACAACAAGCTTGCATCTCACCCCACTTTTCCCTTAAATGGAGGTTTATGATGAATAGTATAAAAGAATCAGATACGAATATTGAGAATATTCAGGTAATAGAAGGTGATATTACTTCACCTATTGGCTTTTTAGCAGGAGGTTTACATTGTGGAATTAAAAGGAAGAGATATGATTTAGGGTGGCTTTATTCAAATGTTCCTGCAACAGGTGCGGCAGTTTACACAACAAATCTTTTTCAGGCACCACCGATACAAGTGACAAAGGAAAGTATTGAAAATTCAAATTATCTTCAAGGGGTGATTGTCAATTCTGGAGTGGCGAATGCCTGTACAGGAGAAGAAGGCTTAAAAAATGCATATATCATGAGAAAGCTTTTTGCAGATCAAGTAGGAATTGATGAACAATTAGTTGCTGTAAGTTCTACCGGAGTTATTGGAGAACAGCTGCCTATGGAAAAAATAAAAAATGGAGTAGCTTCAATTTTTGATTTGTATGAACAAAATCATTCAACAGATTTTGAGCAGGCGATTTTAACAACGGATACATTTACAAAACATGCATGTGTTCAAATGTTTATTGACGGAAAAAAAATAACGATTGGTGGTGCTGCAAAGGGATCAGGGATGATCCATCCAAACATGGCAACCATGCTTTCTTTTATTACAACAGATGCTTTCGTGAATCAAGAAGCACTACAACATGTACTAAAATCTGCAACAAACAAATCATTTAATATGATAACCGTTGATGGAGATACAAGTACAAATGATATGGTTCTTGTACTAGCAAATGGTCAATCAAAAAATAACGAACTTTCGCCGCTCCATCCTGAATGGAAGATCTTTGAAGAAGGCTTAAATATAGTTTGTCAATCATTAGCGAAACAAATCGCAAAAGATGGTGAAGGAGCAACTAAATTAATTGAAGCTCAAGTAATAGGAGCTAATTCAGATGAAGACGCGATTAAAATTGCGAAATCCATCATTGGTTCGAATCTTGTTAAAGCTGCCATTTTCGGCGAAGATCCTAATTGGGGGAGAATAGTTGCCGCAATTGGCTACAGCGGTGCAACTATAAAACATACAAATATAAAAGTTAACTTAGGACCAATCGCTGTAGTTGAACGTGGCTTACCTTGCCAGTTTTCTGAGGAAGATGCGAAAAATTATTTACATCAAAATGAAATGATTCATATTTTTGTTGATTTATTCGAGTCAAATGGAAGGGCAATTGCGTGGGGGTGCGATTTAACTTATGACTATGTAAAAATAAATGCATCCTACCGGACATAAAAAGAAAGGATGCGAAAAACATATGTCATATCTAGTGATTAAATGTGGTGGAAGTGTAATGGACCAATTGCCTGCATCTTTTTTTGATCAACTCGTTCAACTTGTACATCAAGGTCAGGTAAAGCCAATATTAGTTCATGGCGGTGGACCTGACATTACTAAACTATTAAATGAGTTAAATATTGAATCAAAATTTGTAAATGGGTTAAGAGTTACTACAGAACAAACCCTTGATGTAGTAGAAATGGTTCTATCGGGAAAGATGAATAAATCCTTTGTCCGTAACATAATTGCAAATGGTGGGAAAGCAGTTGGTTTAAGCGGTGCAGATGGGAAGCTCTTAGAAGCCACACCTATAAATCCTGATTTGGAATTAGGCTATGTTGGTAAAATAGCTAAAGTTAATAATGAGCTATTAATTCAATTGTCGGAAAATCAGATCATACCTGTAATTTCTCCAATAGGTATTGATCAGTCTGGTCAAAGATGGAATATTAATGGAGATCTCGCAGCAGCAGCCATTGCAAAAGAGCTTCATGCCCCATTATGGGTGATAACGAATGTAGACGGAGTAATGAAGGAAAATAATATTATTCATCATTTGCAAATCTCTGAAGCGACTTCATTAATTGAGAATAAAGTCATTACTGGAGGGATGATTCCAAAAGTCAAGGCAGCGATTGATTGTATTCAATCCGGTGTTAAGGAAGTGCTGATATTGAATGGCATAGAAGAAAATATCTTGCTAAAAATAATGCATGGAGAAAAATTAGGGACAAAAATATTGGAGGGGATAACATGTTAACAAATGCTTTAAATGCCATTTCATCCTCTTTAATGCAAACATATAATCGTGCTCCAATTCAATTAGTAAAAGGAAAAGGAAGCTTTGTTTGGGATCAAAACGGGGTGAAATATTTAGATTTTACATCTGGAATAGCTACTTGTAACCTTGGTCATGTTCCAGAAAGTGTAAAACAAGCACTTATTCAACAATTAGATCAATTATGGCATTGCTCAAATTTATACCAAATTGGTACTCAGGAGCAATTAGCCACTCTCCTAACAGTGAATAGTTGCTTTGATCAAGTTTTTTTCTGCAATAGTGGTGCTGAAGCAAACGAGGCAGCGATAAAGCTTGTTAGAATATATGCAAATAACGGAAATAGCAAAAACTCAACGATTGTTACTTTTAAACAATCTTTTCATGGCCGTACATTAGCTACATTGACTGCAACTGGTCAAGAAAAGGTTCAAAAGGGATTTTCTCCTTTAATTCCTGGCTTTCAATATTTGCCTTATAACGATTTGGAAGCTCTCGATCAATTAATAAATATCCAACCTTGTGCAGTTATGTTAGAGATGATTCAAGGTGAAGGTGGAGTCATTTCAGCAAATCAGGAATGGGTACAAAAGCTCGTTTCGATTTGTCACAAGCAAAGCATCCTATTAATTGTTGATGAGGTTCAAACTGGATTAGCAAGAACAGGAACGTTATTTGCTTACGAACATTATCAATTTGAGCCAGATATTATGACACTTGCAAAAGGGCTAGGTTCAGGATTCCCAATTGGTGCAATGTTAGCAAAGAATGAAGTGGCTAAAGCATTTGTGCCGGGTACTCATGGAAGTACTTTTGGTGGGAATCCATTAGCTGCTACTGCTGGTTTAGCAACTTTAGAAACGATTTTCTCTACTAATCTTCTATCTACTATCCAAGAAAAGATTAATAGATTATGGAGTAAATTAAAAGAGGTGAAACAAAAACATTCACTGGTGAAGGAAATTCGTGGAAAAGGTTTATTAATCGGAATCGTTTTAGAAAAAGAGGCTAATCAACTCGTTGAACTTGCTAGACAAGAACATTTACTTATATTGACCGCAGGACCGAATGTCATTCGAATTTTACCTCCATTAACAGTAAATGATGATGAAATAAATCAATTTTTTGACATCTTCAACAGGATATTATCAGAAGTGGAGGAACTATAAATTGACTGAAGAGAAAATTACTACAGGTTATTTAATTCTTGAAAGTGGAGAGATATTCGAAGGGAAACTAGTTGGAAATTCAAAAGGGGTGTGTGGGGAAGTCGTATTTAATACTAGTATGACAGGTTATCAAGAAATCATGACAGACCCTTCCTATGCTGGTCAACTCGTCGTCTTTTCTTATCCATTAATAGGTAATTACGGAATGAATGACTGTTATGAAGAAAGTGTAGTACCACATGTAAAAGGGATTGTGACTGGTGAACTATGCATTGATCCAAGCCATTTTAAATCTAACGAAACCATATTAACTATGCTTAAAAAATATGAAATTCCATGTCTTACCAACGTGGATACGAGAGAACTAGTGAAAACGATTCGGAAAAAAGGAGCGATTAAAGGAGTTATATCTGATGAAAAGCATTTCTTTGCGAATGATCATGATAACAATAACCTTATTGACCACGTAGTAACAAATAAAGTACTAACCTACCAGAATGATGGTCCACATATCATTTTAATGGATTTCGGATTTAAAAAGTCAATTTTATCCTTTCTTTTACGTTCAAAATGTAAAGTGACTATTGTACCGTATCATTATCCACTAGAAAAAATAAATGCTTTAAAGCCTGATGGAATCATTGTTAGTAACGGACCAGGTGATCCGATGGCAGTTGGTAATCAACTAAAAAAAATTAAAACATTAACACAAAACTATCCAACACTTGGGATCTGTTTAGGTCATCAATTAATTGCTTTAGCATACGGTGCAAAAACGAGAAAATTACCATTTGGCCATCGTGGTGGTAATCATCCAGTGAAAGAACTTGCTACTGGAAAAGTGTTTATTACATCACAAAATCATGGCTATGACGTTATCGATTCAACCATTGATGAGTTGCAATTTTTCGTTTCCTTTAAACATGTTAATGATGGAACCGTGGAAGGGATGAAACATCGGAAGCTCCCAATCATTACGGTGCAATTTCATCCGGAAGCCCATCCAGGGCCGACAGACACCGAATATATTTTTGAACAATTTTATCAGCTAATAAATCAACAAATAGGAGTAATGCAATATGCCCTACAATAAAGACATCAAAAAAGTGTTAGTCATTGGTTCTGGACCGATTATTATCGGTCAAGCAGCAGAATTTGATTATGCTGGAACACAGAGCTGCCTAGCACTTAAAGAAGAAGGAATCGAAGTGATTCTATTAAATAGCAATCCAGCTACCATTATGACTGATGATGAGATTGCCGATCGAATATACATCGAGCCTATTACGGTGGAGATTGTAGAAGAGATTATCAAGAAGGAAAAACCAGATGGAATCATCGGAACGTTAGGCGGTCAAACAGGCTTAAATATTTCTGTAGAGTTATATGAACAAAAACTTCTTGAAAAGTATAAAGTTAAATTATTAGGAACCTCTGTACAATCCATTCAAAATGGTGAAGATCGTGAAAAGTTTAGGGAACTTATGCTATCCATTAATGAACCTATTCCTGAATCATTGATTGTTCATAATGTTGAAGCAGGAATTGAATTTGTTGAAAAAATTGGTTTCCCTGTAATCATTCGTCCTGCTTATACACTTGGTGGTGCAGGAGGAGGTTTTGCTAATAATATTGAAGAATTGAAAGATATATTAAAAAACGGTTTATCTTTAAGTCCTATTCATCAAGTGCTAGTGGAACGAAGCATTAAAGGGTGGAAAGAAATAGAATATGAAGTGATTAGAGATGCTAATGATACATGCATTATTGTATGTAATATGGAAAACATGGATCCAGTTGGCGTTCATACAGGTGATTCAATTGTTGTTGCTCCATCACAAACACTTTCAGATGAACAATATCAAATTCTACGTAAAGCATCATTAAAAGTGATCCGTTCATTAGGTGTGATAGGAGGATGTAATATTCAATTTGCGTTAAATCCAGGTTCCAATCAATATTATATTATTGAGGTTAACCCAAGGGTTAGTCGCTCTTCAGCACTTGCTTCGAAGGCCACAGGTTATCCGATTGCGAAAATTGCAACAAAATGTGCAATTGGTTATCACTTAGATGAAATCATCAATCCGGTTACGGGAAATACGTTCGCATCATTTGAGCCAGCACTTGATTATATCGTTGTAAAAATACCACGATTCCCCTTTGATAAATTTTTTAATGCGAATAGAAAACTCGGAACACAGATGAAAGCAACTGGAGAAACGATGGCCATTGATCGAACGTTTGAGGGAGCTCTTAATAAAGGAATTAGATCGTTAGAATACAAGGTCTGCGGATTATCGCATCCAATGATTAAGGATACATCATTAGATGATCTTTATTATCATATTCGTAATGCTACTGACCTACGATTATTTGCTATTGCAGAAGCATTTAGAAGAGGGGTGACACTTGAAGTAGTAAAAGAAATAACAAGTATGGATCATTGGTTTTTAAGTAAGATTAGAGGAATGATAGATTTTGAGAAATCCTTACAATCGTTTTCTATTTTTGATATTCCAATAGAATGGTTGACTAAAGCTAAAAGCTTTAATTTGTCAGATCAGTATATAAGCCATTTAATTGGTTGTAAGGAAGAAGAAGTAAGAAATAAAAGAATAGAAAACCATCTTATACCATCCTATAAATTAGTTGATACCTGTGCAGGTGAATTTGAAGCTGAGACACCTTATTTTTATTCAACATGGCACGGAAAGGATGAAGTAGAAGTAAGAAATTGTAAGAAAGCGTTAATTATAGGTTCAGGACCTATTCGAATAGGGCAAGGAATTGAATTTGATTATTGCAGTGTTCATGCTGTTTTAGCATTAAAGAAATTCGGATATGAAGCAATTGTCGTCAATAATAACCCTGAAACGGTTAGTACAGATTATTCGATTGCAGATAAATTATATTTTGAACCATTAACGACAGAGGACTTGCTCCATATTGTTGAAAAAGAAAAACCAGATGGTGTATTTATTCAATTTGGAGGTCAAACAGCTATTAATTTAGCAGAAAGTCTTAGAGATGCAGGTATGAATATATATGGAACATCAGTTGAATCTATTGATTTACTTGAGGATCGTGACCAGTTTTATCGCTTGTTGAATAAATTAGACATTCCACATATTAAAGGCGAAATTGCATTAAATAATAATATGTTGAAATCAGCAGCCCAACGATTAGGTTTTCCTGTTCTAGTTCGTCCATCTTATGTAATCGGCGGACAATCGATGTCGATTATATATCATCCAGAAGAGCTTGAGAAGTACGTTCGAGCATTACAATTTTCTGATGAACGAACATGGCCATTATTAATCGATCAGTATTTGCCGGGCTTAGAATGTGAGCTAGACTGTATTTGTGATGGACAGAATGTTTACATTCCTGGAATATTTGAGCATATCGAAAAAGCAGGAGTGCATTCTGGAGATAGTATTAGTGTTTATCCTCCACAAAGCTTAACAGAATCTCAAAAAGAACAGATTCTCGACTTTACTGAAAAAATTTGCCTTGAAGCGGGAATTGTCGGAGTAGCTAACATACAATTTGTTATTGACCGTAACCAAATTTACTGTCTTGAAGTGAATCCGCGTGCTTCAAGAACTGTACCAATTTTAAGTAAAATAACAAATATACCAATTATCGAATTAGGGGTAGCGGTACAATTAGATCAGTCATTGAAAAAAACTGGGTTAGAAGCGGAAATACCTTATACAGCAGTAAAAGCACCAATCTTTTCCTTTAAAAAATTGCAGGGGGTTGATCCGATTTTAGGACCAGAGATGAAATCTACAGGGGAAATTCTCGGCTTAGGTGATAATTATCAAGACGCATTTTATAAAATTTCAGAAAATACAAAAAAAGTAAAAGAAAAAATACCAACTATTTTTTGTTCCATTGCTAATCGTGAAAAAGCAAGCTTTTTGCAAACAATCATAAAGTTGAAACCTAAAAGCATACGTATCCTAGCAACTCAAGGAACAGCACAATTATTAAAACAAAATGGAATTAACGCAATAAATATTGAAAAAGATACAAAAAAACTGCATGAAATGTTTAAAAACGAAACATTATCTGGAGCAATAGTGATTCCTGAAAAAGGAAACGATAAGGAAACGATCGGATTTTTTATTAGGGAATTAGCACTACGTTATAATATTCCGCTTTACACATCACTAGATACCTTTGAATCATTTATCGCTATACCGAAAAAAAGCAATGTTTCGGTAAAGTCGTTAAATGACTATAAAAAATGTATCGCTAATCAACCATGAAGGGAAAGAAAAAAATGTCTAATCTAATTCAGTTTGAGAATAATAAGGAATTAAAAATCTCGCATTTTTTGACTATAAGTCAATTAACCAGCGACGAAGTGCACTTCTTAATTGAAGATGCCAGTAAAATGAAAAAGCTACAGAAGTCAGGAAAACCACATGCTTATCTCAAAGGTAAGGTCCTTGGAATGATATTTGAAAAAGCTTCCACTCGTACACGAGTTTCATTTGAAATAGGAATGCTTCAGCTAGGTGGAAATGCTATTTTTTTAAGTTCGAAGGATTTACAGCTAGGAAGAGGAGAAACAATAGAAGATACAGCAAAAGTATTGTCTCGGTATGTGGATGGACTAATGATTCGAACCTTTCAACATGAATTAATAGAAGACTTTGCACAGCATGCTACTGTACCTGTAATAAATGGATTAACTGACATGCATCATCCTACACAGGTGTTGGCAGATTTATTAACTATATATGAGTATAAAGGAAAATTGAATGGATTAAAAATGTGTTTTGTAGGCGATGCAAATAATAATATGTGCCATTCCTTAATTGAAGGTGCTGCAAAGGTAGGGATGAATATTTCTATCGCATGTCCAAAGGGATATGAACCGAATAAAGCAATTGTAAGTAATGCTCAAAAGGATGCAAAAAAATTTGGTTCAAGTATAGAAATAGGTGAAAATCCACAAATAATGATTCAGGATGCTGATGTGGTGGTTACAGATGTGTTTACAAGTATGGGGCAGGAAAATGAAACTAAAAAAAGATTGACTGATTTCAAGGCCTATCAGGTGAATGAAATGTTATGCAAATATGCAAAGGATGATTTTATATTTTTACACTGTTTGCCGGCTCATCGAGAGGAAGAAGTAGCTGGATCCATCATTGACGGTGAACATTCAGTAGTATTGGATGAAGCAGAAAATCGTCTCCATGCACAAAAAGCAATATTAAGAGCATTAATGCAATAATAAGTTTGTAATATATGAAAATACAATTCTATATTTTTTTGATTGACATGCATAAAAATTCATGTATATAATTATTTATGCAAAGGAGAGATAAACATGACTAAAGAAAAAATTGTATTAGCATATTCAGGTGGTTTAGATACATCTGTTTCAATAAAATGGTTACAAGAAAAATATGGATATGATGTAATTGCTCTAGGAATTGATGTTGGTGAAGGAAAAGATTTAGAATTTATTCGTCAAAAAGCACTTGACGTAGGTGCAATTAAGGCGGTAATGGTTGATGGAAAAGAAATGTTAGCAAAAGATTACATTTTACCAAGTTTAAAGGCAAACACACTTTATGAAGGCAAATACCCGTTATCATCTGCATTAAGCCGTCCGTTAATTTCTAAGCTACTAGTGGAAGTAGCACATCAAGAGGGGGCGGTTGCTGTTGCTCATGGATGTACAGGTAAGGGGAATGATCAAGTTCGATTTGAAGTTTCCATTCAAGCATTGGACCCTACATTAAAAGTTGTTGCTCCTGTTCGTGAATGGGGGATGACTCGTGATGAGGAAATTGAATTTGCCAAAAAGCATAAAATACCTATTCCTATTGATTTAGATAATCCTTTTTCAATAGATGCAAATATTTGGGGGAGAGCATGTGAAGCAGGTGTGTTGGAAAACCCTTGGAATGAAGCGCCTGAAGAGGCATTTGAATGGACTAATCCAATTGAAAAAACACCTGATGTGGCGGAATATGTTGAAATCGCATTTAATCAAGGGGTACCGGTTGCATTAAACGATCAATCAATGGGATTAGTAGATATCATCGAAAACTTAAATGAACTTGCAGGTAACCACGGAATCGGTAGAATCGATCATATTGAAAACCGTCTAGTAGGTATTAAATCACGCGAAGTATATGAAAACCCGGCTGCATTATTATTAATAAATGCGCATAAAGAATTAGAGTTTTTAACGCTTCCACGTGAAGTAACCCAATTTAAGACAATGGTTGAACAACAATTGGCGAAAATTATTTATGAAGGCTTATGGTATTCACCATTGAAACCCGCTCTTGATGCGTTCGTTGAAGAAACACAAAAAACAGTAACAGGTAAAGTTCGTGTGAAATTATTAAAAGGGACACATATAGTAGTTGGTCGTCAATCTCCATACAGTCTATATAACGAGGAACTAGCTACATATTCTAAAGGGGATATGTTTGATCATAATGCAGCAGTTGGATTCATTAAATTATGGGGATTACCGACAAAGGTTTATTCAGAAATTCATTCAAAACAACCAATAACCAAATAGTAAATGGTAGTAGGAGGCAATATAATGAGTAAGCTTTGGGGCGGACGCTTTACAAAGGAAACAAATGAATTAGTTGAGAGCTTTACTGCCTCTATTTCATTTGATCAAAAGCTCGCGTTAGAAGATATTGAAGGCAGTTTAGCACATGTTCAAATGCTTGGTGAATGCGAAATTATTCCAATGGATGATGTCGAAGTAATTAAGCAAGGATTGAAAAAAATTGAGAAACAGATACTGAATAATGAGGTTCAATTTTCTGTTGAAGATGAAGATATTCATATGAATATTGAAAAACTTTTATTAGAAGAAGTTGGACCTGTTGGAGGAAAACTGCATACAGGAAGAAGCAGAAATGATCAAGTAGCTACAGATATGCACCTTTATTTACGGAAGCAAACATTGGAATTAATTGAACTAGTTAAAAGTGTTCAGAATGCATTACTTATACAGGCAAAGGAACATACTGAAACAATTATGCCTGGATATACACATTTACAAAGAGCTCAACCAATTTTATTTGCCCATCATTTACTCGCTTACTTTTGGATGTTTGAAAGAGATAAGGAAAGATTAGTGGATAGTATAAAGAGAATCAATTGGCTTCCATTGGGGGCGGGTGCACTTGCGGGTACAACTTTCCCAATTGATAGAAATCGAACAGCAGAACTGTTAGGGTTTGAAACAGTTTATCCGAATAGCTTAGATGCAGTTAGCGACAGAGATTTTATCGTGGAATTTTTATCAATCGCATCTATCATCATGACACATATTTCTAGAATATCAGAAGAATTAGTCATATGGTCAAGTCAGGAATATCAATTTATTGAATTAGATGATTCATTTTGTACTGGATCTAGTATTATGCCACAAAAGAAGAACCCAGATGTTCCCGAGCTTTTGCGTGGCAAAACAGGAAGAGTATATGGAAATCTAATTGGACTATTAACCGTACTAAAAGGCTTACCATTAGCTTATAATAAGGATATGCAGGAAGATAAAGAAGGAATGCTGGATACGGTGGAAACACTAAATGGTTCTCTTCGATTATTAGCTCCGATGATTGAAACAATGGTGGTAAATAAGGAAAAAATGTATTCTGCTGTTTCACAGGATTATTCCAATGCAACAGATTTAGCAGACTACTTAGTTACAAAAGGACTCCCTTTCCGTCAGGCGCATGAAATTATTGGAAAAACTGTTCTTTATGCTATTCAACACAATAAATATCTTTTTGAACTAACTTTAGATGAATATCAACAATTTAGTTCTTTATTTGCAGAAGATATTTTTAAAGTTCTTCAGCCAAAGCATGTTGTAGAGGCAAGAAACAGCTTTGGTGGGACATCTATTTCACAAGTACTACAGCAAATTCAATTAGCTGAACATAAAATGAAATAACGATTAAGGTAGACCTGTTCATTATGAATGGGTCTTTTTCTATAGAAAATAGCTAATGAAGAAAAAATTGCATTGTTTAAGATCTATGCGCCAATTTATGAAGATTACGCCCGATAATGAGCGGTCAACGACATAAAAAAAGCGGGCTACGCCCCAAAAAAGATAGCGAACGCCAAAATATAAAACTACTTGATTGATTACTAGATTTAAATAAACATATATTTCCCCACAAAATAAATATTTTGAAAATAAATAAAAAAACCTATTGATTTATTACTAACCATCGGTTATAATATAACCAACGGTTAGTAACCGGTGGTTATAAAAATAGAAAGAGTGATTAAAGCTTATGGTAAATAAAAAGGAAATGCGCTCAGAAGAAACGAAGAGAATGATTTTATCGGCTGCAAAAGAATTATTTTCTAATCAAGGATTTGATTCAGTTACAATGCGGCAAATTGCTAAAAAGGCAGGTTGTTCCCATACCACTATCTATATTTACTTTAAAGATAAAGAAGCATTACTTCATCAGTTATCCATGCCAAGATTATTAGAATTATATCAACAGTTAGTACAAATTTCTGAAAAAACAACTTTATCTTCAATTGAACGATTAAAAAAAATTAGTAGTGAGTTCATTCGGTTTAGTTTATTAAACCAAAATATGTATTTTGTTTTTATTAATGCTAAATCAACAAGAGTGGATGAGGATGATCCTGAATTAGAGATAAATAAACTTAGAATTAAATTATTTGAAATGATTAAACAAATGCTACAGGAATGCTTGAATATTGAAGATGAAAAACAATTACTAAGTTTTTCAAGAATATTTTTCTATCACTTAAATGGAATTATTAACACATATTCTTATCTACATGAGCCGGTAGAAGTATTAATGGAAAGATTAATTGAGACATTTGATGAATCAGTTGAAATATTAATTTTAGGATTTAAAGGGAAATTAATTAAAGGGGATGAAAATAAATGAAATTAAAACAGATTTCTGAACATATTTGGAGTATTAAAACATGGTGTATCATACCTATTCATGTTTGGCTTGTAGCAGATCAAGATGGAGTTACGTTAGTAGATGCAGGTGTACCTTTCATGGCAAAAGGGATAGTAAAGAGTGTGAATAAACTGGATGTGGGACCATTGCAAAGAATTCTTTTGACCCATGGACACTCCGATCATGTTGGGGCAATTAATAAGATTAAAATAGGAAAAGACATACCTATTTATGCACATCCGATAGAAATTCCTTATGCGGTAGGAGAAGCTCCATACCCAGGAAGAAAAAAGCCAGAAAAAACTTTAGCTAGTCAAGTGATTCACCCTTTGGAAGCTGATGACAAAGGGAAGATGCTAACAATTGGGGGACTTACACCATATTTAACACCTGGTCACTCGCCCGGTCATGTCGCTTATTATCATGAAAAGGATGGGGTGTTACTTGCAGGTGACCTGTTTACATCAAAAAAAGGAAAACTACATCAGCCTATGCCAATGTTTACAGCAGACATGAAAAAAGCTGTGAAAAGTAGTACGATTTTGGAGCAGTTACAGCCAAAAAGATTAGAAATTTGCCATGGAATGTCAGTTTTTAATCCTGCAAAACAGGTAAATAATTATATAAAACGCATGAATGAAAAATATGTTTGATCTGACTCTATTGGAAGACTAGTATAAATTTTTATATTAGTCTTTTCATCTATTAAAGTATAATGTTCTATACTTTTAATTTTATCATTAAGGAGAGACTGATATGATTATCTTTCAATATATATTATTGTTAATATTGTTTTTGGTAGAATTAGCTACACTTGCCTCCTTTACTTATTGGGGTTTTTCTTTAGATAAAGGAATATTTTTAAAAGTATTATGTGGAATAGGTTCACCAGTATCCATTGCAGTCTTCTGGGGCATGTATTTAGCTCCAAAAGCAAACTTTCCTGTTTCACCCTTTTTACAATTTATCTTAAAAGTTATTATTTTTACTTTGGCTACTGCAGCATTGTTTTTTTCAGGTAGAAACAATCTTGCTGCAATTTTTCTTGGAGTTTCAATATTAACATTACTATTATCCTATTTAATGAAAGTATAAATCGAGTTTTTGTTTTTTTATTTATTTTCATCTTTGTCTGTTTCGGCTATTTCTTATAAATTGCGAGCCCTTGATGACAGGAAATATTTCATATATCTCTTCAAAAATAATTTATCTGCCAGTTTTCCTAAAGGACCAAGGGGAGATTTGTATTTAAATGTATCAATCATCATTGTCCCATTTTCATATTGAATGAAATGATGTGTATGTTCAAAGGAATGAAAGGCACCTTTTAGCATTATATCTACAAATATATGAGGTCTCTCCAATAATCCTATTTTTGCAGTTAAACGTTGTTTAATACAAAAGTGCGTGGCTTCCCATGTGACAATATCGCCTTCTTCCAATAATCCTACAGTTACTCCACCAACAGCTTTTTCTTTTGAAGAAGCTGTAGTTTTGGTATGTATGTCAACATTTCTAGCAAGGTCAAAGCAAATTTCAATAGGTGCATAAATAAATTGTTTATTTGTAAGAATTGGCATAAGATTCCTCCTTTAAATGTTGGACTATATTCAAAAGATATATATCCTTTTAATTCAGAAATGTTATAATAGTCTATATTATCTGTTAAATAGATTAGGAGGATGAAGTATGTTCGTTCCACTCGTTCTAACACAATTTCTTGATAGAGCTGTAAAATTATACGGTAGTAAAACTGCAGTGATTGATGAAAAGGGGACATTTACCTATGAAGAATTGAATAGCCGAGTGAACCAGTTATCCCATGGCTTACAATCACTTCAAGTAAAGAAAGGAGATCGAATTGCCTATTTAGCTCCTAATACATTAGAAATGCTAGAGGGATTCTATGGTGTTTTTCAATTAGGAGGGATCATGGTTCCACTTAATACACGATTAACTCCAAATGATTATTCATATATTCTTAATCATAGCGAAAGTGAAATCTTCTTTGTCGATGAAGATTTATATGATTTGATTCGTCCAGTCAGAAATCAGCTTTGCTCAGTTAAACAAATTATTGTCCATGGCGATCAAGCAGTCGAGTTAGAGCCTGGTGATTTATGGTATGAGTCATGGCTTAAACAATTTCCAACATCTTCGTTTTCAAGGGCAGAGCTTGATGAACAAGATGTAGCCAATATTTTATATACGAGTGGCACGACAGGGAAGCCGAAAGGAGTTATGTTAACTCATCGAAATAATTACTTGCATGCACTTAGTACTATGCATCATTTACGAGTATCTGATCGGGATGTATTATTGCATGTATTGCCAATGTTTCATGTAAATGGCTGGGGATCTCCCTTTTATTATACAGCGAATGGTGCAACACATGTTACATTAAAACAGATTAGACCAGATAAGATTTTTGAAAAAATTCAAAAGTACAAAGTGACTATAATCCATATGGCTCCTGCTGTATTAAACTCACTTCTGCAATATTATGAGCAGCATAAACCAAAAATTGAACAAGCAATTCGTGTGGTTATTGCTGGATCGGCACCACCTCCTTCTTTTGTTTCGAGAGTAGAAGAGCAGCTTGGCTGGGAGTTTATTCAAGTATATGGAATGACAGAAGCTTCTCCTCTTATTACGACATCTAATATTCGTGTTCATCATCAAAATGAAGCAAAAGAGACTCAATACCGTATGAAAGCAAAGGCTGGTTATGAAATGATAGGCTGTGATGTAAGAGTAGTGAATGGAAAGGGGGAAGAAGTAGCTAAGAACGGTAAAGAGATAGGTGAAATTGTCGCAAAAAGTAATGGTGTCATGCTAGGGTATTGGAAAAATGAAGAGGCAACAAATCAAGTGATATGGAATGGCTGGTATCATACAGGTGATATGGCAATCATTGATGAAAACGGTAACATCGAAATAGTCGATAGGAAAAAGGATATTATTATTAGTGGAGGAGAAAATATTTCTTCGATTGAAGTTGAAGGAATACTTTATGAGCACCCTGGTGTTTTAGAAGCTGCAATTATTGCGATTCCTCATGAGAAATGGGGAGAAACACCTCTTGCAGTGATAGTAAAGCGTGAAGGATACACCTTTGATGAAAAGGATTTAATTGAATTTGCAAGACAAAAGATGGCCCATTTTAAAGCTCCAACTTCAGTAAGCTTTGTTGATGAGCTTCCAAAAACAGCATCGGGTAAAATTCAAAAAGTACGATTAAGAAACGAATTTTGGAAAGAGCATGAAAGGTTTGTCAATTAATAAGAATAAATAAAAGAGATCCCTTATTGAGGGATCTCTTCTAACTCCATAGACTAAGATTCCGAATTAAATATTTCCTTATTTTGCTTAAATTGTCCTTCCCATTTTGAAATAACAATAGCTCCTAAGGAATTTCCCACAATGTTTACAACCGTTCTTGCCATATCAAGAATTCGGTCAATACCAGCAATAAATGCAAGCCCTTCAATAGGTATACCAACTGTACCTAAAGTGGCTAGAAGTACAACAAATGATACACCTGGTACCCCAGCTATTCCTTTTGAAGTAACCATTAATACTAGTACAAGGGATAGCTGCTGTGAGAAGGATAAATCAATTCCATACATTTGAGCAATAAAGACCGCAGCTAAAGCTTGATATAAGGTGGAACCATCTAAATTAAATGAGTATCCCGTAGGAATGACAAATGAAGTAATTGCTTTAGGACAGCCGAATTTCTCCATTTTTTCCATAATTTTAGGCAAGACAGCCTCAGAGCTGGCAGTTGAATAACCCAAAATAATTTCGTCCTTTAGTAGACGGATTAGGTGAAAAATATTCACTCCTACTAGCTTGGCAATAGCACCTAATACAATTATGATAAACCCAGCCATAGTTAAATATACAGTAATGACGAGCTTTCCTAATGGGATTAATGATTCTAGTCCAAATGTGGAAACGGTAACACCAATTAATGCAAAAACTCCAAATGGTGCAAATTTCATAACTACATTCGTAACATAGAACATTGTTTCTGCAGTACCTTGAAAAAAGGCTAGCACTGGTTTTCCTTTCTCACCAATTGCAGCTACTCCTAATCCAAATAAAACGGAAAAGAAAATAATGGCAAGCATATCACCATGAAGAAAGGCTTCAAATATGTTTTTTGGAACAATATTAACGATTGTATCTGCAAATCCATGACTTTCAACTTCTTTCGCTGTGTCAACATAGGAACCGATGTCCACTTTTTGTAAAGATGATCGGTTTACACCAGTACCAGGATGGAAAACATTTGCAACTAGTAGTCCTACTAAAATGGCAATCGTTGTAACAATCTCAAAATATAAAATGGTTTTCCCGCCAAGTTTTCCTAGATGTTTTGCATCTCCTACACTTGCTATTCCGACAATGATGCTAGAAATAACAATTGGAATAACAATCATTTTTATTAATCTTAAGAAAATATCACCAATAGGCTGTAGATACTTCCCAATTTCGGGACTTCCATAAAAAATAGCCCCAATAATAATTCCGAGGACTAGTCCAATTAATATTTGCCAAGCTAATCCTATTTTTTTCATAAAATCCCCCCAAAAAACAAAATCGATAACGTAACCATTGTTATTAAAATATAATATAAAAATTGAAATTAGACAAATAAAAAGTGGGCTAAATATATAAAATGAAGAAATTTTCTATTTTTGAAAGATATTTCAAAATAGTATAAAATAATAAAATTATATGATTTAAACCGAATAATGCTTATTTAATGCGGAAATTTCTTAGTTGGATATTTTTGGAGAGGAAAGATAAGACTTAAAGCTGTGAAGTTCGTATATGTTTTTGAAAAAAACTTGTTTTTTTATTGCTGCTATGATATCTTAAAAAAGCGATGAGCTATTTGCATAAGTCGAATATTTAGCATTTGCTAAAACGTATAAATGTGGTTATACGGATCTTTCGCCGCAAATTAAGTTTTTGAAAGACGCCTACGGATTTAGGCGTCTTTTTCTATCCATTTACCTCAAACCAGTCTGAATAAAGTCCGCTTCCATTACAGCTTGGGCATTCATAAGCTGCAGCATAGACACTATAAGGTATAGTGAAACCTTTACCTTTACAATCTGGACATTCCCCTAAATTCTGCATAGTCATTAAATATTTTTCATATCTTTCCATTTTCCAATATGAAAAAGAGTCTATCCATCCCATGGTATTCACCTCATTATTCCTAGTATGGATAATTATTGCTTACTTTATTACACATCTTGAAGTGATAAGTTTTGGTTATGTTTAATTATAAAAAACTTGTTATTTATCTTATGTAAGAAAGGGTTTATGCTAAATTTACCAAATAGGAAAAGAGGGGCTAAAATGGATAATAAAAATGATGTACAAAAACAATTTGGAAGGGCAGCAAATTCTTATGTAACAAGTGACATTCATAAAAAAGGAAAAGATCTTGAAGTCATGTTAGGATTAACAAATATCACTGGGAATGAAACAGTATTAGATATTGCAACGGGTGGCGGCCATACTGCTAATCTATTTGCGCCACATGTGAAAAAGTTAGTAGCACTTGATTTAACTCCAGAAATGTTACAAGCTGCCAAAGCATTTGTGAATGGATCTGGAAATGATAATGTAGAATTTATTCAAGGAGATGCTGAAAACCTACCTTTTGATAATGAAAAATTGGATATTGTGACATGTAGAATTGCTCCTCATCATTTTCCACATGTGAAGCAGTTTATCGAGGAAACATATAGGGTATTAAAAGTTGGTGGACAATTTATTTTAGATGATAATATATCACCAGAAAATGATGAACAGGATCATTTTTATAATTTTGTAGAGAAAAAAAGAGATTATAGTCATTTTAGGGCTTGGAAAAAAACGGAATGGATTTGTATGCTAGAACAAAATGGTTTTCTCTTACGCGACCTCCATTGTTTTGAAAAGAGCTTTAAATTTAATCCATGGTGTGATCGAATGAACTTATCTTCTGTTGAAAAGAGTGAATTATCAAATTATATGTTGAAGGCTAAATCAAACATTAAGAAAAAGTTTAGTATAGAAACTATTAATCAAGAAATCATTTCATTTAAAGCTGAAGCAATGATTCTGAAAGCAGTAAAAGCATAATGGACTTTTGATAAGTGTCAGGCATCATACTATATTATTAAAGTATGATGCCTGACATTTGCTATTAGGAAAAACTTCTATTTATTTTCGTTGTTTTTTTCAATTTCCGGAGTAATTTCTCCAGATACTTCTGTTTGGTAATTTGGATTGATATTTAAAAAATTATCTGATTCATGTTCAAAAGTATCTGAAGAAACATACTTGTGGAAGAATATTTCAAATAATGTCATAGCTGCTGCTGAGAAAAGTGATGTAACAAATAATGGTGTTCTTGGTGTAAAGGATAGTGCCGCAGAAAGAAACCAAATGACAATTAATGCTAGTCCGAAATCAGTAATAGTTGCCACTGTATTGTTTGTTCTTGACAGGATACCAATATCCCCGACAAGGTAAGATGCAACAGAAAGAACGAGTGAGATAAAAAAAACATTAGCAAGTGACATTCCGAAAATAATATCTAAAATAATAAATAAAATCACGAAGGTTGCAACGAATTTAATAAGAATTGCTTTAATATGCTTCATTTTCTTTTCACCTCATTTTACAATGCTTATATATTATTTTTATTTCTCCTAAAAAAACTATTCGCAAATAAAAATGGTAAATCTTTTAATAGATACCATGTGATATGATAGTTTCGTGTAAATAGGACTTTTTGTAACAAAAGTTATGGAATGAAATGGAATTTGATTTAAGGAGTAATTGTGTTGATATTAATAATTGATAATTATGATTCATTTACTTATAACCTTGTTCAATATACAAAACAAATCGGCCATGAGGTTCGAGTAGTTCGAAATAATCAGATTAGTATTAAGGAAATTGAACAGCTGCAACCTGATTTTTTATTACTTTCTCCAGGACCTGGAAATCCAGATCAATCTGGAATTTGTTTAGAGATTGTTGAGTATTTTTCAAACAAGATCCCAATTTTAGGAGTTTGTCTCGGACATCAAATTATTGCAAAAGCATTTGATGGAAATGTGATAAAAGCAAAAATGCCTATGCACGGAAAAACCTCAATGATTACACATGACAATAAAGGCGTTTTTTCCGGATTAGAGGATACCTTTCGTGTGACAAGATACCATTCATTAGTCGTTGAGGAACAAACCTTTCCGAAATGTTTGGAGATAACTGCCAAAAGTGCGGATGGTGAAATTATGGGGATACGCCATAAACAATACAAAATAGAAGGGATTCAATTTCACCCTGAAGCAATATTAACAGATCATGGATTACAGATGATTCGTAATTTTTTCAACTAAATTGATTAACTTTTGTGAAGGAAGAAATGTGATGACTACTAATGAATATATAATGAATGATCCTTATTTACTATTTGAATTTGCACAGCATGATGGTTCAATTAATCCACTTCTTTTTAAAAATCCGGAGAAAATTATTACTACTAGTCGTATTGATGAAGTTATTTCTTGCATGGAAGAAATTCAGAAGCAGGTTTCAAAAGGTTACTATGCAGCAGGTTATTTGTCATATGAAGCAGCCCCAGCTTTTGACCCTGCTTTTCAAGTTTGTTCCTGCGAAAAAATGCCTTTATTGTGGTTTGGCATCTTTTGTCAGCCAATCATACATAAAGAAGCGGAAAGGAAAAAAAGTTTTAAGGTTTCAGAGTGGGAGCCATCGATTCATGGACATGATTATCATTCATGTATTGAAAGAATTAAATCGGCTATTGAAAATGGAGATACCTATCAAATTAATTATACAACAAGATTAAAAGCAAATTTTGAGGGAGATGACTTTTCCTTTTATCAACATCTAACATCGGTCCAAGAATCAAATTATTGTGCCTATTTGAATATCGGAGATTTTCGAATTCTATCTGCATCACCAGAACTCTTTTTTCGATGGGATGGAAATAAAATTATTACACGTCCGATGAAAGGAACGATACACAGAGGAAAAACAGTAGAAGAGGACGAAAAAAATGCAAATTGGTTATTTCATTCCGAAAAAAATCGGGCTGAAAATGTCATGATCGTTGATTTATTACGAAATGATTTAGGTAATATTGCGATACCAGGAACTGTAAAGGTGGAAGAGCTTTTTAAAGTGGAGCAATACCCTACTGTTTGGCAAATGACCTCTTCCATTTCAGCGAAGACTGAAAAAAATGTTGGTATTGTTGATATTTTTTCTGCTTTATTTCCTTGCGGATCAATTACAGGTGCACCAAAAATTAGTACGATGAAATATATCGCAAATCTGGAAGATTCCCCCCGTGAGGTATATTGTGGAGCTATAGGATATATTAGTCCTAAAGGCGAAACCATATTCAATGTTCCAATACGAACGGTAATGATTGATCAGCAGGTTGGAGAAGCCGTTTATGGTGTGGGAGGAGGAATTACATGGGATTCTACCGCGACTGATGAATATGAGGAAATTGTAACCAAAGCCAAATTATTGACTGCTAACAGGCCTTCATTTCAGCTTCTAGAAAGTATACTATTGGAAAATAGTCAATACTTTTTATTGGATCAGCATTTGAATCGTTTAAAAAAGTCAGCGGAATTTTTTAATTTTACATTGCCAATGAATGATATTTATAAGGAATTAAATGATATTGCTCGTAAACATTCGAAACACAAAATGAAGATCCGATTATTGGTTTCCAAAAATGGAGAATTTACAATTGGCGCTGAAACGATAAGTAAATTCAATCAAATCTATAAAGTAAAAATAAGTGATAAACCAATTAATAAAAATAATCGCTACCATTATCATAAAACAACAAATCGTCAGTGTTATCAAGAACATAAAGTTAATCAAAGTGATGTGTTTGATGTTATTTTATGGAATCAAGATGGAGAATTAACCGAATTTATCAATGGAAATATCGTTCTTGAGATAGATGGAATGATGTATACGCCAAAGCAAAGAGCTGGTTTATTGGCAGGCACTTTCCGTTCAGAATTAATTCAATCTGGAAAAATAAAAGAACGGGTACTTAAAGTTCAGGATTTGCAATTGGCTAATAAAATTTGGTTTATTAATAGCGTACGTAAATGGGTTGAAGTAATATTATAATATTATTATGTAAACTTTATATCGTCATTCTTTTTAAAGACTGGAACTATGTTAATGGTTCCGGTTTTTTCTTTTTTTATCATAACTATGCTCCATTCGGAAATAATAATATGGGTATTAATGATTTACCGTTTATTTTTCAAATCAATACATGTTCTAGGGGAAACAGAAGTATTTCGAGCACAAATAATTTTTATGCAAAATATATATGAAAATGAGGGATATGATGGATTACATAAATCGAGAAACGTTATTAGATCAAATGAATGCACAATTAAAGGATATGATGGAACGATATCAGCTTGAGGATATTGGAATATATGAAGAAGAGGGGATGGGAAAGGATTATTATATTGGTTATACAATTCGAAAAAACGGAAAAATATATATGCTGAGCATGCCTTATGAAAAAAATGGATTAGGAAAACTTTCATTAAAAAATAAAGAGTGGACTATTCAGGGGGAAGAAGGAGAGGCAAAAGTATTTCATAGTTTGGAAGATGTTTTTCTTAAGATTGACCATTAACCTTTAAAACAAATTTAGTAAATAATGAAACACATGTAAAGGGGATTTCCTATGGATACAGAAAAAGAAAACTTAAAAAAATACTATATTGACATGCTACTTGCAAATGGAGTATATAAAAAAAGTAATAGACAGTTATATGAAATATCATTATATGAGCTAGAAGAAATGTATAATAAGCTAATTGTCGGCAAAACAAGTTAACAAACCTGAAGTTTTCTTAAAAAGGTGCATCAGTATTGATGTGCCTTTTTGAATGTCCGAAAATTCCAAAGTATATAATTCTGAATAATTGTGCAATTTGGTTAGTAAGGAGGGTAAATGATGAAATCAATGGTTCGAAAATTATATGAAATTACTAAGATTCATCCATTACAAGAAAAATGGTTAATTGTAGATAGTTATCAAACAGGAGAACAAATACTACTTTCCTATACTAAGGCAAATTATCGTGCGATAAATTTGAAGATTTCTACACTAAAGGAGGCTGCAAATACAATAATGGATTTGCATTTAGTAGCTACAATAGAAAAAATCAATGATTCAATAGGCACATTGCTAATCCATTCTATATTAAAGGATTTAAAAAATCAAAATAGACTCCGATATATCAATAAACTAGAATTAACACCTAGCTTAAGCCGTGCAATCTTTCACGTAATGAATCACTCAAGATTATCTGAAATTAAAAGTAATAATTTCCCAATTAGAAAATTCAATATCCAAGAAAAAGCATTAGATTTTCAAAAGATTTTACATGCTTATGAACAAAAGCTAAGACAAATGAAACTGTTAGATGATGCAGAAATATTTCATCAAGCGATCAATTTAGCTGAAAGGCATATGCCTAAAAAATGTGTATTCATTTTTCAACCAAATTTAACTTTTTTATCATTAGAAGAAAAGTTAGTCCAAATACTTTTCCAACAAAATTCTTATATTTTACCGATTGCACCTGTTTTTGGTGTCGAGTCTCCATCACGTATGCCATTAATAAAGGATGCGGTGGGGAAAGCAACAGACTTGAGCAGTATATATATAGAAACATTAAATCGTCCAAAGGATAAAAAAGAAATAAAATTTTTTACAGGACAAACAGAAGAACATGAGTTATTTGATGTTTTACGCAAAATTAAACAAAACAATAGCTCTTTTGATTCATGTTCAGTTTTTTACAGTAAAAGAGATCCATTTCATTTAATTATGTATCAAATTTCGGAACGTTTAAATATTCCCGTTACCTTCGGAGAGGGAATACCCATATCGATTACTAATCCAGGGAAAATGGTTTCCTTACTTCTTTTGTGTTTAAAAACTAATTTCCATGTTACATCCTTTTTAACGTTGTTTAAAGAGGGGGTGCTTGAATTAGGGGATAGCTCACCTAGTTTAACTTCTATTATTACAATGCTAAGAAATTCTGAGATTGGGTGGGAAAAGGAACATTATCTACGACAATTTCAGAAGCAAATTAATTTTATAAACAAAATGATTAGCATTGTAAACGAAAAAGACCAAAAGGAACTTCTGAAAAGTAGAGAGGGATATATTTGGTTAAAGGCATGGTTTACTCAAATTTTTCAGCAGGTTACAAAACATGATTTGAAAAGTTATTTGCATTTCATTCGATTTTTTCTAACAAACTATTTGGCGACTCCATCTCCTATGGATGAATTAGCTAAGAAATCATTATTGGAGCAAATTGCTTTAATTTTTCCATATGCGATTAAAACAGATTCTATAAATGAAATGTGTAAGTATTTAGAAGAGCTTTTGTTAACGATCCATATTGGAGCATCTAATCCTAAACCTGGTGCGATTCATATAACATCTTATAAAAGAGGAATATTCATTGATCGTGAAAATTTATATTTTGTAGGATTTGACCAAAGAAGCTTTCCTGGAAGCATAAAGGAGGATCCGTTTTTACTTGACTCAGAAAGAAAGGCTATAAATTCAAGGCTTCCCTTGCAAAGGGAAAACGCAAAGGAGAGTCTGTTTCATGTATTGCAATTATTAGCATGTACAAATGGTATTCCAACGATAAGTTATTCGGTATTTGATCTTCAAGAAGGTCGTTCAAATAGACCATCACATTTTTATCTTAAATGCTATCAATATCAGACAGGTGATTACAACTCAGATATTGAAACAATTCATAAAAAGTATGTGGAATGTTCAAAAATTCCTTTTATCGTTAATAAGGAATGGTGGGAGAAAAAGATATTTGAAAAAAATAGGACGATTCCAAATGGATTTCAACATTTAATCAAAGGTCAAGAGGCAAAGATGGCAAGACTTAGTCCATTTTTCACAGAATATGAAGGAAAGATCAGCCCGGTAGTAAATATTGATCCTAGAAAAAATAATTCCATTCGAATGTCTAGTAGCAAGTTAGAAAAGCTCGCAACATGTCCATATAAATATTTTTTAGAAGATGTTTTACAAGTGAGCCCTGTAGAAGATATTGAATTTCATCGAGATATGTGGCTAGATAATCAAATTAGGGGATTATTGCTTCATGAAATATTTGAAGAATTTTATACGACCATTAAAGAATGGGGACACAGACCTAAATTTATGGAACATGAGAAGTTATTAATAGAAATCGCTTCAGCAAAAATAACAAATAGGAAAAAGAAATATCCACCACCAAACAGACATGTATTTGAACAGGAAGTAAGTGAAATATTTGCATCCTGTAAAATCTTTTTAAAAACTGAAGAGATGCAATCAGATGATCAACTTCCTATCCAATTTGAATATTCTTTTGGCATGGGAGAAGAACCACCAGCTTTAATTACTCTTTTAACAGGAGAATCGTTCCAACTATCGGGAAAAATTGACCGAGTAGATCAACACAAAGATTCTTCTTTATCAATCATCGATTATAAAACAGGAAAGCCAAGTTCGTTTCATCAAAAGAAATATTTTAATGGCGGCAGGCAATTGCAACATTTTCTTTACGCAATCGCACTTGAAAATAAGCTTGAATTAATAAATAAGCAAGTGAAAATAAGCTCATATTTATTTCCAACAACGAAAGGAATAGGTGAGAGAAAAGATCGAATGCAGGATTCTGTTACTCGAAAAAATGGGATGGACATCCTTGAAAGATCATTGGATGTATTAAAGGTAGGAAGCTTTATTATGACAGATGATGCAGAAAAGGATTGCACCTATTGTGATTACAAAAGTGTTTGTAAAAGAACTTCATATACTAAGGAAATATATGAAGCAAAAGGAATGGACCATAATGCGACAGGAATTAACCGTTGGAAGGGAATAAGAGCCTATGAGTAAGATGGTTTTTGATGAGCAGGAAAGAAAGAAGATAGAGAAATTACTAAATCAAAATATTTTAGTAGAAGCGGGAGCGGGTTCTGGTAAAACAACATGTTTAGTTAACCGTATGGTAAATCTGATTCGAACAGGAACGTTTAAGGTAAATGAAATAGTAGCAATTACTTTTACGAAAAAGGCAGCAGAAGAATTAAAAACAAGATTCCTGATAAAGCTGGAAAATGATTGGAGACAAGAAATAAATCCGGATAAGAAACAAATACTTGAACATGCTTTGAAAGAGATGGATGATTGTTTTTTAGGTACAGTTCATTCCTTTTGTACAAAATTACTAAGGGAGAGACCGGTTGAAGCAGGTTTAGATCATCATTTTATAGAGATAGATGATTTTGATGATATGAATCTTGCAAAGCAAGCTTGGGATATTTATTTTGAACAGCTTTGTTCTAGTGACCAAAATATGTATGAGAAAATAAATAATATAGGTATTTCTTTAATTGACTTAAAAAACAGTTTTGTAAAAATGAAATCCTTTCCAGATGTAAACTGGGTGTATGATACAAAACAACCACCAGATATTACAAAAACTTTCCAACGCTTTATCCTTCTTTTGAAAGATGTTAAGCGTGGAATTCCAGAAGAACCTGTTGATGATAGATATGATGCATTACAGGAGCTTGTTTTGCGTGCAATAAGTATGAGTCAATATGAAGGTATATTGAAAGATGCCGTTAAGATAGAAATATTTGAGCTATTTAATAAAAAGCTTTCCATTACTCGAAAATTATGGAAATCAAAAGAAGATGGAAAATATTTTTTAGAAAAAATTAATTATTTTGTAGAAGCAAATATAAAGCCACTTTTAACGAAATGGTATGAGTATGTTCATGGCGAAATAATTCCGATAATGAAAAATGTTATGCACCAATACGAGGTTCTTAAAGAAAAGGATTCTTTCATCAATTATCAGGATTTGCTTGTAAAGGCTGCAAAACTATTAAGAGATAACAAAGAAGTGCGTAGGTTTTTTCAAGAAAAATATCGTTGTTTACTTGTTGATGAATTTCAAGATACCGATCCCATCCAAGCTGAGATTATGTTTTTATTAACTTCAAAGGATCTAGAGGAAAAGAATTGGACAAAATGTACACCTAAACCAGGTTCGTTATTTGTTGTCGGAGATCCGAAGCAAGCGATTTATCGTTTTCGGAGGGCAGATATCGATATATATAATAAAGTGAAGGAGCTCATAGTAAAACATAGGGGAGAGGTCCTTCATTTAACGATGAATTTTCGAACATTAGATTCGATCACCGCAAAATTAAATTTAGTGTTTGAGGAAATGTTTCCTGAAAGTGGAACCGAATACCAAGCAGCTTTTAAACGATTAAATTCTTACTTTGAAGATGATCATTCCACATTTTCAGGCATTTATCAATTAGTGGTTCCGAAGAAATGTTCAAATCAGGAGGAAATTGTACAATGTGATGCTGTACAAATAGCCACTATGATAAAAAACATGATTCGACAAGGACATAAGCCAAAAGAGTTTATGATTTTATCTCGATATAATGACAATTTAGATAAATATTATCAAGCTTTATTAAATGAAAATATTCCTGCTAGTCTAAGTGGAGAAATGGTGATTGGAAAAGTCGAGGAATTCAAGGAGCTCTGTTACTTACTTGAATATATTAATGATCCATGTAACCCAGTTAAGTTATTAGCCATTTTACGAGGCAGCTTTTTTGGAATAAGTGATCAACAATTATATGAATGGAAGCAGTCAGGAGGAATGTTTCATATTTATTCAATTCCATCTAAACCGATAGACGCACAAACAATCAAACAAATAGGAAGTGTATTCGAAAAATTACAAAGCTACATCAGGTGGAAAAATCAATTTACCCCAAAAATTGTCATTGAGAAAATTATTGAGGATATTGGTTTTTACCCTTTGCTTCTTCTTAATGGATATGGGATGAAGGAATACGAATTATTACTCCAACTATTAAACAGAATCCGAGAAGCCACAACTTTTACTAAAGCAGTACAACAAATTAATGCTTCAATTTATTCAATGACTGTTGCTGATTTTAGGAGAGAGGAAAATTCAGTTCGAGTAATGAATGTACACAAGTCTAAAGGATTGGAAGCAGAAATAGTGTTTCTTGCAAACCCGCGAAAGAAAGTTGCTACAGAAAATTTGATTGACTATCATATTAGCCGTACTTCAAGTGAAGCGTATGGATATTTCATTATTAACAAGTCAAATGGTTTTCGCTTGAAAACTGTTGCCCATCCACCATCATGGGAAGAGCACCAATTAAAGGAATATGAATTTTTAAAGAAAGAGGAAACGAGAATCGTATATGTTGCAGCAACACGAGCAGAAAAAGCACTATTTATAAGTAGTTGTGAAAAAAATAATGATAAAAATCCTTGGAAAGACATTATTGAAATCGTGAAGCCTAATAAAGCTGAGATAGAAGACGTGGAAAAGCAGAAGAATGACAAGTATGAAACGGAAATAATGATAGATAACGATAGTAAAGATATTAACTTGGAAAAATGGGTGGAACCACATAAGGCAGCCTCCTATTTAAATTATAGTCCCACAAATGATAAGAAAGATATCCATTCGTTAGGGATAGAGCGTGAAGAAGGTGGAGGAGTAAAATGGGGGACGATGATTCATGAAGTGTTTGAAAAGCTTGTAAAAGGAACGATGGTAGAAAATCATTTAGAATATATTTTGAATAAAAACAAAGTTTCTATTGACAAAAAGAATGAAGTTTTGCAAGCGATTCAACAATTTAAACAAACTGAAACATGGGAACAAATTTGTCATGCAAAACATGTTTTAACTGAAACACCATTTACGATTCAAATCTCACCAGAGGATGCTTTTTATAATAAAATCGGAAATAATCAAATAGGAAAAACCCCTTATTTTGTAAAGGGAATCATTGATTTAGTCTATCAATATGATGGTAAATGGTATATCGTAGATTATAAAACAGATCGACCGAAGGATAAAAGCGATTTGTCCAAGCTATCAACTCATTATGAACAACAAGTTCAATTTTACCGGGAGATGTGGGGACGAATAACAGGTACAAAGGTTCACCAAGCGAAAATATATTATGTGACTTGGAATGAAACATTTGTGATTTCATAGTGTTAGCACTATATGAATTTCTGAGTGCTAACACCTTTTTTTACGGATGAATCATTTATATACAAGTTCGTCCGAATTTATACATTGATTTCTATTGGAATTATACATTTCTTATTCATATTTTTTTAATACTATAGCTGAATTATGTCCACCAAATCCAAAGGAATTAGATAATCCAATTGTTAGATCAGTTTCCCTACCTGTAATTGGTACATAATCTAAATCACAATCTGGATCTGGCTGTGTTAAGTTAATGGTAGGAGGAATAAACCCTTCCTCTAACATTTTCACTAAAGCAATTGCCTCTACTGCTCCAGATGCACCAAGCATATGACCAATCATTGATTTGTTTGCCGTAATTGGAATTTGGTAGGCTTTTTCTTGAAATAATTGTTTAATCGCCAAGGTTTCAGATAGATCCCCTACTTTAGTGCTGGTTGCATGGGCACTGATTACATTTACTTGATCCGGTTTAATTCCAGCAATATTTAGAGCGCTTTTCATCGCCTGAAATGCACCTTTTCCTTCAGGGTGAGAAGCTACCATATGATAGGCGTCAGAGCTTGCTCCATATCCGATTACCTCCCCATAAATAGAAGCACCTCTTTTAGTAGCATGTTCTAGCGATTCAAGAACGAGAATTCCAGCTCCTTCACTCATAATAAATCCATCTCTTTTTTCATCAAAAGGGCAGCTAGCAGAAGATGGATTCTCATTATTCATTGATAAGGCGGTAGCATTTCCAAAGCTAGCTACTGAAAGTCGAGTAATGGCTGCTTCGACACCACCAGCAAATATAATGTCTGCTTCATCACTACGAATGGCTTTAAAAGCTTCTCCAATAGAAGTATTTCCAATTGAACATGCAGTCACTGGTGACATTGAAGGGCCCAGTGCTCCCAATCGGATGCTAATTTGAGCTGCGGCTGCATTTGATATTATCATCGGTACTAAACTAGGACTAACTCTTCTTGTACCTCGCTCATTTAATATATTTACATTATCAATGAATGTGCTAATTCCTCCAATTCCTGAGCCAACATAAACACCGAAACGTTCTAGGTTAACCTGTTGTAGGTTCAATTTAGAATCCTCCAATGCTTGTTCTGCTGCAGCTACTGCGAACTGACAAAAACGATCCATTTTCCTCGCTTCTTTTTTTCCCCACAAGGCATCTCCATCAAAATCACGAACAACTCCCGCGATTTTTGTTTTTAAATCTGAAACATCGAATGTATCAATTGTAGTAATCCCAGAATTACCTTTTTTTAATTGGGACCAAAAGGATGAAACAGAATTTCCGATTGGTGAAATAATTCCCATTCCAGTAATAACAACCCTTTTCATTGTCAAACCTCCAATTAATTGCTAAATTCGTATTTTTGATAAACGAGTGATATTATTTTTGTGAATCTTACCTTTTATTTTACGATGGACTTATCCTATTACAAGTTGTTGTTTATCCTAGTATAATTACTACTAGATTAAGAAAGGAGACAAATGATGAAACAAGTAACAAGATTGCAGGAAATGTCTGAGTTTTTGAAAATGAAGCGTGCGAAAATTCATCCGCAAATGGTTGGATTGCCAACAGGAACTAGGAGAAGAACACCGGGTTTGAGGAGAGAAGAGGTCGCACAATTAGCGGGAGTAAGTATCACTTGGTACACATGGCTAGAACAAGGAAGAGATATTAAAGTATCAGCCTCAGTATTAGACTCCGTCGCTAAAGCCTTACAACTAAATACAGATGAACGAAAGTACTTGTATGCATTAGCGATGGAAGAAGGAATAAATACGGATCTTACTATAGAGAAAGAAACGATAGTTAGTCCTTCACTAAAGAAAATTCTTCATGAGCTTACCTATTGCCCGACGATCATAACAGATAGAAAATGTTTTATTGTTGGTTGGAATCAAGCAGCAGCAAATGTATTTCTTGATTTTGAACAGGTAGAAGAGGAACAGAGAAATCTTATTTATTTAGTATTTGCTAGAAAGGAATTAAGAAGTCTAGCGGTTAATTGGGAGCATTTTGTCAGAGGATTCTTGGCGATTTTTCGTACGTATTACGGACAATATGTAGGAGATTCATGGTATTCCAGCTTTATAGAAAAAATGGAAAATGAGTTTCAGGAATTCGAAAATTTTTGGAATAAAAGTGAAGTAGACTCAGCTCCTGAAGTACTGATTGAATTTCGCCATGCAAAAGCTGGAAAAATGTTATTCAACTTAACATCGTTACAAGTTCAGGGGAATAATGATCTAAGATGTAGTGTCTATACACCAGTGGATGACACAAATACAGAGAAAAAATTAAAAAGATTAATGGAAAATAATAAGGCGAAGTGAATACAGACTACTTGTTAAAGCGAAAAAAATTTAAAAGGGTGAAATGAAAAAGGATATAATAAAAAAATGTGAATTATGAAAACTAACTTTAGAAAATGAATGAAGAGGTGATTTATTTGCAATGTCGCTCAGTTAATGAACTTCAGAAATTAGTGGATGATGCAAAGAAATATACGAGTACCGGGAAAGTTGCTGATTATATTCCCGCACTTAAAAATGCAAATAAAGATAGTTTATCTATCGCTCTTTTTTATCCAAACGGAAATTGTTATTCAGCAGGAGATGTAACAGAAAATTTAACTTTACAAAGCATTTCAAAAGTACTTGCTCTTGCGTTGGCATTAATGGATAGAGGACAAGAATATGTTTTTGATCGTGTAGGACAGGAACCAACGGGTGATCCATTTAATTCAATTGCAAAACTAGAAACGAGTGTTCCTTCTAAACCATTAAACCCGATGATTAACGCAGGTGCATTAGCAGTAACTCATATGATTAAAGGGGATAGTGTTGAGGAACGATTTGAACGTTTAGTTAAGTTTATTCGGCGATTATCGGGTAATATTTCTTTAGGATATAACAAAGATGTTGCCATGTCCGAATTTAAAACCACGGATTTGAATCGCTCCTTATGTTATTTTTTAAAACAACACCATATCATCAATGAAGATGTCGAGCAATTAATGGATTTGTATACAAAACAGTGTTCAATTGAAATGAACTGTTTAGATTTAGCACGGATTGGCTGTGTATTTGCTTTAGATGGCAAAGATCCAATATCAGAAGAACAGCTTATTCCCCATCATGTTGCTCGCATTTGCAAAACATTTATGGTTACCTGTGGCATGTATAATGCATCTGGGGAATTCGCTATTAAGGTGGGAATTCCCGCTAAAAGCGGTGTTTCAGGAGGAATCATGGGAGCTGTGCCAGGCAGGTTCGGAATTGGAATATATGGTCCAGCACTTGATGAAAAAGGGAATAGTGTTGCAGGAATAGAGCTATTAAAAATGATGTCAGAAAAATACTCATTAAGTATGTTTTAATGAAATAAATTCACATCCAAAATTATAAAAAACTAATTAACATATTGTTCCATTTTTTTGTATTATTAAAAGAAAGGAAAAGATATTGAAAATAGAGAGAGTTGAATGTTTTGAAGAAAAAGTACTTATTCATTTTTATCATTTGTTATGGGATAGTATTTGTTTGTTCTGCATTTGCATATCATAATAAGATTTTACATCCAATTATAGACGATAAAGGGCATCTTTTACCAATAGCAGTTAAAAGTATAAAAACGGCTACAGGGGAGAAGGAACTTCAACAAATCGTGAAAGATGCTAAACAGTCGAATGATAAGCTTTCGATTGCAGGGATGCAGCATAGCCAAGGTGGACAAACTCTTTACCCAAATGCAATTATCATCGATATGAAAAAATATAATAAAATTTTACATTTTGATCAAAAGAAGAAAACTATAACAGTACAGAGTGGTGCAACTTGGGATGATGTGCAGCGTTATATTAATCCATATGGTCTTGCAGTAAAAGTAATGCAGTCACAAAACATTTTTACGATTGGTGGCTCATTAAGTGTGAATGTGCATGGAAGGGATATACGAAATGATGCTTTAATTGATACCATTCACTCATTTCACTTAATGAATGCAAAAGGTGAGATCATAAATGTAAGTAGAACTGAGAATAAAGAATTGTTTCCATATATTATAGGTGGTTATGGGCTATTCGGTATTATTTTAGACGTAACGCTCCAATTGACCGATGATCATTTATATGTAACAAACGCGAAATTAATAGATTATAAAAACTATAGGAACTATTTTGAGAAAGAAGTAATAGGGAACCCAAAAGTGGAAATGCATTTAGCAAGAATTTCTGTTGCGCCTAATTCATTTTTACGCGAAATGTATGTGACGGATTACATTCTTGCTGACAATCAAGAGGAAAGAGCAAAATATAATCATTTAAAGGAAGATCGAATGATTGGATTGCCAAAGTTCTTTTTAGGACTTTCACGCTATAGCGATTGGGGGAAAAATGCGTTTTGGGATATTCAAAAATATTATACTAATAGAATGAATGGTAAGCTTGAAACCCGAAATAATGTGATGCGCTCAGAATCAGCTTTTATGGAATACACTAGTGAAACAAGAACGGAAATTTTACAAGAGTATTTTGTACCAACAACAGAGTTTTCAAATTATATTGATGATTTGCGTGCCGTTTTGCAAAAAGAAAATATGAATCTTCTAAATATCACGATTCGGTATGTATCAAAAAATAATCATTCAGTAATGTCCTATTCAAAAGAGAATATGTTCGCACTTGTGCTTCTAATAAACCAGGGGAAATCTAAAAAAGACATTCAAACAACGGAAGAAGTGGTTCAAAAGATGATTGATGTCACATTAAAGCATAACGGGAGTTATTATTTGCCCTACTATTCTTATCCATCAAAAAAACAATTGCTAGAAGCTTATCCACGTTCAACGGAATTTTTCAATATGAAACGAGAATATGATCCCGAAGAAAGATTTGTGAATTTATTTTATGAGGAGTATGGGAAATGACATATAAACGATTTCTCTATTATCAAAGCATTATTATGATGGCAAGCAGTATGATCTTTCCTTTCTATATACTTTTATTAAAAAATGTAGGGGACAGCTATTCTCAATTCGGCTGGGCATATGGATTATTTGCATTAACGTCTGCATGTTTTTTCCCTTTGATAGGGAAATTTTCAGATTCTCTTGGGGATGAAATATTGCTAATATTCTATTCGTGGTCAATGGCTGTTATTCTTTTAATATTCCCCCTTGTAACAGAGGTATGGCAGGTATATATTTTGCAAGTGATTATGGGGATATTGGGAGCAGTACAAAAAAATACTGAAAAAACTGCATTGGCGCGTAAGGTTGTAAAAGAAACAGCAGGTATGGAGATTGGTAAGTATCATATTTGGACATCAGTTGGAGCCGCGTTTGCCATTATTCTTACTGGATATATTGTTGATTTTATTACAATTGGAAGCATCTTTTACCTAGGCTCACTTCTATATGTTGTCAGTGCGGTGATTTTAATGAAACATAAGAAAATAAAAATGAATGAAGCGAATCAATTAGAAATAAATGAGTAACTTTATTAAGTTTGAGAAAGATCTGCCAAAAGTTGATTAGAAATCCATAAAAATAAAATGGATGAATGATTAATGTAGTTTTTCTGATGATGTACTTAAAAATGAAAGAAGAGGAAATAAACTTGTTAATTAAAGGGCATGAAGTAAAAGGAGATATAGTAGATTTAGAAACAAGATGCAGCCATTACCATAAGGAGATAGATAGGATAGCAATTAAATTTTATTGCTGTCAAACGTATTATCCATGTCATCAATGTCATGAGAATCACGGATGTAGAAATCCAAAAGTATGGCCAAAAGAACAGTTTAATCAAAAGGCTGTTCTATGTGGAGGCTGTGGTTATGAAATGACAATTCATGAATATTTACTTTGTCATTCTAGCTGTCCAAATTGTTCTATCCCATTTAATCCAGGGTGTAAATTACATAAACACTTTTATTTCGAACCATAATCTTGAATAAAGATTATAAATTGGAACCATGATATACTAAGTAAATAGTATATCAATATTATAAGTAGGGATGAAAGATGAAAATAATCTGCTTTGGTGATAGCTTAACAAGAGGTGTTTCTTTTGTTAAAGGCCGTTTGCGCATATTGAAGGAAAATTATCCTTCGTATTTACAGGGATTATTTCCGACAAGCAATAATGAAACAGTGGAGGTAGTAAATAAAGGAGCTTTTAATGACAATTCGGACCTTCTTATTTCTAGATTATCTAAAGATGTTCTAAATGAAAAGCCAGATTATACGATTATTGGAGTCGGGGGAAATGACTGCAATTTTAATTGGGATGAAGTTGCAAAATATCCCGAAGAGCAACATACACCAATCGTTCCAATTGATCGGTATTTAGAAAATATAAAAGTACTCATTACAACTGTAAAAGATTCAGGAATTACTCCAATTATCTTAAATTTACCTCCATTGGATCCTGTTCGTTATTATAAATTTATTGCTGATAAATATGGACCTTCTATTAGCCATTGGATTAGTCTTGTAGGTGGAATTGAACATTGGCATGGATTATATAATCGTAGCCTAAACAAGCTGATAAAGGATTTAGATGTGCTGAAAATTGATGTAAGATCCGCATTAAAGCAAGAAGATGATTTATTTGATCTTATTAGTGATGATGGGATACATTTAACACCGAAGGGCTATAAAATAGTAAGTACAGAAATTTTCAAAGGAATAACTAATTCCATGGACAACAACAAGAAGCCGCAACAAGTGTAAACATTTGTTGCGGTTTTTCATTAAGCGTATCAATATACAATTGAAAAGAGCCGATTAGTCAATGAGCTTTAAAAATATAGTAATAACTGATCAATAAGTTAAAAAAGTAAGCAAAAAAGACAAGGAAGGGGTACAACATAGTGTTAGCTTTCCCTAATGGGATAAAATTTCTTTATAACTGGCGATCATATCAGGAAAACGTATTATCTGAACTTGATCATCATTTGAAGAATCGTCACCTTCATTTAATCGCACCACCAGGATCAGGCAAAACGGTACTTGGTTTAGAGGTTATGCTTCGTATTAACCAGCCAACCCTTATTCTTGCTCCCACATTAGCGATTAAACATCAATGGTATCAAAGATTTTTACAATTATTTTTGCAAACCGATCAAGCGCCAAATTGGATTTCAATGAATCTTAAAAACCCTAAGTTCCTTACCATTACAACCTATCAATCTCTTCATGCCTTGTTTTCTAGACAAAAACATGGAGTGAGTGACGATATAGATGATGACGAGATATTTTCTGAGGATATTAATGAAAGTGAATTAATCAATCTCCAAGAAAAGGTTGTCCGGTTTGGATTTCGAACCCTTATATTAGATGAGGCACATCACTTAAGAACGGAATGGTGGAAAAGCACGATTCAATTTTGTGACCACCTTGTTGTGCCAAGTATTGTTGCGCTAACAGCTACACCACCTTATGATGTTTCTTTATTAGAGTGGGAACGTTATATACAGTTATGTGGACCTATCGATTTGGAAATAAATGTGCCAGAATTAGTTAAGGAGCAGGACCTTTGTCCGCATCAAGATTATATTTATTTTTCAACACCAAATGATGAAGAAAAAGAGATCATCACTTTTTTTCGTGAAAATGTTCAACTTTTAACAACAAGTCTTTTGAAAAGTCAAGACGTTGAAAAAATAATTGAATCCCATCCATGGATTCTTTCTCCGTATGATCATTTGGAAGAAATTTTATCGTCACCAACCTATTTTACAAGTTTATTAATTTATCTTAAAGAGGTTGGTAATAAGAGATGGAAAGAGCTTTTACATATTATTGGAATGGATAACAAAAATATTCCTCCTATTAATTTACAATGGATGGAAGATCTTTTAACCGGAATTCTTTACCAAGACCCATTAATCGATAAAGAAAATATATATTTAAAACAAGTAAAAAAAGAGCTGAAACGTATAGGGGCAATTAATAAAAGGAAAATTTGCTTACAATCGAATAAAAAGTTGGATCAAACCCTTATACAAAGTGTATCCAAATTAAACAGTATCCTTGAAGTTGTAAAATTTGAAAGGAAGGAAATGAAGGAGCAATTAAGATTAGTCATTTTAACTGATTTTATTCGTCTTCCCGACCTTCCAAAAAATGAGCAAGATGTAAAACCATTAACGCGAATCGGCGTTATCCCGATATTTGAAACCTTACGTCGAAATCAGCAATTTACAACAAAACTAGGGGTATTAACAGGATCCATTGTTATTTTGCCTGAAACGGCACTTTCTTCATTTTTGAATTCTCCTTATTTGGAGAAAAACATTCAGTATAAATGGTTACCGCATGATAGCCGATATATTTCGATTCAAGTAGCGGGGGCACATAATCAACATCTCGTACGAATAATGACAGATTTGTTTACAAAAGGCGAGATACAGGTTCTGGTAGGAACTACTTCATTACTTGGAGAGGGGTGGGATGCTCCATGTATTAACTCAATTATTTTAGCTTCTTATGTCGGTACATTTATGCTCTCTAATCAAATGAGAGGTAGAGCTATAAGAGTGGAACCAGAGAATAAAGAAAAAACAGCCAATGTATGGCATTTAGTTTGTATTGATTCAACACAGGAAGAACAAGGTCAGGATTTCTACACTTTATCTAGAAGATTTCAATCATTTGTCGGTATTGCTTATGAAGATGATGTAATTGAGAATGGGATTAATCGTTTGAACATTGAATCACCTCCATATAATGCAGAAAAAATTAAGCTTATGAATGAAAAGACATTTGCATTAGCAAATCAGAGAAACAAACTAAAAGAGCGTTGGGATAGCGCGGTTGGGGAAGGAAAAAATATAGTAAAAGAAATAAAGTCGCCAAAAGAAATGATCCCAAAGGAATTTGTTTATAAAAATACGATTCGAGCATTACTACTCCAAGCAATGGGAATCGGATTAAGTGTGACTCTCGGTATATTAGAGAGTTTAGAATCAAAAAGGAATCTTTCATTAGATGTATTCTTAATTGTTATAGCGTCTGCAATTGTACTAGGGGTTATTGCTACCTTACCGAAAACCATTAAGGCTCTTAAACTATTGATAAAACATGGTTCCATTGAGTTATGCATGAAGGAAATGGGCGAAGTCATAGTAAATACACTTAATCATATGAAACTATTACAAACGGATATAACAAAATTAAAAATTCTAACTGATCGAGATAAAAATGGTTTCGTTTATTGCTGGATGGTTGGTGGGACAAATTATGAAAAATCTCTATTTATCGATACATTACAAGAGTTTATGAATCCTATTGAAAATCCACGTTATCTTTTATTAACTCAACAGAAAAAAGGATTAGTAAATCAATTGAATTATTACTCTATTCCGCAAATCATTGGGAAAAACAAGGTGAATACAGAATTTTTTCATCAACAATGGGGAAAAAAGGTGGGTAAAGCAGAGCTTATTTATACGCGAACGTTGGAGGGTCGAAAAATATTAATTAAAGCTAGAATGAAAGCAATGTCTTCAGCATTCATACGAAGAACAGAACGCAAAAATACATGGCGTTAGTAAATTTTCATTCATTCCATCTTTAACACATCCTAAATATTGAATTAATTAGTAAAAGCATAGAACTCAAAGTTATATGCTTTTACTGATATTTTCTTCGTCCTAGACTTAGGGTACAATGTAATATGAGAATAATCGTTTATTGAAATTAATTATGAATCTGATTTTTTGTTAGGTATAGCTTGTTCACTGAAATACTGTAAAATTTCTGGATGTTCCTTTATTTCACTTATACCTTTATCACTTATCATATATTTTCCTCTTTCGATTCGTTCATACCAACCATAATAATTATTATTTAATATGGGTAAGGTTTTATCTCCTGTTCCCATTTCCCTTAGTGCTTTAGGCGAAAGTGGCCCATAGTTTTCTAAATAATAGGCAATTTGAATACAGTTTTCTTTGTAAGCGGTCATTATTTTTGTCTGGTTGCTTCCTCCAATATTATGACTTACATGTCTCCCTTCCATTTCTTTAAGAAGCTTTTCTCGTTTTTTCTTATTTTGCTGCATACTTTTTTTTCGATCAAATGGTTTAGGTGTAATTGCTATATCCATTCTTGTGGATGATTTAAGAAAGGTAACGATGATTAACCCTAATTCAAGCCTTCTAATCAAATGGCATAAATCTTTCCATTTCCTTGAAAAGAGGCTATAGTTCGGTTTTGGAATGGCAATATATACTTGATTCGTTAGTTTTTGCCGCTTTGTGGCTTGGATAAGGAGATCTACGTTTAATCTTAATTTCAACTCTATAATAATTAGCTCATTGTCCTTTAACGCAGTTATATCACAATCATTAACCTCTCCATAAACCTCGTAACCAAGCTGTGTAAAATGCTTTTGAATCGGTTTATATAAATCACTTTCTAATCTTTTTTCTTTTTTCTGTGTCATTTGTTATCTCACCATTTCAAATTCCCTATGATAAATAATAATTATAAGTTACCAAAAACTAAAATATATTCATAAATAATTCTATCATAATGTCTATGATGAAATGAAAATCAATCATTAAATAAGAACATAATAATTTAGAAAACAGAGTTTATAGAAAAAAATAGTTGAATAAAAGGGGAATATTTTAAGTTTTGTAGAATTATATATCTAAACTTTATTCTAATTGGTGGAGGGTTTTACTTGAAACTTTCATTTGATCATTTAGTACATATTGTCAATCGACCAGAGGACGCAATTGAGAATTTTGCTGCGATAGGCTTAAAAGCGAGTCTTGGTGGAAGACATGAAAATTGGGGGACATACAACGCTCTAAGCTATTTTGATTTATGTTACATAGAATTTTTAGGTATTTTTGATCGAGAAAAAGCCGAGAAAATGAAGGAGAATGATTTAGTTGTTCAAACAATGAAATTACTCCCTCACTTTGAAGGATTTTCTCGTATTGCTCTTCGAACAAATAACATAAATGAAATATCTAATTTGTTACAGTCAAAAGGGATAAAAATAAAGGGACCAATTAAGGGAGAGAGAAAAAGAGACGACGGAAAAATGCTGCATTGGGAGATGCTTTTCATAAATGAAAAAATAGGTGGAATCCCATTTCCTTTTATCATTCAATGGAATATAGAGGATGATATCCGAAGAGAAGATATTGAGTCAATGAATAATCATAGGCAATTAAATGAATTAGTATTCGCAGTTGAAAATTATGAAAAAGCCGCAGCACGATGGAGTGAAGTATTTCAACTGAAAATGAGAAAATCATATAAAGATAAGAAATTAAAAGCAAATTGTATATTATTAGAATTGAATGGTTGTAATCTTGTTTTTGCATCACCCTACAGCCAAGGTGAAATCTCAAGAATTATTGAAACAAAAGGAGAAGGGCCGTTTCTCTTAAAGATTTCAAATAATAATATAGTGTTAGAAAAAGAAATGTTTGGTGGATATTATCAATTTGTGTAAAAATTTTCTAGAGAAATACTAAGGGGCTGTCTGATAAGTGCCTGACACCATGAACTACTTCAATAAAATAAATGGAATATTTCTTTATATATATTGAAGTATGGTGGTAGACACTTTCCTCTTTGGCAGCCCATTTTATGAATTTATATTGAAGTTTCAGGGGTGCTTTTTTCTTTCGTTTGATAAAGTTGATACAGAATAAAAGCAAAAATAGATAAAATAATTCCTGCAATATAAGGTAGCCCTACACTAATCGAGAATAACCAGCCTCCTAACGGCGGTCCAATAATCCTTCCAAATGAATCAAAGGAAGAGAGTAGACCTGTCGCACTTCCGTGACCTCCTGACGATTTTTTAGTAAGAAGTGCAGATACGCATGGACGAATCACACCGTTCCCGAGTCCAAATATTGTTAAGAAAATGGCAGCTGTAGTAAAGTTGTTGACTAATAAAATTAACGCAAATCCAATGGCGGAAATAATGATTCCTCCTTGAATAACTATCCCTTCACCATATTTTTTTGTAAGCCTCCCTATTAGACCACCTTGAACAAAGGCACTACCAAAACCCATTATCATAAAGATATAGCCTAAATCTATGCTATCCAATCCAGCTCGTTTAGCAGCAAAATAAGCAAAAGTAGCTTCTAAACCTGAGAGCGAAAGGGAAATAAACCATTGTAAGACGAAAATAATAGATAATCCACCATTGAATGATCGCCACATTGAGAGTTTTTTATCTTTATGCTCTCCTCTTAGCTCTTTTGGCAAAGATTCCTTTAAAATAATTAATACTAGGAAGAATGTTAGCAGAGATGAAGCACCAGCAATGTAAAATGGTAGATTTAAACTTGATTTGGAAAATAAACCTCCAATTGCTGGGCCAAAAATAAAACCTAAACCGGTAGCTGCTCCAATAATCCCCATCCCTTTACTCCGGTCTTCCTCAGAGGTAATATCAGCAACATATGCCATCGTCGTTGGCATGTTAGCAGATGATAAAAGTCCACCAATAATACGAGCAAAAAACAACATCCACAATTGACTAGAAAATGCCATAAGAAAAAATGAGATAGCAAGTCCTAATATACCAATCATCATAACGGGTTTTCGGCCAATTCGATCAGAAACTCTCCCCCAAAATGGAGCAGATATTAATTGCATAAAGGAATATACACCCATTAATAAACCTAATTCAGTAGGGGTTGCACCAACTTCTTTAGCGAAAAAAGGAATAACAGGTATAATGATTCCAAAACCAACCATGACGAGAAACATGATTAGAAACAAAATCGGTAATACTTTTTTAGATTCCATCTACTATCAATCCTTTTCAATTTGTGATTGTAACTTTTGTACTGTTTCTTGTAAGAAAGAAATCTCTCTTTTCAGCATGACTTGTTTATGCTGAATGGCTATGTTTACACCAATCCCTTCATGTTTAGGGGTATGAATTAATTCAGCTAATAATAGATTGCACTGGTTAACACGCATTTCTAATGCAGCAATAGACTGATCAATAGGAAGATAGTCGATAAACATTAGACCTATATCTCCATCATAATAAACATTTTCTGCTGAAGATAAATTTTTAAGGAGTAAATCATAGAAGAGCTGTTTACCTCGGTCATTAATTGTATAAACTTTACGAGGAGGACGATTCCCTTCTTGATTTAGTTTTACTTCCACGAAACCACTGGAACAGAGTTTATCTAAGGTTGCATAAGCTGTGGGTTTCTTCATATTTGTAATAAAGTTTAGGTTTTTTTCAATAAATTCATTTAATTGATATCCATGCTGACTTTCTGACATTAATAAGCCTAAGAGAATTAATGAACGTTGATCCAATTTATGTCATCCCTCATTTATATGTAATATCATATAGTTTAGCATATGACTAATCAAATGTAGAATAATCAGCTTTGACTATATAGGGATAACATATTGTATGAACAATGAAAGCTTTTGAGCCTTGCTTCATTACATTTTTTGTAAACAAATGATATACATATGATTAAGTGAAAATGTATTTTAATCCAAAAAAAAGGGTGTCCGATAAGTGTCTAACACACTTTACTTCTAGGACAGCCCTGTAAAAATTTTTAGTTTTCTTCCATTATTTCAGATACAATTTCATATGAGCGGAGTCTTGCATGATGGTCGTAAATTTGTGCATTTACGATGACTTCATTTGCTTGAGTATCTTCAAGAAACTTTTGTAATTTTTCTCGAACCGTATCACGATCTCCAATGATTGAAGAGCCAATTCTTTGATGTAACAGAGATTTTTCATAATCACTACAAAGATCTTCAAAATTGTTAATTGGAGGTAGCAATGGCATAGGAGTATTTCGTATTAAATTAAGGAATTGCTGCTGCATAGAACTAGCTAGAAAATGAGCTTCATCTATGGTATCTGCAGCAATCACATTTACGCCAACCATTGCATAAGGTTCTTTTAAGGATTCTGATGGATTAAAACTTCTGCAATATAGATCAAGTGCAGATAATGTATTTTCAGGTGAAAAATGACTTGCAAAGGAAAAAGGTAATCCAAGGTGCCCGGAAAGCTGCGCACTGAAGCCGCTTGAGCCTAATAGCCAAATAGGAATTTTTAATCCTTCACCAGGTATGGCACGGACATATGCTTTATTTGCAGAAAGGGATGGATCAAAATAAGCACGAAGCTCATTTAGAGATTGAGGAAAATCTTCAGCATCCATTCGACCATTTCTGCGAAGAGCCTGTGCTGTCAGCTGATCGGTCCCAGGTGCCCTTCCAATACCTAGATCAATTCGACCTGGAAATAAAGATTCAAGTGTACCGAATTGCTCCGCAATGACTAAAGGAGCATGATTGGGAAGCATAATTCCACCCGAACCTACTCGAATGGTTGACGTTCCAGCTGCAACGTGTCCAATTACTACTGAAGTAGCAGAGCTTGCAATGCCTGGCATATTATGATGTTCTGCCAACCAATATCGAGTATATCCCCATTTTTCCGCGTGTTGAGCTAAATCTAATGTATTTTTTAAAGACTGAGAAACAGATCCTCCTTGAATAATTGGAGAAAGATCTAACACTGAAAATTGAGTATCTTTCATATGTGTAGAAGAATGTTTGGTCATCATTTCATCTTCTTTCTGTATAAAATGGTATTTAAAAATACTAACTTACTTTAAAACATATAATTTCATTTTAACAGCGACTTAAATAGATAGAAAATGAAATGCTTAATGCTTTATTATTCTTCTAGCTTGTCTGTTTTTTCTCATATTTATTTCTTAACAATTTGATTTCCTTTATTAATTCATGACCAATTTTTGGAGAAAATTGATCGTAAAGTGGATTAAGCTTTTTTATCTAGAGTAATCTTTCAATAGCAGTTAGCTGATGAATATGAATAGTGGGACTAGCTCCTCTGCATCGGTATTGCCTAGAATAATAGATAAAATGGAAAAGTACGGATGCTCCAAATCAGTTGTAGGTTTAGTAATTCCAACTGGATATTCGTTTAATCTAGATGGTACCTCTATCTATTTAGTTATGGCAACGGTATTTTTATCACAAGTGTTTGGAATTCATTTGAATATGCCATCAAATAACAATTATCCTGATATTAATGTTAACTTCTAAAGGTGCAGCAAGTGTAACAGGTAGCGGATTTAGTGTATTCTTACAGAAGTGGAAGTACAACCATTAGAAAAAACAGGTTCTTCCGTTGGTGTTGATTTAGGTCTAAAAGACTTTGCTATTTTAAGTACAGGAGAAGTCTTCTCCAATCCAAAATGGTTTCGCAAACTGGAAGAAAAGTTAGTAAAAGCACAACGAATCCTTTCAAAGCCTGTGAAAGGTTCTTTAAATTGGAATAAACAACGGATGAAGGCTGCAAGAATTCACGAACGAATTTGATGAATCAAAACATCAAAAAGCGATAACAGAAATGAAGCGTATGAAAGAAGTGACAACATCTATATAGAAAACGAGTCGGAAACTGTTCCGGCCCATTTTTTATAAAATTTATTTCGGATATTGAAATAAATATTCGCTATGATATTATTACTTTATGAATATTTTGATTAACGAAATTTAGTTATTTTGCATCTAAGAAATGACATAGATAACTTAAGTAATAGTTCCCATCTTTAACTGGTGAAATTTAAAGGAGAGCGAACTGGATGATTGGTTGGAAACGTAATTTATGGGTTCTTTGGATTGGGGTATTTTTTACGTCAGCAAGCTATTCAATGGTTATTCCTTTTTTGCCAATATTTCTTCTCCAAATTCATGTACATCAACATATAGAATTGTGGGCTGGATTATTATTTAGTGCCGCCTTTTTTGCAGGTGCGATATCCGCTCCATTTTGGGGGATGTTGTCTGACAAATATGGAAGAAAGCCGATGATTATTCGTGCAGGAATTTTTCTATTTATTATTTATACATTAACTGCATTTGTTACTAATCCTTATGAGCTATTAATACTTCGAATTATGCAAGGATTACTAACAGGATTTATTCCAGGAGCGATTGCATTAATTGGAACGAATACACCTAGCAATAAAGTAGGGTATGCATTATCTATGATTTCGACGGCTTCAGCATCAGGAGGAGTAATAGGACCACTTCTAGGTGGTGGAATTGCAGAACTTGTTGGAAATCGACTCGCTTTTGCAAGTGCTGGTTTTTTTGTATTCATTTCAACCTTGCTCGTTATTTTCTGGGTAAAGGAAGATAATTTTACCCCTAATAAGAAACGCGGATCTGTCATGAATGATATAAAAATAGCTTGGACCAATCGTCCTTTTATTTTTGTGCTTTTCTTAACTATTATCACGGCTTGTTCATTAATGACCATTGAGCCTGTTCTTCCACTTTATATTGTAAAGCTTGGTGGTTCGTCTGATAATGCTTCATTATTAGCTGGAATTGTCTTTTCTTTACCAGGGATTGCAAGTGTTTTATTTGCTTCATACTGGGGGAAACTCGCTGATAAAATTGGATTCCATAAAGTTTTGGTTATTGGACTATTCGGTGGTGGGATAGGAACGATTGCTCAAATTATTTTTAGTCATATTTGGGGATTTTCCATTATACGTTTTGTTTTTGGAGTATTTTTCTGTGCGGTGTTTCCAGCAATCAATGGTCTTGTAGTAAAGGCAACCCCAGAATCTTTCCGTGGCAGGGCATTTGGCTTAAATCAAACAGCCAATCAAATAGGTGGAATGATAGGTCCAATGATTGGTGGATTAGTCGGAGGAATTTTCCCTGTTCAAAGTGTTTTTATCGTTACAGGTATTTTACTTCTTATAGCAATGGGAATAGCTTATCGGAAAGGGCGAGTCCCTAAGCGAAAAATTTTTGCAGAAAGTTAAGTTTGAAAAAAGACTGTCCTAAAAGAAACGTTATAGAGGCTTATAGGGCAGCCTTTTATAGATTAAGCCCATTTTTGCATGTCTATATAAAGTTGTTGATATGCTTGATGCTCTTGTTCCATTCCAAGCTCATGATAGATTTTTGATAACCATTTAACAGGCTTTGTATCAAATGATTTTAATTCCATTTCCCAACAAAAGCAATCGATGGCTTGCTCATATTGTTTGAGTTCATAATATAACTCTCCTAATATTAATTGATTATCTGGGTCATTCATTAGATTTTTGATTTTATGTATCTTATTGATAAGTGGGCGAGCATGTAAAATATTATTTAGTGGAGAAAGCCAGTCAACAACTGAATCAATTGTATGTTCTCTTAATTGTGAAATAATGCATTTTTGAAGGACTTCTTCGGCTTTTTTTGGTTTTATTTGAAAAAGCGGCAATAAAATTGTCGCAATGTTTGAAGTAGATAATGTCTCTAAATCCCAGTCAGCATCTCTGAGCAAGTCTTCGAATGCAAGGGATTGGGTAGGGGTAAGTGTAAGTTGATACTTTGTTAATAAAGTCATCACTTTTTCAGTTTTCTTTAAGGATAGGTAATATTCGAGCAAATCTTGATGAGTAAGATTAGAATTTCTTGTAGAGATATCTTCTAAAATAGATAAAACTTCTGTGTCAGAAAAATGACTTGTTAAAAGCTTCAATAATGTAGGGTAGGAGGGTTCATTTATCTTTTGAATATATAAAGCAATTAAATCTCCCCATCTAGATTGCTGTTTAAGCAATTCTGTTAGTTGAAGAAAATATTTTCTATCGTCTATTTGTGAATGAAGCGCTTTTTCTACATAAAGAGGGTCTTTTCCCCATAGTTGTTCATTTAATTGATCATAAAGCTTACTAAATTGGATAAAGTTGATATCGCTGGATAGCCCTTTTACCCAACTATGTTGAGGGATGAAGTCTAGTAGGATACGAATAATGCTATAGCTAGAGAACATTTGACCGTTGCGGCGGTATTCATAAAAAATAGATTGGATTAAAGTGAATAGTGTTTTTTTAGAAACAAATGAATCAAAAAAGGTAGCAATGTAGGCAACTTCATGTGGAGAATAATCATTTTCAGCTTTTTTTATTAATTGTTGAAAGGTTACTTTTTTATAAGTTTGTGGTGAGGAAAGCAAATGTTGAGTTAATGGATGTGTTGCTGGTAAATTGAATCCTTTTGTAAGGGCTTGTTTGATATGTGAATGGATTTTTAGTTTTTTAGGTTTTACATATGTAAGATACTTTTCTTTATAAAAAAATAAATAGTATATTTGTTGTCGTTCATCTACCGCTTCAATAATTTTATTTTGGAGATAAATTGTCATTTGTTTTACTTGAAGTTCGGTGGTTTTATTGTGGTGTGAAATTTTTAACATTTGCATGTTCATTATTATCCTCCTCGTTTCGTGTCAATATAAGTATATCACAGTTTTACAGATGAAGAAAAAGAAGGGGATTAACAGACTGTAAACGTTCTAAAGAAAGTATGTGTGTATAATTGGAAAAGTTCAATATAGAGTTGCTGAAAATATTAAGAATGAAAATGATTAACTTTTGAACAATCACAATAAGCTATTTAACAATATAAATTTATATTACTTATTTAATTGCCTTTCTTTCCTTCAACACATAGCCACCCTTTAAAAGTATCCTCATAAAATTTAACTGATTGAAAACCAATGCTTTTAAATAACTGCTTTAGTTCTTCCGGCGTTTTATAGGATTCCATGTGATAATTGATTTTATATATTTCCGAAATAATAAAAAAGCTTCCGTCTTGCTTTAATACTCTATAAGCTTCCATTACTGCTTTTTCTAAATCGGGCCAAAAATAATGTGTTTGAAACGCGGTAATAATATCAAAGGTTTGATCAGAAAATGGAATCGCAAGAACATTTGCTTTGCATATTTTCACTTTCCCTCTTTCGACATCCTGTCTATTCGTTCTAGTTGAATCTATTATTGCTTGGTCGGAATAATCAATACCAAATATTTTTGCAGTCGTATTCTTTTTGGATAGTAATTGTATTGTTTTTCCTCCCCCACAGCCTATATCTAATATGACAGCATTTTCTTTTATCGATAGTTTGTTTAACGCCCAATTGTTTAATCCTAAATGGGCAGAATTCATAATCCTTAACATAACTGAACCTATCCCACCATTTGGATTTTTAGCTTGTTCTATTAATCTATTTAGCAAACTCATTTTCTTTATTCACCATCCAATCTTTTATTTGAAACAGTCCTTATATTCAAATTATACTCTTTTATAATACTATAAATTTATAATATTCTATCATTTTGTTGCTATTTTTCAAAATAATTGAAAAAACACACGTGCCTTCATTTAGCATGGCAGTGTGTGAATTTTTCAAATCTATATCAAATATTGAAATTTCATATATGTTTTATGTTTTCCAAAAAGCTATATAAACAATGAAGTATGCTGACGATAGGATTTACCGAGTCGATAATAGTGATCGACAATTTCTTGATTTAAATTTTTATATTCTGAAGGAACTGGAGGAAGTTGATCTGCTTGTTCTTGTTTCCAAACGGTTTGCCCAGGTTCTATAAAACGACCTTCATTGATTTTGACATGATTAGCAATCGTTGCGCCATGCATGATGACACTATTTTTACCAATTGAGGCCCCGTAAATGGATACGCCTTCTCCAATAAATGTATTTCTACCAATAAATAATGGTCCATGTGGTTGAGCATGGTGCAGAATACTTACCTCCTCACTTATATACACACCATATTTTTTTTCATCTACTTCAATCTGCTGTCCTGGATGGCAGTGTATGACTACAAAATCTTGAATATTGGTCTTCTTGCCAATGTAGTAAGGGGAAGAGGAATCAGCACGAATTAAATTGTTCCATCCAATCATTACATCATCGTCAATAGTTACATCTCCAAATACATAGGAATTAGGTCCCATTACAGATTTTAAGCTGATTTTTGGATAACTAGATTGTGGTACTTCTTTCATTGGTGGATTATAGTAAATAATTTGATTTCTAGGGTAGATCCCTGGTTTTTTATAAGTAATAACAGGTTGGCATTGATGATCGTTTTCGCATCGGCAATTATTTCCACACTGGCAGTGAGGATTCAGGCAATTTGGGTTGGGACAGGTTCGATAACCATAATATGGTCTGTAAAAATTTTTATTCATAATCATTCCTCCGTATTTATTTCTTTTCTAAATATGTATTCGTTTATATAAACATTATGAAGTTTCTTATTATATTGCCGAAACATCATAAATAAACCTGCCTATAGGCAGGTTTATTTTATATGAAAGGATTGTTGTTCAGTTATCATACTTGCTTTTTTTGTTGGAGGTACAATAAGAGGAACACTTATACCAATAACTAAAACCGGAATTAATAATGCGATTTCTACGGGAGGAGTAATTAATAATCCAGTTTTATGAATGGTAAATAATGATAAAAAGTAGATAAGACTCCCCATTAAACCGGCGAACCAGGAATATTTTTTTATGATTAAATAGAATAATGGAATAAAAAGTAATGTCATAGGAACATAAGATGTTGGATAACCTACGGCGAAGAAGATTATCTTCCCTATAAATCTCCAGCCGATGTATAACGCAGTTGCTGCAATTGGTATTGAGTAACTTCGAAATATACGAATAGCAAAAACTGTGAATAAAGAAACGGTCAAAACAGAATAGCAGGGATATAACCATGGTGGGATACCGCCAAAAATTTGTGATTCAGGGTCAGAGATAATGGCTAGAATTTCTTTTGATGCAATCGACCTTCCATGAATGTACTGATCATATGATATCGCACCATTTTCTTGCTGCATATTTGGAAAGACGAGGCACTCAATAAAAAACATAGCAAACCATGTATGCATCGATTTCCAAACAGGAAGCTGTTCATTATTATAAACAGAATACCCACGCCAAACCCCAATTATCATAATTCCTGTAGCAACATAATAAACAAAATGAGTCGGACTCCATGTAGTTAAATCTATACCATAAGCAATATGATAGCTAAAATCTAAAGGGATACCTATTAAAAATAGGACGTACCCAATTGTCGTTAAATTACGTGAAAAGCCGTCCATGTATTGTAATCGGCGCCATTCTTTAAACAATAAGAATGCACCTAGTGCAAATCCAGCAAAATTCACTAAATGAGGAATAGAATATTTCTCAAATAAATATCTAAAATGATAAGACGCATCCCAAGCAGAACCAATAAATTTGAGCATGAATGCAAATACCCATAATCGATAAAATTTCAAAAGAATCAACATCTCCTTTCTATTATCCTAGTAAATCAAAGACACTTCCAAAAATGAGAATAAGCACATAATTAATGACTAATGCAACCCCAAATGTAATGGCCGTTTTTTTGATCTCCTTTTGTTTATATAATTTGTACATAAAAATAATTCCGGTTACAACAAGAAAGAGATTGCAAATAAAAATTCCCCATAACTGAAGCTCACTTTCTGTATGGGGTTCATCAGTGATATGTAGCAAATATAATGGTAATAAAGAGATGATTTGTTCCCTCCTTAAAAAGAATATATACAAGTAAATATATAGTTTATGGCAATTATTTTCAATACTGTTTTTAAAATCTATTGTCATAAAAAGCCTTTAAAATCTAAATGATAAGTGGTGGAAAAAATCTATAGACAAGTAGTGGGAGCTAAAGAGATAATTTTACTAAACAATTTATTCTATATATTTTAAATGGATAGGCAGAAGGAGAAACATATGTATAACGTTTTTGTTTACGGTACATTGAGAAAAGAGGAAACAAATGACCATTATTTAATGAATGCTAAGTGTTTAAATGATTCTTGCTGGATATTTGGAGAATTATATGACACTGGTATGGGCTATCCAGCTGTTAAGAGTCATCCTTCGTTTAAGGTCATAGGAGAATTATATGAAGTGACAGACGAAGAACTAAAACTTCTAGATGAACTAGAAGGATTTATTGAAGGTGCAACTAATAATTTGTACGATAGAAAGAAAAGAATGGTTTATACTAGACAAGGTTCCCAAGAAGCATATATCTATTATGGAGCGAATCATTTATTTCTTAATAGTCGAAGAATTGTATCGGGAGATTGGAAAGCTTATCGAATGGGTCTAGAGAATAAATAATCAAGACTTTTGGATATATCTCCATCCTTTTTTTGTTAGATGAATTGAAACATTTATTTCGGTTATATAATATTGAAACGCTTGGTCCACTGAGATCCAAGCGTTTACTTTATTGGAGGACATGTGTAGTTAACGTATCTTTTTCTTTTAAAGCGATCCACGTTCGCCCATTATTTCGATTAATTGAAATAGGAACCTGATAAAAATTAGATAACCTTTCAGCATTTAAAAGATTTGTTGTACTACCTGAATCAAAAACAACTCCGTTTTTTAATAAAAGAACTTTTTTGAAACAAGGAAGAACTTCCTCAACATGATGGGTAACATAGATGAGTGTTGGTCCTTCAGGTTGTTTCGTTAATGCTTCAATCATTTTTAAAAGATGTTCTCTAGATATAATATCGAGTCCTGTACATGGCTCATCTAATATTAATAGCTTTGGTGAAGCCATTAAAGCTCTTGCAATTAAGATCCGTTGACGTTCACCCTGTGATAAGGTTTGATACTGCCTTTTTTTGAGGTGTTCACATTTTAGTTCAAATAAGATTCGATCAGCTTTTTCTTTATCCATTTCATCAGTTTGATCATACAAACCAATACTCGCAAATTTACCACTTAATACGATATTTTCTGCAATCTCATCATTAGGTAATTGTTGTTGTAGGGAAGAACTGACCCAACCAATTGATTGGCGAAGCTTTCGAAGGTCAGTTTTCCCGAATTTATTTCCGAGGATTTCTATTTCTCCTTTTGTGGGCCAAATATATCCATTAATCAAATTAAGAAGGGTAGTTTTCCCGGAACCATTTAACCCTAATATACACCAATGCTCTTTTTCCTTCACTTGCCATGAGATATTTTCTAAAACCCATTTTCCATCTCGTTTCCACGATACATTTTTCAAATCTATAATCAAGTACAACACTCCTTTTTTCTAGTTAGGAAGCAAGAATGAATCATCTGAATATTTGAATTATATCATTATCAATCAATAGTAAACTAGTAGTCTAGGTAATAACAAGTCTTTTTATTTTCTTTATATTGACAGAAAGAGTAGAAGAGAGTATATTCTCATTATGCTTTAATGCTTAAAAGCGTCTATGCGTTTAAGTAAATTAGTGAATTTTACAACTAGATGAAAGGAATCGATATATATATATGAATACGAAGCAACCGAGTTTTTTACAAGCACTACTTCCGCTTGTCGTTTTAGCGATTGCGGCGTCATTATCATTATTTTATTGGAAATCCGGTATGTTAATGCCTTTAATCATTTGTATAGTTGCATCTTCTATTCTTGGAATTAGATTAGGCCATACATGGAAAGATCTTGAAAGATACATGGGGAGAGGAATCCAACGTGCATTGCCGGCAGTCTATATACTAATCATTGTTGGGATGATCATTGGATCTTGGATTATTAGCGGGGTCATTCCAACTCTCATTTACTATGGATTAACACTTATCCATCCTTCTATTTTTATACCATGTGCAGCATTAGCAACGGGGATATTATCTATGGCTTTAGGTAGTTCGTTTGCATCGATTGGAACCGTTGGTCTTGCCTTTATTGCAGTTGGGGACAGCATGGGATATCCACTTGGTTTAGTAGCTGGAGCGATCATTTCTGGTGCATTTCTAGGCGATAAGTTTTCTCCGTTATCTGAAACCACCAATGTTGCTGCATCAATGGCAGGTGTTGATTTATTTAGTCACATAAGGCACATGCTATGGGACACGATTCCAGCCTTTATATTGTCACTTATCCTTTATTGGTTTAGCGGGATATATTATTCAGCACATATAATAAGCATTGATGAAATTGAGACGATTACTTCTCATTTAGCTGATTCATTTGTCATTCATCCGCTTTTACTAGTATTTCCATTGCTAACGATTTTGGCAATGATTAAGAAATACCCAACACTTCCTTCATTAATCGTTATTAGTTTAGTAGGTGCAGTTGTTGCATTTTTTGTACAAGGAGCTTCAATGACAGAAATCGTTGGGGCAATGACTAATGGTTTTTCAGGAGAAACGGGGCTAGATTCTTTAAATACATTGCTACATCGTGGAGGAATTACTTCTATGATGGGAACGGTTGGATTAGTTATTGTAGCAACAGCACTTGGTGGAATTCTTGAAGAGATTGGTGTATTAAAAACAATTATCGGAAAGTTCATTAATAAAATGAAAACTACTGGCTCCCTCATTTTTAGTACGGTAATATCCGCATTAGTCGTTGGTTTTGCTACAGGAGCTCAAATATTAGCAGTTATATTACCGATTCGAGCCTATACTGAAACATTTAAAGAACGTGGTTTAGCAGCCAAAAATTTATCTCGTTGTGTAGAAGCTGCTGGAGCGGTAGGAATCAATCTGGTTCCTGTTTTCGCTGCTGAAGTACTTGGTGTTAGTCCATATGATTATATTCCATTTGCCTTTTTTATCTTTTTAGTGCCATTGATTAATATTGTATACGGGTTTCTTGGAATATCCATTGCTAAAAGAGAAGAAGTATCAAATGAGAACTTAACTAATGTTGGGGGGAAACAAATTGTCTAAAAATAGTGTGAAAATAAAAATTCTTGGAAGTGCACAGGATGCAGGAATCCCTCAAGCAAATTGCTATTGTGAGAATTGCCAGCGTGCTTATGAGAATCCAAAGATTAGGAGACTTGCAAGCTCACTTGCCATAGTTATAAATGAAGAAAAATGGCATTTAGTTGATGCAACCCCGGATATGCGTGAACAACTAATAATTATGAAGCGTGAGTTCCCGCATATGGGTCTTATGGAAAGTATTCTATTGACACATGCTCATGCAGGACATTATCCAGGGCTTTTGTTTTTAGGAAAGGAAGGAATGTCTACGAAAGGATTACCAGTTTTTGCAGGTAAAGAAATGAAGAATTTTTTAAAAAAGAATGCCCCGTGGACACAGCTAGTTGAACTGAGAAATATTCAAGTAAAACCAATGATTAATAATCAATCCTTTCAAATTGATGAACAAGTTGAAATCCTGCCATTTGAAGTTCCACATCGGAATGAGTTTTCTGAGACTTTTGGTTTTATTATTAAAGGACCGACTAGAAAGCTTTTATATATCCCCGATATTGACTCATGGAATCAATGGAAATTTGATATATGTGAAATGGCAAAAAATGTAGATATTTGTATTGTAGATGCTACTTTCTATTCTGTCGAGGAAATATCTTCAATGGGGAGAGAGATAACTCAAATACCGCATCCGCTACTGACAGAAACGATGGATCGTCTACAAGAAATAGTGAATGATAAAAAAACGATTGTTTATTTTACACATTTTAACCATACAAATCCTGTTGTTAATAGTAATAGTAGAGAAATAAAAATTGTGAAAAACAGAGGATTTGATATTGCGGTTGAAGGTATGGAATTTATTTTATAGATATAAAATTGAAGCAAGCAATTATCACCATCTTACAGGAGGAGAATTGCTTGCTTTTTGTTGTATAAAAAAGTAGTTTTCATAAGAAATAAATATGAATAGAATATATAAAAATGAATAAAAGAAGGAATGTTAAATAGGTTAATTGAATAATTGGTTATTAGCCCATTTTAATAAATTAGTTAAACGGAGGAAACGATATGAAGGAAGGTAAGATAACATATATAGAAAAACATCCAGATAATTTTAAGCAAGTACTATTATTATACGAATCATTGGGATGGAATACACTAAATCTAAGCGTTGAAGAATTAGAGAAAATGTGTAAGCAAAGCTGGTATACGATATACGCTTATGATGACAAACAGCTAATAGGAATGGGACGAGTGATTTCAGATGGAGTGATTACAGGTATTATATGTGGCTTGTGTGTTCTACCAGATTACCAATCAAAAGGAGTAGGGAAAGAAATGTTAAACCAACTCGTTATTCATTGTGAAAAGAATCGGGTCATCCCACAGCTTATGTGTTTAGATAGCCTTGAGCCTTTTTATAATAACTCTGGATTTAAGAGGTTTTCTATTGGAATGACACGAAATATTAGTCGATAAAAATGTTTATTTAAAAGGGATTTCTATCTCATAAAGAATATTAGTAATAGTATAAGATACTAGATAAATAGGAATGTAGGTGACAAGATTGGTAAAAAAATAGATGAGGTAAGCGTAAATACCATAAAATGCTACAATATGCAGAACTGTAATCATTATTTTTTGTAAATTAGGCATTGCAAAGCACATGGGCAAGAACCTGAAGCGAAGTTGACGTGCCTTGGTATAGAACAATCAAAACAATTATCGGTATTCCTATCCTCAAAGAATATTCAGTATATCGTATCAAGTCCATTTACAAGAGCATATGATTCGGTTCTTCCGTTAGGAAATAAGCTTCAAATAGAAATTATGAAAGATGAGCGACTTTCAGAAAGAATTTTGAGTTCAACTAATCATCCAGATTGGTTGGAAATGCTTAAAAAGACGTTTGTTGACTTAGATGTAAGTTACGAAGGAGGAGAATCAAGTCGGACAGCAGCTAATCGGGCATTAAATGTAATAGAGGATTTATTGGAAAGTAAGTATGAAACCTTTGCTATCGCTACACATGGAAATCTTATGTCATTAATTTTGAACTATTATGATAAGCAATTTCATTTTGAACAATGGAAAGCTCTAACGAATCCAGATGTTTTTAAAATTGTTTTTCATGAAAATACACCTGTTATTGAGAGAATATGGATTCAATAATATGTACAAGATAGCCAACAACTAAACTAGAAACAAATAATACTACTTTTATAGAAACTTAAATCGAAACATGAATGAAAAACACATAATGCCTATTTATCAATTACAATTTTCAATTTCACCTTTTTTCAATGAAACGTTGCAAAAATTCTAATAGGCATTAGTGTCTCTTTATTATTTGTTATATATTGTATTAAGTTATTTTACCTCAACGGTCCAATCAAATGGGTCTGGTTCTTCGCCATTTTGAATGTTAGTGATTGTATTATATAGCTTTTTCGATAGTAGACCAGTTTGACCATTATTAATCACCATCTTTTCACCTTCCCAATTCAATTCTCCAACAGGAGAAATGACAGCTGCTGTACCCGTTCCGAATATTTCCTCAACCAATCCGTTACGGTGGCTTTCATATATTTCATCAATTGAAATTTTTCGTTCAGAGACAGGTATACCCCAATGCTTTAATAATTGAATCACTGAGTTTCTTGTAACCCCTTCTAAAATACTTCCATTTAAAGCTGGGGTGATAACTTTCCCGTTGATTTTAAAGAAAATATTCATACTTCCAACTTCTTCAATATATTTTTTTTCTACCCCATCTAACCATAGAACTTGTGAATAACCTAGCTTTTCTGACAGTTCCTGTGCTTTTAAACTGGCAGCATAATTGCCTGCTGTTTTCGCTTTCCCAGTTCCACCAGCGACCGCACGAACGAATTCACGCTCTACGAAAATTTTTACTGGATGGATTCCTTCTTTATAATAAGAACCAACTGGAGATAAAATAATCATTAACCGGTATGATTTTGAAGCTGCTACCCCAAGATAAGGTTCTGTCGATATAATAAACGGGCGGATATACAATGATGTACCCTCGATAGTTGGAATCCACTCTTGATCCAAACGAATTAATTGTTTTAATGCATCTAAAACAAACTCTTCATCAATTTTCGGAATGCATAAGCGTTCATTTGATAGATTTAATCTTTCCATATTTTTGTTAGGGCGAAACAAAAGGACTTTTTCATCCTTTGTTTTATATGCTTTTAATCCCTCAAAAACAGTTTGTCCATAGTGAAAAATCATTGCAGCGGGATCTAGTGAGATTGGTTGATATGGAACGATTCTTGGATCATGCCATCCTTTTCCATCAATATAATCCATAATAAACATATGATCTGTAAAACATCGACCAAATTCTAGTTGACTAGAATTTGGTATTTCTTTTTTTGAATGAGTCAAGGTTGTTTTAATTAATTCATCTTTCATTTTTATACCCTCTTTATTTTGTTTATATTTTTTAAATTCAATTATTTCACTATATTTAAGATATTGCAATGATCATTTGATTTAAATATCTTAAAATCAGTTTCTAATTATAAGATAAAAATTTACATTTGTTTATTTGTTTGCCTGTTCGTTCAATTTTTTTATTTCCTCATCGATTTGATTGATATCAATTCTTTCAAATAGCGGTTCAACATTCTCTAAATTAATTGATTGAGGAAAGATAGGTTCCCATTTTATATTATTAATTTTTAAGATTTCTTTTAATTTTGAAGATGTAAATGGCAGAAAAGGGTGTAAAAGCTGAGAAAGATTAGCTATGATGAAAACACAATTAGCGATTGCTTGATCACAAATGTTCTTTTCATCAACAATTTTTTTCCAAGGTTGATGTTGATCAAAATATTTATTTGATTCTCTAATAAATAGAAATATTTCCTCTAGTGCGCGCTTAAAAGAAGCTTTTTCTATTTGATTCCCAACGAAAAAGTAAAGATTTTTTACTTTTTCTTGAATATTTTTTTCAATCCTACCTACTGGAATATGACGATCATAGTATTTTTCAATAAATTTTAATGTCCGGTTAACTAAGTTACCAAACGCACCTAACAGCTCACTATTGTGACTGTAAATAAATTCCCGCCAAGAAAAATCGGTGTCTTTATTTTCTGCTGCATTCATTGTTAGAAAATATCTAATTGAATCAGGATCGTAATTCTTTAATATTTCTGGTATCCAAACGGCCCAATTCCTACTTGTAGAAAGCTTCTTTTTTTCTAAAGTTAAATATTCATTGGAAACGATATGTGTAGGTAAGCTTTTTTTTGTTTATTCCCATTAAAATGGCTGGCCAAATGATTGTATGAAAAGGGATATTGTCTTTTCCGTGTACATAATATGCGGTGGTCTCACCATTCCAAAATACTGAGTCAGTATGATTGTTCGTTTTTGCCCATCGTCTACTTGCGGAGAAATAGCCTGCAACAGCTTCGATCCAAACATATATTTTTTTATCCTCATAACCGGAAATTGGGATATTCACACCGATAGGTAAATCTCTTGAAACAGCTCTGTCATGTAAACCTTCCTTCAAATATCGCTTTGTTAACTGAAGAGCATTTTCACGCCAAAGTTGATTTTTTTCGGCATGTAAAACGTATTTTTCCATTTTTGTTTGAAAGGCACTTAATGACAAATAAAATTGCTCCGTTTTTTAGTGATTGGTGTCGACCCACAGATTTTACATTGTCTTTCAAGTAGCTCTAATGGATCTAAAATAGTTGAACAGTAATCACATTGATCACCTCGTGCTGGCTGGCTGCAAGCTGGGCAAATTCCCTCAACATATCGATCTGGTAAAAACTGTGAGCATGCTTCACAATAGGTTTGCTCTATTTCCTTTTGATAGATAAAACCATTGTTGAGTAATTCGAGAAAAATTTGCTGAACAATCATATGATGGTGTTCTGAATCTGTTCGTGTATAGCAGTCATATGAAAAGCCAAGTTTGTTAAAACAATTATTAAATTCCTTATGATAGCGATTAGCAATTACTTCTGGAGCAACCTTTTCATCATTAGCACGCAATGCGATTGGTGTTCCATTACAATCGCTTCCCGAAACGTATAATACGTTGCATCCCTTTAATCGAAAATATCTGGCCAAGATATCCCCGGGTAGTAGGCTGGCTATATGACCTAGATGAAGTGAACCATTTGCATAGGGCCATGCGCCTCCAATAAATATATTCATTTAAAATTCCTCCTTTGGTATTTTATTGAGTGAGTCAATGGGTCAGGGAAATAAAAAAACCTCATCCTGATCTATTAAATAGATAAGGACGAGGCTTGGAATCCCGTGGTACCACCTTAATTCTCTAATGACTCACACCATTAGACTTAACAAGTACGGAGCATATATACTCTTATACTGTGGTTTTGATAACAAGTACCATCACTTGTCGTGTCCTACTAATATCGGAAATACGTTCAGCACGAAGCTCAGAGGCCATTGTTCAAATGATTTGTTTTGCTTCTTTTCAGCTTCCGAAGCTCTCTTTGAAAACAATTTCATTTTACTTTTCCTCATCAATGCTTTTATTAAGGTGAAATTAACTGAAATTATATACAAGAATTTTCGGAAAGTAAAGATGATTTTTCTTTTAAAATTTCTACTTCAATTCATAACTATTATGCATGAATATAATGCAAATATACAATTGGAAGTTATGAAAGGATTGGAGTAATATAATCATGTAAAAAGAACGGGTGGGATTAATTCAATGGAATGGCATCAGATACAATATTTTCAAACAGTAGCAAAGACGGAGCATATTACCCGTGCAGCGGAGTTGCTTTCTATTTCTCAGCCAGCACTTAGTCGCTCTATTTCAAAACTAGAAGAAGAATTAGGTGTGCCACTCTTTGATCGTAAAGGGAGGAATATTATTTTAAATCGGTTTGGAAAAATGTTTCTTCACCGGGTTGAACGGTCTATAAAGGAAATAGAGATTGGAAAAGCAGAAATACAGGATGCAATCCATCCCAATCATGGAATCGTTTCATTAGCGTTTCTCCATTCACTTGGAATTAGCTTTGTACCAAAAATAGTAAGCTCATTTCAAAGCTTATATCCAAATGTGAAGTTCCAATTAAATCAAGCCTCATCTTTGCATGTTTTAGAGCAATTGGAATTAGGAGAAATTGATGTTGCATTACTTTCCTTACATCAAGAAACTAAGGAAATTGTCCGTGAACCGTTAATGGTCGAAGAATTGTTTTTAATTGTATCCATTCAGCATCCTTTAGCGAATAGAGATGAAGTGGATTTAAAAGCAATAAGGGAGGAACCGTTTATTGCTTTTAAAGATGGCTATGGATTAAGGACAATTACAGATGATTTATGCAGACAAGCAAATTTTTCTCCACACGTTGTGTTTGAAGGAGAAGAAATTGGGACAGTGGCTGGATTAGTTGCAGCTAAATTAGGTGTCTCGCTCGTACCAGATTTAAGTATTCTCGATAAAAGTAAGGTGAAGCTTATCCGTGTCCGTGAACCAATCTGCAAGCGAACGATTGGGATTGCATGGAAAGAAGGTCGATATTTATCTCCGGTAACAAAACGCTTTATTCATTATGTAAAAGACTTATCTAGTTTTTAATCAGCAAGTTTATTCATTTAGTAATTACGAAGCAGCTTTTCTAAAGAAATTTTGATTTTCTACCTAATAATGGTGGAATGCAGTTATTTAATTATTAATTACTAAGCTTTAGAAAAAGAACCTTCCTAAAAGGAGTTTTCATCATGAGTTATATTAAACGTGGAACGAAAAGTTTTCGAATGGCGAATATTGCTTTATTCGCAGGAGGATTTAACACCTTTGCTATCCTTTGGAGCACTCAGCCTTTGCTGCCAGAGATAGCAAAAGAGTTCCATGTATCACCAGCTGTTTCAAGCTTAACATTATCATTAACAACGATTGCTTTAGCAATTAGTATGTTATTTGTTGGATCATTGTCTGAAGTTTACGGAAGAAAATCTGTGATGACGATTTCATTAATCACATCATCCATTTTAGCTATATTAACTGCTTTCAGTCCTAATTTTTACTTTTTACTATTTTTTAGAATTTTACAAGGGATTGTTCTAGCAGGATTACCAGCAATAGCTATGGCTTATTTAGGAGAGGAAATAGATCCAAAAAGTCTGGGTTTAGCAATGGGACTTTATATAAGTGGAAATTCTATAGGTGGTATGGGAGGTCGAATTATTAGTGGTGTGCTAACCGATTATTTTGATTGGCACATTGCACTTGTTGGAATTGGTGTTATTAGTTTATTAGCTAGTTTATTATTTTGTATTACTTTGCCAAGTTCTACACATTTCCAACCTCGTACATTAGAAATTGGAAAATTAAGCAAATCTCTTGTTAGTCAATTCCACGAACCTGGATTGATTTACTTATTTGGAATCGGTTTTTTATTAATGGGTAGCTTTGTAACATTGTATAATTATATTGGCTTTCAATTAGTAGCTCCACCATACTCATTAAGTCAAACGCTAGTCGGATTTATATTTATCGTCTACATTGTTGGAACTTTTAGTTCCACTTGGATGGGAATGCAGGCTGATAAGCATGGGAGAAGAAAGATTATCCAAATCTCTCTATTGATTTTACTCATTGGAGTTTGTATTACGTTAAATACAAATATATGGTTAAAAATTATTGGAATTGCTATTTTTACCTTTGGCTTTTTTGCAGGACATTCGATTGCAAGTGGGTGGGTAGGGAAATTATCTACCCATGATAAAGCACAAGCCTCATCACTTTATTTGTTCTTTTATTATGTAGGTTCAAGTATTGGTGGTACAGTTGGGGGAACCTTTTATAGTGATTTTGGCTGGGGTGGAGTAGTAGGCATGATTGCCTTTTTTAGTACAATCGCAATTATTTTATCAATTCGTTTAGGATTGGTAGCAAAAAGAAAAGTACAGTTTATTTCCCATGGAATTTCGAATCATTAGTGTGTAGTTTGATATGTGATAAATAGTTACAGGGAGGGAGTCAGGTATGAACTCCCTTTTTTTACTGTAAAAATCGTTCCCTTTCTTCCTTGGAAGGGAGCATGCAGCTTTCTTTTTTTCCGAACCATTTATATCGGTTTCGTGCTATTATGTCGTAGGCAATGTTTCGTATGGGTGGTGGAATAAATCTAAACATGTACAACAATTTCCACATACCTTTCAAATGCTTACAAACGTGAATAGCAGCACTTGATTTTAAATAACATCTATTCTTTTCAATCAAAACAAAACTATCGATGTCATCATGCAATCCGTATTCTTTTAGAAGTCTCTTTCCAAGGTCACTTTGTAATGATGCAAACTTAAAATATGCATGTGGATCTCGCTTAATGATAAATTGGACGCTGTTATTACAAAAATTACAAATACCATCAAATAAAATAATACCTGTCATGGAATCGTCTCCTAAGCATTAGTTAGCATGCGTCTATAAATATTATATTATAAATATCGTTAGAATAAATAAAAAATAACCTTCCTGATCAATGAAAGGTTATTAACTAAAATAGCTTGTTTATTTTTTCCAATCACTTGTTTTAGGCACATGCTCGAATATTTCTCCGCTCTCAAAAAAGTCTACTAAACGTGTTAACCAATTGTAGTAATCTGACCAAATTTTCATTTCTTTTAATAAATCATTGATTTGTTCCTCAGTTTCCATTGGCAACTCATCGTTTGCCTTCAGCTCCATCAGTTCTCGAGTCATTTTTTTTTCAAAAATTTTATTACGATTAATCGTTTTCCGCCAATTGGATGTAAAAATGGAAATGAATGATTCATAGTAGTCTGTTTCGACGTCATAAATATCTTTGCGAACACCTTTTTCAAATACTTTTTCAGCGATATTGATATCTAGCATCTCTCGGACAACTTGACTCATCCGTGTTTTGCTCATGCCAGTTGCTACAGAAAGCTCGTCAAGGGTCATTGGTTTTCGATTCATATAAATAATCCCCAGAACACGGCCGACTGTCGTGGACACTCCATATGTGCGCATATTGTCTGCAATTTTCTCTATATATTGTTCCTTGGCCTGATTAATCATTTTCAAGGATTTATCTTCTTTCATTAGCATTAAGCTCCTTTAAAAACCAAATATACTAGGACAATGTAACATATATCCAACAAAAAATAAAATGATATTTGAGGTAGAAAAATAGAGGATTTGAGAGAAATAATAAGATTTATTCAAAAAACCACTTTGTACAATCTACATTTTACGTAATATTAGTATAATATATACAATCTGTAAACTTTTTATTTTACAAAGTTTACGATATACTAAGTAAGTACCTTATAAATTAGAGAAACATTCGGAGGTGTACGTCATTTGTTAAAATTTGATCATGTGACAAAGGTTTATAAAGGAGGAAAAAAAGCGGTTGAGGATTTAAATCTGGAGTTTAAATCTGGTGAATTTATTGTTTTTATAGGTCCAAGTGGTTGTGGAAAGACAACGACGATGAAAATGATTAACCGTCTGATTGAACCTTCAAGTGGAAGTATTTATATAAATGGAAAAAATATTTTAGAAAAGGATCCCGTACAGCTTAGAAGAGAAATTGGCTATGTCATTCAACAAATTGGTTTATTCCCTCATATGACCATTCAACAAAATATTTCACTCATACCAAAACTACTTAAGTGGCCAGAAGAAAAGCGCCGTAAACGTGCAAAAGAATTACTCAAACTAGTAAATATGACCGAGGATTACTTAGAACGTTATCCACATGAATTAAGTGGGGGACAGCAGCAGAGGATTGGTGTCTTACGTGCTCTTGCAGCAGATCAGCCATTAATATTAATGGATGAACCTTTTGGTGCGCTTGACCCAATTACAAGGGATTCCTTACAGGATGAATTCAAAAAATTACAGCAAACGTTAGGAAAAACAATTGTTTTCGTTACACATGACATGGATGAGGCATTAAAGCTTGCTGATCGGATCGTTATCATGCGTGACGGTAAACTAGTACAAGTTGGTACACCTGATGAAATCTTACGAGAGCCGGCAAATGAATTTGTTGAAGAATTTATTGGGAAGGAACGATTGCTTCAAGCACGGCCAAATATTCAAACGGTAGAGCAAATTATGAATCCGTATCCAATAACTATTACGGAAGATAAATACTTATCTGAAGCGATCCAAATTATGAAGGAGAAAAGAGTCGATTCCCTCCTTGTCGTTGATGAAAATCAAATATTAAAAGGTTATATAGATGTTGAAATTATCGATCATAACCGCAAGAACATGTCAAAAGTTGCAGATGTTGTAGAAACGAAATTTTTGGCTGTAGAAAAAGAACGTTTAGTTAGAGATACCATTCGAAAAATATTAAAAATGGGTATGAAATATGTTCCAGTCATTGATCATCAACAGAAATTAGTTGGGATAGTAACGAGAGCAAGTTTAGTAGATATTGTCTATGACTCTATTTGGGGAGATACGTTGGAAGAGGAGCAAGAAAAAAATGTAGGATAAGGAGGGAAGAAAATGGATAGTGTTATACATTTTTTAACTAGCAATGGAAGTGAATTAGCATTTAAAACTTGGCAGCATTTTTATATTTCAGTTATTGCTGTCGTTCTAGGAATTATTGTAGCGGTTCCAATTGGCATTGCTATGACGAGAGTTCCTAAAGTAGCAGGTATAATTATGGGAATAGCAGGTGTGATTCAAACATTTCCAAGTCTCGCTATACTAGCTTTTTTCATTCCTATACTAGGTGTTGGTAAAATTCCTGCGATTATTGCTTTATTTTTCTATTCAGTCCTACCCATCTTGAGGAACACGTATATCGGTGTGAAAGGAATACAAAAGAACCTGCTTGAAGCAGGACGCGGGATGGGTATGACTGGATGGGAACGGATACGCTTTGTTGAGATACCGCTTGCAATTCCGGTTATTATGGCAGGGATTAGATTATCAACTGTATATTTAATTGGATGGGCAACACTTGCCGCATTTATTGGAGCAGGTGGACTTGGTGACTATATTTTTAGCGGTTTAAATTTATATCAAACAGAATACATTATTGCTGGCGCTATTCCTGTAACTATTTTAGCCCTTTTAGTGGATCTATTTTTAGGCAAGCTAGAAAATTGGGCAACACCAAAAGGAATTCGCAAATTAAATCAAGCTGTTTAGGAAGGAGCAGTAATAATGATAAAAAAACGAAAATGGTTTGTCGTATGTCTTTTAACCATTTCAATCGTTATTAGTGGATGTTCCTTACCTGGATTAAGTGCATCATCTAATAAATCGATTACAATTGGCATGATGAATACGACAGAATCACAAATTCTCGGATATATGGAAAAATTAATGATTGAGCATTATACGAAATTAAAGGTTGATTTGGTAAATAATTTAGGATCATCCATCGTACTTCATAAAGCAATGACAAGTGGTGATGTGGATATATCATCCGTTCGATATACGGGTACGGATTTGCCAGGAGCTCTTGGTATGGAACCGGTGAAGAATCCTAAACAGGCGTTAGAAATCGTTCAAAAAGAGTTTTCGCAAAGATTTGATCAAACTTGGTTTGATTCATTTGGCTTTGCTAATTCATATGCCTTTACAGTAAGTAAGGAATTTGCTAAAAAGGAACAACTTCAAAAAGTATCAGATTTAAAGCCTAAAATAAATGATTTAAGTTTGGGTGTCGATAATTCTTGGTTGAAGCGGAAAGGTGACGGGTACCAAGGATTTGTAAAAGAATATGGGTTTGAATTTGGACATACGTATCCGATGCAAATTGGACTTGTCTATAAAGCTGTTCAAAGTGGAAAAATGGACGTCGTCTTAGCCTATACAACAGATGGAAGAATCAGTGCTTATAATCTTAAAGTGCTTGATGATGATAAACAGTTCTTCCCACCATATGATGCTTCACCAGTTGTCAGAAATGATGTTTTAAAGCAACATCCTGAATTAAAAGATATTTTACAAAAGCTTGTGGGTAAAATAAATACGGAAAAAATGCAAGAACTAAATTATGAAAGTGATGGAAAAATGAAGGAACCATCAGTAGTGGCTAAGCAATTTTTAGAAGAAAATAATTATTTTGAGTAATGATTAGGAGGTGTACGAGTTGGAGACAATCAAAGGAATATTGGATTATTATTCACAAAACAGTGTTTATGTTTGGGAACAGTTTTATCGCCACTTTCTAATGTCTGCCTACGGTGTATTGTTTGCAGCTATAGTTGCAATTCCTTTAGGGATTATGATTGCTCGCTATCGTAGATTAAGCACTTGGGTCATTTCGTTGACTAATGTTATTCAAACAATACCTGCGCTTGCTATGCTTTCTGTTCTAATGTTAGTTATGGGACTAGGAACAAACACAGTCGTTTTATCATTGTTTTTATACTCCCTTTTACCAATACTAAAGAATACTTATACAGGAATTGTCAATGTTGACCGATTTCTTTTAGAATCTGGTAGAGCAATGGGAATGACGAAGTTTCAAATATTGACAATGGTAGAGCTCCCCCTTTCCTTATCAGTGATAATGGCAGGATTACGTAATGCCTTAGTAGTTGCAATCGGAATTTCAACCATTGGAACATTTGTCGGTGCAGGTGGCCTAGGAGATATTATTGTACGTGGTACCAATGTAACCAATGGATCGTCCATTATTTTAGCAGGTGCCATTCCTACCGCTTTAATGGCTGTTGCGGCTGATTTTTTGATGGGGTGGTTCGAACGAATATTATCACCAGTGAAAAAGAAAAAAGGAAATCCCGTGGAAGTAAGGGAAGTCGCATAAATAAAAGAAGTTCAATTCGTATTAGAATTGAACTTCTTTTATTTATTGATATATCCATTTTTTAACAATAATTATTTATAATAAAAGGTATTTGGACTCAAAATCACAGCATTCGTATGATAAAGAGGTCAAGGATTTTTTACATAGAAAATCAAGAAATTTCTTGGAAACTTGAAGGAAATAATAATTGAACTTAAAGTTATAAGATATAATACAATATGATGAAGTTACAAAATAAGAACATCAAAAGCAAGCGAATTTATCCAATGCTTGTGATGTTTTAATGCTATGTTTAAATCTTTTCTAATTTTAAGGTTTTGTGGTGTGCGAATATACATATGCAACTTAATACCAAATACCATAATATGAGGATCCTTTTTAAAAAATCTATTAATATATATTAATTTTTTATAATAATATTATGTAAACTAAGTTGGGTGTTTAATGTTCGATGCTAATCTTTACATTTCAAATTCACTTCATTGACAATGATAATCATTATTATTGTCAATAATATTAATTTCGAATGGTAGGATTTTTGAAAAAGCATTAAATTATATTTAGTCTTAAAAAAATAAAAGTGCCTAGAAAAACTAAAAGTTATAGTGAGTTAGTAAAAGAAAATAGAGATCATTGATTAAATGATAAAAATGAAATTGAAAGAATATTTGCAGCAATTGATCGAAAAGTATCAGTTGAACAAATAGTAAAAAGGAAATCTAAATCATGAATTTTGGAAATAAAGAAGGGTAGTATTCTAAGCCATTTTTAAGTAAATGTTCCTCTATTTTTATGATAATCTAATTAAATATTTCACTAAGGATAAAAGAAATTGTCATTCTTTATCTGAAATTATTAAATACTTATAGTAGAATGTTATAAAAATAAATAAAAGAGGGGAATAGTATGTTTATACATAGGATTGATGAGAAGGTATGCTTAAAGTTGATTGAAATGAAGGATGCTGAGGAATTATTTCAATTGACTGAGCAATCTAGGAGTTATTTGAGACAATGGCTGCCTTGGCTGGATATAACTACTAAGCAAGAGGATACAGAAGAGTTTATTAAAGATTGTTTAAAAGGTTATTCTGAAAATAAGAGTTTAAATACAATTATATTATTTAATAATCAAGTAGTAGGAACTGCTGGATTTAATAATATTAATTGGTCAAACAAAACGGCTACTATTGGATATTGGCTTGGGGAAGCATTTCAAGGAAATGGTATTATGACGAAGGTGGCGAAAGGGTTAGCTGATTATGCTTTCAATGAGATGAATCTTAATAAAGTGGAAATTAGAGCTGCTGCAGAAAATCTGAAGAGCAGAAAAATACCGGAAAGATTAGGATTCGTAAATGAAGGATGTTTACGGCAAGCGGAATGGCTATATGATCATTATGTAGACCATATTGTTTACGGAATGCTAGCTAAAGATTGGAAATAGTAGGTATAGAGATTAACTATTTATTCTATAAAAAAATTGAATTTGAATTTTTAAAAGGCAATTAAATTTAAATGGAATAGCCTTTTCCAATTAAATATTTTAAATCTGTTATAGGAAGAAGAAATCGTAACTTTAACTTGATGAATTTGCTGCGGCTGCAGATGCTGCAGATAGAGATACTAGCATTGCAGTTTGCTGAGCCTGGAGGATAGCTTGAATGCTTGTAGCAATACCAACAGATAAGATACTTTTATCAGCTATTTTTTCTTGTACATATAACTGAATGGCTACAAGTAAACTCATGTCCTTATACCACCGGAATAATTTTGATTCATTAAATTTGGAATAGGCTTTGATTATATCCGACAGCGTATTTTCTGGAGTATCTAAGATTGCTAAAACTCCTATTGCAGGATAATGCATTCCTTTTATTTTCACTTTTTTGCTTTGCAATGATTTCAAATATTGAACAGTAGTTTCGGCTAGCTGTTCTCTTTTTTCCTTTTGTCCTTGAGTTAATATATGGGTTAAAAATTGAAAGTCATTTCCTTTTTTGAAGCCATGTTTACTTAAAAATTTATAGAAAAATTCAATATCTTCCATTAGAGAATCAATCGATCGATTACTTTGTGATAATAATACGGATAGAGGGTAATCGTCACTAGATGTTAAAAAAACATGTCTACTTCTTATTGCCTTGTAAATTTCCATTGCACGCTGTGCCTGTTCTGTTAGATTTCCATTCTCCTTTTTATGAGTAAGCAGGGAAAACGCTGCTAAATATGTATAAGGTCCTTTTCGAAACTTATGATTGGTTAACACTTCATAGCAATCATTTAGTTCATTAAATGCTTTATATGGATCATCATATTGAGTGATGAGTAAAGCTGATAATATGTATCTGATATTAGAAGGAAGTGATGAAAGCCAACCAATTTCTTTTTTTATATAATCAAAAACGTTTAGGTAGAGTTTAGGATCAAAATCTCGTTCACTTGACATAAATTGTGAAGTTATGCTCATTCGAACTCTTTTATCTACACCCCAACTAATAGCATTAGTTAATTGATCAAAAATAATAGTAAATTGTTTCTGTTTTTGAATGAGTGTATTCTGAAACATATGGACACCTCCAATTTTGTAAATAATTTACGATTTATATAAGAAATAAGTTTCATCTATAAAAAAATTAAACTCATATCTTTTCATAGATGTGAAAAGAATAGATAAAAGGATTTACTTTATCTGTTATACCTTTTTTCTTATAAATTTCATTCCATTCATCAAATTATATAGAGCTGCAGTTGATTATAGTGAATTTCTTATAGATGGATTAGATAAATAAAGCGAAAAAAAGGAGTTGATAGAATATGTTTAAAGCAATAAATGATCCAGAATTGCATTCTATGTTTAAAGAAATGGAAAAAAGCTAAAAATTATTTTTGAATTTTTAGAACAAGAGAAAACATTAGATAGAGATGAATTTCAAGAATTTTATCAAGAAGTATGGGATGAGTGTGAACATTACTTAAGAGATATAAAAATCAAAACACAGGATTGTTTTAAATAAAATTAATAATTAAAAGGAGATGCTTATTAATGGGTGCAGACAATTACACGACTGATGTTTATTGTATAAATTGTGGTGGGGACGTTTTAGCAAAACGATTATAAAAAATAGAATATTTGGACTACTAAATTCCTATTAGGCTTTTCGACCTATTTCATTATACCTTATTTTCTGTTTAGATTGAATTGTAAGAAAATTGGTTATTAAAGAATTGATTTCCAAAAAAGAGAATGGAATGGGGGAATGATCTATGAAAAACTTTATAGAAAATTTAATACCAAAGTTAAATGTCAAAAAGAAAATTGCATTGCTAATGGCGTTGTGTTTAGCTATTGCAACTATGTTACCTTCTTTTGCTAAAGCAGCAGAAGTATCTACTGAATTAAATGATAATGATAACTTAGATATTGATATCATTGTAGATACTGATGAAATGATGATTTATAAAACTAAAGAAGATGGGCAAGAGTTTCTATATGAGGAAGAAACTAAAGGAGATATAACTAAAACTTCAAAGTATCTTCTAAATGGAGACGAAAAACAATTAGTTGAAAATTATGAGACTAAGATTGTTGTTAAAGATGATAATATTTCGATTACAAAAAATGACTATATAACTAATGAAACTCACAAAGAAAGTATTAATCTTACAGAAATAGAAAAAGAAATTGAAAAAGAACAAAGTGAAATCACACCGATGGCAACTGCTACTTGGGTAAAAACTAAAGCTGGAACAAAAATGGGTTACTATAAATATAAAACAGGTGGCGGTAAAGCTAGACATTCAACAAATGAAAAGAAAATTACAAAATACAATAAATACTTTGATAACTTTTGTGATAGAGTGGATACTATGAAGAATATAGAATCCAGTGCATTATGGGATGCTTTACCATTAGCAGTAATTCCAGCAATAATTAAATTGGGGAAAAATCCTTCACTTGCTGCTGTTAAAAATGTGCTAAAGAAATTGGCTAAAGGATTGCCACTCGTTGGGTTATCAATATCTCTTGTAAAGTATGTATACAATTATGATAAAGCGGTAACAGCAATAAATAAGATGCCAGGTAGTTATTATAAATGGTAAGATAAAATAAAAAGGAGGGATGGAAATGCCAACAAAGGAAATAGTCAAACAAGTTTTCATTCTTCTAGTTTTATTTATAGCCTTTTGCTATTCAGTTTGGCAAATTGTTGTAAGAGTTCAAAATAATTTTGCTGGTATAGAAACAATTATTCCGATATTTGTACTATCATTAATAGGGCTAATCCTGAATAGACCTAGAAAGAAGAAATAGCAGTTAAATACCTCGTTAATAACCAATTTTCTTACTTTAAAAAGTTAGCATAGCATTAATGTAAAAAGATTAAAATATGTACAGTGGAGAGCTAAACAGTCCAATCCACGAATGATGGGATTCTCAAGAGTCCCTTTTTTGTTAGATTCCTATACTTAACATTGACCTTCAACTTAGGTTCTAAGTAAATATATTTTTCATTTTCCTTAATCACCAAATCTCTATAAAGTCTATAGAATTCTTTCCTTGCTGTAGGTTTCATAAATTCTAAAACTCCAGCGTATGAACCATCTTCAAAGTTCAAAAGTAACCCAAATTCACCTTTCCTTATTCCCGATATATAGACTTGATCATACTTATAGTTAATAACTTTTAACCAGTAATGTGAACGTTTATCAATTGGTATTTAGCATTAGATCTCTTCAATACTATTCCTTCTAAGCCTTGCTGCTTTATTAATTCGAAAAGAGCTTCTCCATTACTATGAATCCAATTAACCTTTGTGAGTAATTTAGAGTCTTCAGGAATTAGTTCGGAGAGAATATGTTTACGCTCTATTAAAGGTAGAGTACTAGTCCTTTTTCCTTTAATATACAAAACATCAAAGACATAGTAAGAAATTTCATGTAATGATTTTTTGACTTAAAACGCTCCATTACGGCCTCAAAGTCAGGCTTACCATGTGATTAAATCAAGTTAAAAACTTCCCAACAGGGTATCAATTCTATGCTAAAGATATAAGAGGTGCAGTTGAGCAAGGTGAAAAATTCGGAACAGTAGTTGAGGTTGTATGGTCGGAAATTGAAGAAGATTAACGTCACATTCAGATAAAAAAGTGAAATAAAAGAATATTTTTATTAGAAAAGGACTGATTACAGTTTAAGAAAAAGACAGTTAGAATATACCCAGAAAGACAATCATAAGTAGGAGATACAATAATTGCAATAGATTCCGGTCATGAATACTTTTCTGATAATTATGTTAAAAACTATGAATATTCAAAAGGCTTGGAAATAAATATGTCGTTGCAACTTGAGAAAGAATGCCAGCACCTAAAGATGAAATAATTATGATGGATAACGATTATTTTATTTATGAAGATGTTGAAATGGAGTATAAAGAAAAGGTTCTTAAAGAATCACAGAAAGATATTTAGGTTTTGCTGCATTCCTATTATAAAAAAATAAATATCTACGAGGAAGTTTAAAGCATAATAAAACTATTTTTTATTAGAAAAGAAAAAGAGGGAAATCTCCCACAATTCCAATAGTAAAATTTCCAATATGTCATCTTCTATAAAATTATTGTTTTAAAAATTTATTATTCTACTGAATTCATTTTATCTGCCTCTTACATTTATCAAATCATTTTGAATAATACACAAAAACGAACTTCCATTTTTGATATTATTTGTATATAAACAATAAGGGGTGATAATTTTGAATAAAGTATTATTTGTGTGTCAATATCTCGATGATTTGAATTATTAATAGACTATTTAACTATTTGTTTTTGACGGTTGTTCTGTATTTATATGCATTATATATTTCTTAAGCTGACCGTTTATATGTAAACCAATTCTTTAAATCCTCAAAAAATAAGGATAATAGAATCAGTCCATAATTTATACCTTATAGAGTATTATCTTTTGCCAAAAGAAAAACGTGTATAGATTCAAATAATATGAATGGGCAGAGACGTTACTCTGCCTTGGAATTAGTTAAACTGTATATTTCAATCAAAATATTTCATCTAATTCTTTGTACTCTCGATATTGGGTATCTACACTGATTAAGGCATGGTTAAAGTGATTTCTTAACGCAGTTTCAAGTTCAGCCATATTTTTTTGTTTAATAAGATCAATAATTACTTTATGTTCCGTTGGACTATAAGGTTTTTGTAGCGGATTTTCAAAAAAGTCATCATAAAGAATTAAATAAATATTCGTTTGATCAATAAGGGTTTCAATAAAATCATTTAAAAATATATTTTGACATTTTCGTGTGATTTCAAGATGAAATTGCTTGTTTGCATTTACGTATTTTTCTATATTTTTTTCTAGAAGAACTTGGTTTTCTTCTTCAATTAATAAATTTATCCGTTTAAAATCATCTTCATTAAAATGCTCTAGGGCTATACAAACAGCCATAAATTCAAGCTTTCCTCGCAACTCATATGCCTGAATAATTTCTTCTCGTGTTGGATTGGTAACAAATGCTCCTTTATTTGGAATTACATCGACTAAGCCTTCAAGTGATAATTTCTGAATGGCATTCCGAATAGGAGTTCGACTAACTTGTAGGGTGTCAGACAGAACTGTTTCTTTTAATTGCTTTCCAGGGGCCAATTTTCTTGATAAAATAGCTTTTTTTAAATGAGTATATACTTGGTTTTCCATGGAGTTTTTCATGTATTTGATCCCTACCCTTTGGTTAATTTGTCATATTTTATAATATCTTATCAAATTTCTTTTGTCTTAAATTTTCTAAAAATATTGACAATAGTTTGAGTTAGTTTTAAACTACAATTAAATTGTACTACAATTTTGAACAACAATATATATATAGGGGGAGATTTTAATAATGTAAACGGTATCAAAAAAAGGGGGGAGTCTTATGAAAAAACCTTTATTTCTTTTTTTAATTGTTTTTATTGTTGTTTTGACAGGTTGTAATGGAAAAGCATCCGGAGGAAATAGTAGTAAACATGTACTTGATAGAATTAAAGATTCAAAGATACTTCAAGTAGGATTTGAGGGTACATATCCACCTTTTAATTTTTTAAATGATAATAAAGAGTACGATGGATTTGATGTAGATATATCCAATGAAATTGCTAAACGTTTAGGTGTAAAAACTAAGTTTGTCGCAACAAAATGGGATAGTTTGATTGGAGGGTTAAAAGCGGATAAGTTCGATATTATCATTGGACAAATGACAGTAACCGATGAAAGGAAAAAAAGTGTTGATTTCACAGATCCATATGTTGTGACTGGTTCTGTGCTGATTACTAGAAAAGATACCAATAACATTAAAATGTTAGATGATATTAAAGGAAAGAATGTGGGAGTTGGTGGTGGAACTACATTTGAAGAGGTTGCAAAAAGTGTGAATGGAGCTAATGTCAAGCTTTATAAAGCAATGAATGACTATGTACAAGATTTAATGAACAAAAGATTAGATGTTATTATCAATGATCAACTTCTGATGAGCTATAACATTAAAGAAAGAAATCTACCAATTCAAATTTCAAGTGAAATATTAAACAAAGATGAAATTGGAATGGCTGTTAAAAAGGGAAATACGGATTTTATCAATAAAGTAAATGGTATTTTAGCTGATATGAAGGAAGATGGTACTTATAAAGAAATATATAAGAAATGGTTTGGATCGGAGCCATTAGATAAGTAATAAAGGATCAAGTGGAGGAGATGAATTCAAATGCATGTCGTTGTATTAGGCACTGGAATGATTGGGACAACCGTTGTATGTGAACTAGTTCATTATTCAGTTATCAAAACAATAACAGCAGTCGATGTAAGTAAAAAAAGCATTGATAAATGTTTAGATCAAGCAAATCATTCAAAGGTCAAAGGATTTGTAACTTCACTTCAATCTGAGGAAGAAATTTACAAAGTGCTTCTTGAAGCAGATATTGGCGTTGCTTGTTTACCTCATTCACTTAGTTTACCAGTCATACGTGCTGCAATAAAAGCTGAGTGTCATATAGTAGATTTAGTCGGTTCAAAATTTGAAGAAAAGATAAATCTAGATGATCAAGCGAAAGAAGCTGGAGTATTAATCGTTCCTGGATGTGGCGTGGCTCCAGGGATCACAAACTTTCTTGTTGCACAAGGTATTCAAATGCTAGATGAAGCACATGAAGCTGTAATGATTTGCGGGGGAATTCCAAGACATCCCTTACCTCCGCTTTGGTATCAGGTTGTTTTCCGTTTGGAAAGTGTAATGGGTCTCTATACAAGACCTGCAACAGCAGTGGAAAACGGAGAATTAATCAAATTGCCTCCTATATCAGGATTAGAAAAACTAACCTTCCCTGACCCTGTAGGTGAATGTGAAGCAGTGATTACTGATGCACATAGCACAGCACATACACTGAAAGATAAAGTGAATAAACTGTACGAAAAAACGGTTCGTTATGCGGGTCATTGGGACAAAATGGCGACATTAGCTGAATTAGGATTTTTCGACGATACCCCTATAGATTTAGATGGCCACTATATTACCCCTAGATTTTTTACAGAAAAGATATTAGCTCCAAAATTAAAAGGTGAATCAAATGAAGATATTACGGTTTTAAGAGTTGATGTATACGGATTAAAAGAAGGAGAAGAAAGAAAAATAACATGGGAAATGATTGACTTCTATGATCATAAACGCGATATTACATCGATGGCAAAGACAACTGCGATACCAGCCATGCTAATGGCAACCTGGATTGCTTCAGGAAAGGTAAAAGAAAGAGGAATTGTTCCAATAGAAAACATCATTATTGGAGATCGTTTTTTACCCTTTATGGAGGAATTGAATCAATTAGGTGTTCAAATCAATTTTTATGATAATAAGCTTTAAAAGGTTACTTGCATGAAAGAACCTTTTTAATAGAGAAATGGAGGAAGCTTCATGAATGTCTCAATCATTATTGAATCATTACCTTCATTGTTAAATGCAACATTGATGACGATATTATTAGCAATTATTTCTATATTAATTGCATTAATTATTGGTTTTTTTACAGCTTTAGCAAGAATATCGAAGTTTAGTCTATTGAAAGGCATTGCATCAGTCTATGTTTCTATTTTTCGTGGCACACCATTATTAGTTCAAATATTTGTTATATATTACGGACTTCCACAAATCAATATTGAATTAAGTCCGATTCCTTCTGGAATATTAGCTCTAAGTTTAAATGCAGGAGCCTATTTATGTGAGTCGTTTCGCTCAGCTATTATGTCGGTTGATAAAGGGCAAATGGAGGCTTCTGTTTCATTAGGAATGACCTATGGGCAAGCACTAAGAAGAATTATTTTACCGCAAAGCATAAGAATTGCAATCCCAACTTTATCAAATACCTTTATCGTTTTAATTAAAGATACTTCTCTTGTATCAGTTATTACGGTAACTGAATTATTACAAATGTCTTCACTATTAATTGCCAAAACCTTTGAACCATTAACATTATTATTAATGGCTGCTGTATTATATTGGATTATAATAACTTTTTTTACACTATTATTAAACAAGATGGAGAAAAGAACATCAAAACATTTGGTACACTAATAAATGGGGATGGAGGATGCTATGGGTGTTGTTCAATTATCAAATATTAAAAAATCATATGCAAATAATGAAGTATTAAAAGGAATTAGCTTAACAGTTAATAAGAGTGAAGTGGCTGTAATCATGGGGCCAAGTGGATCAGGAAAGTCTACTTTATTGCGTTGTATAACCCATTTAGAAGAGCCAGATGAAGGAATGATCATAGTAGGAAATCATTGTTTACCTTCTGGCGAAAAACTAAATCGTACAAGAAAAAAAATCATCAATGAAATACGAAAAAATACCGGTTTTGTATTTCAGCAATTTAATCTCTTTCCACATAAGACAGCGATTGAGAATGTTATGGAAGGCCCGATGGTGATTAAAAAGAGACAACGTGAGGAAGTGAGACAACTAGCAGAGGCACTCTTACATAAAGTAGGACTTGGTGAACGCTGCAACCATTATCCTTCACAATTATCGGGTGGGCAGCAGCAAAGGGTTGCCATTGCCAGAGCGTTATCTATGGAGCCAATGGTCATGCTTTATGATGAACCGACATCAGCACTTGATCCTGAGCTTGTTAGGGAAGTTCTTCTTGTGATGAAGGAATTGGCTCAAGAAGGAATGACGATGGTTGTTGTTACACATGAGATGGGATTTGCTCGTGAGGTCGCCGACCGTATTATTTTTATGGATGGGGGAATCATTGTAGAGGAAGGGTCACCAGATCAAATATTCCTTCGACCAAGTGAAGAAAGAACAAAGAGGTTTCTAGCAAAAAATGAAGCCTTTTAACTTATTACAATAAAGCAAACAGTTAAAGTTATTTGCTTTCTTTTTTTTTATTCACAGCATGATAAGATAGGAAAAGAAAAGCAACATACAGAGGTGTCATATGCACAAAAGAATAGTAGATGAGCTGAAAAAAATTGAACGGGCGTATAATGTAAAAGTATTATATGCCTGTGATTCTGGAAGTCGATCATGGGAACTTTCATCGATAGATAGTGATTATGATGTTCGATTTATTTACCTCCATTCGAAGGAATGGTACTTATCAATTGACCAAAAAAGAGATGTAATTGAGTTACCTATCGATGATGTATTAGATATGAATGGGTGGGATCTTCAAAAAGCGCTCAGGCTATTTCGTAAATCAAATCCGTCTATATTAGAATGGCTTAGCTCTGGAATAATCTATTATCAATCTTATTCAGTTATCATGCAGTTAAAAAAATTAACAAGTACGGTTTTTGATCCAAAAGCATGTTTTTATCACTATTTACATATGGCAAAGAAAAATATTCGTGATTTTTTGCACAAAGACCAGTTAAAGATAAAAAAATATTTCTATATATTGCGTCCCATACTTGCTGCAAAATGGATTGAACAAAACCATTGCTTTCCTCCAGTTGAATTTACTGTATTGGTAAATGAACTTCTACCAGAAGGAGAGCTGAAAAAAGAGATAGTAAAGTTACGTGATTTAAAAATAAATGGAATAGAATTGGATATTATTGTTAACATAAATTTAATTAAAGAGTTCATTCAATTAGAAGTGGAAAAACTATCTCAATACACAACCTCTTTGAATAAAAATAATTTGGATCCGACTGAACAGCTTAACGAATTGTTTAGAAATGCATTGAAAGAAGCTTGGAGATAATTAATCTTTTATATTATATTGCCTCAAATCTGATACTTAGACTATATTCTTTAAAGTGTAGTCTTTTTTGTTTTTTTATATGAGGTGAAATTTCTTAAAATAATCTAATGAGAATTGAATTTACTAATCATATGATCAATATTTATCACTGTTTGTAATAGGTGAATCTATTATTGATAATTATGTTGCTATTTAATTCAGAGTTTATATGATTAAGTATAGGTAAGTTTTTCCTTTAAATTAATGAGCAACGGAGTGTAAGGATTATGATTAGAAAATTTGCTGTCTTCATATTTATTATTGTTCCCCCTTATTTTCTTAAAACTTCCTGGCTATGCAGCAGAAGAATCTCCAACCATTCATTCGATAAATGATAAAGATCAAGTGATAGCTGGAAAAGCCTTAAATCAAACCTCAATTAAGGCATATATTGACGATCAAGAACTTAGTTTGAAATCATACGACGAAGCAACTGGTTATTTCGAGTTTTTTCCTTCAAATCTATTAACAATTAATAAACAAGTAAGGATAGTTTTTGAGAAAAATGGAGAAGAATTGGTTATAAATAAAAAAGTTTTGCCAGCACCTGCACCAAATAAACCGCTGGTTGATCCTATATCTAATAAAAGTACTTAAATCGAAAAGAATTTGTATTTTGTAGTTTAATAGATTTCATTTTGTTTTCGGTTTTTATGTAAACTGTACTATACGCTTCAGCACTTCCAGTCTACCAGTTGAAAAAGGATTAGTACTTAAAGCAGGAACCAATGTATCCATAATAGATAGGCCGGAAGAAAAAGTGGAGTCGTAAAGATAAAGGTTGCTGATGAAGTACCACAAGCTGTGCCCAAAATGGATGGATTATTAGATAAAATGTTTTCAATTAAAGGATCAACTGAGTCAAATGCTAAACTTTATATTCTTAAAGGAAATAGAAGGTTAGCTACTATTCAAAACGAATTCTACCGGTAAATTTACCTATAGAATGCCACTTCAAAAAGCAAACACGATTTTTATGTTTTATGCAGTTGATGCTTCACTAAATAAAAGTAAGATTCGAAGTGTTAAAGTAAAAGCAAATAAGAGACCTTCAAAAAAAATTCTTAATGTGTCTGTTGTTAAGCAAATGCCTGAACTTGCACGCGGCTGTGAAGTGACAAGCCTATCAATGCTACTCGGTCATGCAGGAGTAAAAGTAGATAAACCAGTCCTTGCTAAGAAAATAAAGAAAGACAATACACCATTTCGGATAAAAGATGGAAAGGTGTACTTTGAAAATCCTTATACAGGATTTGTCGGAAATATATATACTTTTAGTAAACCGGGATTAGGTGTATATCATGGTCCTATTGCAAATCTGGCATCTAAATATATGCCTAATCGAATAATTGATTTTACAGGTAGCTCATTCGATTCAGTTAAGGAGTATATCGCTGCCGGTCATCCGGTATGGGTTGTTACAACTAGTTGGTTCAGCATGTTCCAAACAAATATTGGACAACTTGGCATACTCCAACAGGAAAAGTTCGAATCACTTATAAGGAACACTCAGTATTAATTACAGGATATGATAATAAGTATGTTTATTTTAATGATCCACTTGATGGAAAGAAAAAAAAAGCCACTTAAGCAATTTATTGATGGATGGAAGCAATTTGGAAATCAGGCGATAAGCTATAATTAAATATATTTTGGCAAATATTAAACACCTTGTGATGGTTTGCAAGGTGTTTTTATAATCACATTAATTGATATACTACATTATTTCTCAAAGAAACCAATGAAAAGAGAAGGATCGAATGATTAAATCTTCCTTTTCTTTAATAATTTTGTTAGAAAAGTGATACAATTATACATATCATTTGAGGGAATTCATTTCAGTGATGATTCTTATTAAGGGTTAAATTATGGAATAGGATGTGATTTCATTGGCAGCAACTCATTCGTTTTCAAGAGGAGAAGAAATAGCTAACTCGATTACTCATGGTATAGGTGCTTTATTAAGTATTGTGGCACTTATCCTTTTGGTAATATACTCAAGTATCTATGGAGATACATGGCATATCGTTAGCTTTACAATCTTTGGGGTGACAATGTTCCTTTTATATATTTCATCAACACTTGTACACGGCCTTAGGGAAGGGAAAGCGAAAGATTTGTTCGAAATATTTGACCATTCTGCTATCTACTTTTTTATTGCTGGTACGTATACACCATACTTATTTATTATTGTGAAAGGATGGCAAGGCTGGACTATTTTTGGATTTGTATGGGGCTTAGCGATATTGGGTACAATTTTTAAATGTTTTTTTGTAAAAAAATATTTATATACTTCAACTTTTATATATCTATTAATGGGTTGGTCGATTGTAACTGTTTGGAAACCAATCATACAGAACCTAAGCTCAGGTGGAATCATATTATTAGTTGTTGGTGGGTTAATTTATACATTTGGTTCGATTTTTTATATATGGAGAGGATTTAAATATCATCATGCAGTTTGGCATGTTTTTGTTTTGGCTGGTTCCGCATGTCACTTTTTTGGTATTTTTTTATTTTTAAAATAAAGTTCAAATATAGATTAAAGGGATACCTCATAAGTGTTGATATATGAGGTATCCCTTTTTATCATCAATTTAATAAACTCAATTTTCAACTGTTTTCCACTCGTATAAATCTTCAATTTGACAATTCAATTGCTTGGAAATTGTCATTGCGGTATTTAAATTCATCACTTTTTTTGTTAAGTATTCCTCAAGTTGGTTCTTGGGTATTTTTGTATTCTTTTCTAATATCTCCAAATTCATGTTTCTTTGTAATAAAAGTGTGTTAAGGTTACTCTTTTTTGCTTTATAATTGGTCAAAAATGGACACCTCACTTTAATAAAGCATAACATAAAGAGTTGGAAATTGAAAGGAAGTATTTCCAGTCATAAGTATATCTTAATTGTATGGTATAATAAATATAAAGAAGGTGTATATAATGAAGGAAAATAACAAGTTTAAAAAAAATGAATTGGTTAAAATTAGCGAGACCAATGAAATTGTTACCATTTCGAAATCACAGTATATTAAAAATATGAAACGGTACTCTTATATTGTGACGGAACATCCAACTACTTTTTATTTCGAAGAAGAATTAGAAAAAATCTAAACAAAAAAAGAATATTCCTCCCTAGAATAGGGAGGGTAATTAGGAGTAATATTAAAAAAATTATTTATCTAAGTTCCTTTCACTATTGGATACAGGCGATTTTTCTGTTCCAGGCTTCCAATTTTTTAATCTATCCTTTAAATAATTCTTCAGAAAGTCACGTTTCCTTTTTCGCCTTTTATCACGATTTTTCATGGAAAGTCACCATCCTTTAATATTGCATAGATTCTGTTTCTTTTATTATAACTCTATTAAAGATATAAATACACTCAACACATTACTTATTTGTAACAGTCCAATATTGGATTAATAAACAAGCATATTCCATTTGAAGATAATTCAGAGTTGTGTAAATTGCAACTCTTTTTTGTTAGGTATAATTTTTCCCGCTTCATTCTTGACCATGAAATTCTAAATGTATTACATTTTAAGAATGAAAATATGGTTAAAAATACAAAATGATAAAATAGGCAACTTTGTTCTATACAAAGTAGAACAAGGTTGTTATAATTATAATAGAACAGAAAGGAGTTAACTATGATTATCCAAATTGAACCTAACTCTGATATACCTATTTATACTCAACTAACCAATCAAATTATTGAGGGAATTGTAAGAGGAAAGATTCGACCCGGTGACTCACTTCCATCTGTTCGTGCATTTGCAGCTGATTTAGGAGTTAATATGCATACAGTTAATAAAAGCTATCATGAGTTAGAGAAAAAGGGAATCATTCGAATAGTTCCAAAATCAGGTGCAATTATTCGATCTACAGAGGAAATGGATAATCAGGAAATCCAATTTAAACGCATAGAGTCTGAATTGAAACCAATGCTTGCTGAAGCGCTTGTATTAGGAATGGAGAAAGTGCAGATTCAGGAACTTATTTTATCCATTGTTCAAGATTTAAAAAATGAAGTGTAAATAAGTAACTTTAAATAAAAGGTTGGTTGAATAAAGGAGGAAGTGGAGATGGCACTAACAATTAATATGGTGATTTTTGTTTTTATGATCGCTATTGAAACAGCAATTCCTTATTTAGCAAAGCGAACAATCGTTTTTGGAGTAACTATTCCTGAACGGTATACAAAGGATAGCATACTTGTACTTTATAAAAAAAGATATTCGCTTACAGTATTTTGCTTTTCAATTATTACACTAATTGGTTATTTAATTTGGATTCTAAAAGTGAATCCTCTGGAAGATACTATTGTACTAGCGGGTGTTGCTGTTCAATTTGTGATCATTTTATTAAGTATGTCTTTATATTTTTATTTTCATACGAAGACCATGCAAAGGAAAAAAACAAAAAAATGGGGTAAAGATCTAAAAGAGGTTAAAGTTACTGATCTATCTGTTCGTTCTCAGGATGAAATGCTACCATGGTATGTCTTTTTACTTCCAATAATTATTACATGTGGATTAATTGGATATACAGGTATTCAATACGATTCTTTACCACAGCAAATACCAACTCATTGGGGACCAAATGGAAAGCCCGATTCATTTACAGATAAAAACTTATTCTCAGTACATTCGCTTTCATTGATTTTATTAGTCATGCAGTTCATGTTCTTAGGAATAAATGAGATGACTAAACGCTCTGGAATTAAACTAAGCGCTGTTTCGACAGAAGCATCAAGAATTCGTCAGCTTACATTAAGAAAGTATTCAAGCTGGTTTATGATTTTAACCAGTGTTTTAATGACTATGCTGTTTTCCTTTATTCAATTAACAACGATTCATTCAAATGTAATAAAGGATGCTTTATTGATTTCAGCTCCTATCATTTTCTTAATCATCGTCCTGATTGGAACCATTATTTTTTCCATTAAAGTAGCAAAAGCAGGGGTAAACGTAGGACATCAGTTTGTTGAGGGGATTACTGATGTGGACGAAGATAAATATTGGAAAGGCGGCATTTTTTATTTCAATAAAAATGATCCTTCATTATTTGTTGAAAAACGGTTTGGAGTGGGCTGGACATTAAACCTTGCCCATCCATTAGGATTTATTATATTGTTGGCTCCCATAATTCTTATTTTATGTATCGCTTTTTTATCATGAGGGTTTATAAAGACAAAATGTGATTAAAAGCACATTTTGTCTTTCATGTTTTTAAATGAGAAACTTGTTTTAACAAGTAGTTTATTAGAATTCCCCATTTTTCAAATACCAGATATACTCAAATTATATCTCTATACCAAAATAATCATTATTGTTGTTTACTTGTACAAGTATCTAAAAAAACAAAAGATTTTAACTTTTTCAACTCTTTCATATCGCTTTTAGCGAACCACTGAAGAAAACCCCTTATAATTTAAAGCTTTTTCTAACTACTCGTTTACAAGATAATTTTCGTGTCGTACGTTTTATAATTAAATATTGAATGAACTGGTTAGACATATTTTCCATTTGTAAAGTAGAAGATGTAAAAAATATTGATAGTTAATCAATTTTATCTAGGACTAAATGCATAGGTAAATAGGAAAGTAAATATAGTATAATAGTCTTGGAAGTTCTCATCCAATTTTTTGGCAATTTATCCCTACATACCTTTACGTAATGAGAGCTCTATCTTTATGTAGTTTTTTACATAATTATAATGAATAAGTTATTTTAATTCTTGGAGGAAGCAATGACAATTTTTACAAAAAAAGCCACAACATTAAATGAAGATTTAAACTTTGGGATGACGAACATTAAACAAGTGGATGAACGTGAGAAAGCACGATTATCTTTTTTAGGAATAACTGAGGAGACATTAAAGCATGTAAGAGAGGCAGCTGTTATATTAACTCCTTATAAAAAAGAAATAATTGAACAATTTTATTATAATATCACCTCAGTAGAGCATTTACAGAAGATAATTAGCCACCATTCTAGTTTAGATCGCTTAAAAGAAACGTTAGAAAAGTATCTAGAAGAATTTCTTAAAGCAGAAGTAGACCATAACTATATTAAAACTAGAACAATTGTTGGAAAAGTACATAGTCGAATCCATTTAACAGCGGATCATTTTATTTCCGCCCATCACATGCTCATTCAAATGCTGGTTTCACTTGTAATTGAACATTCGCATTATAAACGAAAACAGTTGTCTGAAACAATACTTGCTATTCAAAAATTAGGTGCATTTGATCAACAATTAATAGTTGAGATATATATGGAAAATACCTTTAAAACATTTTTATTTGATGTTTCAGATTTGTTAAATCACACAACCCAATTAAATTCAACCAAGCAATTAATCATGGGGATGGAACAGCAAATTGAAGAAACGCACAGTGTGAATTTAGCTTCGGAAGAAATTCGTGCTTCTATTCAAGAGGTTACAAACTATGCAATGAAAGTGTCTAAAGGTACTGAGGGCGCGGTACAATCGGCTGAACAAAGCAAAAAAATTGTTAGTGAAACACTTAATGACATTCAACAGGTAGGAAATGTTTATGAACAAGTGATTAAAGAGGTGAGTAAGCTAAACCAAGAAATTGAACAAACAAAAAATGTCGTTAAAATTATTAAAGGAGTTGCAGAGCAAACAAATTTATTGGCTCTCAATGCTAGTATAGAAGCGGCAAGAGCAGGTGAGCATGGGAAAGGATTTGCAGTCGTAGCTCAAGAGGTACGGAAATTATCTGAACATACAAAAGAACAAATCATTCAGATTACAACTAATATGGAATCACTTCAAATTGTTGCGAATCAAGTAACAGAACAAATCCACCAAACAGGAGAATTGGTCGATCATAGTGTACATAGAGCTGAATATGCAGGCGATGCTCTCAAAGATATTGTTAATGCAATGGAGGAAATTAATATTGATACCTCACAAATTGCGGCAATGAATGAAGAGCAAACTTCGACAATCTTAGATATTGCCAAACGGAATAATAAAATATACGAACATAGCATGAATACACAAGAAATTGCTAATCTAACTGCAAGACATGTATTTGAACTAAGTAAGCGAATGGAGGAATATCGCAATACATTCTTCGGTATTAATGTGAAGCTATATTCTCAAGATATTATTAGGGTAACGATAACAGATCATCTCCTATGGAAATGGAAAGTATACAATATGATACTAGGAGTTGAAACCATTGATTTGAACAAAATCATATCTCATGAGGAATGTAGACTCGGCAAATGGTATTATAGTGATTTACCGGCCAGTGTGAGAAATAGTTATACATATAAACAATTAGAGAATCCACATAAAGCTGTGCATCATTATGCGAAGCAAGCAATCGTTAGTTATAAGAACAATAATGTTTCAGGGGCCCAGGAAGCTTTTATACAACTCGAGGAAGCGTCAAAAGAAGTAATTGGATTGTTGTCGAATATAGAGAAGGAGCTTTCTAAATCTTATTGATTTGAGAGTAAACCAATGGGTTTCCCCGATTAATAAGTTTGTGGGAGACCCTTCGATATATATTACTATTTTACTTATGTATAGTATTTACAAGTGCATCATTCAGAAAAATTCTTTTTATTAAACAATTCGTTTCATTATTGTAGACAAATATGTTATCATTTCACATAACTAAAAGGGCTGAAAGGGTGGTAACATGTCATTTGAAAGTGTTCAAGCTTTTTTTAAACAAGTGAATCGTGAACAGGATGTAATGGTATTTGATACATCAAGTGCAACTGTAGAAAAAGCTGCTGAAACAATTGGTTGTATACCTGCACGTATCGCAAAAACACTATCCTTCAGAGGACAATCTGAGAAGGCTATATTAGTTGTTGCTGCAGGTGATACAAAAATAGATAATAAGAAATTCCGTAATACTTTTGGCATTAAAGCAAAAATGCTAACACCAGAAGAAGTGCTTGAACAAACTGGTCATGCAATTGGGGGAGTTTGTCCATTTGGATTAGCAAACGAGTTAGATACTTATCTTGATGTATCATTAAAGAGGTTTCAATCTGTTTTTCCTGCATGTGGTAGTGTTAATTCTGCTATTGAATTAACAAATGAAGAATTATGGGAATTTTCTGCTGCAAAAGATTGGGTAGATGTTTGTAAAGGTTGGGAAGCTGGGGAATTGAAGAAAAAGCTAGCTTTAGATAATGATCAACTAAGCTGAACCAAGTAGATATATTATATGAAATTAATCTTTAATGGTTACAGTAAAAAAAAGACATGGAAATAGCTACGAAATATAAAAAACTACATATGATATCTTCTAGTCGGTTTTTAAAAGGTCACTTCTTATTTAAGAAATGGTTAATTTTTGGGGAACTTTTGCTAATGACTTTTAAGATATATAATTCCAAAGATAGGATAAAATCATATTAAAACTAGAAGAAATGGGGAGACCCATTCCTTCTAGTATATCTTAACAACATACAATATAAGGCATTGATCAACTTAAAAAAAATCACCAAAAGAATGGGAAAAATCCACCAATAAATACAGGGTCTCCTCCGCCGCTACTTCCTCCAAGATATGAAGCACCAACAATAATTAATAGAATAAATAATACGACAATCAGGGCAAAACTACCACTACCTCCAGTAGAGTCACTCATCTAAACACCTCCTAATTTTGCTGCTCTTTTGTAAAGTATGTACTCTATTTTAAATTGATTGTATTTGTACCTAAAAAACACTTATTTTTGGCTATTAATTGAAAACTTGAGAGATGATGCTAGTATACTCTTGTAAGAAAGAGGTTTATCGGGTATTAAGTCGAATTTTTTAGGTATAAATCATGGAACAATTTCTAAAACTGTACCTTGGTTTAAATCAGTCACTTTCATAGAGCCATAAACCCCTAAATATAGTCTGGTTTGATCCAGACTCGCTCCTAAACTAACATAATATGCTGATTGAGACCCCAACTTATAATCGGTTTCTATCACACTAAAATCATTTAGTTTACAATCTGTTCTTACCCTGGTATAGGCTAAAACCCCTCTAACAGGAGGCCCGGATTCTTTATTCTGTGCAAGATCGGTAAACACTACGCTACCTGTTAAACCGGGGATTCCATTCCCCATATAGACTTGCACTCCTGTAAGTGCAGTTCCTCCAAACTTTTCGGGGCGGGGATCTTTATGAAAATAACTAGTTAGAGGCTGAAGACGTTTCACTGAAGTTTTTATTGCTTCATTGTAATATGCAATTGTTTTCTCTTCCGAAGTCGGATTTTCAGAGCAGCCCCTTATAAACGAAGTAGGAAATGTACCTTCCCACCCTCGCCAGCCAAGGTTAATAAATCCTTCTTGGTTAGGTTTAGATTTCATTAAAGAAGCCTGAATAAGCTGAGTAACCGGTATTGGTTTATAATGAACAAATGAAAAAACCGACTCTACCAAATCCTGTCCGACATTTCCCACATATTTGAAATACTGATTTCCAAACCTTTGAAATGATATGCCTGGTATATTGCGAACCCCTTTGGCAATTACTGTAAGCATTTCCTGAATAGGTGCGGGAAGCTCATTAAAACGTGTGACTACGGGTGGATTATTGATAAATGTATTCTTCCCTACATCAATTTCGATTATTTTACCGAATATCTCCAAATCATCCTGACTTAAATTAAATGGATCATAGCCTGCTCCACCATCACCAGTTGTAAAAACAAGTTTTCCGGTTTCAGGTGAAAAGTTTAAGCTATTGACACCATTATGATTAAAAAATGGTCTTCTTAAGTTAAGTAATGTCCGTCGTTTTTGAGGTTGACTTTTTCGTTGTAAAATCCATTCTTCCACTGTATCAATATGATCATATTGTGTTTCTCTATTTACCCATCTTAGGTTTAAGGTTTCGGGATCACACGGGTTAGGTTTAAAATGTTCAGAAAGAGCACCTGGACCTTGTGTTCCAGCTACTGAATAATGAAGATAAAAAAGACCATTATAATAAAATTGGGGATGAAACGCCAGCCCCAGCAATCCCCGTTCATCATATCCTCGACCAGAAACACCTGGTTCAGAAGTACCTAGCTTTATAATTCGCGGGCGAATATCTAAAAAAGTCCTTAACCCCCCGTTTCCAATGTAAAAGATCTCTCCTACCTGGGTTGCAATAAATAATCTTTCAATTGAGTCACCCGGAAGTATAGTCGTTTTCAAAACAGTGGGTAAATTTATCTTACTAACTATGGGCCGTAAATTAACTTTAACTTTTATCAACTAATTTCTCACCTCTACTTATTGTTTTCTTTTATAAGAATATGATTAGAACAGTTCTATTAGTATCAAATTAGGGCAGGAGAATTTGGGGATTTCCTTTTAATATTGGTTCGCTTTTGGTAGGTTTTCAAGGAGATGTTAATATGGTCATATTAGAAACTGTGTAGTATACTCTCCGAATTGTAGATGGTGTTTTTGCATTATCCAAGCAGGATTAATGTTTGTTTTTGTTGAAGTTACTAAGCTGAATGGCAGTTTAGTTCAAAAGGAAACATAAAAAGATTCAATCCGAACGGTCTTTTTGTATAAAGTGAAAATTAAAAATAAAGTCGATTAAAATCTATAAAGAAATTAAATATTTTTTTGAACTAACTAGATTAAGTAGGTTTGTTCAAGATAAAGTAATTGACTATGATTGCATTTATAATTACAATTCAACTATTCAATAGATTAATTGAATAGTTGAAAAGGGGAAATTAAATGATTAATGAACGTGATGTAAAGGATTTATTATATCAAGAGTTCGCAAGGATAGGTAAAAGTTTATCAAGTCCTAAACGGTTGGAGATTCTTGATCTATTATCACAAGGTCCTAAGTCTGTTGAGGCCCTAGCAAAATGTACAGCTATGTCAGTAGCTAATGTTTCTCAACACTTGAAAACTCTTTTCAATTCAAGGTTAGTTGATTTTAAAAAGGAAGGAAACTTTGTTATTTATGAACTAGCTGATGATGTAATTTCTGATTTTTTAACTACATTTCATGCTTTATCAGAAAAGCAGCTAGTTCAAGTTCAACAAATAAAAGAAGAATTTTTAAATGAACAACTTGGCATAGAAGGAGTAACGCTTTCAGAACTTATCACTCGAATGGATAAAGGTGAGGTCTTACTACTGGATGTACGACCGAGAGAAGAATATGAAAAGGCACATATTCCAGGTGCTGTTTCAATACCTATTGAAGAATTGGAAGATAAGCTTTCATCTTTACCGGTTAATAGTGATGTTGTTGCTTATTGCAGAGGACCTTACTGTTTAATGTCAGCAGAAGCAGTGAAAATATTGAAGGCAAAAGGAATTAATGCATTTCGATTGGAAGATGGCGTTATTGAATGGCAAAGAATAGCAAAATAATTAAATGGGGGGATTTAGGTATTAAATTTTGGAAACAAAGAGCCTGAGAAAGCGTGGAATGCTTTTAGGTATGCAAATACTGCAATGAAGAAAGAAAATGAAGTCAAAAATATTTCTAAAGGGTGAAGCTGTTGAATGTGAAAACATTGTACATTCAAGGATTAAAGTTAAGGAAGAAATGCAGAGATTTGAAGAATTAATGGGGAACTCTTGGCTTGTGGAACATGTTTAAAATCGAGATTATTAGAAGAACTTCTTCATGTCCAGTTTCTACAATGGATGATTAGGTGAAGGTTGTAGAATGGGCTGACCGTATGGTTACGTTTTAATTTCAAAGATGAAAAAATTAATTTAAGTAGGTGTTTATAAGTGTTGGCTAAGGAACAAGACTCTATTGAGAGTTTTATAGATTCACCAGAAAATCTAAAAAAAATATATAGACGTGTATTGTTCGTTGTGAGTCTATCACAAATATTTGGAGGAGCAGGACTTGCGGCAGGGGTTACAGTAGGTGCTCTTTTGGCTCAACAAATGCTTGGAACAGATGCCTATGCAGGAGTTCCGTCAGCTTTATTTACTTTGGGATCGGCAGGGGCAGCTTTTATTGTAGGAAAACTTTCACAACGTTATGGACGTCGTACGGGTTTATCGACTGGTTTTATTGTAGGTGGACTCGGAGCAATTGGCGTAGTGATTGCTGCCATGTTGAATAGTGTCATTTTATTATTTGCATCCCTCTTAATTTATGGTGCAGGAACTGCGACAAATTTACAAGCTCGATATGCAGGGACTGATTTAGCAAACAATAAACAGCGAGCAACTGCGATCAGTACTACAATGGTTATGACAACATTCGGGGCAGTTGCGGGGCCGAATTTAGTAGAAATTATGGGTAAATTTGCTGTATTTATTGGAGTACCTTCTCTTGCAGGGCCATTTATTTTATCAGCTACAGCATTTATCTTGGCAGGTATTGTACTTTTTATTATGTTGCGTCCTGATCCATTAGATATTGCCAAAAGGATTGCAGTATATAAGCAAGAAAAAGAGTATGATAATAAATCAGGTTCCGTAAATATAGCAAGAAATAAAAGCGGTCTTATGGTCGGTGCAACAGTTATGGTTCTGACTCAAATTGTTATGGTTGCTATTATGACTATGACACCGGTCCATATGAAACATCATGGGCATAGTTTATCTGAAGTAGGAATTGTTATTGGATTTCATATTGGTTCAATGTATCTACCCTCGCTTGTAACAGGCGTTCTTGTTGATAAAATCGGTCGAACAGCAATGAGTATAGCTTCAGGAATTACATTGTTATTCGCTGGCGTATTAGCAGCATTAGCACCAAGTGATTCAATGGTTTTATTAGTGATTGCTCTTTCTTTACTTGGATTGGGATGGAACTTTGGTTTAATCAGTGGTACTGCTCAAATAGTTGATTCTTCAGAGCCTTCAACACGAGCAAAAATTCAAGGAACCCTCGATGTTTTTATTGCATTAGCAGGGGCTTCTGGCGGTGCTCTTTCGGGAATGGTAGTAGCAAATACAAGTTATGCTACATTATCTTTAAGTGGAGGGCTTTTATCATTACTTCTTATACCTATTGTAATATGGTCTCGTAGAGGTCGAGTTTAAAACAGTTTTAAAAATAATAAATTAAATAATTTTATTAGTCATTTTCAGAATTAACAGAGATTATATTTAAATTAAAATGAAAGCCTTGTTATATAAGAAATGTAATAAGGCTTTTTATTTTTATACTTATAATTATTTTAATAGAGTTTGTGAAGTAATACATTTAAACAATAGGGGGTAAGAGTTGAAGGAGTAGCGGTATTAACATAGACATTGCTCTAATTAGTTAACATGGATTAAATATAAAATTTTATAGTCCTTCACAAAAAATACCCTTCAAAGTGACACTTTTTTAGTGATTACTTTGAAGGGTATATATGATATATCCTTTAATTTCTTTATGTATATCACTATTAATCGAAATAGGTGGTTTTAATATTTTTTTTGTTCAAAAACTTTTCGATTTCTTTTTGCTTCCTTCCATTAGCTTTAGTAAAATGCTTTGAAGAAAAATTTGATATATCTGTTAAATCACCATTTTCGAATATTTTACCAATTTCTTCATCTAGTTGTAATGATACTGCCATTACTGATGAAACAAATTCATTGATATCCTTTGAAGGTTTTTTATAATCATCAGGTATATTATTATTACTAATAAAATCCTTGAAATTTGCATCATTCCTTTTTGCTTGATCTAGTAGTTTTTGTAATTTTTCTCGATCAGATTCAGTAACATTCTCATCATAAATTGAAAAGATAGTTTCAGTTAACGCATGACTATAATCCAAATAATTTTTTATACTTTCTTTCATTTCATCTTCATTAATATTTTCATTCTTTTTATTAGAATCAAATATATCTTCTGGAATTTTAATAGCAACATTGCTAACAGATTCTTCATTGCTTGCGTCATTAGGTGTTGTATCGTGTGAACAAGCATACATCAATACAATAGTGAACGCCATTAATAGATATAAAGTATATTTCTTCATTTTAATCTCCTTTTTAATATAAATGCTTAATGTCTTTGTACGTACATCGCCCCTCTTATATGATATCACAATTACCAATTATAGTAGATTTTTCTAAAAGAAGATAAATTGAAATGATTCAGGGATTTCTATAAAGGTGGAAGATCTTTTCGTTCACAAAGCAATTACCACTATTATTAAGATTACTGGAGGAAACTTTTGACGATAAATGATCAATGACATTATAATATATTACTTAGCTAAAGGGTTTTATCAAGAATTACTCGAAGTTTAATAAAATATTAATTTACCTTTTTAGTAGGATTCTTTATTTATCTTTTGATCTTTAATTTAGGTTCTAGGGAAATCTTTTTGTGTAACTAAGGATTTGAAAATTCTATAAAACTATTGATTCCTAGGATCAGGAATAATAAATTCGAGTAATTCAGATATTACCCCTTTTTAAAGTTTAATCACATTCCAAATTTAATTTAATAAAGATATGTTTTTCATTTAAAAAACACTCATTTCTGCATTGCCATTCGTTCTAAAAATTCAATAGCTTCTGTAGTTGTTGGTATATTAAGCAAGTTCTTTTCAATAAACTCATTTCCTTGTGGGTCTCTGCTTTCTATAATTTCTTTAGCAGCTGACTTAAAATCGTAAACTGTCCGACGAAATTCAAAACCATTTGGGCAAAGTAGGAGCCAGTAAGCTCCTGGATCGTCAGCAAATGGCATCCCTACACTCCCAGAATTGAGAATACGAATAGTACCTAATTGACGTTCAAATTGGATATGGGTATGTCCACACACAACAATCTTTTGCTGAATATCTGCAAAAATATTTGTAAGCCGTTCTTCCGAGTTAGCAGGTGTAAAGATCTCATCATCGCTTCTTGGTGTGGCATGACAAAATAGAATATCTCCCAATCCATCAACATTGATTGTTAAAGTTTCTGGTAGGTCATTTAAAAAATCTCGATGGGACCTAGTTAATTGGTCTGCAACCCATTGAGTTTTTTGGCGCCCTTTTTCGGACATAGTCGATGGAAGGGGTTTATTATCAAAAGCTATCACCACTTCTCGATCTCCATTGCCACGAATGAAACGTATCTTATCGGTCAAAGAGAAAATTCGTTCCAATGTCTGCTTAGGCATGGGCCCAGAAACGATATCTCCACCAATAATAATTAAGTCTGGTTTGACCTCTTCTAAGTCCATTAGTACTGCATTCAGAGCAGGCCAAAATGAAAAAAAGAAATAATTGGTAAATAATACCTTTTGTGAATTTAGTAAAAAATAGGAGTAGGAAAATGAAAATACTAAATAAATTGCCAAAAAGCAATCCAAGGTTACATTTAGAATTAATTAAAGATAGATGGATTCCATTGAAAGAACCTAAAAATTTAACAAGTGCTATTTTGTTATCTATCCCTTTTATGATTGTCGCTGCAATCATCTCTCTAGGGATAATAAATATAGTTTCCTATATCTCTTTAAGAGACTTTGGGCTTTCACTTGATGGAATCTCAATAACAATTAATTTAAGTGGTATTTTTTGGCTAGTCTTCCTTTTAATACTTCACGAATTATTTCATTTAATTTTCATTCCAAAATTTATTTCATCAGAAAAAACATATGTCGGATTTACCATGTTTGGGGGATTTGTGATAACGGAAGAAGAAATTTCAAAATCAAGGTATATCTGTATTACAATCGCTCCTTTCTTGATTATTTCAATAATTATGCCACTAATATTAAGTGTATTTGGACTATTAACAACAACATTTAAATTCTTGATAATACTAAACTCAATGGCATCATCAGTTGATTTACTAAATCTTCTTCTTATAATTAAACAGGTACCGAAAAACGCAACTTTGAAAAGTAATGGACCAAACACTTATTGGAAAAGCGTACAAATGAATAAAAAGTAGAAAGAGAACGAAAATCATCCATTTAACCACGATGCTATAATTTAATATATATACAAAAGAGCTGTGACCACAGCTCTATTTCTTGTTCTACTATAAAGTTGGGAGGGAATCATTTTGTATTTCTTCTCAGTGCGGATGTAATTTTGGATGTAAATTTTGTGCAACAGGTGACATTGGATTAAAAAGAAATTTGACTTCAGATGAAATTACTGACCAAATCCTCTATTTTTGCTTACAAGGTCATTCAATTGATAGTATTTTTTTTATGGGGATGGGAGAAGCTTTAGCCAATGTACAAGTTTTTGATGCCTTAGATGTACTCGCTGATCCTACGCTGTTTGCTTTAAGCCATCGTTGGTTATCATGTAAATTTAATTCAGATATAACCCAACCGTCAGTTCTTCTTTAAGATTCGAAGAAGTTGATGAAGGTAATGTTGTTAATTTTTACACAAAATTAAAATATCAGGTATTATTTTGACCATAAGAAGTCAATTGGAATTGTTATAGATGCTGCGTGTGGTCAATTGTATGGAAATTATCAAAAGAGCATCAAACAGTCATTTGAGTGAAGATGATGCAGATATTGTATTTCATAAAAAAATTTGTTAAGATAATATTACAATTATGAGAGGACTGATGAATGGACAATGATTAACTAAACTATATTTTTATTTGAAATGAATAACTTCAAACTACAAAATATAGGGTTAGTCTGTCCATTTTTATAAATCAGTTTATACTTTATTTGTCATGATTCCAATGGCAAAAAAGAACTTATTTAATATAAGTGAAAGACTAATCCTTCCTATTACAAATTGGGAGGATTTTTTATTCTCTCATAGATAAGATTGATGTTTTTTCAATAATTAACTTTAATCTAATAAATAAAGGAGGGAAATAAATGAGCAATTCAGACACTATTGTTACGCATGTAATGCTCCGTATAAGTCGTTAAGATCCATCAAATTTATACGGAGAAATTAAGAGTAGATGGATGTACCGACTTTGTATAAAAAGTAAAAAGTATTGATATACAAAGGAGGAATTATCATGTCAATGATACAAGTTCAAGACTTAACTTTTTCTTATCCAGGTAGCTTTGATAATATTTTTGAAGGTGTGAACTTTCAAATAGATACGGATTGGAAACTTGGATTTATCGGTAGAAATGGACGAGGCAAAACAACATTTTTTAATTTATTATTAGGAAATTATGAGTATAGTGGGAAAATCTCTTCTTCGGTAGAATTTAATTATTTCCCTTATCCAGTTTCGGATAAAAACAAGTATACTCATGAAATCATCGAAGAAATTTGCCCTCAAGCAGAGGATTGGGAATTTCTTCGTGAAATATCCTATCTAAATGTTGATGTCGAGGTCATGTACCGACCATTTAAAACATTATCAAATGGAGAACAAACAAAGGTGTTGCTTGCTGCACTTTTTTTGAATGAAGGTCAATTTCTATTAATAGATGAACCAACCAATCATCTAGACACTGATGCACGAAAGATGGTCTCTGATTATCTAAGGAAGAAAAAAGGGTTTATTTTAATTTCACATGACAGAATCTTTTTGGATGGATGCGTTGACCATATCTTATCTATAAATAGAGCAAATATTGAAGTTCAAAGTGGTAACTATTCTTCTTGGAAGTTAAATTTTGATAGGCAGCAGGAGCATGAAGAAGCAACAAATCAGCGTCTACAAAAAGACATTGGGAGATTAAAACAGGCTTCAAAGCGTTCAGCAGGTTGGTCTAATCAAGTGGAAGCTTCCAAAAATGGGACAACGAATTCGGGTTCTAAGTTGGATAAGGGGTTTGTAGGACATAAAGCGGCAAAGATGATGAAGAGAGCAAAGAACCTTGAATCAAGGCAACAAAAAGCTATTGAGGAAAAGTCAAAACTTCTAAAAAATGTCGAAAAAAGTGAGTCATTAAAATTAGAACCAATGGAATTTCAGTCAAATGAATTGATTGTATTAGCTGATGTGTCTATTAAGTATGATGACCAAGTTGTGAATAAGCCAATTAGCTTTAAAGTTGAACAAGGTGACCGAATTGTACTTGATGGAAAGAATGGAAGCGGAAAAAGTAGTATCCTAAAACTAATTCTAGGAAATCCGGTACAACATACAGGCTCAATGAAATTAGGTTCGGGCCTCACCATTTCCTATGTCCAACAAGATACTTCTCATTTAAAGGGACTGTTATCGGACTTTATTGAAGAGCATAAGATTGATGAAACGTTATTTAAATCCATCCTACGTAAGATGGATTTTGACCGAATTCAATTTGAGAAAGATATATCTCATTATTCTGGTGGACAAAAGAAAAAGCTGCTTATAGCCAAAAGTTTATGTGAAAAAGCTCATTTATATATTTGGGATGAACCGTTAAATTTTATTGATATTTATTCGCGTATACAGATTGAAGATCTTATTCAAAAATTTAATCCCACAATGGTTATTGTTGAGCATGATCAGGCATTTCAACAAACAGTTGCAACAAAAACTATATCTATGTAGTTTAATATGATGAATTGAAGATATAATCAGTAAATCCGGTTATTAAACTATATTGGCGTTAATCGAAGATGTACTGCACCCCAAATGTTAGGCACTAATCTAATATTAGGGGTGCAGTACAAGAAGGATTAACGCTTTTTTGTTGAAGTTATTAAGCTATTGGTCAGGTTAGAAAGAAATGTTAGTTATATAAAAAGTATCTTTTAAATTATTTAATTTTGAATGTTGTCTTATTCGTTTGATTTCAAATATGTATGGAATACCAGGTTTATTGAACAAAAGGGCATGATGACCCATCAGGTTAGCATAACTCGCCTCCACCCCTTGGATAGGCATGGCGAAGGAATGAGAGGGCAATGGACCCGTTGAGACATGGGAGGGGAAACCTCCAGGGGCGGCGTGGAGGTGTACATTAAATGGTAAAATATGGAGTGGTATCTGACTCCTTTATTTAACTATACCTTCACGAAGCCAATATGATCTGAACTCATTCCATTTAACTGTATATCCAATTAATTTATGATATCCCGCGAATAAGTGAGCATTCGAGAGATATTCTTATCAAACTGAGGGAGTTTAATAAAGTTAAAAACTTCATACAAAAATAGTATTATATAGAAAAAGACTGAATGTGAGGATAAAGAAAATGCATTTAAATATCGGGGGGATATTGTTTTTCAATTGTTTACATTTTTAATTCCTATTATTTTAATTGTATTATTAATAGTTTTTGTACGTTCTTCAAAGAAGAGGAATCAACATTTAAAATAGTAAAGAGCTACTTCTCTTGTTTCCGAATTAATATCTTCAAATAAAATTTGCTCTATAAACTCCCATATATTCTCCAAATTTCTTTTGATTTTTTAAATAGCAACAATTAAAGGTACTATAAAGACTAAACTATTAAATATTAAACGTAGTTTGCTGATAGTACATCACTCCCAATTCTTTATCCACGCCTATTTTCATTGGAAGAAGCAAGAAAGGAAAACAACGTTCATCTTATTGTGCTCTACTTAATAAGAGAGTAATTCATTTTTTTCTTTTATAAGTAACGGGCAGTTTAGTTGAAGAATGATTTACCTAGAAGAGGAATTTTCCCACCTTTTGAAGAAGCCTTATAATAGAAATGAGGATACATATGAAAATAGGAGAATTGAATCAATAACAAGGACTGCACTTTATCAAAATAACGTAACTTTACAAGAAACAATGTTAAGTTTACCTGACTCGGAAATTAAAATGGAATGGAAATTTGAAAAAAATTTATTCAATTTAACGACAGACGAAAAAGCTGATAAATGGTATGGTGGAAAAGACGATACCATTGGTTTTAACTTTGAAAAATAGTAACACCATCATTAAAATGTATTAAAAATATCGAATTGCTGAATGAAAACTTTTTTCTTCTTTGACTAAATGGATAGGTTGGTTGAAAAAGGAATTTGTTTTATTTCTTGAACTTATAATTTAATCGAAAATTTATAGAAATTAGAGAAGGGTGCGAGTTTATGATGATAAAAGGTTTCGGGGGAATATTTTGGAGAACTAAAAATCTAGATGCTATAAAAAAATGGTACAGTGAAGTGTTGAAGATTGAAATTGAAAATTGGAATGGGACTATTATTAAACCCCATTCAGGAAATGAAACTATCTTTTCTTTCTTTACTGAAGATGACCTTTATTTCCCAACAGATCAGCAAGTGATGCTAAATTTCCAAGTTTATAATCTAAACGAGACTATTAAGCATCTTGAACAAATTGGTGTACCTCTTGTAAAGGAAAAAGAGATTAGTGAATTTGGTAAGTTTATTTGGATTAAAGATCCTGAAGGTAGACTGGTTGAGCTATGGGAGAAATAACGGGTTGCAATTATTCCTATTTTGTTGAATAAACGGGTGCTTGAGCGAAACAAGGAGTTGTAGTTGCGGCTCCGCAATTGCATGGTTTAATGGTTTATAAAAATCACCTTCGGTTGTAATTAAGATTGTTAAAAGAGTTAAGGGAACATCTTTTTCATCAACCAGAAAAACAAAATTACTCTAATTCAGGGACTGTGGAGAGATTTATTGAGAGTTTTCAATTTGTAGAAAGTTCAAGATTAAGTTATACCATGAACTTTAATAAATCTTCACTTGAATGGTTGATTCAAATGACTCCATTAACTTGGTCAACAACAGAAGAACGAGTAAAATCTTTCTTAAATAAGAATTCGGCTCAAATAACTGTTGATTTGGATATATTAATCGGTAAAAACACAATTTAGAAAAAAACTATTAGTATTTTCTTCAACTACCATGAAAGAACGAAGTCAGACTTTCATTTTTTGTGGTGAAGTTATGCTTCATGGATGGCTAACGGCGGGCAAGAGTTGAAGGAGCAACGGTATTAACTTAGACGTTGCTCCTATTTAGTTTGGTAGAAATATTTCTGATAAAATTCCTTCCTAAACCGATTACTCAACTCAGCATATATCCGAGTGTTTCACTTTTTCCATATCCCATCAAACTTTGTATCACTTCAATTGGGGATTATTTAAATATATATTGATTGAAGAAGCAGTTTAGTTGAAGAGAAAATATACAAATATTTAAATTGACATTTTGAATAGTGGATGAAAGATCAGCAATTATTAATCTGTCTGCTATACTGTATTTAACCTGTTAAGCTCTAAATCATTTTACAGTATTTGTATAAACTACCTACTTGCTCGTTAAGTAGGTAGTTTATTTTAGACTAATCCAGAAACACATAAAAAAAACAGACCCTATTAAATAAGGCCTGTTTGCATGATTATATTTAGATTAAGCTTTTTGAACGTTAGCTGCTTGGTCCCCACGAGGACCTTTCTCAACGTCAAATGTTACTTTTTGACCTTCTTCTAAAGATTTGTAACCTTCACTTTGGATAGCAGAAAAGTGTACGAATACATCGTTTCCATTTTCACGTTCGATAAAGCCAAAGCCTTTTTCTGAATTAAACCATTTAACTGTACCTTGTTCCATTTTTGTTGCCTCCTAGTGTGTGTAAACACACAATGTGTTACTATCCTTGCCCACAGTGATCATCAAGACGAAAAGTCGACACTCATACTATCCTATACACCGAACAAAAATAATTCTATATAATCATAACATAAATAAAAAATTTTGCAAATTATTATACTTTCGTTGAAATATTACTTTTATTTTTCAACGTATGGTTACTTAGGTTAAACAGAAGGATTTAAAACAAATCTATTTCCTACTTGAGCTAACAGGGGACAGGTTAGTGAAAAAGGAAATTCTGTGTAGTTGATAATAATCTATTGTTTCTACTCCATAATAAGCATGGTATGATTTTATTTATTGCAATAGTTTGGTTAATAACCGAGTAAAAGAACTAAAACTAATTAAATAGGGTACTTATCCTAGAATAGTACGGGGTGAATATATCTGAGAGAGTCTTTTTTCAAAATAATAAGAGCTTATTATTAAAATTAATGTTACAGTTAGAAAGAAAATTTTAAAAGTGAGTAGGCGAACAACATGATTGAGGTAAAAACATCTCCACTAAGTGATGGAGTATTCAATAGAGGAGTATTTGCTACATGTGACATCAAAAAAGGAGAGCTTATACATGAAGCACCTGTCATTTCTTATCCAAACGACCAGCATCAATACATTGAGCAAACCATACTCGGTGATTACGCTTTTGAGTATGGGGTAAATCATTCTGCGATCCTTCTTGGTTATGGAATGTTGTTTAACCATTCTTATGAACCTAATGCAATTTATGAGATTAATTTTAAAAATCACACATTTGACTTCTATGCTTTCAAGGATATAAAAGCAGGAGATGAGATTCTAATCAATTATAATGGCGATGTTGATGACAAAGATCCACTGTGGTTTAATCAGGACTAAAAAGGATAGCAAAATAAACAAAATAATGATCTGTTTAATTGTGTTTCGGCCCATGTTATAATGAGAAATTTAGGATAATTACCACTTTAGCTCATAATTGAACGGATGCCCAAAAAAGCCTCCGTCTAGCTATAAAATATGGAGGTGTAAGAAAATGAATAAACGATGGACAATCGATAAAATTAAAGAGTTTGTTGAGAACAATTCGGAAAGTAAGTTGCTAACGACGGAATTTCATGGATTTTCTCAAAAGTTACTATTTAAATGTGCATGTGGTAGCAATTTTGAAAAAACATTTACGAAATTTAAAAATAATCACCAACGTAAATGTGATGTGTGCCAACCGCCAAAAGCGTCACGCTAAACGTAAATCCTTCATACGAGATTGCTTTATTTCATTTTTGGAATATTATGCTTGATTTTAAAAAAATGATTAAAATCACTTTACTTAATGTCTTATTCGTGTTGATGTGAATTTTTTTTTTGATATTTTTGTTAATATCACCGAAATGATTGTGAAATAATGTTCTTAAGCTAAAGGGTGTGTTAATCGAAGAAGGATCTACACTTGCTTTTTAGTTAAAGTTACTAAACAACGTGGCAATTTAGTTGAATAAGGAAATTATTGGATGTTGGCGAATCTAATATATGAGGTGTTACTAAATGGATTATGAACCACCAAAACAGACAAGCAGTTTCTGCTCTAGTAAAGAACGAAAAAGATGAGATTTTATTACTTAGGACTCATTGGTGTTCTGATACTTGGGAAATGCCAGGTGGAAATGTTGAAGTTGGTGAACCTTTAGACAGGCAGTTTGTAGAGAATTTTTAGAGGAGACAGGGATTGTAATCCGTCCTGTTGGTATTACGGGTGTCTATTTTAATGCAACAAAGCATGTTTTATCAGTTGTTTTTAAAGCTGAATATTTTAGTGGAGAAATAAAAATTCAAACTGAAGAAATAAAAGAGGCTAGATTTATTGGATTAAACGAATCTAATATAGAACAATATATTACCCTCCCACAACAAAAGTCTCGGACGCTTGATGCGATGAAATCAAAGTATTTTATTCCATATGAAACTTGGGAGGTAAAGTCAACGTATAACCTATTGTCTAGGTTATACAACGAATAAGTTACTTGAAATTTGAACACGGGCAAAAGTATAAGTTTCAGCCACCTTTAACGGTGGCTTTTTTCTTATTGTGCTAACCGGGCAGGATTGATGAGTAAGGCTGATGTTTTTTGTGATAAAATATATGGAATATGTTGGTTGTTTTAGGGTGAGTTATTAGCTTGTCGGTTCTTTAGTTTTTCTATTATTCTTTGGATTGTTGGTCTATTAATTCTCAACAACATTAAGGTTGGAATTAACAAGTCTGTGATTGGTCAATTTATCGATAAAAAGTATGGAATTAAAGAGAATAAGAAATCATTGCTTGATAGTGATTTAGATATGAAAAATAAATTGCATTTTAAGCTATAGGTGCAGGTTAATGAAGCAAGAATAGAGGAGAGATACTTTGACAAATATTAAAAACATTGGACACGTTTGTCCAACAGATGATAATGGCTATATACTAAATGATTCAAGTTTAAAGAAGGTTAAACCTGAATTTTTAAAGATAATAGTAGAAGCAACCGAACACTATAAAACCAATTTGGGATTAGATTTACATAGCGTATATATACGGGGTTCGATTCCTCGTGGAATGGGAATAAATGGTGTTTCAGATTTAGATACAATTGCCATTACGAATAAAGATATTAATGATATAGACTTGAAATGGGTGAACAAGTCTGAACTAGAATTGAATAAAAAATTCGACAATGTAACTGGAGTGGAGTTTAATTTCTATCATATTGATGATGTTTTAGAAACTACAAGGTTTTCTATTATTTCGTTTATGATTAAGACCTATAGTGTATGCGTATATGGGGAAGATTTAAGCATATATTTACCTAGTTATAAAGCAGATAAAACTCTTGGTAACGAACACCTTTTCAATCTAAAGAGTCAAATTGAGCAAGCAAAAGAAGACCTTGATGGTAATAATGATATCGAAGATATTTTAGATTGTTGTGTTTGGATTATGAAAATCATAGTTAGGGCAGGGTTTGCACTTGTCATAGAGGAAGAAAATAAGTATACAAGAGATTTATTCCCAGCATATAAGATATTTTCTAAATATTATCCAGAGAAAGAAGCTGAGATGAAACAAGCGCTTAAATATGCTATAAAGCCAGTTGCTGATAAAAATGAAATAATTGATTTCTTAGATGAGATAGGAAGTTGGATTGTAAATGAATCTGAAAAGTGGTTACAAGTCCATAATCCTAAAAAGTTAAGTAAGATGGAAATGTAAAAATATGTAATTTTAGAAATTGAAGATTGTGAAATATTGTACTTAAACAAACGGGGGCAATTAGTTAAACAAGAAACTTGTATAAAATAATCATCATATACATAATTTTGAAACCTTAATCCAATAAATAAATACAACACCAAGAAACGATCAACAACAGACAGTGTAACTAACCAAAAATGTCCAAAGAACCAGTCACATCAACAGGGAATAAAATAGACTAATGACATTTCGGCCCCCCCTTGATTTGAGTGGTTCTTTTATAGAGATTGTGTGAACTAAGAATAAAAAAAAGATATTACTTTATACTACTGGATATAAACATTGAGGCATCTTGATTCATAAATATACGATTACCATGATAAAATGTCTTAATTTCAATTGAATTAAATCCAACTTCGGATAATCTTTTTTTCAGTTCTTCATGCGAAAAACCGTTATGAACTCTTGGATGTTGTATTTTATCGTTTTTGTCAAAATCAATGATAATTAGCTTGCCACCATTATTTAATATGTTGAACAATTCTTGTAAAATATTTTTTGTATCCGGAATATGAAGAAGTACCAGAGACATTAAAACTATGTCTGCCTTAAGTTCAGGAGTTTCTTGAGTAAAATCTGAATAAAGCACTTTTGAGTTGGAAATTCCTTTGTGAGAAATTTTAGCATTCGCAACCTCCAACATTTGTTTAGATGAATCTACCAATAAAATAGAATCTACTAAATCTGATAATTCTAAACTAATTAGACCAGTACCACTCCCATAGTCTATTAAAGATTTTGATTTACTATTTCGTAATTCAGGTCTTACTTCCTTAACTATAACTTTAGCTAATTCAATTCTGTCTTCTGTATCATATCTCTTCGCCATCTGTTCAAAAACGTTATTTTCCATATGCCACTCCCCTATTTATTAAAAATTAAAGCTACATAGTGGTCATTATAGCAAAAATCAAAACCTTCAGGGGCGATTCTCCCCCTTAAACTCTTTTGTATAGAACCCGGTGAGCTCTGACAGTCTACATAAACAGTCTGGTATAGGGGGTCCGAAGACAGCCATAAACCAAATAACCTATCCCTAAAACGATAAAATGAGCAACTTTTAATGGCATTGAAGTTAAGTGAAAATGCTATGAAAAATATATCGGGCGAAGTAGATTATTCGATTTATCATGCATTAACACATTAGAACAATATGGGGAATAAAATAAGGGATAAAGAGTATGTTTTTTAACAACCTTTATACATTTCCTAGATATCAATCTCCCACTAAAGTACGTAATAGTTTAAGAACCGAGCTACCTTTTAAGGTAGCCTTTTTATTGAATTAACAGGTCTACATCAAAGGAAAAGGCATCTTTTATAGCAGATTATGATAAAACACTAATTGGCAATGAGGATGAATCAACAGAAATCAAAGTTATTCCTTTGAAAAAAGACAGTAAACAACTATATTAGTGTAGGTCAAAAGTTTCCAATATACATAGATGGTTACCGGAACTGTAAGCCGACTTGATAAGCTTGAATTTGTTATAGAGAAAGTTGAAGTCTTTGATTCAATCAAAGGTCTTAAACAAGAGAACTTTAATGAACTGGGGCTAGAAATACTAAGTATGAATAAGGCTATCGATCGGACAAAGAAATTGTTACCTTATAAACAGGATATATATACAGAGGGAAATGGTAAGGATTCAATTGCAGAGTTGGTAGAGTCTAGATCGGTTAATACTAAATTTGTCTACCTGACAACAATAGTTAAAAATATAGGTAAACAGGAAAGAGACGAAATTTACATGCAACCATCCTTACAAGTACTTAAATCTGAAAATAATGCATGGAACTATGCTAGAAAAGATGGAATTGACGAAAAAAGTATAATGTCAGGTGACGTTGATTATTTAGAACCTCACGGAAGTGGGAAAAGCTTTTATAATATTGGCAGGATCCAACTAGGACAAACGATGAAGGTTAACCTAGGTTATTTTGTAGATGAGGATAAATTGGATTCAATCTTCCTTGATGCTTTCCATTACACTGGGTCAGGTGAAACTGAGGATTTAAATGCGAAAGATCGTTGGTGGTTTGATATTCGTCAATAGTAAAAACGAGGAACAAATAGAAAAAGTTATTTATATTTATAAATAGCTTACTTATTATGGAGAAAAATATAATAGCAACCTGGAGTTTGGCATATCAAATCGCAAATGATTTGGTATGCCTATTTTTAAGGTTAATTTTGGTTATGTTAGAATGATTTAAGTGGGCTAATTTATTTATGAAATTTCAGATAAATGATATAATTATAGAATATTGTATATAAAAAAAGATAGGGGAAAGAGGAGAAGAAATGAAACAAAATTTTTTCTTACATAATCGAAATCGTTTATATGAGAAGCTAGAGGATCAATCAATTCTAATTTTATTTGCTGGGAAAGCTCCTCAAAAATCTGCAGATGAGAGCTATAAATTTGTACCCAATCGACACTTTTATTACTTAACAGGCATTGATGAATCAGAAATCATATTTCTTGCAGTTAAAAATGAAGAAAAAGTTGAGGAATATTTATTTATTCAAAAATCGGATCCAATATTAGAAAAATGGGTTGGAAAAACAATTTCTATTGAAGAAGCGCAGCAAACGTCGAGAATTCAAAACATTCGTTACATTGATCAGTTCGATTCATTTGTTTCCCAGCTTACAAATTCAATGGTGGATACTAAGCTATATTTAGATTTGGAAAGAAGAGAATTGAATACTGCAACAACAAAAGCACAACAATTTCTATTAAAGGTACATACAAATTATCCACACCTACAAATTAAAAATGTATATCCAGTTATTTGTGAACTTCGTGTTTATAAATCACCTGAAGAGGTAGAGAAGATTAAAAAAGCAATTGCCATAACCCAAGATGGTATTAAGAATTTAATGAGTCATGCAAAAGCAGGGATGAGAGAATATCAACTAGAAGCTTATTTTGATTTTGTTCTTAAATCAGAAGGTGTTAAAGATTATGCGTTCCCTACGATAGTAGCAAGTGGACAAAACGGTACAATCCTGCATTACGATAGAAATGATGCAATTGTTGAAGATGGCAGCCTAGTCCTTCTTGATTTAGGTGCCCAATTTGATTTCTATAGTGCGGATATTAGTTATACCTTTCCGGTCAATGGAAAATTCACAGATAAACAGAAGCTTTATTATAATATCGTATTAAAGGCACTACGTGAAACAACAGCACTGATTAAACCTGGTGTTCCATTTGCTAAACTAAATGAACTAACGAAGAAGATTTTAGCAGAAGAGTGTATGAAAGTAGGGTTAATACAAGAGGAGAGTGCAATAAGTCAATACTATTATCATGGTGTCAGCCACTTCCTTGGTTTAGATACACATGATGTAGGGAGCTATAAAGATTTAATTATCCAACCAGGAATGGTGCTGACAGTTGAACCTGGTCTTTATATTCAAGAAGAAGGTATCGGAATTCGAATTGAAGATGATGTATTGGTAACAGAAGATGGTCATGAGGTGTTAACTAAAGATATATTCCGTTCTGTTGAGGAAATAGAGGAATTCATGGCAAAAACTCAATATTAATGCTTTGGTTAAGTATAGGCAGTCGTTTTTAACGATTGCTTTTTTATTTAAAATAAAACTTAACTAAAATATAATTTTATTATGTAAACTAAATGTTTATATACTTCAAAATAATTTAACTTTTGACAGGAAGTTTGTTTCGTGTGTAGAAATTATAATGATAGAAAGGATAGGGAAGGGGATATAATATGAACCAACTTGAAAAGCTTAAGAAAGCTGTTAACGAATTTTTGCCAACATCGATTGAGAATTTACAAGGGTACTTAAGCATACCGACTGTCTCTGCTCAAAATAAATCTATTTCAGAAACAGTTGAATATGTTGTTGCAATGATTAAAGATTTAAAAGGCGAGGTGAAGGTATTAGATGATCTCGGAGGAAACCCTGTAGTTTATGCATTTTTCGCTGCAGGAGACCAAGGAGACGCTTCGAAAACCTTGCTCTTTTATAATCATTATGATGTACAGCCTCCAGAGCCATTAAATGAATGGGATTCTAATCCTTTTGAACCTACGATAAAAGATGGGAAATTATTTGCTAGAGGGGTAGCGGATAATAAAGGTGATTTAGTTGCACGGTTAAGTGCAATAAAAGCATTACAAAAGGTAGAGGGTGGAGTACCATGTAATATTAAATTTTTAATAGAGGGCGAAGAGGAGATTGGCAGTCCTAACCTTGAGCCATATCTAAAAAAATACCGGGAGTTGTTTCAGGCTGATGCTTGTATTTGGGAATTTGGTGGAAAAGACGATAAAGATAGGATTAGCATGGTAGCAGGAATAAAAGGGATGGCTTATATGGAGCTTACGTGTATTGGAGCTGAGATTGATATGCACTCCTCTGTCGGAGCATATGTTGATAATGCAGCTTGGCGTTTGGTTCTTGCATTAGGAACAATGAAAAATCAACAAAATGAAATATTGGTGGATGGTTTTTTTGATGGGATAAAAGAACCAACTGAAAGCGAAAAACAAGTGGTAGCAAATTTACCTTTTGATGAAAAGGCGATTGCTCGATTATATGGATTAAAGAGAGCGCTTATTACTTCGAGGAAGGGTGTTGATCCGCGTGAAGCAATGGTTTTTCACCCAACGATGACGATATGTGGTTTAGAAAGTGGATATACAGGTGAAGGAGCAAAAACTGTATTACCGAAAAAAGCGATGGCTAAAATTGATTGTCGACTAGTTCCTGGACAAGATCCTAATTATATTTTCGAATGTATTAAGAAGCATTTACTAGTCCATGGATTCGATGATATTGAAGTAAAACTAATTAATGGTCAAAAAGCTTACCGATCTAGTTTTCATCATCCATTTATTGATCATGTTATACAGGCTGCTAAGGAGGTTTATAAAAACGATGTAATATTGGCTCCTAATTCAGCAGGAACAGGTCCTATGTATATTTTTGGAGAACAATTATGCCTACCTATCGTTAGTACAGGTGTAGGCTGGGCTGGATCAAAAGCTCATGCACCGAATGAATCTATCAGACTTCAAGACTTTGAAGAGGGGATTGTCTATATTGCTTATATGCTAACAGGGTTTTCTGATGCGCTAACCGAAAAGAAGGATACTGTGGTTATAAAAAAATAAAGTTTTTCTATTAATATCCTCACTAATTAAGTGAGGTAATTTTTTGTATTTTAAATATATTCATTATGAATGTCATAGATGATGTGTAAAGGATATTTAGAGAAATTTTGTGAATCCTAGTTATTGACAATCTAATGGATTCTATGTTACATTTATCTCGAATTCAAGATAATTTAATTTAGTTTAATTTTCAATAGTAAAAAATAGATATTTAATTTAATATTACTTTTATCGGAGGAATAATAAATGAATCATTTAAAAGGAATTCATCATGTAACAGCTATTACAAGTAGTGCGGAAAAAAACTATGAATTTTTTACTTATGTGCTTGGGATGAGGTTAGTTAAAAAAACAGTGAATCAGGATGATATTCAGACGTATCATTTATTCTTTGCGGATGACAAAGGTAGTGCAGGTACGGATATGACTTTCTTTGATTTCCCAGGTATTCCAAAGGGAAGTCATGGTACAAATGAAATTTTTAAAACCTCTTTTCGTGTACCAAGTGATGCAGCCTTGGACTATTGGGTAAAACGTTTTGATCGTTTACAAGTCGAGCATAGCGGCATTCAAGAGCAATTTGGTAAAAAAACTCTTTCTTTTGTTGATTTTGATGATCAGCATTATCAATTAATATCAGATGAAAAAAATGAAGGGGTTGAAGCTGGTACACCATGGCAAAAAGGGCCCATTCCACTCGAATATGCAATTATAGGATTAGGACCAATTTTTGTTCGAATAGCTGAATTTGATTACTTCAAAGAAATGATGGAAAAAGTCCTATTATTTAAGGAAATTGAAAAAGAAGGTTCGTTTCATTTATTTGAAGTTGGTGAAGGAGGAAATGGTGCCCAAGTTATTGTTGAACATAACATTATGCTTCCTCCTGGAAGACAAGGTTATGGGACTGTCCACCATGCTGCCTTCAGAGTAGAGGATCGTTCAGTTTTAGAGGAATGGATTGAGCGAATGGAAGGCTTTGGATTCCATACTTCTGGTTATGTGAATCGTCATTTCTTTGAATCCTTATATGCTAGGGTTGCACCACAAATCTTATTTGAATTTGCAACTGATGGTCCTGGTTTTATGGGAGACGAGCCATATGAAACTCTCGGTGAAAAATTATCCTTACCACCATTCTTAGAACCGAAAAGAGAAGAAATAGAAAATATGGTTCGACCAATCGACACCGTTAGAAGTACAAAAGAATTTGTGAAGGAATAATGAAAAAATTCCCTTTCAAGCACTTCGTGTAAATATTACACATGCTGAAAGGGAATTTTTTATTATCGCTTGTTAAATAATGGTATGATTTATAGAGAAGAAGCTTATAAGAAGGGAAGGAATAGATGAAAACGATAGTAAATTATCCGTATGTTTACTTTTTCTTGGAACCAAATGTTGTTTTTGTTTATAAAATCGAAACAGATTTTTATTTAACTTTAGAAACATTCATTCATCATGGAGAATGGCAAACATTTGAGATAGAGGATGAAAATGATTTTGATTCGTTTCATCATCAGCAAAATGAAGCATTACAAGGCAGGAGTTACTTAATTAATGAGGAAGATAGAAATCAAATGCTTCAAATGATAAATAAATTAATCCAAATACAGCGACAAAGCTTAACTCAAAATAAGGTTGAACCTGTTCATATTGTATGTTCTGAGGCTGCAGCTGGGTGTTTAAGAGTTGGTTTGGATTATCCGAAAACGGTTATTGGTGTGGATGGTATGTTTTCAATTGGGCCGATTTGGAGGTTAGAACATAAAGAAGGGATAGTCTTTCGAAACGAATGGTTAAATGATCGTATTAATTTTGGGAACGATGATTATACATTCGAAAATAATTTCGCCAACGCGTTGCTTGAAATAGAAGATATATTTGGATCAGCTCCTATACATATTTGGTTTGCAAACAATGCAGATGAACAAATTGGCCTACGATTTATTTTATATCTTCTAAAAAATAAACAAAATGATATTTTTTTATTCAATACCTCCGAACTTTATACTTCTTTTTACCGGCAAGAGCTTGAGAATCACATGTATACAGCTGAAATCTATCCAGAAAAAATTCGCATGATGTATAAAGAGCATAAAGGTACCCCTTTAACAGAAAAGGAACGTGTTCATTTTGAAAGAGAGTGGGAAGCACTTTCCCAATCGAAGGACGTACTACACATTTATCAAAAGAATGATATTATGTCCATTCCTGAACCATATTATGATTCAATGATTATAGATACAATCAAGCAGATGCATGCACAGCAAAAAGTAAAAGATTATATTTTGACAGCAGAACTAATTGGTGATTTATTACAATCATATCCTTCTGCCAATATTCTATTCTTGGAATATAGGATTAGAGAGTTAGTTTATGCTGGAGTACTCGAATTAAAAGGGGTGCCTAAATCGATGAGGCATTATCGGGTGAAAATTAAAACTAACTAATAAGAAGGTCTTTTATCTAGACAAAAAGCGTGCTACTATATAAGAGTATATTTTCTCAAAATGATAGGACATAATTAAAAATTATATACAAATCCGCTAATGCGGTAGAGGTTCTAGCTACCCTCTTTAAAAAACTAATGAGACAGTACGTTTTTTTAGTTGTACTGTTTTTTTATTTGGCTATGTTAATGATGATTAACAAAGCCTTTTTTATATTTTTTATTTAATTGAGGGTAGGTTGATTTCTGCAAAGTTTCTTTTTAGGGATACAGCAGGGATCACCTACCTTTTTTTTGGGTAGTTGACCTGTAAGTCCTGTTTATTGGAAAGTATATCCAACTACAACAAATAAAAAGGAGTTTTAAACTTGAAAAAAGAAAAAGCGGTTGTTGTATTTAGTGGTGGACAGGATAGTAGTACCTGTTTATTTTGGTCATTACGACGATTTCAGGAAGTAATCGCAGTAACGTTTGATTATAATCAAAGACACAAAACAGAAATCGAATGTGCTAAAAAGATTACTAGTGAGCTAGGGATTAAGCATCATATTTTAGATATGGACTTATTAAATCAATTGGCTCCCAATGCTTTAACCAGGAACGATATTGACGTAAAAGATGGGGTAGATGGAGAGCTTCCTTCAACCTTTGTTCCAGGAAGAAATCTATTATTCCTTTCTTTTGCAGGAATATTAGCAAGCCAGGTAGGGGCGAAGCATATTGTAACTGGTGTATGTGAAACAGATTTTAGCGGTTATCCTGATTGCCGTGATATCTTTATAAAATCATTAAATGTCACCTTGAACCTTTCGATGGATGAGGGGTTTGTTATCCATACTCCATTGATGTGGCTTAATAAAGCAGAAACTTGGAAGCTTGCTGATGATCTTGGCTCCTTTGATTTCGTCCGTGAAAAAACATTGACTTGTTATAACGGAATCATCGCTGATGGTTGTGGAGAATGTCCAGCATGTAAATTAAGAAAAAGGGGACTTGAAGATTATTTAAGTACACGAAAATGAATGAAAATAATTGGAGCTGATGATATGTTACAACAGTTTTACCCACAGCCATTCCCACATTCATATCCATTCGAGTTAAACAAGGATATGAATTTTTCTGCGGCACATTATATTCCTAATGAAAAGGCTGGGAAGTGTGCTTTTACACATGGGCATACATATTTTGTTAATTTAACGATTGTAGGAAATGAACTAGATGATATGGGAATGTTAGTGAACTTTAGCGACTTAAAAAAAATCGTTCATGGGAAGTATGATCATCAATTATTAAATCATTTTCCTGAATTTAAGGAAGTTCCTCCTTCAACTGAGGTAATGGCACAAACGATATATGAAGTAGTTGTACAATATCTAAAAGGATTAGCGAATCAACCAAGATGCGTCCAAGTAATCGTTCGTGAAACACCTACATCCTATGTTGTTTATCGACCTAAAGTTAAGGAGAGTTTTCAGTCATGAGTAGTGGAAAAATACCTGTTATAGAATTATTTGGTCCTACCATTCAAGGTGAAGGCATGGTGATTGGAAAGAAAACTATGTTCGTACGTACTGCTGGCTGTGATTACCGATGTTCCTGGTGTGATTCTGCTTTTACTTGGGATGGGTCTGAAAAAGAAAGCATCAGATTACTAACTCCGACAGAAATGTTTCAGGAATTAATGCAATTAGGTGGCGATAATTTTAGCCATGTGACAATAAGTGGGGGAAATCCCGCATTAATTGGTCAGTCAATGTCAGAATTTATCGATTTAGTTCATGCGAATGATTGCAAAGTGGGGTTAGAGACACAAGGGAGCAGATGGCAAGATTGGTTTGTTCTTGTTGATGATTTAACAATTAGTCCAAAGCCACCTAGCAGTGGTATGAAAACGGATCTTTCGATTTTAGATCAAATCATTCAATTATTAGATCCTACGAAAATAAGTTTGAAAGTCGTTATTTTTAATGATGAAGATTTTGACTATGCTAAGATGATTCACAAACGTTTTCCGGGCATTGATTTTTATGTATCTGTAGGAAATGCAAATCCATATGTGGAAGGGGATATCTCCTCCCGTTTATTACAATCTCTTGATTGGCTATGGAATAAAGTAATAGAGGATCCAGAAATGAATAATGTTCGAGCCCTACCTCAGCTGCATGCATTGGTATGGGCAAATAAGCGAGGAGTATAGGATGAGTAAAAATTATCAAGTAGATGTAGATAAACATAGAGAATTAGATTTAGAAGGAAAACGGCAATCAATTGCAAATCATTTTGCTAGGATAATAGAAGATCTAGGGTTGGATTTGAATGATCCATCTATAAAAGACACACCTCAAAGAGTTGCAAAAATGCTCGTAAACGAAACTTGTAACGGATTATTTTCAAAGCCTCCGGAAATTACAACATTTCCATTAGATGACAGTTCATCAAGAGATTTAGTCATTATAGAGGGTATCCCATTCAGTTCTTTATGTGAGCACCATTTTCAACCATTTGTTGGAACAGTGACTATCGCATATTTACCAGGTGATCAAGTAATGGGCTTATCTAAAGGTGCAAGAGTATTAGACTACTTTGCCTCTCGTCCACAAATACAAGAGCGCTTAACTAATCAGGTGGCCAACTATTTATTTGAACAATTACATGCAAAGGGAGTATTCGTGTTAATTAATGCCGAACACTACTGTATGAAAGTACGTGGAGTGAAAAAGCATAACTCATCCACAATTACCACTGCAATAATTGGAGAAATCGATAAAAACCAAATACTTACCACAATACAAATGAAATAGGGGTAGGATTTTGTATGTAGTTATGAAGAATAATCAAAGAATTAGAATTTAGCCATATCATTTATGTTACGATTCATTTAAAAAACAATAAGGATGCAAAAAATCATATGTTGCATCCTTATTGTAGTTGTATTGCGTATAAATGTCAGAAAAATAGATGTGTTTTATCCACCTACACCCTAAAACCCACATTTTTGCATCAGCGTTTTATTTTCCTTTAGAAATGGGACGAGGAACCTGACCCTCTGTCCCACCAAATGAATTCCCCAAAAATTTATGCTTTTCATCAATATATCGGGCAAATAGTTGTAAATATCGGTCACCTTCACTAATATATCGGTCAATTGCCGGAATATGTCGGCCAAACCATTGGTATCATTCCACTATCTATTATAAAATAGTTAAACAGATAAATCGTTTCTTGGTTTGGATAGGTTCCTCAAGAAAGGAGTAAGACCCTTGAATTTAAGAATTACTAATAAAATCATACACGATCGATGCGGAATGATCTCCTTTAAAAGGGGTGAAGCATTTTTTCGTGCAAATAAAGTATCACTTCAACAATTACAATTGAATAGATGTGAAGCAATTGTTAAAGGGACCGAGGATTTTATCGTCCTTATTAAGGAAGAAAACGGTAATTTATACACGAAGTGCAGTTGCCCTATATTGGCATCTTTTCAAAAGGACTGCCAGCATATAGCGGCTGTCCTAATGGCAATTGCAGAACATCAGCGAAAGGGAAAACCAACTATTACAGTAATGGAACCACAATCCGATTCAAATAATCCCTTAACTGAAGGCTTGTTGAATATTTTTAATGATCGTTCAAAACGATCAAGCAGTCATCAATTGCATTTTGAAAATCGTCAATTATTAGATGCGCAATTCCTTTGTCGACCAATTGAAAGTGGACGTGGGTATCTGATGGGAATTCAAATGAAAATTGCTTCAAGAAATATCCCGAACCTTAGGGAATTTCTAATACAAGTGAAAAAGGGTGAGACATACTCACTTACGAATTTTTTTACATATGATCCAAGTATATATTGCTTTCAAACAAATACGGATGCAGTAATTCAGGAGCTAATTCAAGTCGTTCAAGATGAAAAAGTATTTATTACAGAACACAATAACCAATTGACTTACACAATTAGTGATGACATGATTCTTATTCCTCCATCATCATGGGGAAGACTTGTTCCTCTATTAGTAAATGCTTCTTCTGTAAAGCTTGAGATTAACGGAAAAATGGTAGATGGACTCCGTATTTCCGAGGAAAGGCTGCCTTTACAATTCGATCTCTCAGGAGCTGAAAGGAAAGAGTATCGGTTACAGGTTTCTGGCTTGAATCGTATTGTCATATTTCATCCCTATCATTCAGTTTTTGCAGATGGAAAATGGATTCAATTAAAAAGCGAAGAAAGCAATCGTCTGTTTGATCTAAAAAAAATGCTTGATGATTCAAAAACGTACCAAGTATCTTTTTCTAACAATCAAATCCATTTGTTTATTGAAAAAGTTGTTCCAGGTTTAAGGAAACTGGGTGAGGTTCATATCAATGGAACGATGGCAGAGCATTTTCGAAAAGCCCCTTTAAAAGCGAAGCTCTACTTAGATCGTGTGAGGAATCGTTTACTTGCGGGGCTTGAATTCCATTATGAAAATATGGTTATTAATCCGATAGAAAATAGAGAATTTCTTACAGGCTCCATGATTATTAGAGATGTAGAGAAGGAAGAGGAAATTCTCCAGCTAATGGATCAAAGCTCGTTTACGAAGACAGAAGAGGGATATTTTTTACATAATGAGGAATTAGAATATGAATTTCTATATCATGTTTTACCGAAATTGCAAAAGCTTGTACAAGTGTATGCTACAACAGCGGTAAGAAATCGAATATCAAAAGGAAATAATCGTCCACAAATTAGGGTGAAGCTAAAAAAAGAACGGATGAATTGGCTAGAATTTACCTTTGAAATGGATGGGATTCCAGAAAAGCATATTCGTGATATTTTAATTGCGCTAGAGGAAAAAAGAAAATATTATCGCTTACGGGATGGTTCACTCCTTTCCTTAGAGACTAAAGAACTTGAAGAGATTAAACGTTTTTTTAAAGCAGTACCTATTCAAAATGAAGATTGGGAAGGTAGCTTTGAACTTCCTATTATTAAAGCTATTCCTTATCTAGATTCAATGAAGGAAGGGACGTTTTTAATCGAGTCATCCTTCCGCCAGTTTTTAGAGACGTTAAAAAATCCAGGAAGTATGGAGTTTGATGTACCGGTAAATTTAGAATCTATCATGAGAGAGTATCAAAAACGCGGCTATCGGTGGATAAAAACATTAGCTCATTTTGGATTTGGGGGAATTCTTGCAGATGATATGGGACTTGGAAAAACATTACAAAGTATAGCCTATATAGTTTCAGTCCTTAATGATATTCGAAATAAAAAACGACCAGCTTTAATTATTTGTCCATCGTCACTAACGTATAATTGGCTTAATGAGCTGATGAAATTTGCACCAGATGTTCAAGCAGTAGTCATTGATGGTAGTCAGAAAGAAAGAAGTCGATTACAAAAGGAAGCTTTACATACTGATGTAATAATTACTTCTTATCCTCTGATGCGTAGAGATATTAAATGGTATGAAAAACAAAGCTTTCATACGGTTTTTTTTGACGAGGCACAGGCATTTAAAAATCCAATAACACAAACAGCGAAAGCAGTGAAAAAGATTCATGCCAAGCATCGATTCGCCTTGACAGGGACACCAATTGAAAATTCATTAGAGGAACTCTGGTCCATTTTTTATGTTGTGTTCCCCGAACTATTTCTTGGACTAAAAGAATTCAGCAACTTAACAAAGAAAACCATTTCGCGAAGGGTACAACCTTTTTTGCTTCGAAGATTAAAAGAGGATGTTTTATCGGAGCTGCCTGAAAAAATTGAGTCAACCGATTCAGTTGACTTACTTCCCGATCAAAAAAAGCTGTATGCTGCGTATTTGGCAAAGCTAAGACACGATACATTAAAACATTTAGATCGGGATACCATTCGAAAAAATAGAATACGTATTTTAGCAGGGTTAACAAGGCTGCGGCAAATTTGCTGTCATCCAGCGCTATTTGTTGAAGGTTATAAAGGTGGTTCGGCTAAATTCCAACAACTTTTACAAATAATAAAGGAAGCCCAACTATCAGGTAGAAGGGTACTTATATTTTCCCAATTTACAAAAATGCTTGATTTAATTGGAAGAGAACTCATAATGCAAGGACTTCCATATTTTTATTTGGATGGACAAACACCTTCTGAGGAACGGATTGAAATTTGCAATCGATTTAATAGCGGTGAACGTAATCTATTTCTTATTTCATTAAAAGCAGGGGGAACTGGACTAAACTTAACCGGTGCTGATACGGTCATCCTTTATGATACGTGGTGGAACCCAGCTGTTGAAAACCAAGCAGCTGACCGTGCCTATCGCATAGGACAACAAAACACCGTACAAGTAATCAAGCTCGTCGCCCGAGGCACTATCGAAGAAAAAATGAACGAACTACAAGAAAAAAAACGACATCTAATAACAGAAATCGTCGACACAAAAGAAAAAGCATCCTCAACCCTAACCGAAGACGACATCCGCGAAATCCTAATGCTTTAGGGACAGTTCCCTTGTCTCAGTTATATTTTATAGGGACAGGGGGACAGGTTCGTTGTCCCAGTTTTATTTCAATGATTACATAATTAACTACCTTTTCAGTTAGTAGTAGCTGGCAGTTTTACTCTCTCTTTGTTTGATCGTAATATGGTGAAATGGCATCGTCCTAAATAATGTATAATAAGGATAGATTTTCATTTTTTGAAATAGTTAAGGAGGTAATTCATATTCATACGAAGATAAAAGAAATAGTTAATCGTACTAAGGAAAAATATAATTTAACAAACTATCATTTATATGAGTACCATATATACCGAAGGATAAATATTTACAATGAAACCGAATACCATCTATCAATGGAATGGTTTCCTCAGCATATTAATGAACGTATAGAAGAGGATTTAAACCCTGAAGGTACAGCAGCTATTGAAATAAATATTCATACAGGTCAGACCGAAAGCATTATTTTTGTTGGAGGAAATACGTATGTTACCGAACCCGTCTTCAAATCGTTTTGTTTAGATGAGACGGTAAAGTTTATTGAGGCGGAAACTGGTTTGAAATTTGGTGAGCAATTTATACTTACGACCGAGGAGAAGAATAGAGTTCATTTTCAATCAGTTATTAATGGAACTTCCGTATCTCCATCAGGGCAAATAGAAATCGAATGTGATAGTAAAGGGAGACTGCTTCATTATTCAGTATATAACCCATTCCCAACTAAGGATCAGGTAAAGATAGAAAACTATTCTCTAAAACCTGAAAGTGTTAAATCTATCATACTAAATCAATTGAAGTTGATAGAATTTCCATCTGAAAAAGATCAGAAGTTAATACCTGTATACGGGATAGAAGAAATATTTATTACCAATAACGGGAGTACGACAATCCCTTTTGATTTATTAAAAAGCAATAGAGAAATAACAATCGATAAGCGTTTGAAGTGGCAGGATTGCTGTCAACAAAATAAATTTGAAAGAATTCCATTAAATTTTCAAAAAGAAATTACTATTGAGCAAGCACTAGCGTCTGAACCACATCCAGATGCAATGCCAATAACTGATGTGGAAAAGAAACAATGTGAGAGCTTAGTAGACGATTTTTTACGTGAAGTATATCCAAATGACTCAGAGAAATGGGTCCTTAGAACACTTCATCGGGATCACGGATATATTTATGCGACATTAAGGAGTTTTGAACAAAGTAATCAAATATTCCAAAGAAAACTACTTATCATGATTGAATCAAAAACTCTTAAGGTACATAATTACATGGACAACATGCCTTTAATTGAATTGTATGATAGCTATGAACGTACTGATCCAATTAAAGTAGAAAAGGAAACTGCATATGAACGTTTAAAACACATGATTGAATTAAAACCAACCTATGTATATGATGACAAAAATCAACAATTCATTTTATGTGGAAAACTAGATAGTGAATACGGCATCCACGCTGTAACTGGAGAAATCGTATTATTAAATGATCTTTAAGGGACAGGTTCTTATTGCCGATTTTATATGTAACTTGTATATTTATTTCTATGTTTCTAACAAATATTCTATTTTTTTAATAAAATTTCGCTATCCTTTTCTTATTTAGAAAACGTCAGAAGAACACCTCAATTGATGCATAAAACATACTTTTATTAGAAAAAACCAAAGTGTTTTTGTGGAGGAATAAAAAATGATAAGAATAATCGAAGGCGATATTCTTCAAGCACAACAGGATATTATAGGACATCAAGTAAATTGTAAGGGTGTAATGGGAGCAGGATTGGCTAAACAAATTAAAATGAATTATCCTACTGTTTTTGAAGAATATAAACAGCTTTGTAAAGAACAAGGTATGAATTTATTAGGTACTGTACAATATGTGAAAACTTCTAAAGGTAAAATAATCGCAAATATTTTTGGTCAAGCTAATTATGGAAGAGGAAAAAGACAAACGGATTATGAAGCACTAGAAGAAGCTTTCTTTAGTTTGAGAAATAAAGCCAATGAAACAGATCGTTCAATTGCTTTACCCTATGGTATTGGATGTGGTTTAGCTGGTGGAGATTGGGATATAGTCTATAGGATAATTGAAAAAGTTTTTATTGGTTCCAAACTACATTTGTATAGATTTAATTAAAAACAATAGTTAAAGTCTAGTTTTTTATGATTTTATTAGATGTAAGTAATCAGGTAGAGTCTAATATCTCGATAATCGAATCGAAATATTGGGCTTTTTTTTTATTTAAAAAGCTGTAATTCTGTCATTAACAGTACTTACAAAAAATATCATAAAGTAAGTAAAGAATACATCTCAATAATATAAAATAAGTATTTCTTAGATTCGAAATAATGTTAATAATAGAAAAAATAAGAGAAAATAGAAATTGGTAGCTCTTATGTATGAATTAAGGAGGAATACTTCAGTGTTAATAACAGAAGATCAGCTTTTCGAAAAAACTTTTAACTCTTCTCCTATCTGCAATGCTTTAATAGATCTAAATTGGGATATAGTTAAAGCAAATCATTCTTTTTATAATCTTTTTAGCTGTACTCAAAGACTTCCCCACAACTTAAAAAAGATCATTTATCCAGAAGATGTTGAAAAAGTAAGAAATTGTTTAAATGAGTTGTTAATTGAAGAAAGTACAAATCAAATTGAAGTACGGTGCAGAGGTACAAAAGGAGAAGTCATTTGGACATTATTAAGTATATCGTGTATTCATAAAATTGAAAGTTCAATAGTTTATCATATTCAAATACAAAATATTACGAAATACAAAGAATATCAAAAAGAAAAAGAGTTGTTCGAGCAGAGTCAAAAGTTAATTATTGAGAACTCTTTAGAAGCGACATTAATTGTTATGGATAATAGATGTGTAGAAATCAATAAATTGGGTTTAGTACTTCTTGGGGCTAAATCTAAGAAAGAGGTTGTAGGAAAGTCCCCATTTACTTTTATCGATTCAAAGTTTCATCATCTAGTAAAAGAAAGAATGACAATGGTAAATCAAGGGAAGATTGCATCAAAAATGGAGCAACAGTGGATTTCAAATAACGGGAATATTATTGATGTAGAAATTACATCATTTCCAATTATCCATGAAAGTAAAAAGGCATTATATGTAATGGTGAAAGACATAAGTGAACGTAAAATTTCACAAGAACTTATGTTGCAATCAGAAAAGTTAACAACTGCAGGACAATTAGCAGCCGGGATTGCACATGAGATTAGAAATCCATTGACTGCAATGAAAGGGTTTCTTCAGCTTATAGAAACAGGATGGAAAGAAAAAAAGATATATTTTGAAATTATAATGTCTGAAATTGATAGGATTGAAATGATCCTAAATGAATTATTAATACTGGCTAAACCAAAATCACCAACATTTTGCCGGAAAAATGTAGAGATACTATTAGAACAAGTCATTACTTTTATTCAGACACAAGCGATTTTAAATAATATTGATATTAAAACAATAATTGAGCCGAATATTCCATTAGTTACATGCGATGAAAATCAATTAAAACAAGTTATTATTAATCTTATAAAAAATTCTATCGAAGCAATGCCTAAAGGTGGAAAAATAGTAGTAATAGTTAAAAAATTTGACAAAAATCATATTACGATAAGTATCCTTGACGAAGGTGGTGGGATTCCAAAAGAGCATTTACAGCAATTAGGTAAACCTTTTTATACAACAAAAGAGAAAGGAACAGGATTAGGTTTGACCATTTGTTTTCAAATTATCGAAAGCCATAATGGTCAAATGAATATTACAAGTAGTAAAAGCGGAACATTAATTGAAGTAAAACTACCAATAGCTAATGAAAAATAAAATATAAATAGATTTACATAAGAGCTACCATCCAATTATTTTAAAAATCAACGCGAATTTTCATTTCTTAGTGAACTGTTATAATCCTTCTAAAAAGTAAGGTGAAAAGATGAATAATAATGATTCAACCATTTACTCTACACTTGTGGAATTAAAAGAAAAACTTGATGAAAATTTAGAAACTACAATTATAGATCAATGGGGAGATATATGTGAAGTTACATGCTCATTTAATGAACCTGTATGTATTGAAAGACTTGATAGTTTTGAGAAAAATTACGGTTGGGTTTTACCTTAAGATTATAAAAAGTTGCTACTAGTCCATAATGGTATTGACATTTTTAATGATGAGTACGGATGTGGCTTCGACTTGTATTCTATTGATAAAATTATTGAAAATCACTTAGATTACTTTTCAGATGGATGGTATTCAATTGGCTATTACAGAACTTTGCAGGGTCATTTAATCATTGATTTAAATAAAGTTAAAAAAGGAAATTGTAACTATCTTATATATTTTGATAGTGATGATCCTGACGAGCACATGGTTCTTCAAATGAACGTTGAACAATGGTTAGAAAAGTTTATTAAATCAAATGGTGCCTCGTTTTGGGAGTAATTTTTTGTATTTTGAGCCTCTTCTAAAGAGGCGTTTATTTCTTTTTAGACTAATAGTGATAGCTTTCAAACGGAGAAAGAATACAATGTATATGATTATTAAGATCCCAAAAAGGTTGATAATACTTTTAACTCTGATTTTTTTATTCGATTTGAGTGTTTATGTTTTAGGGACTAAAGGTTATTATTTTTATTTCTTAAAACCAACAGGTAATGTTATACCACTGTACTAACAATTGTATCTCTATTTTTATTAGCCAGTGTTTTAAAGATAAAAATATATTGAATAATAGCTGGGGTGTAGTTTCTTTACTATTTTTAGATAACACTTTTTTGATTTATATTTCCAATATTGAAATTTTCTGATAAAATGGTTGTATATTACTATATTGTTCAATATTTATATACAGAAAAAAGAGGAAATAATTTGACTAAAATAAAAGGAATCGTTTTAGGTTTGGTAAGTTTAATTGTAATTTTTATATTATTAATGACTTGGCTTTATCCTTATTCATTTTTTAGTGTCTACAAAACTGTTTCATACAAATCGGATCCTCTTGTTATAAAGCAATATGTTAAAGATTTAAAGGATTTTCAGAATACATTTAATAAGACTACTGTTGCTAAAAAAATAGTTTGATCAAAATGATACTAATAGCCTTGATAAACGATCATAGAAATGAGAGTGTTTTGGAAAAAAGATTGATCATTTCCTATCTAAGTTGCTCCACAATCACGCCCGATTGTTTAATTTGAAATTTGTAATAGTTCATACAATTAATAATGTAATAATATTCCGAATAAGGGCGGTGTTTGTTATAGGCTTTAATTTCATCAGGTAAATTTTAGGAAGTGAATATTATAGTTCCAATTTGATTTAATTACCACATCATTCACTCTTGTTAGTTTCAAGTCACAGTTACAGAAATATAAATTGTTTCATTTAAAGGGGGAGATATTGTGTGAACGAAAAGAAGAACTCTTCAGAAGATAAAAATAAAGAGGATATAAAAATTTCAATTGTAATACCCGCCCATAATGAAGAAAAGTACATTGGAAAATGCTTAGAATCTATTTCAAAAGCCTCAAAATTATTTAACAATCAAGTTGAAATCATTGTTGTGTTAAATCGATGTACAGACAGAACGGAAGAAATTGCAAAATCGTATAAATGTATCATAATAAAGAATAACGATAAAAACCTTTCTAAAATTAGGAATGCAGGTGTTGAAATAGCTAGAGGTGAAATCATCGTTACAATTGATGCAGATACACAGATGAACGAACATGTGTTGTCTAAGGTAGAGGAGTACTTAATCACTGGAAAGTACATTGGCGGCGGAGTTACAGGAAAATTTGAAAGAATGTCTTTAGGAATTTTTGTTTCAACTTTGTTATTAATTGGGCCACTATTCTTTAAATATGGAGCAATTTCTGTGGGAATCTTTTGGTGCTACAAAAAGGATTTTAAATCGATTAAGGGATTTAATGAAGATATGCTTATGGCAGAAGATGCAGATTTCGCTAAACGATTAAAAGAGTGGGGAAAAAAGAAGGGGAAAAAATACGGGACGATTCAAAATGGGATGATAACTTCAAGTAGAAAGTTTGATATACATGGAGACTGGGTTTTACTTAAACGTCCGAAAATGATCCTAGCTTATCTTAAAGGAACAGACCAGAAATATGCGGATGAAGCATATTATGAAAATCAAGATAGATAAAAATAGAAATACTATTAGATTGTTCATGAGTTAAACTAAAGCTAGGTTTCAAACTGATTGTAAAAAAATGTACTTAAATAAACAGTGACGTTAATCGAAGGATTAACGCTTTTTTTGTTGAAGTTACTAAACTATCGGGTCGCTTATCTTCAATAATCTAGCCCGATTGTTGAGCAAAGAAATCCCCTATAACATAGATATTTTCATCAAACTTTTTTACTTCAATCTTTGTTTTAAATGATCAGACTTTTTTATAAATTATTGAACTTTAATTACTCAAAAAGGTCATGTACAATTTATACTTCAACTATATGAACAAGATTGGTTAGTTTATGAGTATAGATAAACTAGAACTAGCTCTATATAGAGGTTTTTTAGTTTGTGTTACTTAACATTTTAATAATAAAAAACCAGGCTATCGCCTGGCAAAAAAATTATTCGTCTAATTGAATAGAAATCCCAATTCCAAGAAGATCTGATAATTCCTCTACTGTAAGTAAATCACCACGTTTGATGATTTCATTATTGATAATTACTAAAGGTAATGCGTTATCTCCGTCTTTATTAAGCTCTTTGTCAACTAATTCATTTTGAGAAAATGGAGTACTTGACTCGGATTTAATATATAAATGTGTTATTAACTTATCTTCGCTATGAAGGTTATAAGAATTTCGGAAATTTTCATTATGTAAACTTTTAAAGACTTCTAGTTCTAAACAATTTTCATTATCTGCAAGACAATAATAGCTAATATTTATCATTTACCTAGTTTCACACCTCCGGTGAATATATGAAAAATTTTATTATGTTGTTATTTAATAATTCTTCACAGAGTTCCGCACACATGCCTTGTGACCGAAATCTATTTAAGAGATCATGCGAATCGATAGACAAATTATTATCTTGTAATACTTTTTCGAACTGTTGATAGGTTAAATATGGTGTAATTTTTGCTTTCCTTCCTGGAAAGAGAGTTTGAAACTTATTGTTGATTTCATCAGTTTTAGGCGGTAACATTTTTGCTGTAGATGTGAAAGTCAAAATTGTTTCAATAAAATCAATATCAGTATCAGATAACCCATTTTCTTTTAACCATTCATTTACAGTTTCATTTGTCATACATTCCTCCAATATCAGCTACTCGAATTTACCCAACCTTCGCAAAATAACTCTTTTCACCCAAATTTTTTAAAGAAAGCTTGCAGATTGAGTCTTATTTTTAGACTTTGTCTACAAGCTGAAGAACAGTTTGTCCCTTATGCATAAGAGTGTAGACCGGAAATAATTAGATTAACAAAAACTTGATTAAAAACGATAATTCCGAATCCTATGATTGCTAACCATGAAGTTTTTTCACCTTCCCACCCTTTACTTAATCTTAAGTGTAAAAATGCTGTATAAAATAAGAATGTAATCAGTGCCCAAACTTCTTTTGGATCCCATCCCCAAAACCGGGACCATGCAAGTTGTGCCCATATCATGGCGAAAATGAGTCCACCAAGAGCGAATAGTGGGAATCCTATTATGATGACACGATAGGTAATCTCATCCATTAAAACGAGATTCACTTTATTCGTCAAAGGTTTTAGCAAGGATGAGATTTTTCGACGGCTAAAAAGACGGAATAATAAATATAAAATTGAACCAACTAAAAATGACCAAATGATCGTATTTAATTTTTGAGCATCAATTAGATTTGGAACTGTAAAAATATGATTTGGTATATTTTCTTCTTTTAATGAACTGTTCTTCGTTTGAAGAATTGAATCTTTTGGAGCTACTATAATTGGTAATTTATATTCATATATCTCTACCTGAGATTGTTTGTTTTCAAATTGGACCTTTTTTGAATAGCCTGCTAGGTTAAATGATGTAGTTATTGTAATGAAACCCAGTATAACTACAAGTAGATACATAATGAATTCGAGAAAAAAGGATTGTAAACTTGAGCGTTCAATATCTATTTTTTTCAGTAAATAAATTACACTCGTAGCAAATGAAATGGATAGAACAGCACTTGCAAATGCAACTGTTATTACATGAATCGTTAACCATTTACTTTGTAATGCTGGGATTAATGGTGATATATCTTTAGAGAATGCATTGGCATAACCGAGAATGATTAATGCCAATGGAAGTACAAAAAGACCGACAACATTTTGGTGATACAAGAAATTAAAAATTAAGAAACTTCCAACTAGCATTATTCCAAAGAATGTCATAAACTCATAAAGATTACTAACCGGGGCATGCCCTGCAACGTACCATCTAGTAGCAAAGTATACTAATTGAAAGATGAATCCAATCATTGTCATCAAAACAGCTATTTTTGAAAAAATGTTCTTTCTTGATTTTATGGATAATCCAAATGGGATCATCGCAAGCAAATAAATAATAAAGGAAATGTATAAAGCAGTACTACTTAAATCAACTAGTGCTTTTGCAGTCATTATCGAACCTCCGTTATAATTAGACAAAAAAGAACTTTTGTCTTTCATTGTAAATTTCATACAAGTGATTACATCCAGTTGGATGCAATTGAGAAAAAAACGTAATCTGTAAAAATCATTTAAACATTTGATAAATTTGTCCAATATTGACATTCACTACTTACCAATTTCATTATAAGAAACAATTTAGATACAAAATTAGAAAAATATCGAATAATTTTCGAATTTTTAATTTTAATGAAGCGATATAATTCTCTTTTTGGTTTTCAAGTAGATTGATATAAATCAACATATTTCTTTAAGAGATTATTCTAAACGATTTAAATAAAATAGCTTTGAAGTTATCATTTAATTGTGGGATAGAAGAAGAGGAACTTAAATATTTCTCATAACCAACTTTTTATAAGAGTTCAAATTCATATTTACGTTTAACATTTCTTCTAAATGAAAAGAAAGACTTGTGAATGTGTGAAGAACGTCAAGAATGTAAAAATATTTTTTCAGTAAAAGCTTTCAATAAAATTACAAAACAATAAATTGTGTAATTACTATTTCTATTTTCTGATTTTTATTTTCTATGTTGTATAGAAAAATTATTGGGGAATATTAAGCTCAATAGTTTTGAGATAAAGTCAGGAGGAAGAAATAGTGGAGAAAGATGTAATAAATGGGCATCAGCCAATCAATAATATTAATGTTTATTATGAACTTTATCCGAATCAATCTGCGGAGATAACAATGGTTCTATTACACGGATTTCTTTCTTCTACCTTTACGTACCGCCATTTAATTCCTCTCTTGAAAGAGAAGTTTCAAGTATTATCATTAGATTTACCACCATTTGGAAAAAGTGAAAAATGTCATCGTTATAAATATTCTTATAGTAACTTAGCTGATACAGTCATCCAATTAACAGAGTATCTAGGTTTGAAAAAAATGATTTTTGTAGGTCATTCAATGGGGGGGCAAATTGTATTAAACATTCTTCATCGAAGAAATGAGCTAGCGGAAAAAGCAATTTTGATTTGCAGTTCTTCCTATTTGAAGAGGTCAAAATTGCCACTTATTCTTTCAAGCTACATCCCATATTTCCATATGTTTTTGAAATATTGGTTTGCACGAACAGGTGTGAAGAAAAATCTACAAGACACACTTTTTAATCATGCATTAATTAATGAAGAAATGATCGATGGTTATTTACAGCCTTTTTTACAAAATGAAATCTTCAAAGCACTTACAAGAATGATTCGCCATCGTGAAGGGGATCTTCCAGTAGAAATATTAAACCAAATAAAAACACCCTGCCTATTAATCTGGGGAGATCACGACAAATCAATGCCCCTACAAGTAGGACAACAGCTCAATCAAGACTTAGCAAATTCGGAGCTAATCGTATTAAAAGAAACCGGCCATGCAGTCCCTGAAGAACGACCAACCGAAATCTATCACCACATCCAAAGCTTTTTAGATAGGGACAAGGGGACAGGTTCCTTGTCCCATTACAAATGAAGTTATAAGCTATTAATTGTAATTATTAATTTCATTCAATAAAATCGAAAGCTGCCGATATATCTCAATGATTTCTTCTAGCTTCATTCTGACTAGTCCGCTTGAGGAAGGGGCGACAAAATCAATCGTTCCAGGTACTACAGCTTCATTTTGACAACCCCAAGGAATGGATTTCTTTTTGCTAAATTCCTGATAAACCCCCTTACCAACATAGCATATAACTTTCGGTTGGTACTGGGTGATTTTTTTCTTGAGTATTTCTTTTCCCTTTTGATACTCTTCTTTTGTTATTTCATCAGCAGCCTTCGTCGGTCTAGAAACAATATTTGTCATTCCATAACCTAGGTTTAGAAGCTTATAATCCTCATCAGGATGAAATTTTTTTGGAGTGAGTCCCGACTCGAATAATATTTTCCAAAATCGATTATTGGGGTTAGCAAAATGATGGCCTGTCTCACTAGAGCGAATACTCGGATTGAAGCCTACGAACAATATATCTAAATTTTTCTTTAAATGATCTGGAATAGGATTCATGAATTCCTCCTAAAAGGTTAGTAAAGTTATTTTAACAAATTGAAAAATGGAGTTGTATTATCAGCAATTGTAAAAGATCGAGTGTTGGTATTATGATAATCTAATAAAAAGTTTCAGTTTACTAATAGAAGAAAAATAAATGATTATTTGGACGGAAATGGATTTAATAGTTTTAGATATATGCGTGAAAAGGGGGATCATGACTATATATGTAGCGACAGCTTTTTTCAAGCTGTCGCTAGGAGTAAGAACATAATGGAAAAACAGAGAAATTTGAGTAAATAGATTAGCTTTACTCTTCCTTTGAAATTTTATAAATATTTGAAACTTCTGTAGAAATATTTTTCTTTTTAATGATATCTCCATCTTTATCCATTATAACGAGGGTATTATTATCATTATCAACTGAATAAATTTTTTCATCAATATAACTTATATTGCTAACAAAATTTTTAGAATCAAACTCTTTTAAGATTTTGTTGTCTTTTATATTAATAATCGATATTTTGTTTCCGAAAGTTTCAAGTTCTGAATAATTTGTAACTGCAATCATATTTTTATCTAAAGGTAAAATTTGACCGACCATATTATTGTTATAGTTTAAAGTGTTTATTTTCTTAAGTGTATTTGAATCAAATACACCTAGAGTGGCTTTATCATTATCCTGCATACCAATGATTAACTTGTTATTAGTGTAAAATAGGCCTTTAGTTCCGATGTTTTCTTTAGTGATGCTTTGTATTGTAAATTCTCCATCTAAATTAATTTTATTTATCATTGGATAAACATTTTTATCATCCACATGATTGGTTAGTAGATATATATGTCTTCCATCAAAGGTTGCATCAAATATTAAGCCTCCATTTTTAATTGTTTTAATTTTACGGGAGTTAAAATTTTTATCAATTTGATATAATGTTGGACTTACACCATCTTCTTCACAAATAACATAAGTATTTTCGCCATTAAAAAAAATATAGTGTGGGAAATTTCCAACCTTAATCGTTTTCTTTTTCTTGTTATTCAAGTCAATAACTACAACTTGGTCTTCTCCGTTAGTCATATCGGGTTTGTAAACTAATGGAATCCATATTTTGTTGCCTTGATATTGAATAATATCAGTCCATGCAGATGCTATTTTTACCTTTTCCTTAGTTTTTAGTGAATGTTGATCAGCAAAATTAAGATAGTACTCTCCATTTTCATAGTTACCATATACAATTGTTTCATTTTTTGATATTTGAATATTGACTTTATTTTGATCTGAGCAACCACTAACTAAGATTAGACCAAATAATAAAATAATGAAATATTTTTTAGGCATTATGTTCTCCTCTTATTTTATAGCCTAATTTATTAAAGCTTAGCTATCTCTTCATTGGAAAGATTCCATTCTTTTTTTATCTCTTCTTTAGTTATCTTTCCCTTATTTAACAAGTCTTTTAAATAATCCATAAGACCTGGTTTTGCATCTGAAAGTACAATAGAATTTGCTTTTGATCCAATACTTTTTTTATTTTTTTTCTCTTCATTAATTCTATTATCAACTTCTTTTTTTACAGTAGCACTAAAGTTATTTGTATAGATTTTATAGCCCTTGTAATTAACCATAGAAGCCTCTGATTCTGTTATATTTACAGATGCTAAGCTTGTACTTTTAGACTTTTTCCAAACACTTCTTCCATCATATTTGGAAGAAACTGCTTTATCTCTTTGTTTTAAGGCACTATCATACCATACTGAAGATGGTGTCATAAACTTCCCAGCATATGATTTTCCTAATTTATATCCATTATAATCATAAACTGCTCTTGATACCAATTTAGAGCAATACCACTTGTCATTGGCTTTATAACTAGAAAGTACACTATATGGTCCTTGACGTTTTTTAGCATTTTTTACTACGGAACTTCCACTGAATTTATACTTTGATTTGCTAAAGTATGTCAGGGAAGCAGCATCATATTTCAAAAATTTAGATTGTTTATTGTTTGTTCGGACTGATTTTTTTCCGTAACCTGAAGTTGACTCAACAATAGGTCCATCCCATGTTTTTGTTTTGGTTTTGTATTTTGAACCCTCTGCAACTATTGCTGTATGGGAAAACTTTCCATAAGCACATCCGTTTTGATATCCAAATAATATATCTCCAGTTAATGTAAGACCGATATTTAAGGAATTCTTTTTTCCTGACCATTTACCTGTAAAGCCCTCACTTGAATCTGCTTTTACTGGATTAATATGGACATTAATCAGAATAGCGCCAAAAGCAAATGTAGTTGATAAACAACCTAACAAGTACTTACTTATTTTCAAAATAACCCCTCCTTTTGTAATTATTTACCTATTAAATGTAACAATAAAAGTAAAAAGTAACAATATTTTTTTGAAAATTAGTTCAATTGTCAGTTGGATTGTTGTGTAAAATAGTACATTTGGTCTAAAAAATAACTTTTTTTAATACTTTAGCTTTAATTTAAATATAAAACTTTTATCTCTATAAAATGTGGGTTCTAGTAGATCCAGTTGTAATTTGGTGATGAAGAATAAAGTTTGTCGATGTAATTGATTTATACTTTAGTTTATTCCAAGCTGAAAGACGAAAACTTTAATATCAAGGAAATGGAAGTTGTTATATTCTAAGAAAGAAACTAAAGGAAAGTAAAACCTAGTAGATGATTTAAAGATTTCAATATTTCGACAATAACTATTGACCATAGTCTTAATGTCTTGATATTATTAAACACTGCATAATAATAGAGCATTAGGTTAAGTAATTATAGTATGAATCTTTCATTCTATCTGACTGAAAAAAGGAGAGATACTGTGATTATTTCCAAAAAAGAATTTGCAGTGAATGGAATGAATTATACGATTAGGTCGGCAGTTATGAATGATGCTAAAGTTTTGTCTAAACTAAGAGTGCAAATTGATGGGGAAACAGAAAATTTAGATAGAGAAAAAGGGGAAGCATTTATCGATGTTCCAGGTTTTGAGCAACTCATAAAGGAAGATACTAAGAATCAAAAGAACATATTTTTAGTTGCAGAAGTACATAATCGAATCGTTGCTTTTTCAAGGTGTGAAGGAAACCCATTAAAAAGATTTTCTCATAAAGTAGAATTTGGAGTTTGTGTATTAAAACACTTTTGGGGCTACGGCATTGGGAAAAATCTATTAAAAGAATCCACTGCATGGGCTGACAATAATGGGATTAAAAAAATGACATTAACGGTTTTAGCTACGAACGAAAAAGCAATTCAACTCTATGAAAAGCTTGGCTTTGAAATTGAAGGTATATTAAAAAAAGACAAACTACTCTCGGACGGTAAATACTATAATACCTTAGTGATGGGAAGAATTAATGATTAGAATCGATTTTGTTTATATATATGATTAAAAAATGACTAAAAAGGGATGCCTTAATCTATTGAGTAGTTTAGATAATGTGGAGAAAAAATGAAAACACACATTAATTTATATGTAAAAAAACACTCTAAATGATATAGTTATTAACACATAAAAGCGCTGAGTCCTATTTTTTGTTGTTTTAGGCATAATCTTTAATAGCTTTCCTTACACCAAAGGCAATTAAAAGGATTAGTAAAAGTGAAAAGGCTAAAGCCCAAATGCTTCCTTCTCCAAATAAAGCAACTAATATGGCATCAAAGGAAGGAACACTTAATGCACTTATCAATGGTAATACGAAAGCCGTTGTAAAAAAACCCATTACAAAAGTTAATATCAATGTTTTTCTCCTTTTGCCCATAACGTTCACCACCTATACAACTATATTAACATAAAAGTAGGAATTGACTGATTAATCAAAAAAATACCAAAATCATCTATTGTACATTATATCTTTCAAATCAAAGACCTTATCAGCAATTCCTAACGCTGACAAGAACGGATTAGGACATGTTGGTCAAAGTAAAGCTTCTAAACCAATTACAAGTATTTGGAGATAATGTAGACTAGTATTTATGTTTGAATAGACAATTTGGATATATTTATGAGATTTGTAAGATTAAAAAAATTAGAATAGATCTGATTAGTTTAGATTTATATCAAAGGGGTGTCCTTATTAACAAGGACACCCCTCTTTGTGAAATCACAGTTTATTGACCCTGTTGATTTCTTAACGATTGTTCAGCGTAGGCGACCAAACGTTTAGTCATTTCGCCTCCAACCGAACCGTTAGCTCGTGCGGTCGTATCAGCACCAAGTTGAACTCCAAACTCATTGGCAATTTCTTCTTTCATCTGATCCAAAACATTGTTTGCACCAGGAACCAAAAGTTTGTTTCTAGCCAAGATACATCACTCCCGACGAAGTTTTGAGCAATAAATTGCTCGGTTATAATATAACCTAATTTATTGTATTGATTCTTTTTCTATGCAAAATAAAGGTTTAGCGCTATTTTGCATAAAAATTTTCTGTATAATACGGTTGTGACTTTTCGTTAAAAGCAACTCCAACGCCTAAATATTTATACCCTTTTTGCAAAATATTCTCTCGATGACCTAGTGAGTTCATTAAACCTTCATGAGCAAAAATACTGCTAAGCTGTCCGTAGGCAATGTTTTCTCCAGCCATTAGAAAAGTAATATGGTCTTGACTCATCCGATCGAAAGGGGATTGTCCTTTTAGATTTGTATGTTCAAAATACTGATTTTTTGCCATATCTAAGCTATGGTCGCGTGCAGTTATTCTTACGTGCTGATCCCAGGTTAGGATGGGAAGATGATGCATAACACGTGACGAATTGGTTAGATCAAACAATTGATACTCAAAACCATTTACTAAAGCTGAGCTTACAGCTGGATAATAATCTTTTTTCTTTTGTTCAATATCTTGTCTAATCAATTGCATAGCCGTTACGGTATTTTTTTCATGCTTATCATAAAAAATAGTTACATAAACACCATCTAACAAATAAACATCAAAATCACTATTTTTTTGAAATTGATAGTTGATGAACCCTTTTTGTATACCGGTAAGGGGATTTCCAAGATTTTTACGTACTTTATCCTTTGAAATTCCAAGCTTAATACCTTTAGTAGAGGCAATTAAATTTTGATTTGTATATAGACCTGATACCTTATGGTTTTTGTCATACATCACCATGAAAAAATGCTGATAATTATCATGATAGGTGTTCCAATTTTCACCATATTCATTCAGTGATGAGCGCTTAGCTTTTCCCAAATGCTTAGTAATGCTTTCTTCCTTATCTCCAAGTTCAATATTATTTATGGAAAATAGATGGTTCGATGGCGTTTTTAAATCTATTTTATTCTCCTGATTTGATTCAGTGTTTCTCTGCTGTTCATTAATACGAGATGTAAGTTGATTCCAAGCTTGTTGGATTTTTTCTGATCCCGTTTCAATCGTTTCCTGTAATTCTTTATTATTTTTTAAATCAGATATTTTAGAATCAATCGCTTTTTGAAAATCATTAATATTAACATGCTCTTTTATTGTTGGCCAGGAAAAAATGAATAAAAATATACATGCTAGTAACAAAAGAAAACGAGTCATAGCTTTTTCCTCCATTTCTATTAAAATTATAGCCAATCTAGTAAAAATGTATAAGGTAATTTAAGGAAACGGAAGATAAAACTAGAATCATTCAAGTTTTTGTCCTTTACTAAGGTGTCTTTTCGTTTGAAAAAATCAATAACATGAGATTATACGTCTACTACTTTGAAGGAGATGTAAGTTTACTGAAAAGGTAAAACGTTTGTTTATACCAATCTGGAAGCTTTTTAGAACCCTAGGCCAAGCCTAGGGTTTTTATATCTACAAATTAAAAAAAGAACGCTAGGAGTTCACTAGCCTTCCATTTTATTATGCAATATTAAATCCAATAATAAGAAATAGAATAATAAATAATGTATTGAAAATTGTAACTGTTAGGGCTATAGCCGGCACAACTTTTTTTTCTGTTAAGGTACTGAAATTTATAATAGCCATAGAAAAAGATATAATTGTTCCTACTCCAATAAATGCAATCATCATTGGCGCAGCCATTTCTGAAGTTGCTCGGGATATAGGGTCTAAAAGGAACAAAGATGCTGTTACTAATAAGCTAATCAGTAAAAAAATATAACTTTTCCATTTGTGGTATTTTACTATCATAAATGAGTCCCCCAAACAAAAATGCTCATTTTAAATGGATTTTTTTCTACATACTTAACCAAAAAAATATCTCTTTTTTAAAAAAATTTCACCATCAATTTTACTATGGGACAGGGGGACAGGTTCAATGTCCCACTTCACTTATATATATACCCATTAGTAATAATTTTAAAATAGTAGATTCTTGAGTTTAATTTATAAAATCGATGGTCTTATTTTCTTTGGATAAAAATATAGAAGAGGCAATTAAGTCGTATTTATGAAAAAGGAATATCTTTTTACAAGATAGAGTGATTCCATAGACATGTTCACTAGGGGAGTAGAGGGGAAATCAAACATTATAATTTTTGGGACAAGCAACCTGTCCCTCTGTCCCAAACAGAAGAAAAGGAGAGATTGTCGAAGATCTCTCCATTGCAAATTTTATTTTATCTGACCAGGACCTACCCAACGTTCTACTTTTGATTGTTTACTTGAATCAGTTTCAGATGTAGTTGTTAATGTTAGCTTGTTTGGTGTTGGTTTTGGATTGTTTTTCCCACCTAGAGGGATTTTTACGTATACAGGAATGTCTACACTTTCACCAGCTTTGACTTCAATGACATTATGTTCAAGCATCGTTTCCCAATTTTCTTGTGTTTTTACATTTAGCCTAATAAGATCTGTTGCATTTCCAGAATTTTTTACGTTAAAGTAGTAGATCGCAACGCGACCAGGTACGGCTGGAACGGTTTCCGTTGTACTAACCGTTGCAGATACGCCACGCCTGTAATTACCGGCACCATCCATATGACGAACAGCTAAACGATAAGATAAAGCTCCTTTTTTGTCATATTTTTTTCCTAATATATAGAAGTGAAGACGATTGTATTTGTCTTCAAATTCACTTACCACTCCATCGCCGGTACCAGCTTTAAATAAAGAATCTGCTAATTGCTGATAATCGCCTTTCGAGAGCATAGCAGTAGTGCCATCTGGTCTCTTAAAATCTTCTTGATTGATATCTTCTTTATGAGAATCAATGACCCAAATATTTGGTGCAGACTCTGAATTTTTTGTTTTTGCAAGCAATACTCCTGAATCCGGCGCAAAGGAGTCATAACCAACTCTATCAACCACTTCAACTGTATAGTTATCGTACCATTTTTCTCCACGCTGCATATCAGCACGCCAATCATCTTCTAAAGAGTTTTTTGGAGTCAGATCGACCATGCTAATATTTATACCATGTAATCCAGTACGTTCAAAGTCTTTACCAATTGGTACTTCTCTAGCAAGAATATCTGTGAATACTGGTCCAGTTTCCGCAAGTTTATCACGATCTAATCGAAGGTATTCATCATCCTTCAAGAATCCTTGCTTAATTTTATTTCGTAGCATATGATGGGATGGAGCTGAGGCACCAAGAACTGAAGGCACCATCCAACGTGTGTGTGGTCCACCCGGTCCATTAAAGCTTCCTCGACTCATTAATTCCCAAGGACCAGAATAGGATCGAGATACTGGTACTCCATATGGGTTATTATAATTATCACCAAGATTCATAATATGACCAAATTCGTGAGCAAAGGTACCCATGCCATCATTTTCTCCTTGAATGGATGTACCTCCGCCAGCACTTGACCAAATACCTTTTGCCGCGTACCAGGAAGTCCAAGGAACATAGCGAGTCACAGCTGAATTTGGCATCCCTTTAATTTGTGGTCCAAATGAATCAGGTATTGCCTCAGGATTTAAGAACATCATTTCACCAAACTCCTGCCAAACCCCAGATTCATCATAACCAGCATGAACGACAAATTTGAAATCATATTTTTCTCCAGAGGCATCCATATCAGCTTGAGCCTTGTTAACTGCTTCCGTTCGCAAATTTTTTCCACTGAATCCTTCAGGCATATTAACATTCTGTCCAAACTCATTTAGGCCGTATTGAAATTCATTGAAATCCATTCGGTATGGACCAAAAGCATCTAGTTCAATTTTCCATTTTCCATACGAGTTTTCTCTCCAATAATCATTTACTGTACTATAATTATTAAGTGGCTGTGGTTTACTTAAGAAATCCACCCAAAACTTTCCTAATTGGTCTCGGGGAATATTACCTGTTCCTATCGGATTTCCTGCTATTTCTGATCCTTCAGGTTGACTTAACATAAATTCACGATCAGGGAAGTCTACGATAATTAATGCACCTTTGATTACTCGCTCGGGCTTAATATCTGGTGTCTTCCAATCAATACCTGGTACTGGTCGATAATCATCCCATGTCATATCACGAGGGAGAACCCAGGACTGAGGATCAACAGGCTCAGGAAAAGATTCCAGACCGGGTTTTGCTGCATATGCTGTTGAAGAAACTGAAATAAAAGCAATACTGACCATTCCTATTACTAATCTTTTAAATAATTTCAAATCACCCACCCCTTTTCTATTTATTTCGTTCTAGTAAATCATACAACTATTCACAATAATCTGAAAGTATAAAAAATTGAAACTTCCAAAATGAATATGAATACCTATGATATTTTACTTAATAAAATTGAGGGATTGAGAAAAATGAAGGATTTTTAAATATAAGTAGGTGGATAACGGATGTGCTTCTTGTAGTAGAGTTAATGTTAAAGAAATGAGGTAAAAAGGTTTGGTTCGGTGTTTATTTTTAATTTTGGAGGGGATCTATTTTCTTGGTTATCATCAAGGTTATTTGGGACATAAATCTTAATTTGGTGCTTTGTTTGCATTTTTGTTTTTCTTTGTTTTTGAATACTAGAACCAGTCATATTTTTAGATATTTTATTATAACAAATTAACAAAATACGCACTAATCAGTTCTAGTGATTTTCTTTGGGAATAGCCAAATAACAAACATTTAATGAATTTTACTTTGCCAAGTAATCTTAAAAGCAAGGAATTTACAAAATGATAATTGGTTTATCCAACATTTTGTTTCACATACATATGTGTCTATGCAGCTAAAAATCTCACACTATTTGACCATCCATATCTAATTTATTAACATTAATCATAGGCATTGTCATGAACTGACGTTTACAAATAAATAGAATAAAAATGTAGGTGACATTATGAAGGTACATAGAAATGAACCATGTCCATGTGGAAGTGGGAAGAAATACAAAAAATGTTGTTTATTAAAGGATAAAATTGTGCAAATAAGTGAAGTTAGAGAAGAGCGTTTTCTTCAAGAACGGCATGAACTAATTATGAAATTGATGAGTTTTTTAGATAGGAAAATTTCAAGAAATCAAGTGTTGCAATTACATTCAGAATTTCGCAGAAGAACACAAGGGAAAATTTCAGATACCAATGAAGTAGGATTTTTTCAATATTGGCTTAATTACTTTTATTTTTTTGAAAATGGACTTCGTGGAATTGAATGGTTTCTAAAAGAAAATAGTTCCAATTTAACTATCGAGGAAAGAAGATTGGCCGAAAATTGGGTTAAAATGACACCAAAAGTTGTTCAAGCTATCGAGATGTCTGACGCGGAGATTTTGTTTGAAGATGTAGTTACAAAGGAAAATTATACAATTTTAAATAAAAAAGAATATGTAACTGAACCTGCACCATGGGTTGGTACAATCAGTTTAATCGAACATTTTGGAAACCTGGACTATTTCAATGGTGTCAGAGTATTCTTGGGTCCACAAAATATTAGCAGGGTCAAAGCCTTTATTCAAAAGTTGATTGCTGAAACGAATTTGAGCCGTGAACTTGTTCTCTTTAAATATTTTCCTGAAATCATCTGTGAATTTCTCAAAGATGGTAATGAACATGATGCTGACCCAAAAGAAAAGGAGATTCAAGAATGTACTATTCAGTTTCAGGTCAAGGAAGAGAAAGTTATCACCGATTTCATACAAGGGGAATCTGAATTTGTCATCGATTACTGGGATAAAGATGTTAAAAAACTAAGTTGGCTTTGTAACTGGATGGAATACACAGATAATGAGATGAATGGAAAGGCACAATTAGCTGAAAACTTAGGAACCATCTCATTAGAAAAGAATGTCCTTCAATTTAATTGTTACGATACAGGCATTCTTGACCAATTTAAACAGAAAATTAAAAAAAATGAAAAGTCTGTTGTTTTAATCAATGAAAAAATACAATCACACTTCATTCCACATCTCGCTGAAATAAAAAATATGGCGGTTCATTTCAGCGAGAATGTATCGAAATATTTTGCGCTCTATGCCCAAAATAATTTTAATCTTGAACCCGATCGATCCATCCCAATGTTTGATCAACTCTCACCACGTGAATTAATGGATAAAGGACGAGTAGATGATGTTGATACGTGGTTAAAAGAACATGAATATCGCCTTTATCAACATGTAAAAAGCGATTTTGGCAAAGTAGAAAAAACGGCAGATTTTAATACCGTCCGAAAAGAACTAGGGCTTCCAGTATCTCCTTTTGTCACAGGTGGAGAAAATCGAAACTCTTCAATTGTATCGATCAAATCACCTCATCAAAGAATCCTCGTAAATAAAGAAGATATACCATTTTACGAGGAGTTAGGATTTAAGCCGGATACGATTGACAACTTTTATGCAAAGTCATTAGTGTCATTTTTTAAAGAAAAAACTGGTGGTAAAAGTGAAAATACCATAAGAAAATATAAATATAGTTTATATGATCTTAGGGAGATTCTTGAAGACTATTCATTATATAGTTGGGATGAATTGACTCAAAAACTGTGGGAACGTATCATAATAAAGGATTATTTTGATTTGTTTTATTCAGTAAGCAAGACACAGGTGAAAGACTTTTTAAGTACATTAAAAACGTTGGCAAAATGGCTGGATGCGAACGAAAATACAAGGCTATCTGACGATTTGCTTATGGCGATTGAAAAAACGGAGAAAAAACGATTACGGATTGTAGGCGTGTAAGAATCTTGATGGTGATTGAAAAAAAGCCTACCGATTGCAAGAGTCTCGTTGGCAAACATGATCAAAGAATCCTCATGAAAGTTATTAGCTATTGTTAATATAGTTTTGCCAGAAATAACTATTGGAATTGGGATTCAGGAGAAAAAGGATCTGTTTAGCTAGAAAGGTAAAAATGAGAATATAGAAGATTTTGAAGACAGGGAAGGCTTCTTGGACTATTCTGCTAGATTTTCAATCAAGGAGGAAAAATATGTTTGATCCGACAGCATATGATAATCTGAAAGTTGTTATCGAGGGTGCAGCATATGATTTGGATTTAGATGGTGAAATCCAAGTCATTGACAGAAAAGACATTCTCGATTTAGCAACGCTTTCGAGATGTTATGAAATAACATATTGTTTAAATCACTCATCAGAAATATGTGCGAAATTAATACTCAAAGCAAAACTAAATCAGTTAGCCACCGAGCTTTTACAAGCGGGAAATCTAAAGCAGGTTGGGGCTTTTGTACATATTTCTTTCTATTGGAATCAAGAAGAAACAAACTATATGGAAATCATAAAACAACATTGGGGTCCCAAATATCTTTATGATGAACGAAAAATCAATTCCTCCTTACAAGGGGTTCAAGAAGAAATCATTATCAACTTTTCACGGGTGATAACGGAAGAAATGGTCGATGATTTAGTGGGGATGTTTCATTATTCTGTTGAGACATTGGAAGAATTGATTAAAAGATGAAGGAATTTGTGAAAAGTCAGATAGGACTAGAAAAAGGAATACATTATTAAAAACGGCATAAGATGTATGTTAGTTAGGGACCCATCTATGATTATTAATAGGATAAAATAGAAATTGGCACAATTCATCGGACAATCAAAACCACCCGTGAAAACGGGTGGTTTGTTCTACGGCTGAAAGCCTCTGTTACTGGCCAGCCCTTAAAGGGCATTGAAAGATTCGCCAACCGCACTACTTTCACGGCAACCCTAAAGGGCTACTTTCTATCTCTTTTTGTTTTTTCTCTTTACCTCTTCACCTGTAAATGGATCTAAATATTCCATCATACTTAGTTGTTCTGCGACTATATCATCCTGTAATTGGTTTCGAATATATTCTTCAATTACTTTTTTATTTCTTCCCACTGTATCTACATAAAAACCCTTACACCAAAATTTTCTGTTCCCATATCGATATTTTAAATTTGCATGACGATCAAATATCATTAAACTACTTTTTCCTTTTAAGTACCCGATAAATGAAGATACACTTATCTTTGGCGTATACTTACTAACATGTGAACATGATCTTTACATGCTTCTGCTTCGATAATTTCTACACCTTTTCTTTCGCATAATTGCCTTAATATTCGTCCTATATCTTTTTTTAGTTTCCCATAAATTATTTGTCTTCTGTATTTTGGTGCAAAGACAATATGATACTTACAATTCCATTTTGTATATGCTAAACTGTTAACGTCAGATGACATAAAGGCCCCTCCTAGTAAGATAAATTTGGTTGGCGAACCAAAATTTATTTTACTAGGAGGGGCCTTTTTCATACATCGCTGAAAGCTTTCCTGAACCATACGCCTAGCGTATGGTTTTCTTTCTATAAGGAAAAAAAGGACCCAAGTGATATCACTTGGGTCGTGTTTTATGTCGTGATTTTCATTAATGGATGTTATCTGGTAGACTGGAGAAATTAACATCAGTAATCCAACTATAACTTAGAAACCTGTTCCACAGAATTCGAACCCTGTACCCGAAGTGAACCTTTCCGAACCAAAACAAAATAAGAAAGGAAAGCCAGTAAACTAGCACAAAAGATAGTAACACCCATTGGAATGCCAGTATACGATCCAGCGATTCCGACAAGCGGGGCTGCTAAGGAGCCTAGTACAAAGGGCAATAAGCCCAATAATGCAGAGGCACTGCCCGCGATATGGCCTTGTGACTCAATCGCTAATGTAAAAGATGTCGTTCCAATTATACTAATTGATAAAACAAAAAAGAAAATCGGGATAGCAACAGCGATTAGCGGTGCTTTTAAAAGAAGAGCGATGAGTAAAAATGCTCCTGCTAAGTTAGAGATTCCTAATCCTATCTTTAAGAACGTCCGCTCCGAAATAGTATCTGTCAGGCGGCCAACCGATTGACTTCCAATGATTAATGCTAAGCCATTCACTCCAAATAATAGACTGAATTGCTGAGGAGTGACATGGTAAATATTTTGATAGACAAATGGAATACCTGATACGTAGGCAAAAATTCCAGCAGTAGTAAATCCTTGAGTGAATGCGTATCCCATGAATTCTCGATCCTTGAATAATGAGCCAAAATTGTTCAGGAGCTGAGGCAAGTTACTTGGTACACGTTTTTCAATTGGCAACGTTTCTTTTAGTCTCAATGAAACCGTGAAGATTAATACAGCGCCAATACAAGCCAAAGCAATAAAAACCCCATTCCATTTGGTAAAAGAAAGGATGACCCCTCCGGCAACCGGTGCAACAATTGGACCAAGGTTACCCACTAACACCATTAACGTAAAAAACTTAGTCAGTTCTTTTCCGCTAAACAAGTCTCTTACGACTGCTCTGGAGACCACAAGACCACCTGCTGCAGAAAAGCCTTGGACAAAACGAGCAACAATAAGAAAATAGATGTTAGGTGCAAACGAGCAGGCTAAAGAAGCGAATAAGTATAAGCATAGAAAAAAGAGCAAAGGTTTTCGACGGCCCTTCACATCACTCAATGGACCAATAAACAATTGTCCTAACCCTAGTCCCAATAAGCACGCAGTTAAGCTAATTTGTACAAGTGAAGCCGTAGTATGAAAATCTTTTACAATAGTAGGAAAGGACGGCAAGTATGTATCTATTGTAAAAGGTCCCAAAAGTCCAAGAGATCCTAAAAGTAAAGCAAGTTGTATTCGTTGTTTTCCACTAGGTGTATTCAATTTTTCCTCGCCTTTCAATTAAATTAATAGTTCAGATGATGTTCGATAATATGGTTCCTACAGTTATTTCAGCACCCCCATGCAACGTCAAGCTTCAGTTATTTCCCAACTGACAAAAATTCATTTCGATATCCGAAATTACGTAATTTTCATTATAACCTGATATTATTTACGGGTAAACAATTAAATGATATTAGACAGCCTTATTTGAAATGAATACATTAAGTATTGTGAACTATTGATTAGCTCAATTAAAAACTATGATAAATTCTAAAAAATTTGGAACATATTTTAAAATTCATCATATACTACCTTCTGTGAGTAATTTTATATGGAGGAGATTAGGAAATGGGAAACATTCAGTTAAAAACATCAAGGAAAAATGAGTGCAAAGATGAAAAAAATGGATATAAGATCATTGAAGTTAATGTATCTGATCCAACTGATAGCTTATTTGCAGTAGTTACTCCTATAAAAAAGCAATAGGGAATTAATCTTTATTTTAAAAAGCCTATCTTTCGAGTAATTATACATAGAAAGATGGTTTAATTTAATTGGAAAGAGTGGCGTTGGTGGATTTCTATTCATTTTAGTTTGCGAATGGATTGGAAATAAAAGTACAGAGCTTTGAAAGAAATTTGTACAAAATATACTATTTAAAATACGGCTTACCAACCCATTAAATAAATCCAACTTTAGACTTTAGTGCTTGACCCCACCATGTTAATGTTTAGTATGAAGGGGTCAGGCACTTTGTTGTAGAGCAATAAAATTCTGAATTGCTATGATGAAAAATAAAAAACATACGTTTATTGTGGTAATTTATGGTATTTTGTGTATCTGAGAGACTTTCTGAAATGGTCAAACAATTACATCGACCTATTTTATATAGCCCCACTTGATTAAGTGAATGATAATTAAAAATATTTCTTAGTTTAAGTACTTTCATCATTTGGCGTAACATGTTATATTAAATACTACAAATGTAAAAGTTAGGTTGTGATGAATGGGAATCCTAATATTAAAAGTAGAAATGCCGAAATCGTATTTCATAATGTACATGATAAATCAATCATTAATAACGACTCGAAACAGGCAAATGAAACTTTTGGCCATTTTTTAATTTAAATACTACAAATGTAGTTTTGGGGAGTGAAAAAAATTCATATATTTTTTAGTAAATATGAAGGTGTTTATTTCAATGTAAACCCGTGGTACATATCGTAAACTCTCCTATTTATAATGCTTTTTCTATGATTATTAGTCTACAAATCATATACATGGTGAAAAATTTATTCGCTTTAAAGTGTGGCGTGATTTTTTAAAAAAAGAGGGTGCTGATTTGAAAAAAATAAAAGAAAAGAAAAAGCCACTTGTCTCTTTCCGTATGAATATATTATTTTTGGTTGTTTTTTTGCTATTCTCGGTCCTTATTCTCAAGCTTGGTATCGTGCAAATTGTATATGGAGAGGATTATAAGCGAGAAGTCGATAGGAAAGAGAATGTAACAGTAAATATTTCTATGCCACGTGGTAAAATATTGGATCGTAATGGGAAGTTAATCGTAGGGAATAAGCCGTCTAATGCGATAACGTATTCCAGGCCGCAAAATATTACGGCAGGTGAAATTTTAAAAATCGCAGAGAGGCTTGCAACATATATTGATAAGGATTCTAAAGAGGATTTAAAAGCAATAACAGAAAGAGATAAAAAGGATTTCTGGATGTTAAAGCATCCAAATGAAGCTATTGCAAAAATTACTACAGCTGATAAAGCAAAACTTAAAAATGATAAAAATTATGATACAAAAATTTATCATTTAACACTTGACCGTATTACTAGTAAAGAAATAAATTCGTTTACTAAGCGAGAGTTAGAGGTTTTGGCCATTTATCGTGAAATGGTAAGCGGATATCCGATATCACCGCAAATCATTAAAAAAGATGTGTCAACAAAGGAATTTGCCATGGTAAGTGAAAGCCTAGAAACGCTGCCTGGAGTGGATTCAACGACAGATTGGGATCGATATAATCTTTATATAGATAAAGAAGGAAAAGAAATCTTAGGATCTGTCATTGGTAAAGTATCTTCTTCAAAGGAAGGCTTGCCGAGAGATTCAGTTGATTATTATTTAGCGATAGGCTATAGCAGAAATGATCGAGTGGGAAAAAGCTATATTGAGAAACAATATGAGGATGTTTTACAAAGTCAAAAGGAAAAAGTAAAAAATGTAACCGATAAAGCTGGAAATGTATTAGAGTCTGAAGTCGTCCGAGAGGGAAAAAGAGGAGATGATTTAGTTCTTTCTATTGATATCGATTTACAGCGTAAAGTTGAAAACATTATTAAGGAAAAATTAGGTGACGCTAGAATAGGTGAGCCCTATCTAGATCGTGCATTTGTTACTGTGATGAATCCATTTACTGGAGAGGTTCTCTCCATGGCAGGAAAACAGTATGAGCTAAATAAAAAATCAGGTAAAACAGAAGTTAATGATTATGCTTTAGGCAATATTACGACATCTTACGAGATGGGATCTGTTGTGAAAGGTGCTACGGTTTTAACGGGCTACCAAACAGGTGCTATTGTCCCTGGTGAGGTACTAAATGATAGACCATTAAAATTTATGGGTACGAAGGCAAAAAAATCTTGGAATACTACCGGTTTTGGTCCGATAAATGATCTATATGCATTGAAAAGATCTTCGAACGGATACATGTTTTTAACGGCAATGAAATTAGGTGGACAGCAAACATATATTCCAAATGGACCATTAAGTATCGATAAAGTAGCTGCTATTGAAGCATTCAGGAAAAATTTTTCTCAATTTGGATTAGGAGTGAAGACAGGGATTGATTTACCTGGTGAACAAATCGGTTATGGTAGTGGTCAAATCCCTCCCGAATCGGGAAAAGTACTGGACTATGCAATTGGTCAGTATGACACATATACTCCATTACAAATTGTACAATATATTTCAGCCATTGCGAATGGGGGTTATCGAATACAGCCACATATCGCAAAAGAAATTCGTGAACCTAGCAATCAATCAAATGAGCTAGGACCGATAATTCAATTAATTAAACCTAAGGTGCTAAATAAAATAGATATGAAGGACGAGTGGATTAAACGTGTTCAGTTAGGCTTTGAACAGGTAGTAAATGATCCACTTGGAACTGGATATGGAATAAAAAATAAAAAATACAAGATTGCAGGTAAAACGGGGACTGCCCAAGCTTTATATAATGGTCCACTGCCATATAGTCCAGGTCTGATGCTTTGGAACATTACATTTGGAGGATATGCACCATATGAACACCCTGAAATCGCAGTATCTGTCATTGTACCTTGGTTAAAAACTGACCAATCACATGTGAATTTAGAAATAGCTAATGATGTGTTTGCAGCATACTTTCAATTAAAGGAAAAACGCGAAAAAGAAGGCATAAATTATTCGACCGTTACTAACATTAATCAGGAGAAAACACATCAGCATACTACTTCAGATACAGAATAATTACTTGAGTTAAAATTACCCAAATTACTACATTTGTAGTAGTTTGATGGAAGGAAAAGAGGGGAAAGACTATTGAAAAATAGAGTAGAAAGAAAAAAGGGAAGAACTAAACCTTATTTAATATCAATATTGGTGTCTTTAGTAGCGATATTTGGCATTCTTTCATTCCTGAAAATGATTAAAAATGATAGTAGCCAAGTTCAAGAAGCTGCAGATGCTTTTATTCATATTTTAGAAAATAAAGAGTTTGAGAACTTAGGAGATATACTTGAAAAAAAATCATACGATTCATTAGATTATACGTTGGAAGATGTGAAGGATAAATATGATCATATATTTAACGAACTGAATATTCATAATATCCATGCCTCCAATTTAGCATTAAAAAAAATTGATAACGATAAGCAAGAGCTATCCTATCAGTTAAGCTTTACCACTCCTTTAGGAAGATTAGAAAATATCAATTATCATACTAAAATCATAAAAACAGACAATCATTATTTGGTAAAATGGGATCCTTCATTAATTTTTCCTGAAATGGAAGGAAAAGATAAGGTGGCATTTCATCAATGGAAGGCAGAACGTGGAGAAATAAAGGATCATCTTGGCTACGGGTTAGCAGTGAACGAAGACTTTAAAGAGGTAGGGATTGTTCCGAAGGATTTATCCCATGGGAAAGAAAAAGAAAAGCGGATAGAAAATATAAGTAGACAATTCGAAATCCCCATAAAAGAGATACATCAAAAACTAAATCAAAGTTGGGTAAAGGAGGATTTATTTGTCCCACTTAAAATAATTGAATCAAATAAAGCGAAAGTAATACCTGGAATTTCTTATCAAAATACAAATCTTCGATATTACCCTTTAAAGGAAGCGGCGGCTCATTTAATCGGTTATATCGGAAAAGTAACAAAGGAAGATTTAGACAAAAATTCTGATTTAAAAGACGGGGATATGATCGGCAAAACCGGTTTAGAAAGGACCTATGATAAGGAATTACGAGGGAAAGATGGTGGAGAAATTCTTATTGTCGATGAGAAAGGTGATAAGAAGCAAGAAATTCAAAAGATAGAAAAAATAGATGGAAAAGATATTAAACTGACAATTGATGCTTATATTCAAATGGAGGCATACAAGCATTTAAAAGAAAAACCAGGTTCTACTGTGGTAATGAATCCGAAAGAGGGAGGTCTTTATGCTGTAGTGAGTTCCCCTTCATTTGATCCAAATAAAATGGTTCAAGGTATATCCCAGAAGGAATATAATAAATATGCCAAGGATGAGAATAAGCCATTTCTTTCAAGATTTGCTATAGGCTATGCTCCCGGATCTACTTTTAAAACGATTACAGCTAGTATTGGTCTGGATGCTAATGTGACTTATCCAGATAAGATTAGAAAAATAAATGGTTTAAGCTGGCAAAAGGATGAATCATGGGGAGGGTATTCCGTTACTCGTGTTTCCGATGTACAAAATGTAGATATGAGAAAAGCGCTTATTTATTCTGATAATATTTATTTCGCTCAAGAAGCGTTAGAAATGGGAGAAGAAACATTTAGAAATGGGTTGAATCAGTTTATCTTTGGAGAGGAGTTAGACTTACCAATCGCAATGAATCCAGCGCAAATCTCTAATCACAAGACATTTCATTCAGACATCTTACTTGCAGATACAGGATATGGGCAGGGAGAATTATTGATTTCACCTATTCAACAGGCAGCCATGTATTCTATTTTTCAAAATGAAGGAAGAATCGTTTATCCGAGATTACTAGATAATAAAAGCGATAGAAAAACAAAAACAGCAATCACTAGTTCAACAGCACAGGAAATGAAAAATCGATTGGAAGAAGTCGTAAGTGACCCAAATGGCACAGCCCATCTATTGTATAACCAACAGTATCAGTTAGCTGCAAAAACTGGTACAGCAGAATTAAAAATGCAACAAGGCGAAAAGGGTGTTGAGAATAGTTTTTTACTTGCCTTTGATACGGGACATGATGATTTTCTTTTACTATCACTCGTAGAACAATATGCAAAAGGCAGTTCCGCTACTCAGTTAAATAAATCATTCATAGAAGAGTTATTTGGATATTTTTAATAAATGATGAAAGACGGATTATGGATAACCTCTCTTAGAAGAAAGTAGTTGTTTTCGCTTTAAGCGATTGACCCGACCTGCTATAATAAATACTACAGATGTAAAAGTAGGAGGGTCATGATGAAGGAGATTCCACAAATATCAGAAGCAGAATATGAAGTGATGAAAGTAGTATGGAAATATGAGCCGATTTCTACTCCGGAAATAGTGGAGAAGGTATCAAAAAAAATTGATTGGAAGCCGAATACGATTCAAACAATGCTCGTACGCCTAGTAAAGAAAAAAGCATTGCAAACTAGAAAAGAAGGCAGAGTATTTGTTTACACATCTCTTGTTAAAGAGAATGAGTTTGTGGAGCAAAAAAGTAAATTATTTCTGAAACAGTTTTTCGGCGGGACGTTAAACTCAATGGTATTAAATTTTATAGAAAATGATCAGCTGTCAAAAGAAGATATTTCTGAACTTAAAAATATATTATCTGAGAGGGATATGAAGGAAGGGGAAAAATGATGGATGCCAGTTTACTCCGTTTTTTATTAAGTACGCTAATGGTATCCCTCCTTGTTTTGATGATCCTATTGATCAAAAAAATATTTAACAAACATTTGTCACAGCAAACACATTATAAGATTTGGTATTTTCTTTTTACACCACTTATTACTTTCTTTGTTCCATGGGATTTTTTCAAGTTTGGAGAAAAAATTCAATATCTGAAAAGTTTACTTTCATTTAAGAAAGATCCAACATTGGACCACGATAGGTTAAGTGGATTAGATGTTTCACAATCGTCCAATCATGATTTATTACATGATTTCTCTGTTTCTGTGAACAAGTCAACTCCAGAATTCTTTAATCATTTATTTATCGTATTTTGGGGTGTTGGAATGGTCATTTTCCTTGGGGTGGCAATTTACGCAAACTATCAAATTCGTAAAATAAAAAAGTCAGCTACTACGATTAAGGATCATAAAGTGAATGAAATGTTAGAGGTTTGTAAAGAGGTTGTGGGAGTGAAAAGAAAAATCATTTTACAAGAAACCTCACTTATTACCTCTCCTATCACGTTTGGAATTTTGCAGCCATATGTATTATTACCCAAAAAAACAAAAGAAGAATTCTCGTTAAATCAACTAAAATATGTCTTTTTACATGAATTAAGCCATCAAAAAAGGAAAGATGTATTCGTTAATTATGTAATGTGGCTTCTTCAAGTTATTTATTGGTTTAACCCATTAGTATGGTTTGCCTTAAAAAGGATACGAAGTGATCGGGAGTTGGCTTGTGATGCTTCTGTTCTAAATCTCTTGGATGAAAGTAGATATACCGAATATGGTTATACGATTATTCATTTTGCGGATAAAAAATATGACCGAGCTTATGGACGGTTTTCCACGGGAATGGGAGGAACAAAAAAACAACTCAAACAAAGAATCCAGAGCATTGCTAACTACTCTGGAGATTCTCCATTATTGAAATGGAAAGGCAAAGTCATTTATGTCATATTGGGGATAGTAGTTTTAATCTTTACTTCGTTCACCTCTGCTTTAGCTAGTTCAGATGATGTGTACCATTTTGTTGAAAAAAATGCATTATATGAAGATTTTAGTTCTTATTTTCATGGCTATAATGGAAGTTTTGTTTTATATGATGCCACTAAAGATCAATATCAGATTTATAATCGTGAAATGAGTGAGCAGAGAGTTTCACCTAATAGCACATATAAAATTTATTCCGGATTATTCGCTTTGGAATCCAATGTGATTTCTCCAAAAAACAATCAACAGATTTGGGATGGAACCGTTTATCCTTTTGAAAAATGGAATACCAATCAAAATTTATCAACTGCTTTGGGAAGTTCAGTAAATTGGTATTTTCAACGTCTAGATCATGAAATGGGGAAAAAGCAGCTACAATCCTATTTTCATAAAGTAAAATATGGAAATGAAGACCTGTCAGGTAATTTGGATAATTATTGGATGGAATCTTCACTAAAAATTTCACCAATTGAACAAGTACAATTATTGTATGCATTAGATGAAAATACACTTGGTTTTAAAGAGGAAAATATTCGTGCTGTAAAAAAAGCAATCCTCATTGATGAACAAAAGCAAGGACAATTATATGGTAAAACTGGTACTGGAACGATAAACGGTAAAGATGTCAATGGTTGGTTTGTTGGCTTTGTAAAGAAAGGCAGTCATACTTATTATTTCTCCATCAATATTCAAAATAAAAACGGAAAAGCTGGCGGAAAGAAGGCAGCGAATATCGCAAGGAAAATATTACATCAAAAGCAGATTTTCTAATAGCAACCCCAGAAGGGTAATTACTCTTTTGGGTACTTTTTAACATAAATACTACAATTGTAGTATTTGTAGACTGAGATGGAAGAAGCTAATTAATACAAGATTACTTATTTTGCTACTGGAAAAGAAAACTTGCCTTGCCATTCGAAAGGATGCGGAGGTAATGAAAGGAGGTGATTTTGTCATTGGAAATAAAAAGCCAATAACATGTATGGGCAGATAGTTGTTTTAAAAGGAACAGACAATAATGATTATATGAATTAAAACCCGAAACGTCGCAGTAATCATTTAAGGATAATTATTTTAAGGAGGAATGATCATTTTGAAATGTATGAAAATGTTAAAAATAGGGCTGTGTGCGGGACTTTTAGGGATAAGCCTCTTAACAGGCGGATCCTTACAAATGGAAGGTAAAGAAACAGTAGGGCAAACAAAAACGATTGATCGTGCGATTAATCGACAATTCGTTCAACTAGAGAGAAAATTTGATGCACGTCTTGGTGTTTATGCTATCGACACCGGTTCAAATCGGACAATAGCCTATCGACCTGACGAGCGGTTTGCCTATGCCTCCACAATCAAAGCCTTGGCCGGAGGAGCCGTGCTACAACAAAATTCGCTCGACGAACTCGACGAAGTAATCAACTACACCAAAGATGACCTTGTCACATATTCGCCAATCACAGAGAAACATGTGGATACTGGGATGACCCTTAGGGAAATTTGTGATGCCACTATTCGTTATAGTGATAACACTGCTGGGAACATTTTATTGAAGAAATTGGGCGGTCCTAGTGGATTTGAAAAATCATTACGGCAGATTGGAGATCATGTCACCAAGTCTGAACGTTTCGAACCAGATCTAAACGAAGCTACGCCGGGAGACACCCGAGATACTAGTACTCCTCGGGCGTTTGCTACTACTCTTAAGGTGTTCACGGTCAATGACGTGCTTCCTTCTAACAAGCGTAAGATTCTCACAGAGTGGATGAGGGGAAACACTACCGGAGACAATTTGATCCGTGCAGGTACGCCAAAAGGCTGGATGGTCGGAGATAAAACTGGAGCAGGAAGCTATGGAACACGAAATGACATTGCGATTGTTTGGCCACCGAATAGAGAACCAATTATCATCGCCATTCTGTCTAGTCGTGATACAAAGGATGCGACCTATAACGATGAACTAATCGCGCATGCTGCTAAGGTCGCATTTAAAGCACTAAAATAAATCATCATTAATCAATATAGAGCATAGTTGGTTTTCTATACTTACTTTCAAAGAAAAATAATCAAGCAGGTTTCACATGTAGTGTGGCGAAACCTGCTTTTTTGAAGATCTTGTTTATTATAGTATGATTAATCCGATGATATTCGCAACAAAAAGGTGTTATACCATTAAATGAAAAACGTACTGTGACGAACAAGGCTGGAACTTGATATATTTTTTTAGAGATGAAGGAATGAGTAGAGAAAAATATAGCTACTGTATGCTGATGGGGGCAAATTATTATTTTTTAATAAACAAAATTTTAATATGAATGTATTAAATACATTTGATTATAACTATTTGCAGTACTTATAATGAATTTATAATGTTTCGTTTTAATGAAAAGATTCCTTTTCATACAGTTCAAAAAATCTAATGACCGTCTGAAAAATATTTAAAACTAACTTTTTAGACGGTCTTTTCTTAATGAAAATGAAGTAGAGAAGGTGTTCTTTTGGAATTAAAAAAGGAGAAATTTATCGCAAGTTTACTAGGTGGTGCAATTGGAGATGCCCTCGGATATGTAGTTGAGTTTTTGCAGCTTGAAGATATAAAATCAAAGTTCGGCAAAAATGGAATAACAGATTTAGTCATTAATATTCAAAAAGGAAAAGCACTTATCTCTGACGATACCCAAATGACACTCTTCACTGCGGATGGATTGATGTGGGCATACCATCGAACGAGTCAACGAGGAATCGGTTCATATGCAGGAAGCGGAACATACCAATCATATCTTCGTTGGTATTATACGCAAACGAAAAAAATGCCAACCAAGAACGAGATGATTTGGTTAACGAAACAATCTCATGAAGAAAAAACTAGTATCCTAGATTATCATGATTTATTTTCTAATCGTGCACCAGGAAATACTTGTCTAGAAGCACTTCGAAGTGGTGAGATGGGGACAATCGAACAGCCACTTAATTACAGTAAAGGTTGTGGCGGAGTCATGCGTGTCGCTCCTGTAGGGTTGTTTTTACATAAGGAACCGCAATATGCTTTTAAAATAGGGGCAGAGCTTGCTACAATAACCCATGGACATCCTACCGGCTACCTTTCAGCAGGTGTATTTGCAATGATTATTGCTGAAATTATTAATGGAAAAACGATCTTAGAAAGTGTGAAGACAGCTATCGGCGTGTTGAAAACATACTCCAATCATGAAGAAACTATATCTGCATTGGAACTTGCGATTGACCTTTCTAATAAAGATCTTAAACCAGAAATAGCTATATCTTATCTTGGTGAGGGATGGATTGCAGAAGAAGCATTAGCTATTTCAATTTATTGCGCATTGATAGAATCAGACTTTAAAAAATCGTTGGCAATATCGGTAAATCATAGCGGTGATAGTGATTCTACAGGATCGATTTGTGGCAATATTTTAGGAGCATATTATGGATTAGATGTCATTCCACTGGAATGGATTGAACAAATTGAATTGAAAGAACTAATCATGAATATGGGAAATAGACTATATAACATGTTGAATACTTAAGTTTTCAAAGATCCAATAAGTGATATAAAATTTAATGCTGAAAAATAGGGGACAATTTTTTAAACAGTTATTGGATTTTGTGTATGTTTTATTTTTGTAGATAACGAATGAATATTATAAGCAAAATAAGAGCTTGGAGATACCTTATTATGCTCCCAATAATGTAGACAGATGAAATAATAAAATTCTGTATACTTTATTGAGAGCATTTCTCTTCCCAAAATTCTTTCTGACTCAAGATAATTTTCCGCAAGTCAAGTTATATTTCTATGAATTCAAAAAATAAAGATATTGTAGTATGTCTCAATTTTCATTATAATACTAATAATTCAAATACTAGTTTCTTTGAAAATAGTGTTTAATGCTAATCATTTTTCATTCGTAGCTGGAATAGAGAATCTTGTATTTCATTTAAGACAACAGGGGGGAAACTATTATGGTGAGCTTTTTGAAAAAATGGAATCATTTAAGTCTAGTAAAACAAATATGTATTGGGTTAATTATTGGCATCATTTTAGCAGTAGCCATTCCATCGGTAGCTAAACCTTTCGTTATATTAGGCTCTTTATTTGTCGGTGCGCTAAAGGCCATTGCACCATTACTAGTATTTTTCTTAGTCATGTCTGCGATTGCACAACATAAGAGTGGACAAAAAACGAATATGAAATCTATAGTTGTCCTTTATCTTTTAGGAACATTTCTAGCCGGGCTTATAGCAGTTATTGCAAGTTTTATTTTTCCAGTAAGCTTAAAGCTAGCAGCAGGCAATGAAGACTTTACTGCTCCTGGCGGTATTGTTGAAGTTCTGAAAAAACTGCTTATGGATGTGGTAGATAACCCTGTGAAAGCTATTTTCAATGCAAACTATATCGGTATATTATCTTGGGCAATTCTTCTTGGCATCGCTTTAAAAAATGCCTCAGAAACGACAAAAACGGTGATTTCAAATGTTTCAGATGCAGTATCTAAAATAGTAACGTGGGTAATTAAACTTGCTCCATTAGGTATTATGGGTTTAGTTATTGAATCTATTACGACAAATGGTCTTAAATCTTTATTAAGTTACGGTAGCTTACTTGCTGTATTAATTGGTTGTATGATCTTTGTCGCAATTGTTGTTAATCCAATCATCGTTTTCGTTTGTATAGGACAAAATCCTTATCCACTAGTATTCAAGTGTTTAAGGGAAAGTGGTATTACAGCATTCTTTACACGGAGCTCTGCTGCAAATATTCCAGTAAATATGAGATTATGTGAAAAACTAGGTTTGGATAAGGATACGTATTCTGTATCTATTCCATTAGGAGCAACGATCAATATGGCGGGTGCAGCAGTTACAATTTCTGTTTTAACATTAGCTGCTGTTCATACTCTTAATATTCAAGTGGATATTCCAACAGCTATTATTCTAAGTGTGCTGTCAGCTATATGTGCTTGTGGTGCTTCAGGTGTAGCGGGTGGCTCCTTATTATTAATCCCGCTAGCATGTAGCTTATTCGGAATTCCAAACGATGTTGCTATGACAGTTGTGGGAGTAGGATTTATTGTCGGTGTTTTACAGGATTCTTGTGAAACGGCACTTAACTCTTCAACTGATGTCCTTTTCACTGCAGCAGCTGATATCAGGAAGCGTCGTAAAGAAGGTAAAAGAATAGATACGGAACAAGCGGTTTAATGAAGCAGCCCTCTACTTGAAAGAGGGCTTTCTCATTATTAAAATTAGTGAATGGGACCTAACTTAGTACTTTCATTTTCTTTATGATAAAAATGGGATGATGCAAAAGGTAATATCATAAAATGAGAGTTTTGAGTATTCTTGAGAGATGATAGATTAAAGTCCAATATTTGAAATGATAGTTTTAATAATCTGAAATTTCTGATGGGTAGCTGTTGCAAATTTTCTTTACTATGTGATAAACTAAAAACAGTTGATTTTGTTTTTTTACTTAAAGTATGAAAACTGAATACTATTTAATTTATTGGAGGAGTCTGTCACCAAGGGATACGTATGTCCCTTAGAGACAGGCTTTTTTATATTATCATGAAAAAAGATAGAAATAGGGAGGAATTTAATTAATGATTATTGGTTTGTCAATCATATTAGTGCTTGTGCTATTATTGCCATTCACAAAGATGGTTGAGAGGAATTTAGAAGTGTTCTTGTTTATTATGGGGGTTTTATCTGTATTGGTAAGTAAAACGTTAGATTGGGATCTCGTAAACGAGGCATTGATTCATCCGATTAATATTACATTGGCTGTTCTCGTTGCAGGACTCTTGTTTCGTTGGTTCCAGGAACCCATTGAAAAGGGAATACTAGGGATAAGCAAAGCTATTCCATATCGATTGTTTATTGCGTTATTTGTGATCATTCTTGGGTTAATTTCAAGTGTAATTACTGCTATTATTGCTGCAATCATACTTGTTGCTGTAGTAAGTGTATTAAAGATTGATAGAAAATCAGAAATTCGTTTAGTTGTTTTGGCGTGCTTTGCAATAGGGATGGGAGCAGTACTGACACCAATTGGAGAACCACTTTCTACAATTGTGGTTAGTAAACTAGATGAAAGCTTCTTTTACTTATTGAAATCTATCGGTGTATATGTCATTCCAGGCGTTGTAGCTTTTGGAGTGTTGGCGGCATTTATGGTCAAGTCTAGAGAAGAATCCGCTGTACTATTAGCAAAATCTGAAATAGCATCCGCTGCTGAATTAAAGAAAGAACAAGAAATTGATTTTTCAACTCAGAAAGAATCTTATGCAGAAATTATTATTCGCAGCTTGAAAATTTATCTATTCGTCATGGCATTAACCTTTTTAGGTGCAGGATTTCAACCGTTTATTGAAAAATACTTATTAGACTTGCATCCGTACATCATGTATTGGATTAACATTATTTCCGCAATATTAGATAATGCTACATTGGCTGCTGCTGAAGTAAGTCCAGTAATGAATGAGTCTACCATTAAAGCACTATTATTGGGACTTATTGTTAGTGGAGGAATGCTAATTCCGGGCAATATCCCAAATATTATTTCTGCAGGAAAACTTAAAATTACTAGTCTTCAGTATGCGCGTATTGCTGTACCTGTAGGCTTAGCCGCTATGGTTGTTTATTTTGTTGTCATTCTATTATTTGGGTAAAGTAAATTGAATATAGATTAATACAGAGTGCTATATTTATAGGCGAAGGAAACTTTTTCCTTCGCCATTTACCTTTAATGAATCTTTTAATCTTTTAATATACTTAAATATTCAATCCATGGACCAACCTCAGTGCGGTACCTCTTGGCCATGACTCTTACAATTTGGGCAATATGTGTTAAATCATGAACGACCCATGTCGAAATCAATTCTCTTAATTTCACTACTCCAAACGCTGGATGTGAACCAGTTATTTCTAAATGCTGTTCAGATTCTATAAGAGATTTGAGCTTGGTAATATTTTGTGATCTAATTGTTTTAAATTCTTGTACCGTTTCTTCAATTGATTTTTCAACTCCTTTATTTAAGTGAGCAAAACGATCAAATTCGGGAAATGGTTTATTTTCACGTTCCTGAAGAATAAATTCTAAACGAGGAATCCAGTTGTTTTTCTCTGCTTCAATGAGATGTTCAATTACTTCAGTAGCATTCCAGGTCCCTTCACCTTCATTACATTGTAACCATCCATGAGACAAACCAGAAAAAAAATATTCCAAAGACTGTGGTGTACGCTCTAAAACCTCAATCGCTTCATTGAAATTAAAAATCATCACTCTGCTCCTTTCTTTGTTAAAACGAATCTTCAAGCAACATATGGCCCTAAGTATATTTATTTGATTTTTCCTGCATTATTTCCTTTTATGTGTTTAAATAAAATGTATGAAAGTAAAGGATACAGTTTACGAATTTAGACTTCATTCTGAAGAAGATTTATTTTTCACAAAGAATCACTTTTATTGATAAGGGATTAGTTTATAGAATGTCTATTAATGGATAATGTTGTGTATCAATTAATAAAAATTTTAAAAAATATGATCTTTTATTATAATGAAATTGTTTGATTTTTAATTTATGAAAATATCAAAATCATTTTTTAGGAGAAAAGGTATGGAAAATATAACTTTCAATAATATTTATACACTTGGAAATGTAGTTTTTGAGGATGAAACGTTCAAGCATTTTCATTATCCAGAAATGCTTGTTCGATATGATAGTAATTTTATTGAGTTTAAAAAGATGCCTTCGTTGGATGTATTTCAAAAAGCTGTTAATTATTTAACTGAGTTTCATAGGAAAAATGGTCAAAATCATGTGAAATTTACTTTTATGGAAAATCAGGAGCTAACGGAGGAACTAATTGAATACTTAAATAATGATGGTTATTTGTATGGCTATAATGAGTTATATACGATCCAACCACATCAATTCCCTCACGTGGTGAATGACCCGAATATCAAAATATTACCAGTATCAGACGAAAATTTTGAAGCTTTCTTAAAGTTACAATATTCATTTGATAAAGAGTATGGGGAACAATTCGCAAACCAAAAGGTAGGCTTACACAAACGCAACTTCATTAGCGAGAACATAATGCAAGTTCTTGCTATCTATAAAGGAATTCCTGCAGGGTCAGTTGATATTATTATTTCTGAAGATACCGTGGAAATTGATCAGCTATCTGTTTCAGAGGAATTCCAAAGAAGGGGAATTGGGATTAGGCTACAAAGGTTCGTCATGGATCTATTCCCAAATAAAACGGTTATTCTCGTTGCAGATGGCCAGGATACACCTAGAGAGATGTATCAAAGGCAAAACTATCAATATCTTGGTTTTAAATATGAATGCATAAAAGTGTATTCATAATAGTAAGGTTTGGCCTGCTTCTGGTTTATAAAGTGTTAGGAAACAATGAGGAATATCATTGTTTCTTTTTTTATCTAAAAATACGTGAAAGGGGATTAGTCAAGTGAATATAAAAAATAATATGTAAATTAGGTGAAAATAGTTTGACAATATTGTGAACTAATTGAATAATATAGATACAGGGAGGATGAGTGAAATGGAATCTAATGTAAAGGTATTAAATGCTGTTAAGTATGTTGGTGGCACGGTGCTTGCAATGGGTATTATTATTTTTCTTGTTGGATTTATGCAAACGAATAACAGTATTTTAACTCCAATTGGTATTGGTACAGTAATGGGTGCTGTTTTTATATTTCTTATGGGAGTATTCTTTTCAGCAACGGAAGAAATGCTGAAAAAGATAGATAGTCGAAAGGAAATGGCTTCTTCATTAAATAAAACTCATTAAAGGAAGCCTTTAAAAATTATCGTTAACAAAAAGAGCGTCATGAGAGACGCTCTTTTTGTTTTTGTTAAATATACCCCCAGATCATACAAAGTAGGGTACCGAAGATAGTCACAAGTGCAATAAATACACCATAATAAATGTTTATATAGATTGGCTTTTTATCTTCTGTTTCGCCTGCGTGCATAAATACCACCAATTGAACAGCAGCTTGTATGAATGCTGTAACAAGCAGAACGGTCATTCCTACTGCAAATGACATGTTAAAGAAGTAAACAGCAAGTGCCACTGCAGTTAGGATTAGTGAAAACACGAAGCCCATTACTTGTTTAAGAGGGAATAATTCTTTCATCATTACATCATTCCTTTCAAGTAGATGAAGCTGAAGATGAAGATCCAAACAACATCTAGAAAATGCCAGTACAGCGAGAAAATGAATGATTTATTTGCTGTTTCAGGAGTGAAACCATCCTTTTTTATTTGTAAGAAGATGGACAATCCCCAGAACAAGCCAAATGTAACATGTGCTCCATGTGTTCCTAATGTTGTTAATAGTATTGCTGTAAATGCACTAGTTTGTAAGCCAGCTCCAATGTGAATATAATGAACAAATTCATAAATTTCAAATCCTAAAAATCCTAGGCCTAGCAATAGCGTAACTGCTAAGAAAGCTAGCATAGCTTTCTTATTGCTAATACGCATAGCATGGATTCCAAGACCAATCGTAAAACTACTTGTTAAAAGCAAAATGGTTTCAATTAAAACGGGTGTGATTTCAAAAATTTCAGCACCACTTGGTCCAGAACCTGTACGATTAAATAATGTGAAGTAGGAGGCAAAAAGTGTTGCAAAAAGCATTACTTCAGCTCCTAAAAAAATCCAAAACCCTAAGATTTTTAAACGGTTTTCTTCTGTACTATATTCAAGAGGGAGCGAGTGATCTATTTTCATATTCTAGTACCTCCCAATTTTTGTTCAGTTTCATTAACTTCTTCAACACTAATATAACGGCCATGATCCTTTTGAAATGAACGATGTGCCATACAAGCAAAGATACCAATAGTTGTAAGGATTAATGGTATCCAAATGCTGAATACAAATGAAAAGCCCCATACAAAGAAGATGCAACTCATAATAAATGGAGCACCGGTATTATTTGGCATGTGAATCTTTTCAATTTTACCTTTGAAAAGTTGATGCCCGTTTTTCTTTGAATCCCAGAATGCTTCACTAGATTGAACCTGTGGCACAATTGCAAAATTGTATTCAGGAACAGGTGTATGTGTTGCCCATTCAAGTGAACGTGCATCCCAAGGATCTGAGCCAATATCTCTTGATGCATAACGAGTACTGTAGTAAATATTGTAAACAATTAATATGAAACCTATAGCGAGACCAAGAGCCCCAACAAAGGAAATCATATTCAATGGCCCAAATCCAGTAGATGCAGAGTAAGTGTACATACGACGAGCTTGACCATCTAAACCACTGAAAAACATTGGCATGAATGCTACAAGAGTACTAATTCCAATAATCCATGCTGTTAATTTTCCGATTCTTTCATTAAGCATAAAGCCAAACATTTTTGGCCAATAATAGGTTAGACCAGCAAGCATAGCGAATACTACACCTGGGATAATAACCATGTGGAAATGAGCAACTAAAAACATCGTATTATGGTATTGATAATCAGCTGCTGACATCCCAAGCATAACCCCGGTTACCCCACCAATTGTAAAAATCGGAAGGAATAATAATGAATATAGCATCGGCGTTGTAACAACAATTTTTCCTTTCCAAAGCGTGAATAACCAGTTAAAGATCTTAACTCCTGTCGGAACGGCAATCGCCATAGTTGTAATGGAGAAGATACTGTTCGCTAATGCTCCCTGTCCCATTGTAAAGAAATGGTGTGCCCATACTAAGAATGAGAGAAGAGAGATAATAACCATTGATGCAACCATCGATTTATAACCATATAGATTACGGCGTGCAAAGGTTGAGATAATTTCACTATAAATACCGAATGCCGGTAGTATTAAAATATACACTTCAGGATGTCCCCAAACCCAGAATAGATTTGCCCAAAGCATATCCATACCACCATTTGTTGTAGTAAAGAAATTTGTTGCAAATAATCGATCCATAGTTCCCATTAATAACAATACAGTTAATACAGGGAATGCAAAAACGATAATGGCATTAGTGATTAAGGATGACCATGTGAACATTGGCATTTTCATTAATGTCATCCCAGGTGCTCTCATTTTGAGAATGGTCGTGATAAAATTTATACCCGTCATTAAAGTACCAAGACCAGCTATTTGAATAGCAATCATGTAATAGTTAGACCCTACAGATTTACTGAATTCCGTACCTGCAAGTGGAAAATAGGATGTCCAGCCTGCATCTGGAGAACCGCCAATGACGAATGAAATATTTAATAGCATTGCCCCCATAAAGAATAACCAGAAGCTTAATGCATTTAAACGTGGAAATGCTACGTCTCGAGCTCCAATTTGTAATGGCACAACGAAATTCATTAAAGCCATAATAAATGGCATAGCCATAAAGATGATCATAACGATCCCGTGCGTAGTGAAAATTTCATTATAATGTTGCGCATCTAACAACTTGTTATCGGGCATGGAAAGTTGCGCACGCATCATAAGGGCGTCAGCGCCACCACGGAATAGCATTAGTAAGGCAGATATTAAATACATAATACCAATCCGTTTATGGTCTACAGTTGTTAACCATTCCCGCCAAAGATAACCCCATTTTTTAAAATAAGTTAAGCCTACGATGATCCCAATAACAGTAATACCGATGGCAACCATGGATGCGTATATTGCTAAACTTGGATGGGGGATGGCAAATCTATTAAAAAAATCCATGCTATGTGACTCCTTTCGGAAAATTAAATTGATAGTTTCTAAACTAATAATCTATAAAGCATTCGTAGTTAAAATATGAAAATAATTAATGATTGTGTTCCGATTCGTTATGGGAATCGTTAGACATTTGGTGATGATCTTTATTGTCATTTGATTTACTAGAGCCATGGTGATGCCCAGCATGTTCACCCTCAGGTGCTGGCGAAAATTCCAAATGTGTTCCATTATAAGTGGATTGCCCAACATGCCCTGGCTTTAATAACTCATTAAATTTCTTTTCCGTAAGAGGTTTAGCTGTCTTTTTAACATCTTTTACCCACTCATCAAATTTAGCTTCAGTCATTGCTTTTACATTAAATGTATTTTCAGCAAATCCTTTACCACTGAAGTTCGCATTTCGTCCCATAAATTCACCAGAAACATCGGCAGCTAAGTGTAATGTTGTAATCATGTCACTCATTGCGTATTTCTGACCACCTAGTTGAGGAATCCAAAAGCTTGTAATTGGCCCGTATGAGTAAAGCTTAAATTCAATTGGGCGATCAGTAGGAATATATACGTAGTTAACTGTTTCAATATTTTCTTCTGGATAACTAAAATGCCATTTCCAATTTGAGGAAGAAGCATAAATAACTAATGGTTTTTGATTTTCATATCCTTTAGGTGTTGCTTCAACTTCATAGTTAGATTTAACTGACATGATCGATAGAAAAATAACAATTAATATTGGAACTCCTACACAAATGGTTTCAACTATAGGATTACCTTCAATGTGTGGAGGCTCATAATCCTTGCTTTGTTTGGAAGCACGGAATTTTACTAACATGTAGATTAACAGTCCAAATACGACGATAACAATAAATGACATAATTAAAATTGATAGCATTATGTCATCGGCTTGCGTTTTAGCTTGAGGCCCTTTTGGATCTAGAACCATTAATGGTTCACAGCCCGTAAGCACAGTAATAATAGTAAAAATTACTGTAAGTAAAGCCCATTTTATTTTCATAATGATACTCCTTTCCAATAGCATTCAAATGAATTCTTTAATTGGTAAACTTTTATCGTCACTATCTTAATATCTTTTATTAATAAAAACATCAAAATGTGATTTACTTCACAAATTGTTCATGAATTTTCAGTCAAATTTGTCACGAATTTTTCAAGAAAGATCCGAGGGCAATGAAAAGATGAATTATTTTCATTAGCATTGTTTTTGAAAATGGGTTAGGATGAAAGTTTGAGGATTTTTATCCTAATGTCAATAATTATGGGTTAGATTCAAGGTTGTTGAAAAAGGTGAATCAAATTTTTTAACCCAAAATTTGAAATCAAAGGGAAGAATGAAGAAATGTATGAATTTATTTACAAAAAAATAGCTACTGATCTAAATAGATTAGTAGCTAGGCAAATTAAATTATTTAATAGGTTTGTAGACTTTAAAAAGTTTGTTATAGAGAATAATACTGATGAATGCACATAGGAGTATGACGCTAAAAACGGCGATTGGTGGAAGCCAAGCGGATACAAAAACAGTAATTGGTGCAAAAAACCTGCCAATCGTAAATTGTAAACTTGAAGCTGCCATGTATTGACCTCTAGCATTCTCTGGAGCATAGCTACTTACAAAATTATTTGTAACAGGGGATCGGATAATTTCACCAAGTGTAAAAATAATAGTAAGTACGAATAATAACCGAATATTGGTAGTTAGTCCGACGGCAAACATTCCAAATCCGGCTAAAATAGATGAAAGGATGAAAACATCCCGATCGTTCCAGCCCTTTAACCATTTTGTTACTGGTAATACACAGAAAACAAACAATAGACCATTCAAACCAAGTATCCAACCTAAAACTTCTGTACTCTTTAGAATAAACGACCAATTATTCAAATTTAACAGCGGCTGAGAGGGGACATAGTTGGTAACATAAATGGCTAAATACAAGTCTAATTGCATAATTGTAATGGTAGAAAACACACCTGCGAGTATATATAAAACAAAGATTTTATCTCGAAATATTATTCCATAACCTCTTATTTGCTCTTTTATCGTTACCGATATTTTGTTTACCTTTTTTTGTGTATTAGGGATGCTTTCGTGAATCTTCAGATATATGATTATCGAGTAAACGAACAAAATGATGGAACAAGTCCATAGCAATGCACTTTTATAATGAAAGAAAAAAAACGCACCAAATGCTGGCCCTAATACAGCACCAATATTATTTCCAGTTATAAAAGTGGCAAAAACTTGACGACGTTCTGTTTCAGGTACAAGATCAGCTACCATTGCATCACTAGCAGGTCTATAAAGTGCTTTACCAAAGCTAATGCCGATAAATGCTAGGTAATTAACCCAGTGGGAACTTGAGAAGGCAAAGATGGCAAACATGATTGTTTGAAAGAAAGCTCCGACAAGCATGATAGGACGACGTCCTAATTTATCTGCTAAATCTCCTCCAACCATGCTACCTAAAATACTTATTACCGGAGGAATCGTCATTAATATTCCTGCCGTATGATTTCCTAGAGATTTAGCGAAATAGACTGTTATAAAAGGAAAGTACATCCAATAAAATAGGTTAAACAAAGTCTCTCCGATGAAACGAATTTTTAAATTAACATCCCATAAATGGAACTTCAAAAATAACCCTCCTTATAAAATAGTTCCCGGCCGGGTATTCATATCATAAAGTATCGAAAAACTTAAATATAGACTTATAAATAATTTTGTTTTATAATAATAATATGAATATTTAGGATACTACCTGCTTACTTTGAATGTTTCATAATGAGAACGTGTGTTCGCTTTTTTGTGATTCAATTCTCCAGCAGTTTTTTTATGCATTTAAAATCAGTTAATGAAAAAAGCCCCATTGATTCCTTTTCAATGGGGCTTCCTTTTATGCTTTTGAGGCGTTCTCGGCTAATTTCCAAGTTCATCTGTACAAGTCTATTAAGAGACATATTTCCTTATAATTTTCCACTTAGAATATTTGTGGAAACATTGTTTCAAATAAATTTGTAGAGTTGAAGTTTTAGAATTGGTAGCGAGGAAAGGTCATTCAGAACTGCCAAAATACGGCAAGATTACGTTTTGGGAATAGGGAGTACAATTTTTCCTATCCATTTCCTACAAGGTACATCGTAGTAAATTTAAAGGTATCCTGAAATACGTATAAACTTTCAATTTTGAGTTGCACTAAAGGTATGCTCCTACCTAGGTCTTAATTTAAATTTGTAAAATTCGACCTATTTCAAAGACTATTTTTATAGGGTATAGTATGAAACCATAAAACAGAAGATTTTGGAAAAATCATTTGACTATGAATCTAAATAATTTATTTACGAAACTTATAAAACGAGTGAAGAAGTATGAGGAGAAGAATCGAAAACATTAGAGTCCACTTATGAATTTTTTATAAATTTGGTCCAAAAACATTCTTCTGTTTTAACTATTTATACATTTTTTTCTTGTTTTTTTTATTGCCTTCGTTTTTCGTCTGTTTATCTGATACTATAAATGGGAGGGAAGTATAATGAAACAAACCGTGGTACTATTTATGTTTTCAGTAATAATTCTATTGCTAGCAGGGTGTAGTGGAAAGAATGTGCAACTTGAAGGGAAATGGAAACTTACCACTGATTCCGAAACTTCCGGTTGTTTTACAAGAATGTCATTTCTGGAGACTGGGGATCCGAAACCGATCTCGGTTTATGAACGAACGGACGCCGATGACACCTATGAAAGCTTCCAAGTATGGTTTGGAGTATACGTGCGGCAAGATGATCAGCTCAAAATTATGTTTAATGAACCAAAAACTGATCCCTTTACCATGAGTATTAGTCGAAATAAGAACGATTTATCGGTTCAATACAAATGGAAATCACAGCTTTTAACTTGCTCGTACAGCCTGGAACAATAAGAGCATGAAAGTAAGCGTCATTTATCCATACTTTGCTCTGTAAAAGCTTCCTCATAAAAAATACAACTCCAATTTTGAATATATCCCTGTTAAGTTGACTGTATGAAAAGAAAGCAGCCCAAAATAAATTATAGCATTAAATGTTCTAATAAATATTTGCAAAACCCCATTGGATAGTTCATATCAATGGGGTTTAAGGCTTAAGCTTTGAGACGTTTACGGGCTGAATTTATTACTGGTGTTATCGGTTTATTACCAAGTGCTCCAGCAAGTCCATAAAGGGGCATATTTCCATATACGCTTTCATAACTTCCTTTTGGAACAATATATGTTTCATGATAGATGCCAGCAGCACCATTATTTCCAACCTTTTTATTGAAATTTTTCCATGCTGTAAGGTGTTTTTGGTCTTTGGCATAGGAAAGTAGGTCATCTGTTGATCGCCAATATTGAAGCATTAATGTCGTTCGCAATCCAAAATATGTTTCCATAGATAAAAATCCAAGAGTTTCCTTATTTGTATATAGCTCGCGAATCATAGGAGGCATTGTTTTAAATACTGGAAGCCATTTATGAATTGCCCACCATTTATTTATGCGCATTCCAATAATGAACACGACAATATCATCTTCTTGTACAGATGTGTAACGACCTTTAAATATTTTCTTCATTCCTTTTCCTCCTGTACATTTTTTAATTTTTCTATTGTAACTTCACACCAGTCGATTGCTGCTTGAGTCGTTCGTTTACCATAATCTAATGTAATTATCCAAAATGTAGAACCTGAATGCGCTAATAAGTTTTCGGTAATCATTTGTTCAATTGATAAATAAGTGGTATACCGTTCCTTCAGTTTTTTTAAGTATTGAGCTAATTGATTCAGAATCACGGAATTCGTTTGTTCAGTTCCGAAAAATAATTTTAATAATAATTCATTTTTTTCAGTAGGAATATCTTTCACTGGTGCTTGTAGCCAGTCTTGAAGAGCGAGTTTCCCTTCTTGTGTGATTTCGTATTCCTTTTTATCTGGTTTCCCATCTTGAGGAGTCTGTTTAACTGTAGCGTATCCTTCATCTACTAACTGTTTCAAGGTAGGATAAATTTGTCCATAGCTTACCTTCCAAAAATGGTTAAGACTTTTATCAATTAGTTGTTTAATGGAGTATCCAGAACGACATCCAGTAATGAGTAAACCAAGAATCGCATATTTTGTATGATTAATTGCTGTCATGAAATCACCCGCTATATCTTTTTGATATATATCAATTAGATATATAGTAACATAAAGGTAAAATTTAGAAAAGTTTAATTTTAAAAAATTTTGAAGGGGAGGGAGGTTTGGAGAAAGATTTTGATTGAGAACTACGAAGTATTTTTTACTTTCATTCCAACTACTATAGTAAAGTTCGTTGCAATTACTTACAATTTTAATTGTGATAGGTAAAATCTAACTTGGAAAAGGTTAAAAATATTTGTTGATAGGTGCTTTTGAGCTAATGTAGGGGGAGGCGATTTTAAAGTAATCTTATAAATAAATAATGGAGTATGCCAATTAATGGATTTTTACCATTAAATTAGCATTCTCCTACATTGTTTATGATGTATTAATCGTTATTTCTTACGAGTAAAGCACAGCATTCTACATGTACTGTATGAGGAAATAAATCAACTGGTTGAACCGCTTGAAGGGTATATCCAAATGGTTCAAGCTCTTTAATATCTGTAGCAAAAGTGTTTGGATTGCAAGATACATAGACAATTCGTTCGGGTTGAGTACGACCAATTCTACGCATTACTTTTCCACCAGCACCTGATCGTGGGGGATCAAGCAATAATAATTCTGGAGTACCAAAGCTTTCAAGTACTTGGTCAATTCCTTTTCTCGCATCTTTTGCTAGGAAATAAGTGTTCGAGATTCCATTATCATGTGCATTTCGTTTTGCAGATTCTATAGATGTTTCCACAATTTCAATACCTGCAAGCTTGTCTACTTGACTAGCAAACGGCAGTGAAAATGTACCTACACCACAAAAAAGGTCAATCATTTTCTCCGTTTTCTTCGGTTGTCCCATTTCTAAAGCGATATCAACTAACTTCTTCGCTTGAGTTGGATTTGTTTGAAAGAAGGTATCAAACCAAAGGCGATAGCGATATCCGGCCATTTCATCATATATAAAATCGCGTCCTGCTAATACATGATTTTTTTCTGATTGAGTTCGGTCAGCCCATTGAGTATTTTCAAGCCATAATAAGCTTTTTACTTGAGGAAATTTATGTTCAACTCTTTCTACCAAATCGTTAACCGCTTTTTCAAGGTGGGCTACTGGTGCTTCAGTGGCAAAAAGAGCAAGCATCATTTCACCTGTAGCAAAAGATTGCCGAACCATCAAGTGACGAAGTAAGCCTTCGTGGGTATCTTTATCATAGCCTTGTAATTGATGGTTTGTCGCCCAGTCAGCTACTTCAATTGCTGCTTCCACCATTTCTTTTCCAGCAATTAGACATGTTTCAAGGGAAATGATGCTTCGAAAATTTCCTTGTTCATGCAATCCCAGTGATCCATCCTTTGCAAAGGTAAACTCCATTTTGTTGCGATAATGCCATGGTTCATCCATTCCAATTGCTTCATTAACAAGGTTTGGATCAAATCCTTGCATTTTAATTGCCTGTTTAACATGATCTGTTTTTTGTTTCAGTTGTTCTGAGTATTGCCAATGCTGCCAAACACATCCTCCGCATCGTTCAAAATGTTGACATGATGGTTCTATTCTATTTGGATGCGCTTCTAAAATTTCATCTGGCATTGCTTTACGTCTTTTTCTATCTGGTTGATCGACGGTCACCCGTACCTTTTCTCCAGGAAGTGTTTGCGGGATAGTGAGCTTTAATTTTTTTGGATTTCCTAGTTCATTTTTACGCCAAACCACTGCTTGTCCTGAACCTTTTTCATCTAATTGAAGTATTTCAGTAACTATAGTTTCGCCTTGTGTATTAGTCAATAGTTGTTCCTCCTTAATAGAGTATTATTAAGAACTTTATCTGATAAAGTCATAAATTGAATAGATCTCTATTATTCTATTATTTATTTACTTTTCCTCAATCTCTAATCTTGTAGTAACTGCAAAACAACGAGTAGCTTGCGCTGAACATGAGAAAGTATGATAAAATAATAAAAACTTTCATGAACGTCTTCTCCCAACCTATTATGTAAATGTAGTGGACGCATGTCAATTTATATTTTTTAACAAAAGAACTTCTTATTTTCTCAAATACATACTTTTTTTAGAAATCAATTTTTAATATACTATGTTTTGATAAATTTAGTAAGCTTGAAATGTCAGTTTAGTAAGCCAAAATAGAAAAAAGTTACAAGGAGTGAGTTGAAATATGGATTTACAATTACAAGGAAAAAATATTTTAATTACTGGTGGATCGAAAGGGATTGGTAAAGCTATCGCAAAGGTCTTTGTATCAGAGGGAGCAAATGTTTCAATCGTTGCTCGTAATTTAGATTCGTTAGAAAACGCGAAGGAGGAGTTAGGCGGCAATGTTTCTATTTTTCAAGCGGATATATTAAATGTGGTTGAGCGTGAAAATCTAATACAAAATTTCATAGATAAATATGGAAAAATAGATGTTCTCATTAATAATGCTGGCGGTAGCAATGGAGAGACTGCTATGACAACTGAGATGGATCTCTTTTATGAAGCATTAGAATTGAACTATTTTTCTGCTGTCCATTTAAGTAAATTGGCTGTTGAGCATATGAAAAAATTACTTAGCGGCTCCATTATTAATATAACTTCTGTATTTGGAAGAGAAAGCGGAGGGAAAGTAACATATAATAACGCGAAGGCTGCTTTAATTAGCTTTACAAAATCATTAGCTGATGAAGCGATTTCATATGGAATTCGTGTTAATAGTATTGCTCCTGGAAGCATCCTTCACGAAACGGGAAATTGGAAAAGACGCCTGGAAGAGAATCCTGAAGGGATCAAACAATTTGTTGAAAATGAAATACCTGCTGGCCGTTTCGGTACTCCTGAAGAAATTGCGAATGTCACTGCTTTCCTTGCTTCTGAAAAAGCATCGTGGGTTGTAGGAGCGAGTATTAATGTAGATGGTGGACAATCGAGAATGAATTTTTAATGTTAATCAAATTATAGAAATTAAAGCCTTATTCTGTAATGTTCAGCAATAAGGCTTTTAACGATTTTCTGCTTTTGGTAAAGATATGGTTGAATTATAGCTTCAGCAATGCTTTGTTTTTTAAATCCGGGCTCAATAAGTCAAAGTAGCTGGGGTATTTCAGAATAAAAAAGCTTTCGTTCGTTGAATATAATGCATTTGAAAGCATAAAAGCAAATCAAGGTTATTGTATATTAAATCTTTCTCTAATCCTTTTTAATTGTTCTTCTACTTCTGATTTATCTTCGGGAAACTGTTCTAGATACCTAGCACAGTCTTCTCTAAGATATTTATAAAACGTCGGATAATCTAAAATAATTTCTTCGTCTTCCTCTACTGCAGGGCGATCAAAGTAATAGGCTATTCCTTCTTTACCAAAATAATCTTCTTCCCACTTTTCATAATAGTCAGCAAACACAAACCTCGCATACTCAGTACCGTATCCTTCACCATTCGCATAGCTTCTTAAAATTCTTAAAAATTTACCGTCTCCCATATGGTGATAGAAGTATCTTATCAATTCTCTTCTTTTATCTTCCACGATACATCCAGCTCCTTAATCATTAATCTAGTGTTGGGAAGAAGTTTGTTATTTCACCTGAGTCATCAATAAAGCCTCTAAATTGGAGTCCGTTAGAGGAAACTCCTATTCTCTCTCTCCCAACGACTTTTCCATTTTTCATAGCTTCTTCTCCCCATTTTATCATCTGTTCGTCTGATATGATGTTAGGATCGTAAACTGTTTTTGGATGGGAAACATTCTTAAGCTCTCCAGGTATTAACTTTCCTTCCATGTCTAGTTTAGGTAAGCCATATTCTATTTCATACACGCCTTCAATGGATGGATGCTTCTTTTTTGAAATGATACATTCCTCTAAATTCCAGCCTTTCTCTTTAAATGCCTTTTCGAAATTTTTGAGATTATGTCCTCCAACTACGCCCTTGCCTTTTTTTCTAACAATATCTATTACTTTCACTAAATGTTCATCATATCCTGGTTTAAAAGTAACATTTTTATTCGGTTGCTTTGATTCTTTTGAATCTTCTTTATTATTATCCTTCTTAACTTCTTCCTGGTGTGCTTTTTTTCCTGAGGAATTCGAGTCGTGGTGTTTGTTTTTATTACTTTTTTTTCTAGTGAACGATTTCAAGATTTTTTTTATAAAAGGTATTATTTTCGCTGAAACCGAGTCGCCTAGTTTTAAAATGGCTTTCCCAAAAGGAATTCGTTTTAACAGTGAACTAATTGCCAATGAAAGAACCGTTTCTGGCGATAGTAATTTTTTAGGATTTCGGATGATGTCTGCAATCTGTCTACCGCTTTCGACAAATCCGATTCCAGTCGATACAGCACCTATTGCCGACCAGAATCCTAATAACGGGAATGTTAAAGCAAATGCTCCAAGTATAATCAAACCTTTTTCCAAAGTAGATAAACCATTCCACCAATTTTGCAGATTATCAAATAAACAGGCAAAACAAGTCTCAGGTCCATTGGCTGTAGCTCCCCAATCAGTTAAAAACATAGCTGTGAATATTGCTACAAACAAAACGATTAAAACTTTGTAGTATTTCATAATATTTGCTTCTAAGCCTGGTAAAAGCTCCTTGGCCTCTGTTTTACCGTGTAATAATGTAAATCCTAATTCTCTCCGTTCTCGATAAAATAGTAGCAAGTATCCAAAACGCTGCCTTTCCTCAAAAACAGATTTGAATAGATTCCACCATTCAGAAACAGGATTGATAATGGTTTCCCCGTCTATCAAGGGAATCTTCTCTCTTACTCGGTTCAATTCCCAATAATCAATGATTAACGCTGCACCAAGCATAATTAAAAATACCGGTTTTGCGGCATAGCCGCTTCCTAATAAATCATGAATTCCGGTTAACCAGCTAGGAGCCCGGTAACCAGCATTCCATATTGCGTGATCAAAAATGGCCCAAACCAAAAGGATAACAGGAAAAATATAACTAGATCGCATTAATTTACTTTTAAATCTCGTTGCTAGCCCGAATCCTAATGCTACCATAGCGGTAAGTAACGGATGTCCGGCTGTCATTTTGTCAGGTAATAAACCATCCTCAAAGTAACCGGGAAATAGTGCGAATATATCCCAATGGATTACTTTCCCTTCAAATAATGACACTCCATAATCAAAAATACCTCCAGAAACCAATCGACGAGTAGTTTCCTCCAAAAATTGAAAACCAGCTCCCGTTGCTGCACCAATAAGGGCATAGTCGCTTAAACTTAATGTGGAAGCACGTCGTGACAAAAATAGATAAACTCCTAATGGGATTAGTTTTAGCAATTCTTCAGCAATCGGGGTTAAAAATGCTTGACTCCATACGTCTTGTTCCCTTCCACCGAAAATAGCCGTAATGGAACTGACGATAAAAGAATTCAACGGAACGATTAACCATGCACCCGTAATAAAGAAAAAGGTGTACTTCTTCCATGAAAAAGTTTTACTACGACATAACAGCCAAAATTGCAAGATGACGTAAAATGACCACAAAAACTGAACGAACATTTTTCGGGAGTCTGCTATAAAAATTAAGCTTAGTATGAAGGCACTTAGAGATATCCAAGAAAAAATTGTAAAGACCCGTAAAATGAATGAATGGTTCTGAATCCAATTATTCCAAAAATAAAAGATAGACTCGAGCTTCTTCCTTAAACGCACTCTAAATTTTTCAACCTGACTCTTCATATTGCACCACTCCGATGCAGTATTTTTCATTCCGTTATGATTTACATGAAATTTATGATGATAACTGTAGCTTACGACTTCATACTATACCTCAATTTACAAACAATTTGAATAGGTCTAATTTTACAAAAAATCCAAACGCTAGTATCGTTTTTCCTATGTCATTATCCAAAAAAGTACATATATTAATAATGGTGATTCCGCAACTGAATTGTATATAAAGGTTGGCGAAAAAACATAAATACAACAACATCAGGGGTTTAGATACTAAGCTACGGATGGATTATTTATTGTTAGATACCTTGGTTTTGGTGAGCTGAGATTGTTTCCATCTGCGAGGATTATAGTGGGCAGCAGATTTTTGTCCGCGGTTCAATAGCTTTATATTTTTCCCAATGAAATCACTTATGTTTTGGAGGCGATGACTATGAAAAAAATGTTTTATACATTGATAATAGAATAATACAGTTATATTTGAAAAAAAGGGATTAATAGGTGATGAGTGAATTTGAATTTAAGATTTTCATGAACAACAAAGTATGATTTTAACTGGGTCAATGAAAACAAGATGGGACTAGTTGCCCTTCGTTACTAATATGTGGAAATAATTTGATTAAAGTAAACATAATATTGATCGTATATAAGCAGATTTTTCTATGGAGGTAAATTGATGATTAAAAGATCTATCTTATTATTTGTAACGTTAATCGTATTCCTTGCAGGTTGTAGTAATGAACCAGAAAAGAATTCGTCAAAAATTCAGGACACAGCGGATTCAGATCAAAGTGAACCCAAATCAGAAATTCAAGGCAAAGTGGATTCAAATCAAAATGAACCTCAGACATCCATATCAGATGAACAAATATTAACGAAACCTCCAGGACGTTTTGCTGGTTCTAAATATAATGAAGAGAAAGTTCAGGAGGCTCTAGATCGATTATCAAGTAATTTGACAACTGATCAATATATGGAAGAACTCCTCCTCCTATTGGCTGAAGATTATCGCTCTTATGTGACCACTTTCAATAATTTTGAAACAGAAGTTAAAGTGAATAATGAGCGACCTAATGGTAACATCACATTACCCACAAGTAAAAAATTACACATTTCGATACTACTTGATGCCAGTGGCAGCATGAAAGAGCAAATCAATGGAAAATCAAAAATGGATTCTGCCAAAGAAGCTATTCAAATTTTCGTAAATAAATTACCAAAAAATGCAGAGGTATCTTTGCGGGTATATGGTCATGAAGGAACAGGGAGTCAGAAAGATAAACAAGTATCTTGCAACAGTACAAAAGAAATATTTCATGGCCAAGGTGACCAGATAAACAAAATGAAAACGGCACTTCAAGAAGTAAAACCAGCTGGATGGACACCGATTGCAAGTGCTCTGAAATCTGTAAAACAAGATATTAATCCTGAGACAACCGATTCGATTGTATATGTGGTTAGTGATGGAATTGAAACATGTGGAGGTAATCCAGTACAGATTGCCAAAGAACTAAACCAATCCAAAGTGAAGACAGTTGTAAATATTATTGGGTTTAATGTGGATAACGAAGGACAGAAATTGCTTCGACAAGTTGCTACTTCTGGTGGTGGAGAGTTCTCTTCTGTAGATAACGACGAATCACTAAAAAAATATCTCAATAAAGCGTATGACAAATTACAAGGCGAGTGGACGAGATGGAAAGAAAAAGGAGAAGGACAGGCAAATACACAAACAATACAGAAGCAGGGAACTATCAATAATACAGAAATAAAGATGCAAATTCTAGTGAACAAAGAGTATGATAATATGCTAGCAGCCCTTAAGTATCTAGAAAGTAAATACGGAAATGCTATTCCTCACGGCGAGCTCTGGAGACAGATTACTAAACGCAAGAATTTTGCATGGGATTATGCTCGTGATAAAGGGAGGCGTTTATATAACGAAGTCACTAAAAGTGGAAATAAGGTTTATAACGATATCAAGGAAGAAGGCGATAAGAATGTTGATGACTTAACCAATAAGAAAAATAATTAGCAGCTGCGGCGGAATGACTCAGACATGCTTGTCACAAATGTATCTTTATTTCCTCCGCTTTCTCCCTATGGTTTGCTTGTGCCGAGTTGGAAACATTTAAGCTTATTTTCTAACTGTCTACACTTAACCCAAATATATATTTTTTGTAGTTCCGCTATTGCAATCTATAGAATCAAAACCTATCATTCATTTACAATTTCATAATAATCATCATTTAATATATTAAACAGGTTAATCTATTCAGAAATAAACGCATATAAACCAGTGACGGTAAACAAACTTGGCAGGGGTAAAGCTATTTTATAAGTATTGCCTAGAAGAACAAGTCATGACTCACAATCCAGTGGCATCCGTGCTAATTTTTTAGAAATGGATTTTTAAATACAATTAAGGGAGCTAGTGAAAGGATGGGTTCAGGTAAGGGCAGTCATTGAGCTCTAATATGTTATAGGAGCCCGAATTGGAGAAATGGCTACAATGAAATCGTTTGGTCAGAACTCATGAATTATTTTTCCAAAAGGGGAACGTAAGTAAGGCATCATCGTTTTATTTACTCGAGATTGCGCTGTGCATTTAAATGCTTACTTACAAGCACGACGTGATGATCTGCCGTTTCTCTTTGTGGATGAATAAGTCCGGTAAGTATTAGAATCACACAAATGAAGCTTGCGACTTATAATTAACTACTGGAAATTCGCATTATCTCTCATACTTTAAGGAGCAAGTTTGCTGCTCACTTAGCTATAAAGGACATACCCATTGGAGTGTATTCAAGTGCTTTTAGACAATGATAGTCCCTATCAAACCCAGTTATATAACCATGCCGGTAAACAAATTTATGATGAGTTGATTTTTGCAAGTTAGTAAGGCGAAAAGGGAGAATGCGCAAAATTCAATTTAACCAAAATAAACTTGGCCATGATTAACAGGGACAGGAAACCTGTCCCCGTGTCCCATTATCTTCGATTCATGTCATTTGGATGGGGTCCTTTGCGTTCGTTTCGATTTAATTGATTTATAGCTGTCATTTCGTTTTCTGTTAATTCGAAGTCGAATACATTATAGTTTTCTTCGATTCTTGATGGTGTTACTGATTTTGGAATGACGATGGTGTTATTTTGTAAATGCCAGCGAAGGACAACTTGAGCTGATGTTTTGCTATGGGCTTTTGCAATTTGCTGTACGGTTTCATTATTTAATACTTCTCCACCTTGTTGTAATGGACTCCATGCTTCAACAAAAATGTCATGCTTTGCACAAAAATCCTTTAATTCATTTTGCGATAAATATGGATGACATTCCACTTGATTTAGAACTGGTTTGATTTCACATTCAGCTAAAATTCGTTCTAAATGCACGATTTCAAAGTTGCAAACTCCGATTGCTTTTACTCGACCGTCATGATATAGCTTTTCCAATGCTTTATATGTATCAACATATTGATCAAAATTAGGGGTAGGCCAATGAATTAAATATAAATCTACATAATCCAGACCAAGTCTTTGCAGGCTCTCATCAAATGCACGTAATGTGTTATCAAAACCTTGATCACTATTCCAAACCTTGGTTGTAATGAATAGCTCCTCACGTGGTACAGATGCTTGTTGGAGTGCTTCCCCAACACCTTTTTCATTTTGATAAATCATAGCAGTATCAATGGATCTATAACCGACTTCTATAGCTTTCGCAACTGCAGTGGTTGCTTCCTCATCCTTTACTTGCCAAACTCCAAACCCGAGTTGCGGCATTTTTAATCCGTTGTTTAACGTTACATAATTCATCCAGCATCTCTCCCTCTATCATTCTTAATAATTCAGTTTTAGAATATCAAATACCTGGGGACATATTCAAATTATGAGTTTCAATTTTCATAAAATTTTAACTGAACTAATGGATAATTCCTTAAATTATGACTAACACGAATCCTTTGTGATATACAAAATTAAGACTAAATAGGGGAGGGGTACTTTGCTAGACTCTTCAATACTTTTAGTCTTTTTATTTTTCTTGTTTTTCCTTTGTATCTATGCAAAAAAAGAGTGATAACAAGCTTCTGAAGAAAAATGCGATAGCCGATGCCAACACAAGAAAATAAAAGATTTTAGAAATATATATTCGGTGATTGTAACTGGGTGCTTTAGCATATAAGGATGTATACATAACAGTTTAGGGATTAAGGCAGTTTTTACCATTACATATTTAACAAGGAGATATAGCAATTAATAGTCATTATACTTTAGCAACCAAACATGTTCTTACCTTATTCATTTTTCTTATTTTAGGAATTATTCTTTTGTAATGATTACGAATTGCATAGGAAGACTTTCTCCTATTTTATATTCATTATGTTGTACATTGTTAATTTTAAATATTGTTTTTTGCATTTATGTATTTGACACATTCTGGGATTACACATTATAATGAGACTCTTGGTGCAGTAGCGCCTATCTTTTTCCTTCATTTAGGATATTTTTCACTAAGTCTAATTTTTATGCTAAATTAAAAGAATCTCTTGACTACATTCATGAAATGCAGAATAAAAAAAGACAATATTTATACTAATATACTTTTATCGATTCTATACCGTATTTCATCCAACTATCAAAATTGCCTCGATTATGGATTTTGTTTCCAGTAATTCTAATAGTGCAGCATATACTAGCATTCATTGGGTAAAAACCAAATAGGGTTATTAAAGTATTTCTTGAAACAAGTAGTTTTAACTATTCCAAAATTCATGCACCTGTTCCAGAAATTTTGCCGGGTAATGGGCACTATCTTTGTACAGTATCAGCAAGAGGGGCATAAAAAATGGGTAAAACCCCTTACGTTCTGGAATTAGACATGGTAATAGAATAATTGTAAATCGTCAACTACTTGTTACTAGTGCATTTGAAAATATCCTCGAAGAAAACTCACCTAAACTACATAAAAAGATTCGTACCTTATATGATCGATCTGGTTATCCTTTAAGCAGGCACATACAATCGAAATGGTCTGCAGATTTTGTATATTCTATGATGAAGCCTCTCGAATGGTTGTTTCTTTTGTACTATACACAGTAGATAAAAACCCCGTAAATAGAATTCACATCCAATATACCGAATTAAGAAAATAAAAGGGACGAGGGGACAGGTTCTTTGTCCCTACTTAGTGACTGTGCATGTACATATGAAGTCATGCTTTACGTTTCGTTTGAAAATGTTCGGGAACATATAAGGTAATGAGACAATGAGAATATCCTATGCATTTGAAATAGCAAACGTTCACAAGAAGGGTTCTGATCAAAGATAATGAATGGATTTAATCAAGTCGAACTTTAAAGAAAAATGTAGAATTTGTTACTTTTTTGTTACCCTTTTTTGCTTATAACCCTATAAACTTATTTTAGTAGAATAATATAAAGGTGATTAGAAACATGACAAACAGGAGAAAACAGAGAAAAAAAAGAATTTATTTCGAATTAGGTTTGCTTGCTATCGTTTTATTATTCGTAGTTGGATTTTCTTTTAGAAGTTCTGACGATGATCCAATGGCAGCTGTAAAAAAGGAAGGGCCTCCTATAAAAGTTCCAACACTGGACTTTGCCCCTGAGCCGAAGCCTATTTTAAAAGGTACGATATTAGCAGATTCAATGAAAAAGAAAGAACAGGAACTGAAAAAGCAAAATGAAAAACAGAAAATTGTTTACTTAACATTTGATGATGGTCCATCAGCAGAAGCTTCTAAACTACTAGATATATTAGATACATATGGAGCAAGTGCGACATTTTTTATGCTAGCCCCTCATATAAAAGAGCATAAGGATGTCGTGAAGCGAATGGTTAACGAAGGGTATGCAGTAGGACTCCATGGGGTAACACATGATGCGAGTCAATTTTACCGTACAAAGAAAAGCCCCTTACATGAAATGCTTGAAGATCAAGCGGTTTTACAAGAAGTAACTGGGGTTAAAACAACACTTATTCGAACACCTTATGGAAGTATACCTTATATGCTTGATTCCTATCGTAAAGAAACAGAAGCATATGGCTTCCAGCTTTGGGATTGGCATATTGATAGTGAAGACTGGAAATCAAATGGGAGTTCGTTTGTTTCACAAGTAATTAATGGAATTCAACGTGTTGAAGGGTATGGAGAGCATCCGGTTATATTAATGCATGATCGTGGCCCGACCATTCAATACCTACCAAAGCTATTAAAATGGTTAAAAGATAATCATTATGTTATGAAAAAATTGGATGAAAGTATGGATGCCTATCATTTCAAATGTGAAAATCGCTGCCGTCCATATGGTCATTAATAGATTAATGAATAGAATTAAAAAGTTGTGTAAATTGCATATATAAATGCAGTTTTAGAACACAACCTCAATAAGGAGAGTTCTCGTGAGAAAAACTAATACTACAAAAGCAGCTTATCTAGCTTTTGCAATGATAGTAGCTTTCTTAATGATTCTTTCAGGCTGCCAGTCAACTAATAATGAGGTTGCAAGCATTTATCTTCACCTTGAAAAAGCAGCAAAGATGGAATCAAGTCTCGGCAATCAACAAAAAGAGCTTGCAGGTTTATTGAAAAAAGAACAAGAAATCTATACCAACATGCTTTCAGTATCAATAAACAGCAAACAAATGGATGATATGTTGACTAATGCTACCGATTTAATTAAGAAACGTGAGGAGATTCTGGAAAAAGAGAAGGCTTCCTACCAACAAGCATATAAAGAAGTAAGCAAAATCAATAGATTCATTCCAAAGTTAGATGATAAAAAGCTCCAACAAAAAGTAGAAAAAGTAGCAGAAGCTATGAATAATCGCTACAAAACATATAAAAAGATTTTTCATGCAACTGAAGAAAATATTAAATCCAATCAGGCTATATATACGCTTTTACTTCAAAAGAATGTACATATAAAAAAATATGAAAAGCAAATAAAGATAATGAATAAACAATCGAAAGAAATTACAGATCTTCAAACTAAATTTAATCATTACACAAATATATACAACGATGAAAAAATAAATCTTTATAAAGCTGGTAAACTTAATTGGAAGTCCTAAATCGATTGAACATGAAAATTCGCTACATCGTTTAATGTGGCGAATTTTTTATTTAAGCAGTATTCTAGTTATCTTTTATTTGATAAACTTCTCCAAATATACTTTGACCGTACTAATACCTCATCACCACATTTCCCTTTTAAACAAATTCCAACAAAAGTTATATATATATAATAAAATCCTAAATAAACGGCATCATAATTTTTAACTTAATCCAAGAAAATCATTTCTGTTTACCCAATTAGTACAACCCTTTTCAATTAAGGTGAAAAAGTATGTATTAATCTACGTTCTCGTCCGTCCTATACTGAAAGCAGTTACAGAAAACGTTTAACTAGAAAGTTTTAGGAGGATTTAAAATGACTGATACATGGTTAGGTTTAGAAGGAAAAGTAGCAATTGTAACAGGAGGTGCATCTGGAATTGGGCTCCATATATCAAAGGAATTAGTGAGCAATGGAGCAATAGTTGTGGTTTCAGATTTAAAAGTAGAAGAAGGCAAACAAGCAGACGGTACTTATCATATTCAGTGTGATGTAACGAATAAAGAAAGTGTAGAAAAAATGATTGCGAGAACAGTTGAATTGTTTAACACAGTGGATATTTTAGTGAATAATGCAGGTGTAAATCTACCTAGATTACTAGTAGATTACCAAGGAGTAAAACCAGAATACGAGTTAAGTGAAAAAGATTTTGACTTTATGGTTGCTGTTAACCAAAAGGGCCCATATTTATGTGCTCAAGCTTCAGTTCGAGAAATGTTGAAGAAAAAGAAGGGTGTAATAATCAATATTGCTTCTGAAGCAGGTGTAGAGGGATCGGCAGGACAAAGCTGTTATTCTGCTACAAAAGGAGCTGTAATTGGTTTTACACGTTCATGGGCGAAGGAGTTAGGGAAATTTAATATCCGAGTGGTTGGAGTAGCACCAGGAATCAATGAAAAAACGGGATTGACAACTGATTCATATAATGAAGCTTTAGCATATACAAGAGGCGTTACTGTAGATGATTTAGGAACAGATTACAGTAAATCCATTCCACTTGGACGTGTAGGAAAATTAGAGGAGATCGGTAATCTTGTCTCATATCTAGCTTCCGACCGTGCAAGCTATGTTACAGGTACAACCTACAATGTTACAGGCGGTAAATCACGAGGCTAATGATTCTAAGTAAGATTACTGAACAGGATTGGAGGCGGATAATGCCTTTTCATGGATGTATCTTTAGTGAAAAAATTATTTGAAAATAATAATTGAACATTGGAAGGTTAAATTGATAATATTGGAAAGGATCATTCGGTTTACCTTAGCAGCTATCGATACATCCAGTTAAAAAAGGTGGTGAAAATATGTCGGACATTTGTATACAGGATAAGGTTATCCAATTGATCGAATTGTGTAGGAAGAAAACCTACTGTTCATTAGATTATTTAGCTACAAACATCGGTGTCAGCACGAGAACGATCCGAAATTACATAAAGCAATTGAACAAGGATTTAAGTGGAATTGCTTCTATTGTGAATGAAAAAGGAAAAGGTTGTCGCTTATATATAGAAAATCAACCATTATTCAACGACTTAATAGAAAAATCAAACACGGACAAAATAACACTAGATTCACCTCAAAGACGAATCGCATTCATAATTGAGCATTTGATTAATGAAGATGAGACCAATACGTTAGAAGAACTTGCTTTTGATATGAATATTGGACGTACAACTCTTATTAACGATTTGAAAAAAGCAGCGGTAGTTTTAGAAACCTATAATTTAAAAATCCTAGGGAAACAAAATAGTGGGATCTATTTAAGTGGTGATGAAATCAATCTACGGTTTTTTATTTTAGATAACGTGTATGACTTTATCTATCATACTTATCCTTTAGACGAGGATATAAAGCATGAGATCATAGAAATCGCTAAAAAGTACGATTTAGAATCCTCTACGAAAAATTCACTTATAAAGTCAGTGATTGTCATGCTAGATCGATTAATAAGAAATCACGGTATTTCAAGTCTTGATGCCAAGTACAATAAGTTACTAGATTCAAAGGAATATCATATTGCATTGGAAGTAGCTAAATCGATAGAGAATCGGTTACCTATTACTATTCCTGAAACAGAAGTTCTGTTTATAGCCCTTCCATTTGCGGGAAGAAGAACACCAACCAATAACCGTTCGATGGCTGATATAACAGTAACCTCTGATATAAAACGTTTGTTAAGCATGATTATTGAACAAGTTGGTTTTGACATGGAAATTATTTTAAATAATAAAACGTTTTTAACAGATTTAGAGTATCATTTAACCTTTATGACGAATCGGCTTATGTTTGATATTCGTTTAAAAAATCCTTTGCTTAATGATGTGAAAGAAAAATATCCGGTTGCCTATAAAATGGCTGAAATTGCTGGTAAAGTCATTGAAAAAGAATATGGTCTAATACCTTCTGAGGATGAGCTCGGTTATTTAGCATTTTACTTTGGCATTTATATTGCAGAAAATGATATTGCGATGAGAAAAATTGATCAAGTAGCAGTGATTTGTGGAACTGGGAGAGGTACAGCTAAATTAGTCGCTATTCAATTAAAAAGGATTCTTCATCATCATACGAAAATTGATATGTTCTCAGATAGTGATATATCAAAGGATATTCTAAAAAAATACGATATTGTCTTTACAACTGTTACTCTGCCATTTAAAGTGGATCGTCCATTAATAAAGGTGAATGAGATTTTTGACGAAAACAATGTGGCACGCCAAATCGAAAAAGTAACATATATGAAAAAATTTAAGATTGAAGATACTGGTAATTATAATTCTATATTAAACCTTTTAATGAATGAAGATACGTTTTTCGTATTAAATAGGAAAAAAAGCTATCAAGATAACGTAAATACTATGGTTGATTCGTTAATTGAAAAAAACTATTTAGATATAGGATTTAAAGAAAGACTTTTAAAAAGAGAAGAAAAAGGTTCAATGGTATTTGATCGTTTTATCGCATTACCTCATACGATGAATCATGCTTCTGAAAAGATAATGTTAGCTCTAGGTGTATTTCCGGAATCCATCTATTCTGATAAGAAAGAAATAAAACTTGTTTTTCTATTAGGAATTCCAAGTAATGAAGAGTATGATGCGAGTTTATTAGTAAAAATTTACGATGAAATTATTAGGATGGCCAGTGATCAGGAGATGATAGATCGATTGGTAATGACTACAAGCTATGGAGATCTTACCAAAATCCTTGAGCATGAAAGCAGGCTTAAGTGAATAATTAAAGGACGTGTAAATATGCAAATGATCATAATTATGGTATTTATGGCCGCAGCATTTTTGGTACAAATGCTTTTTGGTTATCTGCAGCTTAGGCATTTTACAAAAGCTTATACAACTATGCGAAGAATAGGAAAAGTAGCGATTGGTAAGCGACCAGGAAAAATCCGCGCAGGGACTATTGTATTTTTTGCTGTGACCGATAGTGGAAGAATATTAAAGGCTCAGAAAATGCAAGGTGTTACGGTATTAGCGAAATTTAGAGATTTAAAAGGATTTACTGATAAAAATATTAAAAATTTACAGGAAAAGGATATGGCACACTGCAATAAGTTAGTTCGACTAGCAATTTTAGACGCCGTACATAATTACAAAGTGATTATGAGTGGTGGTGTGATACCTGAAAAACATAGTCTTTACAAACGAATGATAACAAAAGCAGAAAGTCTTGCTACGTCAAAAAAATAAATAAGAGGTGAGATTCTTGGATTATATTGTTAAATTTGCAGATGGATTTATGAATTTATTTAAAACAGGAGCACATACCTTCCTTTCATGGATGACCGATATTGTTCCTTTAGTATTGTTATTATTAGTGGCAATGAATACATTAATTCAATTAATAGGGGAAAAAAGAATTAATCGTTTAGCTGCAGCTTCAACGAAAAACCCGTTATTAAGATATATGGTGTTACCTTTTGTAGGATCATTCATGCTAGGAAATCCAATGGCTTTATCTTTAGGACGATTTATGCCTGAAAAATATAAACCGAGTTATTATGCTTCAGGTGCGTACTTTTGTCATACAAGTAATGGTTTATTCCCACATATTAATCCAGGTGAATTATTCATTTGGTTAGGGATTGCATCAGGAATTGAGAAATTAGGATTTAGTACAGCTGAATTAGCTGTAAGATATATGCTCGTTGGTTTGGTTATGAACTTTTTTGCTGGTTGGATTACCGATTTCACCACAAAAATGGTTGAAAAACAACAAAATGTAAAATTGAAAACCGAAATTAAATAAATAGGAATGTAAGGAGGGAGAAAAATGTCAAATTATCGTTCAATTAAGGTTGTAAAGGGTGGAGGCGGATTTGGTGGTCCACTTACTATTACACCAACAGAACAAAAAAATAAAATAGTCTACATTACTGGTGGAGGAGCAAAGCCAGACATAGTAGACAAAATTGCAGAGCTTACTGGTGCCGAGCCTATTAATGGATTTCAAACTTCTGTACCAGATGAGGAAATTATGGTTGCTATTATTGATTGTGGAGGCACATTACGATGTGGTATCTATCCTCAAAAGCGCATTCCAACGATTAATATTATGCCAACTGGAAAAAGCGGTCCTTTAGGGAAATTCATAACTGAAGATATTTATGTATCAGCCGTTGGTGTGGATCAAATTGAAGCTACGGAAGATCAATCACATGAAAATTCTAAGGCTGCTGCTCAGCCAACACCAAAAAAAGACTTTAAATACAGCACAGATAAAAAAATATCTGAAATGAAAGCTGCGAGTGATAATAAAAGCTTTCTTACAAAAATTGGTTTAGGTGCAGGAAAGGTTATTAATACCTTTTATCAAGCAGGGCGTGATGCTGTACAAACGATGATTACAACAATCATTCCTTTCATGGCTTTCGTCTCCTTATTAATTGGAATTATCCAAGGATCAGGAATTGGAAATGTATTCGCAAAACTCATGTCTCCATTAGCAGGGAATATATGGGGTTTACTCTTAATTGGGTTTATTTGTTCCTTACCATTCCTTTCTCCATTGCTAGGACCAGGTGCGGTTATTGGACAAATTATCGGAACACTGATTGGTGTGGAAATAGGGAAGGGAAATATCCCTCCAAATCTAGCATTGCCTGCACTATTTGCTATAAACACTCAAAATGCTTGTGATTTTATCCCTGTAGGACTAGGATTAGCCGAGGCTGAACCAGAAACTGTTGAAGTTGGTGTACCATCAGTATTATATTCAAGGTTTTTAATTGGAACACCGAGGGTATTCGTCGCATGGATTGCAAGCTTCGGGCTTTATGTATAAGAGAAATCATCTACAAATCTATTAAGTTAAAGAGTTAATTTGAATGTTGAACTCTCTAACAACAGAGAAAGAAATAGCTGAATGATTTTGGAATTACAAAAGCTATTTCTAAACAATCAATCGTATGGGAGGGAAGGCTCGATTATTTAGTCGTAGCCAAATAAAAATGAAAACAATTTATGAAACAAAAGTAAAAAATATTGGACCGATGGCAAATAGCTTTTTAGAGGAAAAAATGCTTATTTTATTTGGGAATGAAGCTCCGCAAGATTTAAAAGAATTCTGTTATTGTATTGATGTAACTTCTGTAGACGGTGAAATTTTAACTGGTCAAAAAGTGTATATTAATAATGAAAAATATGAAATTACTGCAGTTGGTGATGTGGTTAAACGGAATTTAAGCAGCTTAGGACATATTACCATTCGTTTTGATGGTTCTAAAACACCTGAGCTTCCGGGAACATTATATCTTGAAGATAAGAATTTACCAGTAATTGAACCTAATACTGAGATAAAAATCGTTCAGGAATAATTTTATTAAGAAGAAATACTAAAATAATTAAAAATTCGGCTTATCTCATTAGTGAATAAGCCGAATTTTTATAAGGAGGAATACGGGATGAGAATATATATTGATTCAGCCAATACAAAACAAATTGCACATTTAAATGAGTACTTTCCTATAGCAGGAGTAACAACTAACCCTTCTATTATTGTAAAGGAAAATCGTCCTTACCTTGAATTATTAAAAGAAATTCGTTCGATCATTGGTGACCAAAAGGAATTGTTTGTACAAACTATTGGTAGCACAGCTGAAGAAATTGTGAAAGAAGCAAAATATATTCGAAGCCAGTTAACAGGAAATGTAATCATCAAAATCCCTGTGATAAAAGAAGGAATAAAAGCGATTCAATTGCTAGATTCAGAGAATATACAAACATTAGCGACAACCGTTTATACTTCTTTTCAAGCTTATGTGGCAGCAATGTCAGGTGCAAAATATGTCGCACCTTATGTTAATCGCATTGATAATTTAACAGGGAATGGAGTTAATGTAGTCGCAGAAATAGCAAAATTATTTTCCCATTCAGAACTGTCATGCGAAATTTTAGCTGCAAGCTTTAAAAATGTACAACAAGTTCATGACGTATGCCTTGCTGGTGCACAAACAGTGACAGTAGCTCCAGAACTAATAGAGAAATTTATTGCTTTCCCATCAACCGAAAGCGATGTAGCAGAATTTAAGCGCCAATGGGAAAATGGAATTGGTTCATCTTCCCTTTATTCATAATATTGAGTAATGGTAGCACAAAAAATCGGCAACTTGTAAATTTCAGAAGAAAAGTAAGTGTGGGACTGTCACTCTGTCCCACACTAGTTGTTTTTGATTCCTTGATAGATATTTACACAACCGATTAATACATGCAAAATCATTCCTACAAATGGAATAAAAGCGAAGATGTTTCCAACGATTCCAAAGATAGATGCTGATTTCGCCTTTACCGTTACAAAGGAAATGATTAATCCAATTATATGGAAAATAATTAATGTACCTAATGGTGCCCAGCCATGGCTGATAATGATAAGTCCACCGATGAAAGGAATACCAAAAAAAAGCTCTACTAAACCAATAATGATTTTGTAAACTCGTAAAAATGAATCCATAAGAAATAACTCCCTCCTTATTTGCGTAAATTATACCATTTAAATGATCAGTAAAATATAGTCTCATGTGGATTAATGCTTTATTAAATATGATAAATTAATCGTATTTATCAATTTTCCCCAAATAGTATTAACTTCTATAAAATTAGTTTATCCAATTTGTTCCATGTACTATAATATAAAATAATAATCATGTAAAGGAGCAATTAAATGATTTCGTTAGTAATGGAAGAATTACGTAAGCATTTAGATCAAATTTTCCCCACATTTTTGAATCCCCCAGCGACAGAACATGAAATACAATTGATTGAAGAACAGATGAATATTAAATTCTCAAGCGATTTACGTCAGCTTTATCTAACTCATAATGGAGAAAATGAAATGGGACCAGGGTTATTTTTTGGACTTCCTTTTCTTTCATTAAACGATTTATTACAAGAATGGAAAATATGGAGTGAGTTAGAAGAGGAATATGCGTTTGAAGGGGACTCCTTTTCAATACCATCTGGATATATAAAAGAACGTTATATTAATCGTTATTGGATACCGATTAGTAAAGATTTTGGAGGAAATAATCTTGGAATTGATCTCGATCCTGACAACGGTGGGAAAATTTGCCAATTGATTAATTTTGGACGAGATGAAGAAGTGAAATTTGTCATAGCGAATCAGTTAAACGACTTACTTCAATTTATTATTGAAACGATAAAGGAAGGAAATTATACGATTCATAAGGACGAGGATTATACATATTGGAGCTATGGAAGAAATAAAAATATTCATTTTATGGATGTTCTCCATTCACTGGATTTACCTGTCTTAAATCCAATTAAGTCATCTTTTACGAAAGAGGATGTGATAAATTGGTACGAACAATTGGAGCCTCAATGGAAGCATCTTGTACAGGAGAAAGCTTCGAATCCAGAAGAGTTTGTTAAAAAGAAAAAGCTGTATCTAATAGGAGAGAATCTTTCAGACATAACTCCTTTATCCATTTGTACAGAGGTAAGAGAATTGATATTAAGTGGAAATCAAATTAATGACATTCGTTCATTAGTAAAAATGACTTCATTGAAAAAGTTATATTTAGTAAATAATCCTGTTTCTGAAATAGAGGCTATTGCTAGTTTAAAGAATTTACAACAATTGAATATAAATAAAACAGAAATTAGCGATTTAATGCAAATAGCAAAAGCCACTATGCTAAAAGAGTTAGAAATGTTAGACACAAATATAGAAGATTATTCAGCACTTCAACAATGTAAAAGTCTCGAATCATTAACAATTTCTGTTCATAGTCTTAAACAATTAGAGGCAATCTCAAATGTGTGCTCATTAACAGAATTACATATTCATAATATGAAAAATATTTCAGAAGAGGAGATTCAATTATTAAAACGCTTGAAGAATTTACAATTGATTGAATTTGAGAATAGTTATTTGACCAGTTTAAAGTGCCTTTCGACTTGCAATTCACTTAATGAAATTGTATTAAATCATACAATATTAAAAGATGGTTCGGCCATAGGAGACCTCAAAGGCTTAAAAAAGTTAAAGTTAAATGATTCAACGATACATAACCTTGAAGTGATTGCACAATCACCATCGTTAAAAATATTTCAAGGCTCTTTTCAACAATTTAATATCTTAAAAGATCTTTTTAGTAGAAAAATAGATTTCTCGACGATAAGCGGGGAAATGACCGAAGCTGAAAGTGAAGTATGGCATCAATATTTAGATTCAAATGAATAATTGAGAAGATGGGGTGATGTTAATGAAAACATTAGGAGATCCTATACGAATAAAAAAACATGTAAAGTTATTTTCCATTCTAGATATAATCTTTTGTGAAGAAGACTGGCTTCGTTTCTATCATTTTGATGCTAATTGGGACAAAGATATTTCGCTAGCAACCATTAATAATGGTGCAGGGGATCATTTATATATTTTATTCTCGGAAAAAGGAGTAATTATGAAAGGCTTTGATCATGAGTCCTTTTTAAGTCCACATGCAAGAGATGATTTCGCTGTCTATCCAGGAATTTATGACAACACTCCTCATGCTTTATTAAAATTAATAGAGAATGATGCATTGGAAAAAGAAGAGGTCACATTTTGTGTTTGGCGCGAGACGAATGATCCTACATGGAAGAGGGGAGATGTAGTCATTCCAGAAGGAGAAGATGATGGTTCAGAATTTTTATTAGGAACGATTTACCAAGATTTTGAAGACTATGTTGAATGGGCTAGAAATTACTATGAAATGCCGATTTCGATGGAAATTATCCAAGAAATTTTCTCAGGCAGTCCTATATCTGAAGAAGTTATTCAATCATTAAATCCTGACAGAAATGTAGATGAAGCGATAAAAGAAATTAATAAAGCTCTTTAAGGGACAAGGGGACAGGTTCCTTGTCCCTATTTATATTAGTCTTTTTAAACCACAGGCTCTGCCTGTGTGCAAACGAAACTTATAGAGTTATACCAGAAAAAAACTCCAATCGTTATAATAGAAGATGGCCGTCAAACCAACTTCAAATAACGAGAGGAGTCCTGCTCATGTCGAGCGACAATAGTTTATCACATACAAGATGGAATTGTAAGTACCATATCGTTTTCATTCCAAAATATAGAAGGAAATTGTGTACGGAAAATTAAGAAGAGATATAGGTGCCATATTAAGAAAACTATGTGATATGAAGGATGTAGAAACTATCGAAGCACATGCAATGCCAGATCATATTCACATGTTAGTCAAAATACCACCAAAAATGTCCGTTTCGTATTTTATGGGATATTTAAAAGGTAAGAGTTCTTTAATGATCCATGATAGACATGCAAATTTGAAATACAATCATGGAAATCGAACATTTTGGACAAAAGGCTACTATGTAAGTACGGTTGGCTTAAACGAAAAGACAATTGCAAAGTATATTCGAGAGCAAGAAGCAGAAGACCGTTTGCGAGACAACATGAGCAAGCGAGAATATGTTGATTCGTTCAAAGATAAATAGGATAGTAAACGGTTGACGGTCAATTTTGTGGTCCCTTTAGGGGCTTCGTTGGTAAAGTGCCCTTATAGGGCGAAATTAAAACCGCCGGTTCTACCGGCGGATACTTAATTTATTCTATTAACTTTTTTTGCTAATTCTACATTATCAAAGGTTAATGAAGTTGAAATCCAAACAAGACTTTGTTCTATAGAATGTGGAAATAAATAGAATGTATCGTGAGATGGTTTGACAGATTATAGTATAAACTCTTGTGCCTTGAGCGAAGCGAAAGGAATGGTAATAATTATGAAACTATTTGAAGCTATTTATCCGTTACTTAACGAAGGACATAATAAAGAGGTGGAACAACTTTTATCTGACTACCAAAACCTTGAAACTCATGATTTTATTAAGAAGCAAAGGAAATTTATCAACAGTACCGAAACAGAAGAGTTTTATATTGACAACCAAAATAATAATTTGGAAGTACACACACTGATCTACTATTTGTTTATGATTAGGTATATCGAAATAACGGATTGGAGCGGTGAAAAATATCCTGGTCAAATAAAAAGATTTTTGCATTCACGCCTAAAACAATATGGATATTCAAATATAAAATTAAACGATACAGCTGTAAAAAGGAAATTGCAAAATAATCAAGTTAAAAGAGGGGAATATATTCCGTTATTATTGAATTGTTTTGACAATCAAGTTAGGCAGCTTGGTTTAAAAATAGCGATTTTTGACAATGGTTTTGATGAATATAATATTGCTTTAGTACCGATTGATATGTTTATAAAAATGGAGAATGAAGTGACAGATTGCGAGGTTACAGATACTATCCTTTGGAGTTTGCATATTTTGCAAATTAGCGAAAAAAGATCTGATGCTATGCATTTGTTGCGAAAAAAATTAGACATACCTTTATTAGAGATTAAAAACTTTATATCAACACTTCCAATATGTGTAGGGATGGGCTTAAAACGTGAATTAATAAAATTAAAATTAGAGTATGAACAAGCCAACTGCATTATGTTAATGGAAGAATGCAGTGAATAATAGGATTTTGCTAGAAACTTTATCAATCTTGAAATATATTAAATCGTTAAGGGAAGAAGCACTTTGTATATTTAACTCTTACTTTTTCAATATTAAGATAGTTCTAAGGAAACTACTGAAAAAAATTTCATCTTGTAATATATGAAAATATTGAGCTGATTACTTTGGGAGATAAGTTCCTTATCAACTTGATAAATACTAATAGACAGACGTGGAGCAAATAATAAAAAAGAGAGTGAGCATAATCATGAAGTTGCTAAACACTGCAATAGAATCGTAAATATTTCTGATGGTGAAATCACAGGTTGATATATATATATATATATTTGAGTTAGAAAAAAATCTTAGGAAACCTTTATTTATAAAGGTTTCTAAGATTTTATATAAAAATGTTATAAATGAAAAATAATAGATTGCTCAACCCCTCGATAAACTTAAACTTTTTAATCAATTTTCAAAGTAACTTTTAGGTAACAATCTGACCAATTTCACATTTACTTCAAATGAAGGAAATTCCTTTATATCAACAGTTTTTCATATACTTTATATTAAAATTTTCTTATATTATCATGCGTCTTTATTCATCCAAGAGAGAATTCACCTGGAAAATGGGGACAAAGGACAAGTCCATATGTCCCTCATACTTGCCATGGGCGTTGAATGGCGGATTTTCTTTTCATCGTATTTGGTCCAAGTTCTTGTTTTGTCATAATTCGAGGTTCCATTCCTTTTTCAATTCTTGTTCGTAGTTCTTTGCTGTATGAAAAAAGATTAGGTGGAAAGTAAACTCTAGCTGATTGCTGTTTACAGTCTGGACAGTTTGCTTCAGATTTATTTCCGCTCATTGATGAGAAAAATAGGGTGAAATTGCCGCATCTTTTACAATGAAATGTGTAGCTGGGCATTACTATGTCCACTCCTTAAAAAAGTATCATTTTGGTAAGATATTCTTATCAAATATCTGGGTTGGAATAGCTACGGTACAACACGCATTCGGTATGTCTACAATGCCGTTTATACGCCCTTCCACAGGAGCAGTTCCTAAAATCATATACGCTTGCTCACCTGTGTAGCCTAGTGTTTTTAAATATTCAATCGCATTTAGGCATGCTCTGCGATAGGCAATGTGGGCATTTAAGTAATGCTGCTTTCCGTCCGTTTCATCTACTGAAATCCCTTCAAAGACTAGGTAATCTGAATAATTTGGTTCAACAGGTCCCGGCTTGAATACGGGGTTTTCTTTAATGCTGTATGTTTCCATTCCTCCTTTAATTACATCGACACGTAAATCGATCCATCCCGCCATCTCAATTCCGCCACAAAATGTTATCTCACCATCTCCTTGCGAAAAATGGATATCTCCTACAGAAAGCTTAGCTCCCTCAACAAAGACAGGGAAGTAGATTCTTGACCCTTTTGACAAATTTTTTATATCACAATTTCCGCCATTTTCTCTTGGAGGGACTGTTCGAGCACCTTCACGTGCCACACGATCAAAGTCAGCTCCGTTCAATGTTCCAAGGACAGCATTTTGCGGATCTGGGCTCGCTGCTAATTCGGGAACACGATGAGGGTCTGTCATCTTCAATTCCTCTTCACGTTTATTCCACTTTTGTAAAAGCTCCATTGAAGGAGCAACCCCAATAAGACCAGGATGAATAATTCCTGCGAATTTTACACCTGGGATATGTCTTGAAGTGGTATAGATTCCATGGAAATCCCAAATTGATTTTGCTGCATTTGGATAATGCTCAGTTAAAAAACTCCCGCCATTTTCTTTTGCAAAGATTCCATTGTATCCCCATTCTGAGCCTGCTAATGCACCAATATCTAGTATGTCTACTACTAATAAATCACCTGGTTCAACACCATTAACATAAACAGGACCACTTAAAACATGTACTCGCGATAAAATGACATCCCGAATATCATTTGGATTATCATTATTGCTTATCTGACCATCTGTCCAATCCTTACATTCCATACGAAACGAGGTACCTGGATCAATAGAAAAAGCCGCCGGTATATCTGGGTGCCATCGGTTATGTCCTGGATGTGCTTGGTCTTGCATTGGTTTGCTTAAATCAATTTCAAATAATGTTTTTGGCATGAATTGCCCCCCTTAATGTTTTAAAATGAACATTCTGGTAAAATGAGGATAATAAATAAACTATAATGAACATCGGAATGAAAAGTTGCTAGAAGCATGACAGATTGTCCCCATTTATAAAATGTATGAAGAGATCAAATGAAAGATGCTTAAATAAACTGATGTTGATGATTGTTCAATATTGCTAATTGCAGAGAAAAGCATTTAAGTTAATTTAAATTGATATGAGGTAATGGAAATTAAATGGATTTGTAAAAAATCAACATTGGTTATCCTATGCGGATAGTGGAATTGAATAGATTTCTTAAACATTAAAGCTTGTTTTGTGTCCCGAGTGGGACGAGGGACCTGACCCCATGTCCCAATTTTGAAACTAATTGATAGTTTATTCGTATGTATGTATAAATGGTTTGTTGTTTTTATGTAAGTTATTGTAACGGGTATGTAAAAAAATGAAAAGAGGTGGGGAAGTTGACTTTGTTTGGGTGGATTTTTTGGGGAAGTATCGGATTATTATTAATTGTTTCTTTTATTTTTCATAAAATGGGGATTAAGAGATCGGAGAAAAGTTTAAATCAGTTAGAGGCAGAAGAACAGTTTAGAAATTCGACTATATTTCCTTATCAAGGTGGAGGAGATCAATAGGCTTTTAATGAAAACTAATGTATATTTGTAGTAGAATAATTCTAATTTATACAATCTTATATTTAAACGTATATAAGATAGTGACTGAATGAAGTGGGGTGAATGTATGGAAAATGAAATTTATTTAAGAAGAAAAAATAAATTGATTCTCGAACCATCGACGAATGATTCGACTAATGATCCCCAAATAGCTACCATTATTAAAAATATTGAGGAATTTGGCTACACCTTATCTGAAAATGTGATTAACATTTTAAAAACTTATTCAATTGAGCAGTTAGAAACTTTTTATACAACTTTAATAAAAGATTTAGGTCAGATGATTGGCGCAGACAAATATTTTTCACCGATGTACCCTAATTTTCCGAAACAGGTAATGGATGCGAGTGAAAGTGAATTATACTTAAACGCAGTTGTTCATTACTTAACGAATGGTCGCTTATTACCAGAATATGAAAAACAGGTAAGAGTTCCGCTTTTTGATAAAACTGAAATAAAAATAATTGATTTAGGAAGTAAAGAGGAGTTTCTCTCTATTTTTGTAAACTTAATAGCATCAAAAACTTCCTTATCAGAAACAGATAAAAAAGATATTGAATGGTTTTTCAAGGATAATCTACTACAGATTCCAAGTATTTTACCTAATGAAATACCTTTAAAAGAAAATATCGCACTAGTCTCAAAATTAATATTAGAATACCAACTAGATACGAATCTATTGTTTCCATATTATAAAACTCCAACCGATGTATTAAGATTGTGTGTGGCAATTTCTGACGGAGACATTAGTCTTGCAGAGAACACAAGGTTTAAAAGCTTTCGCCGAAAAGAGCGTCGCTTGATTATGGGACTATTAGAAAACTGCGGCAGTCTTGAGGAAGATATGAAAAAGTATAAAAACAGATGGATTCGACTTGGTGAACGATTACATCCTTTTGAATTTAAACAATTATATCCGAAAACTCAGGCTGCATTTCGAAAAATAAGAAATAATGAACAAATTGAAACATTCAATAGTCAATTGGTAAAGGCAATGAAAAAAAAAGATTTTCATACCGCTTTAAAACTTTTAAAAGACCGCCCAGGAGAATTTGCTAGAAAACTGGATCATTTATTGCGTGAGCATCCCCATCCATTTGTCGTAGTGGAGGAATTTGAAAAGATAGCAGCTTCCGTTTCCACAACGGTGTTGCTTCAAGTTATCAATCATTTTAAACATCGAAATAGTGAAAAGGATATACGAGTGTTCTTTCCAAAGGGGAATATTTCAAAACTATTTGCGATCAATAATGAGTTACCTAAGTTGGATGAAGATATTTCCAAAACAATTATTCGAATCTGTGAAACTACTTTAGTAAATATCTACAGTAAAAGGGATTCCTTAGGAAAAGTGTATATTGATGAGGCATTAAAAGATTATGTAGTACCATTTTCCCAGCGATCTGCAAATAAGTCTTTACGTTCAATTGTTAGAGGTTCAAAAATTAACATTCCTAATGATGCGAAAACCATTCGTTCATTTATCTATTGGAAGGAACCTCAAAATGATCGAGTAGATATCGATTTATCCGCTGTAATATACTCGGAAAAATGGGAATATCTTGAGCATATATCTTATACAAACCTACGATCAGGAAAATTAATGGCCTATCATAGTGGTGATATAACCGCAGCCCCGAACGGAGCTAGTGAATTCATTGACATAGATATTCACTCGGTTCAAAGAAGTGGTGGAAGATATGTTGTTTTCTCAATACATTCTTTTAGTGAGCAGGTTTTTTCCGAAGTCCCAGAGTGTTTTATCGGCTGGATGCTAAGGCAATATCCTAATTCTGGAGAGGTGTTCGAGCCAAAAACGGTTGAAGATAAAATAGACGTTACATCTTCAACTAAAATAGGGATTCCGATGATCGTAGATTTATATGAAAATAAAATCATTTGGGCTGATATCGCATTAAAATCAAATCCAAGATATTATAATAATGTTGAGGGAAATCAAATGGGTATGATTTTAATTGGAAAAGCTTTAACTACTATGAACAAAACAAATTTATATGATTTACTTCAATTGCATGTACAGGCGAGAGGAGAAATATGTCATAATATAAGTGAAGCAGATATCGTTTTTTCAGTGGATGATGGAATTACACCATTCGATCAGGATATCATTGTTTCACAATATATTTAACTATTCATCTTAGGCTATAATTTATCTTCCTTCTATAAACATCCCTATCATGGAAATAGATGAATTGCTTTCCTAAGAATTAAAAAGAGGCTATTCCACACCTTCCTTCTATTAATCATTAAAAAAATAGGGTGGATCTTTCCTCTTTTTTATTTTTTAGTAAATTGTAACTAAAGAACTAATCAGACCTTTCTTTGAATTAGTTCTTTTTTCTCTTTTTGAGTAAAATTGAAACAAAAAAGTAGCTGTTTCGTAAGTATAATCGAACGAACATTTGGCTTGAATGATTTGGAGGATCTATGAATGAAACAGCTTTTAAAAAAATATAATTCGTTAAGCTATATTGCTTTTTTCCTTAATGTAATCCCTTATCTTTTTGGATTTCTTATCTTGCAGTTTTTTAATGTCTATCTGTTAACAGCAATAATGCTCTTTGTTTTTATTGGTTTTATCCTATCCATTATAGGTGTAATAAAAATAAAAGAAAATAAAGAACTAATATACATATCACTTGTACTAAGCTTGATCAATCTTTTTGTATCAGGAGCATTCCTTATCATAGTATTATTTATTTTTCTTATTCATATGTCTTAATAGTGGATTCCAAATACTTGCATTTAAATGGAGGAAAACGATGGAAAATAAAAAATTGGAGATGGCAAGTTTGCTCCTTCTAATTGGAGGAGTTATTTCAATTTTAAATGCATTTGGGATTATTATTAGTAAAGTATTTTTATTGATTTCTAATCAGTTAGTTATGAATGCGGCTATGGATATAGGATGGATGGTCATTGCTATTATGTTTCCAATATGTATAGGTATTGTTGGAGTTGTAATTAGCAGGTTAGTAAAACAAAAAGTAACGATAGGGTACTGTGTTGTAACCTTGATAACAGCTGTACTATCATTCTATGTAAGTAACATACTCATTGCTGTGTTTTATCTAGTTGGAAGCATTCAACTTTTGATAGCTATTAAAAATAACAAGGAAAAAGAGAGCTAGATTACACAAATTATTGTGGATAACATTAATTCTCTGGAAATATTTATTCAATTTATCATTCAATAATTAGTAAACAAAAATCCCTTTAATAATTTTTAAAGGGATTTTTGTTTACTAATTATAAAGATAAATATTGTTTAGAAATCTGGTTTAAAAGATTTTAACGGAACCTTAAATTTTTTATTCATTCCTAATATGCAATAGTATAAATACTCCCTCAAAAAAATTATTGAATAAAACCAAATATTATGTTAATTTTGAATAAACATTTTATGAAGTCTAAACTTCATGTTGTTAAAAAAAAGAAATTTTAACTTCATTTTTTACGAAAGGGAAATTTATGAATTTAAGAGAGGAAATAGAAAATATATATAATCAACTTACAAAAGGACAACAAAAAGTAGCTAAATATTTAGTTGAGAACCCTCGAGATTTTGCTGTTAAATCGGCAAGTGAAATTGGTGATCATGTTGGAGTAAGTGAAACAACTGTGATTCGTTTTTGCTACTCGATTAAATTTACGGGATTTTCTGAGCTTCAAAAGATGGTTCGCGAACAGCTTTTAAATACGAAAAGTAGCCTTGGACGATATTTTTCCGACAAACTTGAACTAGCAGAACAACCTTATTTTTTTGCGAAAGTCATGGAACAGGACTGCCAGCATATTCATGAAACGATCCAGAATATTAAGGAGAAAGACTTCAGCCGAGCAATCGAGAAATTAGTAAAAGCAGATACTGTCTATGTTTCGGGGGTAAGAACTTCCTTTTCTGCCGCTAGTTGGTTGGCGTTTACACTTCGTCTCGCTAGGGGAAATGTCCATCTTTTTCGTCCAGATACTGATGATCTCTTACTAACCTTAAGTGAAATGAAAGAAAGATCCACACTGATCTCAATTTCTTTTCATCGTTATTTAAAAGAAACGGTTAAAATTGCACAATTAGCAAAGGAACAAGGGGCGTTTGTTATAGGTATTACAGGCTCTCCTGTTGCACCAATCAGAGAGTATGCAGATATTCTTTTTCAAATATGTTCCTCTGAGAATTCGACCATTGATTCCGCTCCTGTCCTGTTTTCTTTTTTAAATGCAATGGTTGCTGGTGTTACAATCCATGATCATAAGCAATTTGAAAAGCGTAAGGGACAATATGAAAAACTTGATGGCGATTACTTCTTTACATAGGGGGATAAAAAAATGAAGGAATACATACGACAAATTAAACCGACGATTGATTCAGTGTTTGAACATTTACATCAACATCCAGAAATAAGTTGGGAGGAATTCGAAACGACGGAGTTCATTTCTCGTTTTTTACAAGATCAAGGTTTTACTTCACAAACGTTTCCTGATTGCCCTGGTCTTGTCACAGAAATTGGTTCTGGAGATCTTTGTGTGGCATTACGAACAGATATGGATGCACTTTGGCAGGAGGTGGATGGTCGATTTCAAGCGAATCATTCGTGCGGTCATGATGCACATATGGCAATGGTTTTAGGGACGATGCTAGTCTTCCAAAAAATGAACATTCCTTCTTTTGGAAAGCTAAAATTCATTTTTCAACCTGCTGAAGAAAAGGGAACTGGCGCCTTAAAAATGGTTGAAAAAAATATATTAGATCATGTTGATTTTTTGTACGGAGTTCATCTGCGACCCATTCAGGAACTAGAAAACGGGCAAGCGGTTCCAGCTATTTATCACGGGGCAGCAAAGTTTTTAACAGGTGAAATCATTGGCGAGGATGCTCATGGAGCCCGACCGCATCTTGGTCATAATGCTATTGAAATAGGGGCTTCGATAATAAATGAAATGAAAAGCATTTATTTAGATCCAATGGTTCCTTACTCTGCAAAAATGACAAAGTTTCATGCTGGAAGTGAGTCGGGAAACATCATTCCGGGAAAGGCCTCATTCAGTATTGATTTACGAGCACAAACAAATTCCATTATGAATCAATTAACCGAAAAAATTGAGACAATCGTTAATAGCAAAGCAAAACTTTATGGGGTTGACATTACGTTAGAAACGAAGGCATTTGTCGCGGCGGCAGAAGTAAATAATGTAGCTATGCGTTTAATGAGAAAAGCGATTATCGAATCAATAGGCGAAGAGCAGCTAAAAGAGCCGATTGTCACTACAGGCGGGGAGGACTTTCATTTTTATACATTAAAAAATCCAAATGTGAAAGCGACGATGTTAGGATTAGGATGTGATTTGAAGCCTGGACTTCATCATCCGAACATGACCTTTAATCGAAATGCTATATACGCTGGAATTGAAATTCTTGCCAAAACGGTATTGAATACTTTCGATGCATATGAAAAGGGTGAGTTAACATGAGTCCAGAAATAAAAATAAAAGTCTTAAAAACAACTACTGAGCTTAAAAGGATTCAAGAGCTTGAAAAGGAAATATGGAAGATGGATCCGCTTCCTCTCCATCAGACGATCACAGCTTCACAAAATGGCGGGTTTTTGTTAGGTGCTTTTATACAGGAAGAAATGGTGGGGTTTAGTTACAGCTTTGCAGGTTTTAATAAAGGACTAAGCTATCTGTGCTCACATATGCTCGGCATTCAACCTTGTCATCAAGTAAATGGGATCGGTGCTAGACTGAAACAAGCTCAAATGGAAATCGCACGTGAAATGGGATATGAGTTAATTACATGGACATATGATCCGTTAGAAACTCGAAATGCCCATTTAAATTTAAACAAATTGCATGCAATCAGCTCCACATATGTAGAAAATTGCTACGGGGAAATGGAAGATAGTTTAAATCAAGGACTCCCTTCTGATCGCTTAAAAGTTGAATGGTGGATCAACAGTCCTCATATTATAGAACCGTTTGCCCATGATCAATTCGAATCTCAATTTTTATGTCAATGGGAATTTACGGAAGATCAATTACCGGTATTAATGAGTCCTGAGGATGGTTTCGAAAACAATATGGACCATAATAAACCTATATTAGTTCCAGTACCTTCTAATTTTCAACAACTGAAAAAAAATAATCTAGAATTAGCGATTGATTGGCGTCACAAAACGAGAAAAATTTTTCAAACATTATTTAATAAAGAGTATGCTGTTGTTTCACTGATTAAAAGTGAACACGAACTTATTTACTTTTACAAATTCGTTCAGAAAGAAATTTTAAAATTATAAGGTGGGATTGTTACATGAAAATTAAAGAGATTACATTAAGACATATTAAAATGAAAATGAAATTTCCGTTTACAACAAGTTTCGGCACGTTTCAGGATAAAGAATTTATTTTACTTGAAGCAAAAGATGAAAATGGGATTAGCGGATGGGGAGAATCTGTAGCATTTCATTCCCCATGGTACAATGAGGAAACATTAAAAACGAATTGGCATATGCTAGAGGATTTTATCATACCGAGTATATTAAATAAAGAGATTCATCACCCGAATGATGTGTTCGATCTTCTTTCATATATACGTAAGAATAATATGGCAAAATCAACGATGGAAGGTGCGATTTGGGATTTATATGCTAAACAACAAGGAATCACTCTTGCTAGTGCCCTTGGAGGAGAAAAAAGACAAATTGAAGTAGGAATAAGCATCGGTATTCAGGAAACGGTTCAAGATCTTGTACAAATCATTGATAGATATGTAAATGATGGGTATAAAAGAATGAAAGTGAAAATTAAGCCTGGATGGGATGTTGAAGTTATGCGGGAAGTTCGAAAACATTTTCCAAATGTACCATTAATGGCAGATGCAAATTCTGCCTATCGATTAGAGGATTTTGATCGATTAAAAGCACTTGATGAGTTTGATTTGATGATGATTGAACAGCCGTTGGCTTCAGATGATATAGTAGATCATGCGAGGCTGCAAAAGGAAATTTCAACTCCAGTTTGCCTTGACGAAAGTATTCATTCTTGTGAAGATGCAAGGAAAGCGATTGAACTTGGAAGCTGTAAGATTATTAATATAAAAATTGGTCGTGTCGGTGGATTAACAGAATCAAAGCGCATTCACGATCTTTGCCAGAAGCATGGCATCCCAGTTTGGTGCGGTGGTATGCTCGAATCAGGAATTGGGAGAGCTCATAATATTGCTTTAACCACATTATCTAATTTTGTCATGCCTGGTGATACCGCGGGTTCTTCACGTTATTGGGACCAAGATATTATTGAACCAGAGGTCGTTGTTGAAAATGGGATGATTACTGTTCCTGACCAACCAGGTATTGGTTTTGAACCAAATCAAGAATTCATTCAACAATTAACGGTTTATAAAAAGTCGTATTCTTAATAGATTAAAAGAGGATAAAGGAGGCATCAGCTTTCCTTTTCTTTTCACTATAATTGTTGAAAAATTCGAATTAATAGGAGATTTTTATGAAAAAAACTATACAAATTGCTGGTGCATATATTGGTGTGCTTGTCGGGGCAGGATTTGCCTCCGGACAGGAGATATTGCAATTCTTCACAAGCTTTGGATGGATGGGGATGATCGGTACAATTGTCGCGACGGTACTTTTCGCGTTTTTAGGAATGAATTTAACTCAACTTGGAAGTCGTTTGCAGACAAGTTCACATAAAGAGGTTATTTATCATATATGCGGACGATACCTTGGGATCGTCATTGATGTCATTATCACATTTTTCTTATTTGGAGTAACGGTTGTCATGATGGCAGGAGCCGGTTCAATCTTTGAGCAGCAATTCGGAATCCCAGGGATTGTAGGAAATATCGTGATGAGTCTGTTAACCATTTTGACTGTTTGCCTTAATATCCAAAAAGTTATTTCTTTAATTGGATTGGTTACACCATTTTTACTTGCCCTTGTCATCATTATTGCAGGTTATTCATTTATGACGATGGATCTGAGCTTTTCGGAACTCTTACAAATAGCCAACCATCAAAATGCAGCTGCTTCAAATTGGGGATTAGGAGCAATGTTATATGTTTCTTATAATATTGCCGCAGGTGCATCTATGCTTACCGTCATGGGCGGAACAGTTAAAGATGAAAAAACCGCTGGACTTGGAGGAACTCTCGGCGGCATCGGCTTGGGAATTCTAATTTTATGTATTAATCTTGGAATGCTCACGAATTTAAATACCATCAAAGACAAAGAAATGCCAATGCTCTATTTAGCCAATGAAATTTCACCCTTATTTTCCATATTCATGTCGATCGTTTTATTAGGGATGATCTATAATACAGCTGTAGGCATGCTTTACTCTTTCACTGCTAGAATTGTAAAACGAGATGTTCCAAAATTCAAATTATTCGTCATCCTCTTTGGAATCGCAGCATTCGGCGCCAGCTTTATCGGATTTATTAAATTAGTTGGAACCGTTTACCCTTTAATAGGTTATCTTGGATTTACCCTAATGGCCGCGATTATTGTTCACTGGATTAGAACGAAACGAAAAGTGAAAAGTATTGATCAGTCGTTTTATCAATAAAAAGAAATCCGAAAAGGTCACTCAAGATTTAATGTTATTTTTTCGCTTTCTTGGAACAACATCAATATTTGCAAAGAGAGTAAGTACAAAACTAGTGAATAAGTTAAAAAAATGTGTAAGAATTTTATTAAAGGTTACTTGTGCCAGAACATATTAACAAGTAATAATTAAAAAAGCCATATTTCGAGAACATGTTTAAAAAAGTACCTCAATATAAAGGTAATGTTCAAACCTTTATATTGAGGAAATCATCATTTTTCACTTCCATGAATGAATCCATCCATAATCTCTCCTAGTCTTACCAATAATTCAAATTCATCTAGCTATTCTGGTTTAATAAAATTCAGTTCAATTTGTGATTGAAAGATATAATTTTTTGACAATTAGTGTAGTTGGATGTTATTATTTAACTAACGATAGGTAGAAAAGGAGTAAACATGAATAAAAGCGAAAAAACAAGACAAAAAATTCTTGAAACGACCACATGGCTAATTGGTCAGTATGGAATTGAAAAAACATCACTGTCAATGATTGCTAATTCAATAGGCATACAAAAACCATCAATATATTATTATTACTCCTCGAAAGAAAAGCTAGTTGATGCTGTATTTAACTGGATTTTTGAGGGATATCAATTCGAATTATACTTTCACATTAATGAATACACGATGGATAATTTTGAAGAAAAGATTTTTAATGATGGATTGAAAGTATTGAGTGTAGAATCTTCAGATGCTCAACTGCTCGTTATCCAGGTTTTGAATGAGTTCCTTTTATATGGAAGTCGAGAATCTGCTCATAATAAAGAGTATAAATTTAGAATTAAATCCGTACAACAAGGGTTTATAGACGGGTTCATTAGATTACTACAAAAAGCTAATGAATTTGGTCTTATAGATTCAAAGGGATTGCATGAAAAAGCAACAGTATTAGCGTTAATACTTGATAACCTAACCAATTATCCGACGTTAGATATTCAGTTAGATGTAACAGCAATATGGAGACAAGCAATTACTAGTGTATTATCTTAAAAGGGTGAACTTGAGTGGACAATAAGCATACATTATTAAACTTTTCAAAAACAGATAAAATGATTTTATGGATTGGTTTCCCGCTTGCTGGTTTAGTGTTCGGTTGGTTTCTTCCGAGTATTGCAAAATGGGGGAGTTCTTTGCCGTGGGTACCTTTGCAGGGTCCTTTAAAATTAATTGCATCCTATAATGGAGTGTGGGTAGGTTTTATCACATTGATCCTTGGTTTAATTGCAGGGATCGCTTTAACTTTATTGACTTTTCATGAAAGCTTGGAAATCTCAATTTATGATAATAAAGTAATACTAAAACTTAGAAATGAAGAAATTACCTTAAAAAAGAATGATATCTCACTTGTGTTTATGGATGAAAAGCAATTAGTATTATTAGAGAACGATGAGAAAGAAATATTTCGGTATAAACAGGAGCTTAAGAAAAACAAAGTGCGTGAGGCATTTTTAAAACATCATTATCCATGGAGTGACGAGGACCAATTTAAAGAAGATTTTAAGAAATGGGTAGTGGATTGTCCTGATTTATCACCTCCTGCAAATGCTCTTTTAAAAGCAAGAAAAATAGCCATTGAAAAAGGAGAAGATGAAGAAACATTTCAGTTGGCTAAAGAGCTTTGGAAATTAAGAGTATCAGTAAAAGAAAAGGATAAAAAACAATATTACCGCTGAATGAAAAATTTATTGAAGTGTCGTATATGGGATTAAAATAGTGGAGCTTCCAAAATAACCTAAAGGTATTTCGGAAGCTTTTTTTTCATTTATTAAAGTGAGGAGAATTTGTTTTACTCCGTTCACTCAAAAAGCTTGATCCGAGTAGAAGTAAAGCTCCGAATATTTGTAGGCTCGTCATTTTTTCACCGATAATCGTAGTTGAAATCACCAATGATGTTAGAGGATCTATATAGCTTAAAATAGCGATGCTTTGTCCTTTTAGCTTTCGAATTCCTAAAAAGAAAAGATAAAATCCAATTCCTGCATGAAGAATTCCCAACATTATAAGTAAAACGAGTGATGTCCTATCGATTTGCATTAAATGAAAGCCGTTTGTTCCATAAATATAAGGAATGAGGAATACTGCTGCTAAAATAAGTTGAATTATCGTATTCTCAGGTTCTTTCATCCCATCAATAAATTTATTTGTGAATGTAAGGAGTGTATAGAAGCATGCAGCAACTAGTCCATAATAGATACCAGTATAATGTTCACCTTGGTCAGGAGCTTGGTTTTGTACAATAAAAAACAGCCCAACTATTGCTATACAAACATAGATGATTTTTGTGAAAGAAAATCTTTCTTTCAAGATAACAGGCGATAGCAAAATAACCAAAATAGGAGCAGAATAGTAGCTCAATGCTGCATTTGCGATGGTCGTCTCTTTATATGCCTGAAAAAGAAAAATCCAATTGCCGCTTAATGCTAAACTTGAAAGGATTAATGGCCACTTGTTTTGTAAAACAGTTTTCCATACAAATGAACCTTTATTATACAAAAATATCAAAAGTAAAAAACTAGAACCAATTAAACTCATCCATAATGCGATCTCACTTGAAGACAGACTGATATATTTAGCAAAAACTCCTACAGCTCCAAAAATAATCATTGATATAATAAAAGATAATTTTTCTCTCACTTGTAATTCCCTCTTTCTACATGTATATAGTAGTTTGTATATACAGTAGAATCTATTGAGGATTAGCAAGCTTTAATTTGAATGCCTAAACAGTAGATTCTACTGTACAGACATTTTTGGGGGTGCCATTGATTGAAACATAAATATCCCTCCTTATATGTTATCAGTTTAACATATTGAGTTGGAATTGCGAATAGTCTGTATGTTTAGTAGGAACGAGAAAAAAGAGTAATAAATGGGTTCAAATTATCGGTTTTTTTATTGGTATTCAGAAAAAGAAATGTTATTATATATATATTATTGTTATTTAGATTATTTACTATTTTAAAATAATAAAATTTTCAATACAATTTCGTCATTTAAAAGAAAGGAGTATTCCAATCATGAAGAAAAAATCACTAAAATTTTTATCTTTTGGATATGGGTACTCTACTGCTGTTTTTTTTCTAAAATCAGTTTTATAGGGCGCAGTATGTCCAAAAAACAGTAGAATTTTAAAAAAGGCGAGGTAACGAAATGAATAACTCAAAAATTATCAGAAAGAATCCAAAAGGAGTACCTAATCCAGTTGGGAAATACACCCATATTACAAAAATACCTAGGAATTCTGACTTGATTGTCACATCTGGTCAAATAGGAATCGATCAGAATGGGCAATTTCCTGAAAGTATGAACGATCAAATCAGAAATACATTTAACAATATTAAAGTAATACTGGATTCAGAAGATTTAGAAGCTACCCATATAATTAAGGTGAACATTTGGGCAATTGAAGAAATTGATTGGGACTATTTGTATACCGAATGGGAAAAGTTATTTGGAAATGATTATCCTTCAATGACGATTGGTTATATTTCTGCGTTAGGATTACCAGAAATTAAAATAGAAATTGAAATATGGGCAGCTAAAGCATGAAAGATATACACTACCTTTTCATTTAAAAGACAATTTAATGCCTCCATTTAAAATGGAGGCATTTGTTAGTAGACAGATAATTGTTAATGATCGTGTTGGTGGTGATTATTAGAATTAAATTTTTTTCTACAAAGAATCGTATCTTCGTGAAGATGTTCATCACTTTCCAATTGAACGACAGAATGGTCAATTCCTTTATGTTCTAATTGATGTTCAATTTTCCTCAATATTTCTTGGCATTCTTGTATGGAAACATTTTTATCGATTACCGCATGACAAGATAAAGCGTTTTGTCCACTTGTTATACTCCAAACATGCAAATCATGGATACTTTTTATTCCTTCAATATTCTCAATCGTTGTAATGATTTCGTGCAATTCAATGTTGCTTGGTGTACCTTCCATCAATACATGAACAGAATCCTTTGTAACACGCCAACCACTAAGTAAAACTAGAAATGCAACTATCATACTAGCCAGAGGATCTGCCCTGCCCCAGTTAAAAAACATGATTAGTAGTGCGGCTACCACTGCACCGACTGAACCGAGCATGTCACTTATTACATGAAGAAATGCTGCACGTAAGTTTAAGTTGTCTTTCGTATCTCCATTACGCAACAGAATCCATGCAACTAGGATGTTGATTAATAATCCGATAAAACCAATTATCAACATTCCTTTTGATGCAACTTCTGGTGGATCCATTAATCTTTGAAATCCTTCGTAAAAAATATAAATGGCAATTAAAAGAAGCGTGACACCATTAAATATGGCAGCTAATATTTCAAATCGTTTGTACCCATAAGTCTTACTGTAATTAGATACTTTTTCACCTAATTTAAAAGCTAGAAGACCTATTCCAAGTGATATTGAATCACTCAACATATGCCCTGCATCTGACAAGAGTGCAAGACTATTGCTTAAAAAGCCACCAATTACTTCAACAAGCATATATCCAGTAATGATGACAAAACTAATCATTAATGTTTTTTTATTTGCACCATGTGAATGGTCATGTCCGTGGTGATGATTGTGTCCCATATTTATTCCTCCTCATTATTATAAAATATGTAAAAAATAACATTTTGAATAGATTGTTTCTTAATAGTAGCGGGTAATGACTTTACATTCTAAAGCTTATCTATATAGCTGTTATGTTTATATCCTTTCATTTGTTGACAATAAATCGACTTAAATACTCTGCGTCGTCACCGACTCCAAATAAAAGGGCCGAACCTCTACAATATTGCCAAGGTAAACCAAGAAAATATAGTCCTTTTATTTTTGTAATTCCCCGTTCATGTTTTACATTCCCATTTGTATCCATTAGCTGTGGAATATTTATCCATGAATAATCGGGCACAAAGCCAGTAGCCCAAATGATGTTATTAACCTTTAACCTAGTACGATCATTAAAAATGATTTCATCATTTTGTACACTACTTGTCCTTCCTTTAATCGTTACTTGCTTATTTTTCACTTTATCTTTTAGCTCATATCCAAAGATTGGGTCACTTTGTTTTTGAATCATGCTTCCAATAAAAGAGGAACCCTTTGCTTTTAATATCCCTAATTTGTCAAACCACCAAAAAATACTTTTATTAGCGATGCTTAAAGGGAGGAAACGAATATTCTGGCTAACTGAAAGATATGTTAAATGGGATTGCGACACTTCTGCTGCAATTTGTGAACCAGAATTTCCACCTCCAACGACTAAAACTGCACCACCTTTCAGCTGAGAGGGATTTTTATATGCAGAAGAGTGGAGCTGCACAACATTTTGAGAAATATCCTTTGAAAATGATGGAATTTTTGGTTTGTGAAAAGGACCAGTTGCTATGACTACGTTTTTTGCCTGTAAAGTTGAATTTTTAGTGTAAATTACAAATATTTCTTCCCTTTTATCTATCCTTTTTACTATAGTGTCAAGCTTTACGGGCATCTTAAATATATTTGCATAATTCTCAAGATAATTACCTATTTCATTTTTTGTTGGGAGTCCATCAGGATTACCCTCCAAGGCTAACCCAGGTAAAGAACTATGAGACCGTGGCGTAAAGAGTGTTAAAGAGTCATACCTATCTTTCCAAACATCTCCAATTCGTATGTTCTTTTCGAGAATTACAAATGATAATGAAGAATTCTTTAAGTAATAACCCATTGATAAGCCAGCTTGACCAGCCCCAATTACAATAACATCATAAATCATTCTTATCACATCCTTTCTTATATGAACATATATTCATATAAGAATATATAGTTAATTTGTGATTTTGTCAATTTATTTTTAAAAGTTATAAAAATATTTATTATCATTTAGATTAAATATTTTGAAATTTCAGGGTAAACATCTGTAAAAGTATTGAGAATCGACTTAAAATTAACCAGTCTGAAAAAGGTAAAACAAATCAAATTAAGTCAGTTTATTTTTCCGATAAAAACGACGTTAGTATTGAATCTAAAATTGAAAATAATGAAGGTACTAACATGCGGAGAATGGGGAAAATAATACTATTTATTACCGCAATACCATTGATATTTTTGATATGCCTCATATTTGAACCTAACGGTAATTTGGGATTATTTGTTCAAGGATAGGAAATAGACCTTGATTAACAAGGTCTATTTCAATGTATATACAAATCTGGTTTGGAGATGAATATTAACTTTGATAATCCAATTTAGTAGTTAAATAGTTATAATGGGAGAAAAATCGTCTCTCAGATCCAGTTAAAACAATTCTTATTTTTGATTCTTTGTTGTACTTGAAAACTATTAAAAAATTGTAGGTTTAAAAGGTGAACCTATCTGGTTCACTCTTTTACTATATTAGTAAAATATTAATCAAAAATATAAGCCAGTACGTCTAATGCTTGGTCAATGTTCTCAACCGTCACATTTGCTTTATTAGATAACTCCTTTAATGGATGAATTAAAGTTTCAGGTCTTACAATGATTGTTGGCTTATTCATTGAAATAGCCATGCTTGCATCCATAGCAGTATTCCATTGTTTATATTTTTCACCGAACAAAGCTATGACGAGATCAGATTTTTGCATTAGTACTTGAGTTCTGAAATTATTTATACTTGATGCTGCATCGTCTTTAAAAAATGAAGTAGGTTGTTTTCCTAAAATATCTTCTCCAATATTATCTGAACGATCATGGTCGGTTTGAGGTGATACAAAAGTTAAAGGAAGATTTTTTTCTTTCGCTTTTTGTTTGACTAGTTCCCGCCAATTATCATGTATTTGTCCTGCGAGATAAACGGTTAATTCCATTGTAATCCCTCCAAATGATTTATCTCTTCCTATTTTAAACAACTTGATAAATAATTCAAATATTAATGTGTAAAGTAAAATGAGGGAGTAAATATTCCTAAATAGGGGGGGATTTATCATAGGGTGTAGAGAAAAAGTAACCTAAAATAGATTTAGATAAACATCAAATAGAGACCAATAAGACAGCAAGATCACAGAAATTCATATGCAGGTTCACAGGCATGATAATGAAAAGCTGTCATTTTTAACAGCTTTTACATTATTTCAACATATTATTTATCAAAAAAACCTAAAGCATATTTTACCCCTTCATGAATATCATTTGTTTCATATGCTGCAAGGTCTTCAAAAGAAATAGATAATTTTACTCCCTCTAATTCATATCCGCTGTCTAAATCCATATTCAATAGAACTTCATACCCATTATCATTCATATTTGTTTCAATAATGTTAAAGGTTTGAATAGAAGTACCCGTTTCATAATTAATTGGTTCTAAAAAATCTGACATAACAACACCACCATTTTCTTTAATATTCATACACAATCAAGATTGGTTTAGTTTATCCATATTCTCCTTTGTTATTCATAGTCTTTTTTGAAATATTTTTGAAATCACTTAACGCCTTCCTTAAAAGGCAAAAATCAAATGAATGCTATTTTTCTATTATTTCAGTTTTTATTAAAAAGAAATTTCTATCTTTAGTTAGAGGAGGACAAAGAAATATGGATTAAATAATTATTGAAAAATAAAGAATGAAAGAAAAATTCATAATATTTTTAAAAAATATTGTAAATACTCATTGCCCAAGTTATAATTTTGCTTAAATAAATTTTAAGGAAGAAATGAAAAACTATTTTAATTTGAAATTTAATATTTTTTTATTTTATTAATTTCACCAGTGGAGAAATTAATGTAATTATTCAATGAATTTCATGGACTTGTATTGTTTTATTCGGCTATTTATTAATATGGTGGAAATAATTAGTGGTTATTTTTTATCGATGATTCTGATTACAGATGAGATAAAAATTCAAATAAAAAACAAGGGAGATGGGGTATTTGAAGAAATTCAAAGTGTTTAAAATGTTATGTTTCATCTTAGTTTGTTCCTTTTTGATTGTTGGTTGCTCAAGTAAGGAAAGTGGAGGAAGTGGGAAAGAGAAGGATAAAGAAATGGTCATAGCAGTGAATGAAAACTTTATTTCCATGGATCCGCACAATACAGGAGATACCAATTCCAATTCAGTACAATCTGCCATGTTAGAAGGTTTATTAGGTACTGACAGTGATGGTCAAATTACAAAAGTTTTGGCTGAGGATTATAGCATCAGTGATAATGCTTTGGAATATACGTTTAAACTAAGAAAAGGTGTTAAATTCCATGATGGTGCTGATTTTAATGCTGATGCCGTTAAAGCAAATTATGAAAGAATAATGAATGATAAAAACTTACGCTTAAATAGTAGAGGATTTCAGCTAATTACAAAGATCGATATACTTGATGACTATCAATTGAAAGTAACTTTAGAATCACCATATAGTGGTATGCTAACTAGATTTGTATCTGCGAAAATATTAAGTCCAAAGTTCCTAAAAGAAAAAAGCAATGATATTGCTAAGCATCCGGTTGGTACTGGTCCATTTAAATTTGTTGAATGGGTACAGGGAGATCATTTAACGATTGAAAGGTTCGATGATTATTGGGAAAAAGGAGATCGTGTAAAAAGAATTACGTATAAGCCGGTACCGGAAAATGGTTCTCGTGTTGCGATGTTAAAAACCGGTGAAGCGAGTGTCATTTACCCTTTGCCACAGCAAAATTTAAAAGAACTTGAAAAAAATAAGGATGTAGTTATAAGTAAGGTTCCATCAACGATTGCTAGATATGTATCTATTAATACGATGAAAAAACCATTTAATGATGTACGTGTCCGTCAAGCATTAAACTATGCAGTTGATAAAGAGGCATTTATTAATGTTGTTAATGCTGGATTTGGATTACCTTTAGATTCGGCTATCCCAAGTAAAACCTTATATTATTCTAAACAAGAGCTGTATAAGAAAAATATTGAAAAAGCAAAAGAATTGTTAGCTGAAGCTGGTTATAAGGATGGATTCAAAGCTGAAATTTGGGGAAATACAAACTCTGATACGATGAAAGGAATGCAGTTTATTCAGCAGCAATTAAAGGAAATAGGTGTAGATTTAGAGATTAAATCAATGGAAGAAGGAACACTTTCAGATGAAATTTATGGTCCGAAAACACCCGAAGAAGCTAAGGTTCAAATGTGGTTCGTAAGCTGGTCATCCTACGCATCAGATGTAACAAATGCGACTAAGCCTTTATTCCATAGTGGTTCTTTTCCTCCAAATGGAGCAAACACTGCCTATTTTAAAAACGCTGATGTAGATAAATGGATGGATGAGGCAAATGCTACAGCTGATACGAATAAACAAGCAGAATTATATAAGAATATTCAATCAACAATTTATCAGCAAGCACCATGGATATTCCTTGGAGTCGATGAAATTTTAGGTGGATTGAGATCAAATGTAACAGGAGTGAGTATCGATCCAACAGGTGGGATTAATGTTAGAGATGCAAATATAAAATAAACGAAAGAATGATTTTGCATGAGAAGCAATAGGAGTATATCCTAAAGCTTCTTACCATCTTATGAAAGGGGCGACTCTAGTGCTTCGATTTATTGGTAAGAGAATAGCTGAAATGATTCCAATCCTCTTTATTGTTTCTATATTAATCTTCTTCTTCACACACTTGATTCCTGGTGACCCAGCACGTCTAGTAGCAGGAAAGGATGCAACGATTGAAGAGGTTAATCATATTAAAGCAGAACTTGGATTGGATCAGCCAATATGGAATCAATATATTACATATATGAGTAAATTATTTCATGGTGACTTAGGTACTTCATTAAAAACAGGATTACCTGTCTCATCTATGTTTGTTGATCGGTTTATGCCATCCATCTATCTGACATTACTAAGTATGGTTTGGGCATTAATTATTGGCTTAATTATAGGTACTTTATCTGCTGTGTTTAAGAATAAATGGCCCGATTATTTAGGAATGGTAACAGCAGTATCTGGAATTTCTCTACCAGGATTTTGGTTAGGCCTTATACTAATACAAGTTTTTTCCGTTCAATTAGGATGGTTTCCAACGGGTGGTTCAGAAAGCTGGCAAAGCTATGTCTTACCATCGATTACGCTTGGAGCAGGAATAATGTCCATGCTTGCTCGATTTACTAGATCATCTTTACTTGAAACATTAAAAGCAGATTTTATTCGAACTGGAAGAGCAAAGGGTTTAAAAGAAACTACTGTAATCCCAAAGCATGCATTACGAAATTCATTAATACCAGTAGTGACCATTGCGGGGCTTCAATTTGGTTTTTTACTGGGTGGTTCGGTTGTTGTTGAGACGGTTTTTAGTTTTCCAGGGATGGGTCGTTTACTTATTGACTCCATTGCATTTAGAGATTATCCCGTCATTCAAGCCGAATTATTGCTGTTCTCTGTTGAGTTTATTTTAGTCAATTTAATCGTTGATATTTTATACAGCTTATTAAATCCAAAGATACGATATGGAACTTGATGACCGAGGAGGGAAGTTATGGAGATATCGAGAGAAGTCATCCAACACCAAGAGATCCCTAAGAAGAAATATTCACCGCTTAAAGAGTTTTGGAAAAGCTGGAAAAAACAAAAAACAGCTTTATGGGCAAGTATTTTTATTCTTTTACTTATTATCGTAGCAATGATTGGACCATTCATTGCTCCATATGATCCATATAAACCTGATTATAATGCAACATTACAAGGAATAAGCAAGCACCATATAGCTGGTACTGATGAATATGGAAGGGATATTTTTAGTCGGTTACTTATTGGAACAAGAATTTCTTTAAGTGTAAGTTTTCTTTCTGTTTTTATTGGAGCAATTGCTGGTACCATTCTTGGTTTATTAAGTGGTTATTTTGGTGGTTGGTTAGATCGAATTATTATGAGGTCAAGTGATGTTATGTTTGCATTCCCAGATTTGCTTCTAGCAATAGCAATTGTGGCTATTTTAGGACCTGGATTAAATAATGTGATTATTGCTGTTTCCGTATTCAGTATTCCATCCTTTGCAAGATTAGTTAGAGGTTCAACCTTAGAGGCTAAGGAGAGTCTGTTTGTTGAAGCGGCAAAATCCATGGGGGCATCACACAAACGTATTATGTTTAAGCATATTTTTCCAGAAACATTTGGAAGCTTAATTGTTTTTGTAACGATGAGAATTGGTACTGCTATATTAGCTGCATCTAGTTTAAGCTTCCTAGGATTAGGAGCAAGTCCAGAAACGCCAGATTGGGGAGCTATGTTAAGTATTGGACGCGACTATTTAGGAACTTCCTCACATGTAGTTATCATGCCTGGAATTGCCATTTTTTTAACTGTCTTAGCTTTCAACATTGTTGGTGATGGATTACGTGATGTGTTGGATCCTAAATCTAAGAATGAGTAAGGGAGTTTGAGGAGGATGAATGAGAAAATACTGCAGGTTGAAAAGCTACAAACAGAATTTACAAAGGATAAACAAAAAATAAAAATTTTACATGACGTTAGTTTTCATATAAATAAAGGGGAGATTTTGGGGTTAGTAGGTGAATCGGGATGTGGAAAGAGTTTGACTTCGTTATCCATTATGAGACTTTTTAAAGGAACTAGTGGAGAAATAGCAGGAGGTCGAATTGAATTTGACGGTGAGGACTTAACAACACTAACGGAAAGTCAAATGCGAAAAATTCGTGGGAAAAAGATGGCGATGATTTTCCAAGAGCCCATGACATCATTAAATCCAGTCATGAGAATTGGAGAACAATTGATGGAGCCTGTTCGACTTCATTTAGGCTTAAAAGACAAGCAAGCAAAAAAGCATGTAATATCCATATTAACGAAAGTAGGGATTCCACGTCCCGAAGAGATATTCAATGAGTATCCCCATCAATTGTCAGGTGGAATGCGGCAAAGAATTATGATTGCTATGGCGATGTCCTGTCATCCAAATTTACTCATAGCAGATGAACCAACTACGGCACTTGATGTTACGATACAAGCACAAATACTTGATTTAATGCAGCAACTGCAGCAGCAGGAAGATATGTCAATTTTACTTATTACACATGATTTAGGAGTTGTTGCTGAAATGTGTGATCGAGTGGTCGTTATGTATGCCGGAAAAGTAGTTGAGGAAGCTTCGGTATATGAATTATTTGAGAATCCGAAGCACCCCTATAGTAAAGGTTTAATCGGTTCTGTACCAAAAATTGGACAGAAAAAGGATAAATTGGATTCGATAAAAGGGAATGTCCCTGATCCAAGTAATATGCCAATTGGTTGTAAGTTTGCACCAAGATGTAAGGAAGCCATGCCGATTTGCTTTGAAAAAGAACCTACTAGTACTAGGTTAGAGAATAATCGGCTTTGTAGCTGCTGGCATTATGATAAGGGGAGGGGGAAACTGCATGTCTAGTACCCTATTAAAAGTAAATGGACTAAAAAAGTCTTTTGACATATCGAGTGGGGTGTTCGGAAAGAAAAAAACGTTAAAAGCCGTTAATGATGTGAACTTTGAGATTATAGAGGGAAAGACATTTAGTCTTGTTGGGGAAAGTGGCTGCGGCAAGTCCACTACTGGCAGACTAATTTCCCGATTATTAACACCTAGCCATGGTGAAATATGGATAGACGGTGAAGAAATTTCTAATAAAAAGGAATCACAGTTGAAAAAAATTAGGCAAAAGGTTCAAATGATATTTCAAGATCCATACGCCTCATTAAATCCCAGAATGAAGGTTAAGGATATTGTTGCTGAGCCTCTCGTCATTCATACGAAATTAACTAAATCAGAACAGCAAAAACTAGTTTCTAAGATGTTAGAGGTTGTAGGGCTAAATGAGTATCATGGCGATCGGTTCGCTCATGAATTTAGTGGGGGGCAACGTCAACGAATTGGAATTGCGCGAGCTTTAATTTTAAAACCAAAACTTATTATAGCAGATGAGCCCGTATCTGCCCTTGATGTCTCGATTCAATCTCAAATTTTAAATCTATTAAAGGAATTACAAGACGAGTTTCATTTAACCTATTTATTTATTTCTCACGATTTAAGTGTCGTCGAACACATAAGTGATTATATTGGGGTAATGTACCTAGGTACGATCGTTGAATCAGGACCTAAAGATACTATATTCTCTCAACCACAACATCCGTATACTAAAGCATTACTTTCATCAGTCCCTATACCTGATCCACGTCAAAGGAGAGAACGTATCATTTTGAAAGGAGATTTGCCAAGTCCGGTAAATCCCCCAAAAGGATGCCGATTCCACACCCGTTGCCCAGTTAGTATGGAAATATGTAAAAGTGTAGAGCCGGTAAGTAAAAAAGGCGTTTCAAAGGACCATTTTGTTGCATGTCATTTAATAGAAAAATAGAAAATAATAGAAAAGGTGGATGAACAATGAAGATAGGACTAAGTACGTATAGTTTAGTAAAAGAACTTAGAGAAGAAACAATGACGATTTTCGATGTGATACAGTGGATTGTCGATAACGGTGGAGAACATATGGAGATCGTCCCATATGGTTTCACAGTCGTTGACAATATTGAATTTGCCGATCAAATAAAGGAAAAGGCATGTTCGGTTGGTATTGAACTATCAGCATATTCAATGCCAGCAAACTTTGTTCAAGACTCAAATGAGGCATTTGAAGAAGAAGTAGCCCGTGTAAAAAAGCATGTAGATATTGCACACCGATTAGGTATCAAAATATTACGACATGATGTTACAGCATTTAGTTTACCAGCTGAGGATATGACGATTCATTATTTTGAAAACCATTTTTCAAAGTTAGTAGAAGGGAGTCAGCGAATCGCTGATTATGCTGCAAACTTTGGAATGATTACTACAATAGAAAATCATGGATTTAATGTCCAATCTAGTGATCGTGTTCAACGAGTCATTCATGAAGTAAATCGCGATAACTTTAAAACGACGTTAGACATTGGCAATTTCTTATGTGCAGATGAAGACCCATTAGTAGGTGTAAAGAAAAATGTAAAGTATGCTGCAACCGTACATTTTAAAGATTTTTATATTAGACCATATTATGAGAACCCTGGTGGTGGTGATTGGTTTAAAACTGTTAATGAAAATTATTTACGAGGTGCCATAGTGGGACATGGTGACATTAACATACGCGAAATTATTAAACTCGTTAAAAACTCTGGCTTCGATGGGTACCTTACGATTGAATTTGAGGGAATGGAAGATTGCAAAATAGGTTCAAAAATAGGAATGGATAATGTAAGAAGGCTTTGGAATGAACTGTAATCATTGCATTGTAAATATCCATTGAAAGGGGAAGGGCTGATTGAAGCAGTTAAAGGTATGTGTGATTGGAACAGGTTCAATTTCAGATATGCATTTACAGGCGTTTGTTAACCATCCAGATGTTGTTTTATACGGAGTATATGATTTAGTTAAAGAAAGAGCGGAGGAAAAAGCACTTCGGTACAATGTAACTAATGTATATAAAAATTTAGAAGAGGTTTTAAATGATCCGAATATTGAAGCGGTTAGCATTTGTACATGGAACAATACACATGCTGAGCTTGCAATTGGTGCAATTAAGGCAGGAAAGCATGTCCTTGTGGAAAAGCCGTTATCGATGAATTTAAAAGAAGCCTTAGAGGTTCAAGCGGCCGCTCAAAAATATAATCGAATCGTGCAGGTTGGTTTTGTACGAAGATTCGCAACGAATACGAAAGTATTAAAGGAATTTATCGATCATGGGAAACTTGGTGATATCTATTATGCTAAAGCATCCTGTATTCGGAGACTAGGAAATCCTGGTGGGTGGTTTGCGGATAAAAAGCGTTCTGGAGGAGGTCCACTTATAGATCTCGGAGTACATGTTATTGATATTTGCTGGTATTTAATGGGGCGCCCAAAAGTAAAATCTATTTCAGGAAATACATATAGTCATCTAGGAAATAGAGCCAATATACAAAACCTTAGCTTTTACAAAGCAGCTGATTATGATAAAGACCAAAACAATGTAGAGGATATGGCGAACGCACTCATTACTTTTGCAAATGGGTCATCTCTATTTGTCGATGTTTCCTACACTTTACATGCTAAGGAAGATGAGATACAGGTCAAGCTTTTCGGCACTAAAGGTGGTGCAGAATTAGAGCCAGAGCTGATATTAATTAGTGAAGATAATGATACAATTATGAATATTCATCCACAAATTGATCATTTATCTTTTGATTTTTCTAATGCATTTCAAAACGAAATTGATTCCTTTGTTTCTAGCTGTTTAACAGGAGAAAAACCAATCGCTCCTGTCGAGGATGGTGTTGAATTAATGAAGATATTAACAGGCATCTATGAAGCAGCTGAGAAAAAATCCGAAATCACTTTTTTCTAAATTGAAATGTTTTTCCAAAGATAATAAGTGAATATAGTCCTATAAATCGAGTATATTCACTTCACTTTATAGGACTATATTCAACTCATCAATCTTTTATCATACATTATTGTCAAAATTATTATAAAATGGTGTTGGTTCACTTTTTAAATAGGATAATGCTATCTCCATTAAGAAGTTTAAGTAACAATTGGATATGGTGAAATAAGGAACCAACACGATTTTATTAATAGTCAAATGATGATTCAGTTTGAAATAACTTGTGAAAAGAAGGTTAATGAATGGAGAAACAGGATCAACTTTTAATGAAAAAGCAAAATAAAGCGTTAGTTCTTGATATTGTAAAAAATCAATCACCAATATCGAGAATGGAAATTTCCAAAATTACTGGAATGAGCCCGACATCGATTAGCAGAATTATTGGAGAGCTTCATCAGCAAGGTTTCGTTAAAGAAACGGAATTAGTTACGTCAGGGGTTGGCAGGAAGGCTACACTTCTCGATGTTTGTGCAGATGTTTTATATACGATCGGTGTGGAACTAGATCAATCCGTTTTAAAAATAGGCATAGTAAATTATGTAGGGAAAATGATTGCTTTACGTACTTTCTCAAGAAATGTATTAGAAACTTATGAGGAGACTCTTCGAAGTATTCAATATAATGTGAATGAAATGATTTCTCAAAATATGATATCAACAAAGAAAGTGATTGGTATAGCTGTCGGTTTGCCTGGATCAGTTGATTACCAAAATGGAGTTGTTAGGCTATCTGATCAATTAAAATGGAAAAATATCACTTTAGCAAAGGATTTAAGTGAATTAACTTCTTTTCATGTAGTCATTGATAATGAATTGAAAATGAAGGTCATTGCTGAGAATACAGTAGGTAAAGCTAAAGGAGCACAAAATTCCATCTTAGTAGGGATTGGGTCTGGTATAGGCTCTGCCATTATTTTAAATGGTGAAGTTTATCGTGGGGAATCTAATAATGCAGGGGAAATTGGACATACGGTAGTAGATCCGAATGGGAATGTATGCAGTTGTGGAAAAATAGGCTGCTTAGCCACTTATATTTCAGAAGGAGCTTTAATTGCAGACTGTAGAAAAGTGAAGGAAATTTCGACTATAGATGAGGTTTTCTCATCATTTAGAAAACAAGAGACATGGGCATTAAATATTTTAAATCGGACACTTACTTATGTCGCTCTAGCCATTAGTAATTTAGCATGTCTGTACAATCCAGAAATTATCATATTAAGTGGGAATTTAATCGAAAAAATTCCTGAAGTGAAACAGACCATCGAAGAAAAATGTGAACGATACTTGTGGGAGCCAATAAAACAAAACTTACAGATAGTATATTCTGACCTTGGAGATCAAGGTGTCGTTCTTGGGGCAGCAATTCATGCACAAAACACACTGCATGAACTGAACTAATCCTACGCAGCAAAAGAGGAGAGGAAAAAATAATGGGATATGACATATTAATAGAAGAAATGAGAGCAGATTTAGTCGAAAATGTTCATACAGGGATCATTTGTGGTGTAAACGATAAGCTGGAACAAGTATTTCAAGTAGGGGATATGCAACAAAAAGTTTTTTTCCGTTCAGCAGCAAAACCCATTCAAGCTTTACCTATCTTTTTAACCAATATTATTGCTAACTATGGTCTTTTAGAACAAGAAGCGGCTTTATTTGCGGCATCTCACAGGGGAGAGGCTTACCATATTTCATCCCTTGAATCGATGTTACATAAATTGCCTGTGGAAGAAACAGAGCTTTTCTGTCCTCCATCCCTTCCATTAAATGAGATGCCTCGTGAGCAGATGCTTCGTGAAGGAAAAATGAAAAGAAGACTATATCATAATTGTTCCGGTAAACATATGGGGTTTGTTGCTGTTTGTCACGAGCTAGGCTACCCAGTTAATGGTTATTGGAAAGTGGATCATCCCCTTCAAAAACAAATTATACAAATTCTTTCAACGTTATCTGAAGTTCCTATAAGTGAAATTACTATTGGGATTGATGGGTGTGGTGTTCCTGTATTTGCTATTCCTATAAGAAATATGGCTATTACTTATTTGAAGCTTGCACGTCCTGATTTAATTGCAGATCTTCCATTGCGCAAAGCAGTTATGAAGCTTACAAAGATCATGAATAAACAATATAACATGATCGCTTCAGAGCATTTCATATGTTCCGTTCTTTTGCGTGATGAAAATATTGTGGCTAAAGGTGGTGCACAAGGTGTTTATTGTTTAGGATTAAAAAATGAGAAGCTTGGTATCGCGCTTAAGGTTATGAACGGATCCGAAGAGGTTTGGCCGAATATTGTCGCATCGATTCTCGAACAAATTGATTACAAAAATAAAGAAACGATATCTCAATTAAAAAATTTAAAGCCTGATATTGTCAAAAATGATTCGGGAGTAAAAGTCGGTGAAATTAGAAGGAAGTTCTCAATCATTTAAATGTGGATGAATAAAATATAAAAATACTAAATACAAGCTCCCTTTACGTAAATAAAGGGAGCTTGTACCATAGAGGGAGAACAAAAATCTCATTATAAATCGATTGCATTTGCCTATAGTTGGTAATAGATGATAGGTCACAAAGTAAACGGGGACGAGTCATTGGTTTGCTCACCATTTAATATTGTGTTCCTCCACTCTATGCCTGGAGAAGGAGTCTCACCTTTTCCAGGTTTAGAAATATTTTTTATCATCAAATTCTATTTCAATTAAATAGTTTTTCGCGTTAATTAAGTTTGAAAGCTTATGAGCATCTTTTTCGATTTGTATAGCCTTTTGGCGATAATCTTCTGGTTCGAAAAGTGCAACTTGATAGATGGTTGTATACTCTGAAATTCCATATTGAATTTCTTCTTTTTTAGCTGAACCTAATTCTTTGTAAAGACGGGCCTTCGCACGAAGTTGAGTTGCTAATTCTATTGCTTCAACAATTGTTAATGTTTCATCTTTAAAAGAGATGGAATGATCAATATTTGCTCTATACATCAATTTATCTAGTACACGTATATCTTTTCTGACCATTTCAAGTTCTTCATCAACTGCCTGTACCGTACGTGGAAAAAATTCTGGTGCTTCTCCTTTTTCAATAGTAGTGAAAGCAACACGGTGGATTTCTTCTTCTAATTCATGTATAGTTTTCGTTAAAATACTCTTCAATTTTACTGCTTCTGCTAAAGTAATTTTCCCCATATTTCTCATCTCCCGATTAAATATGTTAAAAGCATCATACCATTTTTTTGTGATTTTTGAAATATATTCATATTGTTTAAAATGAAAAAGGGAGGTTATTAAAATGGTAAGAAAAAGATATGCCAACTTAAATGGTACAAGTAATCTAAACACTACAAAGGATTTATTTAAATGGCAAAATGAACGACGTAAGAAAAAGAAAGATTTATCATATTCTGTTCCTCAATCTATGAATAAACAAATAGACTATCTTCAATTAAATAGAAAAGATTCAACCATTACTTGGATTGGACATTCCTCATTTTTTATTCAACAGAACGGTTTAAATATCATTACCGACATTGTCTGGGCAAAAAGAATGGGATTTGATATAAGATTATCTGAGCCCGGATTAACGTCAGATCAGCTTCCTGAAATAGATGTTGTTCTCATTTCTCATAGTCATTATGACCATTTAGATATACCGTCTTTAAAAAAGTTAAAGGGTAGCCCAATTTATCTTGTTCCAATTGGTTTAAAAAATGTCTTTACTAGAAAAAAGCTACTTCCAGTGGAAGAGTTTTCTTGGTGGGAAAAAACTACGATTCAGGACATTACATTCACCTTTGTTCCTGCACAACATTGGACAAAGAGAACATTAACTGATACAAATACATCACATTGGGGAGGGTGGATCATAGAGGGGATGGAGAATACGATTTACTTTGCAGGGGATAGTGGTTATTTTGAAGGCTTTAAAAATATAGGAAAGCATCGAGCAATAGATTATGCATTAATACCGATTGGAGCGTATGAGCCAGAGTGGTTCATGTCCTCACAGCATATAAATCCAGAGGAAGCAGTAAAGGTTTTTTTAGATGTTAGAGCAAAATATTTTATTCCAATGCATTATGGAGCATTTAGATTAGCGGACGATACTCCTAAAGAAGCAGTAGATCGATTAATGAAAGCATGGGAGAAGGAGAAATTAGATCCTTCATCATTAATTATGTTAAGTTTAGGAGAAACACTGAAGATATAAAAGCTTGAAATTTTTTAAGTATCATACCAAATGAAGATTCTAATATATTTAAAAATTTTGATTTCTAATATTGACTTTTATACATGATAGATGTAATGTAATTATAAATAAAATTAACTTTCAAACTTTCTTATCAAGAGAGGTGGAGGGACTGGCCCGTTGATACCTCAGCAACAGACTTTTAGTACTGTGCTAATTCCAGAAAGCTTATGCTTGAAGATAAGAAGAGACATTAGCGACGGTGCCAAAACCTCTTCTTATATTATTGAAGAGGTTTTTTTATGTAAAAATTAAGAAACTGTTTAGGGGGATTTTTATGTCAAATGAATTACTAAAAGCTTTTCGATTTATTAAAGAAAAACATTGGGTCGATTTAACACATACCTTTGGTCCTGATTCACCACATTTTTCAGCATTTGATTCTGCTGAATTTAAAACTCTGTTTAATCATGATGATGGATTTTTTGCTCAAAGCTTTTCATTTGCTGGACAATATGGAACACATATAGATGCACCAATCCATTTTGTTCGTGATGCCAGATACTTACATGAATTAGATTTGAAGGAATTGGTGTTACCACTTATAGTAATAGATAAATCTAATGAAGCGGAGGAAAATCACGATTTCACTTTATCGGTTGATGATATTTTCGCATTTGAAGAAGAGTATGGGGAAATTGAGGAAGGCTCATTTGTTGCGTTACGTACGGATTGGAGCAAACGTTGGCCGAATATTGACACTTTTAATAATAAGGACGGAGATGGAAACAACCATGCCCCAGGATGGTCAGTAGAAGCTTTATCATTTTTATTTAAGGAAAGAAATGTTAAGGCGATTGGCCATGAAACATTTGATACAGATTCAAGTATAGATTATCAAAAGAATGGTTCGTTACTCGCGGAATATTTTGTATTGGATCAAGATACCTATCAAGTTGAGCTTTTGGCGAATTTAGATCAAGTGCCTGCAAAAGGTGCAGTGATATTAAATATTGTCGCAAAGCCTGATCATGCTTCAGGATTTCCTGTCAGATCATTTGCTATATTACCATAACATTTAATAAGATTTTTTTTTATGTATAAGACTCTCAATTGTTTTTGGGAGTTTTTATTTATATAGAAAAATAGTTGTTTTTTAAATGGAAACACCTACATGAAAATTAACTCCTTATTCTTATAAAAATAGGAGTATAATGATAAAAAATGTATTGGAGAAGAATTCATTTGAATAAAGATAGCAGATATAGATGGGTTGTTTTCAGTGTTGTATTGCTTTCCTATTTTTTATTGTCAGTCAAAGAACGGCACCAGGTTTAATCACAGAACAATTAATGAAGGAGTTTGATGTTAACGCTGTATTTATTGGTTTTTTAACCAGTATTCAATTTTTTGCATATGCAGGATTGCAAATTCCAATTGGGATTTTTTCTGACCGCTATGGGCCAAACTATTTTCTTATTTTCGGAACTCTGCTTACTGGTGTAGGTACATTATTATATAGTATTGCTCCTAATGAGTGGTTGCTAATTTGCGCTCGATTATTGGTAGGGGTTGGAGATGCAGCAATTTGGGTTAATTTAGTGCTTATTTTAAGCCAATGGTTTAAAGTGAATGAATTTGTGCAATTACTTGCTTTTGCAGGAATGAGTGGAAGTCTTGGCTTCTTAATGGCCTCTGTTCCTTTTTCAGCCTCAATTGACTTATTAGGATGGAGAATACCATTTTTAATAACAGGTTGTCTATTATGTATTTGTGGTATTCTTTTATATATCGTTTTAGTGAAAAAACCAAGACAAATGGAAAGCTATTTACAAAAAGAAATAAAATCAGGTGATTGTCCTTCCTCAAATAAAGAAAAAACAGTGGTTATTTTACGACGATTATTTTCTAATAGGCAAGCTTGGGCTACTTTTTTATGCCATTTTGGTGTAGTTGAAACATATGTTGGATTTATTGGTTCATGGGCAGTACCATATGGAATGACTCGTTCAGGTGTTAGTCAGCTTATTATGGTTGGGTTAATTGGTGCTATTATTGGTGCGCCTTTAACAGGTTGGATTACAGGACGTATCCATTCGATAAAACGGCCATATGTCATTGTTCACATATTTACTGTTTGTAGTTGGCTAATCTTTTTTCTATTTAATGGCGAACCGCCTTTCGTCTTGTTGGTTATTTTATTTTTTATAATTGGTTATTGTAGTGGAGCAAGTGCGTTGACCTTTGCTGTTGTTCGACAATCTTTTCCAATTAAGGAAGTAGGGGTTGTTTCAGGTTTTGCCAATACTGGAGGATTTTTAAGTGCTGTATTATTACCTATTATTTTTGGGAATGTATTAGATCATTATCACGGTTCAATTGAGATGGGGATCATTATGGATTTATCATTCCAGTTGTTTTTTCTTTATTTGAACTTCTTGGTGTGATGCTTATAAAGGAACAACGTCAGAGGGTAAGCAAGCTAGGGAACTTATGGCTTAATATTGAACGCGAAACAGATTAGCAGAGAGAAGGAACATAGGTGTAGATTCTATGTTCCTTTTTATTAATACAGGTGGAACTATCAGTCTTATTATTTTAATTTCACTTTGATTGGAGGGAGTGGTTTTTCAGGCAATGATGTTGAAAAAGGAATTTCAAAGGAATAACCCTCTAAACTAAAGTTTTCTAAGGCAGTATTAAAAGTACCAAATTGTTCCCCATCTAATTTAAATGTGGATTCAAAAAGTAAATTCTTTTCATCCAAAATTTCCACGTCATTATCTTTTAGAATATGACCAAGAGGATAATATTCACGGTCACTCATTGAAGAATCAACTAAACCAATTAGACCAATAAAATTACGTGCTAATTCATCCACACTTTTTTTATTACTAGCGTGATCTACTTTAAATTGTACCACTAACCTTTGTTCCTTCTTCTTATATTGAATATTTTTCACTGTTACCTGCGTATTACTTCGCTTACTTTTTAGGGTGAATGGTGTAGGTGTATTTAATGGCTTAATACTATTAGTATCGGCCCTTCTTACATAAGGATAAAACGTAATATACTTAGCATCTGCAGGTATTTTTCCGTAAATAGAGCGTTCCTCTGACTCAATCTTATTGCCAACTTGTTTTTTGTTAAACTCCATACCTGACATTAATAAAGGTATTTCTTGTCCTTTGTCATCTATTATTTTAGATAATCGCATTAAATCATTCTTACCATCAATTGAATGGATAGCTTTGTAATCAAATACGGATGATTCTTTTCCGAATGTAATTGATTCAAACTGTAATGTAACCTTTTTATCTTTACTCGTAATTGACTGTGTTACATTGATCTTCTTATTAGGTAGTTGACGGATTGGAATATTGAAATCCCATTTACCTTTTATATCGTTGATAGAGGTAATACTTAGTGGCAAGATAAATTTTTTAGGAAGTGTTTTTTCTGGATAATCAATAAGCAATTGAGCAATAAGACTATCTGGTGTAACCTTTAAATCACTTGAAGCGGCCATACCCCATTTCTTACTACCATCTGCAAGTTTGTAATCAAAGTAAAACCATCTGAATCCACTTCAAGGTTTTCGACTTTAAAAGTTACGCTGATTCTCCCTCCATCATAATACACATTGTTTACAGTAACCCCAATGTTATTGCTAGTAGCTTTTTGATTTAATGTAGTTACTAGGTTGTTTTTTGTTAGTTTCTCTCCAACTTTATCATAAAAGCTTGGATAGATGTTTCCTATTATTGGAACTTTAGCTAATACTTGTTTCATTTGTGGAGACACAAATCCAGAGCTAAACACTCCAATTATTAGTGAAGCAGCAATTAGTGGTATTCTTATCCGTTTTATAGGGCTTTTGGTTGGTTTTTCTTTTTGAGCTATCATAATTCCATGTTTTATTACAGTGCTAACATCTTGTCGTGGAACTTCAATTTTATTCATTTCGTCATTAAACCACTGTTTATCCATGTTTGATCACATCCTTCTAATTGTTTTTTTAAAGTTTTTCTAGCTCTATGCAAATAGGATTTCACGGTACCCTCAGGAATTTCCATATTCCAGGCGATTTGATGAATGGATAAATCATGATAGTAATATAAAATAATGATTTTTTGGTAGTTTTCCTCTAACTGCTGAATAGCTGCTTTCAAATCCATGCTTTGGTCACATAGATAGGTAATATCGGCAGCTTCAAAAGCTAAGAGCTTACTTTCATTTTGAATATTTATGACTTTTTTCTTTGTTCTAAGTAGCTCATATGCGCAATTAATTAATATACGCATGAGCCACGATTTAAAATATTTTGGCTCCTTCAAATTCTCTAAGGATAAGTAAGCTTTATAGACGGCTTCTTGAATGGTATCAAGTCCATCTTCTTTGTTTTGGACATAGATATATGCTGTACGATAAAGTTGATCTTGATATCGGTTTATTAACTCTTCAAAAGCTTTTCCATCACCTTTTTTTGCTTTTTTAATTAGCTTTTGTTCACCCATTTCCCATCCCCCTTTCACTTATTAGATAATCGTGAATAGTAGTTGGTTTCAAAAAAATGTATATTTTTAGATTTTTATTATTTTAAGTTAAGCAAATAGGAATGAAAATGAATTTTTTTCTAGAAATATTGAGAACTTATTCAATTGTAAGGGCAAACTAGTAGAAAAAATAGGAGGTCCAAATGAAAGCAACTGATATGCTTGTTCAATGTTTAGAAAATGAAGGAGTCGAATATATTTTTGGGATACCTGGTAAAGAGACCTTAGATCTTGTTAATTCTTTATCAAAATCTAAACAAATTCAATTTGTAAATGTTCGTCACGAGCAGGGAGCCGCTTTTATGGCTGATGTGTATGCGAGATTATCGAATAAAGCAGGAGTGTGTTTAGCAACTCTTGGGCCGGGTGCCACAAATTTATTAACAGGTATTGCAAGTGCACAATTGGATCACTCTCCTGTAATCGCTATAACCGGACAAGCACCATTTGAAAGGCAGCATGAAGAATCTCATCAATATATAAATGTTGTAAAAATGTTCGAGCCTGTAACGAAATGGGCAACACAAATCAAAGAATCACAGTCTATTCCTACTATCATTCGGAAAGCATTTAAAATAGCAAAAACAGAGAAGTCTGGGGCTGTTATTATTGAACTGCCCGAAAATCTAGCAACTCAAATGATTTCTGCAAAGCCCATTTCTGTTAATGAGATCTTCCCCGTCATTCCAATTTTAGAAGGGTTTCAAGATGCTGTTTCAACTATTAATAAATCGTCTAAACCATTTATTATTATTGGAAATGGCATTATTAGACAGAATGCTGAAAATGAGTTACTTACTTTTGCAGAAACGCTACAAGCTCCAGTAATTCATAGCTTTATGTCTAAAGGAATTCTGCCGAAAACACATCAATTAAATTTTTATACTTTCGGTTTTAATAAAGATGATATCGTATTATCAGGAATAGATGAAGCTGATTTATTAATAGTCATCGGGTTTGATTTTGTAGAAAAACTACCAAAAGAATGGAATAAAAAGAAAATAGCGATACTACATATCGATTCAAATCAAGCAGAAACAAATGAATATTATCCAGTTGGAGTCGAATTGGTCGGCAACCTTAAGAATATTTTAAATGAAATAAACCAATTAAAACCTACTCCAAAACCGTGGAAACCATTTGGAAATCTTCAAGAGACGATAAGACGTGTATACCAAATAGATGAGAAACCAACTGATATTCAGTCATTACCGTTAACGATAGAGAATGTTTTATCTATTATTGAAACATTTTCTCCTGCGAAAACGATTGTGGTTTCTGATGTAGGTGCACATAAAACTTCAATTGCGAGAACATATCAGCCAATGCTTCCAAACAGGTTAATATTATCAAACGGACTTGCATCAATGGGGATTGCATTGCCTGGATCAATTGGTGCTAAATTAGCATGTCCAAATGACCCGGTAATTTGTATTACTGGAGATGGTGGAGCATTAATGAATATTGCTGAACTAGAAACTGCCAAACGATTAGGTTTATCCTTCATTATAATTGTACTTAATGATTCTGTTTTGAAAATGGAACAAGATATGATGGATGAAAAATTTGGAACTAATTTTGGTGTATCCTTTAATAATCCGGATTATATTCAATTAGCTGAAAGCTTTCGTGTAATAGGAAAAAGGGCTAATACTTTAACTGAATTCAGTAATATATTTTCAGAGGCTTTAACAGAATCAAAAAAGATAACTATAATAGACATTCATTTACACAATTCACTTCATGGGTAATGAAGGTATACGTAAACAATTGATTTTTTTAATTAAAAATGAAATCAAAAAACCTTATTTAATTTTCAAAATTTATATTGCGAACAAATGTTCTTGAATGTATAATAGTTTTATGGGTAATAATTGGAGTATTGTTGATTGAATTGACAGTGTCACATGGAGGCCTTGCATAAGAAATATGAACGAATTGAAAAGTATAAAACGATGATAATCCAAGGAGCTGAATGATCATGTCACTACGATTGATCCCGTATATTGTAATGGATGGAAATGCAAATGAAGCAATACATTTTTATGAAAAAGCACTGGATGCAAAGATACTTTTTAAACAAACCTTCGGAGAGATGCCGGAAAATCCTGATTTTCCTTTACCAGAAGAAGCAAAAGGGAGAGTGGGACATGCAACAATAAAAGTAGGGGAAACAGAGCTTATGTTTTCTGATACATTTCCTGGTCAACCGCATCAAAAGGGAGATCAAGTTACTATTTGTATCACTACTGACGATGAGACAAAGGCAAGACAAATTTTTGATGCACTACAGCAGGATGGAAAAGTCAATATGCCGTTACAAGAAACATTTTTTAGTCCAGCTTACGGAAATGTAACCGATAAGTTTGGTGTAACTTTCCAAGTTTTCACTGAGGGTAAACAATAAAGGCTGGTTCCTTTTGTTTTTTCATTATGTATTGTGCACTTTGTGACACTTAATTAATGTCCACAAAACATAATATTTTTTGTCTGTATCAACATATAAAAATCCTATTAATCCAAAATTGATTTTTTTAAATTTACCTAATGTAAATATATAAAAAGCGGTCCGTTTGAATTCATCTTCAAGGGCCGTTTTTTCCTTTTAAACATATTTGCAAACTTATTTTGTTACAAAAGATTCTATTTCGGATTTATCTATATAAATCAAACATTTAATTGGATATTTCATGTTAAAAAAATGGATGGATATTTGAATAAAATTAATTCACCAATCATAAATATAATCATACTCTATTACAAAATGAATGATTCATTCATTCAAAATACTTCTTAGAGAGAGGTTGATTAAATGGATAAATCCAATAAAAAAATGAAATGGACTGTGAAAGCTAAGTATATTCTTATTACAGGCGCTACAAGTGGAATTGGATTAGCGGCTGCAAAAGAGCTTGCTGCTAAAGGTGCTAACTTAGGAATCATAGCTAGAAATCAAGAAAAAGCCAAAAAGGTTGCAAATGAAATTCGCAGTATGGTAGGTGAAAACATTACAATAGATATTTTTATAGCAGATATGGCCTCGCAAAAGTCTATTAGGAATGTGGCAGAAGATATATTAAACAGATGTCCCAAAATAGATATTTTGATCAATAATGCTGGTGCACTTTACGAAAAGCATGAACTAACAGAAGAGGGACATGAAATGACATGGGCGGTTAATTACTTAGCTCCTTTTTTGCTTAACTTCCTTGTTGTTAGATAAATTGAAGGAATGCGGGAATGCAAGGATAATTACTACTGCATCCCATGGACATAAGATGGCTAAAAACGGAATAAGGTTCGATGATCTAAGTGGCAAACGTCTTTATCGTTTTCCAAAAAAACTATTTGGAGGACCTACCCTTCGTTATGGAGAGACAAAGCTTGCAAATATTTTATTTACCGCCGAACTCGCTGATAAATTAAAAGGAACAGGAATAAGTGCATTTTGCTTTGATCCAGGATTAGTGGCTACTAATTTTAATCAAAATAATGAGTTATTGGCACGAGCTACGATGGCTGTAATGAAGGTGTATTCCAGGACTCCAGAAAAAGGTGCAGAAACTTTAGTATGGCTAGCCGGCACAGATGATATATCTGGGGATAATGGATCTTATTATTCTGATATGAGAAAAACAGCTCCATCTGCAGCTGCACAAAACAAAGATATGGCTAAGCGATTATGGAAAGTTAGTGAAGATCAAATAAAATTAACGTAAATAATAACTTGAGGTGATAATCCTTGAATATATCAAATGAAAATCAAAACGATCAAATTCACTTAATTCGAAAAAAACAAATTAAGAAGGCTGCACTTAAAGTATTCGCCCAACATGGTATTGTTAGAGCGAAAATGAATATGATTGCATCAGAAGCTGGTATTAGTCAAGGACTTACTTATCGGTATTTTAACTCAAAAGAGGAGCTTTTTACGATCCTTGTGAAGGAAGCGTTAGTAGAGTCAGAATCGGCTATAGATAATATTAGTCAACTACCCGGAACACCTATGGAGCGAATAAAAACTTTTACAAATAGAATGTTAGAAGAGGATCATAAATATTCTTTCTTATTGATACAGCACGCACAAACATCGGCCGATGTCCCCACTGAAGTGAAAAAAATCTTTGATCAATATTCAGTTGAGAAAACGATTGATAAATTGATACCTTTATTTAAAGAAGGTCAGCAGTTAGGAGAATTTTGTAAGGGGGATCCTCAAAAAATGTTATTCCTCTATTTTTCAGTTATTACTGGAATTATGCTACAAGACATACAGACGAGCGAAAGTTTTTGGCTTAAAGAAGTAGATACTCTAATAAAAATAATCAAGTAATCTACTTAAATGTTAATAAAGATAATTTGACATACTACTGGAACCTCTAATATTTATTCTTAAAATATACTGAGATTTACATTAACTCTTGACATTTCACTTTTTACAAATTATTCTTGTATTTAATTAATTGAATGGTAATAAAATTTGTTGACGAGAAAGAGTAAATATGAAACCTGTTCCTAAGAGAGTTGACATTTTGGTGAAAGTCAATGTTCAGATCGTATTGAAAATCCTCTCCGAGAAGCAAAGCTGAAGTTTAACTAAGCTTTGACGGGATTCCGCCGTTACAAGGAACGCGTATGATTGTACGTAGTATGAGCTGCTGTAGATTAATTATCTACAGAATTTGGGTGGTATCGCGGGTATAACAACTCGTCCCTTATTACAAGGGACGAGTTTTTTTATTTTTCCAAAAGGAGGGAAAAACATGACAGGAAGTGAAAAAGCTTTTGATAGGGAACAGCGTGTAAAAGATTGGTGGGAAAAGAATAAGATTTTTCAACAATCAATTATCAAACGTGAGGGAAGTGAACCGTTTGTTTTTTATGAAGGACCACCAACAGCAAATGGCTTGCCGCACGCAGGACATGTACTTGGTCGTGTGATTAAAGATGTGGTCGGACGATATAAAACAATGAAAGGTTATCAAGTAATTAGAAAAGCTGGATGGGATACACATGGTTTACCCGTAGAATTAGGGGTAGAAAAGCAATTGGGAATATCAGGAAAGAAACAAATTGAAGAGTATGGTGTAGAAAAGTTTATTGAAAAGTGTAAAGAGAGTGTTTTCGAATATGAACGTGAATGGAGAAAGTTTACTGAAGCAATTGGATATTGGGTTGATATGGATCAACCTTATATAACTTTAGAAAATCGCTATATTGAATCAGTATGGCATATATTATCAAAAATTCATCAGAAGAAATTATTATTTAAAGGGCATCGAGTGACACCATATTGTCCTAGTTGTCAAACATCATTAAGCTCTCACGAGGTAGCGCAGGGATATAAGGATGTTAAGGATTTATCAGCAACAGTTAAGTTTAAAATAAATGGAACTGAAAATGAATATTTATTAGGATGGACAACAACTCCGTGGACTTTACCAGCAAATGTAGCATTAGCGGTTCATCCAGATTTAACATATGTTAAAGTGTTAAAAAATACGGAAATATTCATTATTGCTGAAGGACGTTTAGATACTATTATGGGAAATAGCTATGCATTGCTTAGTAAACATAAAGGAAAGGATCTAATCGGAATTTCTTATGCTCCTCCATTTTCTTATATCTCTGTAAAGAAGGGACATGAAGTCATTGGAGCAGACTTTGTAACGGAAAGTAGTGGAACAGGTATCGTTCATCTTGCTCCTGCATATGGAGAAGTTGATTACGAGGTAATACGTAAGAATCAATTTGATTTTATCAATGTTGTTGATCGTTCAGGTTGTTATACTGAAAAGATAGCACCACTATCAGGCAGGTTTGTAAAGGATTGTAATGTGGATATTATAAAAATGCTTTCTTCTGAAGGACTGCTATTTCAAAAAGAAAAATATCAACATAGCTATCCTCATTGTTGGCGTTGTGATACTCCATTACTTTATTATGCAATGGAAGGATGGTTCATTCGTACGACAGCAATTAAGGAACGAATAAAACAGAATAACGATTCCGTTCAATGGTTTCCAGAACACATAAAAAACGGAAGGTTCGGAAACTTTTTAGAAAATATGGTCGATTGGAATCTTGGACGAAATCGATATTGGGGAACACCGCTAAATATATGGGAATGTAACAGTTGTGATGAACAATATGCACCAGAGAGTTTGAGAGATTTAAAAGAAAAAGCCGTAGATGTAATAGCTGATAATATTGAATTGCATAAACCCTATGTTGATCGTATCACTTTAAAATGTCCAACTTGTGGAGGACATATGACTCGAACGAGCGAGGTCATTGACGTTTGGTTCGATAGTGGTTCTATGCCTTTTGCACAATACCATTATCCATTTGAAAATCATGATTTATTTAAAAAACAATTTCCAGCAGATATAGTCATTGAGGGGATCGATCAAACAAGAGGTTGGTTCTATAGTTTATTAGCAGTTTCGTCATTATTTACTGGTCAATCACCATATAAACGGGTGCTTACACATGGTCATATACTAGATGAAAATGGCAGAAAAATGTCTAAAAGTAAAGGCAATGTCATTGACCCTGTTAAGCTTGTTAAGGAATATGGAGCGGATGCTTTTAGATGGGCTCTAATTGCTGATAGTGCACCTTGGAATAATAAAAAGTTTTCACATAAGGTGGTTAGTCAAGCAAAATCAAAATTAATAGATACCATTGCAAATGTGTATTCATTTTATACTTTGTATGCTGAAATAGATAACTATGTCCCATCAAACGATAAAGCTGATGTCCTTTCTTTGATAGATAGATGGATACTATCAAGGTTAAATTCAGTGATAAAAAAGGTAAATGATGCATTAGATCAATATGATTTTACTATTGCTGCTAGGGAGCTCGTTCATTTTGTAAATGATTTAAGTAATTGGTATATCAGAAGATCAAGACATCGCTTTTGGAGAGAAGAAATGAATGCGGATAAGTTCTCAGCATACCAAACCTTATATGAAGTTTTAGTAAAGGTAAGTCAGCTATTAGCACCGTTTACACCGTTCATTTCTGAAGATATTTATTTTCATCTCACCGGAGAAAGTGTTCATTTATCTGATTTTCCCCAAGCTGAAATTGATATGATCGACGTTGCCCTCGAAGAAGAAATGGAAGCAATATTACAAGTTGTTGAATTGGCAAGGTCTGTTCGTACTTCAGTGGGGATTAGGACGAGGCAACCACTTTCTGTAATGTATATCTTTTCAAATCAAGAAAAGGATATTCAGTTCCTAACCAAATATTTCGATATCTTAAAAGCTGAAATAAATGTCAAAGAGATTAATACACATACAAAAATAGATGAGGTTATGAACTATGCTTTAAAGCTAAAATTTGAAACGGCGGGGAGGAAATTAGGAAAAAATTCAATTCCGGTTCATAACTATTTACGCGGGTTATCGGATAGTGAAGCAAAAAAAGTATTAAAAGACGGATGTGTTGAAGTCAACCTTTCTTCTAATGATAATGTTCAATTAGATTTATCAGATATTATCATTGAACAATATACTGAAAAGGATTTGGAGCTTTTGTCCAATCTACAATATACAATTATATTAAATACAAATATCAGTAATGAGTTAAAAATGGAAGGATTAGCACGTGAATTGATTCGATCAGTTCAAAATTATCGAAAAGAACTTAAGCTTCCTGTAGAAAAGCGGGTGAATATTATCTTTAATGGAGATGACAATATTAAAGAAGTGGTTCAAAGTTATGAAGAATTACTTCAAACGAATTTACTAGTTCAAACGATTCAATTCGGTCATCATCAAGAAATGAAATACGTCATGCTAGAGAATGAACAGGTTGGAATATATGTTAAAGCAGTTGATTAAATTTAGTTAATAATAATTGGATGTACGTGTCTATTTATTGAGAGTATTAAAAAAGAAAAACAGTCTGCTAATTATTTTACGATTCTTTAATAGAAGGATCGTTTTTTTATAGAAAGAAAACCAATAAAATTTTTATGGTTCAGAAAAGCTTTAAGCGATTTATGAAAAAGGCCCCTCTGAGTACTAAATTAAATGTCGGTTTGCCAAACTGCTGAATATATTAATGCGAAATAATATACGAATTAAACAACTGAAAATTACGTAAATTAAATTCATTCGCATTGCAAAGAAAAGTAGATAAATTAATACTTTTATTTACTTTATTATTTGGAATAAATGTAAAATTCTAATAGAATATTGATATAATGTGATTACAATATAGCTGGCCTATTTTAAAGGGAACAAAATGAAAAGAACTTTAGTATGGTTAAGTGTAATTGTAGGAATTGTATTAGTATATGCAATTGTTGACTATGTACAAGCTGAGATTAAAAACAAAGATAAAAAAGAAAAACTTGTTGTATTGAATAAATTAAAGAAAGATCTCAACAAAGATTTGAAAGAGATAAAGTTTAAAGAAGAACACTTAAAAAACATTATAACAGATGGACAAAAAATATCTGCTGAGCTTACTATACTTGAAAATGATATAACATTAATAAAAAAAGAAGTCAAAAACAAAAAATGTCTGAAAGTGAAAAAAATAATTATAAAAAGAAAATAAGAACAAGAGATCATTTACAAATTAAGAATGCTGAAAAGTGGGATCTACAACCTGTTTTTAGTATCTATTAAATCCATTTGTCCTTGATTGGACAAAAAGATATTAAATACATTTAGCTGCTTTTTAAAATAATAAAGTAAGTATTATTTATAGGAGGAAAGAATGACAGAAATAACAGTAAACTACTTAATAGATAGGATTATAGAAGAAATTAATGAAGCACCAAAATTAAAAGAATGTCACAGACAATGGTAATATAAATCTCTAGACTTTTATAATGGAAATGAACATTTGTAAAATAAATTAAATCATCCAATGCAACGGATGTACCATGTGTCAGAAAGAGAAATTCCTCTTAGTGCTAATGAGTTGGTATATGGTGATTATCTAACTTATGACTGTTGTGGACATGATGGAACAGAAATTATATATACATTCGAATCACTTGATGTTTTGGCAAATCATATTATGTGTGAAGCTGTTATACAAAATCTATTTACCACTTACAATATTGCGTTTGAGCATGGAGAAGTGAAACATTATGAAATATATGAACAAGGTAAGTTCGTTGTTTAGATTAAAATTTATCTATTAATCAAGCAAAAATAATAAAAGCGTAGAAATGATTTATTTTTAGAATATTATTCAAATATTATGATGAAGGATTATTTAATCATAATAAAAGATAGGAATGTCCATTAGTGGTATAATCACTTGTCCAATGAATATATACAAAATATTACAATCAATTCTAAGTAAACAAAGGAGTGGAGAATGTGAAACATATAAATGGTAAATATACTCATGCAAAAATATTTACTGATGTTGTAGATGAAAGTGCTGTGCAACAAATTCAAGAATTATGTGATCAAGAATTTCTTAAAGATGTTACGATAAGAGTCATGCCTGATGTTCATGCGGGAAAAGGCTGCACAATCGGTACAACAATAAAAATAAAAGATAAAGTAGTTCCTAATCTAGTAGGAGTAGATGTTGGGTGTGGAGTTTTAACAGTGCAATTGAAAGAAAGAGATATTGATTTTGCTAGATTGGATCGTGTTATAAGAGAATATGTACCTAGTGGACAAAGCATTCATGAAGACTTAAGAAATGTTAATATTGAGTACTTAAATGACTTTAAAATGAAAAATATATTAAGCGAAGCAAAATTTAATAAAAGTTTAGGGACTCTAGGTGGAGGAAACCACTATATTGAAGTATCCAAAGATGAAGAGGGTAAATTATATTTATCGATTCATACCGGAAGTCGTTATGTTGGCTCAACGATTGCCAATTATTATCAAAAACTAGCTTTTCAAGAATTAAAGAGAATCGATATAAGTCATATTATTGAACGGTTAAAATCAGAAGGAAGACATAGAGAAATAGAAATTACAATAAAAAAACTGAATGAAAGTAATCCAAAAATAAAAAAGGAATTGGCCTACTTAGAGGGTAAGTATTTTAATCATTACATTCATGACATGAAACTAGCTCAAAAATATGCTGTTAATAATCGTCAGGAAATTGCTAACATCATAATAACTCATATGAATCTTAATAAAGAAGATGAATTTGATACCATTCATAACTATATTGATACTGAAAATATGATACTTAGAAAAGGTGCCGTTTCTGCACAAAAGGGAGAACGATTAATTATCCCAATTAACATGAGAGATGGAAGTATTATAGCTACTGGAAAGGGTAATCCAGATTGGAATTACTCCGCTCCTCATGGGGCTGGGCGTGTGTTAAGTAGATCGATGGCACGAAAACAGCTTGAATTAAATGATTATCAAAATACGATGAAAAATGTGTGGACTACTTCTGTAAGCACAGAAACGATTGATGAAGCACCAATGGCATATAAACGTATGGAAGATATTTTAGACAATATTGGTGATACAGTTGAAATAAAAAAGATCATTCAACCAGTTTATAATTTTAAAGCTGCAGAAGAACCAAAAATTTGGATGAAAAAGAAAAAAGCGAGGGGATAGTAATTAAAAGTCCTTTCATTAAATATATTAAACTTTTAAAGTTTAATAATGAAATCGTTATATGCTCCAAAAAATTTTCCCACCAGCTATTTCTATACCAGCATTTAGCCTGTATGCGAGTTCACGGGAAAGTTCGAATTAGAAAATGACTGAATTTGAATGCCCATAATGTTCACGTGTATAAGATTTTACGTTATATTTTGGAGTATTTTCTGGTTTTCGACTGATATTTAAGCTGTAAATGCCTTATGCTGTTAATTGAAATTCAATCATAAGATTCTTCTTCATTAGAAGGATCTTTTTTATTATTAAAATAGAAGAGAGATGCCAATGAACCTTAATTTTGTATTAGGAATGACATGCTATTTAAAATTACGACAACTAATTAGAAGGGAAATGTTGATGACTGCTTGAATATATTTATTGGTGACTATTGTTTAGAAAATTAATATTTGAATTCAAAATACTTTTTATAGAAGGTGAAAAAATGCGAGTTGGAATTATTGGGGGTGGTTTTGGGCTTTCAGTTCAAGCCCCTATTATTATGTCTCATCCTGAGATGGAGCTGGTTGCCGTTTGTACAATGAAACGCCATGTGTTACCGAATGAACTTGTAAGAATGGAGAACGCTCCTAATCATTATAAAGTTTGGACTGAAATGATAGATAAGGAAAAGCTTGACCTATTATTTGTTAGCTCGTTACCAATCTATCATTTTAATATGGTTAAATATGCTCTAAAAAAAAATATACATATCATATGTGAAAAACCATTCACAATGAATAGTGATGAATCCAAGGAATTAATGCGATTAACAAATTTACACAATATAAAAGTACTCGTTGATTTCGAGTGGAGATACTTACCTATCCGTCAAAAAATAAAACATTTCATAAAAAATAATAAGATTGGCAAACTTCTTCATATTGAATATCATGTTTCAAGCCCGCAGTATGAAAAGCTCCGACTAAATAAAAGAGGCTGGATGGGGCAAAAAGAAAAATTCGGAGGTATGCTAGGAGCAATTGGTACTCATATGATTGATTGCATCTGCTGGCTTACAGACAGTGAGATGATGTATGTCAATGGAATGGTTCATACTCATGTCCCAGATGGTGCAGGTGAAAAAAGAGATGCCGATGATGCTTTTTTTGTACATGGGTGTATGTCCTCAAAGACAACCTTTAGTATTCAATTGTTGTCAGGAATCCATCATGAATCTAGTAATAAGTTAAAAATATATGGATCATTAGGTACATTAATTATTGAAAATGATGAAAAGCTTTACTATGGATCAATAAATGAATCTTTAACTGAGATACAATTCGAAAAATTATTGTCCCCTCCCAAATATTTATCGATGGAAGCAAGTGCATATTATCCAGCATTTTACCCATTTTTGAATAAGGCATATGAATATTTTGTATCTAACAAGCTAGATGAGGATTTACCGACCATTCATGACGGTCATAAAAATCAATTAATTATTGATAAAGTACTGTCACAAAATGTTAATAAATAATTTCTTAAGTATTCTTATTTTTAATGATATTCTAAAGTTACGCAATATAATGTAAATAATGACCAAAACAGGAAGTGAAATTATGACAAATAAGGATATTGAGAGTATATGAATACTTGGAAGAATCCGATTCTTTTAATAGCCGGTATAGGTGTTTCATATTTAGGTAATTGGATCTATCTAATTGCTTTAAATATTTCCATACTTAATTTAACCGGTTCTGCAGCTGCTGTGGCAGGATTGTATATGATTCGTCCCATTGCTGTTTTAATAACGAATACTTGGTCTGGAAGTATAATTGACCGTGTTAATAAGAGAAAATTAATGATTGCAATAGATGTGATAAGGGGATGCTTTGTTTTTTTAATACCCTTTATTTCTTCTTTACCTGTCATTTATGTAATCCTTTTTCTCATTAATATTGCCGGCTCATTTTTCGGTCCTAGTTCCTCAGTATACATAACCAAATTGGTACCGCCAGAAAAGCGAAAAAGATTTAATTCGGTGATGAGTATGACTAATTCTGGAGCCTTTCTTTTCGGACCTGCTATTTCGGGGATTTTAATTATGTATGTAGGCACAGAACTTTGTATTATTATTAATGCCATTACATTCTTTGTATGTGCGTTTTTTATTTACCTCTTACCTAATGTAGATGAAAAGGACGAAAAAAGAAGTCAATCAGTGAGTTGGAAAACTCTTGTGAATGATTGGAAAGTCGTTAGTACATTCATTAAAACAGCTAAATATTTTATGTTTGTTTACATATTGTTTCAAAGCGCCATGTTAGTAGGATTTGCAGTTGATTCTCAAGAGGTTACATTTATTAAACAGCATTTACAATTATCAGATCGCGACTATGGTCTTATTACGAGTATTACTGGTGTCGGTTCATTAGCAGGTGCAACAGTAGCAGCGATTACTACTAAGAAGTTGCAATTAAGGCTTTTTATTGGTGCAGGGATGCTTTTAACTTCTGTAGGATATGTCATGTTTTATGCATCTTTTAACTTTTTAACCGCAACATTGGCATTTGTATTTTTAGGATTTTTTATGGCATTTGCGAATACAGGATATGCTACTTTTTTCCAAAATAATGTTCCAGTTAACATTATGGGGAGATTTGGGAGTATAGCAGAAATGATTCAAGGTACTATTCAGATTGGATTAACTTTGATATTAGGCCTAGCTGCTGAATGGTTTTCTTTACAACTTGTCTGTCTAATTTTTTCTATTGTTGGAGCAATCATTTCCACAATGCTATTTTTCATTATTTTTATTCCTTCTAAAGCCAGCTATTTTAACGAAGGATAAAGTGTAGCAATGAATTAATTACTAAATTGAAAGTAAAGGTGACATATTTAAGTGATAATAATGATCAATGGACCATTTGGAGTTGGTAAAACAACTGTTTCCAATGAACTTTTAAATGAACTAAATAATAGTATGATTTTTGATCCTGAAGAAGTTGGATTTATGTTAAGAAATATTATTCCTATTGATATAAAACAATTGGAAGCAATTGCAGGAGACTTTCAAGATTTAAAGATGTGGAAAGAACTAACAGTTATAGTTGCGAAACTGTTAGTAGAAAAGTATAAGAGGCATCTTATTGTTCCAATGACGATACGGAATGTAGAATATTTTCAGTATATATTTGAAGGATTTAAGAGAATAGATCAAGATACATTTCATTTCTGTTTAATAGCTAAGGAAGAAACGATTTTTAAAAGACTACTAGACAGAGGAGAAAAGGAAGGAGACTGGTGTTTTCAGCAAACGAAAAAATGCTTGCAAGCATATCGAGACAACGATTTTGGTGTGTATATTAATACTGAAAATCTAAGTATAGAAACAATTGTGTTAGAAATAATACAAAGCTTATCAAATAGATGTATTCAATAATTACATAGTTAATTTGAACGATTTATCAAATAACACCATTAAAACACGAACGTATGTGCTATAATAAAAGGGACATAGTTTGCAGGGTGGGCAGGGGCCACTTCCTTATGAAGGGAGGTGGTTGCTGATGATCACAGTATACGAAGCCATTTCACTAATGATTACTTTTGGATCATTAATCGTTGCAGTGATTGCAGTTGTTATTTCTCTTATTAAACGGAAATAACCCACCCTGCTCAGGCCAAGAGTTATGGGATGGGTTATCTCATGTTCGGTCACTGCACTTCTTGCAGTAAACTGTGTTAGGAACATTGGTTGCGCCCAATGTTCCTTTTTATTATATTCTGTTAATTTTAGTATATACAATTTACGATAGGGAATCAAATGGATTATCATTTTGTTATTATCAGTTTTACAAATAAAGAAATATTATTTAGGAGGAAGGATAATGGAATACAAAAATTCATCTGTTTATGATAATGATTTCTTTTTTAAACATTATATGGATAGAAGACATAGAGATGAAAGTCCAAATATTATTATGGAAAAGCCTTCATTAATAGAACTTATAGGAAATGTTGAAAATAATGATATCTTTGACCTTGGTTGTGGCGATGCTTCATTAGGAATTGAACTTTATATGAAAAATTGTAAATCTTATACTGGAATTGATGGATCCATAAATATGTGTAATAAGGCAATCCAAAATTTAGAAGGAAGCACAGGGAAAATCATTCATTCAACAATGCAGGATTATGAATACCCTTTTGAACTTTATGATTTGGTTGTCTCCCAACTTGCTTTGCACTATGTAGAGGACCTGGAGCGACTTATGGACCATGTATTTCAAACATTAAAGAATGAAGGTCGGTTTGTATTTAGTGTTCAGCATCCCATAATTACATGCTCATCTGAAAGTATGAAGAAATCTGAAAAGAGAACAAATTGGATTGTTGATCATTACTTTTGTAGCGGAAAACGAGTAGAACCATGGATAGGAGAGAACGTAGTAAAATTTCATCGCGCGATTGAAGAATACTTTGATATATTGCAAAAGTCTGGTTTTGTCATACAAAATATCAAGGAAGCAGCACCGGTAAAAGAAAATTTTTCTAGTGAAAGTGAATATGAAAGAAGGAGGAGAATCCCATTATTCTTGCTATTTTCCTGTAAAAAGCCATAATAAATATATAACTTGATATTGAAAAGATCATAGGAAGAGGTGTCATTTATGATTATTGAAGTTATAACGGATTCGGTAAATGATTCAATTATTGCGGAACAAGCAGGTGCAAATCGAATTGAATTAATAACAGGAGTACATGAGGGAGGTCTAACACCTAGCTATGGGTTAATTGAGGGAGTATGCAAAGCTGTTTCAATTCCAGTGAATGTTATGATTCGACCGCATAGTCGATCATTTAGATATTCAAATGAAGAAATTAACATGATGGCATTAGACATAAAGGTGTGTAAGGATTTAGGTGCAACTGGAGTTGTATTTGGTGTACTTACTGAAGACAATCATATCAATGAAAATGCATTAAAGTATCTAATTGATGCTTCTAATGGTTTAGATATTACTTTCCATCGTGCATTTGATGAAGTTGAGAACCAATTCGACGCCTTAAAAATCATTCAAAAATATCCTGAAATTTCTAGAATCCTTACTTCGGGTGGAGAGGATAAAGCAATCCAAGCTATTGAACAGCTACATCAATTAACCTTACAGTCAGGAAATGTAGAAATTCTAGCTGGCTCAGGATTAAATCCAACAAACCTTTCCATTTTATTAGATAAAGTAAAAGTGAAAGAAATTCATTTTGGTACAGGTGTTCGATATCAAAATAGTTTTATGCAAGCGATTGATCCAGATAAAATAAAAGAGATTATTCATATTGCAACTACATATGGACTATAATAAGTGATTGATTGGAAAGCCTCTTATTTTCTAAAATGAAAGTAAGGGGTTTGTTGATGGAAAAATACGCCAGCTTGTTACTGTAGGTAAAAAAATATTCTTGTCATGTAATGATTAATATGCTAATCTAAATGTGGAAACGGTTACACAAAAGAGGTGAATCGAACTGGCAACAATAAAGGATGTAGCTAAAGCAGCGGGTGTTTCGGTCGCGACGGTATCAAGAGTTTTGAATGAAACCGGTTACGTTCATGAAGATACGAAAAAAGCTGTGAATTTAGCAATTGAACAATTAAATTATAGTCCCAATGAAGTAGCTCGATCACTTTATAAACGAAAATCAAGATTAATAGGGCTTTTGCTACCTGATATTACTAACCCATTTTTTCCTCTATTGGCACGCGGTGTAGAGGACGAGATGAGATTGCATGATTTCCGTATAATATTTGGAAATACGGATGAAGACCATGAAAAAGAGCAGGACTATATTCAAACCTTTCAGCAAAATAATGTTATTGGCATCATTTCGATGACGAATAATTTAAGTAAATCTAATTATAACGATATGCCAATTCCTGTTGTATTTCTGGATCGAACTTCTTCTAATCATCCATCAGTATATGCTGATGGGAAAGAAGGCGGCAGGATAGCGGCACATGAAATGATAAAAAGAAATAGTAAACGAATTACTTTAATTAAAGGCCCAGCACATCTTCAAACAGCACAGGATCGGTTCAAAGGAGCTTTAGAAGTTCTAAGTTCTTCTAATGTTGATTTCTATGTCATGTCAACCACTTCATTTTCTTTTAAAGACGCTGAAAAATGGGCGAGGGATCTTTTTGAAAAGTATGAAGATACAGATGGGGTTATAGCAAGCAATGATATTGTTGCTACAGCTGTTCTCCATGAGGCATTAAGAACAGGTAGGAAAATTCCTGAAGATATACAAATTATAGGATTTGATGACATTCCACATAGCAGTTTGCTATTCCCTCCTTTATCAACAATAAGGCAACCAGCATATGAAATGGGAAGGGAAGCGGCGAAACTTTTGTTAAATATCATCAAGAATAAAAAGCTTGATATAAAAAATATTCAATTACCGGTATCATTTATTGAAAGAAGTACTACGAGAAAGGATGAGGCAAATGTCTAATATTGTCGTTATAGGAAGCTCATCTATGGATTTGGTCGTTACATCATCAAAGCGGCCAAATGCAGGTGAAACAATCATTGGTGAGTCTTTTAAAACGGTTCCAGGGGGAAAAGGCGCTAATCAAGCTGTGGCTGCTGCACGTTTAGGCGCAGAAGTATATATGATTGGTCGTGTTGGTGAAGATAGTTTCGGAAAAACTATCCTTGAAAACCTTAAGCAAAATCATGTAAATATATCAAATGTGGAACCGGTTACACATATTGAAAGTGGTACTGCCCATATTACACTAGCTGAGGGTGATAACAGCATAATTGTTGTAAAAGGTGCAAATGATTATGTAACGCCTCAATTTGTTGAAAAGGCAATCAAACTTATTAAAAATGCGAATATTGTTTTAATTCAACAAGAAATACCTGAAGAAACAGTTGAATATGTAGCCGATTTATGTCATCAGCTTGGTGTTCCGCTACTATTAAATCCCGCTCCAGCGCGAAAAATTAGTCAAAATGTTATCGAGAAAGCTTCATTTATCACCCCTAATGAACATGAGGCTTCTGTGCTGTTTAATGATTTAACTAAAGGGGAAGCTCTGAAAAAGTTTCCAAATAAATTATTCATTACTGAAGGTAAACAGGGAGTTCGGTATTTCAATGGTGAAAAGGAAATCATTATTCCTACTTATAAAGTAGATACGGTTGATACAACTGGCGCAGGTGACACATTCAATGCAGCATTTGCAGTTGCATTATCAGAAGGAATGGGAATGCAGGAAAGTGTACGCTTTGCAAATCGAGCAGCTTCCCTATCTGTCACAAAATTTGGTGCACAGGGTGGGATGCCAAGTAGAGAAGAAGTAGAGGAGAGTTTATAAATTATGAAATTACAAGGGATTTTAAATTCTCATATTTCAAAAGTCCTTGCTGATCTGGGACATACTGATTTTATTGTTGTTGCTGATGCAGGGCTTCCTATTCCGAAGGGTGTTGACAAGATTGATCTAGCATTAAAGTTAGGTGTACCAAGTTTTAAAGAAGTAGTATCGGCAATTAAAGAGGATATGAAAATTGAAAAAGTGATTGTTGCAAGTGAAATGGAACTTAAAAATCAAATGACGTTTCAAGAGATGAAAGATCTTTTTGCCAATACAGAAATTGAACAGATAACACATGAAAAGTTAAAGGAAATAACGAAAAGTGCAAAGGCAGTTATTCGTACGGGAGAAGCTACACCTTATGCTAATTGTATTTTACAAGCAGGTGTGATTTTTTAGTGATCTAAGAAAAAATCACCATTCATTTAAGGGGTGAAAGTAATTGAAAATCTCAATGCAAAACATTCATAAAGCTTTTGGTAAAAATGAAGTTTTAACGGGTGTTCATTTTGATCTGTTACCAGGTGAAATTCATGCATTAATGGGTGAAAATGGTGCTGGTAAATCAACTTTGATGAATATTTTAACCGGACTTCATAAATTGGACCAAGGAACTATTATTATAGATGAAAAAGAAACCTATTTTAATAATCCAAAGAATGCGGAGAAACATGGCATAACGTTTATTCATCAGGAACTGAACATTTGGCCAGACATGACGGTTCTAGAGAATTTATTTATTGGGAAAGAAATAAAAACAACCTTTGGTCTTTTAAAAACAAAAGAAATGAAAACGCTAGCAAAGGAACAATTTGAAAAATTATCTGTTACCATTCCCCTTGATCAAGAGGCAGGTCTTTGTTCAGTGGGTCAGCAGCAAATGATAGAAATCGCGAAAGCATTATTAACGGATGCAAAAGTAATCATTATGGATGAACCAACAGCTGCCTTAACAGAGCGTGAAATTCAAAAATTATTTGAAGTAATTGCTGCATTGCAAAAGGAAGGAGTTTCTATCGTATATATTTCACACAGAATGGAGGAAATTTTTGCGATTTGTGATCGGATTACAGTTATGAGAGATGGGAAAACCGTCGATACCAAATTGATTCCTGAGACGAACTTTGATGATGTCGTGAAAAAAATGGTCGGACGTGAATTGACTGAGCGCTTTCCCAAACGTGTACCTGAACTTGGTGAAACGATCCTTAAAGTGAAAAACTTATCAAAAAATGGTGTGTTTGAGAATGTAAACTTCTCCGTTTGTTCAGGGGAAATAGTCGGAGTATCAGGGCTGATGGGGGCTGGTAGAACGGAAATAATGAGAGCCCTATTTGCCCTAGATAAATTTGATTCTGCTGAAATCTTGTTGAATGGTAAGAAAGTAAACATAAAAACACCTGACCAAGCAATTCAACACGGTATAGGTTTTATTACAGAAGACCGTAAAGATGAAGGATTAATCTTGGATTTTTCAATTCGAGAGAATATAGTCCTACCAAGCTTAAAAAGCTTTGCACCAAAGGGCTTAATAAAAGAAAAAAGTGAGCAAGATTTTGTAGACATGTTAATCGAACGTTTAACTGTGAAAACTGAATCAGCATCATTGCGTGTTGGTAGTCTTTCTGGCGGAAACCAGCAAAAGGTTGTTATTGCAAAATGGGTTGGGATTGGACCTAAACTGCTTATTATGGATGAACCTACACGAGGTGTGGATGTTGGGGCAAAACGAGAAATCTATCAGTTGATGAATGAATTGACTGCTCGTGGTGTTGCGATCATTATGGTTTCCTCGGAACTTCCTGAGATACTTGGCATGAGTGATCGAATTCTTGTTGTTCACGAAGGGAAGGTAAGTGGAGAATTAACGAAAGATGAAGCAACACAGGAAAAGATTATGACATTAGCAACAGGGGGCAAATAAAATGAAACAAGTAAGCGATTCCAAAGTGGTTGGTCGTGTTAACCATTTAGATCAATTAATGCAAAAGCTTGGACCTCTTCTTGGTTTTATTATTCTAGTTATTATTGTTTCTATATTAAATCCAAGCTTTTTACAGCCTTTAAATATATTGAACTTATTAAGACAAGTTGCGATTAATGCTTTAATCGCGTATGGAATGACATTTGTTATATTAACTGGTGGAATTGATTTATCTGTTGGATCTATATTAGCACTCTCTAGTGCTTTAATGGCTGGTATGATGGTATCTGGATTAGACCCTATTTTAGCAATAATAATTGGTTGTCTAATAGGTGCTGTTATGGGAATGGTGAATGGCTTACTTATAACAAAAGGAAAAATGGCGCCATTTATTGCAACCCTTGCTACGATGACTGTCTTTAGGGGATTAACCCTCGTCTATACAGATGGAAATCCTATTACCGGATTAAGCGATAGTCGACTATTTCAGTTATTTGGACGAGGTTATTTTTTAGGCATACCTGTACCAGCAATAACCATGATTATTACATTTATTGTGCTATATGTCATTCTACACAAAACACCATTTGGAAGAAAAACATATGCAATTGGAGGGAATGAAAAGGCAGCTCTTATTTCGGGAATTAAAGTGCCTCGTGTAAAAGTATTCATCTACTCTTTAGCAGGACTTTTATCAGCTTTAGCCGGTGGAATTTTAATCTCAAGACTTGATTCTGCTCAGCCAACGGCTGGTACATCTTACGAATTAGACGCTATTGCTGCAGTTGTTTTAGGTGGGACAAGCCTATCAGGCGGACGTGGGAAAATATTTGGAACGTTAATTGGAGCATTAATTATCGGTACGTTAAATAACGGATTAAATTTACTTGGTGTATCTTCATTCTATCAAATGGTTGTAAAAGGGATTGTCATTTTAATTGCTGTTTTACTTGATAGAAAAAAAGCAGCATAGGAGGGATAAAAATGAAAAAATTCTTAGTTTTGATCATGTCTTTAACGATGATTCTATTAGCTGCTTGCTCAATGGAACCACCTGATTGGGCGAAACCAGCTAAGAAAAATAATTTAAAAAATATTAAAATTGGATTATCTATTTCAACATTAAACAATCCATTTTTCGTTTCGCTCAAAGACGGGGTGTTAAAAGAGGCGAAATCTAAAGGGATGGAAGTTATCGTTATTGATGCTCAAAACGATTCAGCAAAGCAAGTGAATGATGTTCAGGATTTATTGCAAAAAGGAGTAGATGCGTTATTAATTAATCCAACAGACTCTGCAGCGATCTCAACAGCTGTGCAATCGGCAAACGACGTTGGAATTCCAGTTATTACTCTTGATCGCTCTGCTGATAAGGGAAAAGTTGAATCATTAGTCGCTTCAGATAATATTAAAGGCGGAGAAATGGCTGGACAATATATTGTGGACAAGCTTGGCAAAAATGCAAAAGTAGTTGAATTAGAAGGAGTTCCAGGAGCATCTGCTACACGGGAACGCGGGAAAGGCTTTCACAATATTGCTGATAAACAATTAAAAGTGATAGAAAAACAATCTGCACATTTTGACCGCACAGAAGGATTAAATGTAATGGAAAATATTATTCAAGGAAATCCAGATGTGCAAGCAGTTTTTGCACATAATGATGAAATGGCTTTAGGGGCATTGGAAGCAATCAATAGCTCCGGGAAGAATATCCTTGTTGTGGGGTTTGACGGAAATGATGATGCTCTAAAGTCAATTAAAGAAGGAAAATTAAACGCAACTGTTGCTCAACAACCTCAATTAATTGGAAAATTAGCTGTCAAGGCTGCAGGGGATGCATTAAAAGGAAAAAAAGTTGATAAGAATATTCCGGCACCATTAAAATTAGTAACAAAATAATGATAAATGAAGAAATCCGTGCATATTAACTGCACGGATTTTTTTAAATGATTGTTTTCAGTCCATTGATTATGTATAATAAATAAAAACGTTAGATGGTGGTCGAATGGATAATAATTATTCTATAAAGATAGAATACTCTCCAGCATATGAGCTAATCGTTAGCTTGTATACATTTATTTATAATCGAAAATTGAAAACAATTGATTTAAGGGAAGATTGGGTAAAAAATACGAAAGATATGCTACCAGCTGTTTTTATTAGTGAATTGGAGGATGAAAGGTGGGAAGTGTTACACCGTATTGTTTTACTTATATCACAATGCAGTAAAAAAGAAACAATTAATGAGTTTTTAATTTGGTTTGAAAGGTTATCAGCAGGTGAAATCTATGAAAGATTAGCTCCATGGGTTGATACCATTTCTACGGAACTAGGATTGATTCGTGACAAAACCGTTGAGATTCTTTATAAGTGGAATGAATATTATTTCAAGAGCATAGATCCTTCTATTCTTTCCCAATTAAAACAAGATGCGAAAAGCAAACATGAGAAAGTTAAGTCTTATCAACCAATCGATCTAATTGAAGAAGCTACGAATGGTATAAGGATTGAAAAATCGAATGATTTAAAACAATTGATTTTAATTCCGCAATCTCATTGTTACCCTTCAACTATATTAGATTATTTCAATGGAATAGCAACCTGTTTGTACCCTACGAGTAAGCGTGATAACATTGATCAAACAAAAGGGATGCTTAAGCTTTTGCAATGTATTGGCGATGAAACAAGGTTGAAGATTTTATTGTATCTAGCTAAGGAGCCAAGAACTTTAATTGAAATTCATAAATATTTAGGTTTGGCAAAAAGCACAATACATCATCATATCGCTCAATTAAGACGTGAAGGAGTCATTAGAAGTCATTTTGTTGGAAGTTCAACTCCTGCATATTACAGTCTAAGAAAAAAGTTCATAGCTGAATTTACTGCTGAATTTAAAGAACTGTTTGAAGGAAATGGGGAAAACATATGAATAAATTAAAAAAGTATTTGTATGAATATCATCCCATTGTTCATTGTTTAATCTTTGGAGCAGTTCTTATTTCTTTTACCAGCTCAATGAGTTTGCCATTTTTAGCTATATATTTAAGTAATGTGAAAGAATTAAGTTTTTCTACCATTGGTTTTATTATTGGGGTAGGTCCGTTAGCGGGAACTTTTTGTGGTCTCCTTGGTGGCATTTTATCAGATTTTATTGGGAGAAAAAAGCTTTTAATCATTTCGTTATTCGGTTTAAGTATAGCCTATTTAGGTTTTATCTCGACTTCCGAGCCGAGTTTATTAATTTGTTTTAGTATACTAAGAGGTCTTTCTCAAGCATTCTTTGGAACGATTTCTAAAGCTTTAATGGCTGATTTAACACCAGAACAAAAAAGGTTTCGAATGTTCTCTAATCGATATTTTGCATCAAATATTGGATTTTCAGTAGGTCCTATGGTTGGAACATTTTTAGGGATCGGTGGCAGTATGATTGCTTTTGAATTGACATCCATCATTTATATTGTCTACGCATTGATATTATTTACGATGTTAAAATTCTTCTCTTTTAATGAGCAAAGGGGACAAGATAATATTGAAGAACGGGTAAATCTTACACTTTTATGGAAAATACTGAGAAGTGATGTTCCTTTACTGCTCTTTATCATTGGAGGTATTTTACTAACTACAGTTCACGGACAAATGTCAGTTACGCTTTCCCAATATTTAAAAGACAATATTATAGATGGTGTTACATTGTTTGCTGTACTGATGAGCTTAAATGGTTTAACAGTCATTATTTTTCAACTTCCTTTGACTCGATGGTCTGAACGCTATAGTTTATTTCAAAGAATTCTGATTGGATGTATACTATTTGCAATTGGAGAAAGTGGATTTGCTTTTTTTGAAACCTGGCTTGGATTTATTGTTGCTATGTTCATCTTTACCCTTGGTGAAATACTTGTAATACCTGCGGAATATGCACAGGTAGATGAAATAACTCCAAATGAATTAAGGGGTACATATTATGGGGCTCAAAGCTTAGGGGAGTTTGGCAACTTTATTGGTCCATGGTTCGGAGGCATTCTCTTATCTGTATATAATGGGACAATTATGTTTCTTTTTATGGCTTTCATATCTTTAGTAAGTATATATTTCTTTTATGTAGGAAAACAAATTTATAAAAAGAAAACTAACATAACTATTAAAATGAAGGAAATTGTATAAAATTTAATTATCGTAGTATACGAATCTGACGAGAAGGTTTATGCTATAATGAAGATTCAATTCAATACAGGAAGTGATTATAAATGATTAAAATCGACATACCTAATGCTGATGTGGTTATTTCAAAGAAGAAACCTTTAGGTGAAGAAAAAGAACATAAAATTAGTAGTGAATACGGTTTTACAGATTTTCGCCTTATTTCAAGAGATAAAGGCGGGATAATCCTTTTTTACAATGCGCAAAACGAATTACTATTTGTAGGGAAAGCGAGAAAGCTACGCCAAAGGGTAACGAAGCATTTTGACGATAATGTTTCCGCTATCAAAAAACATAGGGATGAAGTGCAAAAAATTGCTGTCATTTATGTTGAAGATCCAATGGAAAGAGAAATTTATGAAACCTATCTGATTAATAAGCTACAAGCAAAATATAATATTGATAAGGTGTTTTACAAATAATCCTTCTGTAAAAGGAACATTGGTTTTTCCAATGTTCTTTTTAATTTACTAACCATTACTTTCAAATTGAATTGCTTTCTATCGAGAGATATACTCCAATACGGTATAAATATAAGAATCTAATGGTTGTCCTGAATCAATAACTAGATATTCGATATTTAATGGCCTTTTACTATTTTCAATTGCCGCCAAAAATTCTTTTTGTGATTCAACCTTATTGATTTGACTAATCATTTTTTCCCGATTCTTTAATCTATCATTTATTTCTGTCAGATTGTTTAAATAACACTCGACATATTTATAATGAGCTCGATGTTTATTTGCTAAACTTAATCCTTTTTCAACCATTTCTGTAAAAAAACAGGGACTATCAAAAATAACACTGTTTCCTTGCGAAAGGTGATAATCAATTAATGACCATTCAATATGATAGGATATTTTTCCTGTTGTGTTTAGATTCATTTCATTATCTTTTAGAGCTTCCATAAGTGCTGATTTTACAATATCATGATCGATAACTATTGCACCTGTTTTTGTCCCGATGATTCTTGCCAGTGTAGACTTACCTGAACCTGGAAATCCAGCCATTTGTAAATAAAACACGATTCATTCCCTCTCCTTAATTGATTTCTACTATTTATACTAAAACCTATTGCACAAAATTAGCTTTTTTATCTTATAACATAAAAGAACATATTATTTCAAATGATATTTTTTTGACAAAAAATAAAAATTGGCAACGCTTTCATCTGAATATTTAGAAAATTTTTATTCAAAATCTATTTTCCTCATGATATAATGTACAAATTATAGGAAAATTCTGCAGAAGGAAGGTAAAAGAATGAGTCAAGAAATGGTGAAAGCAAAAACAGTACATGTGGAAGACATACTTATTGCATATCAACATCTAAAAGATATTGTAGCGCATACACCATTACAAAAAAATGAACGCTTATCTGAGAAATATCAATGTAATGTATATTTGAAAAGAGAAGATTTGCAGCATGTTCGTTCATTTAAGCTTAGAGGTGCTTATTACAAAATAAAGATGATTGAGACTATAGCACGTGAAAAAGGAGTAATTTGTGCAAGTGCTGGAAATCATGCACAAGGTGTTGCTTATGCATGCCGTGATTTAGGAATTCATGGAAAAATATTCATGCCACAAACGACACCAAAACAGAAGATTGACCAGGTTAAGATGTTTGGACGTGAATTCATTGAAGTCGTATTAACCGGTGATACTTTCGATGATTCTTCTGCAAGTGCCAATGAGTGTGCTGTGGAAGAAGGAAGAGTATTTATTCATCCATTTGATGATGAGCATGTCATTTCTGGCCAAGGAACAGTTGCTGTTGAAATGATGAATGATGTCGAGGAACCACTCGATTTTGCATTTGCAAGCATCGGTGGTGGCGGATTAATGTCCGGTATTAGTACATACATAAAAAGTGTTTCTCCCCATACGAAAATGATTGGGGTAGAACCAGCTGGTGCAGCTAGTATGAAAGCCTCTTTACACCATGGTACAGTTCATCCACTCTCAAATATTGATAAATTTGTAGATGGTGCGGCTGTGAAATGCGTAGGTGAAAAGACTTTTGATATTTGTAATAAATTAGTAGAAGAGATCATTCCTGTTCCAGAAGGGAAAGTATGTACGACGATATTAGAGCTATATAATGAACATGCTATTGTTGCTGAGCCGGCAGGTGCATTGCCTATTGCTGCACTTGATTATTATAAAGAAGAAATTAAAGGGAAATCTGTTGTCTGTGTCATTAGTGGTGGCAATAATGACATTGGAAGAATGCAAGAAATTAAAGAGAAATCATTAATTCATGAAGGTTTATTGTATTATTTTATTGTCAACTTCCCACAAAGAGCAGGTGCACTCCGGGAATTTCTAGATAATGTTCTAGGACCTGATGACGACATTATAACCTTTGAATATACGAAAAAGAATAACAAAGAAAGTGGTCCCGGATTAGTCGGAATCGAACTAAAAAGAAGCTCGGACTATCATTCACTTATTGAACGCATGAACAAAAAGGGCTTCCCATACACCGAAGTGAACAAAGATAGCAACCTATTCCACTTACTAATTTAAGTGCCTATCAAGTGCCCTTTTTAAGTGCTTCTTTTTAAGTGCCTGACACCTATTATGGACATTTAGGGATATTTTCCATTGGGGGTGGACAGAGGAGTTTTAAGGAATGTTTGGTAAAAGCTAGGGACGAAGAAAAGCACGGAAAGCATCCGTGCTTTTTGTCTTGTAGTTGTTCGGGAGATTTAGTTGCCATGAGACACCGAATTTATCGTTGATCCAGCCAAATTTCTTGCTGAAGGAGTAATCTTCAAGTGGCATTAGTGCTGAACCACCATCCATTAATTTCTCATAAATCCGATCGATTTCTTCAGTTTCACAGGTTAGGTAAATCGAGAATGAAGGTGTAATTGTAAATTCATGTTTGACATTACTGTCAATGCACAAAAATTCTAGCCCTTTTAAAGAAAAGGTAGCTTTCACTACAGTTCCTTCTTCACCTGCTTCATTGCCCCCATAGCGGATGAGATTTGTTATTTCTGATTCATCAATGATATTTGTATAATATTTCATCGCTTCTTCTGCTTTTCCTTGGAACATTAGAATGGTTTAACTTTGGTCAAAGCGATCAAACTCCTTTAAATATATTATTCCTTTGTCCTATAATATCAAATCTCCTAAAATCTAAAAAAAGCTGTCCATTATTAAAACTAATTCCATGGACAGCAGGGAAGCAATAGTATTATGTTTGATTTCGAATAAACATGTGTATTTCACGATTGCCAATAAACTTTTTAGTCTTTTCATCCCATAGCTTAAATGTAAGTGATTTTAAACTTGTCCATAATGTCAAAGTAGGTACATCCTGAAGCCGAGGATCACTTTTATGTGCTTTTTCAAGATAGTAATTAGGGACACGAGAATTGAGATGATGAACATGATGAAATCCAATGTTACCAGAGAACCATTGTAATAGCTTTGGAAGTTTATAGAACGAACTTCCTTTTAATGCTGCCTCTACATAGCTCCAATTCTCGCCACTTTCAAAATATCCATCTTCAAATTGATGCTGTACATAAAATAGCCAAACTCCTCCAAATGAAGCGATAAAAAAGATAGGTAATTCAACTAATAAAAATGCTTTCCATCCTAATGTAAATCCAAGAACTAAAATAACTAAAAGTAAAATGATATTGGTTATCCAAACATATTTTTTCTCTTTAATGCTTGCTTTTTTTCTATTAAAACGATAGGAGATTAAAAAGAGATACAATGGTCCAATGATAAACATAACAAATGGGTTTCTGTAAATTCGATATCGCAATCGTTTAAACCATGACGAATTAGCATACTCCTGAAGTGTCATTGTCCAAACATCACCATCTCCGCGTTTATCCAAATGACCATTTGTTGCATGATGGAGTGAATGACTATGCTTCCATTGTTCATAGCAGCAAAATGTAAAGAGACCAGTGATAATTCCTACAATTTCATTTGCTTTCCGATTTTCGAAAAAGGAATAATGTGTACAATCATGAAAAATGATAAATGTTCGGACTAAAAAACCAGCTGCTGGAATTGCGCACAATAAAGTTAACCAGAAAGAAATATTAAGACTTAGATAGGCTAAAACCCATAATATGAGAAACGGACCTATCGAATTAAGCAACTGTCTAACACTTACAGACATGCGTGGTCGTTCAAATGAAGCTAATTTTTTCTTCCACTCCCGTAGTTCGTGCTTTGGATGATTATTCATGTCAACAACACCTTTTTTAATATATTTAATCTATTGTTAGAATGTAAGATCGATACATTATTTACATAAGCTTTTTTTTATATGTGTAATAGTACATGCTTAACGGCCACCATAGAACTGCAAATATTGGATAAACTGCCCAAATCGTGTGAGGGGAGGAAACAATATTTACTGTAATAAAGAAAATAATAATTAACGCACTTGAGGAAATGGAAAATTTAAAATATTCCCTCTTTTTAGCGTAAAAAATAGATAGCGGCCACCACAAAACTACAAAGGCTGGATATATTACCCAAGGATATTGTGGTGATAATAGGATGTTTAAAATTGAATAATATACAATAGTAATGGTAGCTCCTAATAGAGCAAATGAAAATGCACCACGTCTATTCTCAGCATTCAATAATAGTGGCCACCAAATGATTGGATAACAAGCATATAAAAACCAAGGATGTTCAGGGCTATGAGTATAGTTAATAATAATTAACATCATGATAAGCAAAAGGCTTGAAAAAATAGAATGAACCCTATAATTCTTATTTCGTATCGAGGTTATACTTAAGGGCCAGAATAGAATAAGAAAAGAAGGATAAAGAAACCAAAGATAGTTTGGGCTGGTTAGGAAATTAACAATCAAGAAAAATAGAATGCTAAGAATACTCCCTAGCCAAGCAAAAATAATATCATGCTTGTTCATGGAAACACCCCCTTCATTTTAATCGTAACCATCTATAAAACATACTTAATGGCCACCATAAGACACCAAAAGTAGGGTAGACAAACCATATTATTTTAGGTGTGTAGTAGAAATTAATAAATATAAACAATGCAATAATTAAAGCGCTGCCCCAAATGGAGAATCCTAAATCTAACTTCGTCATATTTTTCTTAACAGGTTGAATGACTCCTAGTTCTTTTTCAATTTCATCAATATCCCCAAATTCAATAATCGCTTTATTTATTGCATCTTCCTCTTCTTTTCCTTGTGCCATTAGGTCATACACTTTTTCCTCTAAATTTTCTATAATTTCCTGTTTGACTAATTCCTTTTGTTCACTATCAGGTATCTTTTTAAATAACTCATTCACATGGTCCTTGATTCTTTTCATTGTAACCCCTCCAAAAATAAATCAACAATTTCTTTTGTTTCTTGCCATTCTTTTATTGTTTCTTGTAAGTAGGCTTTCCCTAAAGTTGTGATACGGTAATATTTTCTTCTGCCACCATGAGATATGGAGCCAGTGTAGGATTCGATTAGCTCCTTCTTTTCTAACCTTTGAAAAACTGCATAAAGTGTAGCTTCTTTTATTTGAAACCGATTTTCTGTTCGTAAACTAATTTGTTTTGAAATTTCATAACCGTACTGATCCTTCTCTAAAATTAAGCACAATATAATGGAATCCAAATGTCCGCGGATAATATCACTTCTAATCATAATTCACCTTCCGCAATAATGATTGTTCTATCTGATAGAGTAATACTAACTCATATTACTCTATCTGTCAAAGTAAAATTTCAAAATGTTTTAGTGCCTGACACCATAAATGGACATTTTTGATTTTTTTCCGTCTGGTGTGGACACTTTGAATTTAAATTTGATTTGTTATGGAGTTATTTTTTAATTAGTAATGAGGGAATAGGAGGGAGTGACTTTTATGGTTTGTAAGTTTTTACTACAAAAGAGAATATGGTTTGTAATGTTGTTAAAAAAAATGAATCTATGTTGTTCGTGGGCAAATTTAACAAGTAAATATTTAGATAGTTGGTTGTGCCTCCATACAATTCGAATTAGATGTAAATTTCTTTGTATTGTTAAGTATTTAATTGGAAAACTAAGTAAACAGAAATCCTCATGGAAAAACGATGATCCTCGAAGGAGGAAGGAGAATCTAAGGTGAAGTAAGTGATCAATAGTAATCGAAATATGTTAAAAAATAGATTTTCTTCAGCTTAAACGTATGCAAATGATATTAATTGAACTTCAATTATGTAGGGTATATTAGTAGATGTGAAAGTAGGAGGAATATGAAGAAGAAAAAAATGTTTTTTTTCCATATATATTTCTGTATGATCATTTTATTTGGTTATTCAATAAAGACAGATGCAGAAAAAAAAATGGATGTTAAAAACGAGGATTTAACAACATCTTTTAAAGTGGTAGAAAATGAAGGAACTAAAATTCCTCTACATGGCCATGAAGTAGATACTTCTACATGGATTGACGCATACCAGCCTGTACATATACCAATCCTGATGTATCATAGTATCTCTTCAGGAAATAGCTTACGTGTTCCAAAGGAAGAATTTAAAGCGCATATGAAATGGCTGTTTGAAAATGGGTACTATACCCTAAGTCCCGAAGAAACTTTTAAAGTTTTAACACTAAATAAAAAGCCAAGCAAAAAAATAGTTTTTATTACTTTCGATGATGGTTATGAAGATAATTACACAGAGGCATTTCCGATATTAAAGGAATATCGTTTAAAAGCAACAATTTTTATGATTGGTCGATCAATAAACCAAAAGAACCATTTAACATCCGATCAAATGCTGGAAATGAAGGATAATGGGATATCGATTGAAAGCCATACTTACAATCACTTCGAATTGACAGCTTTGTCGCCGAACCAGCAAGTACGTGAAATAGACTTTTCTAAACAATTATTCGATCAGATGCTGAATCAAGAAACAATGATTTTAAGTTATCCAGTTGGTAAATATAATGAACAAACATTAAAACTTGCTGAAAATGCAGGGTATAAAATGGCAGTAACAACTGAACCTGGTTCAGCAACTATCAAGCAAGGTATGTATAAACTTCATCGTATTCGAATCATTCCGGGAATGACTCCTAAATGGTTTGGAAAACTTGTGGAAAATGGTAATAAATCATAGTGGAGAAAAATAAAAGGAAGGTGTTTTATTTTAAAGACCTTCCTTTTATTTTTTTAAATTATTTTTCTACTACAATTCTACTCTACCAAATCCTTGCAGGACTTTTTCATTAGTACACATTCTTATCTTTTATAAGAAATACAAAAATTTTACAAGGATATTTCTTAGCATCTATCGTAATATAGTAGATATTGGTATTAATATATTTAAATTTACTAAATAGCTATAACTTAAGAAAATTGATAGAGGATGAAAGTGATGGAAAATATAAATCCTATAATTGAGGTTACCCCTTTAGAAGCACTGTTTGATGAAGAAGTGACAATAAAAATATCTAGTTTATTGGCGAATGATGAAATGAAAATTACAGGGAAAATGATTGATCAGTTCGGAAACATCTGGCAATCATATGCTATTTTTATAGCGAATACAGAAGGAGAAATCCTTGTAACTGAACAAACTCCTGTAAAAGGTACCTATCAGTCTACCGATTCAATGGGACTTTTTTGGTCTATGCTAAAAATAGGTAAAGTTGATAAAAAGAAAGAATCATCCTTGTCTTCTATGTTTATTGAGCTTGCATTTTTTTACAAAGACGCACTTGTTCATACAGTAATGTTAAAAAGAAATTTTATTTCTAAAGAGATTGCTCGAAAATCAATACAAAAAAATGGATTAGTCGGTACATTGTTTTATCCAAAAGATGAACATAGAAGAAAAGGAATGATCTATTTAGGTGGTTCAGAGGGAGGGCTTACAGAAAGGAGAGCCGCGATGATTGCGTCGCATGGCTATACTGTTTTAGCGCTCGGTTATTTTGGCATGGAAACTTTACCTCCAGAGTTATTAGAAATTCCAATTGAATATGTCCAATATGCATGTAATTGGCTTCTATCACAAGAAGTAGTTGATAGCAGATTAGGAATAACTGTAATTGGAATTTCTAAAGGGGGGGAGCTTGCACTTTTAGCAGCTTCCTATTTTAGAGAAATTTCTTCAGTAGTAGCAATTGTACCAAGTTCAATCGTATATCCTGGGTTAGGACCTACTTATAGTTCATCTTGGTCGTATACTAGCAAACCATATCCTTTTGCTAGTAGTCCAATTCCTGAGGAGCTTTTGAATGAAAATAAAAATAATTATGAGCAAGGTAGGCCGATTCAATATCGGAAAACATACCTCTCACGATTACAAAATGAAAATGTAGAATCCGATGCAGTTATTCCTGTTGAAAAGATTCAAGGAGATATTCTATTAATTTCTGGGGATGATGACCAATTATGGCCATCAGATGTTCATTGTCATATGATAATGGATCGATTAAGGGAAAAACAATTCCCCAATCGGTATAAACATTTAAATTATAAGGGGGCAGGTCATTCGTTTTATCTGCCTTATTGGCCAACAACTGACGTGCAATACGTGAAATACGGTTCAATAACAATGGATCTAGGTGGGAATGATCCAAAAATAACATCTGATTCTCAAACAGATGCATGGTTGGAAATGTTAAAATTCTTAAATATGAAATCATTGTTGAAATAATTATTAATACAGAACTTATCCTATTTATTAATACGATCAAATTAAAAATCAGCAGTCTTTAACAAGTCGGACTGCTGATTTTACTTTTATGAAGTTTTATCAAATCGATATTTGTCATCAATCGTTCGGATTCTAACATTTTTAATTGTTCCTGTCACCATTGTACCACAAGTAGTACATTGAGCCTTTAATCCCTTGAAAGCGTTTACATTAAATCCGTCTAAATTTCCATGAGTAAAAGGTGATTTAAACCAAACTTTGCAATTTGGATTTGTACACCGCAACTCTAACACTTTGTTCATAGCCATTAGATCTACCCCCTTAATACATTATATTCGACAAACCTAGTTAGTTTCCTTTTATTTTGATTGGTAAATATTAAAAATATAGAAAATTGATTCAAAAAGAAACAAGGGAATTATTAAATTATGATACAATTGCATTAGGGAGGGGAATGAATGAAAAACAGTAAAAACAAAGAAGTATTTTCATGGATAAAATCAATTCTATTTGCATTCGTAATAGTATTTATTTGTCAGAAGTTCATATTTGTCCCCAGAGTTGTAGAAGGGGTATCAATGAATCCTACTTTTGAAAATAATAATAAAATAATCGTTTCTAAAATAAGTAAAATTGAGCATTTTGATATGATTGTCTTTCATTCACCAGTTTCAAATGATGATTATATTAAAAGAGTGATTGGTTTACCAGGTGATGTCGTGGAAATGAAAAATGACGTCTTAACAATTAACGGAAAAGTTTATAAGGAATTTTATTTAAAGTCAAACAAAAAAAGCATACCTGCTGGGCAGAAATTGACCGAAAATTTTAAAATTAAAGTACCTAAAGATAAATTGTTTGTTATGGGAGATAATCGCAGAAAAAGTTTTGATAGCCGAAGATTTGGGGTAATCCCCAAAAAATCGGTAGTAGGAGAAGTGAAATTTCGGTTTTATCCATTAAATGAAATTGAATTTACCAAATAAAATGGGGGTGTCTCATGTCAGACAGCCCCATTTTATTAATTATTTCCAAACAATCCAATCATGTTTAAAAATACAAGCAATATGATGATTGGAACAAGCCATTTCATTAATAGTCTCCATGTAGAATACCATGCTGGTGAAAGCGTGTTACTTAATGAAAATTCCTGTTTAACAATTGCTTGGTCCATACGGTGAATAATAAATAAAGCAATGAGTAAACAACCAAGCGGTAACATCATGTTGCTTACTAAATAATCAGTAGCATCAAAGATTGTTTTGTTCTGAAATAAATGTAACGTTGAAAGAGGTCCAAAGGATAATGCAGCAGGAATACCTGCGAGAAAAACAATGATGCCAGAAAGCAAAGAAATTCTTTTTCTAGAATATTTTCTATTGGACGTAAAGGCGGCAACAATTATTTCTAACAAACTAAATGATGATGTTAGAGTAGCAAATAAAAATAAAATTAAAAATATGCATAAGAACAATTGACCGAAAGGCATTTGAGAAAACACAGTCGGTAATACGATAAATAATAATCCAGGTCCTTCAGTAGGCTCTAGTCCAAAAGCAAAAACAACTGGAAATATCGCAAGTCCTGCAAGTAGTGAAACGAAAATATTCATCCATACAACTGAATTAGCAGAAGCAGGTATGCTTACATCTTTTTTTAAGTAAGAACTATATGTTACCATGCAAGAAAAACCTACCGCTAATGAAAAAAAGGATTGACCAAGCGCATATAATATGGATTCACCAGTAATTTTTGAAAAATCTGGGTTCAAGAAAAAACGAATACCTGATAAGGCACCATCTAATGTAACTGATCGAATAACTAAAATAATGAAAAAGATAAAAAGAATCGGCATCATATATTTACTTGCTTTTTCGATACCGTTCTGAATACCGAATGAAATAACGATAATATTTATTAAAATAAATAGGGCTAAACCACTTAGTGTGATAAGAGGGGTTCCAGTTATTGAATGAAATAGGTCAGGGTACTTAGTTCCAGCTTCAATGATCTTCCCTGGAATTGATAATCCACTATAAATAATTATCCAGCCACCAACAATACTATAAAATGATAATAATAAAAAGCATCCTAGGACACCAAGTCTACCGACCCATTTCCAGTGACTTTTAGGTGCCAATTTTTTGTATGCACTAATTGCTTCTTTTCCTGAACCACGCCCAATGATAAATTCTGAAATAAGTAATGGGAGCCCAATCAAGAGGGTGAAGATTATAAATAGAAGGAAGAATGCTCCGCCACCACTCATACCTGTTACATAAGGAAACTTCCAAATGGCGCCTAGGCCAATTGCAGCTCCTGCTGATGATAAAATAAAGCCAATTTTTGATGACCATTGCTCTTTTTTTTCTTCCATATTATACTCCTTAAAATTTAAATTAATATTGCTAGAAGAATTAACGTTCTTTTGTTAAATGATTTTGGAAATATCTATTTAAATTTTAAGAATGAATATTACCTATAGCAACTGAAACATCGTAATTTGAAATGTCAATTTCCATTTCTTCTCCAAGAACTAGCTTTGCAATTTCAGAACCAATGTAAGGTCCCATTGTTAGTCCAGATGCACCTAATCCATTTGCAATGATTACACCATCGATATTTGGCAAAGGACCAAAAACCGGAAGAAATTCAGGAGTAAAAGGGCGAAACCCAACTCGTGTTTCTAATACAGTACTTTCCTTTAAGCCCGGTGCAATATCCAATGCCTTACTTAATACCTCATGGCAACCGCCAGCAGTAATTCGGTAATCGAAGCCGACATCATTTTCATGTGTAGCACCAATCACAATACGATGGTCTTCGAAGGTTAGTATATATTGATCTGTTGGTGGTATAACAACAGGCCATTTATTCGTTTCTTCACCGGGCATTTGCAAGTGAATGATTTGTGCCTTTTGAGAGGTGACTTTAAAATCAACACCTAAAGGCTCTAATAATTGTTTGGCCCAAGCACCAGCTGTAATAATTATACAGCTAGCCGTTATCTCCTTGCCATTGACTGAAACTCCTATTACTTTTTTACCCTCAATTAATAAATCAGCATTTCCAGCTAAAAGCTCTGCTCCATATTTTTGAGAAGCTGAAAGCAATGATGTTCGTAATGCTCGACCATCAACTCTTGCTGCACCACTAACAAGAAGTGCCTTAAAGCCTTCTGCAAGAGGGGGGAAGAGCTCTTTTGTTTGTTCAGAGGTTAAAAGCGTAATATCACCCATTTCTGGAGCATCTTCTTTCCTCTTTAGGGCCCGTTTTTCCATTGCAAGTAGCTTTTCTTTATCTTTATGTAAACTAATTGCTCCGACTTTGGCATAACCAGTATTAACTTCTCCATCTTTCTCTAATTCAGAAATTAAACTTGGGTAGTATCGTGCACCACCTTTTGCTAAAGCATACCAGGCTTTATTCCGGCGTTGTGACAGCCATGGGCAAACAATTCCTGCTGCTGCATCTGTTGCTTGTCCATCATGCTTTTCATCAACAATGATGACTTCCATTCCTGCTTTGGCAAGATGATAGGCAGTCGAAGCCCCCAAAATTCCTCCACCAATAATTATTATTTTTTTCATTACTAGCATCCTTTTCTATTATTTAAAATACTAAATTTGGACAGTTTTTATTTACAAATCTTGATTAATGATCTAATAATCCCAGTGATTTTAAGCCGTTATATATACCTGAATCTGTAACTTTAGATGTTTGATGTTTTGCATATTTAAGTAAACTCGGGTCGGCATTGCCCATCGCAAATCCTTCTCCTACATAGGAAAGCATTTCTTTATCATTCATTCCATCACCGAAAGCAATTGCATTTTCCCTATTAATTTCTAATAGATCTAAAACGGCCTTTACAGCAATTCCTTTATTAACTGTATCTCTAATTACATCATAGTTATTGGTTAAGCCTTTTACATTGACACGCGATAAATGTATATCTTCTTCCTTTTCATAGAGGGATGGATCGTTTTCATTTAATTTAATCAACGTCATTCCAAGGATACTGTCAAGATATTTATTTGAATAAATTTCATTTTTCTTCATATGAAATTTGTCAATAAAGTTTTTTACATTGGATTCTTCCAAAGCAGTAAAGAGATTTTTCTCGTTTGTATACATTACGACTTCATTCCCTTGATCCTTTGCAATGGAAAGGAATTGTTGGACTATATTTGTGTCCATTGGTTTTTTCAACACATCTTTTCCTTTATAAACGGCGTATGCACCGTTGTAACCAATGTATGAATGGATATTTAATTCTTTTGCAATATGTGAAATTTCATGTAGCGGTCTACCTGTGGCTAAAAGAACTTCTAATCCTTTATCCTGAACATCAGCAATCGCTTTTTTTGTGGATTCCTCAATAATATCATCAGGTCTTAATACCGTTCCATCAATGTCTAAAAAAACAATTTTGTATTGAGTCATATGTATTCTTATACTCCTATGCTGTTTGTTATTTTGGGTTTATATTCCGAAAGAACTTACTTGCTCATCATTAGTTAAAGAGGACATTTACATTTGAATGGTTTGCACTTTGTCCTTTTCCAAACCATCCTATATGGATTTTATCATAAAACCTTTGACTAAGAAAAATTTTACTGATGTAAAGCAATAGAGTAATAATATGCTAGTCTTTTTGTAGCTGATTACACAAAAGTAGTGACAAGTGTAAAGACACATGATAATATAGATGAAGATTCATTGATTAGGTATGTATTCACAGAGGTTTTTAATGAAGGAGGTCCTTTTAACTTTTGTAAAAATGATGGGAGACAAATAAATAAGAAAAATATGGGGATATTATTTTCATAGATAACAGGTGGAGGGCACGATGGTAAGAAAAAAAGAAATATCTAATAGAAAATTACTCGGGATAGCTGGACTAGGATGGATGTTTGACGCAATGGATGTAGGGATGCTTTCTTTTATAATCGCCGCACTAAATGTAGAATGGCATTTATCTGTAGAACAAATGGGGTGGATTGGAAGTATCAACTCTATTGGAATGGCTGTTGGTGCATTTCTTTTTGGAATTTTAGCGGATCGTATTGGACGTAAGCAGGTCTTTATTATTACTTTATTATTATTTTCATTAGGAAGTGGGGCATCCGCTTTTACGACATCCTTTTCTATTTTTTTAATATTACGATTCTTAATAGGTATGGGGCTAGGGGGGGAACTACCTGTAGCTTCAACACTTGTTTCAGAAAGTGTACCAACTGAAAAACGCGGTAGAATAGTTGTTCTTCTAGAAAGCTTCTGGGCATTTGGATGGTTGATCGCAGCCGTAATATCTTATTTTATTATTCCTAAGTATGGTTGGCAGATCGCCTTATTAATTAGTGTACTTCCTGCATTTTATGCACTTTATCTTCGATTACACTTACCAGATTCTGACCGTTTTGTATCAACCATTCAGAAAAAAGAAAAAGCATCAATGTTTAAAAATATCGCAGCTGTTTGGTCAAAAAAATACACTAAACGTACTTTAATGCTTTGGATTTTATGGTTCTGCGTTGTTTTTTCCTATTATGGAATGTTTTTATGGTTACCAAGCGTAATGGTTATGAAAGGTTTCAGTATGATTAAGAGTTTTGAGTACGTATTAATTATGACTCTTGCACAATTACCTGGATATTTTACCGCAGCATGGTTAATCGAAAAAATCGGAAGAAAATTTGTTCTCGTTGTTTATTTGGTTGGAACAGCATTAAGCGCATATTTGTTTGGCACGGCAGATTCTTTAGCATTACTTATAACTTCTGGTATTTTACTTTCCTTTTTTAATCTTGGAGCATGGGGGGGATTATACGCATATACCCCAGAACAATACCCAACATCCATTAGAGGAACTGGAACTGGAATGGCGACAGCATTCGGTCGTATCGGGGGAATTTTAGGTCCGCTATTAGTTCCTTATCTTATTGCTCAAAATTTCTCGATTACTTTTATTTTTACAATCTTTTGTATCTCTGTATTAATCGGCGCTGCATCTGTCCTATTCTTAGGTAAAGAAACAAAAAATGTTGCGTTAGAATAAACGATAAAGAATTCAAATATTTTTAGAAGGAAAGCTTTATGAAGGCTTTCCTTTTCCTTTTCATGTTACATTAAGAAATAGAACCATATGTTCTTCATCAACATATTGATCATTAAGCTTTAAAGCTCTTTTCTCATATCCAAATTTTTCAAATCCTAAACTAGCATACAATTTTTTTGCAGGAGAATTTGTAGACACAACAGATAAATAAATCTGTTCAATACCGCTTAGCTCATTTGCTTTATGAATAGCCTCTGTCATCAAAGCATTTCCAACACCTAAAGATCGTTTTTCTGGTAAAACGTACATAGCAAAGATGGAGGCACGGTGCTTTAATTTTAATTTAACTTCCCTTACCAATGTTACGATACCGATTAATTCCTTTTGATCAAATGCTCCAAAAGTAAAGATAGTATTGGAATGGATTTTATCTGCGAATGTTTCTATCGGATGATTTTTTTCCTCTTCATAGCTCGATCCAAATGCCTCTGGGTGATCTTTCAAAGCTTTAAGGCGAAGATTTCTATATAATTCAGCATCTTTTGATTCTAGTCGTTTTATATTCATCGTTGCCTCCAAAAAAATGTATATTTTTATAAGGGACTATCTGACAGTGTTTATAAGACAGTCCCAAGTATATTTTGATTAAGTTAATTGTTTAATAAACTCCCTCATAAGTCCGGGCAGGTCTGGCCATGCATGTCCAGATACAAGATTCCGGTCGACATGGAGAGGTTCAGTAACGTAAGTTGATCCAACAGCTTCCACTTCTGGCTTACATGCTATATAAGCAGTTATTTCCCTTCCCACTAGATGTTCCTTTACGGTTGTTAATACTAAACTAGCATGACAGACTGCGGCAATCGGTTTATTTTCAACGAAGAAATGGCTAACAATCCTTGGAATATTTTCATCTAAGCGAATATATTCAGGTGCTCGTCCACCGGGAATAATTAACCCATCATATTCTTGAGGATTTATATCGCTAAAGGTAGCACTTGCTTCAATTAAATATCCCGTTTTTTCTGTATAAGTGTCCCAGCCGATAAAGTCATGAACAACTGTCTGTAATTTTTTCTTTGATGGAGCAGCAATGGTTACATCAAAGCCTTCCTCCAAACATCGGAAATAAGGATAATAGATTTCAAGTGCTTCGACAGCATCACCGGCAATAATTAAAATCTTTTTTGACATGTAATTCTCCTCCTTAAACAGGTCTATATGTACAATTTCAACAGAGGAATGAAAACTCCTTTAAAAAATAAAAATACGTATATATAATATTTGACTGAAAAATGGATGTGTTTTTATAATAAGAAGAGGTCATATAATCAAATCTTATAGGATTCTTTTTAAGAAAAAGAATTCATAAAATAAGATAAATATTTCTTATAATAAAGGTGGGATACGTTATGCCAGTAAAAGTTACTATGGCTAATGGAAAGGAATATTTAGTGGATACACATATTGATGAATTTATGAAAAAAGTTACTAATCAAATGGGACTAATGACAAATGTAATTCAAAAATTTGGAGATTTAATTATTAACCCAACCTTTATTTCGTCAGTAGAAGTTATTGATCGAGATAGAAAGTAAATATTCGTACTATTTTATGAATGGTATTAACCTCCTGTAACATACTGTTACTTGCATATAAAAACTAAATTTAAAACGTATGCAAAAAATGATTAGTCATATAGGCTAATCGTTTTTTATTGTTTACAATATATAAAAAGGTGTTTAATCTTAAAATTTATTGAAGAAAATATTTTATCAGAGGTGTAGAAATGGACTGGCAATCATATAAAGCAGAGGATGCTGTTGGTTTAGCAAGCTTAGTAAAGAAAAAAGTTGTTTCACCTAAAGAATTAGTTGATACTGCATTCAACCGTTTGGAAGAAGTAAACCCTGTATTAAATGCAGTTGTTCGTTCAAGACAAGAAAAAGTGTATCAGGAGCTAGAATTATTACATATAGATGATCAGCCTTTTGCTGGTGTTCCAATCTTATTAAAAGATATTTCTCAAGCAATTGAAGGTGAACCGCTATCTTCAGGATCAAAACTTTTTATGGATTATTACGCAAAAAGAGATTCGAATTTTGTTGCAAGGTTACGTAAGGCAGGATTCTTATTTATCGGCCATACAAATACACCTGAATTCGGGTTGAAGAATATTACTGAGCCAGAAATCCATGGACCTACTCGAAATCCTTGGAATACAGACTTTTCACCTGGTGGTTCAAGTGGGGGAGCAGCTGCTAGTGTTTCCGCAGGAATTGTACCATTAGCAGGAGCAAGTGATGGGGGAGGTTCAATACGAATTCCTGCCTCCTTTACTGGTCTTTTCGGTTTAAAACCTACAAGGGGAAGAACTCCTGTTGGACCTGGTGTAGGACGTCAATGGCAAGGTGCTTCGATTGATTTTGTTTTATCTCGGTCTGTACGTGATAGTGCAGCACTTTTAGACATATTGCAAACTCTACAGCCTGAAGCAGCTTTTCAAACTCCTTTGTTTCAAGGTAGTTATTTTGAGGAGCTAAAAAAGAAAACGAGCAAGAAATTCCGAATAGCTTTTACAGTCGAATCTCCTGTAGGTACTCCTGTTAGTGAGGAAGCAAAGCATGCAGTTTTTAAAACGGTTCAATGGTTAGAAGAGCAAGGACATGAAGTTGAAGAAAAAAATAATGAAGTTGATGGACTTCGATTAATGGAAAATTACTATATTATGAATAATGGTGAAATGGCAGGAATGGTCGATTCAATGGAGCGGTCACTTGGTAGAGAGATTACTGCTAGAGATATGGAGATTGTTGCGTGGGTGTTAACGGTAGCAGGAAAGTCTGTAACAGCGGCAGAATTTACACAAAGTATTGCTGAATGGGATGTCGCAGCAGCACAAATGGCCGATTTTCATCGCACCTATGATCTTTATCTTACGCCTACAACCGCTTTTGCTGCACCTAAGGTTGGTGAATTAACACATCGAGAAAAAGAAATTGCCGAGTTGTTGAAGATTAGTGAGCTATCTAAAATAGATCAGCAAAAATTAGTTTATGATATGTTTGAACCGAGCTTAACCTATACTCCATATACCCAGTTAGCTAACTTAACTGGACAGCCTGCTATTTCTATACCTGTACATATAACGAATACTGGTTTGCCAATAGGTGTGCAATTTATGGCAACTAAAGGAAAAGAAGATTGGCTATTAAAACTAGCTAGTTTAATTGAACAATCAGATTTATGGGTAGGAATGAAAGGAAATCCAATGTTTATGTAATTAGCACTAACTAATACATTAATTTTTGGACATATGACAGTAAGACTTTCCTATGTCCAAAAATAATTTTTTACTGTTGACATGTTCTTTATAAAGAAATATAATGAGAAATAATAAAATTCCAAATAAAAGTGATTTGGTAATTAAGTTGTTATTTTTAATAAGATTGATGAGTATTTAATAGAAATAGTAAACACTCGGAAAACGAGTGGTTTTTTTTACAATAATGTTCGTTATAAAGAATTAAGGTGATGTTTCCTTACCATTATCAATGGAAGCACTCGATCATGCTGTGGGTCAATAGACCTTAGACGCTTGTCGTCGGTAGTGTGATGTGAGGATGGGTTAGATGCCCGAAAAATTAAAATTATCTTTATTTTTAAGAGACCATTCAAATTATTTATTAGATACATATTAATCATTAACAATTAAAGTACGATTTACCAATGTGCATTTGCCTTTTGATCATGATATCAGTTGTTTTTGATATCACAATTATATTGTTCTGTGAAGTAAATGAACTAAGGGTGAAGGGGGGAAAGAATATGACTTATAAACAAAGAATGTCATTATTTATTATTATTGATTCATGTCTTGTCATTTTAGCTTCTTTAATAAGCCACTTATTAGTAAATTCATTTATTTTTGATGATATTTTTCCTGTATATATAAGCTCAATCGTCATTTTAATTAGTCATCATGTCTTTATTTTTAAAAATCAACTTTATAAGAAAGCATGGGAATATGCAAGTACAGAAGAATTACTTATTATTCTTAAATCTGTCACTTTTTCCATAACTACAGCAGCTATCATTCAACTTATTATTACTCATCATTTTTATTTTCGTGTTCTAGTGATCACATGGCTTCTTAATGTTTTATTTATAGGCGGTACACGATTTTTCTGGAGAGTTTCGCGTGATTCTATCCTTCAACCCTCGAATAACAAAAAACGAACCTTAATTGTTGGTGCGGGATCTGCAGGGATGATGGTTGCAAGACAACTAAAAAAATATAATGATTCGAACCTCCTCCCTGTAGGTTTTATTGATGATAATATAAAAAAACACCACCTAGATATATTAGGGATTCCTGTTTTAGGAGGGGTTGAAATTATAGAAGAAAAAGTAAATGAGCTCGGTGTTGATCACATTATAATTGCCATTCCATCTTTAGGAAAAAATGAGCTGAATATTATTTTTAATGAATGCGCAAAGACCAAAGCTAAAACGAAAATTTTACCAATGCTTGAGGATATTGTAACAGGGAAGGTCTCGATTAATCAATTTCGAGATGTCAAGGTTGAAGATCTATTAGGAAGAAAGCCGGTAGAGCTTCATATTGAAAGTATATCGGAGTATATTACCGGAAAGATTGTATTAGTGACCGGTGCTGGAGGCTCAATAGGTTCTGAGATTTGCAGACAAATTGCTCTTTTTAAACCAAGAAAACTCATCCTTTTAGGTCATGGTGAAAACAGTATTTATTCAATTGAAATGGAGCTAAAAACAAGTTTTTCTTATTTAAACATTGAGTTTGTTCCTGTCATTGCTGATATTCAAGATTTTAATAGAATGATGATAGTTATGAAATCACTTAAACCAGATGTTGTATACCATGCTGCAGCCCATAAACATGTTCCATTAATGGAGGAAAACCCAGAGGAGGCAGTGAAAAACAATTTAATTGGTACGATAAATGTAGCAAAAGCGGCAAGAACATATTTCGTTAAAACATTTGTTATGATTTCTTCAGATAAAGCAGTAAATCCCACAAGTGTGATGGGAGCTTCAAAAAAACTTGCAGAAATAATGATTCAGTATATGAACAATGACAGTGAAACAAAATTCGTAACGGTTAGATTTGGAAATGTTTTAGGCAGCAGAGGAAGTGTTATTCCATTATTTAAAAATCAAATTGAAAATGGGGGTCCGATTACTGTAACGCATCCGAATATGATTCGTTATTTTATGACCATTCCTGAAGCATCAAGACTTGTAATTCAGGCTGGGGCGTTAGCAGAAGGGGGAGAGATCTTTGTATTAGACATGGGTGACCCTGTAAAGATTGTAGATTTAGCGAAAAATCTAATTAAATTATCTGGTAACACTGTCGAGGATATAGGAATTACCTATACTGGTATAAGACCAGGAGAAAAATTGTTTGAGGAACTATTAAAAGATGATGAAGTAAATGATCAGCAAATTTACCCGAATATCTACATCGGTAAAACGGTATTATTAAATATAGAAGAAATAGAGAAATTACTAAGAAATTATTTAAATATGAATAAAAATGAATTGAGAAATCACTTATTAAACTTAGCTAATAATGAAGTAATGAAAATGCCAGTCTTTTCAACTTCTATGTAAAGGGGGTAAATGGATTGAAAATTCGAAAGGCAATTATACCAGCAGCGGGATTAGGAACAAGATTCCTTCCAGCAACAAAAGCAATGCCAAAAGAGATGTTGCCAATTGTTGATAAACCAACGATTCAATATATCGTTGAGGAAGCTGTATCATCAGGAATTGAAGAAATTATTATTGTTACCGGAAAAGGAAAAAGAGCTATTGAAGATCATTTTGATTATTCATTTGAATTGGAGCATCATTTAATTGAAAGAAGAAAATTTGAATTATTAGAAGAGGTTCAAAAATCGTCAAGATTGGTAGATATCCATTATATACGTCAGAAAGAGCCAAAAGGTTTAGGAAATGCTATTTGGTGTGCAAGAAAATTCATTGGAAATGAACCATTTGCTGTGCTTTTAGGAGATGATATTGTCCAATCTGATGAACCTTGTTTACATCAAATGATTCAGCAATATGAAAGATATAACGCTTCAATTTTAGGTGTTCAAACGATACCTGAAAGTGAAGTAACAAGATACGGGATTGTAGATGGAAATCAAATAAGTGAACGGGTTTTTCGTGTTGATAGTTTAATAGAAAAACCATTACGAAATCAAGCACCTTCAAATCTAGCAATTCTAGGAAGATATATACTGACTCCAAAAGTTTTCGAAATATTAAGCGACTTAAAACCAGGTGCTAATGGAGAAATTCAAATAACAGATGCGATAGCAGAATTAAGAAAATATGAATTGGTATATGCTTATGACTTTGATGGTGTTCGTTATGATGTAGGTGAGAAATTTGGATTCATTCAAACGATTATTGATTTTGCATTACAGCGCGAAGATTTAAGAGAGGAATTGTTGAACTATCTAACTAAATTACTTGAAAAAGAACTTATTAAATAAAAAACTTATTGGAAAATAGAAAGTTAGGGGGAGGAAATTGAAGCGTCTTTTTGATTTATGTATTTCCTTATCATTATTGATTATTTTTTTTCCACTCATTGTTATCATAGCAATATTAGTAAAATTTAAATTAGGCTCACCAGTTATTTTTAAACAATTGCGACCAGGTCTTAATGAAAAGCCGTTTTATATTTATAAATTTCGTACGATGACTGAAAAATATGGTATTGATGGAGAACTATTGCCTGATCACGAAAGACTAGATTCGTTTGGAATGTTTCTTAGAAAATTCAGTCTTGATGAACTACCACAACTTATTAATGTAATAAAAGGAGATTTAAGTATTGTAGGGCCAAGACCTTTACTTATGGAGTATCTACCTCTTTATACTTTAGAACAATCTAAACGGCATCTTGTTAAACCAGGTATAACAGGTTGGTCACAAGTGAATGGTCGAAATTTAATATCATGGGAAAAAAAATTTGAATTAGATGTTTGGTATGTAGAAAATCAGTCTTTTTTGCTTGATTTAAGGATTTTACTTTTAACAATTATTAAAGTATTTAAAACAGAAGGAATCCAGCATAATCATCAATTGACAATGCCTGAATTTAAAGGAAGCTCAGAATCGGATAAACAACGAAAAACAAAATTTATCTAATTATTTGAAAAATAACTTAAATATGTTTCTACACTGAAAAAAATAGCATTCAATTCATTCAGCAATAAATGCTCATTTTAAATAAGTAGGAACTTAGTAAAATAAGGGGGCTACAATGACAAATCAAAGGATTTTATTATCTCCTCCACATATGAGTGGAAGGGAACAAAAATATATTCAAGATGCATTTTCATCCAATTGGATAGCACCTTTAGGACCAAACGTTGATGCGTTCGAAAATGAGATATGTCAATATGTAAGAGCCGATGGAGCAGTTGCTGTAAGTTCAGGTACAGCTGCTATTCATTTGGCTCTTTCTTTATTAGGGGTGGAAAAAGGTGATATAGTGTATTGTCCAACCCTTACATTTATAGCAAGTGCAAATCCCATCATATATCAAGGAGCTAAACCAGTTTTTATAGATTCTGAACCAGACACTTGGAATATTTGTCCAATAGCGCTTGAAAAAGCATTAAAAGCTGCTGCAAATAAAGGAAAACTACCAAAAGCAATAATTGTTGTGAATTTATACGGCCATTGCGCAAAAATGGAGGAAATTCTAGCTCTTTGTGAAGAATATGGTATTCCAATGATTGAAGATGCTGCTGAATCACTAGGGTCTACATATAAAAATAAAGCTGCTGGAACTTTTGGGAAATTTGGCGTTTTTTCTTTTAATGGAAATAAAATCATTACAACTTCTGGAGGTGGAGCACTAATATCAAATGATTTAGAAGCAATAAAAAAAGCGCGTTTTCTTGCTACTCAGTCAAGAGACCCTGCCCCTTTTTATCAGCATAGTGAAATTGGTTATAATTATCGACTAAGTAATGTTTTAGCGGGAATTGGTAGAGGTCAACTAGAAGTTATAGAGGAAAGAGTAGATATGCGTCGGTATATTTATCAAGTATATGAGAGGGAATTGTCATCAATTAGAGGATTTAACTTTTTAAATGAGTTAGAAAATACTCGGTCTAATCGATGGCTAACAACCGTAACCATTGATGAAAATGAAACAGAAGCTTCTGCGAAAACTATACTAGACACTTTAGCAAAAAATAATATCGAAGGAAGACATGTTTGGAAACCACTTCATTTACAACCGTTGTTTAACGAATGTGATTTTTATACACATAATGAGAATGTTTGTATATCTGAACAGCTTTTTCAATCAGGAATTTGTTTACCATCTGGTACGAATTTGGACATAAATGATCAGAGAAGGGTAATCAATTGTATAAAAGCAGTTGTAGGTATATCAGAAATAGAAGATAACTTTATTATTCAATAAATTTAATAATAAAAAGGAGAACTATATGATCGGAGAAAAGATTTGTGCTATCCGTAAAAAAAGAGGTTTAACTTTAACAGAATTAGCTGAGAAAGCAAACATTTCCAAATCTTATTTAAGTAATATTGAAAGAAACGTTAATCAAAATCCTTCCATTCAAGTAATATCTAAAATAGCAATTGTTTTAGATGTAGATTTAATGACTTTATTAAATACAAATTCTTCTATAGAAAAAATGAAATCCAAGAAGCCATTAGACAAAGAATGGCTAGAGATTGTAAATGAATTAAAAGATTCAGATATGAAGAAAGACCAGATAAATGAATATAAAACATTAATAGAATACATTAAATGGAAATCAGGAAACTAACTTATTAATCTAGTACTTTAAGGATGGTGAAAATTAAACGAGTGGAATATTCACTTGATCATACAATTAACACTAAAACACCTTCAATGTTATTCATGCTGGCAATTGTTGTCATGTCTTTATTATTAAATCAATCAGGGGTAGTTTTTGGAGTAAATATTTCTTTTGCGGACATTTTTTGTTTAGGAATATTTTTGTCGGTATTATATAAAAAAGAGCTATATATTCCAATTATACCATCACTCTTTTATTTGATTGTATCTGCCGTTGTGTTATTCACGGCAGTTATTTATGTTCCAATCAAATTTGAAATAAGTCCTGGTCCAATTCGGATTATAAGCGATTATATTAAATTAATCGCTATTTTTGTATATTTTATTGTTGGCTATAATTTATCAAAATTAGGTTTTACACAAACCATTATAAAGTGGTATTCCATATTTGGTGTTTTCTTAGGTGGATTAGGAGTGTTATTTACAGTTTTTCACCTTTCCATTTTTTCGAATCTTTTATATTTTGCTGGAACGAGATATAAAGGCCTAATGATTGATCCAAATTATTTTTCAGTATTAAATATTTCTGCTCTGGCTTATGTTAGTAGAATAAAAGCAATAAAGAATCGCTATAAAATTTTTATCATCTTTATTACTTTTTTATCAGTATTATCTGCAGGGTCAAAAACGGGAATGATTACTTTTTTTTGTTATTTTGTGCTTAGAATAATTGAATATCTATTTTTAACAAAGAAAAAAATGTTTTCAGTTATTCTCCAATTATTATTTATAACATTCTTTATTCTTTTTATTCCTATTTTCATAAGCAAATTTAGTGAGGTAATTAGTTATTTATCAGTTCATTTCCCTTCTTTTTCAAGAGTAGAATATTTATTTACTGATTTTGGTAGTGCTATTTCTGAAAGTGGGTCAGGAAGAGATGATACATGGAAAGTTGCAATACAAATTATTCAGCTTTCTCCCTTAATTGGTGTAGGAATAGGTACGTATACTGATATTGCTTATGAAATGTTTCAATACAATAACGTCGCTCATAATACCTTTTTGCAGCTTTCAGCAGAATGGGGACTGCCATTAGCCTTTTTTTTCTTTTCTTATTTACTTTTTACAATTGGAAAAGTAACTTTTTCTAATAAACAAAGTTCTCCAAGAAATCTTATCTTAAGAGATATTATCGTTGTATTGTTAATAGGATCTGTGTCAATTTCTTTAAATAATGCACGTGTACTTTGGATATTTTTAGGAGCAATGCTTTTTTCTTTAGATGGTAAGAAGATGAAAGCTGAGACATAGAAGGATGATTTGAAAAATAAGTGTATAGATAAAATAAACATTTGAGAATGAGGTAATGAAATGTTTAAGGAATTATTTCAGTTTATTTCTGGAAAGAGGGAGACTATAAAGCAATTTAGAAAAAACACTAAATACATGAGTTCTGGAGAATATCGTTTTGATGGATCAATTGAATATATTTGTAGATCAGATTGCCATAGTTTATTAAGAGCTTCAGAAATGTTTCAAAAAAATCTATATAAGCAAGTTTTCACAAGATTGATTATTTTTTTGTTAAGAAAGGTATTATTTAGCAAAAAAATAAATGTTATAGAACATAAATTGTCTCTCGATGATTTCTCTGGAACTATCTTTATACCAGTTAGAAGTACTAGTGGGTATATTGATATAAGAATTTTTGATTTAACTAGAAATAAAGTGTTGACAGTATTTTCTAGGAAAAAAGATTATAATTCCGTTATTGAAAACTATGGAAATTTTAAACCTTATTTCCATATACCTACCGTATTGTGGAAGAGTGATGAAGATTTATTAATTATAGAAGAATTGATTATTTTTGAGCCAAAAACTAATTGGGGAAATGATGATTATTTACTAATTATGAAGGTTACATTTGAATTATATTTAACCTTTTTTAAAAATAAACAAGAAAAAATTCATTCATTTATAACACCTCAAAACTTATTTCAATCACTCCCAGGAGAAGTTGAAATTAAGGACCTGTGGATGAAAATAAGTAAAGAGATAACAAATATGAAACTTCCTTATACACTATTACATGGTGATCTTTGGACATCTAATATCTTGTACAAAAAATCTGATGATTTTGATGTGTATTTTATTGATTGGGAATATTCAAGTGAATTTATATTTTTTTATGATTTATTTAATATGATGTGGTTAGAGGTATATATGAATAACAATTATGTATATGTAGAGAAATATGTGAATGGTGATTATGATCTGTACTTTTACAATATGTTTGCGATCTTTGATTTGAAGTTTCAATCAAAATATAAACAAGATTATTTTATCATCTATTTTTTAGAATTTATGAAAAATCGTCTGTCGTATTTTGATACCAACAATGTTCTTTTTATTATACCTCACTTTATGAAATTTTTAGATACTATGAAGCAGATGGAGTTGAGAATAGAACATAAAAGAGAAAAAATACAGGAGATTATATGAAAAAAACAGTTTTCATATTAATGATCGTTACAGTTATTTCAAAAGTTTTAGGATTTATGAGAGATTTATTTTTATCTTTTTTTTATGGAGCCTCGAATATTAGTGATATATACTTAATTTCTTTAACTATACCAACCGTTATTTTAGCTATTATCGGGAAAGGCATTTCAACTGGCTTTATCCCAATGTATGCGAGAATAGAAAGTAAAAGCGGAAATGAAGAAACTAAGCGTTATACGAATAATGTCATTAATTTCGTTATAATCCTTTGTACAATTATTCTTGTTTTAGGGGTAATATTTACTGAATATTTGATTAAAATCTTCGCCTCTGGGTTTGAAGGTGAAACATTAGATCAAGCAATTATTTTTACAAGAATATCATTAACAAGCGTATATTTTTCTGGTTTAGTATATGTTTATACTGCTTATCTTCAAATAAAATCTATATTTATTGCACCCGTATTAATGGGGATTCCATCAAATTTAATTGTGATTTTGTCGATATATTTTAGTTCACATTCAAATGTTTATATACTCGCTTTTGGTGGTCTAATAGCAACAGCATCACAATTTATTTTATTGTATATTTATAGTTTTAAAAACGGTTATCGGTATATGCATACGTTAAATATTAAAGATCGTAATATTAGAAATATGATATTATTGGCATTTCCTGCGATCATAGGTTCATCAGTGGACAAACTCAATTTGTTAATTGATCGTACATTAGCTTCAAAAATTAGTATTGGAGGTATATCTGCACTAAATTATTCAAGCACATTAAATTTATTTATGATGGGAATTGTTGTTTCATCTATTACAACGGTGCTTTATCCAAAGATTTCTAAAATGGTCGTTCAAAATAATATGAAGAAAATGAAAGAAACTTTATTAATGGGAGTTAATTCAATTAATCTATTCATAATACCCGCAACAGTCGGAACAATGGTATTTGCTAATCCGATTGTCGAATTGTTATATGGAAGGGGGCAGTTTGACTTACATGCTTTATCAATGACGTCTTATGCCTTGTTTTTTTATTCCATTGGAACTGTTGGAATAGGGATGAGAGATATGCTTTCTAACGTTTTTTATTCCCTTCAGGATACTAGGACACCAATGTTTAATGCGACAATTGCAATGATTATTAATATCATTCTAAATTTTATATTATCAAAATATTTAGGTATAGGGGGTTTAGCTCTGGCAAGTAGTATTGCTGCAATAATTAGTTCAATTCTCCTTTTCATTAGTTTAAGAAAAAAGATCGGAAATTTTGGAATGAAAAAGATGTTGTTTGTACTTATGAAAATCCTATCAGCATCATTAATAATGGGTTTTATAAGTAAATATGTATACAATTTGCTAACTACTTCTATTAATTTTACCCTTTCTTTATTTATTTCAATTTTATTAGGAGCAATTGTTTATATTGTACTAATATGCTTGATGAAGATTGAGGAGGTCCGTTCAATCGTTTCTGAAATTAAAAACTCTATAAAGATAGACTCAAAAATAAAAGAGGCTTCATAAATCTAATACGAGAATCTATTTTATGTAAGGTTCTTTTTATTTTGGAAATTAACTTGTAATTATGTGAAATATCTCTTCAGAGGAGGGGGAAAATGCAAGAATCAATTAATATAAATAAGTTTTTGAAAATTATTAAAAGAAGATGCACCCTGATAATAATGACCATTTGTATCGTGACAGGTCTATCTGCATTGATTACGTATTATTTAATTACACCAACGTATCAAGCATCCACACTACTTCTTGTGAATCAATCGGTTCCTGAAGGGAAGAATTATTCCTCAGGAGAGTTACAGACCAACTTAGAATTTATTAACACTTACAATGTTATCATCACCTCTCCTAGAATATTGAAACAAGTAGTTGAAGAATTATCATTAAACCAATCATATCGATCATTAATCAAGAGAGTAAATGTTGAAAGTGAAGGGCAATCACAAGTTGTTTCCATTCATGTCAAAGATAACGATCCAAAAATAGCGGTCGAGATTGCGAATACGATAGCGACAATTTTTCATAAAGAAATCGTAAAAATTATGAATGTCAATAATGTTTCAATCTTATCACCTGCAGAGGTTTCACCATCTCCTATTAGTCCAAATCCAAAACTAAATATATCAATTGGCTTTGTGGCGGGTTTATTACTATCTATTGCAATATCGCTGATAATGGAAACACTAGATAATAGAATTCGAAATGAAATAGATGTTGAAAAAACTTTGGAAGTCCCTCTTCTTGGTACAGTGATGGATATTAAAGTAGAAAAAAAGCGTACACAGAGAGAAAAAGAATTTATAAAGGAGAGTGAAAAGATTGGGACGTAATCGTGTTAGGAGAAAGAAAAGATTAGAAAAGGAACGCAGTTTAATCACTTTTTTTAGTCCAAAATCACCAATCTCTGAGCAATATCGAACAATTCGAACAAATATTCAATTTGCAAGCATAGATACGGATACTCGTGTTATTACAATTACATCTGCATCACCTGGTGAAGGAAAATCAACTACAGCAGCAAACTTAGCAGCAGCTCTAGCACAACAGGATTATAAAGTACTTTTAATTGATGCTGATCTACGAAAACCCTCTTGTCATTATTATTTCAATATAGATAATCACCTCGGATTAACAAATGTCTTATTAAATAGAAATAACTTGTCAGAGGTTGTTCGAGAAACAATTATACCCAATCTGTCATTATTAACATGTGGTACAATTCCACCAAATCCATCAGAAATATTAGGAGTAAAACGTATGAATTCTCTCATGAATGAAGTTCGTGGATTTTATGATTATGTCATTATTGATTCACCTCCCGTTCTAGTCGTAACAGATGCTCAATTACTTGCACAAAAAAGCGATGGAGTCATACTTGTGGTAAGTAGTGGACATACGATAAGAGAAAACGCGAAAAAAGCAAAAGAACTACTAACTCATGCAAGAGGCAAGATACTTGGAGTTATTTTAAATAGATATAATCGAAAAATAAATAAAAAAGATCATTTATATTACGGAGATTACTAGCAGTATTTTTTTAATAAAATTTTAAAGTATTCAATTCAAATGATGAGGAGTTAAAGAAGTTGAAAATTTTATATGTTACTACAATCTCGAACACGGTCAATTCCTTTTTTATACCTCATGTGCAATCTTTAATGGAGCAGGGAAATAAAGTAGGCTTAGCATTTCATATTATCCAAGAAGTAAATGCAGAAATATTAGAACTTGGATGTAAGATACATCAAGTAGATTTTCATAGAAATCCTATTCATATAGGAAATTACCGTGCTTACAAAGAAATAAGAAAGATCATTTTAAACGAAGGATATGAGATGATCCATGTCCATACCCCTGTAGCTTCATTTGTTACTCGTTTAGCATGTAGAAAGATGAGGGAAACGCATGTACTATATACTGCTCATGGTTTTCACTTTTTTAAGGGTGCACCTAAAAAAAATTGGCTAATTTATTATCCTATAGAAAAAGTCTCTGCAAAATGGACAGATGGAATCATCACTATGAATAATGAAGATTATGACCTAGCAAAAAAACTCAAATTAAGAAAGAAGGATTCTGTTTATAGGGTGAATGGGATAGGCGTTGATTTAAATAAATTTATTCCAATCACAAAAGAAATGAAAATGGATTTAAGAAAAAAATATGGTTATTCAGACGAGGATTTTATTTTAATTTATGTGGGTGAGCTTAGCTACAGGAAACACCAAGATCAATTGATAAAGGCTATTAGCTTGCTAAAGGGAAAAATACCGAATTTAAAACTTCTATTAGTTGGTGATGGTAGTTTGTTAAATAAATATAAAGAATTAGCTGAACAGTTAAAAATTGAAAGTAATGTTGAATTTTTAGGATTTCGCAAGGATATCCAGCAATTAATGGGAATATCTGATGTTGCAATATCTACTTCAAGGCAGGAAGGACTGCCTGTAAATATAATGGAAGCAATGGCTACTGGCTTACCTCTAATAGTAACTAATTGTAGAGGAAATAGAGATTTAGTGCGAAATAATGAAAATGGATATGTTATAGAAATTGATGATGTAAAGGAATGCGCAATTGCTATTGAAAAGCTCTATCATTCTGAAGAGTTACGACAGAATTTTTCGAATCAAAATAGAAAAAAGATTGAAAAGTATTCCTTGAAAAATGTTCTTAATGAAATGAAAAAAATTTATAAAAATGAAACGATGACACCTGTCACTAAAATTGGAAAATGAGGTGGCAACTTGAATAAGAAAGTATCTATCATAATGGGAATATATAATTGTGAAAAAGCGATCATAGAATCAATCGCTTCAATAAATAAACAAACATATTCAAATTGGGAATTAATCATTTGTGATGATGGTTCAACAGACAATACTTTTGCAATTGTATATCAATATATAAAAGAGGATACTAGGATAAAACTGCTTAAAAATGAGGTTAACTTAGGGCTAGCAGGAACATTAAATAAATGCTTACCCTTTTGTACTGGTGAATATATAATGCGGCATGATGGGGACGACATTATGGTTGAAAATAGAATTGAAAAGCAGGTTCATTATATGAATGAGCACGATTGTGATGCTTGTGGTTCTGGAGCATTTTTATTTGATGATACAGGGGTATGGGGAATAAGACATTCAGAATGTAGACCAAATAAAGAGATTATGTTATTAGATTCTCCATTTATCCATCCTACAGTCGTAATGAAACATGCTAAATTACTAGAGGTTGGTGGATATTCTGATAATAAGATAACTAAAGCACGCTTAGAAGATTATGATCTTTGGGTTAAATTCTATGAAAATAATTATATTCTTCACAATATACAAGAACCATTAATTTATTATCGGGAGGATAAAAATTCACAGAAAAGAAAAAGCAGAAGATTTAGATTTACTGAAACGATAGCTAGATTTGATGCATGTAGAAGGTTGAATATTCCATATTTAAAAAGAATATTAGCTCTAAAGCCGTTAGTTGCAATGTTAGTTCCGAAGCAGGTGCTAAGTATGTATCAAAAGTGGAAGTCCTTACACCAACTTAGGAAGGAAAAGCTTCCATTTAATTAAGAATTATATCATTTAGAAGAATTTTATTCGTGCTTTAAAGATAAAAAATTTAACAAATTGTTCTTTATTAAGAACTTATGAACGATTTGTTAAAAAGGGGATGTTAGAATGAATTCAAAAATGCGCACTGCTTTCATCATGCAAATCCATAAAAATCCTGATCAAGTAAATCAATTTATTCAACAATTAGTAGTGGATGACCAAGCAGATGTATATGTTCATATTGACCAAAGGTATTTTCATGAGTACCAGGGAAGGATATTAAAAAATCCAAATGTAAAAGTTATAACGAATAGCATTATTTGTGAATGGGGAGATATTAGTCAAATAGATACTACACTTTTATTGCTAAGAGAGGTAATCGCATCAAAAAAATCGTATGACTTTGTTTGTTTAAGAAGTGGTCAAGATCTATTAGTTAAAAACGGATTGAAAAGCTTCCTAATAGAAAATAAAAACAAAGTTTTTTTAAATAATTTGAAAGCTTCTCAGGATCAATTAGCTGTGATGTTGATGAATTGGCCCAAAATAACTCGAAAACGTTATACTACACCACACCCAGCTCGAATACTTAGAAGAACACTTCAAGATTTATATAAAAAGGGAATATATCTTTTTCCAAATAAGAATTACTGGCCAAAAGATTACTCATTTTATAAAGGATCACAGTGGTTTACCATTCCTATCAATGTAGTAAATTACATAATTGATTTTGTAAATAATAATGAATGGTATTATCAATTCTTTAAAAATACTTATACACCCGACGAATGGTTTTTCCATACGTTGATCATGAATTCTCCATTTAAATTTGATGTTGAAAACAATCATTTATTTTTTTATAGATGGGGAAATACATTTAGTGATAGAAGCTCACCACAATATTTAACTAAGGATGATATTAACCTAATAGAAAAATCGGATACTTTTTTTGCAAGAAAATTTGACGTAAATATAGATCCTTCAGTCATTGAGTATTTTGTGAACAAAGTTCATTTCGGTAAAAATGTAGAGTGTCAAATAAAAGAGGTAAATGATCATATAATTCATATTTAACTATAGAAAAAGTCTTGTGAGGTGTACATGTATGTTAACAGATTTTAAGAGGATACGAGAACTTGAACAAACTTTTGGCTCTCCATTTTATTTATTCGATGTAAATAAATTGCGAACAAACTATGAAAAAATGAACAATGCGTTTAAAAGTAAATATTCAAATTTCATTATAGGTTACTCATATAAAACTAATTATTTGCCATTCTTATGTAAGGAATTAGCAAATTTAGGTGCATACGCTGAGGTCGTTTCACGATTAGAGTATGATTTAGCGATGAAAATAGGAGTAACTCCAACAAAAATAATTTTTAACGGTCCATTAAAGACCTACCAAGATATTGAAATGGCTTTAAATAATGGAAGCATTTTAAACATTGATTCCTTATATGAAATTAATTTGCTAAAAAAATATTGTGAAGTTAATAAGGGAAAGCAGGTGAGAATTGGAATAAGGTTAAATTTTGATCTATCCCATCATGGAGAAGATGCCCTACAAGAGGGGTATGAAGTAAGCAGGTTTGGTGTTTGTACTTCAAATGGAGATTTAGATACTGCTGTTGAACAACTAAACCAGATAAAAAATATTACCATCATCGGAGTACATGGACATTTTTCTACAAAGGAAAGGAAGGTTGAAACATACAAAAATATAACAAATGTACTTTGTTCTATTGCTAAACAATATTTTCCTGAAACGATTGAGTATGTTGATATTGGAGGAGGATTTTACGGTGAATTGCCTGAGTCTTTTAATATCGATAGTCCAAGTTTTGATGATTATGCTAATGCAGTATGTACAATGATGAATCAAGAATTCGCCGATTTAGATAGGAAGCCATACTTGATTATAGAGCCTGGAATTTCTATGGTGGCAAACGTCTTTACATTTATTGCAAAAGTGATTGAAACAAAAAAAATGAGGAATAAACATTTTGTGTTAATAGATGGTAGTGTGCATAATATTAAACCGACCATGCATAAAAGAAATTTACCTATGCGTATTGTTAAGAAGGACCTCGAAAGTACATCATCTGGTACTTATAATATTGTTGGTTACACCTGTATGGAAAAAGACTACTTAGCAAATGATGTAAATGGGCTACTGCCGGTAGTAAATGACTACATACTATTTGAGAATGTTGGAGCCTATACGATTGTTTTTAATCCTCCTTTCATTAAAGAAAGACCATGTATTATAGCAGTTGATCAAAATGAATATTTTGTTGTTCGAAAAAAAGAAAGCTTTAAAGAATTTTTTAATGAAGAACTATATATTTTTTAAACATGATAGGAAAGGAGAATATGATGAATCTATTAATCTGTAGTGCTGGAAGAAGAGTAAAATTAGTTAAATATTTTAGAGAAGAACTTAGTAAGCTTGGTGGCAATATTATTGCTATTGATTGTGATTTAACAGCACCAGCTTTACAGTATGCAAATATTTCAGAGGTTGTTCCACGGATTACTGATATCAATTATGTTAATGTTATTAAACAATTATGCTCTAAATATAATATTGATGCAATCCTAAGCCTAATTGATCCTGAACTTAACATCTTAGCAGAACATAAAAATGACTTTGAAAAAGCAAATATAAAAATAATCGTTTCCAATAAAGAAGTTGTTGATATTTGCTTTGATAAATACTTAACCTATCAATTTTTAAAGATAAATGATTTACCTAGAGTTCCTACCTATATTAGTAAAGATGAGGCATTACATGATATTAGAAAAAATTTGCTTCAATTACCTCTAATAGTAAAGCCAAGGAGAGGAAGTGCTAGCTTAGGAGTCTCTATCATAAATTCGATTGAAGAGTTGAATGTAGCTTGGAATAATACGAAGGATTTAGTTATACAACCATTTATTACAGGTCATGAGTACGGTGTAGATTGTTATGTTGATTTAATCAAAGTAAAAGCAACTCATATATTTGGAAAAAGAAAAGTAAAAATGCGCGCTGGTGAAACCGATAAATCTATCGCGGTAAAAGATGAGAAGTTATTTTACTTAATCGAGCAATTGGTTGATGCACTGAAACCAATAGGACCTATTGATATTGATTGTTTTAAAACTGAAACGAACTATATCATTTCAGAAATTAACCCACGATTTGGGGGAGGCTACCCCCATGCGCATGAATTGGGACAAAATTTTGTTAAAAATATTATCAACAATTTATGTGGAGAATCTGTCAAAGAAAAGATTGGTAGTTATCCAGATGGATCTATCATGGTTAAATATGATGATGTTCTAATCTTAAATGGATAAATAATACATTAGGAGGGATCATATGTATGAAGTGATTTCTAACCGGGAGAATAAAAAGTGGAAAGAAACGTTAAAATTATTTAATACAAAGGATATTTTCTATGATTATTCTTATTCTATTCCCTATCAAAGTATTGGAGACGGTGATCCATATTTGTTTTTTTATAATGATGAGAAAGGAAGCAAAATTTGCTATTGCTTCCTAAAAAGGAAGATTAATAATCTACCATTTTTAAGTGATGTTGAAATAGAATATGAATTATTTGATATTATAACCCCTTCATATGGATATGGAGGGCCAATATATGATGTTATAAATCAGCAAGCGATAATAAATTTTAGAAGAGAATTCGAAGAATATTGTCAAAAGGAAAATATTATTTGTGAATTTATTAGATTTCATCCACTTCTCCAAAATCAAAAATATATGGATGTGTGTATGAATATTAGCAATGATAGAGAAACGATTTTCATAGATTTAACAAAAAGTGAGGATAAATTGTTTCATTCATATCATAAAAATCACCAAAGAAATATAAAAAAAGCTAATAAAAATCTTCTTACTTTTAAAGTTTATCAATCCGAGGAAGCGATTGAAGTGATTGATGAGTTTTATGAGTTATATAAGGAAACAATGGAAAAGCTTAATGCTTCAAGGTATTCCTATTTTTCTACTAATAATATTAAAAAATTATTAAAAGAGTTATCAAACCATTCGATGATTGCAGCAGTGTTTTTGGAAAATAGGATGATTGCTGCTGCTCTTTGTTTATATAAGAAAGGTTCTCTGCATTATCATTTAGGGTGCTCACAAAAGCAATATTTAAATTTAGGAATAAATGCTTTTTTACTCCATCATATAGCATTATGGGGAAAGCAAAAACAGATGCACACATTTCATTTAGGTGGAGGACACGTCGGTAGAGATTCCTTATTTCAATTTAAGTACAGATTTAATCCAAATGGATTGTTAGATTTTTATATTGGTAAGCATGTGCATGATCCATTAACTTATAATTGGCTGGTTGAAAAATGGCAGGAATATTATCAGGTTTATCATCAACAAGATTTTTTTCCCGTATACCGTTCATTGTCTTTTAAATTAAATGAAAAAAATTTAGTTTACTTAAATAATAGTTAGTATTGTGTTGTACATTATTTCAACACAATACTAACTATTTTATGGATTAGTCATCGATAATTGTATTCACTACTTTTCCCTTCGAATCATAAAAAGTATATGTCTGACCCGATGGGCCTTGGCAATCTAATGCATCTGGATATAAATTAAAGTACCAAAGCTTCATTCCCTTAGCGGTAGAGATAAATGGCTTAATGGGGAGCAATTCCGCATCATTTTTGCCTATTTTTACTTTTGAAATGTTAGGATTAGTGGTAACTACAGTTGCAGTACAAACAACAAAAGAGATACTATATTTAGTTTTCTGATTTTTTATGTGTTTTATACTTTCTTTATCTATCGTATCGATAGAAGGTTCAGACCATAAAAATACATTTTTTTGAAAACGAAGGATATGAATTTTTTCATAGCCTGCTAGAATTAATAAGTGCTTGTCCTTTGGCTCTATTAATTGATTATATTGAATGTTATTTTTACTTTCCCATACTTTAAAGGCTTTTTCTTTTGTAAAATACCCCTCTTTTAAAAATAAATCTTCAGTTTTCAAAAAATATACATACCATAAAAACAAAAGAATGATAGTAGCAGCAACTCCAAAAAACTTTAATATTTTCATTTGACTATTCCTTTCCTTTATACATCTAATATTTTGACGTTTCAGAAAGGGATTTGTTACCTTAAAAGAAGGAATAATAAAAAAATATATTCCGTATTTGGAAAATTTTGATAAAAATCAAGTGCTATAAAAGATAATTATCACAAAATATCAGGGTGGAAGGGGTCACTCCTTTTTTGAAAGGCCATGATTGATTTTCTGCCAGTTAACGAAACATTAGCATTTTATCAAGACTTTTTTCTAATTTAACCAAAACTTATTAAGGTTGTATCTTGAATACATGCACTCAATAATATAGCCTACCATTAATCAAAAATAATAAATAAGTTTTTATAAAAATTGTTCTGAAAAGATGATATCAAAAAAATTGATTTAGTAGTTGTATTTAATTAAGAATTCAACATATAATTAATACATCAAAAAAATTTGATTAAAGAAAGGTACAATGAACATGTTAAAAGAACAATTTCAGCAATATGAACAAAAATTCAAAGCCCTTGCGGATCAAAAACGTTTAGAAATCATGTATGAACTTTGTCAAAGAGGAAAAACTTGTGTTTGTGATTTAACAGAAATTTTTGAGATGACTCAATCGAAACTCTCTTATCACCTTAAAATTTTATTGGATGCTGACTTGATAATAAAGGAAACTAAAGGCACATGGAGTTACTATGATTTGAATGACAATCAAGTAAACAATTTATTGTCTGAAGAGCTTTGTTGTATCTTTAGAAAAAAAGGGAAAGGAAGCTGTTGTTAATTTTTTATTCTCTAAATCAAATTTTTTTGATTAATAGATATAAAATATGGGAGGATACAATTATGAAGTATGTTCATGTAGGGATTAACGTCACTAAATTAGAGAAATCAATGGAGTTCTATCAAAAAGTATTTGGAACAGAACCAGTTAAAGTAAAACCAGATTACGCTAAATTCTTACTAGAGAATCCAGGGTTGAATTTCACATTAAATGTTCGGGATGAAGTTATTGGAAATCAAGTCAATCACTTCGGATTTCAAGTTGATAGCTTAGAAGAGGTCTTATCTCACAAGGAAAGACTTGAAAAAGAAGGCTTTTTTGCACGTGAAGAAATGGATACTACATGTTGTTATGCGGTGCAAGATAAATTTTGGGTTACAGATCCAGACGGAAATGAATGGGAGTTCTTCTTTACAAAAGCAAACAGTGAATTTCAAAAAAAGGATTCAACGTCTTGCTGTATGATGTCAAAAGAAAGTAGAACAATCTCATGATGTTAATTCCTACAATAAGGAGAATACAATGAAGCGATTATCATTTTTAGATCGTTACTTAACCCTTTGGATTTTTCTTTCAATGGCAGTTGGAATCGGATTAGGATTTATCTTTCCAGGTTTTATAAATGGACTAAACAAATTACAAGTTGGAACAACATCCATTCCACTTGCTATCGGTTTGATTTTAATGATGTATCCACCATTAGCGAAAGTTCGTTACGAAGAGTTGGGGCGTGTTTTTAAAGATGTTAAAGTATTAGTTTTATCTCTAGTACAGAATTGGATAATTGGTCCCATTCTCATGTTTGTTTTGGCAATAATATTTCTACCAGATAAACCAGAATATATGGTCGGCCTGATAATGATTGGATTGGCTCGATGTATCGCAATGGTGATTGTTTGGAATGACCTTGCTAAAGGGGATACCGAATATGCAGCTGGATTAGTAGCATTTAACTCTGTATTTCAAATGTTATTTTTCTCTGTTTATGCTTATCTTTTTGTAACTATTATTCCTGAATGGTTAGGAATTCAAGGAGCAATTGTTTCAATTACAATAGCTGAAGTTGCAAAATCTGTATTCATCTATTTAGGAATTCCTTTTATAGCTGGCATGTTAACACGCTTTATTCTAGTAAAAGCAAGGGGGAGACAATGGTATGAGAAAGTTTTTATTCCAAGAATTAGTCCAATTACTCTCATTGCGTTGTTATTTACGATTATCGTTATGTTTTCCTTAAAAGGAGATGTCATTGTTAGCTTGCCTTTAGATGTCGTTCGAATTGCGATTCCACTATTAATTTACTTTATTGTGATGTTCTTTGTTTCGTTCTTCTTAGGAAAAAAAATCGGAGCAAACTATCCGGTAACGACAACACTTGCATTCACAGCAGGCAGTAATAACTTTGAACTAGCAATCGCAGTTGCCGTGGGTGTCTTTGGCATTCATTCAGGGGCAGCATTTGCAGCTGTAATCGGTCCTCTCGTTGAAGTTCCTGTAATGATTGCTTTAGTTAATGTGGCATTATGGTTCCAACGGAAATATTTTAAAGAACATTTACTTTAGAAAGGTATATTTAATACATGAAAAACAAAAAAATCATTTATTTTTTGTGTACTGGTAACTCTTGTCGCAGTCAAATAGCTGAAGGTTTTGGAAAAAAGTATTTAAGTGATAATTGGGAAGTATACTCTGCAGGTATTGAAGCACACGGATTAAATCCAAAGGCTGTAAAGGCTATGAAAGAAGTAGATATTGATATTTCTAATCAAACATCTAATGTTATTTCCAATGACATTTTAAAGAAGGCAGATTTGGTTGTTACACTTTGTGGCCACGCATTTGATGTATGTCCAGCAACACCTATTAATAAGGAAAGATCTCATTGGGGATTTGACGATCCGGCAAAAGCAGAAGGAACAGAAAAAGAAAAATGGGCTTTATTTCAACGTGTTCGTGATGAAATCGGATTAAGAATTCAGGAATTTGCAAAGACAGGTAAATGAATTATTAATGCAATACTTTTTCGAAATTAAGAATAACAACTTTCAATATTTTCACCCTTTCATTGGAAACTTTAAATACTATAAAAAACACATATACAAAAAAATTAACAGAAAGCCATCTAAAAACGTTAACATCTACTCATTATAATAGACAATATAAATCTCTAATGATCAAGTTTGCATCATTAATCGTAGCAATGATTACAATTGTTATTTCTCTTAATAATAGAAAATAACCTACCCTTCTTCAGCTAAAGTTGAGTGAACTATTCTCACTAGGACCACTGTACATTTTGCATGAGGCTGTGTTAAGGAACGTTGGTTTAAACCAATGTTCCTTTTATTATATTTAGTCATTTATTGTATACAAATTAGAAAGTAAATTTAAATAAGTTTGACTTTTTTTGTGGATGCTGTATTTTAGAAATCACTAGTATGAATACATAGTTCAGCTTACTTGTTTTTGGTACGTATCATATTATGAAAAAAATTATAGTTAGGCATATATTGTTGAACTGTTCTATAATTGTAAGAAAAAGCTTCATAGAAAGGAAGGTATTACATGAAAAATCCGAATAAAATTAAACTAACTTCACTATCCACTAAAGGTGGTTGTGGATGTAAAATTGGACCAGCTGATTTGGCGGCTGTAATTAAAAAATTACCTCCTTCTATACCCAATCCAAATTTATTAGTAGGGTTAGATACAAGTGATGATGCAGGTGTCTTTCGTTTAACTGATGATTTGGCAATTGTGCAAACCGTTGATTTTTTTACTCCAATTGTTGATGACCCATATTCATTTGGACAAGTTGCTGCAGCAAATGCAATCAGCGATATTTATGCGATGGGTGGGAAACCTTTAACCGCGCTAAACATTGTTGCATTTCCTATACATACTTTAGATAAAGAAATTCTTTCTGAAATTTTGCGTGGAGCAGGGGATAAATTGAAAGAAGCTGGAGCAACTCTTGTTGGTGGCCATTCAATCGATGATAAAGAACCTAAATTTGGTCTAGCTGTTACGGGAATTGTCCATCCTAATAAAGTACGTACAAATGCTGGGGCGAAACCAGGTAATAAGTTGATTTTAACAAAACCAATTGGAGTTGGAATATTAACTACTTCAATTAAAAGAGACCTTTTATCAGAAGAAGAAATTACGCAGGTTACGAAAGTTATGACGACCTTGAATAAAATTGCTGCTGAAACAATGGATTCATACCATGTTCATGCATGTACTGATGTGACTGGTTTTGGGTTATTAGGACATGCTTCAGAAATGGCTAAAGGCAGCAATGTGACTATACAAATATTTAAAGATCAAGTTCCGATATTACCTAGGGTTAGAGAGCTTGCAGAAGCTGGGGCCGTACCTGGAGGAACAAAGAATAATTTTGCGCATCTTGAAGGATCTGTAACATTTCCTGAACAAATGGAACAAATTGATCAATGGATTTTATGTGATGCAGTTACTTCTGGTGGTCTACTTATAGCTGTTGATGGGGGAGAAGCAGAAGCATTGCTAGATGACTTACTAAAGAACGGGGTAGACGCCGCGCTTATAGGTGAAGTAACAAATGAAAAGGCTGGAAATATTATTGTGTTATAATTTATACTAAATAATGTCCATTTCCGCAAATTTAAAAATTCTGAACAATGATAGACTGAGAATTTATGCTAAAGTAAGATTGAAGGGTGGAGAAATTGTGTTCCAAGATATTTCTGTTAATGATTTAATTTCATTCAAAAATAAAAAGGAGCTTACAGTAATTGACGTACGTTCACCTTCAGAATATAAAGATGCAACGATTCCTGGAAGTTTAAATATTCCTTTTTTTAATGACATGGAAAGGGCGGAAATTGGCACGATATATAAACAAGTTAGTCCTCAAGCTGCAAAAGAACGAGGTCTTGAATTGATTTCTGCAAAGCTTCCGAGTTTTGTAAAAGAATTTGCACACATTCAGGGCAAAAAAGCTGTTTTTTGTTGGCGCGGTGGAATGCGAAGTCGGACTTCAGCAACCGTTCTTTCATTAATGGGTATCAAGGTGTTTCGGTTAAGTGGAGGATATCGTTCTTATCGAAATTGGATAGTAGAAACACTTCAGAAGCTACAAATAAAGCCAAAGAGTTATATATTGAATGGATATACAGGTTCAGGAAAAACAAAAATATTAAGAGATCTTCAAAAGGAGAATTATCCTATTATTGATTTGGAAAGAATGGCAAATCATAGAGGATCTATTTTTGGTCAGATTGGTTTGGAGCCAAATAATCAAAAAAAATTTGATGCATATCTTGTTGAAGCCATTCTTCCATTACAGGAAGCTCCTTTTATATTATTCGAAGGTGAAAGTAAACGATTGGGAAAGATAATGATTCCTGAATTTGTTTTGGAAAAAAAAGAAAAAGGCACTCAGCTATTTATCGATATACCAATCGAAGAAAGAGCTAGAAATATATTAGAAGAGTATCAGCCATGGAATTATGAACAGCAGTGTTTCGAAGCATTTAGCCATATTAAAAGACGTATTCATACACCTGTCGCAAATCAAATCGAATATCATTTAAAGTCTGGGGACTATTATTCATCAGTCGAACTACTACTTGAATATTATTATGATCCACTATATGAGCATACAACAAAACAATACGTAGAAAATCAAAAAGTATTTATTAAAGCCAAAAATGTTCAAGAAGCAATGGATCATATTCGTACGCAACTTAGTGTTAAACAAATATAATATATAAAAGTTGGTGAAACCATGAAAAGAATATGTGTATATGCAGGTTCAAATTTAGGTGAAAAACAAGAATATAAGAAGCAAGCGAAAGAACTTGGTAAATTGTTGGTAAAAAACAATATAGAGCTTGTATATGGCGGTTCATGTGTAGGATTAATGGGTGAAGTAGCAAATGAAGTTTTGATAAATGGTGGAAATGTTATTGGAGTAATGCCAAGTGCATTGTTTAGAGGAGAAATCGTTCATCAAGGGTTAACAGAACTCATCGAAGTTAATACTATGCATGAAAGAAAGGCTAAAATGAGTGAATTATCCGATGGATTCATTGCTTTGCCAGGAGGATTCGGAACATTTGAAGAGTTATTTGAAGCGGTGTGTTGGTCACAAATCGGGATTCATCAAAAGCCTGTCGGAGTATTAAATATAGAAAATTTCTATGATCCGATTATAGAAATGGTTAATCGAGCAGCAACAGAAGGCTTTATGAATCCATCAAATCAACAATTACTTGTTTCTGCTGCAACTGCTGATCAATTATTAGACAAGCTAATGAATTATGAACGCCCAGAGCTTGGAGCAAAATGGAGACAGCTTGAGAATAAATAAGAAAAAGTAAGGAAGGCAATTGCAAGCCTTCCTTATTTTTTATATATCGAACTTTTTCACTTCTAAAAAGCACATTTCAATGGATATAATTTATTATAAAAGAAGCATAGATGAAAGATTACTTTGTAGACCATTCAACTTATTTTCATATGTACTGTAGGTATATCGCATTAATTTTGTAAAAATTTTCTAAAAAATCAAAATGCTTGTGCTATAATAATGGATAACACAGTATAGCAGGGTGGCGGTGGTTACTTCTTAACCGAAAGGGGGATCACTGATGATCACATTTTACGAGGCGCTGTCGCTAATGATGATGTTTGGGTCATTAATCGTTACCGTGATTACAGTCGTTATTTCTCTGACCAAAAAGAAATAACCCACCCTGCCAGGCCATGAAAGGGTAGGTTACAAGCTTTCCAATAACTGAAAAGGGCCACTGCAGCATTTTTGCAGTTACTGTGCTTAGGAACATTGGTTGGGGCCAATGTTCTTTTTTTATCTCATCTTATTATATACAAAGATATTTATATATTCAAACTATATCCTATAATTGGAAAAGATGAACTAGTTTACACAAATTTACGCCCCAATGTCTATTTTATATAAAGACATTCAATCTGTACATCATGACAAAAGTAGTAATTTTTATTGTTGTGAGAAAAGACCTTACTAATCTTACATATTGTAAAAATATTGGTTAAAAATATATGGTGTGGAGGTGTTAACGAATGGAATCGAAGAATTATGAAGAAATTTATGAACAATATAAGAAAAATGGGGAGCAAAATGCAAAAAATGAAAAAAATTTATTGAGTAATACATATGGTCAAGAAGAGATTATTGCCGTTCGTAAAAATGAAGATGGTGATATTATCGCAATCAAGACAAATAGGGGTAGAGAATTAGATTATATTTCTGCATTAGAAGAAGCTAAAGCAGGAAATATCGCTCATGTGGATGTATTTCATAAATATGGAAGAGATATATTAAGAAGCGAGCCTGATGGAATTAAAGAAAATAATCTTGACCAATTACCAACTTTTTAAAAGTATTAACCTATTTTTTATCAGCTTTTTAGTGAATTTAATTTCCATTATAATTGTAGATGTGAATTAATGTTCAGATGTTTGTAAAAAAGATGCGATGCAGTATCTCATAAATGGCGCAATTATGAAGTTGCATAGAAGTACAAATAATCAAGCTCTTTTATAAAACCGAAAATTACACTGTTGAAAAAGAATCCATTTTGATCAATCTCTTTTCAAAATGGATTCTTTTTATTAAATAGGGGTAGGTAGCATCAGGAAAATGCTTTGTTGGTAGTACCCCTAATTAACATTATTGCAGTGTGGAATACAGTCTACCTTACTTAGGCAACAAAGGTTTAAGGTAAAAAGGATTGTTAAAAGTGGAATTACTATCTCTCATTTTTCCATTAGGGTGGGAACATATCTCTTTAGTGTTGGAGTTTTTAGGTTTTTGTTTTCCATATATTGTCTCACTGTGGATCTTAAGCAAAAAAGCTGCAGCTACCCTGTTACAGGCATTTTTTAGGTCGATTAAAGGACATTTACTTTTAATATATTTACAGGTAACATAATCGTAATTAATCGATTATTCAATATATTCTGCAACATTTAGTTTTCAAGGGGGAATATGAATGAAAGTAAAGGTTGTTGCCATTGGTCCTAAGGATGTCATTGATCTGGTGTTTAAAGTACGAAAGGAATACCGTGATGTAACCATGATCCCAGCTCCTTACAATCATGAGAAAGAAACCTTGGAGATCGTGAAGCAGTATGCGAATGAGGCTGATATGTATTTATTTGCTGGCACTATTCCATATCAGATTGCCAAAAAACATCATATTACAGATAAGCCCATGATATATTTGCCATTAACAGGGACCGCATTATATCGGACACTTTTCAAAATTATTACCGAGACAAAATTAAATCCTATTAATGTTCCTTTCTCATTTAGCATGGATACATTAGAAGAAAAAGAGGTAGAAGAAAGTATAGAAGAGCTTGAAATTCACCCCAAAAAAATTTTCTTCTGTAGCGACCAAAGCGCGGATGAATTGGTGAATTTTCATTATCAGCTGTGGTCAAGTAATAAAATCGATGTGGCTATTACCTGTATAAAATCTGTATATGAAGCTTTAAAGAATCTCGGAGTTTTGGTTTATAGAGTCATTCCTACCAAATCTACCATTCGTTCAAGTCTACAAAATGTCCAATTAGAGGGTAAGGCTTTACATAATAGCAATACTCAAATTGCTATAGGAATGCTCCATTTTAATAATGCTTTTGATTCAAATAACTCAGAATATAAGGCAATGCGTAAGAAAACAGCGCTTGAAAACTTGCTTATTGATTTTGGTGAAGAAGCTCAAGCCATTTTTAATTGGTCAAATCGAGATGAAGTTCGTTTTGTAACCACTCGTGGTGCAATAGAAAGAGTAACTCGAAAATATAAGAAAATTCCTATACTAAATGAAATAGCCATGAAAATTGATATAGAGGCATCTCTAGGTATAGGGTTTGGGCATACTGCAAATGAAGCTGAGATAAATGCACGAGAAGCACTAATTAAAGCGCAAATGAAAAAACAACGTTGCTTTGTTGTTGATGTTGAGGGTACCGTTTGTGGACCTATAGGTAAGGATAAACACCTTCAATATTCATTACGAAGTGACGATCCATTTCGTATGAATCTAGCAAAAAAGGTAGGACTAAGTATTGCTACCATTAATAAGCTGTTTTCATTTTGTGAAAAATTTGGCACAAAGAATATTACGGCTATTGATCTAGCTAATGGACTTGACTTGACCATCAGGAGCGCTAGAAGAATTCTAAATACACTAGAAGGCAAAAAATTAGCTTTTGTTATTGGAGAAGAACAACCCATTCAACGCGGAAGGCCACGTCACTTATATGAGATTCAACTAGTCGATGAAGTTAAAAAATGAAGGGGTTTTTACAGAGAGAATAGCTATTGGCCAGTTAATACACGAAACAAATACTTTCTAATGTAAAGACCACTATTGATGCATTTAAACTGTGGGAATGGGACGAGGGGAAAACAATTGTTCAAAAACATAGTGGTGTAAACGACTTTTAAGGCGGAATGATTGATCAAGGAAAGGCACTTGGAGTAGAAATTGTTCCAACATTCTCAGCTTGGGCTAATTCTTCTGGAATTACCACAAAAGAAACATATCAAGTTGCTAAGCATAATCTTTTATCCTCAATAAAGGAATCTGGGAATCTTGATGCAATTTGTCTTTACCTGCATGGTGCAAGCGTTGCCGAGGATACAGATGATATAGAAGGGGATATATTTATCAACATTAAGGAGAGTAGTTGATTACGAATTACCAATTGTAACCGTACTAGATTTGCATGGAAACATTACGGAAACAATGGTAAAGGAATCTGATGTACTTCCTGGTAATATTGATTCTCCACATACTGATTCTTATGAGAGATGGAGTGAAGCAATTAATTTAACAGTTAAAATGATTAAAGGCGAAGTGAAGCCTGACATGAATTTTACAAAAATGCCATTACTAATTCCTATTTCAACCTCTTACAGTTCTCCAATCAAAGAATCAACAAGTGGTGTTAGGAGTGGGGAAAACATGCTGATTTAATTGATTGTACCTTGTTTCATGGATTTCCATATTCAGATATACCTTACACGGGTGTATCAATCGTAACGACAACCAATAAAAATGCTAAATGCTCTATTAGCTAAAGATATTTCCGATGAAATGGCTACAAGGATATGGGAAATAAAGGACAAATTTTTTCCTACTTTACTTTCTCCGAAGGAAGCGTTTACATAAACTTTATCTAAGAATGAATATCCAATTGTTATTAATGATGCCTCAGATAACCCAGGGGCCGGAACTCCTGCTGATGGAACATTCTTATTAGGAGAAGTGATTAAAGTAAATATCCATAATAGCTGTTTCGGATTCATTTATGATCCCGAAGTTGTTGAAATTGCCCAAAAAGTGGGTATAGCACCATTATTCAGGGAATTAAGTCGGAAAAACTGACACACTCCATGGTAAACTTCCAAAAACTGACACTTATGTAAAGTGTTTAACAGATGGAATTTATCCGATTTTTACCAATATGGTGTGGTAGTAATGTTAATTTGGGCAAGAGTACAAGACTTCGAATGGGGAATGTAGACATCATTGTATCTTCTGTAAGATCTCATAGCTTTGATGAACAGGTTTTCATTCTTCATGGAATTGATGTTACCGAGTACAAAATTGTCTGCTTAAAGTCAGCCCACCATTTTCGCGCCTACTATATGCCAATTGCAAAAGAGATAATTACTGTAGACTCGCCTGGCTTAAGTACCGCAGATTTATCATCTTTTAAATATAAAAAAATTAACAGAACTATTTTTCCATTTGAAAATGTTTCTTCAGAGTTTATGCCACTAATAAGATAAGGAAGTGATCTCATGTTTGATGTAATTTTAAAAAATGGCCATGTTTATGATGGAAGTGGCAATCCATGGACAAAGTTGGATATTGGAATTATCGAAGGTAAAATTGCTTTTCTTGGTGATTTGAGTAAGGAACAGGCAATTCAAATTATTGATTGCAAAGGGATGGCGGTTTCACCTGGTTTTATTGATCCACATGTTCATTCTGATCTGCTATGTACTAAACCTGAAATTCATAAAATTAAAGCACTCCAAGGTGTGACAACAGAATTATTTGGTCAGGATGGTATTTCCGTCGCTCCTGTTTCAGAAGAAACAAAGCCATTATGGAAAAAACAATTAAATGGGCTTAATGGCGATATCGGGGAGTGGCCATGGTACAGCATAGATGAATATTTAACATTCCTAGAAAATTCAAAAATGATTGGAAATGCAGCATATCTAGTTCCACATGGGGCAGTCCGAACCCTAGTAATGGGTTTTGAGGGGAGAAATGCCACAATAGAGGAAATTGAAAAAATGAGGGAATTAGTTGAAGAAGGTATGCGTCAGGGAGCAATAGGTGTTTCTACTGGGCTTGTTTACCCACCGAACGTTTTCTCGGATAAAGAAGAACTAATTGAAATTTGTAAAGGTGCAGCAAAATATGATGGCTGTTTTGTCGTCCATATCCGAAATGAAAGCATTCATTCTTTAACAGCATTGGACGAAGTAATTGATGTAGCAAGGCAGTCAGGGGTAAGGCTTCATATTTCCCATTTTAAAGTTATTGGAAAAAGCAATCGTCACAAATTTAATGAAGCAATAGAAAAGATGGATGAGGCAAGACGCGAGGGGATTGAGATTACCTTCGATCAATACCCATATACGGCCGCATCAACTGTTTTTCATGCAATTCTTCCACCGTGGATGCATTCTGGTGGTACTGAAGAAATGCTTAATAGATTAAAAAACCCCAATGACAGACATAGAATTATAGATGATTTTCTGAATAACAAAGACTATGAAAATTGGGTTTTAAATTGTGGTTGGGAAAATATTATTATTACTTCTGTCCAAACGAATGCAAATAAATGTCTGGAAGGCAAAAATATGATGGAAATCGCTAAAATTACTAAAAAATCCCCTGAGGTAGCCGCTTTCGATCTTTTGATAGAAGAAAAAGGAAGTGTAACTATGGTAATTCATTGGGGTTTAGAGGAAGATGTCTTACTTGCTATGTGTCATGAACTACAAATGGTTGGTTCTGATGGCATTTTTGGTGGAAAACCTCATCCAAGGTTAACTGGTACCTTCCCAAGAATACTTGGGAAATATACAAGAGAAAAAAAAGCTTTGAATCTTGAAGAAGCAATCCGGAAAATGACCGGTGCTCCAGCACAGCTAATGAGATTAAAAGACCGCGGTCTTTTAAAGGAAGGCTATCAAGCAGATATTGTCGTATTTGACCAGGAGGAAATATCGGAAATTGGAACTTTCGAAGAACCTATGTTGGAACCTACAGGTATTCGTGAAGTTTTGATTAATGGTAAATTAACTATTCATAACGGAGAATATATAGGTACAAGAGCGGGGAAAGTAATTAGAGCAGCCCGTCTTCAAGATATGAATCTACTTGAAAAATTATAAATCTATGAAGGTGCCTTAAAGATAATTATCAAATTCAAGGAAGATTAAAAGAGAAAAAAGAGGAGGAATACGATGTGGAGTTATGCTGGAAAGCAGCAAAATAAATATTTTATTCTGGGCCTATTGTTCATTGGATATCTAGTTGATTATTTAGATCGAATGGTGATGAGCGTATCAGTTGTTTACATCAAAGAGGATTTTAATTTAGACCCTGCAGCTGTTGGGGCGATTCTTAGTAGCTTCTTTATTTCCTATGCCATTATGCAAATTCCAGGAGGATGGCTAACAGACAAATTGGGCTCAAGAAAAGTAATAATTTGGTCCATTATTATTTGGTCAGTATTTACTGTATTTACAGGACTGGCATGGTCCCTAACCTCATTAATACTTATACGGTTCTTATTTGGAATTGGCCAAGGAGGCTATCCTTCAGCATCTCAAAAAGGTATAGCAGATTATTTTCCACATAAGGAAAGACCAAAGGCATCTGCTTTCCTAATGTCTTCCAATTATTTTGGGATGGCCCTTGCCCCCCTGCTAGCTGCACCAATGATTTTATGGTTAGGCTGGAGAAATATGTTTATTTTTATCGGTTTACTTGGACTCCTATTGACAATAGCATTCTGGATCTTTTTTAAACCTCAAAACCAAACAGGCACTTCTGAATTAACTAAGAAGAATAGAGTACCACTCAAAGAACTATTGTCAAATGTGGAATTATGGAAAATCACTCTCATGTGGTTTGCAGCAGGTATCGTGAACTGGGGACTTTCCTCTTGGCTTCCATCATATTTAATGGAAGCACGGGGCATGGATATTATGTCAATGGGATTTTTCGCTGCTCTTCCTGGATTTTCAACAGGGATTGCAATGGTTTTTAGTGGATGGCTATTAGATCGTTACTTTGTGAACCGTGAAAAGTACTATGCTGCATTCGGTATGATTATATCAGGGATTTTTCTTTATTTAATGTTTACTACAGCCTCTATACCATTAGCAATGTTATATTTAAATATCTGTATGATATTTAAAAGTTTTGCCTTTACGGTTGCCTTTTCTTTACCACATAAAATGATGTCAAAGAAAGCCATTGGCTCTGCGATGGGTATAATTAACATGGGTGCTCAGGCTGCAGGGTTCATTTCACCATTGGTAATGGGGTTTATAATCAGTATTACAGGTTCATACAATGCTGCATTCTGGTTTTTAATCCTTTGTTGTCTCATCTCAATTATCGCAGCAATATCGATTAAACAGAGTGAAATGTCCGTGAAGGCCAATGGTGTTGAAGTACCGTTATAATATGAGAATATTAGGAACTATAACTAGGTAAGCATCTATTAAAATGTGATAGTCATTTCCCAATTTTGAGATCGATAAAGGCCAGAGGCGGGATATATGAGGTATTGAAGCATGTAGAAACGCTAGCCATTAAACACAACACGTTAACATATTCTGATAATTATGAGGTTTTTGATAACGGAAAATTCAAAGAGTTGTTTTCAAAATACTCCATTGCGGTGGGATCAACAGATAATCTTGATACGCTCCCCATTAGGTAGACAGATAAAAAATAAAAATCTGTTTATCATCTAGGGGAGTATTTTTTATGGCTCGAATGAAATATCCAAAAGCTGAAAAATTGGCGATTTTAGCTCTATATGAAGATGGTCATCAATCATTAGCTGACATTACTGGTTAATCCGTTCCTTTTCTTTTTCAGGGATATATCTCATATACCTTCCTCTCTTTTTTAAAAAATTTTAGACAAACATTCGTTCTTGAATCAATATTAGAAAGAAATTACATTAGGTTACAATTCTTGTCACTTTATTGACTCGGACTCGAGATTATTATATCTTTAGTTACCTAAAAGGGAGATTTCGATGAGACAGATAGAATTATCAGCATGGTTAAAATTGATCATTCTTTGTTATGGAATTTTTATTTTGTTGTTCTATCTTTAGATATTCCCTAAAAATAGAAAGGTAGGTTTATTGAATTCAGAAAATTAATGGATAAAATAAAAGTTTTATAATATTACATTTATTGTTTTGAAGAGATTATTGTTTGGAGATGATTTAAATGACACAATTTAAGAAAACCTTCTTGAACAAAAAATTAGTATCTATCAGTTTTGCCTCCACTATTTTATTTACAAGTTTAATAGGTTTTAATCTACCAAATATTGAGAGGTTAGGACCAAATATAGCTAGTGCAGCAACTGCAACCTATACAGCAACTGATAATTTAAATATCCGTACCGGCCCTTCAACCACTAATAAAATTATAACAACGGTTAAAAAGGGTACACAGCTAAAGGTTACTGGAAAAACTTCAAATGGATGGCTGAAGGTTAGCATAAAAGGTCGAACAGGTTATGTAAGCAGTAAATATGTAAAAATAACCAATTCTTCATCTACTACTGTTAAAAAGCCTGAAAATAAATCTAATGTAGCAGCTACAACCTATACAGCAACTGATAATTTAAATATCCGTACCGGCCCTTCAACCACTAATAAAATTATAACAACGGTTAAAAAGGGTACACAGCTAAAGGTTACTGGGAAAACTTCAAATGGATGGCTAAAGGTTAGCATAAAAGGTCAAACAGGTTATGTAAGCAGTCAATATGTAAAAACATCAAATTCTTCATCTGATACTATTCATGTTGTGACAAAGCCTGAAAGCATTTCAGCATTAGTCAATAAAAAAAATAAGCTCCCAGAAAATTATGTACCAAAAGACTTAGTATATACATCAATACCATTTATTTTTAAAGAAAAGACGGAAAAAAGAAAAATGCGAAGGGAAGCGTCTACTGCTATTGGCAAATTATTTGCCGATGCTAAGAAACAAGGAGTGAGTCTTCTCGGTGTATCTGCATACAGATCACATGCGACACAAGTTGTCCTATTTAATTCTTACGTAAAAAGGGATGGTTATAAAAAAGCCCTTACGTATAGTGCATTACCTGGAACAAGTGAGCATGAAACAGGTCTTGCCATTGATGTTACAGGAGGAAATGGTAAATGTGCTGCACAGGATTGTTTTGGAGGTACTAAAGAAGCAAAATGGCTGAAATCACATGCAGCTAATTATGGATTTATCATTCGTTATCCTAAAGGAAAAGAGTCTATTACTGGTTATCAATACGAGCCATGGCATCTTCGATATGTGGGAAAATCAATAGCCAAAACTATTATGAGTAAAGGAATTACTCTTGAAGAGTATTATTCTTCCAAATATGTTGCTAAATAAGCGGGTTGTAAAATATGCTTTTTAATATTGTAATTTCCTTTACGTTGTAAATCCGCATTTTCTTGATGATCTCCTATTTAGAAAAAGTAAAGAAACCCAGCTAATCTTCTCATATGAAGGAAGCTGGGTTTTAAAGTTGGGGGTGCAAAATAACCTCTTAAGTAACAATTTAAGCACGAGTAGGAGGAATTTATGGGTACCGAAGAATGAAATAAATATTAATAGGATATATCATAAAAAGTTTTATCACAAACGTATTTATCGCTTAATGCACATCGCTGGATTACAGTCCGTGATTTGTTGGAAAAGAAAGGTCTATGTTGCCTCATCTATGAAATATGACGCTGAAAATCGACTCAATCGTGAATTTACTGCAAGGAAGCCCAATGAAAAATGGGTAACAGATGTCACGGAGTTCAAATTAGGAAATGGAAGGAAAACATATTTAAGCGCCATTTTAGATCTTGGTATTTCGAACATTGGATCAAGCTATCACTATATTAAAAGAAAATGACATCCATTGATTCATATTGATCGAGGGTATCAATATACGTCACATAGGTTTAAGAGAAAAATAGAAAAGCAAAAATGATTCATATCATGTCAAGTGTAGGAAAATGTATAGATAATGGACCAATGGAAATAAAATTAGAGAACATTGAAATGTGAAAAGTATTACCTACATAAGTATGAAACATTTGAAGCGTTTCAACAAATAATAGATGATTATATCGGGTTTTACAATAACGAACGTTACTAAGAAAGATTAAACGGCTTAAGTCCATTGGAATATAGGGTTACAGCTGCTTAAAGTATTTTTTATTATTTCCACTTTTCTAATTGACAGGGAGCTGTTCATCTTTTTTTCAGAATAGGTTCATTTAATTTAAAGTAAAATTTGGGTTTTCAAGGTATGTTTAGAGCAAACTTTATTTTAAAGCTACAAGAATATTCATTTATAATTAACAGTAACAACATTATGTAAACTAAAGTTTGGGTTTTAATACTTGAAATCAATTGTTATTTCATGTATTATATCAATACAAGCTGCATTGTACGTATTGATAATAAAGTTTTAACCTTTAAGCTGTAACAGGGAGTTTTATATTGAAACGGGAATGACATACCTCTGCCTATAGGGCATGGAGGACAAGCATGAATGTTTCTGCAAACACCCACTTTGAGGAGTGGTGGTTTAAAACTTTCTTAGAATTCATACGGCAAAGGCGGCCTATAATGATTAAAGCGATCAAATCAGTTTCAATCTTGAAGCTGATTTTTTTATTATAATAACTAACAAGGACTATGGTTAAAACGAAAATATGTAAAAGGTTATACGACTGATTTGATGCTTAATATTAGAAAAAATTATTTTTAACCTTTGCTTTGTAATATTTTCATTTAAACCTTTCTTTTTTTGTATTCTATGCTAAGATGTAAATAAATGAATAGGAATACCACTAGGGGAGTCTATTGGAAGACTGAGACAGAAATATTCTGGACCCTTTGAACTTGATCCAGTTGATGCTGGCGTAAGGAAGTGACAGGAGTTAATTTATTTTTGTTTAATATTAACCCGTCCTTCTTTAAGGACGGGTTTTTTGATTTATACAATTTCATATATTCTGCTAGGGGAGCCGTTTGGCTGAGAACAATCATTTTGGCAAATTTAGTAATGTGATTATTAACTTTTACTTACTACAATTAAAGTCTTTGATTGAAACCCTTTGAACCTGATCCGGACTATACCGGCGTAGGGAAGCGGCTTTTGCGATTATAAATTAATTGCATATATTTGCCGTTTTCTATTTGGAAACGGTTTTTTTATTTTAAAGGAGGGGGGATTGGGAAATTTCACTAAAAAACAATATTTTAGGAGGCTGGTTATGAATAAAGTGAGGAAAATGACATTAACCTCTGTGATAATTGCGGTTACAACCTTAACTAGCAATATTGTGTATATTCCTGTCGGTTTTGCTAAATTATTTCCAATTCAGCATTTGACTAATTTGTTAACAGCAATTTTGCTAGGTCCTACGTACTCAGTTGCCCAAGCTTTTATTGTTTCTTTCATTCGAAATTTAACAGGAACAGGTTCGATATTTGCTTTTCCTGGAAGTATGATTGGTGCTTTTCTTTCTGGCTATTTATATAAAAAAACAAAAAAATTAATCTGGGCATTTTCTGGTGAAGTAATTGGTACTGGAATTATAGGAGCTATAGCAACATATCCCATCGCAACATTCCTTTTAGGAAAAGAAACAGCAATATTTGGATTTGTTCCAACTTTTTTTGTTAGTTCCTTTGCAGGAGCCATTATTGGAATTGTTTTAATGTCAATTTTACTAAAAAATCAAACAATTGGAGGGATGATTCGTGAAAACAGCATTAACAATCGCAGGTTCTGATTCAGGAGGTGGTGCAGGAATCCAGGCGGATGTAAAAACTTTTTCAGCTTTAGGTGTCTATGGTATGTCGGCGATTACTGCAGTAACGGCCCAAAACACGGTAGAAGTTAAGTCGGTACAATTGATTGACGAATCCATCATTCGTGATCAGCTTTCAGCAGTATTTGAAGATATTAAAGTGGATGCAATCAAAATAGGAATGCTTGGGTCAGCAGGGATTGTTGACGTAGTCGCAGATGTGTTGAAAATTTATCAACCAGATCAAATTGTTCTAGATCCTGTGATGGTATCAAAAGGAGGACAACAGTTACTTTTGGATGATGCTATAGAATCTTTGAAAAGAAAATTGTTGCCTATAGTGACAGTTATTACACCAAACATACCGGAAGCGGAAACATTCATTAATATGAAAATAACTACAACTCAGGACATGTATGATGCGTGTCACCAATTAATGGAACTTGGGGCAAAAACAATTTTATTAAAAGGAGGACATTTAGACGGGAATCCGAATGATCTTTTTTATGATGGACATCAGTTTACATGGTTAAAAGGAGAAAGAATTCATACAAAAAATGTTCATGGTACAGGATGTACACTTTCTTCAGCAATAGCAGCGTTCCTTGCCAGAGGACTTTCATTACCAATAGCGATAAAAGAAGCAAAAGCATATATTACGACAGCTATTCAGCACAGTATTGATTTAGGAGAAGGACATGGTCCTACCAATCATTTTTATGAATTATATAATCTTGCTGGACTTATTGAAAATTAAAGGAGGACATACAATATGAATCCATTAGTAGTAAAACAATTATTTCATGACATAAAAGCAAAACGACCACTTATTCATCATATTACCAATAATGTTACGATTAATGATTGTGCCAATGCAACACTGGCGATAGGAGGATCTCCGGTAATGGCAACAGCAATAGAAGAAGTGGAGGAAATGATTCAACTTGCTGATGCACTTGTCATAAATTTTGGAACCATTCAAGAGGAGTTTTTCCAAGCAATGATTAAGGCTGGAAAGGCGGCGAATCATAGAGGAATTCCAGTGATTCTAGATCCTGTAGGTGTTGGAGCAACTAGCTTTCGAACTGAAAAAGCAAAAGAGTTACTACATAAGATCGAAGCGACCATTATTCGTGGCAATGTAAGTGAAATATATGCTTTAAATGGAGGTAAAGGTTCGACTAATGGTGTGGATGCTGGTGATGTGCCACTATCAGCAATTGAAATAGCTGAACAAGCAGCAAAAGATTTTCAATGCATTGTCGGCATAAGTGGGAAAGAAGATGTTGTTTCAGATGGCAAAAGCACATATTTACTTCAAAACGGTGATCAGATTTTAACAAGTGTTACTGGTACAGGGTGTATGTCCACCTCATTAATAGGTAATTTTTCAGCAATTACAAATCATTATTTATTCGCTTGTATTGTCGGGATGTCAGTCATGTCGCTTGCTGGTGAAAGAGCCAAGCAGCAATTATCTATACATCAAGGAATAGGCACATTTAAAGTAAATCTTATGGATGAAATTTATTTAATGAATGAAGGCATTTTTGAAGCGGGGGTAAGGATCCATGAAGTTTAATTATCGTCTTCTTTTAGTAACCGATGAACAAACTCCTTTAGATGAACTTCTTTCTATTGTTGAAGATGCTATACAAGGTGGTGTATCAATCGTTCAGCTTCGTGAAAAGCAGTCTGACGGACTTCTTTTCTATGAAAAAGCAAAGCATTTAAAGGCATTATTAAAAAGCTATCAAGTTCCATTAATTATTAATGATCGAATAGATATTGCACTAGCTGTCGGTGCTGATGGAATACATATTGGTCAAAATGATCTTCCATTAACAGTGGTCAAAAACATTGTTCCAAAATCAATGATTGTTGGGGTGTCGACTCAAACTGTTGAACAAGCTCAAACAGCAGAAAGAAATGGAGCCGATTATATAGGAGTGGGCTCGGTGTTTCCGACAGATACAAAAAAAGATGCCGTTAACATTTCATTCAAATCACTAATAGCTATAAAAAATTCAGTTACTATTCCTGCTGTGGCAATCGGAGGGATCCATCAGCATAATGTTCATAAACTTAATGATATCGACTTTGAAGGTATTGCTGTTGTTTCTGCCATTATGAAATCAGCTAATCCGAAAGTGGCTGCTCAAAAGTTATTAAAAAACATTACATAAGAAATGTGGGGTTAAAATGGAGACCATACAAACGAAACGCTTTTCCAATCGTCTTTATGAAAATGTTCAACCAATTTGGAAAAAAAATCATAACCATCCTTTTGTGCAAGGTATAGGGGATGGAACACTAAGTAAGGAGTTATTTTCCTACTACATGAAACAAGATTATGTGTATTTAATTGAGTATTCTAAGCTCTTTGCAATAGGTGCACAAAAAGCAAAAGATGTTTCAACCATGCAAAAGTTTTCTCAGTTATTAAATGAAACGCTACATTTTGAAATGGATGTTCATCGAACATATGCAAGCAAATTTGGAATCTTTCCAGAGGAATTAGAAAAAACAATACCTACTCCAATTAATTTATCCTATACAAATTACATGCTGAATGTAGCTCATAATGGTACTTTAGCAGAGCTTGTTTCTTGCTTACTCCCTTGTGCATGGGATTATTGGGAAATTGGAAAACTATTAAAATCTCAGTTTGCTAATCAATTAGAGGGTAACCCTTATGTAGATTGGATTAATACTTATTCTTCGAATGAATTTGGCTCACTAGCAATTTGGCTCATTGAATTGATGGATGATTTGGCAGATGGTAAACCTGAAAGAGAGTTATCCATCCTTGAAAAACATTTTCAAACGACCTCTCGTTTCGAATATTTGTTTTGGGATATGCTTTATCATAAAAAAGATTGGCCATTGTAGCTATAGGTGTTACACATGACCTTACAAATTAAGAATCTTTCATATTCTTACAAAAATAGTGATCCAATTCTTTCAAATTTATCAATTAACATTCAAAAAGGAGAATTTGTTAGCTTAATAGGCAAAAGCGGCTGTGGTAAAAGTACCTTATTCAAGCTGATTACTGGTCTTCTTCATCCAGATAGTGGAGAAATATTAATTGGCAACAAAAAAGCAACTATCGGAACTTTTGGTTATATGCCGCAGCGGGATTTGCTATTACCATGGCGAACAGTATTGGAAAACCTTATGCTAGTTGCAGAAATTCGAAAAGATTCAGGATTCACTAAAGATACTGCTCGTACGTGGTTAAAAAAAGTGGGCTTATCCGATTGGGAAACAGCATTTCCATCAGAACTATCTGGTGGGATGAAACAACGTGTTGCTTTTTTGCGAACAATACTAATGGGAAGTGATATATTATTGCTTGATGAGCCCTTTGGTGCTCTTGATTCCTTTACAAAAAGAGAAATGCAAAGCTGGCTGCTTTCGATTTGGAAGGAGCTTGATAAAACGATTCTTTTTATTACTCATGATATTGAAGAAGCAATTATTTTGAGTGATAAAATCATGATTTTTCATCAGCAGCATTTTCTGGAGGAATTAAGGATTTCACTTCCTCGACCAAGAGAGGTTGAAATGGTTCATTCCACTAAAATTCAGGAATATCGAAAGGAACTTGAAAAGAGGATTTCTAATGGATAAATTTAAAAGACTAGTAAAAGATTACTATTTATTTGTATTGTTTTCTCTTATGGTTTTGCTAGTTTGGCAATATCTTGTGAAATCAGGAAAAGTTCCATCATTCATCGTTCCTGCACCTACATCCATCATTCAAATGATCTTTGAAAATAAGCATTCATTATTTGTCGTTCATTTAATGGCTACAATCAAAGAAATAGCCATAGGATTTGTTATTGCCTTTATTGGTGGTATGATCCTTTCAATAGGAATGTATTTTTTTAAGCCGGTCGAAAAAATTATGTACCCTTTTATCTTAATTTCGCAAACCATTCCAATTATTGCACTGTCACCCATTTTTGTGCTTTGGTTTGGTTATTCTATATGGAGTAAAGTAGCAGTTACGATCCTCATTAGTTTTTTTCCAATTGTATTAAACTTTTATGATGGCTTAAAGAATGGAGACAAAGATTACCATGAACTCCTTACATCAATGGGAGCAAAACGATGGCAAATATTTTTGAAAGTAGAAGTGCCCTTTGCTCTTTCACCATTATTATCAGGAGTTAAACTTGCCATTGTTTTTGCTGTTGTAGGGGCAACAATTGGGGAATGGCTGGGTGCTAGTGAAGGGTTAGGATATTACAGTAGAAGAATGTCAGGGAATTTAAATTCTGAAGGTGTGTTTGCAGCTGTTGTCATTTTATCTTTGTTAGGAATGGTTCTATTTATATTAGTTAGTTTATTAGAAAGAAAAATTCTATATTGGAAAAGAAAATAGGTGTCTAAATTGAAAAAAAAATGTGTAATATTTATTATCATTTCATGTATCGTGATACTCTTTTCAGGGTGTGGGGAACCAAAGAAAACAACTGTAACTGAAGGAAAAGAAAAAGTAAGTATTATGCTAGATTGGTATCCAAATGCAGTACACTCTGCTATATACACGGCTTTGGAAAAAGGTTATTTTGCAGATGAAGGTCTTGATGTAGATATTAAAATGCCAGCTGAAACGAATGATCCACTTAAACTTGTGGCAGCAGGGAAAGTCGATTTAGCATTAAGCTATCAACCACAGTTAATTGTGGCAAGAGTTGAGGGGATACCTGTTGTTTCTTTGGCTGCTTATGTAAGTCAACCATTAAATTATTTAATGGTACCGAAGAGTAGCAATATTCATCGTCCAAAAGAATTAGAAGGTAAAAATATAGGATATTCCTCTATTGAATTTGAGCAAGCAGTTTTACATACGATGGTCAAAAATGACGGCGGCGATCCCAAAAATGTGAAATTGACCGATGTAGGATTTGACCTTATTCCAGCAATTGCCACGAATAATGTAGACGGAATTATTGGCGGGTATATTAATCATGAAAGAATCCTTCTTGAAAAGGAAGGACACCCAGTAGAAGCTTTTAGTCCGACTGATTATGGAGTACCTAATTATTATGAGCTTATTTTAATTTCAAGTGAAAAAGGAATAGCTAAAAAAAGAAAAACATTTGAACGCTTTTGGAGAGCAGTATCAAAGGGACAAGCGGATGTTACGAAGAATCCTCAAAAGGGTTTGGACATTCTTTTTAAGCATGAGAATCAAACATTTCCATTAGATCATATTGTTGAAAAGAAAAGCTTAAATATTTTAATTCCTTTAATGAATGGAAAGCGTCATGTATTTGGACAACAGGACAAAAGTGATTGGGAAAAAATTGTAGATTGGTTATACATGAATAAGGTGATTAAAAAGAAAATTGACGTAGAGCAAGCATTTGTTAATCTTGAATAGTATATTTTCATAGAACTTTATTAAGTTTATCGTTTTGAAAAACAAAAAAGTGGGATAGCCCACTTTTTTTTATGAAAAAAATAAGAATAAGTCCATTAAAAAGAACATAAAGAGGGCAACCTCCTTCATCCTTAATCAATTATGAATTAAGTTTTCCTATTAACGCCATAATAGCATTTACGATTAAAACGATTGCAAAAAGTATCACAGTTCCAGCACCAATAAATTCAACAACAGTAGCAAATGTACCTGTTATAACATGTAAAAGACTTAAACCAAGTAAGGCAAAGCCTGCAACTATTGCGGCTAGAAATAATTGAACCATTCTTAACCACCTCCTTGTCATATTATATGTACAAACTTTAAGATGGTGATTTTCTGCAATAAAAATGATGATTTTGATAATATTTTTCAGAATTAGGCTGGATGCATATCCTTTTTTTCAAAGGAAACACTATGGAAAGAATTGAAACCTAGAGAGGAGGTAAAAGATGAGAAGAATACTGAAAGTACTTATGTTGATAGTGGCTTTGTTTATGATTACAGGCTGTGCAACAAAAGGTGGTGAAGGGAATCAAGAATCTAAAAACCTTTATGAGCAAATAAAGAAAAAAGGGGAAGTTACGATCGGTACAGAAGGAACTTATTCTCCCTTTACCTATCATGATTCAACAGGTAAGTTAACAGGCTTTGATATTGATATAGCGAATGAAGTGTTTAAACGGTTAAATTTAAAGACCAAATACATTGAAACAAAATGGGATGGGATGATTGCTGGTTTAGATGCAAATAGATATGATTTAGTGGCGAATGAAGTGTCTATACGCTCTGACCGTTTAAAAAAATACGATATGTCTGATCCATATATCGTTTCAAAGGCTGTGTTAATCGTAGGTAAGGATAATCATTCGATAAAATCATTATATGATTTAAAAGGAAAAAAGGTAGGTCAGTCATTAGATAGTAATTATCGAAAAATGGCAGAAAATTATGGTGCGACGAATACAGTAGTAGATGGATTTACACAAGCAATTGATCTTATAACGTCAAAACGAATAGATGCAACGATAAATGATAGTCTTTCCTATTTAGATTTAAAAAAGCATCAACCTAACATTCCTATTAAAGTGGTATATGAAGAAAAGAAAGCGACTAGCAATGGTTTTTTATTTAGAAAAAATTCGAAGGAATTAGTCGATGCAGTTAATGGTGCACTTGCAGAGATAAAAAAAGATGGAACATATTTAAAAATATCAAAAAAATGGTTTGGCACAGATGTGTCGAAGTAAAGGAATGGAAAGAAAATGGTTGCAGATGAGTCCACATATCGAATTTTAGGAATCCTTCGAGATTCCTTTTTTCCTATACTTAAAGCTGGTTTATATTTTACAATACCTCTATCAATTATTACATTTATATTAGGCACATTATTAGCGTTTTTAATAGCTATCATTCGAATTTCAAGGATAAAGCCCTTAATAGTATTGGCTAAGATTTATTTATGGATATTTAGAGGAACACCATTGCTGGTACAGCTTTTCATCCTGTTCTATGGATTGCCGAAAGCTGGAATTACTTTAGCACCGTTTCCAGCCGCAATCATTGGATTTACACTAAATGTTGGGGCATACAGCTCTGAAATTTTTCGTGCGTCCATTCTCTCCATTCCGAAAGGACAGTGGGAGGCAGCGTCTTCGATTGGAATGACAAAATCACAAGCGGTGCGGAGAATAATATTGCCACAAGCCATGCGAGTTTCCTTACCACCCTTAGGGAATTCTTTTATTAGCTTAGTAAAAGATACTTCCTTGGCAGCCACAATTACTGTGACAGAAATGTTTCAAAAGGGTCAGCAAATTGTAGCAGCTACATATGAACCACTATGGCTTTATATAGAGGTTGCATTTATATATTTACTTTTTAGTACAGTATTATCATTTGGTCAGTCGTTTCTAGAACGAAAATATGACAAGACTACATTAAAGTAGTGGGGGAATAAAATGATTATAGTTCAAGAGCTAAAGAAAAGATTTAATGATTTAGACGTTTTAAAAGGGATCTCCCTCTCAATTGATAAAGGTAGCACAGCTGTTATAATTGGTCCATCCGGATCAGGAAAAACCACCCTTCTACGCTGTTTGAATTTATTAGAAACTCCAGATAAAGGTAGTTTAATAATTGGTGAAAAAAGGCTTGAATTTGATAAAAAAAAGAAACTAAAACTGAACGAAATGATGGCGATTCGGAAGAAAACCGGGATGGTTTTTCAAAACTATAATTTATTTCCACATTTAACAGTATTAGAAAATATTATGGAAGGTCAATTGATCGTATTAAAAAGGTCAAGGGCAGAATCAAGACAAAAAGCTTTAGGGTTATTAGAAAAAGTTGGATTAAAGGATCGTGGAGATATGTATCCGCACCAACTCTCTGGAGGACAACAGCAACGAGTGGGAATTGCAAGAGCAATGGCTATGGATCCGGAAGTTATTCTTTTTGACGAACCAACATCTGCTCTGGATCCAGAGCTTGTAGGAGAAGTATTGAAGGTAATGAAAAATTTGTCAAAGGAAGGAATGACCATGGTGGTTGTAACTCATGAAATGAAATTCGCGCATGATGTTGCTGACCAGGTAATTTTTATGGATCAAGGAATTGTTGTAGAAAATGGGACTCCTGAAGAGGTATTTAATCAATCTAACAACCAGCGCCTTCTTCAATTTTTAAATAAGGTAAACGTAAGATAATGCAAAAGCAGTGAAGATTTCATTGCTTTTTATTATAAATAATGGAAAATGCATATTTGAGGTAAGTAAAAGAAAATAATAAGATATAATTGAAAATGTTGCCCATGCATTGAAATAAATAGATAATATAAAAGCTTTTTTGGGGGAAAATGATGTTCCACTACATAAACCTTAAACAAATTAAGAAAAGATTGAAATGGATTTTCTGGTTAATCTTTATCATTTATTCATATTATAGCTATTATATTCTTTTTCTAGGTCGTTATCGACTTCCTGATTCACAAGAAAACTATAATATTATTCAGTTTAAAACCATTAACATGTATATTGAATATTACGACCATTTTGAATTTTTAATTTGGTTTTTAAATTTATTTGGAAATGTCTTACTATTTATACCTTTAGGTTTTCTCGCTCCGTTACTAATAAAAAGACTAAATGGCATAATGAAAATATTAATATTAACGTTTTTATTAACTTTTCAAGTAGAAACATTTCAGCTATTATTTCATGTAGGGGAATTTGACGTAGATGATATCATGCTCAATACAATTGGAGGCTTATTAGGTTATCTACTGTTACTTATACCGAAAAATCTTATCATTAGGCTAAATAAAGATACGACTAAATTTACAGATTTTAGATAGGAATATTTTTAACTGTTTTTCTCAAAATAATCTTGAGGTGAAGCAAATTGAATCAACCTATTCAAAAAAATAACCCTAATAGGATCAATAAAAATTCAAATACAAATAGAAAAAAAAAATTACCGAGTCAACCCTTGCCACAACCAAAGGATTATGAAGAAATTGAATATTAATATTGTGTAAACACAGGTTCTTAAAAGTACCTGTGTTTTTTTTGATTTTTAAGGGTAGGACTGAATTTTAGGGAGAAAATAATAGTAAATAATTTTAGAAAGGAACCTTGTTAATGGAGAATCAAAAATTAATCAATTTTTTAAATCAGGAATTATCTAATATTGCAGTTTTGTACATAAAATTACATCGGTATCACTGGTTTATTCAAGGGAAGCATTTCTTTGAATTACATAATAAGTTTGAAGAACTTTATAATGAAATGGCTAAGGATTTGGATAAGGTAGCTGAAAGGGTGTTAACTATTGGAGGGAAGCCTTTAGCAACAATGATTAAGTATTTAAAAGAAACAACATTAATTGAAGCACAGGCTGATGACGAAGAAAGTGAAATAATCAAACAGTTAATTAAAGATTTGGGTCAAATTGTACAAGAAATTATAGGTTCAGGAAGGAAACTGGCCGAAGAACTTGATGATCAGCCAACATTGGATTTATTAAATGATTTACAAGGAAGACTAGAAAAACATATTTGGATGCTAAAGGCATTTCTTGATTAGCTTAGCTTTAATCAATTGTTAGGAATGTAATTCATTTTCTAAATATAGAAAGTAAAATGAGAAAAAGGAAGTTTCTATACAATGATAGGGTTCTTAATTGCTATTCTTATTTTTAATACGGTTGCTTTTAGTACAAATAGAAGACTAACAATTAATCAAATCGTTCACATTTGGTTATTTACCATATCATTACAAACATTAGTTGACGTCTATGTGGATATTAAATATCATGGTTACTGGTATTTTAAAAAAGGAATTGATTGGCTTGCAATTCCTACAATTATTTTCATCGTTCCCCCAGTAAATATGATGTTCTTAAATTGGTTTCCATTAGAAAAGTCTTTACGTCAACGTATTTTATATTTCAGTGCTTGGTATTTTTCGATATTGTTTTACGAAACACTTACATTATTGCCTGAGCCTTGGGGATATTTTCATTATGGATGGTGGAATTTAGGATATTCGGCATTAGTTGATCCATTTCTATTACTAACCTTATTATATTTTTATAAATGGGTATGTAGATGGGAAAAAATGGCCGTTAATAACCAAGAAATGTAATCGTTCTTATTTATGAAAAAAATGAGTTCTCTGCTCAAATGGCTATTATTTTTTATTCTTTTTTAAAAAGCGAACAAGGAAAATTCCAATCACTATATAAATAATAACCATTATACTCAATATAGGAATCCATATATTATTCATCGTATTTCTCTCCTTAAATTTCTATATTTATTGTAAAAGGATTTCTGAAAATTGGAAAGGGAAAACTTTGTGACAAAACGTTATTTTCGGAAGTGATATGCCTTTTCTTTGAAAATAATTTTTTCTTAAAAATAATATATATTTGAATCCTATTAAGCAGTGATCCTGATTCACTGCTTTTTATTTTATTTCAGCTGTTTTATGAAATAGGGAGTGATTTATCATTGATTTTGAGTTTTATGAAGATTATCATGAAAATAATAATTCTAAATATAATTGGAATTTCGAAACAACATAAATTGAAACTGCTGATATGGAACTTAAGAATAATGCTATGGGAATTTATGCAAATCTAGCTTGCACAAATTTTCGTTATCGCTTAGAGATACTCAGAATTGCTTTTCCAATATGCAGAATCTTTGTGAAGAAAAAAATAGTTATGAAAATCGGAGAGTAGTAGAATTGGAGGAAGAATAATGAAGAAAGTACTTGTTACGGGTTTTGACCCATTTGGTGGTGAAAAAGTAAACCCTGCCTTAGAAGCCATAAAATTATTAAAAGGAAAAAGAACTGAAAATTATAGTATTGAAATATGCGAAATTCCAACTGTTTTTAAACGATCGATAGAAACTTTATCAAATGCAATTCAAAGTAGTCATCCGGATATTGTCATTTGTATTGGACAAGCTGGTGGTCGATCATCGATTACTGTTGAACGAGTAGCAATCAATGTAGATGATGCGCGTATCCCAGATAATGAAGGAAATCAACCTATTGACATACCAGTTATTGCTGGAGGTCCTGTAGCCTATTGGTCTACCCTGCCAATTAAAGCAATGGTGAAAAACATGCAGGAAAAAGGGATACCTGCTTCCATTTCACAAACTGCAGGTACTTTCGTTTGTAATCATATTTTCTATGGTCTAATGAATAGGATTGAACAAAATAAAAGCTCATCAATCAAAGGTGGCTTCATCCATATTCCATTTCTCCCAGAGCAAACAGTACATCGTCCTGCAAGTCCCAGTATGTCCCTTGATATGATAGTATCAGGACTAGAAATTGCGATTGATGCAGCAGTCAACTTTGAGGAGGATATTGTCATTCAAGGCGGTCAGCTGAATTAAAATAATTATATGAATTACCAGTTATTGTAGATGAAGGAGGGGAAAGAATGAACGGGTATGAATTTTCTCCTCTTGGAGACTCGGGAATAATTATTAAGCTAGGGAATCAAATTGATGAACAAATACATCAAAAAGTCATAAACATGTTCGACTATTTACGCAATCATCCCTTTGATGGGATGATTGAAATCGTTTCAGGTTTTACAACTCTAACTGTATATTACGACCCTATTCGTCTATTTCAACTCGGAAATGACTATCCATATGAAGCTGTACAATTAACACTAAAACAAATACTAGTACAGCTTGCGAGCACGGCATCTAAGAAAAAAAATATCATTGAAATTCCTGTTTGCTATGGTGGTGAGTTTGGACCTGATTTAGAATATGTTGCTAAATATAATGAAATTTCAATAAATGATGTGATTCAAATTCATACGAAATCTGAATATCTCGTTTATATGATAGGCTTCGCTCCAGGTTTTCCATATTTAGGTGGTATGGACGAAAGAATTGCTACACCACGTCACTGTTCACCTAGAGTAAAAATACCAAAGGGAAGTGTTGGAATTGGTGGATCACAAACAGGAATTTATCCGATTGAAAGTCCAGGTGGATGGCAGTTAATCGGAAAAACACCAATAAGATTATTTCGAAATGAAAAGGACCATCCTAGCTTACTAAATGCAGGTGATTTTGTTCGCTTTCGATCGATAACTGCTGAAGAATTTGCAAGTTGGGAGGAAGGTTAATCATGTGCGTTGAAGTACTTCAATCTGGCTTATATACTACGATTCAAGATTTGGGCCGCCATGGTTATCAACAGCAGGGAGTAAGTGTTTCTGGACCAATGGATAAAATTGCGTTAAGGTTAGCCAATCTCCTTGTCGGAAATAAAGAAACAGAAGCAGTGATGGAAACGACCTTAAATGGGCCAAAGCTTCTATTTCACGAAACAAAACTCATTGCCATAAGTGGAGGCGATTTTTCACCGACAATTAATGGCGAACCGGTTCCAACCGGGCGCCCCGTGCTCATTAGAAAAGGCAGTATTTTAAATATGGGATCAGCGAGAAAAGGTTGTAGAGCTTATATTGCTTTAGCAGGTGGCATTGATGTTCCTAAAGTACTCGCAAGTCGTAGTACTTATGTTAGAGCTAAAATAGGAGGATATAAAGGACGTCCATTGAAAAAGGGTGATTCCATATTAACACTACAACCGACTTTATTAAATTCACTTCTTGAGAAACAGCTATTAAATCAACTAGAGACACAGCGTTTTTTAAGTACGGAATGGTTAATTGGTGAAAATGTTATTCCGCTTTATAAAAATAAAATAATTAGAGTCATTCGTGGACAGCAATTCGAAAAGTTTACTGGATTAAGCAAAAATCTTTTTTTTCAACAATCATTTATTATTTCTTCCCAATCAGATCGAATGGGATATCGTTTATCTGGCGAACCTCTTGAATTATCTCTGCCATTAGAAATGATTTCGGAGGGTGTATCAATGGGAACGATTCAAGTTCCCCCTGATGGACAACCAATTATTCTAATGGCAGATCGTCAGACAACAGGAGGGTATCCGAAAATCGGTTATATTGCTTCGGTGGATCTTCCCCTTTTAGCACAATGCAAACCTGGGGAAAAAATTCGTTTTCAAGAAATTACATTAAGGGAAGCTCAATTAGAGTTAAAGAAAAAAGAGAAAATGATCCAAACAGTAAAAATAGGCATTGAATTAATGATCAAAAAATGAATAAGCAGTGACTTTTATTAGGTTGGTTCATTTAAAAATAGAATAAGGAGATAAAAATAAAAATGATTGTCGATTTAAATTGTGATATGGGTGAAAGCTTTGGTAATTATGAAAAAGGGAATGATGAAGCATTATTAAATTTTGTAACTTCGGCTAATATTGCTTGTGGATTCCATGCAGGTGATCCCTCTATCATGAGGAAGACAGTACAGATTGCCCTAGATAAAGGAGTGGCTATTGGTGCACATCCTGGCTTTCCAGATTTAGTTGGATTTGGACGAAGAAATATAGATATTTCTCCTATGGAGACGTATGATATCATTGTATATCAAATCGGAGCATTACAAGCGTTTGTTGAGGCCCAAGGGGGAAATTTGCAACATGTCAAACCACATGGAGCCTTGTATAATATGGCTGCTGTCCAACCTAATTTAGCTGAAGCGATCTCGGAGGCTATTTATGATGTTAATTCGGAGTTAATTTTATATGGTCTCGCTGGTAGTCATTTAGTGAAAGCAGGAGAGAAAATTGGACTGCGTACTGCACAAGAGGTGTTTGCAGATCGAACTTATCAGGAAGATGGAACATTAACTCCGAGAAAAATGAATAATGCACTAATCACGGATGATAGTGAGTCATCCCATCAAGTTATTCGGATGGTAAAAGAGGGAGTGGTCATGTCTGTAGAAGGGATAGAAATTCCCATACAGGCAGATACAATTTGTATTCATGGTGATGGAAAACACGCACTTGAATTTGCTAGAAAAGTAAGAAAAGAACTAGAAGTTAATGGAATATCGGTTCAATCGTGGAGAAAGAAATAATGGGACAATTATTTTTAAGATAAATTGTAATTATTATTATTAGACGCTTGGTGTTACTTATGTGATGTCCATGCGTTTTTTTATTTGTAAAAACGTAATACTTTCCAATTATTAACTAGAAATATGTTAGCTTTTAAAACCTTATTGCAAGTCCTCAGTTTTTCGTTCGTTCATCAGGTCATACATGTAATATACTTGTAAAGTGTAGAGTGGCTAATTCGTCTCCAATTTTCTTTTTCATTTAACATTTCATGTATTAAAATAAATATAAATGATTAAAGGGGATATAAAATGGCTCATAAACTCGGAATTTCTGGAAGTACCATATTAACAAATCCAAACAAATTTATCGAATTGTTCCATCCACGAATCAATCATATTGAAATAGGAGAATTTCCAAACGAAAAAGCTTTCCAACAATTTATCAAGCTGAAAGAAAAATATGACGTATCGTTTGCTTTGCATTCACCTCTTTTTCGAAATCAAAGTAAATATGACCTACTGGAAAAGGTCCAATTTGAACCTGAGACCGCTTGGTGTCAGTTTGAATCTGAGGTAGCCAGAATGGCAAATTTGAATGCAGATTATATCTTAGTTCATTTTCCTTATTTTAAGTCAGCTTCTTCTTCTAATAGTAATTCCATTATCGAAAATGGTTTGAAAAAGTTATCGATTTTACAAAAGAGATATTCCATTCCGATTGTATGTGAACCAAAGCTTGGAGTACAACGATCTCCAGCGGGAATTCAATACCTGCATCAATTTCCGATTGAACTATGGGCTGAGTATGGGATTTACCTTTGTATTGATATTGGTGATTATTTAATAGCTATGGAGGACAAGGCGATTACGTACATCCAAAAATGGAAGGAACAAATAAAAGTAGTTCATTTACATAATATTGAATTTCAGGGTGATAAATATATTTGGGTACCCGTACATCCCTCATATGAGGAAGATCTTAAACATTATCGGCTTAAGGAAATTATTGAGTATTTATCTACTTGTTCTCATGTTTACTTTGTGTTGGAGCATACCCCACATACAAATCCAACTAAGGAATTTGTATGTGAAGGGATCGATTGGATTGACCAGTTAATCAATTTGAAATGGGAGGGGAATTAGATGAGCGTTTATCAATTTGATGCTCTTCGATTAAATGGAGAACAACAATCACTGGACAAATATAAAGGAAAGGTACTATTGATCGTTAATACAGCAAGTAAATGTGGTTTTACTCCACAATATAAGGAATTGCAGGATTTGTATGAAACGTATCAAAATCAAGGATTTGAAATTTTAGGCTTCCCTTGTAACCAATTCAAAAATCAAGAACCAGGCGACGAGAAGGAAATTGAAGAGTTTTGTTCTTTAAATTACGGAGTTGCCTTTCCGATGTTTCAAAAGATTATTGTAAATGGGAAAGAGGCTCATCCGTTGTTTCAATATTTGAAACAAGAAACACCTGGGTTACTTGGTACTAAAGCGATCAAATGGAATTTTACAAAATTTCTTATTAATAGAAAAGGTGAAGTTGTTTCAAGACACTCCCCAACTGTCAAACCTTCTACATTACAAGAGGAAATTAAACAATTATTAAATGATTAAAAGTTGGGCGTTAATAAAGAGGCTAATTAAATGCAAAGTGTCAGACACCATCCTACTAAATATAGTGGTAAGGTCTAAAGAAGTGGATATTAAAGTAGATAATGGTAATAGACACTTTGCAGAAAATCACGTTACCTTAACTGTGCTTCTTCTAAAATATTTAAAACTAAGTCGTGATCGTTAATAACATACTTGATAAGTGAAGGCTCAACCCAAATTCGAGATGAAGATTCATTTTCACTTAGAAATGGAAGACAATCTGTAATATCCATTCGAAAGTAAGTTTGATAGCCAATTAATGGATACTTTCCATTTGTATCAAAAAGTGGATTTTCTTCATGATTTACTTCAATAGCCCCAAGAAAGTATGTATTTCCTCTAACATAAGCTTCTTCATAAGCTTCTCTAATAAATGCTTCCTCAGGAGTTTCGTTATCCTCTAGGTGCCCACCGGGATTTGTATAGCCCCTACCAGATATATTTACTAATAATATTTTACCTTGATAAAAACAAAATCCGTGTGAACTTGTCACTAAATGTTGCTCAGGGATAAAATTTGGAAGCCATGTAAGTTTGATATTTTGATTACTCCACTTGACATAGATTGAGGGGTTCAATATAATTCCTCCTTGATTCATTTATTAATAGATTTCTTTCTCAAATAGGTTATTTCCTATTCATTTTTCATTCAACTCTTGTCAGTTTTTTTACATTTTTCTACGAATAATAAAATTGTATAAAAAACCATACCTGTTAAAAATTCGCCTTGTCATTCTTTCTGAACATGTTACGATGAAGGAATTGAAAAGGAGAGAAATTATGCTACAAAACCAAAAAGTTTTATTTATTGGAGCAGGTCCGATGGCTGAGGCAATCATTTCTGGTCTTATCCAGTCGTCGATGATTCCTGCGAATGATATTTATGTTCAAAATAAAAGCAATTATAACCGGCTTAAAGAACTACAATTTAAATTTAAGATTAATATATATGATAATCAATACTCAGTTATCAGAATTTGATCTAATTGTATTAGCTGTACAGCCTAAAAATATTGAAGAAATTCTTGAAAAACTAAATCACTCAATACATTCAAATCAGCTAATTCTTTCAGTAATTACAAGTGTTCCACTTGATTATTATGAAGATAAATTAGTAAACCAGCCAGTCATTCGTGTAATGCCCAACACATCTAGTATGATCGGTGAATCAGCTACGGCTATATCGATTGGAAATCATGTAACAGAAAGCCAATTAGAATGGGCAAAAATGTTACTTAGAAGTATTGGTGAGGTATATGTAATACCAGATCAAAACATGGATGTTTTTACAGGAATTGCTGATAGTGGTCCAGCTTATTATGGAACAGATGGAGCAAGTGGGAATTGAAGGCGGGTTATCTGTGCAGCAAATTCGATCGATTTTATCTCAAACAGTCCTTGGTGCAGCGAAAATGGTCTTATCCAAATTAGGTTCTCCAGAAGAGTTACGTAAAAACGTAGCGGCACCTAATGGACCAACTGAAGCTGGTTTATTAGCATTGAAACAATTTGGTGGAGATCGGGCAATTAAAGAAGCAGTTAAAAGTACGACAAAACGTTCTATCGAAATGCATAGATCCTTTATGAACCCTAATCCCATAAAAGCAAAATAAACAGAAAGAACATCTCTAATATATATAAAGAGATGTTCTTTTTTAATAGATTGTAAATAAAGGAGTATTTTAATCGAAGTAGAATTATTAAATAAATACTTTTGTAAGGGGGATAAGAATGAAAACAGCTTTAGTACTTGGTGGAACGCGATTTTTTGGTGTCCAACTTGTTAAACAATTGTTAAAGGAAGATGTAAAAGTAACTGTAGCAACAAGGGGGAGCACTCCGCTTCCATTTTCAGAGCAAATCGAATCGGTTATTTTTGATCGAAACAATATGGATTCTTTTCAATCAGTGTTTTCAGGTAGAGAGTGGGATGTCATCTTTGATCAAATTTGTTATTCCTCACTGGATGCGATAAATGCAATTAAGGTTTTTCATAATAATACGAAGAAATATATTTTTACTTCAACATTATCTGTATATGATTTTGGAAAAAAAGAATTAACGGAGGAGGATTTTAATCCGTATACATATCCAATTGAAGTAAATGAAAAGGAAGCCATAACCTATCAAGAAGGAAAGCGTCAAGCAGAGGCTGCTTTTTTCCAAGAGGCGAATTTTCCAGTAGTTGCAGTAAGGTTCCCTATTGTACTTGGTGAAAATGACTACACAAATAGATTAAAGTTTTATATTCAAAAAATATTAAATGATGAAGTAATCTATTTAAGAAATCTTGATGCCTCAATGGGCTTTATCCATGAGGAGGAGGCAGGACAATTTTTAAACTGGATATCTTCAACTGAATTTGAAGGACCAATTAATGCTTGTACAAATGGGGTAGTGACTTTACGCGATTTCATTAAGCTACTTGAAGAAGCTACTGGAAAAAAAGCAAAAGTAGAAATTACCGAAGAAGAAGAAAAACAAACACCATATGCGATTCCAAGCTCATGGTCGATGTCAAATAAAAAAGCTACAGATTTAGGATTCTCTTTTAAAAATCTACATAGCTGGTTACCAGATTTAATAAAAAAATCCATATAGGCATTTGTTTGTATCTACATCATTATTTAGATTGAAATATAACGACTTTAAAAAGGAATAATGGCAAAGTCCATTATTCCTTTTTATTTTTATAATGAAGAAAAGGCTCATAAACTTGAGAAAATAGTCTAACTAAATCACTTAAAGTATGCATACACTATAAACTATTGTATAGTGAAGCGATATTTAGATGTGTTAATTGAGTGCATTTTAATTTTTAAATAAAAACCATAAAATAGATATTGTGTATTTTTATGAAGGAGGATATTTATGTTTACTTGCTCGAATGAAGTGAAGGGAAGTCTTCTTAAGATTTTTCATCATCTTCATCAACATCCAGAAATTAGCTGGGAGGAATGGGAAACAACTAAATTTCTTAAAAATATTGTTGAAAAGGAAGGGTGTCGTGTAAAAACATTTAAAAAATGTACAGGTCTTGTTGCGGAAATTGGCAGTGGTAATCCAGTAGTGGCAATTCGAGCGGATATTGATGCACTTTGGCAAGAAGTAAATGGGATATTTCAAGCGAACCACTCATGTGGACATGATGCACATATGACAATCGTGTTAGGAGTGCTTTTTCTACTCAATAAGTTCCCATTAAATGGAACCGTTCGGTTTATTTTTCAGCCTGCAGAGGAAAAAGGTCAGGGTGCCTTATGTATGGTTGAAAATAATGTAGTGGATGATGTAGATTATTTATTTGGTGTACATTTACGTCCTATTCAAGAAATAAAAAGTGGTTTCTGCTCACCTATGATCATTCATGGTGCGTGTAGATTTATCAATGGAAATATTATTGGAAATGATCTTCACGGTGCTCGTCCACATTTAGGAGCAAATGCAATAGAAATAGGTGCAACCCTTGATCAAATGCTTAAAACGATTCATATTGATCCACTTGTACCTTCATCGGTTAAGCTTACAAAATTTCTAGCTGGTGGAGATAGCTCAAACATTATTCCAGGTCATGCTGAATTCAGTATGGACATGAGAACACAAACGAACGAAGCAATGGAAAAAATGCAAGGAAAAATAGATTTAATGATCGATGCATTAGAAAGATTTTATGAAGTGAAAATTCCTTTTAAGATTAGTTCAAATTGCCCTGCTGCTGTTTTAAATAACGAAGCTATGAATATAATGAAAGATGCAATTATTAAAGTGATTGGTTTAGATAAATATGTACCGCCAATCCAAACAACCGGCGGGGATGACTTTCATTATTATTCCATTAAACAGCCTGGTTTAAAAGCTACTATGCTTGGTCTCGGGTGTGACCTAAGCCCTGGACTTCACCATCCCAATATGACATTTAATCGTGATGCATTATTTACTGGATCCGAAATATTGGCTACTGCTGCAATTGAAGCAATGAAATAAAGGAAAAGTCGTGATATTAAACATCACGACTTTTTTCTAATATTGTAAAATATATATTACCTTTATCTAAATGTTTCAACTAATAAAAATAAGTTTAATAATATTACTAGTGCTGCCACAATCCATGCAATGGTTGTAGTTACTTTATGATTGGTTAATACACCCATAATATTTTTATTACTTGTAAACATAATGAGCGGAACGAGTGCAAAGGCAATTCCAAATGATAAGATGACCTGACTCATGACCAAAGCATTAGTAGGGTTCACACCTGAAATAATAATAGCGAGTGCCGGAATCATTGTAATAGCTCTTCGTAAATATAAATTTATTCGGACGTTAATAAATCCTTGCATTACGACATCTCCAGCCATTGTACCAACAGAGGAACTTGATAAACCTGCGATAAGTAAACCAAGTCCAAAAGAAATGGCTGCAACTGGTCCAACAAAATGATTAAATTCCTGAAATGCAACATCTAAATCCTCAACAACTAATCCATTCTTGAAAAATAATGCTGCTGCAACAATCAGCATACACATATTAATCGCTCCAGCAATGATCATAGCAATAATAATATCAATAAATTCAAATTTAAATATTCTTTTCTTTTCAGCATCATTTCTGCCAATTATCCGATTTTGTGTAAGGGATGAATGTAAGTAAATGGCATGCGGCATAACTGTTGCACCAAGGATTCCAGCCGCAAGTAAAATACTATCAACTCCTTCAAACTTTGGAGTAAGCATACCACCAAGAACAGCACCCATGTCAGGTTTAGCTAGAAAGGTTTGGAAAGCGAAAGCGAGAACGACAATTAAAACCATAGCAGCAATTCCAGCTTCTAAAGGACGATATCCACGCCGTTGTAATTCTAATATAGCAAATGAACCAATGGCAGTTATAAGTGCCGCAGGAATCATCGGGATATTAAATAGTAAATAAAGCCCTAAGGCAGCCCCGATAAATTCAGCTAAATCAGTTGCAATAATGACTAATTCACTTTGGATCCATAAAAATATGGATACACCTTTCGGAAATTGATCTCTCGCAACTTCAGGCAAATTTTTACCTGTGGCGATTCCTAATTTAGCGGACAATGATTGTATTAGCACAGCCATAAGATTGGAGATGGCTATAACCCATAATAATAAATAGCCATATTTAGATCCTGCAGTGATATTGGTAGCGAAGTTTCCAGGATCAATATAAGCAACTGCAGCAATAAATGCTGGACCTAAAAAAGGCAGAATTTTTTTAATCCCTGTAACTTCTCCTCTTAAAACAGCTTCAGCAGAGATATTTGTGTTTTTTTTCTTAGGGGTGCATTTTCTAGGCAGTGTTTTCTCACTCAATGTTTATTTCCTCCCCGCTTAAATGTATACTAAAAACAAAAAAGTTTCCTTAATGAAAATTTTTAAGATGATAATATTTTATTCAATAATTTTAAAAGTGTAAACAATTTTTTATTATTTTGCCCAACAATCATATTCTTGCTGTAAAATAAATGTAGAAAATATTGGGATTATAAGTTTTGAACATTTTTAAAAGGATTTCATGATCATTATTGCGAATACTTTGTGCAGAAGTATATTATTTAGATTGGATATGAAGGGATTGATTATATGAATAAAACAGGCTTAACATTTACTATTGATTCTTTTCAAATTGAGCCTGGAAAGATAAAGGAATTTGCTATGGCGATTGGTGATAATAATCCAATATATTATGACAAGTATACAGCTATCAACGAAGGGTATGAAGGAATACCTATTCCTCCCACATTCCCAACCGTTATTGAAATGTGGGGTGGTTTAGATTTTGAAACTTTAATTAACAAGCTTGATCTTAATCCATTAATGGTTCTTCATGGAGAACAAGAGTATGAATATTATTCGGATATTTTAGCAGGAGACATCATTTCTTGTTCTGCAGAAGTGATTTCACATATTGAGAAGAGGAGAATGGATTTTATTACAATTGAAGTAGTTTACAAAAGGGATGGACAAGTAGTCTTGATTAGTAAGTCAAATATTATCGAAAGAAAGGGGTAAAATATGAGGAATTTAGAAGAAATACATATTCCAGCTGTTACACATTCACAGCTTGTTAAATATGCAGGCGCATCAGGTGATTTTAATCCGATACACACTGTCGTACCTATTGCCGAAGAAGCAGGCTTAGGTGGAGTAATTGCTCATGGCATGCTTATTATGGGAATGGGTGGAAGTGCAATAGGGAAATGGTTTCCAAGAAAAAACTTACGTAAGTTTAAAGTTCGATTTTCAGCAATGACAAGACCAGGGGAGCAATTATTTGTAGAGGGAAATATTGTAGATGAGATAATCGTTGAAGGAGAAACAAGACTAATAGGAGACATCTTTATAAAAAACAATGAAGGCGAAACAAAATTAAAGGGACAATTTCAAGTGAAAAAAGAAGATTCTATGAACCAATAAGAAAACAGAGAGGCTACAAAAAATAGCCTCTCGCTGAAAGAATTATTGTTCAACCAATAGTTCCAATTTACCGTTTTTTGCTGAAATTGTAGCTTGTGCTCCTATTGGTATCGTTGCTATCGGATCTGTATGTCCAAAATTAACATTAGCAATAATCGGAATCCCTTTTAATTCTTCCTTTGATTCGATAATTTTTCTTAAAGCAGAATCAGTCATATTTGTTTGATTTTGAAATCTTCCTATAAGTAATCCACGTATTTGATTCATATCCGATAAATGAAGCAGTGACTGTAAATCTCGGTCAAATGAAAGAGGGTGGGTCTCTTCATCATCTTCTATAAATAAAATACAACCCTCCAATGAAGGAAGAAATTCAGTGCCTTGTAATAGATTTAATGTACAAAGATTACCTCCAATTAATTTTCCTTCTGCTTCTCCATCTTGAAGAATCGTATAGTTATTAGGAAAATAATTTCGATCCTCTTGATCCAAATACCATTTGTCATCACTCCAGACGTCTGAAGGCTCTATTTCAATTGGAGCATCATTCGTTACTGCCTCTAAAAAGGACTGTATAGTGTAATCTGATTGTTTTTTCATTCCAAAGGTTGAAAAATGAGGTCCATAATATGTAGTTAATCCTGTTTTTTGATAAATAGCTAAATGGAGGGCTGTAATATCACTAAACCCACAAAATACTTTTGGATTACTTTTAATAAGAGTATAATCTAGATATTTTAGCAATTGATTACTATTGTATCCACCTATAGCTGTTAAAATCCCTTTTACATTCGAATCTCTAAAAGCTTCATGTATGTCTGATACTCGGTGTTCAATCGAAGTTGAGAAAAATTCATCATGCTCATCGACATATTGACCAAAGGTTACATTAAATCCTAAAGACTCTAATGTTTTTACAGCGATATCAATCTGTTTTCCTTTTACGACTGCCATACTCGTTGATGGGGAGATTATTCGTATTTCATCTCCAGGTTGTAAGCGACACGGAATCATTATTTCATCCTTTCCAATATCATTTTCTTCATTATTATAACATGGTGAATTCTGACGAAAATATTATTAGAAAGTTATTAAAAATCTATATTTTAATATGAAGCTTTGTAGTATGATGGATTAATAATATTTCGTCATTCGAAAAAAAGTTAATATTGGATTCATTTTGTGAGAGGAGGAAAAAAATGAACCAACCTTTATGGACAAAATCATTTACATTGCTTGTGATTGCGAATCTCTTTGTATTTATGGGTTTTCAAATGTTAATTCCAACAATCCCTCCCTATATACAATCGTTAGGTGCTTCTGGGTTTGAAATTGGTCTTGCAACATCCCTATTTTCAATTGGAGCCGTAATTATTCGTCCCTTTATTGGATATTTTCTCGAATATAAAGAACGTAGAGCATTAGTAATCATTGGTGCAGTGGGATTATTACTATTTACTGTTGTCTATCCAATATCTCAATTGGTTTTTATTTTTTTATTCATTCGTTTATTACATGGAATAGGATGGGGATGGTCGACAACAGTAAATGGTACAGCAGCAGTTGATATAGTACCTAATCAAAGATTAGGTGAAGGGATGGGGTATTTCGGACTTTCAGCAACGATCGGAATGATCATTGCTCCGAGTTTGGGTATTTTTCTTTTTCAGTTATTATCATTGTATCAACAATATTAACTATAGTTGCATTGTCATTACTTGCGATTGTGAAGTATAAAACACCAAACAGTGTGAAAAATAAATCCGCAGATGATGTTCGTTTTTCATTTTTCGGATCTTTAATTGAAAAATCAGGCTGGTATCCCGCGTTAATTACATTAATGGCTACTTTGGCTATGGAACAATCGTAACTTTTATTGTCATTTTTAGTACGGAGAGAGGATTAGATCAAATTTATTTATTTTATTTATGTAATGCAATTACTGCAACAATCGTTCGACCAATCACTGGTAGGTGGTTTGATAGGAAGGGACCTAAAGGATTGATAGTTGTTTGCTCTGTCCTTACATTTTCAGCATTATGGATTTTATCCTTAGCTACTTCTAATACGTATATTATTATTTCTGGTATTCTTTTTGGAGCTGGGTATGGTTCACTCATTCCTACCTTACAGGCATGGGTACTTCAGAAAACTACTCCAGATCGTCGTGGTGTTGCTAACGGAATGTTTTACTCTGCTATTGACTTAGGAATTGGATTAAGTGGATTATTTTTTGGTATTCTCGCACAATTTGTATCGACTTCCGTCTTATTTCAATTGTCTAGCTTCTTTTTCATTTTTGTTATCGTGTTAACTTTGATTTCAGGACATAAGAAAAAAATACGTCAGTCACAACGCGTCATTAAAGGAATGTAATGAAGAATTTGTAATTAAAAAAATCAGGGTTTAAAATAGATGAGAAAGTGAATTATTCTTATTTTGTTTTGATTGTAGGGGGATTTTTTATGGATCATCGAAAGTTTCGTGATGCAATGGGTAGATTTGCAACGGGGATCACTGTTGTGTTGACAGAAATAGATGGAGATATTCATGGCATGACGGTAAATGCATTTATGTCTGTATCATTAGAGCCAATGCTCGTTTTAGTTTCGATAGACGAAAAAGCATCAATGTATGAGAAGCTTGTTAATGCAGATCAATTCTCCATTAGCTTTCTTAAGGAAGACCAGCAGGACTACTCAATGATTTTTGCAAATCAAAAGCAGAGTGATCAACCAATAGATTTCAATCGTTTAGCTGGTCAACCAATATTAAAGGAATCACTAGGAGCTATTGCTTGTAAAAAATATGAATTGAAGCAAGCAGGGGATCATATGCTCGTAATTGGTGAAGTGACCGATATACAAATCAATGAAGGAAAGCCGCTACTATATTTTGAAGGGAAGTATAGAAAATTAAGCTGAAACGGACATTCAGAAATGTCCGTTTTTTTTGTTTGGGAAATAAAGAATTTTTGGAATATGGGTAACTACATATTAAAGCGCCTTCAAATACAGTTTCATTACTTTTTGATTTTCCGATCATCAAGGAAGTTGAGGAATTTGCTTCATATAATGCGACTTTACCAATTTTTCTGTCTTTGGGATAATGAAATGGATATCCTGCTTTGTTTGAGGTGAAAAAAGTGATTGAAATGTTAATAGCGGATCATGATGAATTCGAAGCAAAAGGAATTAAGTGGCTGATTGAATCCTCCATTTCAAATGTTCAAGTAAAAGTTGCGACAAATATATTAGATACAATATCAGTTCTTGAAAATGAAAAACCGGATATATTTATATATGAAATGAATATTGGAAGTGAAGACTCCTTTAAAAAGGTAATAAAAATAAATGAACCGTACATCATATCGCTAACAATGGAAGCAACCTTTGAAGCTGCAAAAAAAGCGATTGATATTGGGACAAAATGCCTTCTCATTAAACCATTCTCACCTCAGGAGCTGTTAAATCATATTCATTTTTTTATAAGAGAGCTTGATAGTAAAAAGCAACACTTTCATGCTGCTCCAACTATGATTCTTCAGGAAGAGGTTGTTTATGATCATTTGTTTCTAGAAGAGAATAAAACAGCTGAACGATATGTTTTTATCGCTTTTCAACTAGAAAAGACTAAACAATTATCAAAATTTAATTTATATTTAAAAGACTATCTTTTTCCTGTTCCACCTTCGATTTTTCCTTTAAGTGATATGACGATCTGTTTATTTGATACAACAAATAATATAGACTGGGATATGATTTGTAAACGTCTTATGCATGATTGGCAAGAAACTGAACATGAACCATTATGTATTATTATCAATTCTGAAACGAATCCCGAAATAACGATACATGAAAAATATCTTCACACGAAAAAGATGACAGAAGTCACTTTTTTTGTTGGCTACCAGCAAGTATTGAGTTTTAATAAAGAATTAAAATGGAGATTTATTGATCCATTTTTGACTCCGAATGAACAAAGACAATGGATTTGTTTTTTAAATGAAAGAAATAAAGAAGGTATTTCCGATTTTTTAGTTAGAGAGTTTTTAAAATTTACAGATTCCTATCCAGACCCAAGTTTATTGCGAATTCGTTTAACAAGTATATTGGCACAAATCCGTAGGCATATGAAATCTGCCAATATAGACCAAAATATCTATGAGCAAGAATACTTAAAAATTTTCGATACGATTTTATATGAGCCATTAATATTTAGAATCGTCCAAAGGTTAATGATATTTACTACAAAAATATTAGATGCTGTACTTGAAATAAGTAGAAGTAATCATTTGGATATTATTGAAAAGTGTCTACATTATATCGAGCTTAATTTTTGGAAGCAGAATTTGGATTTAACAGACTTAGCAAATTTTGTTGGGAGAAATCCAACCTATTTAAGCCATTTATTTGTTGAAAAAACAAATAAAACATTTCGAGAGAGCCTTACAGAATGCAGGATGAATGAGGCAAAAAAACTACTTGTAGAAACAGATATGTCAATTAAAGAAATATCAGCTTTAACAGGATTTCAAAATCAGCATTATTTTTCAAAGGTTTTTAAGAATAGTGTAGGCAAAAGTCCGAAGCAATTTCGGATGCTAGAATCTGCCCCTACTTCTAAAGACGGAGAAGAAATCAATCAATAAAAGGATGAAAATCAGCAGTTAACATCATATACTTAGTCTCAAGAAAGAAAAAACATTCAGAATCTTCATATTAATAAGTATCTGAGGAGGAAGCTATGCTAAATAAATTGGTAATTGAAAATGTTTTAAATGCAGCTTTATCAACTGGTGGGGATTTTTCTGAAATATTTGTGGAAGATCGTTTTACAAATAATATGACAATGCAAAGTGGAAGAATTGAAACAAGTTTATCGGGAAGAGATTTTGGAGTTGGGATACGTGTGTTTAAAGGATTACAAAGTGTGTATGCATATACAACGGATTTCAGTCAAGATGGTTTATTAAAAGCAGCAAAAAATGCGGCACACGCAATCAAAGGAATCTCAATTATACAGCTTGCTCCACTTATACCGGAATCATTTGTTAATAAGCATCCCATCGAGCTCATGCCACAAGGAATTGAGAAAGCTAGGAAAGTGGGAGTGATGAAAAAAGCATCTGATACTGCTATGAACTATCATTCTAGCATATCACAAGTTAAAGTACAGTACACAGATGAAGAGCAAAATGTATTAATTGCTAATTCAAAAGGTAAGTATATTGAAGATAAGCGCGTTAGAAGCAGAATGGCAATTCAAGCAATCGCAACAAGAGATCAACAAATGGAAACGGGTTTTTATGGTCCTGGTGCACACCAAGGCTTCGAATTTATTGAAAATTTAAATATGGATCATTACGCAAAGGAAGCTGCACGTATTGCAGTAACGATGCTCGATGCAAGCCCATGTCCTAGTGGAAAGTTTCCAGTTATCATTGATAATGAATTTGGTGGTGTTATTTTTCATGAAGCATGTGGGCACGGCTTAGAAGCAACTGCAGTCGCTAAAAATCACTCCGTTTTTGCAAATAGATTAGGAGAAAAAGTTGCACCAGATATTGTGACTTATATTGATGATGGAACACTAATAAATGAATGGGGTTCAATTAATATTGATGATGAAGGAGAAGTTGTACGAAAAAATGTACTGATTGAAAATGGAATATTAAAAGGATATTTAATTGATAAATTCAATTCAAGAAGAATGGGTATGGAATCGACGGGATCGGGAAGACGGCAATCTTTTCGGTTTGCTCCAACTTCACGGATGACAAATACGTATATCGCACCAGGAAAATCAACACCTGATGAGATTATCGCTAATACTGAACACGGCATTTATGCTAAATATATGGGCGGTGGACAAGTAAATCCTGCTACAGGGGATTACAATTTTGCAGTAATGGAAGCTTATGAAGTAAAAAATGGAAAGCTTGGAAAGCCATTAAAGGGGGCAACATTAATAGGAAATGGTCCCAATACATTACAGCATGTCGATATGGTTGGAAATAATCTAGGTCATGGCGCAGGTATGTGCGGTGCTCTAAGTGGAAGCATTCCAGTAAATGTAGGTCAGCCTATGATCCGCGTAAGTGAAATAACAGTAGGGGGGAGAAACTGATGAATCTATTAGATTTTAAGGATAAGCTATTCAATGCAGCTATTCAAGTCGGTTTTTCAGAGGTAGAGCTTTATTTTGAAGGTAAAGAGGTTTTTGGCTGTCAAATATATAAGGGTGAAATTGACCAATACGAAATTGCAGAAGATAGTGGGATATCCTTTCGCGGAATCTTGGATGGAAGGATGGGGTATGCTTATACAGAAAAAATCGATGAAGAATCTATCCCATACTTAGTAGAAAGTGCAAAGCAAAATTCCTTAATTTTTCAAGAGGATGATAAAGAGGAAATATTTGTAGGAAGTAAGAGTTATACGAACGGTGATTTTTATTCTAATTCTTTAAATGAGATTACGATTCCTGAAAAGATTCAGCTACTAAAGGATATTGAAAAAGAAATACTTGCCTATGATCCAAGAATCGTTGGAACGGAGTACTGCTTAATTAAATCAGAGTCAATTACACGATCTCTATTAAATAGTAAAGGTCTTTCGTTAAATGATCGCATGAATTATTTATATATTGTTGTAGAAGTTATTGCAAAGGATGAAGGAGAGACCAAAACTGGTATAGAGTATAAAATAACGAAGGACTTCTATTCTCTAAATCCGAAAGAAATTGCAAAAAAAGCAGCAGAAGAAGCACTATCACAACTAGGCTCGAAAAATATTGAAAGTAAAAACTATCCTGTCCTATTGAGAAATGATGCAGCGGCAAGTCTTTTAGCTACCTTTGCATCTAACTTTTCAGCAGAAAATACACAAGCAGGAATTTCTTTATTAAAAGGCAAAGAAGGTTATCAAATAGCTAATGAAAAGGTTCATATGATTGATAATCCATTTTTAAAAGATGGTTTAGCGAGCAAAACATTTGATAGCGAAGGAGTAGCAACTAGAGAGACTACATTAGTTGAAAATGGGATTTTAAAAACCTTACTCCATAATCATAAAACAGCGAAAAAAGATGAAACAGAGACAACAGGGCATGCCTATAAAGACTCTTATAAAAGTGCTGTAAAGGTTGGTCCATCAAATCTATATATTCAGCCTACTTCTGTTTCATTTGAGGCAATCATTACTACAGTTAAAGAAGGTATAATGATTACTGAGCTTTCGGGATTACATTCTGGAGCAAACCCAGTTTCAGGGGATTTTTCTGTAGCAGCAAATGGATATTTTATTAAAGATGGCCGTATTGAATTTCCAGTCAACCTAATGACCATTGCAGGTAATTTTTATGAATTACTTATGAATGTTGAAGAAATTGGAGCTGATTTGTCATTTCCATTAAGTGGAATAGGATCACCTTCAATCTTTGTCAAAACCTTATCTGTTACAGTAGAATAGAAAAAATTACGAATTAATTATTACTTTGACGAATTATTTTCAGAAGAATTTTGACTATGTAAAGTTCTATAAAATCATTGAATATAATCGTTAAGATAGTTGTTTTAATAAGTGGTATGGCAATTAAATATAAAAAAACTTAAGATTGGTTCGTTAAACAAAATCTTAACCCAAGGGCACTAATATTGATATTAATTTGTTAAAAGCAAATTGGTTTATATGTGGATTGTACTTAAAATATAGGTTTAGGATGAGATTTCTTAGAATAGATTCCTTTGTTATGGAGATGATAATCTCCATCTAAAAAAGTTTATTCCCTATTTAAAAACTAGACTTAGTTTGTGAAAATGAATATAAAAGCTTAGTTTGAAAGTAACCGATAGGTGCTGTAATATTAGGTATTATGGGTATAGATGTATCTAAAATAGAAATAATCTTAAATATAGTATCCATACCTATCATATTTTACGACAACAAAATTGTTAGAAATATAATAAACATAGTCTTCATTTCACTTCCTGTTTTGGCCTATTTTTATATAAGAAAGATGAATAAATAATAAGATGTAAAGCAAATGAGTTACACATCTGTCTTATTTAAATAACGAGCACTTTACTAGAAGATCGTTGAGGATGACTAAAAGTCTAGTTAATTAGACTTTTGGGGCATCATTGTTGCTTTTTAAGTGAAAAAGACAAAAAAATCGTTCCACTTTGTATAATGAAGTTACCACACAAAATTATCAAAGAAAGGAACGATTTTTTTATGAAATATGATCATATCTCTTTCATCAACTATAACATGAATCAGTTAGTTCTTCTAGTAGACCTTGAAATACTTATTCCCCCTAATCATCTCTCTACCATTGTTCATGAAGCGTTAGAAAAATTGAGTGATTCTTTACTTTTCCAGACTTACAAAGGCGGAGGACGTCCTGCCTATCATCCGAAAACGTTACTCAAAGTCATCGTCTAGCTTATACACAAAAGTTTTATTCAGGAAGACAAATGGAAAAGTTATTAACGGAAAACATCTCCTTTATGTGGTTAAGTTGCAGTCAAACTCCTGATTTCCGTACCATTAATCGCTTTAGATCTGAGGGAATGAAAGACATCATCTACTAGGTTTTCTTTTCAATTGTAGAGCTACTTTATTGGACAGATAGCCCCAAAATTGACAGGTGCACCTTTACGTCTACTAGTACCGATAGTCGGTTAATGATCAAACTTTATTTCAAAGCTACACCTTGACTACTTTTAACATTTGTCGAATGGCTCCAAGATGATATATTGAATGAGCCAAAGAAGATAACACTTCATTGGCCAGTAGTTCATTCCATTCAATAGCGTCAATCGATTCCAAAAGTGTTAAGTATTCATTTCGCAATCCTTCCCGAATTCGGTTCCATTGCTGTTCATCTACTGAATGAATATCCCAACTAACTCCCCAATCCATTTCTGGTTGTTTTCCTTTTTTTAAGATTTCATTGGTTCCCCACATGTGATAGCGGACGTGATCAGTATGTGCAGCCAATGTTGTTCCATGAACTGACATTGAGGCTTGGTCGCAAGACATTCCCTCTATTACACCGAAAATTCCAGAATTCGGTTCAGAACTTGTGAACCAACTTCCTTTTACAGGAGCTGGGGGTCCTTCAAATGTTTCCTTTATCATCGTTTTAACCGAGTTTCTTAATGTTTCACTCATGTTTAGCCCCTCCAATAAATTTTTGTTATTCATACACACAACTACCAATTGAAATACCGACCGGGTTCAGGTCTAATAAAAGTCTTCATAATAATTGATTTGCCCGTAGTGAGCGGCATCCTTTTGAACCGATTTCAAAGATACTTTTGCAAAACGACTTTCGAGTGAAATCAGTACATTATTCAATGATGTATATAACCCTCTATAATTATTTTGATGGTTATATTATGAGGTGGTTGATTCTAACTGTCAATGCCTTTTATAATGGTTATAAAAAAATTCAAAGTTATATTATCCGGACTGTCAAAATACTTACGGTAAGACAAGGAGAAGTCACATGTCTGATATAAATAAAGATGTACACAAGCATGATTTGCTCGGCGGACGTTTGTGTTTGGATTTTGCCAATACAGTAAGTTGGCACGATAGCAATAAGAAATCACAGGAGTTGCTGACGAGTTACGAGAAGCTGGTAAACTGGAGTTTGCATGCCAATATTCTTAATAAACAACAATCGCTTTTACTAATAAAAAAAGCAGAAAATCAACCTTCTAAGGCAAAAGAGGTTCTCCAACAAGCTATTGAGCTGAGGGAATCGATTTACCATATTTTTAGTCTAGTATCAAACAATGAAACACCAGCCTCTAAAGATCTTTCTATTTTGAATGAAGCCTTAGGTAATGCTTACGGGATGATGCGAGTAGTGCCTGGTGAAAATAAATTTTCATTGGAATTTTTGAATTGTGAAGAAAGATTAGACGGAATGCTTCCACCAATTGTTCAATCTGCTATAGACATTCTTACTTGTGAAAAAGAACTAAGTAGGGTGAAAAAGTGTGAAGGGTATCCGTGTGGTTGGCTGTTTTTGGACACAAGCCGTAATCGTAGCAGACGTTGGTGTTCGATGGCAGACTGCGGGAATCGTGCAAAAGCAAAGCGATTTTATCACAATAAAAATAATAGCTCCTAATACGGAGTTATTTTGCTTAAAATGGCACAATGCCAACATCTTTTCAAACATGGGCTTAATCTAGCCTTTACGCAGCTAATATCAGCCTTTTATATCAGCCTTTTATATCAACAATTTTAAACACCGATATGGTTAAAAATGGCTACAATTCTTTCTTCGCCCATCGTCTCACATCCATTGCCCCAAAGTCTTATTACTAGGGGGATGAAATCGTGCGAATAAGTGAGCATTTGGAGATATTCGTATCAAACTAAGGGGATTGAAGAAGGAATTCAAGGTTTTTTGTCAAAAATAGTTAACACGGTTTGTTTGAAGATAAGAAAACTGAAGGAGTGAGAATATTGTGACAAAAAATAAGAAACCTTCTGAAAAATCTGCTAAAAAATCAATGAAATTGTCTGGACATCAACAAGTAGTAGAATTTATGGACAATCTTGAACACCCCCTTAAAGAAGAAATAGAAGCAGTTCGAAAAATCATTTTAAGTGCTAATAAACAAATCAATGAACACATAAAATGGAATGCACCCAGTTTCCAGTTTGAAAATGAAGACAGGATAACATTTAATCTACATGGAACTGGATATTTTCGACTTATTTTTCATTGTGGAGCAAAGAATAAAGATAATATCGGACAGGAAAACCTGTTTGATGATACTACAGGGATATTGGAATGGGTTGCTGGTGACAGAGCTATAGTCAAATTTACTGATATCAATGATGTGAAAGCTAAGGAAAAAAAGCTTTCAGAAGTAATAACTAAGTGGATAGAAGTGACAGTTCTTAGAAAGTAAAGCCAATGACAGCCTATAATATTATCAATGTTTAAGTGAGGTATATTTTACTTCAACTAAGGGTGCGAGAGTTAAAGATCCAGGTACTAATTTAAGTGGCTTTTTCTTATTGAGCTAAAGGGGCGGGATTGGTGAATAAGTGGATATTGCAAGGGTTTCCGAAGGGAGCGGGGGAGTACTGTATTTTTGTAGAATAAAGATATAAGGGGGAGTGGTTTATGGTAATTAAAAATAAAAAATTTTTCTATGTTGTTTTTGTAATCATAGTACTTATTTTAATTACATTCATATTAAACTCTACGAAGAGAGAGTATGGTAATGATGAAGAATCCATTTTAAAGGTGATTAGATCAATTGACGGATATAACTCTCAATCCATAAAAATATTAGAAATTAAGGATATAAAAAATGAACGAGTTGTTCCATTTTTAATTAATAATAATCCTGGTTATATTCAGTTTTCCAAGAATAAAAGAGGGAATTATGAATGGAAACATATTGAGAAAATGGAAGATCAGTCTTTCGCTTCGTTCCTGGTCAATCTTAAAGGTGAGGTGTTACCTAATTTAAAGTTTTTGTTCATGACTAATGAAGATAATGAGATTGCAAAAGTGGAATTAGACGTGAACGGACAATTATTTAAAATGGAATTTAAAGTACACGAAAGTTCAGTAACTTGGATCGATTTGCCTAAACATAAATCTGCGGAATATAAATATAAGTATTATGATGAAAATGGGAATTTAATCAAGGAATAGAAAAAGGTTTATATTCTTTATTTATACAAAGGACATCATTGGTTCCTGAACTAACGGTGAAGGTTAGTAAAGGAATAAAGTGTAACTATTATGCTAATAATGCGTCTATAATTACAGTAGGATAATTTTAGGAGTGCAAATGAAAAAAATAATATTTGTTGTATTTAGTATATTTTTAGTCTCAGCATTTTTATTGGTTGCTTGTTCAAAGGAATCCGAAAAAAAGACAAAGGGAAAAGAAGAAGCAGCCGCAGATAATTGGAAACCGCATGATAAATATGTAAAAGGTGAAAAAGTTCTATTGTCAATTTCCCCAGACCCTAATCTTGTTGCAGGTAAACCATTTGGATATATATATTTCATTTCACAGCCCCGTTTGAAACGTTTAAAGGGAATAAATTGGCTATTTATGCTTACCACAAAGAAACTGGAGAAAAAATAACAGCAGTATCCCCTTTTACGATTAAAGAACCTTCACCAGGATACTCTTCCTTAGAACGTTTTACTACTACCTTTGAAGTTCCTTTTGGTGGTCTATGGCGTTATGAAGTATTTTTAAATGATAAATTCTATGCTGATGCGATTTTATTAGTAAAAAAATAATTTCTTTGAAGTTCAATTGCTTACATTATTATACTAAAAGTTGCTTTACTTCAATAATAAAGAGTAAAGCCTTTTTGCTATTCAAGTAACGAGCAGTTTAGTGCAAGAAGGATTACTGTTGAAAATAATAGAATACATATTTGAAATAGAAAAAAATCAATTTTAAATAAAGAGAATGGAATTGAATAAAATTATTCTGGTTCAACATTTTCAATCCGAACATCATATAAATAATATGTCTGGTGGTTGGACAGATACTCCATTAACTGATTTAGGAAAAACTCAAGCGGAGATCGTTGGAACACATTTAGATTTAGATGTCATGCAAGATAAAGGACTATATGAAATAAATACTGGTGTTGCCGCAGGAAAAACAAAGGATTGGGCAAGAACAAATAGAAAACCCTGAATAAGAAGTAGATTTGATTTAGATTATCAGGAATTTCAAGATGGTGAGAGCTGGAGAGAATTTTATATTCGGGTTTGCTGTTGTATGGATAGGATATATGAATCAGAAAAGGATAAAAACCTGTTGATAGTCACACATGGAGGAACTTTGGGTTACATACTTGCATGGTGGATGAAATTTGATCCAGAAATGATAGTTAATGCATACTTTTCATCGTCAGTGGGTAGGATTACATTCTAAGTCAAAATAGTTTTCAGCAAAATGTTTAAACAGATTTAATGATACATCGCATTTTGATTTATTAAGCTAACGGGGGCAAGAGTTTAAGATCCAGCTGCCATTTCGGCGGCTTTTCTTATTGAATTATAGAAGCAGTTTAGTTGAACAAGGATTTAGAAACAATTACAACGAATATATATAGAAAAAAAGAGAAAAGAAGGTTAAAGGGTTGAATAGATATAGGAAAATAAATTTATTAGTTTCTACAATTTTAATGTTATTGTTGGTTTCTTGATGAAAAGATAAAACATCAGGTTGGAAAAGTAGAAAAAATTGTTGGGGAAATTACAGAAAATGGGCAAGCAAAAATAATTTCTTCAAAAATAAAACTTAAATCAGATTGTGGAATTTATACTATCAATAATGTTGACAAAGAAATGGTGATTGCCATAAAAATTGAAAAGCAGTATTACACAGCTATTTTTGTAAAAGGGCTTCATTGATCAATCATAAAAAAAGTGTGTTGAAAATGTATTAATTTGTTGAGTCTTCTTAAACTAGAGGTCGCTGGGGCGATCTTTTTTTGTTCCACTAAAGGAGCAGGTTGGCTTAAGAAGGATTACAAAAATTGTATTTCTCATCTCTGATATAAATACTATTATAGACGATTAGTATTTCTAAGGACTTTCAAGTTCACCAAGATTGGCGAGGGAAAATGTTAGTACCACTAAAATAGAATCACCACCTGAAGCACCATCAAATTATGTCTTTAAAAATCCAGACGCTAAAGCAAAAGGTTCAACTAGTGATTTCTTCAGAGAAGTAAGTGTGAAGATGCAGGCTATTTTTAAAAAGTATGATGATGGGGAAATAGACGAGGCTGAAGTTGCTAAATTAATTAAAACTGAAATTTCTCCATTACTGCCTAATAAGGAATTTGAAATAGCCCTTCAACTAAGTGAACGTAAAGTGAGACAGGGTAAATGAAATATTCATTTGTGAAATTCTACACTTAAAGTAACGGGTGCTTTATTTCAATAAAAAATGATCAAACTTTATTATAAAAGTTGATATTTATTCAAATAGCAAACCGTCATTTTGATCAATCCTCTTTTCAAAATAACGGTTTTTTAATTGCTGTTGTATGTGGTGAGAAGAGAGTTTTATATCAATCTTTATTTTGAAGCTACAAATACATTTTGTCTCAGCCAATCTATTTATATTTTACTATGTAATAATTTTATTATGTGCTCTATGTTTTTTAGTATAAAGAGTTTTGTGATGTATTTGAAATATTAGGCATTAGGAAAACCTGTTTATTACTTGGCTTTTTTGTAGCGTAACGACCGAACAATTTTTTTAACGAACCAAGAAAGGAAAATCAGGAGTGCAGCTATAATTGCGATATTCCAAGAATAACGTTCAATATATTGCAACACTTTTCCCCATTGGGGGCCAAAAATGTAGCCTAAACTAATAAAGCAAATACACCAAAACAATGCACCAGTATATGCAAAAATTGCAAATGTCTTGAAAGGTGAGCCAATTATTCCAGAGAAGTATCCAGTAACATGTCGAACACCTGGAATAAAATAAGCGATAAATACAAGAAAATTTCCGTGCTTATTAAACCATTTCTTGGTCTTGTCTAATTTATTAGGGGTAAGAAAAAACCATTTTCCAAAGCGATTAACAAATGGCATTCCCGCTTTCAAACCGATAAAATAAGTGATAGTCATCCCTATTATAGTTCCAAAGAATGCAATAAAAATCATAAACACTCCATTTAGATCGCCTTGATAAGATAAATAGCCTATATATAGCATTGCTATTTCCCCAGGGAAGGGAAGAGCAATGAATTCGAGCAATAGTCCTATGAACAGAACAAAATACCCATATTGCTCAAATAGTACTTCGATATTCATCAATTTTACATCCTTTCATCTTACTCGAACAAAAAACAATGTATAGTTAATAAGGTTAAATTTGATATATAATAATATTGAATAAATATGTATCTACCAATTATGAATAAACTACTATTTTTAACTTCTTATTCAATTTCATTGTTGATTAGTCATAGTTTGTATTATTATAACATTTTGCACGAATAATATATAAATTTTTCCAGATGAATAATGATTAGATAGTTTTTCTTTAGACCTTTCTCTTGGAAACTTCAATTAGAAATGAATCGTGAAACGGTCAAGAAGCTGGATGTTGGGGCAAGCACATCTGAGGATTAAATGACAAAATGAATACTTGACGTGTAATCGAAGAAAATGAAATCTTTACAATAAAAAATAAAATCCAGTCGATTCGACTGGATTCTTCTTATTCCTTTAGGCCAGTATTTGCTTTTACAGAAACCTCAGCAAAGCGTTTTAAATCTTGTTTTTTCGAAATAACCGTACCGATATAAGCTCCGATAAATCCAAGTGGTACAGAAATAATTGCAGGATTTGTTAAGGATATGAGTGGATCTCCGACGAATATAGCTGCACCTTTGACTGGTGAAAATACGTTTGGGCTGACAATTACAAGCATTAATGAGGATAATAACCCTGAGAGCATACCGGTAATTGCACCAGACGTATTAAATTTTTTCCAGTAAATTGTATAGACTATAACAGGTAAATTTGCACTTGCTGCCACACAAAATGCAAGTGAGACTAAAAAAGCAACATTCATTTTCTGAGCGAATAGAGTTAAGAGAATTGAGAAAACAGATACTCCAATTGAAGCATATTTAGCTGCTTTCATTTGCTGCTTTTCAGTAATTTTACCTTTTTTAATAATTTGTCCATATATATCATGGGCAAATGCTGATGCTCCTGATAATACTAATCCAGCTACAACCGCTAGTATAGTGGCGAATGCGACAGCTGATACAAAGGACATTAAGAAATCTCCACCAAGTGCACCTGCAAGAAGTGGTGCTGCCATGTTTCCTGCGGCATTTGCAGTAATAATTTTGTCAAACCCTACAAAGTAGGCTGCACCAAATCCTAAGAAAATAGTTAAAACATAAAAAATACCAATAATCCAGGTTGCTGAAATAACAGAGGTTCTTGCAGTTTTGGCATCTTTAACTGTAAAGAATCGCATTAGAATATGAGGAAGTCCAGCAGTACCAAGTACAAGGGCTAGCATTAGAGAAATTGTATCTAAAGGGAATTTGTATTTTACTCCGGGCTGTAAATAATCGGCACCAAGCGGTGTGGCCGTTTTCATTTCCTTAAACATTTCAAATAAATTAAAATGAAATTTGGCAAGCACCATAAAAGAGATAATAATGGTTCCAATCATTAGTAGAACAGCTTTAATGATTTGAACCCAGCTGGTTGCAGTCATTCCACCAAAAAGCACATAAATCGTCATCATCACACCAACAATTAGAACAGCCATCCAATAATCGATTCCGAATAATAACTTTATAAGTGCTCCTGCTCCTACAAGTTGGGCAATCATGTAAAAAATAACGATGGTAATTGTATTTAATGCTGCAACCGCACGAACTTTTTTGGCATCAAATCGTGAATTGATCATATCCGCTAATGTATACTTACCAAGATTTCTCAAAGGCTCAGCTACAATAAACAATACGACTAAATAAGCAATTAAAAAGCCAATACTGTAAAAAAATCCATCGAATCCGCTTAAGGCAATCATGCCAGCAATTCCTAAAAATGAGGCAGCGGATAAATAGTCACCTGCGATTGCCAGACCATTCTGCCAGCCTGTTAAGCCTCCTCCAGCTGTATAAAATTCATTGGCCGTTTTTGTTCGTTTTGCAGCAAAATATGTAACGATTAAAGTAATTCCAACAATGATTAGAAATAGCGTGATTACAGTAGGGCTCATGCTCCTTTTTCTCCTTTTTCAAGATTTTCCTCAATAATTTCATCTGCTAATTTGTCAAAGAAGGAAGCTTTTTTGACGTAAACGGTACAAAGTACCCAAGTCATAATAAATTGGGCAAAGGCAAACAACCATGCCCAGGAAATGTCACCAATAACATTGTTGTTGAGAATAGTCGAGTAGGATGTTAAAAAGGGTAGGGCGAAGTAAAATACTAAGAAGAAGATTGTTAATGGAATAATAAATTTTTTCTTTGCTGAAATTAACTTTTTAAATTTTACACTTGAGGCGATTTTTTCGTATTCAATTCGTTTTTTCTGGGTTTTTGTTTTTCTCCCCATAATCCTCACTCCTTTTTCTAATTTTTCACACAATTATATCGTAGTTAAAAAGAAAAGGGTTGTCAATATAATGTTAAGAGTATTCAGAATTAAAGGATATAATTAGGTAGATGTTCATACTTATCGTATAAAGTGAAATATCTGTAGAAGTATATTTCACTTATTGTTCTTAGAATTTGTGTTAAATAAGTATAAAAACATAAAGAAAATATAAAAAATAAAGCAATTTATTATACATAGGTTGTTATTTTAATGAAATTTTTATCAAAAAACTAAAATAATTTTATTACTTTACTGAATTTTTTGTTTTTATAATATAGATAGAAGGTACAAATAATGATGGAGGGATTAAAAAAATGGAAACGCATACAAAAAGAGAAATTATTAATTATAGTGGCTCTGGTTTACATGCTAAAGGATGGATTCAAGAAGCTGCTTTAAGAATGTTAATGAATAACTTAAATAAGGATGTGGCAGAAAGACCTGAAGACCTTGTTGTATATGGAGGAATTGGAAAAGCTGCACGTAACTGGGAATGTTATGATGCAATTGTAAAGACATTGCACGAACTCGAAGCAGATGAAACATTACTAGTCCAATCTGGAAAGCCAGTTGCGGTCTTTAAGACTCATTCTGATGCACCTCGAGTCTTAATTGCTAATTCGAATCTTGTTCCCGCTTGGGCTAACTGGGATACCTTTCATGAGTTAGACAAAAAAGGATTAATGATGTATGGGCAAATGACTGCTGGAAGTTGGATTTATATAGGTAGTCAAGGAATTGTTCAAGGAACTTATGAAACGTTCGCAGAATTAGGTAGACAACATTTCGGAGGATCATTGAAGCAAACGATTACGGTTACTGCTGGTCTTGGAGGAATGGGTGGAGCACAACCTCTTGCGGTAACAATGGCAGAGGGAGTCTGTATTGCCATAGAAGTCGATGAAACAAGAATTGATCGTCGTATCGAGACACGTTATTTGGATATAAAAACAGATTCCTTAGAGGAAGCCATTCGAATAGCTAAAGAAGCAAAAACTGAAGGAAAACCATTGTCAATAGGATTATTAGGGAATGCTTCCGAAATTTTGCCACTTATGATTGAAAAAGGGTTTATACCAGATGTATTAACAGATCAAACATCTGCCCATGATCCATTAAACGGATATATTCCTTCTGGTTATAGTCTGGCAGCTGCTGATCAATTGCGACATGAGAATCCGGCAGAATATATAAAAAAATCAAAAGCTAGTATGGCTTCACACGTAAAGGCAATGCTTGCAATGCAAAATAAAGGTGCCATTACATTCGACTATGGAAATAATATTCGTCAAGTAGCTAAGGATGAAGGGGTGGAAGATGCATTTAATTTTCCTGGCTTTGTTCCAGCTTATATACGACCACAATTTTGTGAAGGGAAAGGACCATTCCGCTGGGTAGCATTGTCAGGTGACCCTGAAGATATATATAAAACTGATGAAGTAATTCTTCGTGAATTTAGTGATAATAAGCATTTATGTAATTGGATCAAAATGGCACAAGAAAAAATTCAATTTCAGGGCTTGCCTTCACGGATTTGCTGGTTAGGATATGGAGAAAGAGCTAAATTTGGAAAAATCATCAATGATATGGTCGCAAGAGGTGAACTGAAGGCTCCAATTGTCATTGGTCGTGATCATCTCGATTCTGGTTCGGTTGCTTCTCCAAATCGAGAAACGGAAGGTATGAAGGATGGAAGTGACGCAGTTGCGGATTGGCCAATATTAAATGCATTAATCAATGCAGTTGGTGGTGCAAGCTGGGTATCCGTCCATCATGGCGGCGGAGTTGGAATGGGATATTCCTTACATGCAGGAATGGTCATTGTAGCAGATGGAACGAAGGAAGCGGAAAAACGTCTCGAACGTGTATTGACAACAGATCCAGGCATGGGAGTAGTTCGTCATGTGGATGCAGGCTATGATTTGGCTATTAAAACAGCAAATGAAAAAGGTATACACATTCCAATGTTAAATAACAAATGAGTAAAATGGATAGGAGAGATTTAGATTGACTTCAAAGCCAATTTTTATTCAACATGCAAATCAATTAATTACAGTTTCAGGAGGTACGGAACGGCCTTTAACAAAAGAAAAAATGAATACTCTTCAAATTATTGAGGACGGCTCGATATGGTTAGAAGACGGTCTTGTGAAGGCAGTTGATGAAACTAAAGAGTTAAATAGACAATTTGCTAGTCGAATGAATGAAGCTATTATCCTCGACGCAAAAGGGAAAATCGTATTGCCAGGGCTTATAGATCCACATACACATATTGTATATGCGGGAAGCAGGGAAAATGAGTTTAATATGCGCTTAAATGGTGCGACTTATATGGAAATCATGAATAATGGTGGAGGAATCCATGCTACTACTACTAAAACACGAGCTGCTTCACATAATGAATTACTTGAAGAAAGCAAAAAAAGACTAAACTCTTTTTTAAAACATGGAGTAACAACTATTGAAGCAAAAAGTGGCTATGGCTTAGATTGGGAAACTGAAAAAAAACAATTGGAAGTAGCTAAACAATTGAATGAAGAACATGTAATTGATGTTGTTCGGACCTTTATGGGAGCACATGCAGTGCCAGCAAATTATAAGGAAAATCCGGATGAATTTGTCAGAATAGTGATTGACGAAATGCTACCAGAAGTGGCTAAATACAATCTTGCAGAATTTAATGATGTCTTTTGTGAAAGAGGAGTATTCACCCCTGAACAAAGTAGGAGAATACTTGAAGCCGGGAAAAATTACGGATTAATTCCGAAGATTCACGCAGATGAAATTGAACCTTATGAAGGGGCAGAACTGGCAGCTGAAGTGGGAGCTATTTCCGCGGACCATCTATTGAGAGTCTCAGATCAAGGGATTAAAAAAATGGCTGACAAAGGGGTTATAGGTGTCCTTTTACCAGGAACTGCGTTCTTCCTAATGGCTGATTCTGCAAGGGGTAGGAAAATGATCGATGAAGGTGTTCCAGTTGCTTTGTCAACCGATTGTAATCCAGGTTCGTCTCCTACGACATCATTGCCATTTATTATGAACCTTGCTTGTATGAAAATGGGTATGACACCAGCAGAGGCAATTGTAGCCTGTACTATTAATGCAGCACACGCAATTAATCGTGGAAAAGAAATTGGTAGTCTAGAAGTTGGAAAAAAAGCAGATGTTGTAATGATGGATGTTCCAAATTATATGCAGCTTCAATACCATTATGGAATGAATCACACAGATACAGTAATTAAAAACGGAAAGATTGTAATTGAGGGAGGTCAATTGTGTCATATAAATTAGATGACCTCGATTAACCTTATTTGCTAATTACAAAAATTAATAAGTTAATAGAACATGGTATGGGAACAAAGAAATATATTGAGGCTGTCCTAAATCAAAGTGTTGACACCAAACTTTCATATAATAAAGTGAATTATATAGAATTATATGGAAACAGATCAGAGTGACAGACACTAATTGGACAGTCCCGATTTTCATAGAGGGAGGAGTTCATACTTGGATAATACAAAGGTTCAGCTTGATGATCAGCTTCATATGAAAACTTCAATTAATAGCAATAATGTCTTTAAATTTATTATTTGTAGTGCTATTGGTATTTTTATGTTTTTTATTCCAATTTCAATAAATGGTACATCATCGATTATGCTAGATCATATTGTTTCATATATTCAAAATACAATTCCAAGTGTTATCCCTTACTATGCTTTAATTGTCATTTTGCTAGGAGCTATTTATCCATTTTATACGAAGTCTTGGAATAAGAATGGTCTATCTCTATTTTTCTCAATATTCAAATTAATAGGTTTTGTTATTGCGTCTTTACTCGTTTTTAAACTTGAACCGAAATGGCTAGCAGATCCAAATATGGGCCCTTTTTTGTTTAACAAATTAGTCATCTCTGTAGGTTTATTAGTTCCAATAGGCTCTGTCTTTTTAGCCTTATTAGTCGGGTATGGATTTTTAGAATTTATTGGTGTTCTTATGCAGCCGGTTATGCGTCCAATTTGGAAAACTCCCGGTAGATCTGCGGTAGATGCTGTAGCTTCTTTTGTAGGGAGTTATTCTATAGGTTTATTAATTACGAATCGAGTATTTAAGGAAGGAAAATATACGGTAAAGGAAGCTGCTATTATTGCAACTGGATTTTCAACAGTTTCTGCTACTTTTATGATTGTTGTAGCAAAGACACTTGGTCTTATGGATATGTGGAATTTGTATTTTTGGGTTACGCTTGTTATCACTTTTATTGTTACTGCATTATCTGTAAGAATTTGGCCACTTCGCTCAATGAGTGATGAATATTATAACGGAGAAGGAAAGCCTGAGGAGCTTGTAAAAGGAGATCGCTTCAAGCATGCATGGAAGGAAGCAATGGACGCAGCACAAAATGCACCGAGCCTAGGGAAGAATATTTGGATAAATTTAAAAGATGGCTTTATTATGACAATGTCGATTTTACCATCTATTCTATCTGTAGGATTATTAGGGTTGGTTTTAGCTGAATATACACCTATTTTTGATATTATCGGCTATATTTTCTATCCAATTACTGCATTATTTCATTTGCCGGAACCATTACTAGCTGCGAAGGCAAGTGCTGTTTCAATTGCTGAAATGTTTTTACCAGCATTGTTAGTTACCGGTAGTGCATTAGTGACTAAATTTGTTATTGCGGTTGTCTCAATTTCAGCAATTATCTTTTTTTCAGCGCTCATTCCATGTATTGTCTCGACAGATATTCCGATTTCTCTTCCGAAACTATTAATTATATGGCTTGAGCGTGTTATTTTGACATTAATCATTACAATACCCGTTGCATTTCTTCTGCTTTAAATAAAAGTACCCCAATAGAAATCACTTGTATTCAACATGGATATAAGTGATTTTTTCTATTTTAAGGAGGATAATGATAACGGTGAACCGAATACTTTTGAAGATGAAACATGTTATGAGGTGATTGAAACGTGAATGTCTGGTATGTCAGTTATGGATCTAATTTAAGTTATGAACGTTTTTTATGTTATATAAAGGGAGAGAAACCGGAATGCTCTGACAAAAAAGAGAGAGGGTGTCGAAATCAAAACCTACCTTTATCTATAGAAACTATAAACATTGACCATCCACTATATTTTTCAAAAGAAAAAAGTAAGTGGGGGAAAGGTGGGGTAGCATTTATCGGACACCAGCCATGCTTAAATTCCAGCACTTTAGGAAGGATGTATTTAATTACAAAAGAACAATTTAGTGATGTTGTTGCACAAGAAAATGATATAGAGCAAATAACTATTAATTTTGATGGGGTTATAAGAAACGGGAATGCCAACATAAACGATGGTTGGTATGGAAGAATTATGTATTTAGGTTTAAAGGACGGATTTCCGATGTTTACTTTTACTAGTAATTTTCCATATGAAAAGGCTTCTTATAATCCTCCATCATCAAACTATTTAAGAACAATTGCAAAAGGACTTCGAGAAATGGGTCTAGAAGAGGAAGAAATAGTTAACTATTTCTTGGATAAATCGGGAATAAATATGTTCTTTTCGAAAGATCAATTGTTTCAGTATATATTTCTACGTTAAAAAATTATTTTTAGTTTATTTCTTGCTTTTTTATTCCATAATCATGGCTTGTATATTTTTACTTCAATAATGTCTATCTAATTGTAAGATCGCTATCTAGAGTTCGTTTAACAATCATTTTTTCCTTTACATTTCTAAAGTCTTAATTAGTGCCGGGGAATCCCGACACTAATGCTTTTTATTAAGTTGTTCTTGAGCCATTCGTACCATTTCCTTTACCATATTTCCACCTATAGGACCTCCAACTTTTCCAGCCTGATCAGAAGTTAAATGCCCATTATATCCTTTTTTTAGTGGAATACCCTGCTCTTTTGCTACTTCATATTTAACCTGGTTAGGCTCACTTGGATTTACGTGGTATCCTTTTTGAGCCATTACTTTACCCTTGAATTCGTCCAAAGCATTCCGTTTACCTGGAACGAGAGTTCTTCTTTTAGACAAATCATCACCTCCTATAAAGGGTAGTATAACCGTAATTATGAATACAACACTTTAAGTGGGATTGTCTGAATCGAAAAAAACAGCTTTCCACTAATAAGTGAAAAGCTGTTCATGATTATTTTAAGTCTTCAATTGAATAAATATCCATGTATTTAGGTACAGTTAATCCAATTTTTACTCCAGTCATACTAGTACCGATATCTTCAAATTTTCCATTAAATTTATCTGCATATGTTTTGTGGGTAACTGGCAACCAAGCAGCAAGTGAAGCATCTGCACTTCCATCAGCTACAGCAGTCCACATTGGACCAGCTTCTACCTGTGTAAGCGTTACATTGAACCCTAGGTCTTCAAGGACTTTTGCCATTACATTCGTACTTGCAATTTCACTATCCCATGAAACATATGCAAGTTTAATTTTTTCTCCGTTTACTTTGTTTACGCCTTTTGTCCATTCAGCTACCTTTTCTTGATTATCCTTCACCCATTTGGAAGCAGCTTCTTCCGGTTTTGTTCCTTCTTGTATATCCAGCATAACTGCTCCCATATCATCTTCTGTCCATTTAAACTGACTTAGGACTTGATAAGCAGCTGGATGATCGTTTTTTAGTCCATTTCTGGCAATTGTATGAATTTCTTCTGCTTCACCATATACACCTTTTGGATCTTTAAGATATTTTAAATCATATTTAGCAAACATCCAGTGTGGGTTCCAACCAGTGATAATGATTGGCTTCTTTTTATCATAAGCTTTTTTTAACGCAGCTGTCATTGCGGCACTTGATCCTGATACAAGCTTCCAGTTATCTAACTTATAATCTTCTATTGCTTTTTCGGTTGCGGTCATAATACCTGCACCAGGATCAATACCGGTAATTTTATAGCTTACATTTTTTCCGACAGACCCGTTGGTAGAGTTCGCTTTATCGCTCCCACAAGCTGTTAATCCAATGGATAGAACAGCAACGGCTCCAATACCAATCATCTTTTTCCACATTATATATTCCCCCTTTGTTTTTTCTTGCCTATATTTTGTGTGATTCGGTCTAAAACAATGGCTACAATAACTATTGCAAGTCCTGCTTCAACTCCGACTCCTGTTTTTAGCTGTGTTACTGCACGATAGACTTCTTCTCCTAACCCCGGTGCTCCAACCATGGATGCAATAACTACCATTGAAAGGGCAAGCATAATACTTTGGTTGATACCAGCCATGATTGTTGGCATGGCAAGTGGTAATTGTACTTTTAATAATCTTTGACTTGTAGTTGATCCAAAGCTTTCCGTTGCTTCAATAATGTCTTCAGGAACTTGTTTAATTCCTAAAATGGTTAAGCGAATGGTAGGGGGCATCGAAAATATTACGGATGCAACAACACCTGGAACTACACCAATATTAAAGAAGAATATAGCGGGTAATAAGTAAACGAAAGCAGGCATTGTTTGCATAAAGTCGAGGACAGGGGTAACAATTTTTCGTACCGTTTGTTTTTGAGATGCCCAAATTCCAATTGGAATTCCAACGACTATTGAAATAATTACTGAGGTTAAGACAAGCGCCAATGTATCAAGCATTGCACTCCAATATCCTAAATAATCAATAATTAGAAAGCCAATTAAAGAGAAAACCGCAATGCTTTTTTTGGTTAACCACCATGCAAGTAAGCTGATGATCAAAGCTAATAAAATTGGATGTATAAAAGCAAGTCCGGATACTATACCAGTTACGATATTTTCTAGACCGTTTGCCACACCATCAAATATTCCTCCAAAATTAGATGTTAACCAATCAACAAATTGGTCGATCCAATCAGCTAGTGGAATTTTCGGGATCCACTTATTCATTTAATTCACCTCCCTTAATGAAGGATCATTCTCATCAGAGCTTTGAATATATGTGTCATTTCCCGCAAGAGCACCTATTAGGGCACCCTTTATCACAATCCCTTTCATTCGTCTGTGCTCATCTACGACTGCAATTGGTATTACAGCTGAAGAGACTGCATCAAACATATCTATTAAAAGAGTTTCCTTTGGAACAGTTGTAATATCACGATTAATGACTTCGTGCAGCGAAATTCCCTGATCGAATGCTTCACGAGCCATCGGAGCAGTTACTGCTCCTAAAAGATGGTTTTTCTTGTCAACCACATATATCGATGAGATTCCTAGATTTTTCATAAGTGTTAATGCGACTCTAGGACCTTTTTCAATCTGTACAGTTTCAGCACGCTTCATGATATGTCCGGCTGTTAACACTTTGGAAAAATCTACATCTTCAACGAATCTTTCAACATACTCATTAGAAGGACTCATTAATATTTCCTCAGGTGTACCAATTTGAACAATATTGCCATCCTTCATTAAAGCAATTCGGTCACCAATTCGAAGTGCTTCATCTAAATCATGAGTAATAAAGACAATTGTTTTGCCAACAGAGTCATGGAGCTCTAGTAATTCATCCTGCATATCTTTTCTAATTAATGGGTCTAATGCACTAAATGCCTCATCCATTAATAATATATCTGGATTGTTTGCCAATGCTCTGGCAAGACCAACCCTTTGCTGCATTCCACCACTTAATTGATCAGGGTATTGATTTTCATAACCCTCTAACCCGACAAGCTTAAGAGCTTCTAACGCTTTTTCTTTTCTTATTGCTTTATCTACACCTTGAATTTCTAATCCGTATTCTGTATTTTGTAGAATGGTTCGATGGGGGAGAAGAGCAAATTTTTGAAACACCATACTAATTTTTTTTCTTCTAATTTGTCTAAGCTGATCTTTGCTTATATTGGTTACATTTTCGTTATCAATTAATATTTCTCCTGAAGTTGGTTCGATCAATCGATTCAACAATCGGACTAAAGTCGATTTTCCGCTACCTGATAACCCCATGATGACAAATATTTCTCCGTCATACACTTGGAAATTGGCTTGATTCACACCAACGGTTGCACCTGTAGCCTTTAATATTTCTTGTTTTGTTCTACCTTCTGATAATAGATGTGAAGCTTTTTTCGTATGCTTACCGAAAATTTTCGTTACGTTCTTCACATCTATTTTGATTTTTTGATTTTCACTAGTCATTTTATCCTCCTTCACTTTCTTTGCACCCCTTAATTGTAACGAACTATTTATCTGCAAAACAAACGCGATATCCTTTAATATTTGGTTTATACAGTTCGTAAAGAAATAACTGTACGTACTTAATGCACTGTATTCTTAAAATTCCTTCCTTTTCCTCCCGTTTCCTTTTTCATCATTCTCTTTACTTTATAACTTCAAAAGGATAGATTATTTATTGAGGATTCCTAATACGGGAATAATTAGATATTGCCAATGCAATATTAGATTTAAATTCTTTTCACTTAACATTCGAATAATAAGCAAATCATTAGACAATCATGTTTCTAAAAAAATTAATACCACTAGACGAGGTGTGATAATAAATTGGAAGGCAAGGACCAACTAGAAAAAGCTCGTGAACGAGTAATAGAGGCAATCGCACAAAATATGCATTTATATGGTGTAACTCCATCGATTGGCAGATTATATGGTATGATGTTTTTTCATGATCAACCACTAACACTTGATGAAATGAAGGAAGAGCTTGGTATGAGTAAAACAAGTATGAGTACTTCAGTAAGAACTTTATTAGATTTAAAGATGGTTGACAAGGTATGGAAAAAAGGAAGCAGAAAGGATTTATATGCGGTTGAAGGGGATTGGTATCAAAATTTTATTGACTTATTTTCGATTAAATGGCGTAATGCAATTTCCATGAATAAGCATGCCATAGAGAAGTCTTTAAGAGAGCTCTCTGAATTGAAGAATGATGAAAATATGGATGATGAATTGATGGCGCTTATAACAAATGATATGGATAAATTAAAAAGTACTTTAGAATATTATGATTGGCTAAATCGATTAGTTGACATGTTTGAAAGTGAGGAAATTTTTAATTTTGTTCCAAAGAATAAATAATGCTTTTATCCTGGGATCTAAGACAATTCTTAGATCTTTTTCTTTTATGATTTGCTCATTTTCCACTTTTCTTATTCATATGTTATAAAAATATGATATTTATAGAAAGTATGGTGAAATAACATGAGAAAATTAATAACGGACGAAAAGCAAAAAGGGATAAAAAAACAACATCCACATGATTTAGAGCAAAACCATATTTTGTATCAGGATGAAATATATGAGCTAGTAGAATGGATTCAGATTTTGAAGAGAAAAAATATTTTATCAATTCTTTCAAATATTAAAAACGATAACGAGCTTTTTGATTCTAACCAAATTGAAAATTTGAAAGACGGGGTAAAAAAAGGGATTGATGAAGCATTTCTCACCTTAAAATCCGGAAAAGAGCTTAATACTTTTCAATTAATGAAGCTTATGAAAGATCCAGATATCAATCGAGCGTTGACTTTCTTTTTAGCTTTGTTTAAAGAGATAGGAAAAAATATATAGAAGATTACGCCTACATTTATTGTGTAGGTTTTTTATTTTGATAAGTGAATATAAAGAATGTTAAAGGAATTCGTATCAAGAAATCGAATAATTTAATTTAAAGTAAAGAGAAAAGGAGTTTTTCAATGAGAAAGTATTTGATATTATTCATTCAGATTTTGGTTTTGTGGATGATAAATAAAGTAGGATATATGATTGCAGAATATTTGCATATCGCAATCCCAGGCAATGTTATAGGAATGCTTCTTTTATTTATTTTACTAGTTACTGGGGTAATTCAATTAAAATGGGTAGAATATGCAGCTTTGATATTAACGAAACATCTAGCTTTCTTTTTTATCCCGATATCAGTTGGTCTTATGACATTGGGATCTGTTTTTATTTCATCTGGAATAGGTCTAATATTTGTTTTAGTAATAAGTGCAATCATAGGAATTATTGGAACAGGGATCACATCACAGTTATTAGGTAAGAAGCGAGAGGTGTCTTCCATTGAGCAGCATCATCACAGTATATAGTATCATTCTTACAATGATTGTTTATTGGTTTTCTTTAAAGATAGCAAAAAGATTACCGTCTCCATTTACTTCACCAGTTTTTCTTAGTACATTTATTATCATTATCATCCTTATATTGTCCCATGTTACATATTTAAATTATACACCCGCGAAAAATATATTAACCTATTTACTAGGTCCGGCAACTGTCTCCTTAGCTGTTCCATTATATAAAAATCGCGATTTGGTTTATAAAAATTTATTTCCAGTTTTTGTTGGGATGATTACTGGTACGTTAATGACGATTACTTCAGCAATCGTTTTAGGTAAGATTTGGAGTTTTTCGAATCAAATTTTAAGCTCTCTTAGTATTAAATCAATAACAATTCCTGTCGCAAGCGAAGTGTCGAAAATAATTGGGGCAAATGAACAATTGGTGGCAGCTTTTGTCATGATTACAGGGATGTTCGGTGCGATGTTCGGTCCGAAAATTTTAGATATTTTTAAAATATCTCATCCATTATCGAGAGGTTTATCTTTAGGGACTATTTCTCATGGCATTGGTACAGCAGAAGCTGTAAGAGAAGGAGACGTACAAGGGGCGATCTCTGGGGTCGCCATGGGAGTATCTGCAATATTCACCTCTTTAATCATCCCATATCTATTGCCATGGCTCATTTAATAAAAAGACACAATTAGTTAATTCTAGTTGTGTCTTTTAACTTTTGCTATACTTTTTAATGAAGGAAAGAAAGGAATTATTATTAAATGAAATCTCCAAAGAAAAAGTACACAAAAAAGAATAGAAAAATGAAGCAACAGTCACCATTTATCATATTGCTTATTCCATTAATTTTATTATCTATCTACGGGATTGTTCAACATCAATATCAGGAACAGAAAAAAGAAGTTAAGATACCAGTAATTCCAGATGAGTTTATTCCAATTTATAAAGCGGCAGAAAAAGAGTATGGGGTACCATGGTATGTTCTTGCTGCCCACCATCGGGTTGAAACTAGGTTCTCGACTATGGAGCCGATGATATCTCCGGCAGGTGCGGAGGGTCCGATGCAATTTATGCCATGTACTTTTGTTGGATGGCGACACCCGACATGCGAAGGAAAGGGAAAAGGAAAAATTTCAAAGAAAGAAAAAGAGAATCCAGCTGTCATCAAAAAATATGGTGGGTATGGTGTTGATGCAAATGGAGACGGAAAAGCAGATATTTGGAATATTGAAGATGCTGTTTTTAGTGCCGCCAATTATTTAGCACAAAATGGTGCTGCAAATGGGCATCTGAAAAAAGCTATTTATTCCTATAATCATAGTGAAGAGTATGTAGATGAGGTCATGCATTATGTAAAATTATATAAAAAAGAATAATAATAAAAAAATCCGAAAAATTAGTTCTTCGGATTTTTTTATTTCTTAAGAGAGTAAAAAGTACTTTATTAACCAGAAATAACAATTGCGATGATTTAAAGCAGATAAATATGGGGAATATATATTCATGATGTAATTGCACGGTTTCTTACATAAGTAGGAAGGTGAATTAGATGAAAAAAATATCTAATGTATTTTGGGTATCGATAGCAATATTATTAATTGCCCTTGTGTATGGAGTAGCTGCTCCTAATAATTTTGAGACCATCACTTCTAATATCGAAAGTTTTATTACTTCTAGATTCGGATGGTATTATTTAATATTAGTATCCTTAATGGTTATTTTTTGTATTTTCTTAATTTTAAGTCCGATTGGTTCAATAACATTAGGCAAGCCTAATGATAAGCCAGAATATTCAACCGTTTCCTGGTTTGCTATGCTGTTTAGTGCAGGTATGGGAATTGGACTCGTTTTTTGGGGGGCAGCTGAACCTTTATCCCATTTCGCTACTAATCCACCTATTGCTAAAGTTGGTTCAGATGAGGCATTAAAGGATGCGATGCGTTTTACTTTTTTTCATTGGGGTCTTCATGCATGGGGGATTTATGCACTTATTGCCTTAGCTCTGGCTTATTTTAATTTTAGGAAAGAAGAGCCTGGACTTATTAGCTCTACTTTATCTCCTATCCTTGGTAAATATTCTAAGGGGAAGATTGGTGGGCTAATTGATGTATTAGCTGTGCTTGCAACGGTTATTGGTGTTGCTACAACACTTGGATTTGGAGCTGCACAAATCAATGGTGGTTTATCCTTTCTATTGAATATTCCCAATAATTTCACGGTACAAGTTATCATTATTGCAATTGTAACTGTTCTATTTATAATATCCGCTTGGTCCGGACTTGGAAAAGGGATTAAATATTTAAGTAATACGAACCTCATTTTAGCTTTTTTACTATTAATTCTTATGTTTTTAGTAGGTCCGACCCTTTTAACATTAAATTTATTTACCGATACTATTGGGAAATACTTTCAAAATATTGTACAGATGAGTTTTAGGATTGCCCCTTTAAACTCAAAAGACCGCGAATGGATTAATACTTGGACTATTTTTTATTGGGCATGGTGGATTTCCTGGTCACCATTTGTTGGCATATTTATTGCGCGCGTGTCAAAGGGCAGAACAATTCGTCAGTTCCTCATTGGTGTTTTATTAGCGCCATCTATTGTCAGCTTTATTTGGTTTTCTGTTTTTGGCACAGCTTCTATCCATGTACAACAACAAGGGAAAGTGAATTTAACGTCATTAAAAACTGAAGAAATATTATTTGGAGTATTTGAACAGATGCCAATGACAACAATTCTATCAATTGTTGCTTTAGTATTAATTTGCATTTTCTTTATTACTTCTGCAGATTCTGCTACATTTGTGTTAGGAATGCAAACGACTTTCGGATCATTAACACCTCCAAATATCGTAAAGCTTACATGGGGCATTCTTCAATCATTTGTTGCCGCCATTTTATTGTACAGCGGGGGATTACAGGGGTTACAAAACGCTCTTATCATCGCTGCATTGCCATTTTCCATCATCATCATTTTAATGGCTATTTCTTTATATCGATCATTAATGAAGGAAAGACATGAATTAAGATTGTATGTAAGGGCGAAGCCAAAGAAAAAGAAAGCGGAGCCTAATCCTGAATAAAAAGAAAAAATATAATAAGGTAAAGTGAACAATGAATAGAAGAAGTTAAAATAAAAAAGGAGAGATTTCTCCTTTTTTATTTCTTTATTGCCTTCAATATTAAACTTACGATGAGTACTATAATTATTGAACCAATTAATGCTGGCACCAAGGCAATTCCTGCAATATGAGGACCAAAATCTCCTAAAATAACACCGCCAAGCCAAGCGCCGATGATTCCTGCAATAATATTGCCTATTACCCCACCAGGAATATCCTTACCTAAGATTAGTCCGGCGATCCAACCAATAATACCTCCAACTATTAAATAAAATATAAAGCTCATGGTCTTTCCTCCTCTTTTTTAGTAGAGAGACTTTATTTACTTGTCTATACTATAACCATTGCCGGTCATTTCTAAACTTTATGGACCGTTTAATAAATGGAGCGATATAATTAAATATAGGTATTTTTATTGTATGAAAGTGGGCGAAATAATGAGACGCTACATCAAATTAATTACAGTAAGTTTTCTTCTCCTTTTATTAACGGCATGTTTAAAGGATCAACCAAATAAAAAGGAGAGTTCCAATCATTTACATGAAAATCATAAAACTTCTGGAAGTACTCTAACAACTCAAATTCTCCAAATAAAAAAATTTGCAGAAAAGGGGAAAGTAAATTCTGCACTCTTAAGTCTTACACAAAACTTTAATGAAGTAGAAAAAAGATGGGGAAAACCTGATCAAGTTAATCAAGTAAATGGTGGGTTTTATGCTACGTATGAACGAGAAAAAGTTACTTATGGTTATGATAAAGAAAAGAACATCTATGATATTAGATCTTATCGTATTGAATTAAAAAACTTGGATGTGGGTGAAATTAGGAAGGTATTAGGTAAACCAATCGATGAAAGAAAAACTTCTAAAGAAAATATTATCGTTTATCAGGTAAACTCTAAATATCAACTTAAATTCATTATTAATTTATCTTCAGGAAATGTTGACCATATTTCTGTATATAATCAGGAATGGGATAAAAGGTGTTGTTCAAAACTAATGGATTCAAACTATTATTTATCGATAAAAGGGACATCCAATCAACTAAGTAATATTGCCTGGACAAATATGGCGAAATGGCGGTCAAATGCAGTCTTATTAGCAAAAAAATATAATGAAGTTTATGTAAATGGGCCAAATAGAAAAAAAGTAGCTCTTACATTCGATGACGGTCCAGATAATATAAATACACCTGCTATTATTACTGCTTTGGCTAAGCATCATGTCAAAGGTAACTTTTTTTTCATTGGAGAAAGTGTCCTAAAATATCCAGAAGTGGTTCAAAGCGCTTATGAAAAAGGTGACCTTATTTTAAGCCATAGCTATACTCACGATGATTTAACGAAAAAAAGTTATGATGAAATGCAGACGGATTTATTGAAGACTGAACAAGCTATTTATCATGTTATCGGTAAAAAGCCAGCCATACTCAGACCTCCATACGGTGAAACAAATCAAATGGTTATTTCTGGAGCCCACGAGCTCGGATACCATATTGTTTTATGGTCCATTGACACACTTGATTGGTCTCAAATGGAGCATGAAAATATTATTAAGAATGTACTTTCAAACGTTAGGAATGGAGATATTATATTAATGCATTCGAATGACGATAAATTCGAAACGGCTAAAGCTGTCCCAACAATTATTGAGGAATTATACAAAATGGGATTTGAAATAGTAGATTTATCAGAGCTTTTGAATATTCAAGCTTATAAATAGGAACGAAGAAGGTAGGACCATATTATTTTATATGGTCCTTTTAACGTATCTAAAAACATCTTTATTTATATCGTTTACATGTCATGTCCTTTATTATGTTTTTGGCGTGTATGATTTCGATTCTTCACTTTTTTTGATCCGCTTAATGGTTCCGGCTGTCCCGAGTTGTCCCCTTTAGGAGCGTTCTTTCTCATATCTTTTCCATCATTTTTATTAACCATTAATATCATCCCTCCTTAGCATAGAATGTGCGAATTCAGTTCGTTTATACTGCATAATTTTTGCTATTTTAGTACATTCTAATGATGCAATTGTCAATTCAATTTTTACTTAAAAAGGAGAATCACTATGCCGTATCATAAAAATAAGCAACAAGCGTTCCAAGCTGCACAACAAGGAATGAAACAAGTAGAGGATGTATACAGTAATATGGTTCAAGATAGTGCAAGTTATGGGCAACAACTCAAACATTTAAAGCAAGAAGTAAATGAAACCTATCAGCAAATTGAAAATGCGATGGAGGTTGCCAGTGAGACACAACGCCAACAATTAGAGAAGTTTCTTACAGATATCGAGCAAATTGTTAATGATGTAAATATGGAGCCTTAATAAATCAAACATTTTCTTTTAGGAATTTTATTCATTTGTTGTCTTCATTAAAACTCCCCTTTATTCAAACATTTGATAAAGGGGCTGATTATATTCACTTGCTTAGTTGGCGAGTTTTTTTATAGGATAGTACTTTCTAAAATAATAAAACGGTTATTGGTTTTTCTTTCTTTTTTTATTGTTTTGCCGCTGTTTTTCTGTAAGTGGCTCATTTGCCAATTCTTCATTATAACCTGTTCCTTTTCCTTGAGATTTTGCTGCATTCATCCCCGGAATGATATGGTTCGATTTTCTTTTCATATGATTTTTCACCTCCAAGTATATTGTTTCTCTAAAAGATGAAATTAATCTTAGAAATGATAATTGAATGGAATATTTCAAAAAAACTTTTATTTTTTTGTTTCTTCATTTCTCTACTATAATTATTTCACTAGTATAGATTAAAAGGGGAAAAGAAATGAACAGAATCATAACCATTATCATAGGATCATTACTCGTTAGTGTGGCATATAACCTTTTTCTCATTCCCCATGAAATATTAAGCAGTGGGTTAAGTGGAATTGCCATTATGCTTGGATTAATTACTCCATTTAATACAGGAGTTTTAAATTTTTTGCTGAATTTACCTTTACTAATTATTGGTGTGTTTAAACTTGGAAAACGTTTTATTCTTTATACTATTCTATCTGTTGTTATTATTTCGCTTGGATTATATATTGTACCGATAAAACAGATTTCTACCGAGCCTATTTTATCTTCTTTATTCGGTGGTGTCCTTACTGGAATAGGCGTCGGACTCATTTTTCGAGTGTCCGCTTCTTCCGGTGGATTTGATATTTTGGCTATGCTATTAAATAAGAAAAAGGATTTTCCTTTAGGTGCTCTTCTTTCTGCTATGAATGGTGTAGTAGTATTAATTTCTGGTTTTATTTTCGGCTGGGATGCAGCTTTAAATACAATGGTTGCCATTTATGCAACAGGAAAAGTTGTGGATATGGTTCATACGAAGCATATAAAACTGACGCTGATGATCGTAACCTCTAAAGGAAATGAGATGAAGGAAAAGCTGCTTTCAAATGTATATCGAGGGATCACTTTAATTGATGGGGAAGGAGCATATTCTGGACAAGGTAGAAAAATATTAATGACTGTTATAACTCGTTATCAATTGACAGAGATAAAAGAATTGATTAAAGAAATCGATCCTAATGCTTTTGTTAATATTACGGAAACAACTGAAGTAATGGGATCGTTCCATCGAAATTAAAAAAAGCTGAATCATATTTTTTTGTGATTCAGCTTTTTTATGATAATCAATAAAGAATAAATTCATTCTATTCTTATTGATTTAATATTTTCAAAGTCTTGAACTTCACTATAAATATCTTCTTTGTTTTCCTCCGTTTTAACTTTTCCTCTAATATCCAGACAATATATAATATCGTTTTCTTTTTTTTGTTCCTTGCATTCGTAGGCTATGACTTCAATATTTTTCGATTTTATCAAGTCTAATGAGGATTTGATGGATTCTTTTGACTCCGAGTGAATTTCTATAGTAAGCATGTGGCTAGTTGTGTTTTTAAAAAATTTATTTAATATTTCCAAACCTATAAAAACCAAAATCGTTGCACTAATTCCAACTGTATACATACCAGAACCGATTGTTAAGCCAATTCCAGAGGTTGCCCATATGCCTGCTGCTGTTGTTAATCCACGCACAAATTGTTTATGAATAATAATTGTGCCTGCACCCAAAAAGCCAATTCCACTTACAACTTGAGCGGCAATCCTACTAGGATCTAATTCTACATTATGATCAATAAGTATATCTGAAAAACCATATTTAGAAACTAACATAATTAACGCACTTCCAACTGCCACTAAAAAATGTGTTCTAAACCCTGCTTCCTTAGATCGGAATTCTCGTTCTAATCCAATTAGTGCACCTAATAGACCCGATAGAATTAACCGAATAATACAGCTTAATATCATAATAAACCCTCCTATCTACCTATTGTCCTATATATACAAAATAATTCGTATCATTCATATTGCTAAATATTTTAACATTAATTATTAAGTCATTGTATTATTTAGATCTTTCTTTTTTATTTAAGTTTATTCTTAAAATGTATGTTATAAGCTGATTTACGTATTTGCTGTTAATACTTAAACACAAAATCGCGGAATCTTTTCGATTTAATTTCACAAAAATAAGAACTTAAAATGAAAAAACCTCTAATTAGGGGTTTTTTCATTGGAAAGCATATAAAAGTAGGAGTCTAAACATGTATAACTTAAAATATTATTCTTATTAAAGAAACGATTCCTAGCTCCTTCAGTATTTTCAAACAGGTAACAAGTTTATTAAACTTGTTATAAAAAAGGATAATTATTACTAGGATGCTCATGTATTGCTACATTTACATATGAAAATAAATATAGCATTGCTGAACAGCATATCTTTATTGATTGTGATATTAAGTTTTTTACAAAGAATCATATAATTTCTTCTATAATCTGATCATTTAATTCCGATAAAATGAATGAGGAGTGAGAGAAATTGTATAGATCGTCTACATATACTTATAAAATAATTATTTTGTCATTCGGGAGAATATAAGGGTGAAGCTATATCAGATTTCATTTAAACAATTTAATAAAATATCAAAAATCATAAACAACTTATATAATGAAAAAATTATTTCATTAAATGAAAAAATTAAATTAACAAGATTATTTGAATTAATGCTTTATGGGGATATAAAAAATGCCAACATTTTGTTAGTAGGTTATGATCAATATTTATCTTATCAGGCTGAAAAAATAGTAGAGAAGTTAAATTAGTGGAAGAAGAGGAATTGAAACAAATTATACACAATGGAAAATCAGATACTTTTCTTGAGTAGTAAAGATAAAAAATTATGTAGAAATAATTATTCTAATTTGTAAAAACAAGATCAATCAAAAAAACATCTATCAACAACTCTTTTTTATAAACGTATTATGCTTTAAAGAGGGTATTTCTTATTATAGATTTTTCCACTCTTCTTTAATAAGTTCTATTTTCGTATCAAATAGAAAGATTAGCAAAAAACCCATTGAAATGACGAGATGAAAAACTCCACGTTTTCTTTTTTTGTTTTTAAAACAACGGATGCTCTCGGCTCCATTATATATGGATAAAGTAATTCGACAAATCGCTAATACAAATTGGAATTTATGAAAAATTAATGAAAACAAAATTAGCAGCAGGAGTAGTATTCCGATAACCTTTCGCAGCAATATAAGTAATTTAGGCATGGCATAGTCCCACCTTCATTCATCGTATTGTTTTCATTTTACTGCAATGATAAGAGGTTAACAATGAATATTCAAAAAATTTTTATTAAATCATAAAGGGGCTATTTGTGAATTCTGTTAGCTAATTATGTAAATATTAACTACTATTAATAAGTGTTCTTGGAGAGATCGGTTATGTCTGAATTTATAATAATTGTGATGAGAACGATTTTTGCTTTTTTTCTGTTTATGGTTATTACATTTTTTCTAGGGAAACAAACCATCTCACGAATTACTTCCTATCATTTTATAGCTGCCGCAACCTTTGGTTCAATTACAGCAAATCTAGCTTTTAATATTCATAATGAAGCCTGGCATGTAGCTACCGCAATGATCACATTTTTTTTCATTGCATTTATATTTGCGATTATTGCATTGAAAAGCAGAAAAGCACGAAAATGGTTGGCAGGTAAACCAACTGTAATTATCGAAAATGGTAAGGTTCTAGAAAAGAATCTCAAACGGAATCGTTTTACAATGGATACGCTAAATCACGAATTACGGCAGAAAGATATTTTTAATATTCAAGAAGTGCAAAACGCTATCATCGAGCCTAATGGTGCTATATCGATTTTAAAGAAACCCGAATATCGCTCTTTGACTAAAAAAGATTTGGGTATTTTATTTAGCGATAAAAATCATTTTCCTATTGAACTCATTATGGAAGGGACCATATTAACCAGTAATATGGAGAATAATGGGCTAACAATCGAATGGTTATTAGATGAACTATCTAAGAGAGGGTTGACTAAAGCTAATATTTTTTATGCTGTAAAAGCTACAAATGGTCAATTGTACTTTGATGTTTATAATGACCATGTTACTCCTTCAGTTAAAAATAAATCATAGCATTATTTACAATTTCTACCAATTTATTGCTTGGAAGTTTTTTGTATGCCTTATTATAATAGAAGACAATTATCATGGCTCAAATCAAAGTGAATTACAATGGATAAAACTAAATAAAATAATCTAGTTCTTTAATAGGAACAAATGATATTTATACTAAAGGTCAAAAAGTATTGAATAATTGAAAAAGACTCAGTTTTCAGCATAGGAACCCCTAATATCCAGTTTTATGCCCAGTTATGTTAAAAAATGAATATTTAGAGAATAAGGATAGGAATATAATCCAAATTTTGTGTAGAACATTTTTTAGGAATTAAATATATTGACATATCGAAATATCACGATATATAATTTGTTGTATGGAACCAATTGAAATCTTCAAAGCCCTATCAAATGAATCAAGGTTGCAAATTTTGCAATGGCTGAAGGAGCCTGAACGTCATTTTAAACCCCATGAAGGGATTGATATGAGTACAACAGGGGTTTGTGTTAGTCAAATAACAGATAAATTGAAAATGACGCAATCAACTGCTTCCCAATATCTAACTATACTTTTAAGAGCAGGTCTTATTAAGGCAGTACGAATAGGAAAGTATACTTACTACAAAAGAGATGAAGATGCCGTTAGGAAAATTGCTGATTTTCTAAAAAAAGAAATATGATAAAGAGGATTCATTATAATCTACAAAATAAGCATCTTAAGATGTTTATTTTTACGACAAACATATCGACATATTACGATTTGTTTATTTTTAAAATCAAACACATCGTTATATTACGATATGTAGAAATGTATAAAAATTAGGAGTGAACGATTATGTCTAACACTTGGAAAATTTATATTTTAGCCATTATCAGCTTTTTAGTAGGAACCTCAGAGTACATAATTTCCGGTATTTTGGATAATATTGCACATACACTGGGGATAACCTTAGCTGCTGCAGGCCAGTTAATTACGATATTTTCACTGGTATATGCTATTTTTACACCAATTCTTATGGCGTTGACATCAAGTATGGATAGACGCAAATTAATGATTTATTCTCTTGGTCTGTTTGTGATAGGTAATATCTTGGCGTTTGCCATACCTGGTTATGGTTGGTTTATTGTAGCTCGAGTAATTATGGCAATGGGAGCAGGTATGGTAGTTGTGACCGCATTAACATTTGCAGCCAAAATCGCATCAGAAGGGAAGCAGGGGAGTGCCATCGCTACTGTAGTCATGGGATTTACAGCTTCGTTAATTATTGGTGTTCCCCTTGGAAGAATGACAGCAGAAGCATTTGAGTGGAAATCTGTATTTGGTGGAATTGCTCTATTGGGATTATTAGCAATGCTGGTTATATTTTTTACTCTTCCACATATTGAAAGGGATAAGCCTGTTCCTTTATCTCAACAGTTATCTCTTTTGAGGAAACGAAAAGTTGTGATTGGACTATCTATTACTTTTTTCTGGCTCGGGGGTTATTCCATTGCGTATACCTATTTATCGCCATACCTCCTTACCATTTCAGGGATAAGCAACAATTCACTTAGTGGAGTTTTGCTTATATTTGGAATAGCAAGTTTGGTAGGATCGAAGTTCGGGGGATATAGTACCGACCGATGGGGTGTGTCCTTTACACTGGTTGGTGGAATGGCATTACACATCATCATGCTGATTTTGCTATCACTCGTAAACCACTCATTTATTGGAGTGTTGGTCATTCTAATATTATGGTCGTTTGCGGCATGGTCTACAGGTCCGACGCAACAATATAACTTAGCTACAATAGAGCCAGAATTATCAGGTGTATTGCTTGGTATCAATCAGTCAATGATGCAATTAGCTATGGCTGTAGGTGCAGGAATAGGTGGAATTTTTGTAGAGAAAGTAGCACTTGCTTCCATAACCTGGGTTGGTGCATTGGGTGTTTTAATCGCTATCATTGCTTCTTTAATGGCTGTCAATTCAAATTCTAAACAGAAGTCTTCGAATTTAAAAGAAATAAACCAGTAATAATACGATTCAAATAGGTTTCTTTAGTCATTGAACCATGTACCTCCTATTCATTCAGGTAGAAAGACTTTCATATAAATGGGTTTCTTAGTTAAAAATCATAAAGAAAATACAAAAGATAAATATTCAGCAAAAAAGGCGTATTTCTTTAAAAGAAATGCGTCATTTTATGTTGAATAGGATTTAAGAACTACAATTGTAAGTTTTGGTTCCATTGCTACGCATACCCCTATTGCATTATTTTTTAAAAAAATATTCAAAAACAATAAGGAGGGAATATAGAACCCTGATTCTTCTGCTTTGTTAAGTATTGTTGTAGTAGGGGTACGGAAACATTATAGGTGTGACGTACCACTCTGGAATTTAATTACAAATTAAAAAAGAACTTTATTCAAGTTCTTTTAATATACGATATAGTGCAGCCTGACTTACTCCTGTAATTTGGCATATTTCTTTCACTGTTTTAGTGGTATGTTTCCGTAATTCAATCGCATGATTTATACCTTTATCCGTGTATTTCTTCAATCTTCTTCTTTACACTCCTTTTTGTTTCGCTAACTTTATTCCCGCACGTTGTTTTTCTTTCATCATTTCTCGTATCTATCATTTGAAAGAAATTCGGTCACCTTTAGGCTGGGAACATATTAATTTACTAGGTAAATATCATTTTAATGCGGAGAAAATGGTCTCATTAGATTCTTTAAGACCACTAGAACTTTCGTAACGTTGTTAAAAACGGGTCATCGTCTTGAAAATGTGCTTAGCGTTGTAAATTCGCATTTTCCTACAGTACCCCTATTAAAGAGAAGAGAAGCATAAGGGACGCTAAATACAAAAAGGAATTTGAAAGCCTGTTGAAGAATACATAAAGAAAAAGTAAAAAAGGAGTAACAACATTGAACTTACATATCACAAGAGAACTAGATAATAATCATAAATATCATATTAATAATCAACTTTACAAATATAACTTGGCACATTTTGCAATGGACTTAAGGGAACGATACCAAGAAATTAATTTATTCCTAAAAGATGAAAAGAACAATATACGTGGTGGTATTTTTGGCGAAATTTGTTGGAACTGGTTAGAAATCCATACCCTTATGATTGATGAGGATATACGTAAAGAGGGATATGGATCTAAACTATTAGTAGAGATAGAAAAGATAGCTTTAGAACAAAAGTGTGACTTTATAAAGGTAGATACACTAAGCTTCCAAGCATTGGATTTTTATAAAAAACAAGGTTATCAAGTGTTTGGTACTTTAAATAACGTTGGAAGAGAATTTAATCATTACTATTTAAAAAAAGATTTAAATTTTAGTTAGAAACTTTTTAGATTGAATAGGATATAGAATGAGTAAGGATCATAGTATCTCCTTATCTCGTTGAACTAACGAACTTTCGTTTCATTAGAAAATAATAAACTCATGTTCAAAATTGATTTTTATGCTGAGATAATAAAGTGGTTTATACTTTGTTATGCTCTTATACAACTATAATCTTAGAAAAGGGAGCGATTTTTTTGGATATTAGACTAGATGATTTAACAGGATATGATATTAAAAATTTGTTGATAGAGCATCTTAAAGACATGCATTTAAACTCTCCGGCAGAAAGTGTACATGCCTTAACTCTTGAACAATTGAGACAACCTCAGATTACATTTTGGAGTGCATGGGAAGGTAAAGATTTACTTGGTTGTGGAGCATTGAAAGAACTCGACCTCGAACATGGTGAAGTTAAATCAATGCGTACATCTTCAATGCACCTTCGAAAGGGTGTTGCGAAACAACTACTTCAGCACATTATTGTGGCAGCGAAAAGTCGTGGTTACCGAAGATTAAGCTTGGAAACAGGTTCAAGGGATGCTTTCGAACCCGCTAGAAGATTATATAAATGCTTTGGCTTCCAATATTGCAAACCATTTGCTGAATATAATGAAGATCCGAATTGTGTTTATATGACAATGGAGCTATGATTTTGTATGAAATAAGGAGTAGGCTATGACAGCATTCAACTCTTTATTATTTAGGTCTTGATAATAAATAAAGTTGTATCGTTTTGATTAAAGTTATACCAACTGTAAAAAAGTTGGACCATTATCTTCTATCATATTACATGTGCTCCATAATAAAAAAGCTGATGAGTTTGCATTAACTCATCAGCATATATTTTGAAATCTTTCTATTGTTATATCCATGTTTATACTGGTAGCAGCCTTATTGCCGTCGGCGGCTGCAGTCATCAAAGAAGAGGGTCTTGACTTTTCTGTTTCACCTGCAATATATATACCATTAGCTGTTGTTCGTCCTGCACCATCTGTAATAATTGCTCCTTTTTCATCAAATTGACAATTTAATTGTTCAGCAAATTTATTTGGGCGATAAAAACTCGGAACTACGAAGCCACCGCTTCTAAGAATCTTTTCACCTGACTCTAATTCAATACTTTCTAAGTTACTATTATTTCCATGTAAGTTTGTAATAACTTCTGTATAAACCTTTATATTTTTACTTTCAAAGTCACACCGCACTTTATTGGATATTTGATGACCATTAGTAAAAACGATTAAATCCTTTGTCCAATTAAAAACCAATTTAGTCAAATGAATAATGTGTTCATTATTTTCAGCGAATATAGCTAATGGCTTGTCTCTCAGTTCCCAACCATCACAATATGGACAGCTGAATAAACTTTTACCGTAATATTGTTTCATTTGGGTGAAGGAAAATTCCTCATGTATACCTGTTGCTAACATTATTTTTTCTGTAACATACGATTTATTGTTCGACGTATTGACTAAAAATAAATCCTTTTGATCATCTTTTTTTATATCAATAACTGTTTCATTCAAAATTGAAACAGAAGGATAAGATTCTAATTCTTTAAATGCAATATTTTTAAATTCTTGTGGTTTAATTCCATCCCTAGTTAAAAAACCATGCGATTCACGAGTTACACGATTTCGATTTGTTCCATTATCAAATATGGCAATCTTTCTACGCGCTCTCCCTAAAGTTAAGGTTGCACTTAATCCGGCAGGTCCTGCACCAATTACAATACAATCATATTTAATCTTCATTATTTTCCTCCTATTTTTTGAAATATATAATAGAGTTTTAATATCTCTAAATCAGGTAGAAGACATCATAACTTTTTATAGATGTTTTATTCATTTTACTAGTCTGCAAACTATACATGTTGGATTCAATTCATCTAAAAGTTTTACTTCGGCTGAGTCATGCGCCTTCAGAATTAAATAACAGGATCAGTGATTGAGACAATCGTTAATCCTCAACAACTTTTATAGCATATACTAATGAATATATGTACTTCTCAACCAGATTTTAATTTATAGCTATCATTTGCACCAGAGACAGATTCAATCACACCCGAATTTATTATACTGATAGTATTTTAGGATGAATATGTTGTTCAGATAATAGTGCCACACATATGCTTAACTAATGGATTAACAGCAAAAAGTAATATGGTGTGTAGTGTATAGTTCGTTGTTTTTTTAATTCCTATTATCCTTCTTATCGAAGACTTAATATATCCATAATAGCTACTTAAGTTTTTAATGTCAAATACTAAGTTTATTAAAAGCTCAATGAAAAAATTATCGGAAAACAAAAGTCTTTTGGGCTAACGAGGATTTTGATTTTATGAAATACAAAAGTCTTGACGAGAAAATCAAATTATGCTTTAATCTGAATGAATATAAAAATAATTCATTCAGAGGGGCTGATTAATTGAAAGATAAAAAAGCAGAGATCTTTAATTGCGGTAGGGAGTTATTCTACTCCAAGGGATTTAAAGATACAAACATTTCGGATATCACAAAAATGGCGGGGGTAGGGGTAGGTACTTTCTATAACTACTACGACTCGAAAGAGAGGTTGTTCTTGGAAATATACGTAAAGGAAAACGAAAACATCAAAAAACAAATTATGGAATCTCTTGACCTGAACCAAGATCCCGTAACGATTGTGACAAATATAACAGGACAAAACTTTAATGCATTGAACACCAATCTTATCCTGAAAGAATGGTATAATCGGGATTTTTTTCGTGAACTGGAGCTACATTATCTTGAAGAAATGAAAAACAATGATGCTTCCATTCGTAGCTTCTATGCTGAATTATTAAAAAAGTGGAAAGCAGAAGGGAAGATAAGGGGAGATATAGAGGATGAGCTTTTACTCGCCATATTGGACTCTTTAGCTTATATAGATACTCATAAGGAAGACATTGGGATTCACCATTTTCCACAGCTTATGCAATATCTGGCGGAATTTATAATGAAAGGATTGACAGAATGATAGTTTATCCACACGTGAATGAACGGAGAAAATATTCATTCATGTGTGTGGAGTAATTCTTGCTACTTCGTTATCGGGTGGATAAACAAAGGAAATTTTGCGAAGGATTGAACAAGAGGTTGATTGGTCGCATACGAATTTTCATACGTTCACATTTTCGAAAAGAATTATTTGGAAAGGTTTTCTAATTTCAAAATGGAGGTTTAAATATGAAACGAACAGTTGAATTTGTATTTAACATCATTGGGACTGCAACAAGTCTCATCATGATTGTAATTGGTTTGGTTTTCTTATACCTCAAGGATAATAAAGCTTATCTCGAATATTTACATTCAAAATGGAGTGAAAGCGCAGTAGCTACTACGGTAGATCAGATGAATCAATCAGGAACTTTGTGGATTCTCCCTGGAATTATTGGCATTGTGCTTGGTATTATTGCCATAATTTTGTTAAAAGCAAACAGTAGTCCGAAATTAACAGGATGGCTACTCATAATAGTATCGGTGATGATTTGTATTATTTCGGTGTTTGGATTCTTTCCTGCTATGTTCTTTGTTATAGCTGGGATATTAGCATTGTTTAGAAAGCCAAATGTAAATAAGACACAAGCAATTAGGAAGTAAGATTCTGATACAAACACCTCTAAAGTGCTCCCAAATGTTTGAATGAAATTTCTAAATATAACCAGAAGGAAATTCCCCTATTAGATTGTAATTATAAAATTGGAATTATGGAATCATATTTGTGCAGTCTCAAGTCTTATATCCGTACTCTTGTTGGCAATTTACCATCGTAAAAATTTTATCGAAAGAAGTCAACACAGCAGCATAAAATTCAGAAATTTAGGAAATTAATAAATACCTTTGTAATCAGACGTTTCCTTATAAGATTAAAATGTTTTTGTCATGTAAAGATGCGTGTTTCGGGCAAGTAGAGAGCAATTCTTCATCACGGTAGTCTCACTGACCTTGGAGGAACGCTTTGGTAACGGAAGAATAGCACTAGGAATTGTCAATGTTGGTGTTCATATTGTTATCGACTTAAGATTGTATTAATAAGAATATTACAATTCCTATAATCCATCTACTCATCTACTGCTTTTGAAGTAATATTTAGACGTTTTGAATAGTAGACATCATAAAAATGTTGTAACTGTTTAAGGTTATGAATTATATAATGTTTGTCAGGTTTAGAAAGAATGATTACTGTTATAAAGGTCTTGACATATAGGGAAAGTCCATGGTGAAACAACTGCTTTACAAACCGTCTATATTTATCGATATTTTTGTAATATTTTTTATCGCTGCTTTAGGTGAAAAGGTCGGATCGATGAGATATGTCATTGAAACCATGAATTATTTTGGAATAGAAGTGGGGAATGTGGCATATCTTTCTGTCGGTTCAAGCTGAGCACCTTGTTATCGTAACGTCAAAGAAGAAATAGTTTGATAAAGTATGATTTTATTGACAAGTATAGGCTTATGATTTTCCAATTGTTTTAGGGAGAGGAAAACGCTTATTTAACGATAGTATAGAGAAAAAAGATTTGCAACTTGTTGAAACAAGAAAGTTCAGTTCTGGAGTTGTATTTCTGACTTACCAATTGAAGTCAATGAAATAACTAATGGTTGCTGACCATTGTTCAATTGTGGAAATGGTAGTTTGATATCATTTCACATCTGGGTGTAGATATGCATAAAGCAACTATTTAAGAAGTCTTCTATTGTAAGGGGCGAGAGAAAAATCTGTTATTTACCTAACTTTCTCTTTGAGTATAATAATGATTTTGACATATGGATTAATGAAATTAATGGGAGAGTCGATCCCTGACTTGTATTTTACCATTTTAAAATTGCTGACCTTTTTCTTGATATTTTTTTATTCAAGTTTTTATCATGTTGCTAGCACCTGACATTAAGTAAACTAAGATTTTAGCTTTTCACTTTCATTCATTGTATGCATAAATCATTTATATTTTTATTTGTTTTGTAGTGAACAAAACAAATAAATTTTTCTGTTTAAATAAAACAATTTTTTACAAAAAATATCCCAAGTGAAGAATCTACACTTGGGACTTGTTTTTTCTTTTAACTGCTTTGCTTAACGTGCTCAATTACTTTTTGGATGGTTTTTTCTCCTAGTCCAGGAACCTCTCTTAAAGTACTGAGGCGTTCAACAAAATATTCTTCTAATCTTTCTTTTGCTAATTCCGCTCCGTCACGAATACCTCGTTCATAAATTCTTTGTAAGTGTGGTGAATCATATTTTTTCATTGTACCTCTCCCTAGAACATTTTTATTTAATAGTTGAATAGCCCCGTTACATAAAAAATAACCCAAAGCATATGGGATGTTTTCTTTTATATAAATATTATTTTACTAAAATAATTAACAAAGAGCAATTAATTGGATAAAAAAGGAATAAGAATAAAACTGCATTGAATGTAAAATTTATGTAATATAATTTGAAGCTATTTATTTTGTCACTTAAATTATATTATATTGATATAAAAAATCAAAAAATATATTATTCTGAAAATGAAGTTTAGTTTGTTTAGTAAATAAATACAAGTTTAAGGCTATTTTCATGGGGGATTGATGAAAAGATAGATTTAGGGATTCCGTACACTTCATTCAACATTAAAGAAAACAAAACCTTTAATCGGCTGTATTAGAAACAAAACTAGATAGAATCAATGCTGGTCAGAATTTATGTGAAATGGAATTTAATGAGTTTTACCTAGGTAAAAACCCATTTTAATAAAAATAAGCTCCTTTCCTAGGTAAATGGCATAGCATGTAATTGATTATAAATCTTCTTCAAAAAGTAGGTGAAAAAAATGAATCCAGAATTCAGAGAATATTATGGAATGGGGTATAACCCCTATATGATGGGATACATGCACCCAGGGTATGGAATGGGGCATGAATATTGGGGACATCCAATGATGGGCTACCCTTCATGTGGAATGGGGTATCATGAATATCCGATCCATCACCATGGGCATCACCATCACCATGGACACCATTATCACGGGTATCCGCACAATACCCAGGTTCAAGCTCAAGCATTGTCCCTTCATATGATGCCAGGTATGATGCAAAATTAACAAAAAGTATTAACTGCAGGTTGTAACAATAGTATTTTCTATGCACACTAATATGTATATTAAAAAAATGGATTAGTTGTGACTACAATTTTATGGGTTATTTATTTAAAAATTGAATTTTATCTGCTTCATTGGCAGGGGATCAATAATGGACCGAGCTTATGCCCCATATTGTTAAAGTTCTCAACTTGAAGCAATGAGAAATACTTTAAGTAAAAAAGAAACCTTGGTGTTAATTATAATTATTAACAAGATCCTTTTTAGATAATTTCTTTCTGAATAGTATTGGTAAATATTGATGAAGGGAGTAGAAACATTTTATAAGAATGCTAGGTTTGAGTAAAATTGGTTAATCTAATTATTAGTATCTAAGAAAAGCTCTTCAGATTTTTGAAGTGCTTTTCTTTAGATACGTTTTTTATTTGGTAATTCATTCACTTATTATTAAGCGAATGAATGGTTAGAACTTTTTAAGATCTATCCTAAATACATTTTTTTATATCTAAAATAGCTTGTAAATGCATACCTTCATGAAAGATTGTTCGAATTAGAACTTGTTCAATGGTATACATTCCCATTTCTGTAGGTGAAAATTCTTCCTCTAAGCGTTCACCATATGCTTCTTTTATTTGTGAGGGCTGTTCTTTTAATAATCCCTTTAATTCTTCCAATGAAGGTGTCTCAGAGCTAAAATTAGTTGGGGAGGTTCCAAATCCAAACCATGAATTTAGTTTTTCGAAAGTAGTATTCTTTTCTTTAGTTAATGCTTGAATCCACAGGTATTGGTCAAAATAAATATGTCCAAGATTCCAGCGAATATTATTATTAAATCCTTTTGGAATTATTTCTGCTTTCTCAGCTGTTACATTTTTTAGTACATTTAGAACATAACTTCGATAGGTTTCTAACTGCTTAAACAATACTTCGTGTCGTTGTTTCATCCACATATTCCCCCTTTTTTAAAGTAATCATTCGATAAAAAGAGAGAATTTCCTGCAATATTTTAAATTGCATTTTAGACACTCAATAAAACTTTTAATATGTATGAAAAATTTGAGACTTTGTTTTCTCCTAACAAAATTTTTGGATCAGAGTTGGAGAATTATTTTTTGGTGAATTGACTAAGTTTGAAACTTCATAAGCTTCCATCATATCTTGATTGAAAGGTTTTAAAAATTGGTTTAAGAAGTCGGTATCACCTATAGAAGGATCTAACCAGTATTTTTCATCATCTGGTTTTAGAATAACTGGCATTCGATCGTGGATTGAGCTCATCAGTTCATTAGATGCTGTGGTTATAACGGAACATGTATAAACAATTTGACCATTTGGTGATTTCCACGACTCCCATATTCCTGCCATTGCGAATAAATCAACAGCTTTTAGTTTAATACGCATAGGAGTTTTTGTATTATTGTCATGTCGTTTCCATTCGTAAAAACTATCAGCGAGGATTAGACAGCGTTTTTTCTTGTAGGCATTGCGAAAACTTGATTTTTCAGAAATTGTTTCCGCGCGGGCATTGATCATTTTATAACCAATCTTTTCATCTTTAGCCCACGGTGGAATTAACCCCCAACGTAGATAACCAAGTCGATTCTTAGTACCATCATTTATTACAGTTAAAACAGCCTGAGATGGAGCGATATTAAAGCTTGGTGAGTAAAGCTCTTCATTAAGAAACTGTTTAATGTCAAAACGGTCTATGATCTCATCAATTGTAACTGTCAGTGTGAATCTGCCGCACATAAGCATCACCTCATTATTGTTGGATATATTGTATCAATAAAAGGAAAAAAGGCATAATTTTAGTACATTGTATTTATAAGTGATAAAGGTACCCTTAAGTATTTTTAAAACTTGTAAAATGTTCTTAGCAAAACTTTTTATGCTTTGTGACATAAAAGATATCACATATACAAAAAAAAACTACATATTATGTTTAAACCAATTTGTTTTAAATAAATGATTGCAAAAAAGTAATCCAGGTTAGAACGGGATATTGTAGAATAATTAAGGTTAATACCATACTTAAGTGAATTAAAAATAATTAGGAGATATAATAATATTGCCTCCTAAATTCCTTTGCACCAAAGCAAAGCCCTTCCAGTATGGAGGGCTTTAGCCATCTAAAAAATTCGTCTTCTAAAACGTAGTGAAAAAACGAAAGCTATTGCAAAAAATGGAATAAATCTTCTTCTAAATGGAGATCTTAAGAAGATACCTCCTGGAGGTGGGTCTCCATCTATTACTCCTCTATACATTCTTCCATCACGCATTCTGATTTCAACTGGTTCTCCTCGATATCTCATTAAAGGATGCATTTCATCACTCCTTTCTCTCCCAGAGTGCATAAAAGGACAGAATCTATTCTGCCCTTATAATTTCTACATTAGTAAGTCATGAAAGAAGTTCCGACTATAATTAATAAAATGAACAATACAACAATTAAAGCAAATGATGATCCCATTCCTGAGCCTCCCATAATTAGCACCTCCCATTAAAGATTTAAAGAATGCAATAGATGCAATCCCTTCTATAAAATATGTAAGTTAAAAAAAATGTAGTGGACAAACGTATAAAATGAGAGAAAAATCGTTATTTGCCTAATAGATTTTTGTAGAGTTTAAAAAAACGGATAAAAGCGTATGGAAACCATACGCTTTTCAAGAAGTGCTACTCAATAGATTGTATAATACATACGGGATTATTATTAATGTATGAAATATTGATAAAATGGAATGGATAAATTTCTTAATATTAAAAATATTTTTATTCGTGTTATTAAAACCTCTTCGTTTGGAGTGAATCTCTGAAAAAATAGAATGAACGATAATTTGCCTTTTAAATTAAACCAGTTTTTCCCTTTCAAACATTCAACTTTAACTAAATCTCATTCCATTTTAACTAACTCTATAATTTTTTTGTATAAGGACATTAAAAAAATGGAAATAAAAATATATTGAATAAAGAACATTTGTTTGCATACAATAAGAACAGGAGTTCGCATATTGAAGGAGGTCTAATTGATGAAAGGTTTGCTTTTAAGGTCAGCTGAATTGGGTGATAGGCTTGAAATGATTTATTTATCTGCAAAGGGAGAAATCTCACAACGCATTATTCGTGTGGAAAGAGTGGGGGAAAAATCATTTAGTGCTTATTGCTACACCAGAAGACAGATTCGTACATTTAAACTAAGCAATATTTTATCAATAGGATCTCCTAAACACCATAGAAGAGGGGCTTAGTAATGATTGATTACAGTAACCTTCCACATCAGGACATTCTTTGTATTGATATGAAGTCTTTTTACGCAAGCTGCAGCGCTGTAATGAGAGGGCTAGACCCAATGACTTGTTATCTTGCTGTAGTTGGAAACAAGGAACAACCGGGGAGTATAGTGCTTGCTGCTTCGCCAAAATTAAAAAAGGATTTTGGCATTAAGTCAGCTTCTTCCCGATTATTCGATATCCCAAATGATGAACGCATTATTATAGAAGAGGCAAAAATGTCTAGTTATTTACAGATATCAACAGAACTAATAAACATCTTTAACAAATATGCACCTATGGACGATATCCATGTTTACTCAGTTGATGAATCATTTATAAAGGTTAATGGACTTAAAAAGTTATTCGGAGGTCCTCAAAAAATTGCCTACTTGATAAAAAATGAAATATATGAAAGGTATGGTTTACCTTGTACGATCGGAATTGGGCCTAATATGCTTATGGCTAAGCTAGCTTTAGATTTAGAATCTAAAAAGGCACCTAATGGTGTTGCAGAATGGACATATGAAGACATACCTGTAAAGCTGTGGACTGTTTCTCCTTTAAGTAAAATGTGGGGAATTGGTCGAAGGATGGAAAGGAATTTAAATACCATGGGGATTTTTAGTGTCGGGCAACTTGCTAAATACCCACTTGAAATATTAGAGAAAAAATTCGGTGTAATGGGAAACCAGCTATATCACCATGCATGGGGTGTTGATTTATCTGAGCTAGGAGCGCCCATTTTACAGGGGCAGATTAGCTTTGCCAAAGGCCAAATATTGTTAAGAGATTATCAAAAGGAAAGTGAAATTAAAACAGTGATGCTAGAAATGTGTGAGGAAGTAGCACGAAGAGCACGTAATGCAAATAAGGCTGGAAGAACGATTACCTTAGGGATTGGATATAGTGATACAGATTTCGGTGGCGGCTTTAATCGCTCATGTACTATTGACGAACCGACCAATGTTACGATGGATATTTATCGAACATGTTTAAAACTTTTTCATCAATTTTATAATGGAAAAAGTGTTCGGCAAATTTCCATATCTCTTTCTAAAATTACAGACGATACTAACCTGCAATTAAATCTGTTTGAGCCAGACAAAAGCAAACTACATGATTTAGGATATGTCGTAGATCAAATAAGGGATCGTTTTGGATCTGCAGCGTTATTGAGAGCAGTATCATTTACTGAAGCTGGTACATCTCTAAAACGCGCAGCGCTTGTAGGAGGTCATAAGGCATGATCCGTGATAGGGGCAATAAGAAGTGGGTATCGCTTATGTTACCTGAGCATGTAAAAATGTTAAGGGAGATGAAAGTGGATGTAAATAGACAAAGTAAACCATTGCTTGATGAATATCAAATCCAAGAATTTGAGGAAAGAATTAAATATGCAGAGGAATTTAAATTGCCACTGGATTTCTCTGTTTTTGATCATGGTTTTATGAAAAACATTATTGGAAGAGTAGTTAAAATAGATCCTTTAACAAAGCAAATAAAGCTAAAGAACATGAATGGTGACATTGAGTATTTAAACTTTAGAGATGTTATGGAAATAAAAATTATGGATTAAAACCGCTCAATTGGGCGGTTATTTTTATAAATATAATGATTATTTTTACTTAAGCTTCATGTTTTTTCAATATTCCTCTTGTACCTCTAGTTACGTAAGGCTTTATAATGGATATATATATTTTTTTGGGAGGATTGCCGATGAAAGGAAATGACAAATATTCGATTGGGGAGTTTTCTGAAAAGGCAGGGGTATCTATTCGTACGCTGCATTATTATGATGAAATTGGTCTTTTACAACCAGAAAAACATCCTACTACAGGACACCGAATTTATAATCATCAAGATATTCTAACCTTACAGAAAATCGTAAGTCTAAAGTTCTTGGGATATAGTTTGGATAAAATCGCTAGCTTGTTGCAGGAATCAAGCTTTACCGTTGATTTAAATGACACTTTAACCCTTCACTTGAAGGCGTTAGAAAAAGAAAAAGAACAAATTGAACAATCAATGGCAGCTATTAATAGAGTCATTAAACTACTAGAGGAGGAAGGGGAAGTAGATAGCACAGTATTATTAGTTCTTATCCATAATTTGCAAAAGGAAAGCATGCACAATGAATGGATGGAGCAACACATGCAAAAGGAAATAGTAGAAGAACTATTAAAAAAAACAGAAAAAGATAAAATAATTTTGGATCAAACCTATATACAAATGGCTAAGGAAGTAAAACAATTATATGGTAAGCCCATAGAGGATCCAGGAGTACAAACCATGATTAAAACGTATATTGAAGCATCCATGGAGTTTCTTGGAGAGGATTTAATTCAAAAACTAGCAGATACAGACATGGAAAATCTGGATATTCAAGAACTTGAGGATATGTCACCTTCACCATTTACAGAAGATGAGCAAAGATGGCTCAATCGAGCAATGGAATATCATATGAAACAATCAGAAATTGAATAACAGGTTGTGGTTAAACTGAAAAATTTTATTATTGAAGCGTTAGATATAGGTAAAGAGATAGACGGTCATCCAATATTCCAAAATATTTCTTTCAAATGTGTAGAACAATCAGCAACTGCCATTTCTGGAGGAAACGGTACAGGAAAAAGTACATTGTTAAAAACTATAGCTGGCATTTATGAACCAACAAAAGGCAAAATCATTATGAATAAGCAGAAGATTGGTTATGTACTTGACCAATTTCCAGAAAATATTCGTTTTAAATTAATGGAATATTTAAAATTAGTCGCTTCATTTTATGGTATTTCAAAGAGGGATATTCACTCCGATCTCTTTCAGTATATTCATTTATTTGGATTAGAACCTTTTCTTGATACACCAATTAAACAGTGCTCTAAGGGCACAAAGCAAAAGTTGGGAATTCTCCAAGCAATTCTTGCAAAACCTGATATACTTCTTTTAGACGAGCCTCTATCAGGATTGGATAATGAATCGCAACAGAATCTTCTAGATCTTCTTGAAAAGCTTAAGAAACAAATAACGATTATTTTTACTAGTCATGAAGATTACATGGTTGAAAAACTAGCAGATCAGATTATATATGTTGAATCTGGAGAAATCTCATTTAATAAAAAAATTTCTAAGGCAAAAAAACTAATTAAAGTAGATTTTTCCGATAAAGAAATTTTTGAGGAGCTGGATTTGCGCGAGGTACATTTTGAGGGGAAAACAGCCTCCGTAACAGTAGATTCCTCAATAAGTGATCAAATATTATTGGAATTATTAAATAGAAAATGCTCTGTGCTTGAGGTCAGAGAAAAGAGGAAACTATGATTGGGTTTATTAACTACCAATGGAAGAGCTATATACGTTCATTAAAGATTATTCCCCCGTTAACTGTGTTTTTAGGTTGGATTATTTTATTCTATACTTATAAAAATGTTCCTATCTTAAGCAGTTATGCAGTGACAAGTATTGTTAGTTATTTAGTGTTAACCTGGATAGCGATGGGTATTTTTTCAATAGAGGATACTAATGAAAAGCCACTTTTATTTGTTCAATTAACAACTAAATATTATTATTTAGTAGGGAAATGGGTAGTTTGCTTACTAATTACTTTAATATTGACGTTATTTTCGATTTTATATCCAATACTCATGAATAATTTTACAGGTCCAATAAAGCCTATTCATATCGGACTTTCGATTTATAGTCACTTAGTTTTAGCATTATTCGGAATTCTAGTGGGTTCTTTTTTTTCTGTTACCTCATTTGCAACTAAAAAGTATGCATGGTTATCAGCTATGTTAGTTATTGTTGTATCTATTTCATATGAGGGAATAGTAGAAAAAGTAGTATGGCTTAAATGGGTGCTGATCCCATTTCCTCCAGTAGTATTTATCACAAAATATATGAGTACGACCGATACAGTTCATATAGGAAGTGATTTTTATGTTCATTTTTTGTATGCGATTATCTATATTACAATAGGATTGATCATTGTTGTAAAAATGTTTTTAAAAAAAGAAAGATAGGTTTAAACAAAATATATACAATGATAACTTATTTGTAGTTTGCGATATACTCTCGGCATGATCTAGTTTTGTTTTTATGCCCTATCATTAAAAGAAATTGGAAGGCATTTGGGTACTAGCATATTTCCATAACAAATAGAAAAATCCATTCAACAAAGTGGATTTTTCTATTCCTAATAGGGGATGAAAAGATCATTATTCGTTATCATTTTTTCTTTCATTATTTTCCCATTCAGATTTCAAAATAGAATATTGATATTCATCAACCCATTGCCCTTTTGACATATAGTTTTGCAATAGGTGTCCTTCACGTCTCATGCCCAATCGTTCTAGAACAGCAATAGACCTATTGTTTCGAACATCTGAGAAGGCAATGATTTTATGTTTTTTTAACGTAAAGAATAAATAATCTAATAAAGCACGAACAGCTTCAGTTGCATATCCTTTTCCCTGGTGTGAGGGAGAAAGAGTAAAACCAATTTCGACGATACGTGGTTCAATTAAAAGTGTATGAAGGGCACAATCTCCAATTAGTTGATTATTTTCAGATAAAGCTATTGCAAATTGGAACCAGGTACCTGGTTGATTAGGGTTATGTTTCATTTGTTCATTAACAAAATTTTCTGCATCATGATATTGATAATTTTCCCATGATTGAAATTTAGCGATTTCTGGATTAGAGCGGTACAAATAGAAAGATTTAGTGTCATTGTGGTTAAATCTTCTTAAAATAATGCGGTTTGTTTTTGCGAAAACCAAATCAAATTGTTCCAATATTTTTTCCTCACATTAAAAGAGTCTTCTAAAGAGTCCTGGATAAAACAATACTTGTCCATCCAAATCGACCTCGATAATTGATTCAAATGAACCGCTTTTATAATAAAAAATTCTTTTATCACTTGTATCTTTTAATAATTCATAACTTTGATTCACTTTTTTATAGGTTAAATCAGGAACATTTATAAACACCATTTCGAAATTAATCGGTCCATTTTGTTCCCATTTTAATCGATTAATCGGTAATGAGTTCGTAAAGGGGGTACATGATATATCAATATCAATGGCGCCATTTAATTCAAGGATTTCCTTCCCATCTTTATCAAACCATTGACCTCCTCCATTAGATGAAAGATGTAATTCTCTGTTCCCGTTGTTCAATTCTATTTTCAGTTGTTTTACCGTCCAGTTAGTATCTAACAAAATCCAGTAATTAATTTTTGAAGGAACATCTTTTTCTATACGAATAGTTGTACTGCTAGCTTCTATTTTATTCTCAAAAAAAGAAAGTTCCATATATTCAGTTCCGTAATATTCGTTATTTTCCCAAATAATTGTTTTTTTATCCAATTATCCTCGCCCCCTTTTATATATTTCATATTTTACCATATAGTAGGAGTGTAATAATCTTATGATGCCATAAAAAATTCGTTTCAAAGTTGTATATATAATTGAATGAATTTTTTGCTTATATATTTACAAAATGATAAGGAAATCTTATAAAAGGATTGATACTGAAAGGATTACTTATAATAGATAAAATCATTATTTGGTTGTAATTTATTATTCCTTGGATTTCTTTATTTTTTCTAAGATATTAGGAAAATTGGAGATTAGGGAAAAGAGGATCATAACACCAATCAAAAATCTTATTTCTTCTTTATTTATATCATTTATGGCAAGAGGGAGGGAAAGCAGGTAAACGAAAAAAACAAATCAGCATGAAAGGTTCATGTATTTATTTAAAAAATAGAGATAGAAAGAGTATACACCAAAGCAATCCTTAATGAAAAAGGATGAAATTTTACCTTTCATCCAGTACAAGTTTCATTAATTTGTATATAAAAAATACTCCAAGATAAGATCCAGTAATCAAAAAATATGGATTTAGAAAAATACCATGAATGGTTGTCATAAATACAGTATTATCAATAAGAATTTGGTAAATTGATGCCGCTGCAATATTTCCGAAAATAATGAGTGATATAACAGCGATAATATTAAAAACTAAAAGGAAGATACTTATGAAATTCTGAAGAAGAAGCATAATTAAAGGAATAGCAATACTTGACACAACTATTAATACGATCAAGTTTTTACACCTTCCATCATCTAAGACTGCATTTAGTTATTGCCTTAAATAATGAAAAATAAACAAATTTAAAGCTTCAAATTAAACATTTTCCAAACGATTTTTTCTACTAATTTTACACACTAATCTCATTAGTGACCTATGTGCAGAAGGGAACAAGGTGAAAAAAACATCCATCGTTCTTCGCATAGGCATGGGGCAGATGATTACTTTGTTTTTATGAACGGAATCCAAGGTCATTTGAGCGAGTTTCTGTGGATCCATCATTTTTTGTTTTTTTAATTGCTCTTTCATTAATATTTTGTTTATATTTATGGCTTTTGCTCTATCAAATATTGGGGTATCTACGAAAGTGGGACATAAAACACTAACCTTGATACCAAATTCTTCAGCTTCATAATGAAGGGATGTAGTTAATCCTACAACTGCGTGCTTTGTTGCTGAGTAGGCTGAGGAGACAGGGGAAGGTCCGAGACCAGCAGCAGATGCAGTGTTCACAATATGACCAAAACCCTGCTCTTTCATAATGGCATAACCAACTTGTGTACCATGGATAACTCCCCAAAGATTCACATCTGTTATTTCCTTCCAATCATCAATAGTCATGTCAAATAACTCACCATACATAGCGATCCCAGCATTATTAATAAGATAATCTAGTCTACCAAATTCTTGATAGATCTCTTTAATAACAGTTGATGTATTATGAAAATCAGTAACATCCATATATACATATCTGCAGCATTCATTAACTTTATTTAAATCTTTCTCAATTTTAATTCCATCTAATCTATTAATATCAGAAATGATTACATAGACGTTTTGTCGTATAAGTTCATGACAGATTGCTAAGCCAATTCCGGAAGCACCACCAGTTACAATTGCTACTTTTCTTTCACCATTCATTTTAATCCCTCCTAATAAGTAATATTTCAGCAGAGTTTATTTTTGAAAAAAATTCAAACAATCTAAGGAAAAGTTATTTTTTAATTGACTCTAAAAAAATTGTCATAGCTTTTTTAAATAATAGTTCTAGCGAGCTCAACTGCTGTGTATTAGTTAACTGACATAACCCCCCCAACCAAGTTCCTAAAAGAACGGTCCGTTCTTCAATATTTCCATCTTTAAATTCACCATTATCAACACCCTCTTGTATTATCGATCTATAAGTACTCATCGGAATAACTGCTAATTCATATAACCGTTTGACCGAATCAGGACTTGAACTTGGGCTTGAAGAGAGTTCCTGACCAGCTTTTAGTAAAGGGGTTTGATAGTTGTAAAGTACATGTAATGCAATTCCATAAAGTTTATCTGCAGCAGAACGAAAGGACTGTTCTTTCGATATCCATTTTTCATGCCACTCCCGCATAGTGTTTTGCGCTAACAGAACAAAAAGCTTTTCTTTATTTTCAAAATGATAATAAATATGTCCTTTGCTATAGCCAGAAGCCTTGGAAATGTCTCCTACGGATGTTTGTGAATAGCCTTTTTGAGAAAATAAGAAAAATGCCTTTTCCATGATGTCCTTTTTTGATTTGCTACTGTCGTATTGTCTTTTATTCATATAATAATCCCTTCCGAAAAACCACAAAAATATTTGAACGATTGTTCTAATTTAATTATAGATGTTTTTTGAAAAATTACAATTATTTCGTTGGATTTACTTTAAATACTTTTATTTGCTCATTTACGTACGATTGTGAAGTCAAGCATCTGTTATATATTTGTTAAACGATGCATAGAAGCAGGAGGAAATATTGAGATACTAGAGGAATCAGGATTTCATTCCTGTTGAAAAATCCAATGAGCCTTTCTCAAAGTTTTATTCTGGAGTAGGTATTTGGAAATATAAAAAATAGCTAGGAAAGGTCCGAGCTAAAGACAATCTCCAATTTATTACTAGAATAGAAGATGAAGCTTTAAAAACAATTAAAATGGAAGGGATTTTTTTAGAAAATGTAGGGACAAGCCAAATATGGCCTTTACATATTATTAACAAACTTTTTATATCAACTTAAAAATAGCATGATAAAGTAAACTTGTAAGATATAAGGAGAGGTGATCTTAAATGTTTAAAAAGTTCTTATCTTTATTTAAAAGAAATGAAAAACATAAGCCTCAAAAAAACAAGCAGAAAAAATTCTTCGATATTTGTGAAGAAGAGTTTGACATTGCTTATGTGAATTATATCCATTGATCCTGACTTCACAGGAAGGTGAAAAAGTGTTTTATAAAACTGGAGTAATTTTTATAATGATCATTACCCATTTCTATATTTTATGAAAATCATATTATTGACTCAACACATCTCTTTAGAGGTGTTTTTATTTTGTGCAAAAGAAAAAATCCACAATTGAAAAAATTCAAAAAGGAATACCATTCATAAACTTCCATGTATAATGAAAGTTGCAAATTAAAGCAAAAGGAAGGATTATATGAAGAAATTAGTTTTAATTTTTATAAGTGCAGCTGTTGTTATGATCGTATTAGCTATTAATCATTCGAATGCGAAACAAGATAAAACACTGTTTGTAGCTATCGATGGAAATGATTTAAATAATGGTACAAAATCAAAACCATATCGCACACTAAAAAAGGCTGCTTCAGAGGCTAAAGCAGGGACAACTGTATTTATACGTAAAGGCATCTATAACGAAAAGCTTTCTGTTATACATAATGGTACAAAATCAAAACCAGTTATTTTCCAAGCGTATAAAAACGAAAAAGTTATTCTTAGTGGAAAGAAGATAAAGAGTGCCGAGGGCGGAAATACGTCCATTATTACGATAAAGAATAAAAATTACATTACTATTAGTGGACTAACTATACAAGATTTAACAACTAAACGAACAGATGAAACAGTGATGGGGATTTACGTAACCGGCTCCAGTAGCCATATTACTTTAGAAAATAATCATGTAAAAAGGATAAAGACCTTGGCGAAAGATGGAAATGGACATGGGATCGCTATCTATGGAACAGGATCAATGAGAGATATGAAAATTTCAGGAAATACAGTGGAAGATTTAACGCTAGGTGCAAGTGAATCACTTGTTCTGAATGGAAACATTAATGGATTTAAGATAGAAAATAATTTAGTTCGACGTAGTAATAATATTGGTATTGATCTTATTGGCTTTGAAGGAACTTCAAACGATAAAAGGGAGGACTATGTACGAAACGGTGTTGTAAAAAATAACAGGATTTATGAAATTTCCTCTTATGGTAATCCAGCATATGGGAAGAATTATTCTGCAGGAGGAATCTATGTAGATGGTGGAAAAAATATAACGATTGAAAAAAACACCATTTATAAGAACGATATAGGAATTGAAGCTACCTCTGAGCACGCAAAAAAATATGCAGATAATATAAAAATACTAAACAATACAATTTATAATAACTTTTTCACAGGCATATCAATTGGTGGGTATGATAAAAAAAGAGGAGGGACGAAAAATTCGCTTATCTCTCATAATATTATTTACCGTAATGACACGAAGGGATTAGATGGAGGACAACTTTTATTACAGCATGATACTCAAAACAATGTAATAGAAAAAAATATATTAACTGCTGGATCTTCACGTATATTTATTGCTAATTATTTCACAAGTAATAAAGAAAATAAATTAACAAAGAATGTATTTCATAAAGAGAATGGGAACCATGGCATTTGGATATGGAAAGAGAAGGAATATAGATCATTTCCGAAGTTTAAAACTGCTTCAAAAAGTGATATAAAATCCAGTTATTTAGATCCTAAATATAAAAATGAGGACAAGTATGATTTTAGACTTAAAAAAAATTCACCAGCGAAAAATATAGTAAAGTAAATGTTACTAGTTTATTTCTAAGTTAACTTTATTCATTTTTTTGCAGTTTTCGGAAATACAATCAAATTTTATTGTAGAAAGGTTTAGTTTGAATAAAATATGTTGTTGGATTTAGTATGTAATTTCGATTGAAGAAACACAAGAAAGTAAAAAAAAGGTTGGGAAAAGTAATTATTTTATTATTAGCTTATTTAAATAATGACCTACCCAACCTTCTAGAAGATAATGATATTTACAAAATTTGTTGGAATTATCTAATCCCCCAAAAATGGTTTTTAATAATGGAAATTAGTCTTCTATATCAACAAATTCACGTATGTTTATTTTAATAAAGTCATTCATTTTATTGATTGTCGTAGGAGAAATATCATGAAATTTTTTGTATAGAGTTTCAAGTGATACTTGAAGCTTTTTGTTTTGGTGTAATTCACCACGAGTGATTGTGAAATTTTCTAATGTTTCAGGAAGGTTATGTTGTAGTAATACTTGTTCGGTTTCCTTGAGGAGTAAGACCATGGAGTCATCATTAAAATACCTTATTCCAGCTAAAAGTGCTAACCAGCTTTTAGGTTGAGCCTTAAAAAAAGCACTCCACCAATAAAATTCGATAAGTGATTGACTGACATGATTATAATAAGCATAAAACATGCCTTCAGTTAATTGCTCATAAAAGCGCTCTTTAATTTGAGATAAACTTAGATTCATCTCTTGAGAAGCTTGGTTTTTATAAATGTTTACTAGTGGTTCAAAACATCTTTGGCTTAGGTCATGATTTGTTCTTAAATCAAAATCTTGCTTATTTACTTTTATTAACAAATATAATCACACTCCTAACTAAATAATACAATATCAGGAAGTGAATTGTTCAAATTTTCTTAACTTGTATACATTATTTGATTGTCCTTTTTATTAGGTTCCTGGTTATACGCAGATTAATAAGAAGGATTACAAAGATAAAAGGATACAATAATGCAGAATACCACAGTTTCCAGCCATTATAGTAATAAAAAGAGGTTTGGAGAAAAATCCATTCAAAAATGATTGAAATAATTGAGCAAGCTAGGATATAAAAAATTTGATATAAAATTGGATGCCTATAGGGAAAGAAGTTTAAGAAAACCAGATTAACTGCTGGATACATTAAACAAGCGATTGGTAATGCTGCCCAATCAACCCCGTTAGCCATTCATGAAGCATAACTTCACCACAAAAAATGCAAGTCTGACTTCGTTCTTTCATGGTAGTAAAATAACCAAAAAGATTGTATTGTATTTTAAGTCTAAATAAACATTACTAATTACTTCGAAATATAAAACAAAAAATGTACTTGTGTACATCTCCAGCAAAGAAAGGTTCTTTTTATAAAAAATAATGATAAGCCAAAATAAAACAATCACTATGTAACGATGATCAATTTTTTCGAACTCCTAAAAATCTGATTAAACTTATATTTACCTAAATCGAAAATATTACTAAACAAATCTGTATAAAGGAATGCGCTTTATTATCAAATACAACCACTATTTATTTTCCTTTGACATAAATAAACTTCCTTTGATCCCTTTTTATTTCGAATTTCTTTTTTTAGTATTCATTCAGAATCAGAACATTTTGGTTCACATTTACATTTCAGGAAAATAAATTTTACCTACTGACCTTTACACTCAAAAGAGGAAGAGAACGACCAGGAAAAATAGCTGAGGGTGTATCTCCTATTCTTTTTGCCTCATTTTTAAATAAAATTCTTCAGCATATGGTTCACTATCAAGAGTAAATTCCGTTATATAAAGCTGCTATACTTTATTCATTTAAATCTTTCCAAAGAATTTTACCTAATCCTTTTCCTATATATTCTGGATGTGTATAAAGAGGGACTCTAGTTTCTTTTCATTTAATGTGAAGCTATAAAAGGCAATGATTTTTTTGTCATCTTCCATTATGTATACCGGATTCTCCGTAATGTATTCAGCTGTTACTCTCAGATCATCCTTGCACCTATCTAGAAAATCTTTTGGATACCCCCAAAATGCCTTTGACTTATAGGCTAATTCACTAAGTTTTTCGCTTTCCTCAAGTAAAGCCTTTCTAATATTCACTTTTTTACCTCAAAACTTATATTCAAATAATAATTTCTATAAATTTATATAGATTCTCCTTCAATAATCATTAAAAGCAATTGTCTGAAGAATAAGAATATATGCCTGGACCCAAAAATTAAAATAATTTGATTTTGAAAGGTGGGGATAGTAAACTGTGGAATATAAGTTAATAATTTACATCATAAACTATTATAATATTATTCTATTCGAAATAGAATGAAATACAAGTATTTCAACGGAGAATGAACGTTACTAAAGGAGGTATTTGGATGAGTAAACCAGATTTGTATGTAAGTTTAGTAGTAGGTCCAAATTGTGATATGGAATCATATGCTTTGAGATCAACGTTAGAGTACTTTGGAGCAAGGGTTACAGTACACTGGATTGGAAGACCCAATGATTTAGTTGATGTACTTTCTGGAGAGGACCGAGAGAATAAAGTTGATTATTTAATATTAAATTTCCATGGAGATGAAGGAAGATTTTGTATGCCTGAGTTGGGTGAGGATGTTTATGAAGAGGGGGAGCCTAGAGGAGAATTTTTCGATAAACATCATGTGATGCAATGGGCAAAATTGAAAAACGTTAAGACTATTGCAGCGGGTTGTACTTTAGGAGTAAGATCCTTAGCGACCGCATTTCTTGAAAGCGGTTGTGATTCATATATTGGCCCTGATGATTATATTGATGGAAACTCTAACTTAATGTTTATTACAAGATTTTTTTATGAATTGATTAATAATAATAAAAATCAACAAGAAGCTTTTGAGATTGCGAAATCAATTGATCAGGAAACATTAATGTACCAACTCTATCTGCCATAAATATAATCAGATTGCAACATATAGTTTTAAAGAGTTAGATACTACTAACAAATTGATAACACAGTATTGCCTTTCATTTAACATAATTGTTTTCTTACTGTACCAAATTAACTGTTTATTTTAAATAAGGGGACTTCATTATGACTGTAACAGAGGGCATTCTAATTAGAAAAGGCGCTAGAAAGGTTAGCGAAATTCCGAAAGAAGTTTTAAAATGATTGAATCAAGGAAAAATAGAGAGTGTTAATCTAACTGAATGGTTAACCATGTTTACTTTATTAAAAAATGTTTTGTCAACAATAGGTTTCGAAAATAACTTAGAAACTATCCTAACAGAGATAGAGAAGGAAAACATTGAAACTGGAATAAAGGTTATTCGTTTGATAGGAAATTTATTTGATAAAGTTATGATTGAAGAAAGTGCTACAAAAAAAGGAATTAATCCAAAATTACTCTATTCATGTATCGGATAATGTCCGATGTTGGGCGGCTTTTATGAATAAAAAATGTCGTATATCCGACCTTTCGCAGCAGACCATCATTTCGGTGTTCGTGAAATTGCGTGGATGTCTATTAGAGAAGACCTTTCAAAAAAATTGAAAGCAGTTTGACCTTGTTAGTTAGCGGAGTGGGCAAAAAGTGAAGATGAGAATATTCGTAGGTTCAGTATTGAAGCTATTCGTCCGAGAGGAGTGTGGACAAAGCATATTGAATTATTAAAGAATGAACCACATAAAGCTCTTCCAATTCTAAATTTGCTTCATTCAGATTCATCCAAATATGTTCAAGATTCTGTTGGTAACTTGCTAAATGACGCAAGCAAAACTCAACCGGAATGGGTAATAAACCAGTGTGAAAAATGGCTAAAAAATTCTGATACAAAGGAAACGGTGAGAATAATTAAAAAGGCTAAAAGAACACTAGTAAAGAATAAAATTAATTAGACAGATATAAATTTTAAAAGAATATCCTGCAAGTCTTGTATCTGCTTTAAACGTTTACAGATATTAAAAATGCATAAGGTAAGCTATTCAGTTATCGAATGCTTAAAATTTTCATTTACACAAAAAGCCCTCTTAATTGTGAGGGCTCCTCCATTTATTTTCTTGCCACATTTGATAAATGTAAGTGACTATACTCAGTGATAATATAAGTAATAGATCATAAAACGGTGTTATTTCTCCTGAGGCTATGCCTAATTTTTCTTCTATTGGAAACCACACAAAAGCATAAAAAATATCTAAAATCAAATTAACAAGTAAATAAATCCAAAACTTTCCAAATGTAAAACTTAATATCCATATGGTTAATATAGGGTATCCTACATAAACCCAGGGTATATTTGCTATTTTATCCCAATGAAATAAACCTTCCTCTTTCCACCAGTTATACTCCCAGGCGGCTTGATATAAAATGGTATGAATAATAGTTAAAAAAAGTGCAGCAGGCATAAATCTTCTTAAAGTTGCTTGTTTTAAAAACAATAAAGAAGAAAATGAAATAATAAGTACGAGCCATAAAATTATTTTTCCCAATTTTTATCACCTTTTTTATATAGTTTTTTCCATTAATACTTTAAAATATGTAAGCTTTTATATAAAAATATTTTTAAATACCTAAAAGTTAAGTGTAATTATTCGATGACACAAATATTTGTTTATTAGAATAAATTAGAGATAAAAACACAGATTGGATGATGCCTATGCCAGCAATTCTAGGACCTTTTCAAATTGGCAATGTAACAGGAGGAGTTGTTAAGTTTGGAGACTCAGCATATATCTCTCCTAAGCAAAGTGTAAAAGAAACTCTTGGATCTGGGTCTGGTGTTACAGGGATTTCATATGTTTTAAATAGTGGATTTAGCAACAATGTGACATCTGAAAATCAAGCTGTAAATCAGCCGATAGCGGGAAATAAATAGTAATTAAGAAAGTGTAAACTCCTATTCAATATTAAAATACAAGTAATTATTTTCATCCTGAAACAAATGCTGTTTTATGGACTTTTCTTGAAATTGCAGAGGTTGTAAATACACCAAAGACCATCACTAATGCCCACTATGGTGGGTGTTTTTTTTATAACTTTGATCAAAATAAATATAACTATTTGAAGTTGTTGGTAATGTTGTACTGCTGAATTCATATGTTCGGAAACTTAATGTTAAGAATATATAGTTCAAGTTACGAACAGATAAGTATGGAAAATGTTCACGTAACACTGTAAAATCTTCCATTAGATATTTGGGAGGAATTTTTGTATGCCTTTAATACTGTTCAATATATAGCTATGAATATAAAAATAATTATGGAATTAAATAGAAAAATAGGATAAAATAAAGAAAGAACGTATGTTCTGAAGAAGACTGTGGAAATATGGAGGACAGCATGACATGAATCATTATTGTAAAAGTACTTTACATCACATTAATGTAGCTATATCAAGTATAGTTAATATGTTAGAAATTTTAGAAGAGAGCGATTTACAAAAAAGACCTACAGAACATAAGCATTCAATAGGTGAATTGTTAGAACATATTTCAATAATATGTTATGCAGATTTACTCATTTCTAATGGTGCTACTCAAGATGAAATGAAGGATTATTATTCTAGTATTTCATTAAAAAATATTTTTGATATAAAAGTAGCATTAATTAAAAATTATCAATTATTAGAAGATAAGTATATGAGTTATACAAATGATGAACTGCAGCAGAAAATTACTTCATTTTGGGGAGTAACCTACACACGTTACGAATGGTTGGTAGAAATATTAGCCCATATTTATCATCATAGAGGGCAATTACATGCCATGCTTGTTCATTGTTTCGGGAAAGATCCTAAAGTTCCGTTATTTGAGTAAGTAAAGAAAGTCAGCATTGTATGTTGGCTTTCTTATTTTTGGAAATGTAGGAAGGGATCGTAGAAAAAACAATGATATTCCGTCGCCAGTCTAAACAAATCTATTATTCATCATTGTCGATACCTTCAATTTCTGTCAGTCGCACCACACGCAGCTTTTCAATGATGTACTGAATATACCATTGGGGATTTTCGTCATTCTGCCGGATCGAACGGATATATTTAACCAAACCTCGTTCCAGCTCATATTGTTTGACAATATGGAGTCTAATGTGCCTGTTCCATCTTGAAAAGTACAACTGGAAATAAAAAAGGTTGGTTGGTAAATCATTATCTTAATATATCCAATAATGATTTACCAACCAAAACCTTAACGTAATTGAATGATATTTAAATCATTTATAATGGTGATCAAATCATTAAACTTTTAATTGGTTGTGTGGAAAAAGTTAAGGGATATATCTGAAAAACTTATCTCAGAGTAATAAAACAATATTTGGCATTAAAGTTTTATTCTCTAATTATTGATGATATTACATGCTTGGTATTATTAAAAGTTATTCAAAGTCATTCCATTGTGGGTTCCAAACAACTTCCCACACATGACCATCTGGATCCTGAAAGTAGCCGGAATATCCTCCCCAAAATGTATCATGTGCTGGGACGGTAATTATAGCACCTGCATTCTTTGCTTGCTCCATTACACTATCTACTTCTTCTTTACTACTTACATTGTGACCAATAGTAAATTCAGTAGGACTAACAGGACTTTGATTAAGCTTTGTATCGTGGGCAATGCTCTTACGATTCCAAATAGCTAACTTCAAACCGCCATGTAACTCAAAAAAAGCAACGGCCCCATGTTCAAATTCTTGGCCAACTATGCCTTCTGTAGGTAATTGTAAACCATCACGATAGAATTCTAGTGATTTTTCTAAATCGTCAACACCTATTGTAAGTACTGTGATACTTGGTTTCATAATACATCTCCTCTCCATAAAATACTATAATACCTCTTATTATAACAGGATAATTAAATTAATAAGAAACTACATATTCATGTATCCAGTTTATTAAAAGTCAAGAGGGGTTCATAACAGGGAACTCCTTTTGAGTTGTCTCCTCATTATGTTTAGGAATCCTATGTACATATCTTTTTACTCCCTAAGTCGCTATTTTTTATTGTTTACGAATTAACTAAAGAAGCTATTATTAATGCTTGTTAGATCTATTAAAAGGGGAAATTAAGAATTTGGGAATAATAAGTTTCAATGATTATTAAAATTTATTGAAATATCAGGATAAAAGTAGCAATAGGAAATTTTAATAATAAATTTTGAATGTTGTATTGTTTTCATAGATAGTAATGTCATGGAAGCAAAAAAAGATATATTTTGGTAAGAACAAAAATATTACAAGATTACTTCAAAATAAGAAAGTGATCCTACATAATTAACAACACCTGCAAAGGCTGTAACCAATTAAAAGTTGAATTTGACATCATCCCTAAATTGAAGTGTCCAGTGTGGAGGAAGAGTAGAAAATTATGTTCATCAAATAAATAAGAAGCATTGAAAACGGTACTTACTAATGAATTTTAGTTAATTGATGTACCCAATTAAAACGAAGCGTCTATAGAAGACGCTTCAAAACGGAGGACAAATACTTATATTGGAGCCATTACTAATATATGTGCTTATACATTATTAGTTCTTTATAACTTTATTGTATATGGTAATGTACTTATTAAAGATTTTAGGATTGAGAAGGTGACTCAAGATGATTAACTAAACTTGCAATTGATTGTAATATGTCGGGGAAGGAGTTAAATGTCATACCTAAGAAAAATGCATGAAGAGTGGGCAGTATATGGATCCATACAAAAATGTGAAAAATCATTATTATAAACTTAATGAACGTTAATTTCTATTCATTATGGCTTGTTGTACAGTCTCATTTCATTGCTAAGGGACTCTTACCATATAAAAAGAAAAACATAGTAGTATCAATTTTGTGCATATTACTAAGTTTTCCATCGGTCTCTTGCCTATTTTTACAAATATAAACTTTTGTTCCATATCCATTTGACTAAAGCTACGTAGGATAATGATGAAAGAACGAAAAAACTGGATTTTTGTGTGAGAATGATAAATATCTTGGAGGGTGATTCATGGGTTAAGTTTTCAAGAAATGAGACAAAAGGTGAGTTTACAAAACAACTTCCACGTATTTGGATGATTATCACCAGAAATACAGGAATAAAACTTTCAAAAGATGGGTTCAAGTAAAAAATTAACAGCCAAATGACGAAAACTCTATTGCCAATTCCTGCTTCAGAAAGATGCATTTTCTTAGTACGTTTCCTACAATAATAAAGTTTGAAGTGTTTTTCGTATATATTTATCAAATAGCTATATAAAACTTGAATTTTTCTCCAAGTTAACAAATCAATCTTAGAGACATAAATAAATCTCTAAATTGAATGTCTTGATTTTATTCATTCTTACCTAATTTTTACCATTAACCCAAAATACCATCCACCTTTTCTTCTTGTTTCTAAAGATGAAGGCAACTTATTTAAGAATGCCCATAATAATATAAATTGCAGTATTGTTTATTTAAAGCAAAACAATTCTATTATTATAAGAATTAGCTAAAAATGCATTCATGGCATATTTTAAGAATAAAAATTAAGGAGTGATGATAATGGTTCGTGAAATTGACTATCAATCAACCGAGCCGGTACCAAAATTTGAAAAAAGGAGATCAAATGCTATAACCCACTCTCCGAGAAAATTAATACTAGCATCGATAGATATAACTATTCCTACAAAGAATGCATATGAAAATCATGTGAAATTAAATGCAAAGGTTGGCTTACGAGGGATAAATGGTACATCAAAAATTTTATTTACAATCTATCGTAACGGAGTTGAAATATATACAACTAAAAAAGTAGTAGAATCAGATCCTTCAACTGAGGAAAACTATATTGCAAAAATTAAATTTACTGATTTGAATGTTGGGGATGGATCACATACTTATAAAGTGACTGCTGAAAATATGACGACTGGCACAGAATCAGTTGTTGTAGGACCAATTTCATTTAGAGGAATAGCTAGAGAAGGGGATAGCAGTCGTGACAGAGACCATGGTAGAAATAGCAATAGAAATTACGACAAAAAGATTGTCCGAGAGCTAGACAGTGAGCTTGACAGACTCGCTAGAATTTTAGAGAGAATTTAATTTAAGATTTATATAATCTCCTTATAGAAGTGACCGGAACTAAAAAACGCCCCCATTTAATAATCAGATGATTTAACCTGAAACTTTTTCTGTATCTCGTTTTCTGTAGCATAAAATCTTAATATAGACTCAAAGCCAAAAACGCCCTTTTATTTATAAAAGTAGTCTCGTCGTTAATCTCTGTTTTAAACTATGTTTCCAAAATACTTTTTCTTTAATAGAGCATAATAATTTTTTCCCTTCGATATAGTCCAAAGGCCTGTACATTTGTCACACAGGCCTTTGTTTTGTTATTACATCACTTGCTTGTCCAATTGATATTATTTCATTCCGGTTATATCGAATATAAAATTAGTTTTATATATAGTGGACAAACTCTTATATAACTGCCAATTTCAAAAAAATCGTTCTTCCAATTTACTTTCGGATTAAGCTAATTCAAACAAAAAACCCGTCAAACTTTAGTTGGCGGGTTTCTCAATTACACTGCTATTACATGTTTAGCTATTTCCAGACTGTAACGAAAACATTTGATTTAGCATAAAATTTAACATATGTCATACACCTATATTATTTTAACGTCAAAAATATGGTTTATCTACCTCTCGAGCGGCGGCTCGAACGGCGATTCGATCGACGACTTGAACGGCGACGCGAACTTCGGTTTGAACGACGACTCGAACGGCGGTTAGAACTACTTCTCGAACGTCGGCTAGAACTCCTTCTTGAACGACGACTAGAACTCCTTCTTGAACGACGGCTAGAACTACTGCTTGAACGATGACTAGAACTACTTCTTGAACGGCGATTTGAACGACTATGCGAACGATGACTCGAACGACGTCTTCTTGAACGACGGTTTGCACTTCGGCTTAAACGTCGTCTAGAGTTACTTCTCAACGACCTAAACACTATTAATAAACGTGAACGATGTCTCGAACGACGTTCCGAACGACGACGTGAACGCCTACTAGAACTACTTCTTGAACTGCGACTAGAACTCCTTCTTGATCTACTACTAGAACTGCGACTTGATCTGTGACTAGAACTACGACTTGATCTACTACTAGAGCTGCTACTGGATCTACTGCTTGCACTTCGACTTGAACTGCGACTCTCACTGCTACTGGATCTATGACTTACACTACGCCTTCTTGAACCTTGAGCCCTTGGTTCTTGATAGAAAAAATGGCTTAGCCCATTTTTTTCACCTTCACGTACAGCATTTTGAACATCTAATGCTGAGTATACCAAAGAAATCAACTCCTTATTGTTATATAGCATGAAAGTTTTTTAACTTTTCATTACTTTAGCGTATGTTGAAGGATGTATATCCGTACAAGACATACGTTTATGTTTATAAAAATTTCTTTCACTTTCATTTGATTTTTTTCTATCGAAATCGAATTTAGAAATAAGAATTGAAAATGATAAAAGCCACTAGATTATGGTCAAGAATAAACTTTTTGATACAACTTGGTTGGACTTAAATCATTTGTAGTTGAGAAATTTAAAATTTTAATATATTTAGATTACGACAAAAATTGAAGACATCTTGAATAATAATTTTTATAAGAGAAATGGTTTGTGGATTTAGTGTTTATGTGGCTAAAGGAAGCAATTATGATGTGGGTAAACAGAGGAGGATTACATTAAAAGAGAACTCTTTGGATCACCTATTTTAAATAGACCGATGGAAGGGAGGGGGATATATCCGCAATAACTGTTCAAAGCCTTAATGAATACTTTTATTATTTAATAAACTTTTTAGATAGGAGCCAATTTAAATGATGTTTTATATCATAAAAAAAAGGGCGCTATCTTTCTTGAAATTAACAAAAGATAACGCTCTTCTATTTAAATAATGGCTTTAATTTAATATTCATAAGGCAGGACCAAATTATTTAATTTTAGCACAAAATAAGAAAAGTGATGTGTCTATAACAGTTGTAATACCAAATTCTTGGAAAATTGGAAAGTTAACAAAGATTAAAGTTGAAAATCCAACAATAACTGTAATTCCTGAAGCAGTAATTGCCTGCCCAACTTTTGAAAGTGAGACACGAATCGCTTCTTAAGCGGATAACCCTTTTTCCTCTTCTTCACGAAATCTCTCCAGTATAAGAATTGTAAACTCTTTTCCAATCCCTAGTACAACACAACTAAGCGCCGATGTTAGCGGGTTATATGAAATATCAAGTATTTTTAAAGCACCAGGCGAAAAACCTAATACTAAAGTAATTGGTATCAATGATCGATGAATGAAAATGAATATATGTATTAAAATAAGAGGCTTGTCTTATAATGGTTGTAAATTCCGAGAGATATGGATAAGTTCTTCTTTAGAGAATGAAAATTCATAGTTTATCCATTTTTTAATAATCTCAAAAAAAACCGCTACAGTAAAAATCACTAAGTACCCTTGGATAATCAGAGTTTCGGATCTGCTTGAAAAGTGGATCATTATATTTCCCTGAATTTTTTAAAAAAATTTCTGCGCCAAATTGAATTAGTTTGTCGTATAACTCTTGACTATAATTTTTTTAATTGTTATGTTAATGAACAATGCACATTTAGCATTTATGTATTCAATTACTTCTGAATACAATGGTACTTATGAAAAAGCTTTTTGAACAGAAATATTTAGATACACTTTCTGTACTAGATTATGATGATCACTATGGTTTATAAAATTAGGTAAGCTGAAAATATTACAAGAGAGGAAAAAGAATAATGGTTGAAAGAAAGATATCTCGTCACTAAACCAGCATAACCGCCGAGTAGAGAGGAAAAATATAAAGGAACGGATAATGAATTGCTGCAGATAGTAAAGGTTTTTGAGTGGAATAAATAGGAAAAGGATTAGGAAATTGAATACTTCTACCAAAAAATTTAACACACTGTTCCTTCTAAAGATTAATGCGATTAGAAAAAGAGTATGTGAGATAATAAAAAACCTTGGAAAATAAAAAAGGTTGGAGGGTAAATCATTATTTTAGAATATCCAATAATGACTTACCAACCAAAACCTTACCGTAACTTAATTATATTTAAATAATTTGATTGAGTCGATCGGTTCATTATCACGTTTTATTGGTTGAGCATGGAAAAAGCTGAGTAATATATCTGAGTGACATATATCACAGTAATAACACAATATTTGTAACCCGTGTTTTATTTATCTAATTATTAGTTAATTTTGTTAAATTGTTTGGTTATAATTTTTAAAAAGGATAAAGGAAATGGTACTGAATAATATTTATCAAGGTCATTGTTTAGAGGTATAAACTCTCCTGAAAAATGTGTTAACTCAAATACTCATACGCTTTTATTTTTCATAGTTGCTTTTAGGAAGAAAATCAAAAAAATTCAAGATTTTAAACAGCATCTTCATTATTAAGAAAATAATAACAATTATTAGAAAAAGGGACGTCTACCAAAGCCAAAACGTCTACCAAAGCCAAAACGTCTACCAAAGCGTCTACCAAAGCCAAATCGCGGACCAAAACGGAAACCGCCTCTAAATGGTGGCATAAAGATTTCCCTCCTTTTTATTAAGATAATACAGGTTATGTATTATAGTTAGTAGGGGAATGGGCAAATATAAAAAACAGGTAAAGTATCATGAACTTTCCGAGAACTAGAACCATCAAACGACATTTTTAAATAATAAAAAATGGACGTTATAACGGAACAAATTACCCGACATGAAAACAAAAAAAGTGTCCCGAGACACATCCAGTTTTTTCACAATGAGGCTGGGGGTATCAATTACCCTAAGGAGTACTTCTTTATGACTTTCTAAATTACTATACCAACTAGAAGTAAAAATGAATAAGTAAAAGTCTTAAAGTAATTAAATAGTGGTAACAAAATTAAATAACTTAGTAACCGACGTATCCGCCATCGCCCATAATGAACTCCTCCTTTCGCGAAGTCAACTTATCTTATGTAGGAAGGTGTATTTGTGCATAGTTATTGGTTTGAAGTAGTGTATACTTGAGCAAATAAAAATTTTCAAATTTTTAGTGTAACTATTGTTATTTAACCAATTTTAATTAAATATCCTCTGATTTTTGTTAATTGGTGTGCTGAAATGAAAAGAAGCGCCTTATTTAGACGCTTCAAAATTTAAACGCTCAAAACGGGGAACAATCTCTTATGAGACAATATTAATATATGTGTTTGTACGTATTTCGTGATTAATAAATATTTTGTATATGGAAATGTAATTTGAAGATAATTTAAAACAAGAAGGTGACACAAGATAATCAACTAGATTTGCGATGAGTGTATCCATATAGTGATAGCATTCGAAATTATATCGAAGTTGAAGTGTCCTTAATGTGAGGAGTATATGGATGCGGTGGAGGAAAAGTAGACAAATTATGTGCTGTACAAAAATCCAGCAATAGTTGGTGAGCGGTATGAAGAAGTTGCAACAAACACTGAAGAATTAATGGCATTTATTAAACAAGAGGTCTTAGAACAATTACAGACCGTATAGTGATTTCTTATTTTGTTTATTTTTGAAAAGTTATAAGTAAAAAAAGAAGCATCCGAAAATGCTTCTTTTAGTAAGGGAATATGAATTGTGCAGCAGGTTGCTATAACATATTCTGACAAAATTATTTTGAAATGTACATTTGTCCAATTTGATTGTTTTTGATACAAACGCCTCTCAATGAGTAGGTGTATTTTTTATGAAAAGATGGTGATGGAAGGGAACAAATTCAAAAAATTTATGCTTCATTAATTGGTGCAATCTTAGTACCAGTTTTAAATTTCTTTATGGTGATAGTGAAATGGTTTTTACAACTGTAAATGATTTAATCATTTTTTGTAGGTTTAGATTGGAAAACAGGAAAGAGGGCATCTAAAAAAGACAATACATATGCAAGTAAGTATGGAATTGATAGTTAAATCATGCGTACTAAGGACTTGTCAAAAGCTTCACATGCTTTCATTGATGAGTTGAAAAAAGCTGGTCACAAGAGGATTCTATGTATCACACGAATTGTACAAGTTGTATGGGTTAGATAAGGTTAAATCTGATTTTTTGTGGCTTCCTCGATATGGAAAAGACAATGGATCACCAGACAAGAAACCAGATTATCCTTGTTGTTTGTGGCAGTACTCACAATACTGTAAGTCAATTGGTATGATAGCAATTTAGATTTGAATTTATTGGGTTACTCAACTGCAGCTGATGCAAAAGCCCAAAAGAATAAAAAGACTACTGTTGTTCCAATTTTGGTTTGTTTGATGTTTTATCGATTGGCTTTGTGGTGTTCCAGGTAGTTGGATTAATCCAACTGAAACAACAAAAGCACCTGTTTATCATATTGTGAGAAAAGGTGATACTGTCTCCGAATTAGCACGAAAGCTTGGCTCAACCCAAGCACAAATTAAAGCTTGGAATAAACTAAACAACAAATACTTAATTAAATTGGTCAAAGATTGCGGGTTAAGTAGGGATAATTTTATTGTCAATTGAGCAATATAATGCCTGCATCACGATCAACATTAAAATCCCTTCTCAAAATCGAGAGGGGCTTATTTTATTTAATAAAGAAATTTTTAGTGAAATAAGTTAGTTTCTAAAACTGCAAACTCATAGTTACTGTCCTAATGCTAAAACCCAATTTTTCATAAAGTTTAATTGCTTGATTCCCTGCAAATGCACTTAGACGGATTTCTGAGTATCCATCTCGTTTAAGATGGTCAATACCTGCTCTCATTAAAAGTTTGGATAACCCATTCCCTCTAAATTCTTTTATAACTAATAGTTAGTAAATAAATCCATTAATACTATCAGTAAATTGGTCAATGCTTGTCCCTATAAGAATCCAGCCCATTAATTTTTTTTTCTGTTGCTATTAAATAATAGCTTCCCTTTTCTAAAAGTGGTTTAACAAGTTGGTCAATTTTTCTTTCGTCGGTTCTACTCCACCTAATGTGCCATCAAATACAGCTTGGGTAGAAAGTACATTATAGAAAATGCTTTTTAAAGATGTGGTGTTGATATACTTGCATTTTCACGGATGTCGCATAAATACTTATTGAATTATTTTCGACCATCAATTAAACTAAAGCGACCACATATACAACCACATACAAAACAAAAAATCATGAAAATTTGCGGAAAAAATATTAATTTAAAATTAATTCATTCATTTAAGACAAGATTTGAGAAATCATATAAAAGTATGCAAAAAGAAACCGATAAGTTAATCTTATTAAAAACAATAACATTCTTGTTATTTACTTATGTAATATCTTGTATTAAGATGTAATGTGTGAAAAGTGAACGATCATTATTCGAGCTTTTCTTTATTATCATGAGCAATTATGACAATTGTTGAAAAAAAGGGGGAATCTCAAGTGGCTAAAAACGATGTATTTAATGCACGTACTTCTTTTGATTTAGAAGGCAAACGTTATCATTATTATCGTCTTGCAGCTCTTGAAGAAGCTGGTGTTGCGAAAATTTCTCGCTTACCATATTCAGTGAAAGTATTATTAGAATCTGTACTTCGCCAACTGGATGGCCGTGTAATTACTAAAGAGCATGTTGAAAATCTATCTAAATGGGGATCTGAAGAAGTAAAGGATGCAGAAGTTCCTTTCAAACCGTCTCGTGTTATTCTTCAAGATTTTACGGGTGTGCCAGCTGTAGTTGACCTTGCTTCTTTACGTAAAGCAATGGCAGATTTAGGTGGTAATCCTGATAAAATTAATCCTGAAATCCCAGTAGATCTTGTTATCGACCACTCTGTACAAGTTGATAAATACGGAACTGCTGATGCATTAAAAGCAAATATGGATTTTGAATTTGAACGTAATGCTGAACGTTACCAATTCTTAAGCTGGGCTACTAAAGCATTTGATAACTATCGTGCGGTTCCACCAGCAACTGGTATCGTGCACCAAGTTAACTTAGAATACCTAGCAAGTGTTGTTCATGCTATTGAAACAGCTGACGGTGAATTTGAAGCATTCCCTGATACTCTAGTTGGTACGGACTCCCATACAACTATGATTAATGGTATTGGTGTTCTTGGTTGGGGTGTTGGTGGTATTGAAGCAGAAGCAGGTATGCTTGGTCAGCCTTCATACTTCCCAATTCCAGAAGTAATTGGTGTTAAACTTGTTGGTGAACTTCCAAATGGAGCGACTGCTACTGACTTAGCACTTAAAGTAACTCAAGTTTTACGTCAAAAAGGTGTAGTTGGTAAATTCGTTGAGTTCTTCGGTCCTGGTGTATCCGTATTACCACTTGCCGATCGTGCAACAATTGCTAACATGGCACCTGAATACGGGGCTACTTGTGGTTTCTTCCCAGTAGATGCGGAAAGCTTAGAATATCTTCGTCTAACTGGTCGTCCTGAAGAGCAAGTTAAACTTGTTGAAAAATATCTTCAAGAAAACAACATGTTCTTCACTCCTGAAAATGAAGAACCAGTATACACTGACGTAGTTGAAATTAATTTATCTGAAATCGAAGCAAATCTTTCAGGTCCAAAACGTCCACAAGACTTAATTCCGCTCTCTAAAATGCAAAAAGCATTCCAAGAGGCATTAACTGCACCTGTAGGTAATCAAGGCTTCGGATTAACTGATAAAGAAATTAATAAAGAAGCAGTTGTAAAATTTGATAATGGTGATGAAGCAACAATGAGAACTGGTGCTGTTGCCATTGCTGCGATTACGAGCTGTACAAACACTTCTAACCCATATGTTATGTTAGGAGCTGGTTTAGTAGCGAAGAAAGCAGTTGAAAAAGGCCTAGAAGTTCCTAAATATGTTAAAACTTCTCTAGCGCCTGGTTCTAAAGTTGTTACTGGATATTTAAGAGATTCCGGTTTACTTCCATACTTAGAACAAATTGGTTTCAATCTTGTTGGTTATGGATGTACAACTTGTATCGGTAACTCTGGCCCACTTAAAGATGAAATCGAGAAAACTGTTGCAGATAACGATTTACTTGTTACGTCAGTACTTTCTGGTAACCGTAACTTTGAGGGACGTATCCATCCGCTTGTTAAAGCTAACTATTTAGCATCTCCACCACTAGTAGTAGCTTATGCATTAGCAGGTACAGTGGACATCGATCTAGTGAACGAACCAATCGGAAAAGATAAAGATGGCAACGATGTATTCATGAAAGATATTTGGCCATCAACTGAAGAAGTAAATGAAGCGGTTAAACAAAGTGTAACACCTGAGTTATTCCGCAAAGAATATGAGAGTGTATTCGACGATAATGAACGTTGGAATGAAATCAAAACAGGTAATGATCCATTATATACTTGGGATGAAAAATCAACTTATATTGCGAATCCGCCATTCTTTGAAAATCTTTCACCAAATCCAGACGATGTAAAACCATTATCCGGTCTTCGTGTCATAGCTAAATTCGGTGATTCTGTAACAACTGACCACATTTCACCAGCTGGTGCAATTGGTAAAGATACACCTGCAGGTAAATATTTACGTGAAAACGGTGTTGAGCCTCGTGAATTCAACTCCTACGGCTCTCGTCGTGGTCATCATGAAGTAATGATGCGTGGTACATTTGCGAATATCCGTATTCGTAACCAAATTGCTCCTGGAACAGAGGGTGGCTATTCTACTTACTGGCCAACTAATGAAGTAACTTCAATGTATGATGCTTGTATGAAATACAAAGAAGAAGGCACTGGATTAGTTGTTCTTGCTGGTAAAGATTACGGAATGGGATCATCTCGTGACTGGGCAGCAAAAGGCACAAATCTACTTGGTATTAAAACAGTTATTGCAGAAAGCTTTGAACGTATTCACCGTTCTAACCTTGCATTGATGGGTGTACTACCTCTTCAATTTAAAAAAGGTGAAAACGCTGAAACACTTGGTTTAACTGGTAAAGAAATTATTGATGTTAAAATCGATGAAAATATTAAACCTCGTGAGATCATTACAGTTACTGCAACTGATGAAGCAGGAAACAAAAAACAATTTGAAGTACTTGTACGTTTTGATTCAGACATTGAAATTGATTACTATCGTCATGGTGGTATTTTACAAATGGTGCTTCGCGATAAATTACAAGCATAAAAGCTTTAAAAAAACACACTTTGCAAAAAGCAAAGTGTGTTTTTTTATACTAATAAATGACCATTTACATATAATATAGTAATAAATTTAACTATAATTAATAATAGGAGGACCCTATGATAAAAAAGATAGTCCCCATTGTTATTGTATTCATTTTAATAGGAGTAATGGTCGTACAAGCAGTTGAAAAAGATAGGAAAGAGAATAATGATCAGATAACGACAAAAGGCCCTTCTAATGAAGATTTAAATCAATTGTATAATAATATTATGTCCTCTCAAATAGAAGAAGAGCCTGAAGAGGAATCTACTACGGAAGGGCTAAACATTGGCCTGAAAGCACCAGATTTTCAATTAAAAACAATAAAGGGCAATAATATTCGTTTATCTGATTTAAAAGGCAAAAAAACATTTATCAATTTCTTTGCAACATGGTGTACACCGTGTAAAACAGAAATGCCTATTTTAGAGGAATTTTCAAAAGAGCATTCGAAAGATATGATTGTTATTGCAATCAATATTGATACGAAAGCAAATGTTAAACGCTATATTAACGAATTGGGATTAACCTTTCCTGTATTATTAGATAAGAACGGATTTGTAAATGAGAAATATCAAATATTAGCTATTCCTTCATCATACCTTTTGGACGAAAAAGGGATAATCATAAATAAACATATAGGTGCATTAAATAAGGAACAACTAAATAATATGGTCAATTAATTTCCAGTAAACACCATAAAAATGGTGTTTTATCTTCATTGTTTCATAAAAAAATATTTCTAACTTTTCTTACTATTATGGAATATGCTAAAATTAATAGGAATATTTAACTAAGACTTTTTTAAAAGTATTGGAAAAATAATTATAAATTATTAATTTTATGACCATACTATAAAAAAAGTAAAAAAATTTAAGGAGATACATGCTATGAGAAAAACTAATAAAAAATCCTTTTCAGATCTTGTATTGGAGAATAAGCAAGCATTATTACGCGATCAAGAAGCAATTGAACGTATTGAAACAAAGCTAGATCAAAAGCATTCGATGAAATTAGCAGAATAAACCGTTCGTTTACATTCATAAACCCCCTTTATTTTGTGAAATATAAAAATAAAGGGGGTTTTTAAATGAGCAATCCAAAAAAGAAGAGCAAATATTTTGTACCAAGTCACCTTGGGACACAACCAAGGGGATTTGGTGGGAATAAAGGAAAGCAAATGCAAGATAAATCAGGACAACATGCTCAAGTCATTCAAACAAAAGGGGAATAATTTAGAATCAATGACTTTTTTTTAGAAAAAAAGTCATACTAACACTGTATGGTTCACTATTCTCAATTGATAAGGAGGAAATTAGAAATGACTTGGAACAAACCTAAACCAGATGATCGCAGTGATAATGTAGAAAAATTACAAAATATGATTGATAACACTTTAGAAAATATTGAAAAAGCTGAGGAAACCGCAAGTTTATCTAGCAATGAAGAGCGGGCGAATATCGAGGCAAAAAATGAACGCAGAAGAGAAAGCATAGAAGCGATGAGAAAAGAAGTAAAAGATGAAGCACATGCAGCGGAAAACCGATATCAATAATTTTTAACAAAGCCGAAGTGTCGGCTTTGTTTTTTTTTTTAAATAGGTTATGAAAAAAGTCTGTTGTGACTGGCTCAAGCAGTCGTCGAGAAGGTACTTCAGAAATCCTCCCAACGATCGATTCGGTATATAATTCTCATCGTGTTTCCTTTATCTCATTCAAAGTCCTTCAGGGAAAATATAGTACGTCAATGGGCAAAATGTTACGTTTTTCTTATGATAACCATGCTTTCATATTTGTTTCGTAAACAAATTTAATGATAATATGGAATTAGTTTAGGAAGAAAGGTGTTTAATGTTAATGGTTATTTCAGAAACTGACATTCAAGTGAGATATGCAGAAACCGATCAAATGGGAGTAGTATATCATGCAAATTATTTAGTTTGGCTAGAGTTAGGTAGAACAAAATTAATTGAGGATTTAGGATTTAAATATGCGGATATGGAAAATGAAGGGGTATTATCACCAGTCATTGATATAGAAATTTCTTATAAAAAGCCGGTCCGTTATGGAGAAAACGCAAAAGTTAAAACATGGATCGAGGAGTATGATGGAATTCGTGTTACATATGGTTATGAAGTATTAACTGAAGGTGGAGATTTATCTGTCGTAGCTAAATCGAAACATGTTTGTGTAAAGAAAGAAACATTTCGTCCAATTTCAATCCGTAAGATATTCCCTGATTGGCACAGTGCATACGAAAAAGCAAAAAAGTAAAACTCTGTGTTAAGGGGGCGAGCTAATGGCTTTCGGAATTACAAAAGAACAGCTTAAACGATGGAAAATGAAAATCGATGCTGGGGAAATTGCTTTTTTAACACATTACTGGCTTGACGACCGTTTTCCAGATGCTACCTCAGTGACTAAAGTAGGCTGCAAGGACCTAAGTAAATTAGCTATATGGGGTGCAAAATATGGATTAAAAGAGGAATGGATTCACCATCGAAAAGATGGGTACTCTCATTTTGATCTATTAGGACCGAAACAATTAGAAATTTTAACAATTGAAGATTATCAAGATGAAATAAATAAATTTAAGCTAAATAAAAAAACACCCTTTTAAAGAAATTTTTTGAAAGGGTGTTTACTTTTTTCCATATTAAATTTTTTTATAAGTATATATGGGCTCATCCAATTCTTGATCATAACCAACATGCAAATGATGGTGGTCAAAATACCAAAGATCTTTTTCTTCAATATAGAAAAGAATCCCTTTTTGTTCCGTTGAAACCGCTATATCGCTCGGTTCTTCATTCGATATTCCTAAGGAAAAACCTTCTTGTACTGGTGAAGAACCACCATATTTCACAAAAAAACGAATACTATCTCCATTTTTTAAAAACATTTCATCTTTAAACCATTTTACTGCTTCATTTGTTAAGTGTATTTCCATGAGGCTGCTCCTCTCTAGAAAGAGTTTACTTTTTTCCATTATAAGCTTTTTTGGTATATTCATTCTAGAAATATGCTTTATTTTAATCCATTCATCATATGCTCCATCATTTCACTATAGGAGTGATCAATCAATCCTTTCTCATAAGCATTTTTCAAAGGATGTACTCGGTAATTATGGAATTTTTGATTGGTTACATAGGTTGGATGAAAATGAATATTATTTATTTCTACATTTTTTTCATTATTAATTATATTTTTTGTTACTTGGAAATCAATCATTCCACCAATATCTTTATAATCCCACATTTGTCCGGAAATAAAATTGCCTAAGGAGTAAATGACCAATGCATTACGTCCATCTGAAGTATGAAGCCTTTCAATGGGCTGTAATACGTGAGGGTGGTGACCCAGTATGACATCTGCTCCGCCATCAGTCAATAACTTTGCTAATGCTTTCTGTTCTTTTGTAGGCGTTCGCATATATTCGATTCCCCAGTGTAGATTTAATATTACTAGATCGGCTTGACTTCTAGCTCTTTTAATTTCATTTAAAATCTTATCGGAATCAATGACATTTACTAAATATTCTTTTCCCTTAGGCACTGGAATTCCATTTGTTCCATATGTATAAGCAAGAATAGCAACTTTGATTCCATTTACGTTTACTATTCTTAATGTATGTTGATCTTTTTTATCTTTAAATGTTCCAACATAAGGTAAGTCTTTTTTCTCGTAGTAAGATATAGAGCTTAATATTCCTGTTTCTCCTTTATCCAGTGCATGATTATTCGCTGTAGACACAAAGTCCACTCCTGCATCCATAATTGCATCAATGATTTCATACGGACTATTAAAGGTTGGATAACTCGATATCCCCAATTTTTCTCCACCTGGAATAGACTCTTGATTCGCTATTAAAAAATCAGGATTCTGCATCAATGATTTTACAGGCTGAAACATTGGTTTGAAATTATATCCAATGGTTGTCTTCGCATCCTCATATAGCCAGTCATGTATTAGGATGTCTCCAATTCCACCAATAATTGCACTCGTTTGAAAATCTTTTGACTCGATATTCGCTTTTCTTGTTGAATTTGGGAGTGAAGAATGAAGTTGATTTGAAAATGAATTTTTCCATTGTTGATATTGCATATAGCCTAATACTGAAATTAAAAGCAGTAAAATTAAAATAATCATAAATAAAACCAAGTTATGCTTTTTGGACAACATTTGGTTACCAACCTTTTTTCAGAATATATTCTATTCTACAATATAATGATCAATTAAGGATTTATGAATAAAAAAAAGACTCTATTTAAAGAGTCTCAAATATTATTTGATTATAGCCATTTTACTTTTGGCTCTGTTTTATTTTTAATCCTCGATAAATTTGCTCGATGCCTGTAAATAACAAAGGAGGCTAAAGCAAATACTACGACCAATAGCGGCCAATCGCCTGTAATAAAAGTACGAATAATGGAATATATAATTGCAAAGATCCCAGCAATGATCGAGGATAAGGATACATACTTACTAATTTTTAAGCTAATGAAAAATACAATGATTAGAAATACAAATAATAATGGAACATATGCTAGTAAAACTCCTGCTGAAGTGGCAACTGCTTTCCCCCCACGGAAGCCTGCGAATATAGGAAACATATGTCCAACTACCGCTATTAATCCAATTAATAATGGATGTATGGATTCATCTAATCCGAATAATTTAGGCAATAATGCAGCGAGAGTTCCTTTTAATATATCAGCTGCTGTTACTGCAATTCCCGCTTTTATACCTAGTGTACGAAAGGTATTTGTACCACCTAGATTTCCACTCCCATGTTGTCTTATATCTACGCCATAGAATAGTTTTCCAATAATTAAACCCGAAGGAATGGAGCCTATTAAATAAGCTAAAATAATCATTAGTGCATAAGTCATGAACATTACCCCTTTTATATATGAAACTATAAGGCTTTCTAATTGTACCATGTATCTCCTAGGAAAGAAAAATTTATTTAAAAATTAATATTTTTCTTTTCTTGCTTGACATACTCATGTAGGATGGAGAAGGGAGGAAATAAAATGGAATTAATTGAACTGAAGTCTAATACCAAACGACCCAAAAAAATGATGTTCGGTATAGTCATTCTCTTTATTATGATTACTATCGGACTATTAATCTATTTATATCCATTTGCATCGACGAAAAAAGAGTTATATGTACATGATGACTATTCCATTTTAATAAATGGGAAAATCAAAGGACAAGCACAGTATTATGAAAAAAAGATTTATGTGCCATTAAATGTTATTGAGAAAGAGCTTGATGACTCAATTTTTGTTGAAAAGAAATCGGTGATTATTACAACTAAAAACAAAGTAATCCAATTACCTATTGAACAACAAAACTATTTTATTAATCAAAAATCAGTAAGATCATCATTTCCTATTATCAAAAAGGTAGACAACAATTTATTTGTAGATTTAAAAACATTATCAACTATTTATCCAATACAATATCATGTAACTGGTAATAAAAAAATTGTCTGGATTGAGAAAAATAAGGATGTTTATTATAAAGGGAAAATAATAAATAAGGACATTAAACATGCATATCTAAGACTTAGAACCAAGCCAGATTTACAATCTCCATATGTAGAAGCTGTTCAAAAAAGTGAGGATATTCGTATTGAAAAGCAGTTAGATGATTTTTATTTTGTACGAACCAAAAACGGTGTCGGTGGATATATTCAAAAGAAATATGTTGAAAAAAAACAAAAAGTTTCTGTTGCAACAAATACTCAACCAGAGACAAGTAATACACTCCAATTTCATGCACCCATTCATTTAACATGGGAAGCAGTTTATACGAAAACACCAAATCCAGCTGATTTACCTAAAATGCCAGGTGTAAATATTGTTTCTCCTACATGGTTTAAAATTAAAAATAAACAGGGAGAAGTAACAAATTTAGCTTCACATTCTTATGTGAAATGGGCGAAGAAAAATGGATACGAAATTTGGGCGTTGTTTTCAAACTCGTTTGATCCTACTTTAACGAGACAAGCGTTTAGTAATTATGAATCTAGGCAAAAAATCATTAATCAATTACGTCATTTTATGAAAATCTATCAATTAGATGGATTAAATTTTGATATTGAAAATGTAGATCCTAAAGATGGACGCCTAATTACTCAATTTATTCGTGAGGCATCGGTATATCTTCATAATGACCATAAATATGTATCTATGGATATTACCTTTATTGCAAAGGGCAACTGGTCAGAGTTCTATGAAAGAGAAAAGCTTTCTACAGTAGTTGATTATATAATTGTCATGGCATATGATGAGCATTGGGGTACATCTCCAACCTCAGGAAGTGTTGCAAGTCTTCCTTGGGTAGAAAATAATTTAGAACAACTTCTAAAGGAAGTTCCAAATGAAAAATTAGTACTTGGAATACCGTTATTTACTCGTCTATGGCAAGAAGAAGAGAAAAATGGAAAAGTTTCTGTTTCTTCACAAGCTCTAACTATGGAGCAAGCAAAAGCATGGATGAAAGAACGTAAAGTAAAAGCAGTTGAAGATACTGAATCAGGTCAAAACTATGTGGAATATCATGATGTGAAGACAAATACTGTATATAAAATGTGGCTAGAGGATGAATTATCATTGAAAAAAAGAGCGGAGTTAGGAGCAAAATACAGATTAGCAGGAGTTGCCACGTGGTCTCGCTATTTTGCAGATTCTTCTGCATGGGTAGCATTGCAAACATCGTTATCAGCTTTTAAAACGAAGAAATGAAGAAATAAATATTTTTACATCATTAGACAGAACACAAAGTTAGGGGTTTTAAGATTGAAAACAACAATTTCTGCCATCCAATGGATGGCTTTTATGATTGCAGGAGCAATTGCTGCTCCTATTGCTATTGCAGATATTTATCACCTTAGTCCTGTAGAGACATCAGCATTTGTCGAACGCACCATTTTTGTACTAGGAATTGCGGGAATACTGCAAGGAGTACTTGGACACCGTCTTCCAATTAGTGAAGGTCCTGCTGGGTTGTGGTGGGGAGTATTTTCCATTTATGCAGGCTTTGTGGGAACGTTATATACTTCAAATATTGAAACTTTACGTGAATTATCAGGCGGAATGATCTTGAGTGGAATTTTCTTTTTCATTTTATCTGCTTTAGGTTTGATCCAAAAGCTTGCTAAATTGTTTACACCTACCATTTCATTTATCTATTTATTTTTGCTGATTCTACAGTTAAGTGGCTCCTTTATGAAAGGAATGCTTGGTTTATCAAGTGAAGTAAAACAATTACAACCAGTTACAGCTCTATTATGTTTAGTCATCATTCTTTTAACCTTTTATTTAGGACAAGTTCGCATACAATGGGTTAAGCAATTTTCAATTATGATGGGGATGGTCATCGGATGGATCTTATTTATTATTTTCGGTATTGCCCCAACAGTGACCAAAAGTGACTCGTGGATTTCGTTTCCGAAAATCTTATCTTTTGGGATTCCTAAATTAGATTCAGGAATCATTGTAACTTCCTTCTTTATTACGATATTGCTGATTACAAATATGATCGCTTCTATACGAGTGATGGAGGAAGTTTTAAAAAGCAAAAATCCATCAAATAGGTATAAACAGGCTGGTTTTATTTCCGGTATTAACCAAATAGCTGGTGGAATTTTTTCTAGTATTGGATCCGTTCCTATTTCAGGATCTGCTGGCTTTGTAAGTCAAACAGGGAGTAAATCGATTAAACCATTTATATTAGGTAGCTTGATTGTTACAATTATTTCACTTCTTCCTCCCATTATGAACATTATGAGTGCATTACCTGCACCAGTTGGATATTCTGTTACTTTCGTCATCTTTACAAAAATGGTAGGGCTAGCATTAGCCGAAATTGAGAAAACAGATGATCTTCAAATAACATATTTTTCAGCAGGAATAGCATTTCTAATCGGAGTAGGTGCGATGTTCCTTCCTCCAGAAGCGGCAGTTGGATTTCCAGTGATTGTTGCCTCTCTCATTAACAATGGCTTAATTTTAGGAACGGCCGCAGGTATAATGACAGAACAATTTTTACGCTGGAAGAAAAAAAACGGCCGTTAATTTGCTGTTCTAAAGGTAATCAAGTACGATAAAGATGGAAATGTTTATTATTTGTTTAGGAGGTTCTTTATCATGTCAATAGAAAATCCTAGTAGGGAAGAAATGGGAAAAATATTAAAAAAAGCAAATCGAGTCGCGGTTGTTGGATTGAGTAATAACCCTGAACGTACTTCTTATATGATATCTGAAGCGATGCAAAAGGCAGGGTATGAAATAATTCCCGTTAATCCAGGTATTGATGAAGTGTTAGGTGTTAAAGCCGTACCATCGTTAAAGGAAATAAAAGGGCATGTAGATATAGTAAATATTTTTAGAAAATCTGAATATTTGCCAGAATTAGCAAAAGAATTTTTAGAGATGGATGCAGATGTTTTTTGGGCACAATTAGGTGTAGAGAATGAAGAAGCCTATAACTTATTAAAAGAAAATGGCAAAATCGTCATTATGGATCGCTGTATTAAAGTCGAGCATGCATTAACAAAATAGTCTTTTAGTAGCAGGCGTTAATGATTTAGCGCTTGCTTTTTTATTTAGATTTATGACTTAATTATTTAAAGCTGAAAGAAAAATGTTAAAATTCTATAATAAAAATGAGACTGATATTAATTAAAATAACAAGTTGAAATTACATATTGATGAATAGAAATCATAATGATAACAAAAGAGCCCTTTGCTAAATACGAAAATATCGCTACAATAGTTGTTAGACGTTTGTGCGGGAAATGGTATAATGTAATGGCGAACGGTTGTTTGTTTATTGTTATGGAACATCTATATATAAACAATGAGTAATTAGAAAGATAGTTAGTGTTTGGTTGAAAGGGGAATCTTTGTGACGAAAAAACAAAGCTTAATTGAATATAATGATGATGCAATTCAAGTATTAGAGGGACTGGAAGCAGTACGGAAACGCCCGGGAATGTATATCGGTTCCACTGATGCTCGCGGCTTACATCATCTTGTATATGAGATCGTTGACAACTCTGTAGACGAAGCTTTAGCTGGTAACGGAGATCATATTATTGTAAAAATACATAAAGATAATAGTATAAGTGTTGAAGATAAAGGGCGTGGTATGCCCACAGGAATGCATAAATTAGGAAAACCAACTACAGAAGTTATCTTTACCGTTCTCCACGCTGGAGGGAAATTTGGTCAAGGCGGTTATAAAACTAGTGGTGGCTTACATGGTGTTGGTGCCTCTGTTGTAAATGCATTATCAGAATGGCTTGTGGTTACAATTAAACGCGATGGTTTTGTATATCAACAAAAATTTAAAGATGGCGGAAAACCTGAAACCACGTTAGAGAAAATCGGTAAATCCAAACAAAATGGGACACTGATTCATTTTAAGCCGGATCCAACAATCTTTAGCACAACAACATATAATTACGAAACATTATGCGAGCGTTTAAGAGAATCTGCCTTTTTATTAAAAGGACTAAAAATCGAAATCATAGATGAAAGACATGATCAAAAGGATGTATTTCATTATGAAAATGGAATTGAAGCCTTTGTTGAGTATTTGAATGAAGGAAAAGATGTTCTTCATCCTGTTGTATTTATCGAGGGTGAAGCAAGTCAAATTGAAGTGGAATATTCTTTTCAATTTAATGATGGATTTTCCGAAAACATGCTTTCCTTTGTCAATAACGTACGAACTAAAGATGGCGGTACCCATGAAGTTGGGGCAAAAACGGCAATGACAAGGGTGATTAATGAATACGCACGTAAGGTGAATTTACTGAAAGAAAGAGATAAAAATTTAGAAGGAACAGATATCCGAGAAGGACTTTCAGCCATTGTTTCCGTTCGTATTCCTGAGGAATTGCTTCAATTTGAAGGACAAACAAAAGGTAAGTTAGGAACGAGTGAGGCAAGATCTGCGGTTGATGCTGTTATTTCAGAACACCTTGCCTATTTCTTAGAAGAGAATCCTGAATCAAGTACGTTATTGATTAAAAAATCGATTAAGGCGGCACAAGCTAGAGAAGCTGCTAGAAAAGCACGTGAAGAAGCTCGCGGCGGAAAGAAACGCAAAAAATCTGAAAGCCTTTTATCTGGAAAATTAACACCAGCTCAATCTCGAAATCCTCAAAAAAATGAATTATACCTAGTGGAGGGAGATTCTGCTGGTGGATCTGCAAAGCAAGGTCGTGATCGAAAGTTTCAAGCTGTTCTCCCACTTCGAGGAAAAGTAATTAACACGGAAAAAGCAAAGCTTCAAGACATTTTTAAAAATGAAGAAATTAATACGATTATCCATACCATTGGAGCGGGTGTAGGACCGGATTTTAATTTAGATGATGTAAATTATGATAAAGTCATTATCATGACAGATGCCGATACAGATGGTGCACATATTCAAGTGCTATTACTTACTTTCTTTTACCGTTATATGAGACCGCTAATTGAAGCTGGAAAGGTTTATATTGCCCTTCCACCACTTTATAAAGTGAGTAAAGGGTCTGGAAAAAAAGAAGTGATCGAATACGCATGGACAGAAAATGAATTAAATGGGGTCATTAAAAAGGTTGGAAAAGGATACATGCTTCAGCGTTATAAAGGATTAGGTGAAATGAATGCTGATCAGCTCTGGGATACAACAATGAATCCAGAATCAAGAACATTAATTCGCGTTCGTATTGATGACGCTGCCCGTGCAGAAAGACGGGTAACAACATTAATGGGAGATAAAGTAGAACCGAGAAGAAAATGGATTGAAAATAATGTTGCATTTGGACTTGAAGAGGATCAAAACATTTTAGATAACGAAAATTTATCTGTTAAAGGAGGAGAAGAGAACTAATGTCAATGATAGAAAAGTTCCAGGATCTCCCCCTTGAAGAAGTTTTAGGAGATCGATTTGGAAGATACAGTAAATATATTATTCAAGACCGTGCGCTGCCTGATGCTCGTGATGGTTTAAAGCCAGTACAACGACGCATTTTGTATGCGATGCATGTAGAAGGAAATACTGCCGATAAAGGTTTCCGAAAATCTGCAAAAACAGTCGGGAATGTTATCGGGAACTACCACCCACATGGTGATACATCTGTTTATGATGCGATGGTTCGTATGAGTCAGGATTGGAAGGTTCGAAATGTTTTAATTGAAATGCACGGAAATAACGGAAGCATTGATGGTGACCCTGCAGCTGCAATGCGTTATACAGAAGCAAGATTGTCAGCAATTGCTTCTGAGCTTCTATATGATATTGAAAAGGATACCGTTGACTTTATACCGAACTTTGATGATACATCAAAGGAACCAACGGTATTGCCAGCTAGATTCCCTAATCTGCTTGTTAACGGATCTACAGGAATATCTGCAGGTTATGCCACAGATATCCCACCACACCACTTAGGTGAGGTCATCGATGGAACCATTATGAGAATTGAACGACCCGATAGCACAGTTGAAGAGTTAATGACCGTTATTAAAGGTCCAGACTTTCCTACTGGAGGTATTATCCAAGGGATAGATGGAATAAGAAAAGCGTACGAAACTGGAAAAGGGAAAATGGTTGTTCGAGGAAAAACAGAGATTGAAGATATCCGTGGTGGCAGACAACAAATTGTTATTACTGAGATACCTTATGAAGTCAATAAAGCAAACATGGTGAAGAAAATTGATGAGCTTCGCCTTGATCGTAAGGTAGAAGGAATATCAGAGGTACGCGATGAAACCGATCGAACTGGACTTCGTATTGTTGTTGAATTAAAAAAAGATGCGAACGCAGAAGGTGTTCTTAATTTCTTATTTAAAAATACTGATTTACAAATAGCATATAACTTTAATATGGTTGCTATTCATAATCGCAGACCAAAATTAATGGGGCTGAGAGATCTTTTAGATGCGTATATTGCTCATCAAAAAGAAGTAGTAACTAACCGTACAAAGTATGATTTACATAAGGCACGTGATCGTCAGCACATTGTTGAAGGATTAATGAAGGCTTTATCTATTCTTGACGAAGTCATTTCAACGATCCGTGCGTCAAAAGATAAACGTAATGCGAAGGATAATTTAATTGAGAAATTCCAATTTACAGAAGCGCAATCTGAAGCAATAGTATCCTTACAGCTTTACCGTTTAACAAATACAGATATTACAGCCCTTCAAAAAGAAGCAGAAGAATTAAATCAAAAAATTATAGAGCTTACATTAATTTTAGATAATGAGAAAAAACTTCTAAGTGTTATAAAAAAAGAATTAAAAGAAATTAAGAAGAAATACGTAAATGACCGAAGAACATTGATCGAAGCTGAAATCGAGGAAATCAAAATTAATCTTGAGGTTATGATTCCAAATGAAGATGTTATGGTTACAGTGACGAAAGATGGCTATGTAAAACGAACAAGCTTAAGATCCTATTCTGCATCCAATGGGCAGGATTTAGCAATTAAAGAAACCGACCGGTTGCTATTCCAGGAAGAAATTAATACAACTAGTGTTATTCTATTGTTCACAAATAAAGGAAATTATTTATATTGTCCAGTTCATGAGCTTCCAGATATCCGTTGGAAGGATTTAGGGCAGCATATTGCGAACATTATTCCAATTGATCGTGATGAACGAGTTATTAAAGTAATGGAAATTAAAGAATTTAATGAGCCAAATTTCTTATTATTTATTACGAAAAATGGAATGTCAAAACGAACTGAATTAATTCAATATCAAGCTCAACGTTATTCAAAACCTCTTGTAGCTATCAATCTAAAGGATGACGATGAGGTCGTTGATGTTCATTTAACGAATGCAAAAAAAGAAATATTTATTGCAACGTATAATGGATATGGTCTATGGTTTGATGAAGAAGAAGTAAATATTGTTGGTGTTCGAGCGGCTGGTGTAAAAGGGATAAATTTAAAAGATGGAGATTATGTAGTATCTGCAAAATTAGTTGAAAACGTGAAAGGAGAAGCTATATTTGTTGCTACACAACGTGGTGCGGTTAAGAAAATGAAATTGAGCGAATTCGAAAAGACCTCTCGTGCAAAACGTGGAGTGGTCATGCTTCGCGAATTAAAAAATCACCCTCACCGTATTATAGGTTTAGATGTCGTTAAAGATGAAGATATCATGTTTATACAAACAGAAAAGGATGTAACAGAGTCTATATCAATAAAAGATTTACGTTATAATGATCGATACACGAATGGTTCATTTGTCATCGATGAAAGCGAAAATGGACAAGTGATAGAAACCTGGAAAGATACAATCAATACTAACAAACTAAGTGAAGATAACAATTAATTAAAAGCATTTGTCCTTAAGAGGGCAAATGCTTTTTCTATTATATTTCGAATGTTTTTCTTACACATTAAGAATAAAAGATTCTAAAAAAGACCCAATAATATGGTTTTATTTACATAATCAAAGAATTGTTGGTAATAATACAACACAACTGAAGGAAAGGAGAAAATAGCTATGAAAAAAGAGTATTTATTTGCTGTTATTGCTTTCTTTTTTATATCTCTTAGCACAGTAGCGATTTCATATGCTGGTGAATCAGTAACGAAATTAGATGAAAAAATCATTCATGAATACTCAAAAGATGTTACTGGTGATAAAAAACCTGACAAAATTGTTTTAAAAGGGATTCAAATAGATGCTAGTAGTATGTATATGAAAAAAATATGGGCAGAAATTATGACAGCAGATAACAAAAAATATAAAATTGACTATGCACCTGGCTATGAGCCTAAAATTGAATTTGTCGATCTTAATCATGATGGAGTTGTAGATTTATTTGAATCAAGTGAAACCGGTGGGAGTGGTGGAGTCAATAATTACAGTTTAGTTACATTAAAAAATGGGAAAGCAATTAAAATTCCTTTACCACCTTCATTAAAAATACAAGGACATTTTGAAAATAATTACCAGGCGATTATAACTATTGGTGAAATTAATTTTAAGAAAAATTTTGATTTAACCAATCGAAAAAAAGATTATATACGTTTAGGGTTATATCAAAAGGATGGAACATTAAATGAGCCGACAGAAATTATGATTGACCCTGTTGCATTGTATAAGGTAGTAGTGATTAAAGAGAAAAACGGATTAGGTCTAAAAGCATATCGTCAAGTAAGTGGTGCGTATCATGCTGATGTATTAGGTACGGTTATTTCTGAATGGTATTATGAAAATGGTCTATGGAAGTTAATTAATGCAAAGTGGAAAGAACGGTAACCTTTTATAGGCAAGTATCATATGATAGGGTAAGCATAGATAAAGAGGGGATGCTTACGATGAATAACTTTAAAGGTTTCTCAAAAAAAATCATACCTCCAGCAACAATATTAAACCCATTACAAAATAGAAAATACTTTTTAACTCATTCTGAAACATCTGGAGAATGGCTGTTATCTATTGGAACAAATTTTACTGACGAAAAAACATTGCCTAGCAACATTTTTCATGTAATTCAGGCACAGTGGACAACAAGAATGGGGGAATATGTTCTTCTAGGTAAAATTGCTTTTGATATGAATGAATGTGTAGATTCTCTTACTAAGGTTCGTTATATGATTTATCAAAAAGACTTACCTAATTTAATGGCATTGATTATAGAAGCCGATAAAGACTTTTTTTCCTACCATCCTATATTATTAGATGCACCAATTCACATTCAATATAAATCAACTATTCCAGATTTCTATCAAACCTTATATTTAGGAACACCTAGAAAATTTTTAACAAAAGAATCAATTATGACTTAACACAGGAATCACCTGTGTTTTTCTATTTTTAACTGGAATAAAATAACCAAAATAGAAATTCAATGAAACTTTAAACGCGTTTTGATCGTATTTATATTGTAGAGTTTTTTGAAGTGGGGGAGTAAGGTATTATGCGTTTTTATTCAAAAAAGGGACCTATAATCACATTAATTACATGGTTTCTTTTGATTATTTTACTTGGTTCTATAATAGCTTTACTAATTAGTGGAATAAACGATCCAGATAGTTTATTTGGTTTAATAATTTTGATCGTATCATTTATCTTCATTTTGTGGTTATGGTTCAATACATATTACGAAGTAACAAAAACGAATGAACTAAAAGTGGTAGCAGGACCATTTAAATATGCATTAATTGAAATTCATTCAATAAAAGGGATAGAAAGAACGAAAAACATTGTGTCAAGTCCAGCGCTGTCAATGGATCGTATTGAAATTCATTATAATAAATGGCACACAATCATCATTTCACCAAAGCATGAAAAGCAATTTATTGAAAAATTACAAAATATAAATCCAGAAATAACAGTGAAATCATAAATTAATATTATGTAAACTAAGAAATGATCAACGGGCATAAGCAATATACTAAGTAATATTGGAAAATATGATGATTCATTAATATAATATAAATGGACTCTATAGGATTTAAAAATACATGGTTACATGCTTAACGACAGCAATATGATTTTATATCAATCATAAAATGAATATCGCTCTTACTAAATAGATGCATAGGAACTATTATTCAATTTAATATAAAAATCAATTTTGTCTCAATATAAGAAGTATTCTTTTGAAATGAGACAGAATTATTTTTTAAAATTCAACTTCCTATAATATATATTATGTAAACTAAAATAAAACTAAATCAAAATTGCCTAATATGGTGTAGTCCCCTAGTTATTTAAATACACTACGTACTAATCCTCCATCGATTCTCAAAGCAGAACCATTAATAGCTGAAGAAAGAGGACTACTTAAAAACGTAACAAAATGTGCAATTTCTTCTGGTCGAATTAGCCTCTGAATTATAGAGGTTGGCCGATTTTCTTTCATAAACCGCATTTCAGCTTCTTCTATGGTCAATTTCTCATAATCCTCACCAAATCGTTGCTTTTTATTAAATGAAATGTTATACTTATCTAATCTTTGTTCCCAAAAGCTCATTGCCCCCAAAGGTACAACATAAGTAGTAACTCCTACCTGGCCGTCACCAATTGTTCCTTTAAATGCGCCTACCAAGGAAAAAATGTAATAATTGTTCCTGGTTTACCACCTTCATTATCAAAATATAAGTGATAGGTACCTGGACCATCAAAGTTTACTGTTTGTTTAACTAAGTGTAAGCCTAAAACACCAGCATAAAAGTCTACATTCTCTTGTGGATGTCCAACAATTGCTGTAATGTGATGGATTCCTTGTGTTTTTTTACTCATATTAAATCACTTCCAAATAAAATTATTAGTTACTGACAGTTTTTTGATCACCTTATGGTTTTCTACTATCCATTTTCTCTGTGCCAAATGATATCATCAGAACCACTTCATATTCTTCACTAATATTTAAAACCATCTTTTACTTTGTTGGAAACAAATCATATAATAGTGCAAGTATCCCACCCTTTTTCTTTTTCAACCAACATATACTATTTCTCCAAATTAAATACGTTATTTTGTTATCATTACTAACGCGTTTATTGTTAATTTGCTACCGAATTTTATTTCGAATTATTATATCTCGAATTCAAGATAAATACTTAAAAAAATTTATCAATCCTTAACAGTATATCCTAATTTTTTTGTTGTTGAATCATAACTTTTTGTCATTCATATCTTAGGCTGAAAAAATATCTTTAATACCTAATTTATGTTTAGGAAAAACACGATTCATTAAATTTTTTCCAATCGAAGTTAGTGCTACATTTGTGATACGCCCATCTTTAGAACAAGGTTTTCTTATCAATAATTTTTTTCTTTCTAATTTATCCACCACATAAGTACTACTACTGCTAGCAATCAACGCTTTTTCGCCAATTTATTGAATCGGTTGATCTCCTTTACTGTAAAGTAATTCTAGAACAGCAAATTCGGTTGGGTTTAATCCTAAACATCTATATCTTCTATAACACGTTTTTTAATTAAATTTAGAGCTCAAGTCATAACGATAAATAACTTAAGAGACACTTCTACTTCTTCTTGTTTATTTTTGTGATTTTCAATTTCCAATGTGATCATTCCTTGTCAATATCTCGAATCCAAGATAATTATAAAACTAGTTACTCCTTTTATCAACTTCTAGTAGCATGGATTAATCTATGTACATATTTGTGCACGATTCAAGATTGCTAATTTCATCTGTACGCCCTGAATCTTATAAGCTTTGCCCTTTTCTAATTTATGTCCTAAAAAGTCTCAAGTTTATCAATATTTCCTAAAGAAAAGCTTGAGACTTCTTTTTTCTGATGTACCTGTTATTTTTATTAAAACTATTCTTTATCTTTTATTAATCGATAATAACCAGTGCTGTCTGTGTTATTCTTTTCATGTGATACATCTTTATCTTTGTATATAATTTTCTCTCCTTCTTTCGAGATTTCATTACCCCCTTCACTTGTCTTTACTAGAACAGGGTTATTTGAATTGTTTTTTACTTCTTTACCATTGATTTCAACTACACTTTGTCTGTCCTTCTCTAGTTTTACATCTTTATTTTTCTCCACCTGATTTGATTCTTCTTTTGTAGCTTCTAAAGCTGGTCCAGTTGTAGCAAAAATAGTAATGCCTCCTACAACTAATGCACTTGCAAATGATACTCCAAAAATCGTTGTTTTCTTTAATTTCATTATAGATACAATCCTTTCTTCAATTCCATTTTTACTAAAATTATTAAAAAGAGGGATCATTTTATGACTTTTCTCAGCCATATTTACAAGAGATAAAGCATATTCTGATTTTGCTTCATCTCCAAATTGTCGAATTACTTTTTCGTCACATGACAATTCAATATCTCTATTAACGATATAATACATAATCCAAACAAGTGGATTAAACCAGTGCAGAGCTAAAATAATAGTCAATATTACTTTCCATAATACATCCATTCGCTTGATGTGAACGTATTCATGGGCAAGAACAAATTGAATGCTTTTTTCATCGTTCCAATCTGTTGATTTAGGAAAAATAATCACTGGTTTAAAAAGTTTATATGTTAAAGGCGTTGTAATTCTATCTGACACAGAGATTTGAATAATTCTCTTTAACTTATGATCTCGTAGCCATTCATTAAGATAAGAATTATTTTTGAGTGGGATTGCTGTTTGAAATTCTTTATAAGATCTAATATAAGATACGATAAAGAATAGAGAGATCGTGAATACACCAATTAACCATATTGATAAAACTAAGTCACTCTTTATAGCAAGTAAAAAGTGGTTATATAAGGTATTTTGCGTTTGTGAAACCTGAATGGCATCTTGTATATTTCCTGAACCTTCTGTATTAGTGATATTAGAAAATAAATTTTGCAGCATTGGTCGAAAATCAAGTCTTGAATAAAAAGAATAGGGAATGATAAGTTTTAATGCAACTATTCCCCACAGAATTAAGAATGTTAGCTTTGGTAGTTTATTGACAAATAATAACCTAATTAACATTACACCAAAAAGTAGGATAGAAGCGTCTAAGCTCATTTGTATAATATTCATATTTTATCCCTACTCAAGATCTTTAACAATTTGTTTTAATTTACTAATATCACTAGATGATAATTTTTTTTGATCTAATAAAGATGCAAATAATAAAGATGTTGAACCATTAAACATTTTATCAATCAATTCTGTTGTTTCTTGTTCTTGGATTTGTTCTTTCGCAATGATAGGATGACAAATAAAGTTCGGTTCAATCCTTTCAATTGCTCCTTTTTTGATACATTTCTTTATCACTGTATAGGTAGTGTTTTTATTCCAACCAATTTTTTCATTTAATTTTTGAGAAATCTGTTTGGCTGTTAAATCACCTTCCTCCCATAAAATATCCATAACCTGTAATTCTGAATCAAATAATTTAATTTCCATACGCGCGTACTCCTTAAAATTAGTAGATCATTGCAATAACCTGTAAACACATACTACTCCGATAGTCTAAAAATGTCAAGACTATTTCAGTAGTCTAATAAAAATATAGTAAGATACTAAAATTATTGAGATAGTTCCTTAGTTGAATAACCACATCATATACCAAGGCCCCATTTTTGGAATAAAACAAATGACGCTTTCGATGACGCCGATGGTGAATATTGGGATACTCTTACAGTGGATGTAAGTTCATTGATATCTTACGGTGATACTACTGCAAAAGCATCTATTGTTGCGGGTTCAGGACACTGAAACGACTGTTTAACCTATATCGCTCAGATTTTCTCTGTAACTGCGAACAAACCACAGGGGTAAACTCATTAAAATTCCCCCTAATTTCAATAATTTTATAGAAAAACTAATTATTGAACTTAAAAGCAAGGTCCAACAGTTTAAAACTTTTTTATTTACTTTTTTCCTTATATAAGAATGTCTTGACTTGCCAATCTTTTGGCTTGATGTTCTTTTCCATCCATTCCTTCTGTGGCTCTACAGAAGTAGCTGTGGCGATTAAATGATTGTTATGCCAGTTTGCAGCTCCAGAACGAATCATTTCATCAAGCAGAACTTGGATAAACTCTTCTGGCTGAAGCTGAAAAGCATAACGTGAAGAATCTTGAAACCATCCACAATTTAAAAGGTATTTATCAATTTCTTCTTTTAGTAACCCGTTTTTATATTTAATGTAATGCAAAACTTCTTTTGCAGGCATGCCATGAAACTTTTTCTGGAGTTTTGAGCCACTTTTCAAGCCGTTTCCTAGCTTTATCAAAGGAAATAAGTGGATATTCTATTAGGAGTCCATGTCCAGAATATGCTTTCCCGATTCGGAGCGTGGATACCCGATCTATACTTTCTAATGATCGTTGGATTGATAATGTACCCTCTCTAATTGAAAACTCCTTTCAGTGTTCTCATAAAAATAAACATCTGAAAATTTAATGGGATATAGTATATTATTGCAGAATTAAATCCAGTTTAATGTGCCATTATATTTTATTTTACACACAAAATAAATGTTTGCTTTTATTAGTCGATGAATTATACGGCAATAGCATTCATTGATTAAGTAGTGAATTTTTATTTATAGTAAGACACTTTTTAGTAAAATACTTAAATATGGCAGAAAAAGAGTAAGCCTCTGTAAAATGGCGAAAAATATGTGTAAATTACGGTTTAGCCATGACACTTCTTAAACCTAAAAAGTCCTTGAAAGACGAAGATGTCTTTCAAGGATCTATTCTTTACAATTCTAGCTTTGCTTTGTCCAATACATTTTCTAACCATTCTAAAGGTAGTGTTATTTTATTTACACTTGGATAAAAAACTACCTCTATCCTATTTTCTTTTCTTACAATATAACCAACATTTTCTTCCTCGCATTCTAACTCAATAATTAAATTGTAGTCATTATCTGGATCATTCACAAATAATGCATTCCATTTATTCAGTGTTACTTCCCCCTTATGGCTCAATGTGTGACAGATTTGTTCCATTACCAACACGCTAAAATGAATCATTTGTTCGTTAAACAAAATTTACATTGTAAATGTTTTTAATCCGTAGCAGAGAAACGAATCGATTGCAATGGGGTACCAAGCTGTTTCCATTCGAAGATTGTAGTCGCCATTTCGACAATGGCTCCTATCGTATAGGGTGAAACAGCCCATTTTTGTCCCCTCTCCTTAAAAGCTTTATTCTATACTTTTTAAAGATTCAATCATATTTATTTTGGAAACTTTTCTCCTAAGCAGTAAGTTAGACAGAATGGTAAGTAAGTACGAAAGAATAATAGAAATCAACATGATAAAAATATTTAATTTATCTGGGATTTGTTGATGGCTACTGGACAGTGCCTTGACGACTAAGGTATACATGTAGCCACTAATCGGTATCGCTACGAGAACAGCAAAGCTGGTGAGTATGATATTCTCAAAGAAGATAAGCCGGTTGATTTTATGCTTGGGATAACCTAATACCTTTAGTGTGGCCAGCTCACGATTTCTTTCATAAATGTTTATGGAGGATATCGTATAGATGGCGCCGAAGGAAAGAACGACAGCACTAATGATAAACATGATAAAGATAAAACTATTTTGCTTCAAAATATATTGCGCTGATTTCTTTAAATCATTCTTATCTGCAATTGCATCTATCTGTTGATTTTGTTCGAAGAAATTACGAACGCTTGTAAGGTCTGTGGCGTTACTTGCTTCCACTAATAACGAAGTTGGATTGTAGTCTATGCCAAGGCTCTTAAGATACTCCCGCGTGCAATAAAACGATGGACTCGAATACTGGGTGGAAATTTGTACAACCTTCATATCAACCGTTTTATTAGCAAATTCTGGCGCGGTGAACTTGATTTGGATGCTATCTCCTACTGTAATCCGATATTTGTCGGCATAAGATTTAGGTATTAGTACCCCACTGTCTTTCAAAGAGACCCGCTTTCCATTTTCATCAAAGAAATGAATAAGATTGTTTTCTTTTTCCGTAACAATTAATGTGGCATTTTCGTTCTCGTTCCCTTTGATGAATTCCACGGGAAAGGAGGATAAATCATAACTATTTTTGACGCCTGTAGGCAGTTGTAACGTATTCGGAGCTGTTCCTTTCTTATAATCGACTCTTAAATCATAGGTGTTCACCTTTTCAATCTCGTCAGCTACTTGCAACAATCCCATTTGAGTACCAAAAGCGGTGATCAATAAAACCGTGCTCAACACAATACCAACGGAGCTTGCTAATGCTTTTGGTTTATTTAAAAATATATTTCTCAAAATGATCTTGTAGCTGTAGGGGATATGACGCCAGAACCCCGAAATTCTTTCAATGAACAATTTCTTCATCTTCTTAGGTGGTTTTGGACGCATCGCCATAGCTGCTCGTTCCCGTAGAATAGGTCTGGTACTTAAGTAACAAGCCACGATTCCGAACATACTTGAGAAAAAGATGGGTATAAGCACAGAAGGTATAGATAGAGAGTAGGAAATGTCAGGTAGCGATCTAGATTTTCCCCCCTTCGCTACTATCATTGGAATAAATACACTAGCGGCTATGACATAACCTAGGATGGAGCCTATGATCCCTGCCAGCACTGGGTAACCCATATAATGAAGCATGATGTTTCTGTTTTTTACACCCAAAGCCTTCATGGTCCCTACTTGATTTCTTTGCGAATCAATGATTCGCGACATGGTAAGGAACAAAATAATCGCTTCGATTATAAAGAAAATAAGTGGGATAACTTTACTCATCATTTTATTATTGTAGATTGTTTGTTGTATTTGAGAATAACTGAATGTCCGCTCTTTACTAATTTGGCTTAAATAGGAGAGTTCTTTGGATTGCGCTTCAATTGCATGGCCCAATTGGTCAATATCGTAGCCTTCCTTAGCATCAACCAAGATTTCATTATAGTACCGGCCACCTACGATTTCAGGCAGTGCCGCTTCAATCATATACGCAAATCCAGAAGTTTTATGGTCTTGGGTTAAATTCTTTTTGACATATTCCGCATTCTCCCCCAAACCGCTGATGTTGAAGGTTACATTTTTGTCATTCACACTTACTTGAATTTGATCACCGACTTGGTAGTGATGCTCTTTCGCATAATGGGAATCTAGCAAAATTTCATCCTTTTGGGACGGAATCCTGCCCTTAATTATCGTAGGTGTATTAATTTCATTATTTGTAGGGATTGAATGTAGCTTTAAGTTAGCTTTCATATCTCCAAAAACTTGCGTTGCATCCAAGGTGTACCGTCCTTCGATTTTGTTTATACCTTGAATTTCGCTTAAGCGTGCAACGTCCTGCCTGGAAATTTGGCTGTAGTAGACATTCAAGTCGCTTAAATTATGCTCTTTAAAGTAAACCCTCGTATAAGCACTAAGATTATCGCTTAACGTGACCAGTCCTGCATAGAAAAAAGCGCCAACTGCTATAACCAACACAAACGCGATAAACTGTCCGATCGATTGTTTGATATCCCTTAATAATTTTAAAAATAATTTCATCATTACCATTCAATCCCTTCAACGCTTTGCTTTTCATCATTAATCGTAATGCTTTCTATCTTTCCGCTTTTCACCTTTATAATTTTATCTGCCATAGGAGCAATTGCGGAATTATGTGTGACCAAGACCACGCACTTTTTCGTTTCCTTGTTCAGATCTTGAAGAAGCTTTAAGACGGACTTACCTGTAATATAATCCAATGCCCCAGTTGGTTCATCACAGAGTAAAAGTAAAGGATTTTTTGCAACAGCTCTAGCAATAGCAACTCTTTGTTGTTCTCCTCCAGAGAGCTGGGAAGGGAAGTTTTTAATGCGATTCGTTAATCCAACTCTATGTAAAATATCTTTAGCATTCAGATGGTTTTTACATACTTCAGTGGCAAATTCAACATTTTCGAGAGCGTTTAAATTCGGAATTAAGTTATAGAATTGAATTACAAATCCAACTTTCTCACCGCGATATTCTGTTAATTTTTTTTCGTTGAATCTTGTTATATCTTGATCATTTACAAACACTTGACCTGAGGTAGCCGTATCCATACCGCCAAGTATATTCAAAATTGTACTTTTACCGGCACCACTTGCACCCAAAATAACTACGAATTCTCCTTCTGATATGGAAAAATTAACTCCATCAAGGGCCATGATTGGCACTTCTCCTATTTTGTATTCTTTCGTTATTTCTTTGAATTCGATTAACTTTTTCACCTATTACATCTCCTCGTATAGTATTTTTTGAAATTTGAACTGACGTAATTTTCAGTTTTCTACAAGTGTAGAAATAGTCACACTAAAATTCCCTTTTTAGCATATAGACCCCTGTCTAAAACGTTATTAGTCTATATCGGAACATTCTGACACTTAAAGCGATACCCCTGTTAATTTTGCAGTGAAACTAATGGATAAAAATCCTCCTGATCATAATTCACCTTCCGTAAAAATAATTATTCTATCAGATAGAGTAATACTAACTCAAATTACTCTATCTGTCAAAGTAAAATTCTAAAAAAAATACACCAATTTTAAGTGCCAATTTTAAGTGCCTGACACCATAAATGGACATTTCAGGTGATTTTCCATCTGATATGGACATTTTATTTTTTCACAGTTGAGCATGTTTGTATTTTGTTATTTGGGGAAGAAGAATGTCTAATTGGAACAATCTTAGGAATGGAATAACTTCCCGATTCGAGGGAGTAATCAGTTATTTCTATAATGGTTGATTTTCTGCTACGAGATGAACCCGTTATGTAGTTTATTGCTGCCCGGACTTAAAATTAAGAGTGAGCGAAGTCTTCTTAGAATATTTAGGCAAGATGATAATCTTTAAATTGACAAAAATCATTTTAACGACCCCACTCCTAGTATTTTCAAATATTTAATAGCAGACATACATTCTGCTAATCCCCTTAGTTTTTTTGCTCCATTTCATACACCTTTTGTTTCAACTTGTACTTACTTTGGAAGTTTGAAGAGAACAGAATAGTTTCGCTCATGGGGAACATTTTCCTTTCGATAGAGATTTGAAGCTAGTGTTCACGAATAATAAGTTTATAACAAATAATAAAGTCCTTAAAAAATACAATTGTTATAAAAAATATGCAGTTAAACTGGACTTTTTATAACATATTTTCTTTTTACCCTCTAGAAATAAAATTAGGATTAATTCAATATTTGTTAAGCTAACTCAAGGTCTGTTAGTTAAATAAAACAAAAATAAAGAGTAGATATCATTCTACTCTTTTTTCGTATCGGACCTTTTCTACAATTTCTTTTGAAGCACTTTTGTTTTTCCCCATCATCTACTCGCGACACGGTTCAAAGTGACTAATCTAAAGTAAATTTTGATATGAATATTTGAAAGGAAAATGCCCAGAATTTGAAGAATAACCAATTAAGTACTTTTATTTTCTGAAGTTAGTTCAATGTTCAGTTTATTCGAAGAACGCATATTAAACAGTAAGAATAACAATCCCCCTGCAACAGGAATGACATAAGTAGGAATTAAATTTAATAGAACTCCTGATGATAGCATTGCAGCAGGAAGCATCATTTTCCCAATACTTAGAACAATACTTAGAACTCTCCCCCTATATTCATCTGGAATCTCTTTTTGTAATACATATGCCAGAGGGATATCAATAAGTGCTATGACTACTCCAAAAAAGAACATGACGACACTGTAAAAACAAGCGTAAATGACGAAATTCAATTGAAAGCTTTCGAGCATGACTGGAACTCCTGAAATGATCATAAAAATCGATAAAGTAAAACTTAAATATTGGTATGTCAACACTAAATCAAACAACTTTTTTAAGGGCTAATTTATAAGCAACCGGGCTTAAGTAGCCAAGTGTGCTGTGCGAACGAATATTATTGTACCAATTAACATAATCGAAAAGTTCAAGG
>BORH01000001.1 GCA_018333075.1 Heyndrickxia sporothermodurans | reverse complement strand
TCAGGGTGATAGATCCCTTCCATTTGTTTCTTTTGAAAATAGAAATTCAAATACCATCCAGGTAATTGTTGGTTTTGATAAAGTGATCGATATTGGAAGTGCTGAATCATTAAAAAAACCCCCTATATTTAAGTAGTTTAATTATAAGGTATTTTTTATATGAAAAAGAAAAAAACTGACTTTATGTTTGTCAGTTTTTAAAGATTGATTGATGATAAAAAATATTGATTAATTTTTTCATCCTTATGCTTTCAATTTCTATTTCATCAAAAGTCATCGGCTTTGCATTTATTTCATATATCCAAAGCTTTCCACTTTGGTCGCGACCTAAATCCATTGTAAATTCCGCATAGAATCCATATTCAGTTGATAATGTCTTTCCACATTCTTGCATGATCCATTGAAATACTTTTTCTAATGATGGTTGACGAAAGGATTCATAAGGGATAATTTGGCCACCTTTTGATAAATGAGTAGTGATTCTATTAAGATCTGCTACACGAATTCCTATCCCGGTTGTTTGATATTCATTTCTATCATATTGGCTTAAGATGCGGTAATCGTACTTTTTACCATTTATTTTTGCACTATCAATATCCTTTTGAGCAATATATGATGTCGTTGTAATAGTATTCTTGATAGAACTCCACAAATCATTAAATGATAAAAACTCATTTTTATACTGTCCAATTTGACAAATATATGATTGGGCTTCATCTCTTTTTAAATAATAAATTCCATTACCTTGTGAACGTAAGGTTGGTTTTAAATATACCTTTGAATATTCAGTTAAGAATTCTTCTAGATCCTGATCTTCAATTATTAATTTTGTTGGAGGAAGTAATGGCTTTAGTAACGGATTTTTTGAAAATAATAGATGCATGGAGTATTTATCAATAAAGCATGGATTAAACATAAAAATATTATCAATATCCATTTTCTGTTTATGTTTAGTAAACTTGTTATTTTTTTCTTCACTTCTTGATGAAATTCGATTATAGATAATATTTGGATAAGGAAAGCGTGTTATGATCCAACGCTTTTCCTCAATTGAATAAAAGGTTCCGTTAATATGCTTTTCATGACAATCCTCTAAAGTGTATATAAATGAGAGACCACCATTTATTTGAAGTTCTTTTTGAATATTAATAAACATCTCTTTTTGTCCAACAATGTCACCGCTTTTTGTTTTGCTAGTTAGTATTCCAATTAATGGGCCGACTCGTTTTTTATTTTTTTTTACTTTGATTTTTAATAAATAATCTTCATTGCTTTCAGAGGCAAGAGGTAGAAGTTCGTCTTGTGCACCCCAAAATAATGGGGAGGTTGATTTGTCAAAATGAACGAATATATGTTTTTTCTTATCAAAGAAAATATTCATTGGAGCAGTTCCTTATTTTTATTCATGTATTTCTCTGTCAAAAAAATAGAATAGGATAGGGTTAGCTTTCTTGTTAAAAGGTCTGAATCCTTTAAGTTAGGATGAGAAAAAATGGAGCGCCCAGGCTTAGAATTTGCTTCGAATAGCCAAACATTTCCTTTTGTATCAATTCCAAAATCAAATCCAATTTCACCGATAATACCCTTTAAATGCTTTTCCAAGGAAATAGCTAAATCGAGTGCTGCATGTTCTAGTAATTTTTGATATTTATTTTGTTCTTCTTTATTAACAAAAATCTCTTTTATCGTTCTTATTTCTCCACCGTTTTTGACATGAGTAGTAGGACTTCCATTTCCTGCAACTTTGGCAGCAATAGCGCTGATTTTCCAAATTCCATGTTCATCCTTATTTGCGTGAACACGAAAATCTACTGATCGATGATTTATTTTTATTAGGTTTATCCCTTGTTGAACTAGCATACGATTTAAATTTTTATTGACAAAAACATGATTAATTAAGGATTCTAAAGATGCGAATTTTAACAGATGATTTTTAGAATCATGGTAACGACAATAATAATGATTCGATTTTGAATCATATATGATTTGGTGTACACCAAGACCAAGACTCCCATTTATAGGCTTTACGTAAATATGTCCATACTTTGAAAGCATATTTTCGATTTGATGCAACGAAGTAAATGCAAAGGTTTCAGGTAGATATAAAGCGACTTTTTTATCATTATAAAGACGATCATAAATATCTAATTTATTAAAAAATCCAGGATTATACCATGGAATATAAAATTTCTTTTCCATCTTCTCCTTTACAATTCTTGATTTTTTAAGCTTTTCACTTTTCCGATTAGGAAGTCGGTCATAAATGACATTCGGAAAAGGAACGGTTATTTGTCTCCAGCCATCTTTATTATAAAAGTAACCTTTAATTAGTTGCTTATCCCAATCAATATGTTCCTCACCGAAAAGAAATGGTACCACACCAATAGATGAATGAATAGATAATAATTTTGCAAAGAAGGATGATCGCTCACCAATTGGATTTATAGGAAATTGTGTAAAACCGGAGGAAAAAATGCCTACTAAAGGTCCAATAACGAGTGAATGCTCCGATTCAAATAATGTAATGGTCGTTACTAATAAAGGAAAATTTAATTCTTTTGCAAGCTTTGAACTAATAGAAATGACATTTCTTCCATTTGGCTGTTTTTTACAAATGACTGCGGTTTGCTTTGATCCAAAGCTAATTCGATTGGGAATATCAGAATTTGAAGAAAAACTAACTGGATAATAGCAAATGGATTCTGAGCTATCAAAAATTTCAATATTGTAGCGTTTGGGCATGTAAAGCACCTCGCATTAGTTTTGATTAGACATCATATTATTTCTATTAGAAGCTAGATAAGAGCAATATTTAAGAGGAGCAGAATAAAGAGCTTCAAGCTTCGTTGAATCGGTAAGACTGACTATTTTTCTTCCAGGTTTTGAATTCATGTCTAGAATCCAAAGTGATTGATCGTTGGCAATGATAATATCAATTCCAAGCTCAAATAGGGGATGAAACGTTTCTTCTAGCTTGGCTGGTAATGTATTTAATATATCATTTAGTTCTTGTTCAATATATTCGTGATTGAAATATGGTGTTTGCTCTTTCCACTTCTGAAAGGTTATTACATTTGCACCTGAGCTTATATTTGTAAGTAAACCGTTTGCTTCTCCACAACGAACAGCTCTAGTATTTTCCTTCCAATTTCCTTTGTCATCCTTTTGCAAAAAAATTCGTAAGTCAAATGGTGCATTGTCCTTATCTAAATTATTTAAACGTGGTTGGATTAAAAAGATCTGTCTTGTTAGTAGGTTTTCTAACCAATTTGAAATGCTATTTGTATCATCAAATAGTTTTTCAATGATCATGCTTTGCTTAGTAGTTCGAACTAGAATTTTTTTACCGACCTTTTTTATGGAGTAAACAGCAAATCCATGTGCTCCATCAATAGGCTTTAAAATAATCTCTTGATATTTTTGAAGTTCAGCCAAGATTTTTTTTGCATTTGCAGCTTTTTTAGTGGAAGGTAAGTAAGGTGAAATTAAGGGATCATTTTTTAATGCTTCATAAAGTCTCCATTTATTTGGTAGACCATATCCAAGAAATTGAATATTCTTATTAGACTTTAGCCATGAAACAACAGAACGTGCTTCCATAGATTTTCGATCTTCCCCATAAAAGCAGCGATCATATAGGTACTCTGGTAATGAAAACACCTCGTTTTTCCATGAATTAGTAGTCGGATCATAATGGTATCCATCAACCATTTCTGTTGTGGGTTTGATTGATAAAGGGGAGAATAGATACAACATGATATTGTATTTGTGTACACGCATTGCAATTTCGTCAAAATACATATGATTTTCAGAGGGTGTCATTGTCAATATCCCTAATCTTATCATTTAATTTACTCCTTTCTAGCCATAATTCGGTACAATAATAATAAATTGCTTTCGCTGAAGGGCGAATAAGTAGAGAGTCTGATTCGCTTTGTTTAGAGGGCTTAGAATTCACTTCTATTACCCATGGCTTTCCTTGAAAATCAACCCCGATATCAATTCCAAGTTCACCTATTAATCCTTCTGATTCACTACTAATAAAAGTAGCAATTTCAAGAGCAAGTTCACTCATTAATGAATAAGTTTGTTTAGCCGTTTCCTTACCAAAGACAGTTGTTAATATCTTTTCTGGCCGTGAAATGGTTCCACCCTGTGCAATATTTGAAACAAAATGCTTTTCTTCAGATATTCTTGCAACTGAAGAAGTAATAGACCATATATTTTGCTTTTTTTTATGACAAAGAAATCGAAAGTCAATTTTTTTATTACCAATTTGAACAAGTGGGATTGTTTGTTGAATGATAAATGTTTTTGTACCTATCCATGTTTGAATTTGAGATACTACATCATCTAAAGAAGTGTAAGAAATATTCGTTGTATTAGAAAAGGAGGTTTGCTCAATATGGTATAAATTGTGTTTTTTATAACAATGTATAATCTGTCGACCTTGACTTCCTGTATCTGGTTTAATATATAAATCTTTATATTTATGAATCCATTTTTTTAAGTCTGTAGTATTTAAAAGTGTTGTCATCGGGAGATAAGTATGAAAATTTTTGTTTTTTAACAAGATGTTTTGAGTTTTCCATTTGGTCAAAAAGCTTGCATTAAAAATATTAATTCCATCTTTTTCCCACTTGTTTTTAATGAATTGAAAATGTGGATTTCTTTCAATTTGTCTTGAATGAATTCGATTATAAAGGATGTTTGCTTTAGGGACTAATTGCTCTTGCCAGCTGCCATTATATATAAAACCATTTTTCGGAAATCGTGATATATTTGAAACAAAAATCAATCCACCTTGTTGTGTACTAATTTCATGCAACTCCTTACAAAAGGTTTCGATAGTTGGAAAAAGCGGTATATTCTCTTTATTCATTTTTATTTCTGTGAGAATTGCGATAATAGGTCCAAGAATTAAACAATCATGATCACAAATTGCTTGAAGCTTGAGTGGAACACAAGGAAGATCTATTCTGCTATAGCATGCTTGATTTAAAAAAATAGTATCTACTTCCGAAGGATTAGATAGTGTTTTTGATTTTACTAGCAATTTTTCTCCACCCAGCTTAATTGTGATCCATTCCTTTTGTGTTATATTTAGTCGATTTTGTAATATGTCAGAAATCTCAATAACTGGATCATCTTCAGTAATTGTGAAAAAAGGCTTTATGAAAACTTGGCAAATCATAGACAGTCCCCATTTATGCGATTTTATTATCTATATATGCATATCCGAGCTGACAATTATTATCTAGGCTCTTCTGCAAATATCGTATGAAAAATAGGCGGATTTGGTTCTTCTTTAGAAAAAAAGATTAACATTTAAAAATAAAGAATTTTTAGGATTCCTTCATTTTTATGTGACATATTCGCAAAGAAACCCATACTTTGTTATAGTGATAAAAGAAATATAAATCAACTTTTTGTTGATGTACAAATATGAGGAGGTTATTCCGTGTCGACTAATCTTTACGACCATGCTTATGAATTAGAGAAAGCTCTACGAAATGGTGAGGATTATTCTAATTTAAAGGCGATGTATGCAGCGGTTTTAAATGATCCGAATTCGAAAAAAATGTTTGATGAATTTAGAAATATTCAAATGAGTTTGCAGGAAAAACAAATGACAGGACAAAATATTACTGAACAAGAAGTTCAACAAGCTCAAAATGTTGCAGCTAAGGTCCAACAGAATCCTATGATTTTTAGACTAATGGAAGCAGAGCAAAGAATGAGCATGACAATTAATGAATTAAATAAAATTATTATGAAACCACTTGATGAGCTTTATGGCTCAATGAATAGTTAAACTATATGTAGTTTAAGAGGATCGGCATAGTGCCGATTCTTTTTTTATACACCAGGAAATAAAATATTCACTTGTGGATTACTTACCTATGTGGGAAGTCTATGTCCAGCTCCAGCGCATTTGTTCTTTATCTCAGACGAAAGTTCAAAAAAAATCAAAAATAGCTATTGATTAAGCTTTTGTTCTATCCTTTTTGTCCCATTCATAAAACTATAAAAAGGAAAAATCTTTGATTCATGTAATTGTCTTAACTCGGAAAGTACAAATAAGGAATTGATCCTTAAATGATTCGGGAATGAATTTTTAATTAGTTGAAAACATGGATCATCACTGCAAGACATCTGTGAAGGGGGAACATCTATGATATACAAAATGTTGGTTCTAAATATTGATGGTACCTTGTTAAATGACAATGGACGTTTAAATAAAGTAACAAAGGAATCCATTGAATTTGCAGTTGCAAAAGGAATTAAAGTAACTCTAGTCACTTCAAGAAATTTTTCATCTGCAACAAGAGTTGCTAAAGAACTACATTTAGATACATGTTTGGTTACACATCAAGGTGCATTTGTAGCAAGTGATAGGGATAAACCTATTTTAGTAAAAAGAATTAATGAAGAGGTGACTCATGATTTAGTACGGTTTTTAGAGGCATTTCACTGTCAAATTAAATTGGTTCATGAGCGGTATACAATTGCTAATAAAAAAGATCTCCCATCTAATTTAATGGGTAAGTTCATCATTCAAACCTCCAATCGATTTACTTACTCAGAAACCTATGTGGACTCGTTAGTAGAAAAGCTTATCGAAACACCAGTATCTCCTCCAAAGATTGAAATTATTTTTGAAAATAATACGGATTTGAATGATGCAAAGAAAGCAATTCATCAAATGTTCCATGAGGTTAACTGCATAGAAAATGATTACAATATACTAGAAATTGTCCCACAAGGCATTTCAAAATTAAAGGGAGTTTTATATTTATGTGATCGTTTAAATATCCAACGTGAAGAGGTTGTGATGATTGGTTCCGGAATGGATGATCTCGCATTAATAGAATGGGCAGGGCTTGGTGTAGCAATGGGTAATGCTTCAATGGCTTTGAAGCGATCTGCAGATTGGATCACACGATCAAACAATGAAAATGGAGTTTCCTACATGGTAAAGGAGCATTTCCGCAAGCAACAACCTATTGAATTCCTTAAAAAAATGAATTTAATTTAATGCTTGTTATTAAGGTGCCCTACCTTTTAGTATGGCACCTTTTCATATTTTAAGAATGAATTTGTTAGTGCTCGCATTTTAATTATGTATATAAAGTTATTTTGATATTTTAGTTTATTAATGAAAAAAGAATTGTGAATGAATAGTCATTCAGTTATTCTTAAATTATTAGATAAAAATGGAGGGGAAGTAATGAAGGAATCTTTCATTGAAATGGAATTAAAAGAAACTGTAGCATTTATCCGTTTCAATCGACCAAAATCTTTAAATTCATTTAATACCATGCTTATAATGGAATTACTAGATAAGTTAAAAGAATTGAATTATGTAGATGAAATAAAGGTAGTTGTACTTCAAGGAAATGGTTCGAATTTTTCTTCTGGTGGAGATATTAAAGAAATGCTCCAATTAAAAGGAGAAGAGTTATTTTTTCAGGCTATGGATCAGATTAATGAATTGATTACCTTATTGTATTCTATGCCAAAGATAACCATTTCGGCAATTGAAGGTGCTGCTGCGGGTTTAGGTCTAAGTGTTGCATTAGCGACAGATTACATTATTTCAGATAAAAATAGTAAAGTGGCAATGAATTTTATTGGAATCGGTTTAATACCTGATGGCGGTGCCCACTTCTTTTTAAGAAAGCGCATGGGGGAAAGTCATGCAAAGAAATTAATTTGGGAAGGTAGGGTACTCACAGCTGAACAAGCAAAAAAATATCAAATAATTGATGAAATAACAGATAATATTCAAACTTCTATAGTGGAAAATCTGAAGAAATTAGAAAATATGCCACTACAGGCAATGATTCAAACTAAGAAAATTTATTCTGAAATAGAAAAACAAAATTTAATAGATATTTTAGATCTTGAAAAAACATCTCAATGGAAAATGAGGCAAACAAAAGATCATCAAGAAGGAATTAAAGCATTTGCTGAGAAAAGAAAGCCCCAATTTAAAGGTGAATAATAAAAAAATGGGGTTGTCAGTTTCAGACAACCCCATTTTTTATCGATGAAATAATAGTAATTTACCATCAGGAGAGATGCAGCGGTGTGTTTGCTCAAGAGCGTTATTTTCCTTTAATAATTGCTCTCCCTTTGTTTTTGCTTCAAGATCATTAGAAGCCTCGAATGTTTCATCTAATAATTTTTTGCCAGTTGGTTCAAAAGCAGTTACTTTATATATCCCCATCTTCCCATAACTCCTTTAATAATCATTATAATTGAAGTATCTTTTCTAAATACGAAATCTAAGAAGATATAATATAAAGGATATTTTAGAAAAGATACCGTATAACCAAATTATTAGCAAGCTTAATGAACGTGTTGTAAATTTCTTTTTTCGGCAATCCTTCTATTCACCATGTAACCTAATGCTAAAACAAATATGGTAATAATCGCTGAAATGATATAAGTGACTGGGCCATGAGAAATATTTAGCAAATGTAAGAGCTTTTCTTCTTTCATTAACATTTCAGCTGCAGTCCATGCTAATATACCTGAACCAATATAAGCAATCCATCCAAATTTATTCATTGCTTTTACAATCATTTTTGAGCCGAAAATCATGACGGGAATGCTAATGGCTACCCCTAAAGCAATTAAGCCAATATGGTTATTCGCTGCTCCTGCGAGTGCAACAACATTATCAAGACTCATGACAGCATCAGCCAAAATAATTGTTCCGATGGCTTTTACTACCCCGTTCTGGGACTTTACATGAACGTCTTCCTCATTACCAACTAATACTTTAAATGAAATCCAAAGGAGTAATAGACCTCCAATAATTTCTACATAAGGTATTTTTAGAAGTTGTACAATAACGATAGCGAAGATAATTCGTAAGATAACAGCTCCGCCCGTTCCCCAAAAGATCGCTTTATTTTGTTGTTCTTTCGGCAGATTTCTCGTTGCCATTGCAATAACGACTGCGTTATCACCGGATAGAACAATATCTATTGCAATAATTTTTATTAATATCAATAATGCACTTGATGAAAAAGCTAGTCCGATTGGAAGAAAACTTTCCATTTTTTTCTCCTTCCTTAATTCACATAAACAAAAAATATTCTAAATAGTATTCTATCATAAATATAGTTTTTTTTCGTTAGAATATTACTATTGGTAGATAGTAGAAGTACTATGATTGTATCATCATCGAGTTAATTTTTAGGAGATTAAGTAATAAGATTCTTAAAATGTGTGACCACTGTATAATATATTACAAAAGTTAATGGAACTTTTTAGGGGATATATTCGTATAAATTATGAATACATAAAATTGGAGGTTAAAAAATTGGCATTGACATTAGATCATGTATCAAAAAGGTTCGGATCGTTTACTGCGGTTAATGATTTGTCAATTACAATTCCTGAGAAAGAAATGTTTGGTTTTTTAGGAGCAAATGGTGCGGGAAAAACAACTACATTTCGTATGATTTTGGGATTGATGGATGCAAATGAGGGGACGATCACTTGGAATGGCAGTAAAATTGACTATTCTACAAGTTCACAGATAGGATATTTACCAGAAGAAAGAGGGTTATATCCGAAATTAAAAATTAAAGATCAATTAATCTATTTAGCTAGATTAAGAGGCATGGGAAAGCAGGCAGCTCTCAATGAACTAAAAATGTGGCTAGAACGTTTTAATGTTCCAGAATATATTGATAAAAAAGTAGAGGAATTGTCAAAAGGAAATCAACAAAAAATACAATTTATTGCTGCCGTACTACATAAGCCTAAATTGTTAATTCTTGATGAACCATTTAGTGGTTTAGATCCTGTTAATGTAGAGACTTTAAAGTCAGCCGTGACAGAATTAAGAGATAGTGGATCTACGATTGTTTTTTCAAGTCACCGAATGGAGCATGTTGAAGAGCTTTGTGAAAATCTATGTATTATGCATCATGGAAAGCCGGTTGTACATGGAAGCTTACGAGAAATCAAGAAATCGTTTGGCAAGAAAAATGTAACCATACATGCAGATTTCGACTTATCCTTTTTGGAAAACCAAGAGGAAGTAGTTAAATTTAAGAAAACAGCTCAAGGTGTTCATTTACAAATTAACAATGAAGAAATGGCTCAAAAAATACTGAATGATATTAATGGAAAAGGATTTATACGTAAATTCGAACTAGAGGAGCCGTCATTAAATGATATTTTCATTGAAAAGGTAGGTGCTTCTTATGAATAAATTTGGCATTATGCTAGGACATACATATCTATCTAAACTTAAATCTAAATCATTTATTATTACAACGATTATTATGTTGGCTGGAGTATTGATTTTAGGAAATATGAATCGAATTATTGATTTATTTTCTGGTGGTGATTCAAAAGATCGTATTGCAGTAATTGATCAAACCAATACAGTTTTCACCCCTTTTCAGCAGCAATTAAAAAAGATTAATAATGATATACAATTAAAAAAGGTAAATATTGATGAAGAAAAGTTGTCTAAAGAAGTAACAAAAGGTAAATTTGATGGATATATCATTATTTCTCTTGATTCTGCGAATTTGCCTCAGGCGACTTATAAAGCACCTACATTAACAAATACTGAATTATCTGGACAATTAATGCAGGCATTACAGACTGTGAAAGCTAGTATTGCTGCAACACAGCTTAATTTAACAGAAGACCAGTTAGCACTGTTAAACAGCCCTATTACATATAAGGAAGTAAGTCTTGAAAATAATGCAAAATCTGCAGAGGAATTAGCACAAGCTCGCGGATTAGTCTATATTTTGCTATTTGCTATTTATTTTTCAGTTATTTTTTACGCAAGTATGGTTGGAATGGAAATTGCTACTGAGAAGGCATCTCGTGTAATGGAAATTCTAATTTCTAGTGCATCTCCTACACAACAAATGTTTGCCAAAATTATTGGAGGAGCATTGCTTGGATTAACACAAATGGCCTTTTTGCTGGCAGTAGCGTATTTCACAATAAGACAAAATCTCGGAAAGATGGAAGGCGGCTTCTTTGAATTCTTCGGATTCTCAGATGTTAAAATTTCAACCGTTGTATATGCAATTGTCTTCTTCTTATTAGGCTATTTATTATTTGCTACCTTTGCAGCGTTCTTAGGTTCACTTGTTAGTCGTATCGAAGATGCACAGCAAATGATGATGCCAATGACATTTATCATTATGATTGGTTTCTTTATTGCGATGTCTGGATTAAATAACCCTTCAGCTGGATTTGTGACGGTTACATCATATATTCCTTTCTTTACCCCAATGCTGATGTTTTTAAGAGTAGGAATGCTTGATTTGCCGATTTGGGTTGGGCTATCTGGAGTGGCAGTTTTAATCGTATCAATTATTATAATGGCTGTAATTGGAGCTAGAATTTACCGTGGAGGAGTTCTTTTATATGGTAAATCTAATTCACTAAAAAATATTAAGCAAGCCCTGCAATTATCAAAAAATGATTAACATATACGTAGAAACACCCTAGCATGATAGGGTGTTTTTTTGTAATATTATTTTCAAGCTAAACATTAGAGAACAATATTTATCGAGTAATTGAAAGGGCAAAATTGTAGAAAAGGGGGAGGTTAATTAAAGGAGATAAATAGAAATAAAAGAGGAAAAAGGTTAATACCAGGAGATAAGAGCAAATAAAAAGAGAAAAAGATTAAATAAAGTAGATAAATGAGAGGTAAAGTTGAAAAAGAGCAATGAACAGAGATAAGTGGTATTTATCGACGAAATAATTAATTTTTCCAAAGATAAAGTCGTAAAAGTAGCAGTTAAATTGTTAATTTGCGTAGATAAAATGAAAATTTCCGTAGATAAAGCGATCTTTTTGCAGAAAAGAGATTGTAACGGAAGAAATAACCACCATCCCCATCAACCGCATAAAATACTTCCCATCTTTATAATAAAATTTTCCTATCTTATCAAGAATAAAAGTAATAAATCATAAAAGGAGAAGCTTTACAGAACAGGCTGCTGGAAAATCATGAATACTTAAAAAAGTGGAAATGATATAGAATTAAACCTTGATAACTTTCTCCATTTATACCTAATGGAAAATATCCAATTCATCATGATCTCAGATTAAAAGGTGAATTTTGAAGCCTCATCTTTTTTCCATTCTTTCCTCTCATTCATTAAAGTGAAAAACTACTTTGGCACATAATACGGAATTCAATCCATTCATTCGAATCAATCATCAAAATGAGGTCAAGATCCATCCATTGCTCAAGCAAGGAGACAGCAACTTAAGCTTATTAGGTGCTTCATGAACAACAATTCCTCCAACTTCCTCTTGAATATTAATTTTAACTCTATATTTCAGTAAAAATATTGCTTGAATCCTTTTATAATCATGAAAATCGTTTATAATGTACATAAGAACATATATTCGTGGGTGATTTTATGAGTAGTATTCAGTTTATACATACAGCGGATCTTCATTTGGATAGCCCTTTTGTTGGTCTAAATTATTTACCAAAAACAATTTTTAAAAGAATTCAAGAGAGCACATTTACATCCTTAATAAAATTGATTGATGCTGCGATTTCTATGAAAGTGGATTTTGTATTAATTTGTGGTGATCTTTATGATGGGGAGGATCGAAGTATAAAGGCACAAGCTCGACTTCGTAAGCAAATGGAAAGATTGCAGGAGGCTGGAATTGAGGTTTTTATGCTTCATGGAAATCATGATCATTTAAGCGGTAATTGGACGACTATTGAAATGCCTTCAAATGTTCATATCTTTTCTCCTAAAGTAGAAATGAAGTCATTCATATCAAAACATGGGGATAAAGTACATATATATGGATTCAGTTATCCTGAGCGTCATGTCATGGAGAAGAAAATAAATGAATATCAAAGGATAGAAGGAGCGGATTATCACATTGGCATGCTCCATGGTCATTGTGAAGGAAATAGTGCCGTTCATCAGCCTTATGCTCCTTTTTCTATTCAAGATTTATTAGGAAAGCATATGGATTATTGGGCATTAGGACATATTCATAAACAGCAAGTTCTGCATAACGATGATCCATACATTGTATATCCAGGAAATATACAAGGAAGGCATCGCAAGGAGGATGGAACGAAGGGATGCTTTGCTGTCACACTCACAGATCAGAAAACGTTCCTTAAACCAATTGAAACGGCAGATATCATTTGGAAAGATGCTAAATTAAATGCAAAGTCGGTTAAATCCTTTTCGGATTTGTATTTGTTATGCAAAAAGAAAATAGAGAGTCTTCGTCTTACAGCACAAGGTGTTTTTCTCAATTTAGCCATTGAAGATGCAGCAGGTTTAGAGAGAAGTGCATTTGAAAAAATTAGAAATGGTGAGCTAATAGAGGCATTGCAGGATGGTGAGGAGTACGAGGATTCTTTTGTTTGGACTTTTCATGTGGATATAGCTGCAGAAAGTCGTTTTATAGAAATGGATGATGCATTTAAAAAAGAATTAGATGAAACGAAAAATGAATTAGCGCAGCCTGAAGTTTTTGAAAAGGCAATTGGGGATTTATTTGGACATGTATATTTCAGAAGGTTTTTAGAAAATCTCTCTGAAGAAGAAAAAAAGGATCTATTGTCTGATGCTGAACAAATGGTTTCTAAGTATTTCCATTCTAATTTGTGAAGGGGGTGTTTCCTATGAAAATAAAAGAGGTACATATCTACGGATATGGAAAATGGTCTAATCTACAGCTTTCAATCTCACGTTCAATCCAGGTTCTATATGGAGAAAATGAAGCTGGTAAGTCTACAGTGATGTCATTTATTCATGGGATCTTATTTGGGTTTCCAACAAAGCAGCAGTCAGAGCTTCGCTATGAACCAAAATCAATATCGAAATATGGTGGCAATCTTACTATCGAAACAGATGAATATGGTGATATCTGGATTGAACGAGTGAATGGAAAAGCTTCAGGTGATGTTACAGTAAGATTTAGTGATGGCACCGTAGGAGGAGAAGAGCTTCTTAAGGAAAAAGTCATTACATTAGATAAAGCGATGTATAAAAGTATTTTTTCCTTTAATATTCATGGGCTGCAAGGAGTGAATCGTTTAAAGGGGGGCGAAATAGGGAAATACCTGTTAGCAGCGGGGACGATTGGCACTGATACTGTAATAAAAACAGAGGCACAGCTTCAAAAAGAGATGGACCAATTGTTTAAACCTAATGGTAGAAAGCCAGAATTAAATGAAATGCTTGCTGCTCTAAAAGAACAAGAAAAAGATATCAAAAATAGCATGAAGCATAACCAATCATATGAAAAGTTTCAGGTAGAACACGAAAACCTTTCTAAAGATATGAAACGATTTCAAAGTGAAATCACTATGTTACAAGAGGAATTACATAAATTGGAGCAATGGAGAAAGGAATGGCCGTTAATCCAGGAACGAAAAAGAATTCATCTTCGATTGGATGAAATTGGGGCTTGCTCGTTTCCGGTTGATGGAATAAAGCGGATTGAAAAGTTAGAGGAGCAAATACGGATAGCAGATAATCAATTAACCGTATTAACTGCTAAAAGAAATGAGATTGACAATGAAATTCAAAAGGTCATGCCCAAGGAACGAATTGAAAAGCATGAGGAATCGATACAATTGTTGATTGAAAGATGGACACAAGTTTTACAGTGGCAAGAAGAAATCATTAGACGTCAAGAAGAAGTAACAAAGTGGAATGAGCACATATCTAGCTTAAAAAGAGAAATTCATTTTCAGGACGAAGATATAGACAATCTTTCATTATTGGATCTTAGTATTGATATGAAAGATCGGATTCGTACAGCAATCAAAGACTATTACTATTTAAAATCTCAGGAAGTAGAGTGTAATAAACAGATTGAATTAGAGAAAAGAAAATTAAATGAGCTTGAAAAACAATGTGAAAGTATAGAAGCAAATCTGATAAGTGAAGAAGAATTTAGAAGATTATCAGATCATCATCAGAAATACACCCGTTTACAAACAGAGTATGAAAAATTAAATGAACAAATGAAATTTATTGAACTGTCAAATAGGACAACACAAAAAGATAATCAATTACCAACGATTTTTTCATATTTAATATTTGCAGGATTCTTTGCTTGGAGTTTGATGAATCAAAAATATCTGCTCATGTCTGGTGCAGTCATAGGTATCATCGTCCTGAGCCTTTCATTTTGGAAGAGTAGGAGGAGAGGCAAACGAAATGAGGATAACACAGATGAGCAAATGCGAAAAAAAATGGAGAAAATTAGTTCCGACATTAGACTAATGGGGAATAAGGAATTGGAATATAATGAGCAACAAAAATGCAGGCAAAGCTGGAAGGAGATTGTCCTTCAAATAGAAAATCAACAATCCCGCTTAAAAGAAAAAGAAGAGGCTTTATCTTTATGGGGGAGAGAGTGGAATAAAAACGAAGAGAAAATAGTTGAGATGAAGCGTCAATTAAGAATACAACGAAATTTTTCGACAGAACAATTGCCTGATGCATTTGATATTCTTTGTGAACTATTAAAAATTGTAAATAATAGAAGTTTTTCAGAGAACCAGCTTGAAATGATAAAAGGAAAGGTTGCAAACTGGGAAAAAGAATTAAAGGACCTATTAATTGGACTGCAAATTAAGGGACTGCAATCTGTAGAAGAAGGAGTTCTCTATTTAAAAGGTATGTTAAAAGAAGAGCGGGAAAAAAAGCTAACCTATCGTGAGCTGATTAGTAAAAATGAGGATCTATCTCTAGAGTGCTTGAAGTGGACAAAGGAATATGATTCACTAAAAGCAATGATGCAGGCACTTATAAAAGAAGCAAAAGTTGAAAATGCTGAGGATTTTCGAAGAAAAGGAAAAGAAAATGAAGAACAAAGGTTGTTGCAAGCAAATTTAAAATTGCTTAATCAAAAATTAGGTGATGAAAATGGCTTTCAATTCGAATCAATGCTATCAGAAAATCAGCTTACAACACAATTAATTAATATACAAGAAAAAATAAAAGAAAAAACGAGTATGATTGAGTCCCATCATAAAAAACTAGCTGAAATAAAATATGAAATAAACTTGCTGGAAGATGGAGGAAGCTTTACGGAAAAATTACATGGTTTTTACCTTGAAAAATCTATTCTTAATAAAAAGGCAAGAGATTGGGCGAAATTGGCGCTTGCAAAAGAATTCATTCATCGTACGATGAATCGAATGAAAAATGAGCGTTTTCCTTTGGTTTTGCAAAAGGCTGAAGAATATTTACGAATTTTAACAGATGGGAAGTATACTCGTTTGCTATTCCAACCTACAGGGCAATTTATTGTAGAAAGAAATGATCGAATGACATTCGAACCAGAGGAGCTTAGCCAGGCAACTGCGGAACAGATATATGTTTCCTTCCGATTGGCATTAGTCCATATATTGCAAAATGATTTTCCATTTCCGATGATAATTGATGATGGATTTGTAAACTTTGATAAAAAAAGGACGAAAAGAATCGTACAAATTCTTTTAGAAATGAGTAAAACAACTCAAATATTATTTTTTACGTGTCATCAGCATATATTGGAGTTATTTTCAAATAACCAAATATTAATGTTAACTGAAGATCAGAGCTATTCCATGTTAAAATAGAATAAATAGTATTTAGATAGTATTGCGGTGATTAGTAAAAAATTTCGCGTGTATCCACTTGATACAGTATGGAGAAATTGGGGGATAACTATGATAAAAGGACTTCAACAATTTGATGTTGGCGAACAAATTGAGCTTTTTTTATTAATTAAAACTAGCACAAAAGGAATTGCAAGTAATGGGAAACCTTTTTTATCCTTAACTTTACAGGACCAAACAGGGGATATTGAAGCAAAGCTATGGGATGTATCTGATACAGATGCGCAAACCTATAAAGCTGAAACAATTGTTAAAGTTTCGGGAGATATACAGAATTATCGTGGTCGTTTGCAATTGAGAATTCGACAAATCCGTCCTACTACAGAAAAGGATGGGGTGAAAGTATCTGATTTTCTTGAAACTGCTCCAATTAGTGAAGATGAAATAACAAGTAAAATTACACAATATATATTTGAAATGAAGAACCCAAATATTCAAAGGATTACAAGACACCTAATAAAAAAATTTAATAGTGATTTTCTAGTTTATCCTGCAGCAACGAAAAATCATCATGAATTCGTTTCTGGTCTAGCATACCATGTCGTATCAATGCTTGATTTGGCAAAAGCTATCACTACACTTTATCCATCCTTAGATCGAGATTTATTATATGCAGGTATCCTTCTTCATGATTTAGGAAAGGTAACGGAACTATCTGGACCAGTTTCAACTACTTATACGATTGAAGGGAATTTATTAGGTCATATTACAATTATGGTAAATGAAATTGCTAAAGCTGCAGAAGAGCTCGGCATTCATGGTGAGGAAGTTATGGTCCTACAGCACCTTGTTTTAAGCCATCATGGTAAGCCAGAATGGGGAAGTGCGAAGCCTCCGATGATTAAGGAAGCAGAGATTCTTCACTATATTGATAATTTAGATGCGAAAATGAATATGATGGATCGAGCTCTTCGTAATGTGAAGCCTGGGGAATTTTCCGAACGAGTCTTTGCATTAGATAATCGATCATTTTATAAGCCTAGTTTTCATAAATAAATATAAATTTATTTACACACACATATGAGTATGGACTTTCATATGTGTGTGTTATTTTTTCGTATTTTACAGTTATTTTCTTGAATTAGATATTATATAACCCGAAACAAGAAGTTCCTAAATTCTGAAAAAAATTAGTCATGTTTCATATAAAGCAGTCATACATTTTAATAGGGACAAACTTTGAAGGGAGAGAAGGAAGCACATGTCATTGCCAATTTGGATTTATTTCGTTATCGCAGGAATTGCTATTAGTGCTTTTATGGCTGTTAAAACATCAAGAGAAGACCGAATGCTTGAACAGGAGTGGATTGAAAAAGAGGGAGAAGAGTATATAGAGAGAATGGAAGAAGAGAAAGAAAAGCGAAAGCAAGCAAAAGAAGTTAGCTAATTTGAATTTGAAAAAGCCTGCCTCATATTTAATATGGGACAGGCTTTTTCTAGTTATTACTTTTTAGATGTAGAATCAGCACTATCTGCGTTTAGAACGTTATCAAATGCATTTTTCAAATCTTTGTCTTTAATATCTAATTTTGCATCTTTAATTTCTTTTTTCATAGTAGCAGCAACTTTTGCTTGATCAACTTTAGATGCTTTGATTTTGTCTTTAATTTCTTTTTTCATTTTATCATCTAAAGGTGCTTTATCTTTTTTACCAGTAAGTTTTATAATATGGTAGCCGAATTGACTTTTCACTGGCTTACTGATTTCGTTAACCTTCAATTTATAAGCTGCAGCTTCAAATTCAGGAACCATCTTACCAGTATTAAACCAACCTAAGTCGCCGCCTTTATCTTTTGTACCATCAGAACTATATTTTTTTGCTAGATCTTCAAATTTCTCGCCTTTTTTAAGCTTAGCTTCAATTTCATTTGCTGTTTTTTCATCAGCAACAAGAATATGGCTTGCTTTAATGTCAGGTTTAATATTATTGTCATAATATTCTTTTATGTCTTTGTCAGTAATTTTTAAATCTTTAGTAGCAGCTTTTTCCTGTAAAAGACCAATTTTAATGGTATTACGGAAATCTTTTTCATCCTTATAACCATATTGTTGAAGCGCTGCTTCAAACTGATCGCCAAGCTGCTTCTTAGCTTGCTCGACTTGCTTGTCCACTTCTTTATCTGAAACCTTGTATTTATCAGATAGAACTTTTTCAAATACGAGTTGTTGCAGTACCTGATCACCGACTTTATCTTTCATTGCTTCATAAAGTTCATCTTTTGTTACATTACCAGCTTTTGTTTTTACAACTGTATCTCCACCATTGTTACCGCATGCAGCTAAACCGATAACTCCAGCTGCTAATGAAAGGGATAAAACCCACTTTTTCATCAATAAACAACTCCCTGTCTAATTTTCGTCCAATAAAACTTACAAGACATACTATACCATAATTTTTATCAGAAAAGAAACATAATTACTGAAGACTTATGGGATTTTTAAGGTATTCTCATCAAATTTTAACATTCAAGTTTAAAAGGCAAAAAAACATACGATATATTGGGCGATTTCTTTAGGCAAAATGGATGAATGCACATAGGATATAAAGAAAGAAAAAAGGAGGTATTTATGATGAGCTTTGCTTGTGGAGGCAGTGGGTTCGCCTTAATCGTTGTCTTGTTTATCCTTTTAATAATTGTTGGTGCAGCATTTATTTGTTAAGGCTGTTTCTCAAAAAAATTTTTTCAATGTTAAAATTCCGAAGGCAGAGGACATATTTAAAGAGCCTTGCTATTTATATTCACTACTAGACTTTCGCCTTAACAACAAACACAAATATGAATAGAATATATTATTTCAAATAGGGAGGTGACTACTTATGGGTGGTGGAGCATACGGAAGCGGTTTTGCGTTACTAGTTGTGTTGTTTATTTTGTTAATAATCATTGGAGCATCTTGGATTTATTAATTTAAGTTCCAATGGAAGAGAATGAATATTTCGGTTAACAGGAAAAATCAGGTTTGACATAGAACCTGATTTTTCTGTTTTGGTGTATAAAAGTACAAAAGTTAAATGAAAGTATTTTATTAAAAAACAAAGCTTTTATGTATATAAAATTTCTACATAAGAAGAAACAAGTAAAATGGTAATAAGAATATTTATCGTCCTAAAAACCTTAGGTTGTCTTTCTTCTGGGATCTCTTTTTGTATACATAGTGAATTGATTAAATTGTTTATGATGTATACATTAACAATTGCAAATAAAATAAAAATGGAGATCACTAACAATCCCTCCCAAAATCTCCTGTATGCTTATGCTTAAGATAACAGATTTCATTATAAAAAGATAGGTATTTTCTTAATCTAATGGAATGCTATAAAAAGATAATTACATAGTATATTGTTTAACTTAAATACGAAATTCGCAATTAATTGGACAAGAAATTCATTTATCGTTCAGTAAGATGGTGGATAAATAAAGTTCATATTGTATTATACTTATTATAATAGATTATAATAAAAATGAGGTTAATACTATGGAATCATTGGAGCAAAGACTTGATCGATTAGAGTTTCATCAAAAATTATTAATGAAAATGATTGTCGAAGATCATTTTGATTTCTACAAAATAATTATTGAAAAACAGCTTCGGGAAAAAGAAGTAGAAGCTTTCTATAAACTTTGTGAACAGCTAAGTGAAGAAATTGAAGTACAAAAAGAGGATCATTTTGTCTTTTTTTCTCCACTTTATAAAAAGTTTAAAGAAGAGCTTCATCCTAAGCTAGATCCTAAAGAAGTTGTTCATGCATGTTTAAAACAAAACTTGTTCCCAGATGTAATGGAAATATTATCTAAAAATATAACTTAAAAATTACTCAAGCTTTCACTCTCTGTTGGAAGCTTTTTAATATTTCCATTTTCTTCAACAAATTCCGTTTCTATATTATGGAAGGAAGTCTCGAAGATTTCCATAAAATCCTCCCCATACATATTTCTTACAATTGCCATTAATTCAATGAATTCAGGAAATTTACCATATAAATTCCTTAAAGGTATCGCTCCATTAAAAACAGTACTATTAGAAGGATTGAAAGACTCCATAGAGTCAAGTAATAAAGTTTCTCCTTTTTTTGTTAATTGAATATATGTGTTGCGTTTATCATTTTCCTTTTTGGAGAATTCTAATAAACCTCTTTCCTCTAATTTTTTTGAAAAATTAAAGGCTGTTGAGACATGCATTACTCCAAATTTTGCTACATCTGATATGGAAGCTCCTTTTAGATGGTAGGCGATCCATAAAATATGATGCTCATTAATATTTAAATCATAAGGTTTAATCCATTGCTGCCAATCTTTTTCAATCATTTTCCAAAGTGCCTTGCTAATTTGTGCAACTTTTTGACTAAAAAGCATAGCTTCCTTTACTGAATATGGTTTCTCGGCCATTCCTTCACCCACTTTATATATATATATATTATTTTTATTATGCCAATAAAATAAAAATTAATAAAGATATAAATTTACAAAATTTTTAGAATTAAGATCATTCGTCTATAGAAAAGTGTATTCTATAAATGCTAGAATGATGAATGAAACCGGCTTGATATTGCCGATTCCATCACATTTCATTAGTTATTTTCGTTCTTGAATTTTTAACTCTAATTCATCGATGGAATCTTTTAATGCTTGCACTTCATTAATGATATTATCTTTATTTCCTTCAATATTATTTTGCCACTCTGATAGTGTTGATTTCACATCTGAGACTAATTTTACTGCCATATCTTTACCTTCAGATGTTAATACATGAATCGAGTTTTTTAGTTCTTGTACGTTTTTAGTCATTTCTTTTAAAGTGATCATCCACTCATTTTTTGTATCTGTTATTTGTTTTCGTAAATCCTTGCCAGAAGATGGTGCCGATAATAGAGCTGATATTGCTCCTGCTATTCCTCCGACTATAAATCCATATGTTAACGCTTTTTTATCCATTCATTTCACCCCATTAACTAATAATAAAAAATTTTAATAAGTGACTATTAAGAATTTTTTGCACACCTATATCTATTTTTCTACAATAATTTGCAAATTCCTGCATGAATAATATAATTATAAAATAATTTTTTGAAAAAATCATGGTTTTCACTATTTTATTAAGATTTTTACTGAAATTAAATTCATGTTAATGATACTTTTTGCATAGTATTAGAGTAGGAAGTATTTTAAAAATATAATAAAAGTTTTCCAGTTTTATACTACATAAGGTAAAAAATATAAAAGAGGTGTGATTATGAATGGTTTCATTTTTTTCCTCTTCATAATAAGTACGTGTTTCTTTATAGGAATGTTTCATTCTTTTTATAAATATCAAAAATCCGGTGTGTACCCTCCAAAAAGGGTTCTTAAGCAAAGAGTGGTTTTTTTTTGTAGTGGGGGAATAATTTTAATTTTTTTGTCATTTTTATTATTATTTCTTTTCTAGTAGTTGTTGAACGGATTAAGAGGACGATGTAAGTAGGGCCTAAAATGCTAAAAAAGTAAAAAGAACTCTGAATGATTAGAGTTCTTTCGTATGTTTATGAATGACTAACTAATGAAGTTCTTTTAATAATAGTATTAACTATTGGATATATAATAAATAGTGCAATCGTATTTAAAATTGTTGCAGGTAATACAACGATTGAAAATAGTGCTAGGAATGACTCTGGTAAACCACTAATAATAGAAGCAGAGGATAAAAATACTGTTCCTGATACAAGCGTTCCAATAATCGTCATAATCATTATGGCTATTCTTATTCTCATAAATTTAGAGATAAGTAAAAATAGTCCTAAGAAAATAAAAGATGTTAAACATTTGTCAATGATATTTGGAATGAATCCACCTGGAAAACTTGTTGTTAACCCAGAAATAATTCCTGTAAGTACTCCAAGGACTAATACATTTTTCTTCTCAGGAAATAAAATAATTCCTAGAAACATCATTGTTAACATCATATCCGGCTTCATTCCCATAAAAATCTGAGGAATGGCTAAATGGAGCACGGCTCCAATTCCAACAAGCATGCTTAAACTTACTAATGTCTTTGTATTCACTTCTTATCTCTCCTCATCTAAACTATAAAACTAACTATTTTCTCTCCAACTGTGCCCTTATTGCCAGTTGCGAAAGATTGAAAATAGTATAACACAATTGAGCAGATAATTTGAAGGAAGTTTTCAAGATGAAAAAATAAAAAATCCTGCTTTTTAGCAGGATTTTCCTATGTGTTTATTGAATGTTTTTGGATATTGCAGTTGCTAACATCTTTAAATCTTCTTGAGTATATTCATTTTGATTATTTTTCCAAACGGCACCAAAGCCATCGCCTTTTCCATATCGCGGAATAAGGTGCAAATGAAAGTGAAATACAGATTGTCCAGCATGCTCACCGTTGTTGTTTACAAGATTCATTCCTATTGGATTAAATTCTTGTTTTAATGCATTTGCGATTTGAGGAGCGACTTCAAAGAGATTTGCTGCAATTTCAGGTGTTAACTCAAAAACATTTTCTTTATGTATTTTTGGAATTACTAAAGTATGTCCCTTTGTTACTTGACTTATGTCAAGAAAGGCAACAACATGCTCATTTTCAAAAACCTTTGCAGATGGAATTTCACCATTTACAATTTTACAAAAAATACAATCACTCATAAGTGTTCCACCTTTCATTTTTTTTTTAGTATATCTTATAATGGCTAATAATGTAAGATGAAAAATAAAAAGGGACGGGGTTTCCGTTGAAAGCCCGTCCCAATTGAAGGGGTATACTATAAAAGGTTTATAAAAAAATTGGTCTGCCTTTGATCAACACCTCATTTTTCATAAGTGTGTTATTTCAAATGTTAATTGAGTAAATGACCTTTGTTCAACGCGATCATCTCCTATTGTTTTTAACATTGGATAAACGTTTAAAACAGTAAGTGATCTTCGACAAACACCTCATTTAAATAAAAGTGTGTTAAAACGTTGTCGCCATACTCTTGACCATCCTTTTATCGCTTTTCATTCGGTTTCGGTCTTTAATAACCACCCCGATATTAGTTGCGTTTGTTATCCCCTTCGCTTATTATCATGTACAATATATGTGAAAGTATTCGTGGATCAATCATTTTTTTGATTAAAGTAAATTAATGAAAATGATTCAAAGTGAAATAAGGAAAGGACGTTAAAGATGTCACTACTTAATGTACAAAATTTAACAGGCGGTTATACAAAGAAACCCGTTTTAAATGATGTATCATTTACCGTTGAAAAAAATCAAATGATTGGTTTAATTGGGTTAAATGGAGCGGGGAAAAGTACAACAATTAAGCATATTATTGGACTGATGGAACCGAAAAAAGGAACTATTCACATCAATGACTTAGAAATTAAAAAAGGACCTGATGAATATAGGAAGCAATTCTCTTATATCCCAGAATCACCTATATTATATGAAGAGTTAACTTTAGATGAACATCTGAAGCTAACGGCAATGGCATACGGTATTAATCAAGATGTCTTTGAAAAAAGAATTACACCTTTACTAAAGGAATTCCGATTAGAAAAGAAGCTAGGTTGGTTTCCTGCACATTTTTCAAAAGGGATGAAACAAAAAGTAATGATCATGTCTGCTTTTTTGGTAGAGCCTAATTTATACATTATTGATGAACCATTTGTTGGATTAGATCCACTTGGCATCCAATCTCTACTAGACTTGATGAAAAGTATGAAGGAAAAGGGAGCAGGTATTCTTATATCGACCCATATTCTTGCTACGGCGGAAAGGTACTGTGATGGCTTCATAATCTTACATAATGGACAAGTTAAAGCAAAAGGAACATTGGAAGAATTACAAGAAAATTTTCGCATGCCTGGTGCAACATTAGATGATATTTATATTCAGTTAACAAAGGAAGATTCTGATGAAACAAATTGAGAATTTGTGGAAAGAAAGGCTTCAATTATATCTATATGAGCTAAGGAAATATCTTAAATATATTTTTAATGATCATTTATTGTTTGTTGTTATTTTTTCGCTTGGTGCTGGTGCTTATTATTATAGCGGTTGGGTAAAAACAATTGATGAAGGTTTTCCGATTGGCTGGGTAATGGGGATTGTATTAGGTATCCTAGTTACTGTAAGCCCAATATATACACTTTTAAAGGAAGCGGATAAAGTGTATTTACTGCCTGTTGAAATGAAACTTAAGCAATATTTTAAAAATGCAATCGTACTAAGCTTTATGATTCAGGCATATATACTGCTTATGGTTCTTGCTGTGTGTATGCCGATGTATGCAAAAGTGACAGGAAACGGTTTTAAATCCTTCTTTCTTATGCTTTTAGTTTTGTTTATTATTAAAATATGGAACCTTATTTTACATTGGGATGTTTTAAAAATACAAGATCGAAGGTTGTCTATACTCGATTGGATGATACGCCTTTTCTTAAACATAGTTTTTGTATATTTTATGATTGAAATGAAATGGCCTTGGATTTTTGGACTGTTGATTATCGCTTACCTCATTTTATATGTCCTTTACCATCAATCTGTAAAGGAAAAGACTTTGAAGTGGGATTTATTAATTGATAAGGAACAAAAAAGATTAAATTCATTTTATCGATTTGCAAATTTATTTACAGATGTACCGAAATTAAAAGGTGAAGTGAAACGTAGAAAATGGCTAGATCCAATATTCAATACAATCAAGTATGGCCAAAAGAATACTTACACCTATCTTTTTGCACGAACCTTTATTCGTTCCAGTGAATATTTTGGTCTTTTTATAAGATTAACAATTATAGGTGGAGCCATTCTCTATTTCAGTAATCAAATTTATTTATTAATAGGGGTTGCTTTACTATTTATATACTTAACTGGATTCCAACTACTCCCAATGATTCGCTATCATGAATTAAAAATATGGCATTATTTATATCCATTAAGTCAAACATTAAAAGAATTATCGTTTTTACGAGTTCTTACAGTGTGCATTTTTATTCAAACAATCATTTTTAGTGTGATTGTCCTTATTAGTCATACGTGGGAAACAGGATTAATAGTATTAGTTGCAGGTTGCGTTTTCTCCATCCTATTTGTTAAAGGATATGTTCCTAGCAGGCTGCGTAAAATGAGTCAAAGACACTAGAAAGTCTGTAGCAGTTAACATTCGCAAAATAATTAATTGTACCTGTGAAACTTCACTTCCTTATTAAGCGTATAGTATATAAAAATAAGGAGCTAAAAATAATGACCGATGAGCAGAATATAAAAAGTGAAGTAGAAATTTGGAAACGTAAAATAAATAAAAAGTCTAGTTTGATGAACCGAATGGCAAAAAAGGCACAAGGTAAGCTTAATTCTGTAATTCCTGAAAAAGCACATCAAATTATTACAGAAAGTATAAAAAAAATGGTGCAGGCTACACTATTTGGGTCGGAATATTTAACCAAGCCGAAGGAAACTCAAAATTTAACGATACTTGAAAAGGAAAAATTAATTGCTGAAAGCTTAAATAAATTTCGAAAAACAGCTGCAGTAGAAGGAGCTGGAACAGGAGCTGGAGGAATTTTGCTTGGAATTGCAGATTTTCCTCTCCTTCTCTCGATTAAAATGAAATTTTTGTTTGAGGCTGCATCTATTTATGGATATGATGTGAAAAATTATGATGAGCGACTTTTTATTTTATATGTTTTTCAATTAGCTTTTTCTAGTGATGAACATAAGAAGATCGTTTTAAAAAATATAGAGGAGTGGGATCAAGTTAAAGCTGATTTAGTTGATATCGATTGGCGGAAGCTGCAGCAAGAATATCGGGATTATATTGATTTTGTCAAATTGCTACAGCTCGTTCCAGGGATAGGGGCAGTCATTGGTGCATATGCAAACTATAATTTACTTGATCAGCTTGGTGAAACAACGATGAATGCATATCGTATTCGCTGGCTAAATCAAAAGGGTGACCAATAATGGCCACCCTTTTTAGGTTATTTTGTTTGGGACGTTACGCTTTCTTTTAATGAAGCATTTACTTCTTGATAGTTTAAAGCTGCATTCCCTAATGTTTTAGCTGCAATAAGCATCGCTTTTTCGTTGATGTTAAATTTTGGATGGTGGTGTGGGAATGGAACAGCTACACCTTCAGGCTTTGCACCAGTAAAGAAAAAAGTACCTTTTACATGCTGTAAGTAATAGGCAAAATCTTCTCCACCCATTTCAGGAGGAGTCAATGTGATTTGATCAACTTCTTGGACTTGTTCTGCACAGGAAATGAGAAAATCTGTTTCTTCCTCATGATTAACAACTGCAGGGTATCCCCTATGGTACTCATACTCAAAATTACAGCCAGCTGCCAAACATGTTCCTTTTACTACTCGTTCAATTTCCTCTTCAATTAAATCACGAATTTTTTCATTAAATGTTCGGACTGTACCTGATAATTTTGCTGAATCCGCAATCACATTAAATGCATTTTCAGCAACAAACGAACCTACAGAAACAACAGCAGAGTCAATTGGATCAACTCGGCGACTGACGATTTGCTGCAAGTTCATTACTAATTGAGAGGCAATGACGATAGCATCTTTCGTTTTATGAGGCTGAGCTCCGTGACCCCCATATCCTTTTACTTTTATTTCGAAACGATCTGCTGCAGCCATGATTGGACCCTTGCGGTAGGCAAGGGTTCCACATTCTACAGGAGACCACAAATGTGTGCCAAAAATGACATCTACACCTTCTAGGCATCCATCTTGAATCATTGAAATTGCCCCACCAGGTGCATATTCTTCGGCATGTTGGTGGATCATGACATATTCACCTGACAATTCTTCTTTTATTTCATTTAAAGTCTTTGCTAGTACAAGAAGTGTTGCAGTGTGACCATCATGACCACAAGCATGCATTACCCCTGGAACCTTCGATTTGTAAGGTATATCTGTTTCCTCATGTATAGGAAGTGCATCGAAATCTGCTCGTAAGGCAACAGTTTTCCCAGGTAATTTACCTTTAATTCTTGCTACTACTCCATTACCACCAACATTCTCTTTTACATCTACTCCAAGTTTTTTGTAATAATCAGCAATATATTTAGCAGTTTGCACTTCTTGAAATGATAATTCTGGGTGTTGGTGCAAATAACGTCTAATCACTACCATCTCTTCGTATGCTTGATCTAATTTTTGAGATAACGTTTGAATAGTCATTGTTAGTCTGACATCTCCTTTTTGTGTAAAAATCTAAATCTTGTGATTATTATAGCATTTATTGATAGAAATCTGTGTGAAGAAATCGATAAATTCGGATATTTTTAAAAATAATGAGAGAATAGCAATTGATTCTCTCGAAAAAAGATTTTGTCGTTAAAGTATAAACATAGAAACTAGTGTCGTTACAATTATACCTATAGTAACCGGAATAATGTTTCTTCTTGCGAGTTCAAATGGGTCTACACCACATATAGCTGCAGCGGGAATTAATGCCCAAGGTATGAGTGTGCCACCTCCAACCCAAATCGCCATAATTTGGCCTAGAGATGTTAAAGTTGCCGTACTGGATTCAATTCCATGGGAAAACAAATTAGCAACAGATCCTACAAGTGAAAGACCTGAAAATCCAGATCCATCCAATCCGGTAATTATTCCAACTCCGGTTACAGTGATTGCACCGATTTCCTTGGATAAAGGAACGATATTTGCTAAAGCCGATCCTAGATCGTTTACAATTCCTTGAGAATTTTTTGGTAGAAAGTCACCAATCATTGCTTGAAAATTCTCTCCTCCAAGATAGAAGAAAGCAGCAATAGGAATTACTGGCCCAAAAACTTTAAATCCAAATTGAAGGCCTTCAATTAAGTACTTTGTTGTTTCTTCGAGGGCTTTATTTTTATGACAAGCTATTGTGATTAAAAGTAAGATGAAAATTGAGGTTCCACCGACTAAGGCAGTTGCTTCGCTGCCCTGAAGGTTGAAGATAATCATGGCAATAATATCAAGAATAAAAAGTATGGGTATTAATAAGGCAAAAATTCTTTTGTATATAGGTGATAATAGGTTTTTACTTTGAGTAATATTCTTTTCATCATTATAGACTGGCGATGTTGGAGTTTTAATGGAACCATTTTTTATATCTCGTTTCAATAAGTAAAATGCTGTAATGGTAGTGACTAGACCCATGGTAATAACTAAAGGTATACTGGCGCTTACTACGTCACCTACTGATATTCCTGCACCATCGGCAGCAAGCTTAGGAGCACCTTGAATAATGTAGTCACCCGATAAAGCGATACCATGGCCAAATAAATTCATCGCTATAGCTACACCAATTGCAGGTAAACCGACCCTTATAGCTACTGGTAGTAGTACGGCTCCCATTAAAGCGACTGCAGGAGATGGCCAAAAGAATAAAGATATGGTCATCATCATTATGCCAATGATCCAGAAAGCAAGAGCGGGTGTTTTAATTAATTTAGCAAATGGTGAAATCATGACATCATTAATCCCGGAGTCCATTAGGCTTTTACTCATTGAAACGACGATTGAAATAACTAAGATAATTGAGAGAAGCTCTGTAATTGCATAGATGAAACTTGTAAAAATACTGCTTATTGAAGTAGTGATAGATCCCGTTGCTGTTAAAGCGATGATAAAAATACCTGCAATACAAATAATCGTGGTATCTCTTTTTAAAACCATTAAACAGATAATTAACGCTATAAAAACTACATATATCCAATGTATAAGTGTAAGATCAACGGACATATATCTTCCTCCTCATTATATTGGGAAATAAAAATCTGTTTTTCGTGCATTGATTAAAATGGGCATTTGCCTGCTTTTCAATAAAATATGAAGAGGAGAAAAAATAAGTGCTTTAAGAATATATAAAAAATCCGTCTGAAGACGGAGATGAGATAACGCGGTTGTACCTACATTTTTGAAAAATAAATATTATAATTAATATATTTAAAGGAATTCATTTGTTTTTCTCGAAATTTATTTTAGAAGTATAAGAAGGCGGGGAAATATATTGTTATTTTCAGTAATATTGTTGGTGATAGGAATTGCCCTTCTATTAATGAATATTGGTGTCATTTCCTTAGAAATAAGAGAGTTTTTTATCATGTTTATTCCAATACTATTTGTCCTTTTTGGTGTCATTTATTTAGTTAAAAGCATTCGGGAAAAATCATCAGGTCCCTTATTTTTAACACTATTTTGTTTGCCTTATGGATTATTGCTTATTTTAGATGAGCAAAAAATGATTCAATTTTCATATGGAGATTGGTGGAAGCTATGGCCAATACTTTTAGTATTTATAGCTATCGAGAAGCTGTTTTTTAAAAGAAAAGGAAAGATAGTTGTTAAAGTTGATAAAAACAAAGCCGATCAATCTTCTGAAAATGAAACTGTTCATATCTATAAAATGGATTTAAAGAACCAGGCAAAAAAAAATATAAAGGAAAATATAAAAAAGAATCTTTCTGTTTCAGATGTTCATTTTAATAAGCAAAATTGGCCATTAAAACCGATGGATATTCATACAACGATAGGCGATTTTTACTTAGATTTTAGTAAAGCTTTTATTCCTGAAGAGGAAACAACAATTAAAATAAAAAGTCGTATTGGGGATGTTAAAATGCTTATCCCAGAGGATATTCCAGTAAAAATTGATTCAAAAACAAAGGTGGGAGATATTCGACTTTTTGACTTGAAATCATCGGAAACGAAACCGCATCTAATTTTTCAGTCACCTAATTATGAAGAAGGAATAAAGAAAATAGATATAACAATTGAAATTGGGATTGGCTCTATCCGAATTGATCGAGTGTAGGAAGGAGGGGAATCATTTTTGCGTAAAATACAAAGCATTCGTTTTTGGTTTATAAAGAATTTTATGATTATGGCATTAATGGGCGGACTCATTTATTTTGTTTTTTTACAGTTCTATTTATATATTTTTGGAGATCAAGAATTAAATACTAAAAACATTTTGTTAATCACACTATTTTTATTAGTTGTTTATATGATCTTAAGTGTATATTTTGGGTATCGAAGCGGTCAAATCCTTTTAAAGAGATTAGATGAAATGTTATCTTTCGTATCGATTTTGAGAAGTGGGAAATATTCAGTTCGAGCTAAGGAAATCGAAAAAGATGAAATTGGTTTAATATTTGAGGAAATGAATCAATTGGCGATTTTTCTTCAAGACCAAGTTCGATCATTACAAAGATTAGCAGACGAAAAAACAGATTTAGCAAATCAAGCTCACCAGGCAGCTGTGATGGAGGAACGTCAAAGACTTGCAAGGGACTTACATGATTCTGTAAGTCAACAGCTATTTGCACTAGGCATGATCTCATCTGCAGCGCTGCGTACAGTAACGAAGGATCCACTACAAGCTAAAACGATGCTTGAGCAGGTCGCCAATATTTCGGCTAAAGCTCAAGGGGAAATGCGGGCATTATTATTACATTTACGGCCGATTGATTTAAAAGGTGACACATTATATGAAGGTCTGAATAAATTAGTCTATGAACTAAAAGAAAAGACACAGCTGGATATTGAATGTCAAATTGAAAGCATCGATTCACTTTCAAAGGCAATTGAAGAGCATATTTTTCGCATTGTACAGGAAGCACTTTCTAATATTTTAAGACATTCAGAGGCAACTAAAGTAAGGGTGACATTGGAATCTGCAAGAGAACAATTACATCTATACATAAGTGATAATGGAAAAGGCTTTAAAGTAGAAAGAAGTTTAATGACTTCATATGGTTTACAAACAATGAGAGAGCGTTGTGAAGAATTAGGAGGAGTCTTTCAAATACGTTCCATGGAAGAGGAAGGTACATATATTAATATTCGAATTCCCCTTCAATGAGCAGATAGAAAGATGAAATGATAGAAGGAGAGAATGGTATGGATAAAGTAAGAGTCATGATTGTAGATGACCATGAAATGGTAAGGATGGGCATTCGCTCATATTTATTAACGGAGGATCGAATTGATTTAGTAGCGGAGGCTAGTTCAGGTGAAGAGGCTATAAAGCTAGCGAAGATTCATCAGCCTGCAGTTATATTAATGGATTTATTAATGGAAAACGGTACTGGAATTGATGCAACAAAAGAAATAATGAAAATTTCTCCAGAATGTAAGATTATCATTCTTACAAGCTATTATGACGATGAACAAGTTTTTCCGGCTATTGAGGCTGGTGCACATAGCTATATATTGAAAACTTCTCGTGCGGAAGAGGTAATGGGGGCTATATATAAAGCCACACGTGGGGAATCGGTTATAGAGCCGAAAGTTGCGAATAAAATGATGAATCGATTTAGGCCACAAGAAAAAAAGCCTCATGATGATTTAACAGAAAGAGAGATTGAGGTTCTTAAATGCTTAGGTGAGGGGATGACTAACCAAGAAATAAGTGAATATTTGTTTATTGGTGTGAAAACAGTAAAAACACATGTAAGTAATATTTTAGGTAAATTAGGGGTTGCAGATCGAACACAAGCAGCCATTTATGCAAATAGACAGAATATCGTTTTAGAAAAAAAATAATAATAAAGAAAATGCGACACATTATTGTGACGCATGTTTTTCATTATCATTAGAAATCACATATTCCGTTTCATAGGGAGCCCCGTTAAAAAGTGTATTGCTGGAAAGAGGAGATGACGAAACTTTATTATTTAGCAGCGTGGTATAAGTATTCGTTTTTTTCCAAATATTATAGTATTTCTCATCCTGCCATAAGGTGAAAATAATATAGGTATCTCCTTTTTTTGGTCTAAGTAAACGATAGGCGATGTTGCCAGGTGCTGTTTCAACAACGTTTTTTTGGTGCTGATGAAAGCTATATTCAAACACTGGTTTCTCTTCATCTGAAATGGGAATATTATAGAAAGAGGCATACCCTTTATTTATAAGCACCCCTTTTTCAGCTATGATTTCATATTTACGTGGTGAGCCGAAAACTGATTTCTTTGGAGTTTCATGAACTAATAATGAATTTTGTGCATTTTGCATTAATATCATTGTCTCTTTACTATATTTTGATAAAATCTTTTCTAAAAAGTCATATGTCCCCGTGGTAATATAAAAATTCATTTTTGAAATCACCTCAATTCTATTATATCTGCTATAAGGATGGATGGTGGAGAAAATTTAAATAATTTATACATATTATATGTACGAACGTTTTTTTATATTATTTATCCTTCCCGTTGAAATAGACCGTAAAACTTTTGACGAATTAGAGGCAAACAAAAAGGGAGAATTTATGACATTTCCTTATGCGAACTATACAATTTTTCGTAAAAAGACTATAGTGATTACATATTAAACGGATGAATGAAAGATAAAGTTTCCCAGAATAGATTAGCACCAATCGAGCTGAGTTTTTTTAGAATATTTTATAAGAAAAGTTTGACCTCAAATTTGATCAGGCTAATCGTATGATGAATCCTGTTTTCGTCTTCACTAATGAAGCTTCATAGCTTATTTTTTCTAGTAGGCAGATGTTAAAGGTTTTGTTTTTGTTCTTTAAAAATATTTAGTATACAATGGGAAAAGATTGTGTTGAAAGGTGGACATTATTTTAATGAGTAGAATGATCAATGATACCCTTATAAGAGCTGCTAAGGGTGAAAAAACAAGCCATGTTCCTGTCTGGTTTATGCGTCAAGCAGGGCGTTCACAGCCAGAATACAGAGCATTAAAGGAGAAATACTCACTTTTTGAAATCACTCATCAACCTGAATTATGTGCATATGTGACACGTTTGCCTGTTGAGCAATACGATGTTGATGCCGCGATTTTATATAAAGATATTATGTCTCCTCTACCAGCCATTGGAGTAGATGTAGAAATTCAATCCGGAATTGGTCCAGTTATTAATAATCCAATTCAATCGTTATCAGACGTCGAGAAGCTAGGGGAAATTACACCTGAAGAAGATGTACCATATGTTTTAGATACAATCAAATTATTAACCCAAGAACAGCTATCAGTACCTCTTATCGGTTTTGCTGGTGCCCCATTCACAGTTTCGAGCTATATGATTGAGGGAAGACCTTCCCGCGATTATAAAAAAACAAAAGCATTTATGTATTCTGAGCCAAAAGCTTGGTTTGCGTTAATGGATAAGTTAGCTGATATGACCATTACATATATTCGTGCTCAAATTAAAGCGGGTGCTAGTGTTATCCAAATCTTTGATTCATGGGTAGGAGCTTTAAATGTTGAGGACTATCGCTTTTATATAAAACCAGTTATGGAAAGAATTTTTTCTGAGCTAAGAAAAGAAAATGTTCCTCTAATTATGTTTGGTGTTGGGGCAAGCCATCTAGCTTTAGAATGGAATGATTTACCGATAGATGTTGTTGGACTTGATTGGAGGCTTCCAATTAAAGAAGCTAGACAAAAAGGGATAATGAAAGCCGTACAAGGAAATTTAGATCCAACGATATTACTTGCTCCGTGGGATGTGCTTAAAGAAAGAACGAAAGCGATATTAGATCAAGGAATGGAAATACCTGGTTATATATTTAATTTAGGACATGGTGTATTCCCTCAGGTAAATCCGGAAACGTTAAAAAGATTGACTGCCTTCATTCATGAGTATAGTGCTAAAAAGGAATTATAAAAAAGAAAAGAGGATATGAATCAATGACAAAGAAGAAAATGGGTCTTCTTGTTATGGCATACGGAACGCCATACAAAGAAGAAGATATTGAACGATATTATACTCATATTCGTCATGGACGTAAACCTACTGATGAAATGCTAGAAGATTTACGTAGCCGCTATAAAGCAATCGGAGGAATATCTCCATTAGCGAAAATTACTGAAGATCAAGCGTTTGGTTTGCAAGACCACTTAAATAACATACAAAGTGAAATAGAATTTAAAGCATATATAGGCTTAAAGCATATTGAACCATTTATTGAAGATGCGGTAGAGCAAATGCATAAGGATGGAATAGAAGAAGCTGTTTCTCTTGTATTAGCTCCTCATTTTTCTACATTTAGTGTTAAATCCTATAATGAACGAGCAAAGGAAACTGCTGAAAAATTAGGTGGACCAAAAATTTACTCAATTGAAAGCTGGTATCATGAGCCTAAGTTTATTAATTATTGGGTAGATCGTTTAACTGAGACATATGCTAGTATGACTGATGATGAACGCAATGCTTCATGCTTAATTGTATCAGCACATAGCTTACCAGAAAAGATTTTGCAATTTGGTGATCCATATCCAGATCAACTGAAAGAAACAGCTGAATTAATTGCTAATAAAGCTGGTATTAAAGAATATGCCATTGGATGGCAAAGCGCTGGAAATACACCTGATCCTTGGCTTGGGCCAGATGTACAGGATTTAACTCGTGATTTGTATAATGAAAAAGGCTATGAAGCATTTGTTTATGTACCAGTTGGTTTTGTTGCAGAACATTTGGAGGTACTTTACGATAATGACTATGAATGTAAAGTAGTTACTGAGGAAATTGGAGCAAGCTACTACCGCCCTCCAATGCCAAATAGCCAGCAGCAATTTATAGATGCATTAGCGACAGTTGTATTAAATAAAGTGAATACTAATTAGTAAAAAAGTGACATCAGGGAATTCCCTGGTGTTACTTTATTAATCATGAAAGTTTAAAGGATTTTTGGAAATCAGACAAATGCCAAAAGAAGGTGGACCTTTAGTGACGGGGAAAAAACAAAAAATCGTTATTATCGGTGGTGGAATGACTGGGATAACTTCTGCTTTTTATTTACAAGATAAAATAAAGAAGCATCAGTTACCGATTGAAGTGAAATTAATTGAAGCAAGTAGAAGTCTAGGCGGTAAAATTCAAACGATTAATAAAGATGATTTTCTAATTGAAAGAGGCCCAAGTTCATTTCTAGAAGGAAAAAAGGGAATTACTAAATTAATAGAAAAAGTAGGATTAAAAGACCAACTAATTCGAAGTGAGAGAGAAAAATTATATGTAATATCTAATGAGAAACTTTATTCCATTCCCGAAGGGGCAATGATTGGGATACCTACACAATTAAAGCCATTTATTTTTACAGGACTATTTTCTTTTTTTGGCAAACTAAGAGCATCCGCAGATTTAATTATTCCCCGATCAAAGGAAAAGAGTGATATTTCAATTGGTGAATTTTTTCGACGACGTTTTGGTGATGAAGTAGTTGAAAATTTAATAGAGCCATTACTTTCAGGTATTTATGCTGGGGATATTGACCAATTAAGCTTAAAATCTATATTTCCACAATTCTATGATGCAGAGAAAAAGTATCGGAGTATTATTTTAGGTTCGAAGAATACTACATTGTATCCAGGTGAGAACGTATCTGACCGATTTTTAACTCTAAGAAATGGCTTGCAATCCTTAGTAGAGGCGATAGAGGAAAAACTAGATGCCGATATTGTTTTAAAAGGACATCGAGTGGAAAAGGTAGAGAAATCTTTCAATGGTGGCTATGAAGTTTTATTAAACAATGGAGAGAGTTTATTTGCTGACAGTGTTATTTCTGCACTTCCTCATTACTTATTGCCGAATCTATTTTCGGAATATCCTTTTTTTGAACCATTAAATAATATTCCAGCAACTTCAGTAGCTACAGTTGCAATGGCTTTTTCAAAAAATGCAGTAAGGAATACGCTTGAAGGCACAGGATTTGTTGTTGCTAGAAATAGTGATTATACCATCAATTCCTGTACATTCACACATAAGAAGTGGCCGGATTTTACCCCAGATGGAAAGGTTCTTTTCCATAGCTATATAGGAAGAGCTGGAGATGAAACGGTTGTAGATCTATCTGATGCAGAAATTGAACAAATCGTATTGGCAGATTTGCATAAGCTAATGGAAATAACTGAAAAACCTGATTTTACTATCGTATCTAGATGGAAAAAAGCAATGCCGCAATATACGATTGGACATAAGGAAAGAACACGACAACTAAAAGAAGAGGTAAACAAAAGCCTTCCAGGTATTTTTATTGTGGGAAGCTCGTTTGATGGAATTGGTTTGCCGGATTGTATTGATCAGGGCGAATCTGTAGTGGAAGATGTATTACATTTTTTAAACTTAAAAGGGGATAATAGAATTTCCTAAAAAAGTTAGAAAAAGCACTTGTTAATTATAAAAAAATATGTTATATTTCCTTTTGTAAACTTTTTGACTGTTTTTCTCATTTGGTCATCTCGGGTGAATTGGAGTGGAGTAATTTGGCAATTGACCGCAAGCAATTAATTATTGATGCTGCTACCAAATCATTTTCATTATTTGGTTATAAAGCAACGACTATGGATCAAGTTGCGAAATTGGCTAACGTTGGAAAGGGTACGATTTATACTTTTTTTAAAAATAAGGAAGAATTGTTTGATGAAATTGTTACTTCATTAATTAAGGAAATGAAGGCATCTGCCGAAGAAGCCATTGATCCTAATCTGACTTTTTTTGAAAACATGCACTACGTATTGTTTCGTATCCTTGAATATCGGAAAGAGCATCAATTAACAATAAAATTGTTTCAAGAAGAAAGAGAAATGGGTACTCCCGCAGTAGCGGAAGTAATCCGTAAAGTGGAATTTGTCACACTAAATTATATTAAGGGGTTTATTCAAGAAGCGATCGATAAGGGTGAAATTATAAAGTGTGACCCTGAGATAACGGCTTTTATCGTATTAAAGCTCTATATCTCTTTGATTTTTGATTGGGAAAAAAATCACACTCCCCTTGACAAGGAAAAAATTGCAGATCTTTTTGAATCTTACTTATTTAAAGGATTGTCAAAATGATAATCCTACTATTTTTTTTAGGGAATGACCGAATGAACGAATTAGTCATAAAAAAAGGAGAGTAAAAACATATGAAAGGCTCATTATTTTTAGCCGAATTAAAAGGTATTGTCCGCCATCCAATGTCCTTAATACAAATTTTGGCTATTATCTTAGTCCCAATTTTGTATGCGGGGATGTTTATATGGGCGTTTTGGGATCCGTATGGTCGTTTAGAAAAGCTTCCAGTTGCCGTTGTTAATATGGATAAGGGAGCAACAATGAATGATGAGAAAATTGAAATTGGAGATCAATTAGTCGATAATCTTAAAGACAAAAAAAGTATGGATTTTTCTTTTGTTTCAAAAGATAAAGCATATAAAGGCTTAGACAATCAAAAATATTACATGGTTATCGAAATTCCAAAAAATTTCTCTGAAAATGCAACAACTTTATTAGATGATAATCCAAAACAATTGCAATTGAAGTATGTACAAAATCAAGGTGCGAACTATACATCTTCAAAAATTGAAGAATCTGCGATGGCAAAAATTAAAGAAGCAATTTCAACAGAAGTGACTTCTACCTATGCAGAGGTAATGTTCGATGCAATCAAAAAAATGGGTGATGGATTTACCACAGCTAGTGATGGGGCTTCAAAGTTAAATGATGGTGCCTTAAAATTAGGTGATGGATCGAAAGAGCTTAAAGAAAATTTAGAGCTTTTAGCTAAAAATTCTATTACGTTTAATGAGGGTGTTGACAAAGCAAAATCTGGAGCTGGTGAATTATCAAAAGGCTCTACTGATTTAGCTAGTGGCTTAAATCAGCTTAATGATGGAAGCAGTAAGCTTTATAAAGCTTCAAAAGACATGCAAAGTGGAACGAAAGAACTTACAAATGGAATCAATCAAGCAAGCACTGGTCTTGGTCAGTTAAATAAAGGAATGCCTGATTTAGTAAAAGGTACCGAAAAGCTTCAAGGTGGAATGGAGCAATTTAAAAATGAATTACCACCAGCAATAGCAAAAGCTTTTTCCTCTCAATTAACTGCTGGAGTAAAAGATATCAATGCTGGAATTGATCAGTTGCAGGGACAAATGGAAACACAATTATCTGCCGGAATTACAAAGCAGATTAAAGAGCAACAATCTAAGCAAATGCAGCAATTATTTGCTTCCCTTAATGGAAAAGTAGATCCACAAGTATTAGAACAGTTAAAACAACAAATGGCTGCAAATGCAGCAGAGCAAGAAAAGCAGATAGAACAACAGCTTTCACAAGGAATTCATCAAGGAATGCAGCAAGGATTTACAGCATTTAAAACACAAGTGAACCAAAAAATGACTGGTAATTCTAATCAAATTGAACAACAAATTAAAAATCAAACGGATCCACAGTTTGATAAATTAATTAATGGTGCTTCAACAATTAATGATAATCAAATTAAAGTTCAAAAAGGAATTGAACAGCTTGCTAAAGGTTCAACATTATTAAGTAGTGGTGCTGCTAAACTTCAGGATGGGCAAAATCAATATTTGGAGAGTTTAGGTCTATTTAATAGTAAAATGGGTGATGCAGCTAATGGGGCAAATCAACTATCAGAAGGTGCGAAAACATTAAATAGTGGATTATCCCAGCTTGCAGATGGATCAACTCAAATGAAAGATGGTACACATAAACTTGCAGATGGATCGAAGAAGTTAAATGACGGAACAAATGATTTAAAAGATGGAACAAAAGAAATGAAGGAAAAATTAACAGATGCATCTAAAGATGCGAATTCTGTTAAAGGAAATGAAAAGCAATACGATATGATGAGTGATCCAGTTAATCTTGATAAAGGAGTTATTAGCAAAGTTCCTAACTATGGTACAGGATTGACTCCATACTTCCTATCATTAGGATTATTTGTAGGTGGATTATTATTAACGATCATCTTCCAACTTCGTGAACCTGCTATAGAACCGAAAAATGGCTTTTCATGGTTTATGGGGAAATACGGAATCATGGCTATCGTTGGTGTATTCCAAGCATTATTAGCTGTTTGGATTATCGTAAATCTGATTGGTGTTGAAGTGAAAAGCTTACCATTGTTTATCGTCGCTGCGATAATCACAAGCTTAACCTTCATGGCGATTATCCAGTTCTTTGTAACAACTATGGATAATCCAGGAAGATATATTGCGATTATTATTTTAATCCTTCAATTAACATCAAGTGCTGGAACATTCCCACTTGAATTGTTACCGGATGTTCTAAAACCTATCCACCAAGCATTGCCTATGACTTATTCACTTCAAGCGTTTAAAGCTGTCGTCTCAAGTGGAGATTATTCAGTAATGTGGCATAACCTTGGAATTCTAGCAATCTATATGGTAAGTTTCTTGATCTTAACTTTAGGATATTTTATTTTCAAATCAAGAAAAAGAAAAGCATCTTTAAATGAAGAAGTAACAGCATAAAAAAAGTGGGAGCTATGCTCTCACTTTTTTTAACGTAATGCTTTTGCATCTTTAACAATTTCATCTAATGGAAATCCATTTTGAGTAGAATAGTCCTTCACAACCTCACCATCTTTATTGACTAAATAAAAACTAGTTCCATGAACGACTTGTGTATCATTTTCCGGCTTAACTACAACATTTTTAAAATTATCCATTGCAAAGTCTTTAATTTTGTCCTGTGAATATCCAGTTAGAAGATGCCAGGTAGAAAAATCGGCTTCAAACTTTGCTGCATAATTTTTCAAATCTTTCGGAGTATCTACCTCAGGATCAACACTAAAGGATACAAAATTCACATCATCATATCCTTTTTTCTTAATTTCCTTTTGTACATCACTCATATACTTTGTTAACTGTGGGCAAACAGTTGCACAGTTAGTAAATATAAAATTAGCTACCCATACTTTTCCTTTTAAATCTTGCAGGCCTAATTTTTTGCCAGCTTGATCAGTAAAAGTAAAATTTTCTATTTTATCTCCGCTTTTATTTACATTTGAACAAGCGCTTAAACTAACTAATATAATGGCAGCTATCAATAAAAATGATAGACGTAAGTGTTTCAATTGAAACCCTCCGATTCTTTTTTCTTTTCATTATAAAGGATTATAAGAAGCAAATATGCTCATTTCGCTATATTTCGATAAAAATACAAAATTATATCATTTTGTTACCATAATCTATTCACATAATCGTCAATACTTATTAATAAATATCAAAATGCTGAAACATTTTCAAGTGTTATTATGAAGGTATGATTAAAAGGAGGAAAAATGAATGAAAAAAATGTGGAAACCCTTTTTACTTATTTCTGCAGTAGCTTTTTTTATTGTTGGATGTGGAAATAATGAGAAGGAATCAGATAAAGAAAATATTCAACCGATTAAAGTGGTTTTAAATGTTCAGGAAAAAGCAAAGGTGAATGAAGGTATTCCTTTAAGCGCGACTGTTACACAAGGAAAAGAGATGGTTGCTGATGCAGCTAAGGTTGAATATGAGGTTTGGGAAGATGGGGCTAAAGAAGAAAGCAAAATGATGGATGCAAAAAATGAAAAGAATGGAAAATACATAAGCGAGGTTAGCTTTGATCATGACGGTGTATTTAATATTCAAGTTCATGTAACAGCAAGAGATATGCATATGATGCCGAAAAAAACGATAATCGTAGGAAATCCTGATATGTCTAATGTAAAATCCCATTCTGAGGATAGTAATCATAATCATTAAAAAGAATGAATTGGAAAAATGTCTGTGTTTTTTATCGGGCATTTTTATAAGCACAAAACTTTTAAAAAAATTGCTGTTTAAATAGTTTACTTTGATGAGAGTTGGCAAAACTTTTTTCTTTTTTTCCTTTTTAATTGAACATTTTAGAAAATATATCGTCATTGCCTCAATCCATTGAAAAGACTATGTTTTTTCCATATGATTTTAGTAGATTGAGTGCATGGAAATGATTATGAATTTTGTAATTTATGTTACAATTTGTGATATATTATGAAAATGAAAAGAATTTTATGTATGCTTACTGCAGTAGGTGTAATTTATTTAGCTGGATTATTCATTTATAGGAATGATCGAGCTTTGAAAACACCAGAAACACAACTTCCTTATTTTGGAAAAAAAGAGCGTACACAGTCTTCTCGTTTAATTGCACTTTATAAGATCATGGCAGAGTGTGCAGAACAAAACAGGCAATATAAAAAATCAAATGAAATATACAAAGAAATTATTGTATATTTAGAAAATCAAAAATAATACTAGAATAATAGATTTTTACAAATAAATAAAGATAGTAAGATTATTCATCAAAAATCATTTAAAAACGAATGAGAAAGGAAATACATAATGGAACATAACCAACGCTTTCAAGTTCATTTAAGTGGCATGATTGATATTTTATCAAACCACCTTTATAACGAAAAGGATGTTTATATTCGCGAATTGCTGCAAAATGCGAATGATGCAATTACTGCTAGAAAAAAGATTGATCAATCATTTTCTCCTTCAATTTACGTGTCTCTTATAAATGGTAGTGATGCACCTCCAACGATTGTATTTGAAGATAATGGGATAGGTTTAACAGAGGCGGAAGTCCATCAGTTTTTAGCAACGATCGCTAATTCATCTAAAGGAGAAAAAACATTTGGTGAAGAGGAATCTGACTTTATTGGGCGTTTCGGGATTGGCTTACTTTCTTGTTTTATAGTTAGTGATGAAATTGTGATGGTATCCACATCGTCAAAAACGAAGGAAACAATTGAATGGCGTGGAAATTCAGATGGTACATATGCAATTCGTAAAATAGAAGGGAATCACTTTCAGCCTGGAACGAAAGTGTATATTCGTCGTAAAGACATAAATGAGCTGCCAGGTGATTGTTTTCAATTGAAAGCATTGAGCAAAACGTTGAAAAAATATGGTTCTTCGCTTCAGCCAGCCATCATTCTAGAATGTGAAGGAAAAGTAGAAGAAATTAACCAGTGGAGCAAGCAGTTTGCAGATAAAGACACATTGCTGCTAATGAATCGAGATGAAATTTTACATTTTGGTTCAAGCATTTTAGGGAGGGACTACGAGGATTATTTTTTAATTGAAAATGATACTGGTCGTACATTTGGAATCGCCTTTATTGTCCCCCATTCCATCCATATGAATGCAAAAAAAACAAATGCAGTCTTTTTAAATGGAATGTTTGTGACAAAAGAGTGTCAGCATATTCTGCCAGATTGGGCACTTTTCATTCATTGCATATTGTGGACTGATGAGCTAAGCCCTGTCGCTTCACGTGAAGATTTTTATCAAAATAAAGCGCTTGAACGTGTATGTGAAAGCTTAGGAAGAGCCATTAAGAAAAACATAGTTACCTTACCTGATGTAACATTAACAAAATTAATGCATATTCATTACCTGGGATTTAAAGCATTGGCAAGTCAGGATGACGAATTTTTATCCTTTATTTATCCCTACCTTCCTATGCGTACTTTAGAGGGAGAACAATCCTTACAATTGATATTTGAGAAGCATCAGGTGGTCTATTATACCGAAACAGTTAATAAGTTTCATCAAATTCAGGATATTGCAAGGGGAAAGCAAATAGCGCTTATAAATGGCGGTTACACATATGATGTTTTTATATTGGATAAGCTTTCGAAAATATTGCCTGATGTCAATTTATTATATTTAGACCCGATTGAAATGACTGAATCTCTAAAAAAATTAGATATAGTCGAAGAAGCAGAATATTTAGCTTTAATCCAAGACATTAATGCGGAAATGGATGAGTGTAAAGTCAATGTAGAGATTAGACGTTTTGAGCCTACTGACTTGCCAACGATCTTTATCCATTCGAACCAATCACAGGAGGATCGTGAGCTGGAGAGAATTGCTGAAGCATCCAATTCATTATTTAGCAATCTATTAATGTCGCTTCAATCGCCAGAACCTGAAAGACCAACATTATTTTTAAATTTAAATAATGCTCTTATCCACCATCTTTTGCACTCAGGAAAAACAGCTGGTCAGCTTGCGATTATTGTACAAGTTCTCTATATACAAGCCTTATTATTAGGCCATTATCCGCTTAAGAAAAATGAATTTGACATGATGAATAATAATTTACTTTACATGTTGGAGCTAATATAAAAGGAGGAATAAGGTTTGACAGAGTATATGGATTTGCTAGAAGATGTTTTTATGATGGAGGAGAATGACCCTGCAAAAATATCTATTTTAGAACGAGTGATTCAAGAGGCTGATAGTCATAATGATATTGAAACAGCAATTGAAGCACGTTTTGAATTGATTGAAACTTGTAATTATACAGGCTATCCAAAAAAGGTGTTGCAAGCGTTTAGTTGGTTAATGCAGCAATATGAAACAGGGAATTCTGAAATTGATGAATCTCAACTTTTTTGGTGCTATAAATGGATTGCAGAACAAATAGTCACGTTTCCTGAAATTACAAAGGAGCAAATAGCCAATTTATTATCTGATATGAAAGAAAAGTTCTTGGCATGCAATTATTCATTGAAGCCTTATTATAAAGAAATGATGAATGGTGCAATAAAAATGGGAGAGCTAGAAAATGCGAAATTGTATTTTCAGCAGTGGATGGAAACACCGGCTGATTGGATGTCAGATTGCAGGGCATGTGAGGTAAATGCTGAGGTCGAATATTACTTATTTGCAGGTGATCTTGAAAAAGCGTACCAGGTATCACAGCCACTTCTGATGCAAACCTTAACATGTGCGGAAGTTCCGCATGCAACTTATAGTTATATCGCACTAGCATTACTAGAATTAGGCAAAGAAAAAGCTGCTGAAAAATGCTTTCAAAAAGGATATAAAATGATCAAAGGCAAAGGAGATTTTGCAGCGGAGATTGGTAATTATATTCAATATCTATTAAAAACAGAACGCGAAGAAGAGGCTGAGTCTGTTTTAAAAGAAAATTTGGAGATTGTTGAAAAAATAGATACTACCATTGAAAAAATTCTGTTTATGCAATCTGCCTATCCAATTTACGCAAAACAAAATCAACAAGAGTGGCTGGAGCAAACAGAAAAATTGACGAAGCAATTAGATGCTCGTAATGGTAACGATTATTATAGTAGACGCTTAAACGAAATCAAACAAATGAAAAGAGGGAACTAGAATGGAAGTACAAACTCAAGCATACCGTGATGTAAAAGAAGGAAAGTTAGAACGTGCATTTTCAGAAATAGCTGCGGTTATTCCCAATGAATTAACCTTAGACGATTTAAAAGAGAGATTCCTTGCAATCACTGAGAATTCTGATGAAATTACTATTATAAAAGAAGATCAAACAAGTATGATTATTGAGTTAAAGGTTGAAGATACTGTGATCCCTTATGAAATATTTATTGTTCCGTCACCTGAAGGGGTTCACTATGAACAGTATTACCGACAAGATCATACCATACCTGAGGAAGTATTTGAATTAGCTAATCAAGGACATGAAATTGTTGTACGAACAATATTTAACGGAGATGTGCTTAGCAGCTTCTACTTGCAACTACATTTATTATGGCGTTTAGCACCAGAAATGCTATTTGCTCTAGATATTAGTGCAGCAGCGAAAATTATTTCAAGAAATTATATTCAATATCATGTAGAAAATAATCTTTTGCCGGATACTCAAGATTTGTATGTAATCCACTCAATTTATGGAGGAGAATCAGAAGAGCCTTCTCAATTTTGGTTCCATACACACGGTCTTTTAAGGGCTGGCTTAACTGATGTCGAACTAATTATTCCGAGCAGTCTTTCTTCTTATAATGGAATCTCAGATTTATTTAATACTTTTGTAAATAATGCGATTCAAAATGGGAATGTACCTGTTAATGAGCCAATTGTCATTGCCCAAAGTAAAGCTGGTTTCATACAGGTGATTGCAGTACCCTGGGAAGAAGGACTAGCCTATATTGGGAAAAGATCACTTCCGTTTGATTTAGCAGATGTAGAAACGGAGGAAGTTCGATTGCAGCCAATCGATGCAGAGGTTTCATTCATAGGTGGGATGAATGATCGTGATGAGCATCATCAATTACCTTCATGTCTATTGTTTGAATACAATGAGGAAGAAGGTTATATGCAGTGCTTTACGAAACAATTTACAGAGAATGAAGAAATGATGTTTTACAAAACAAATGAAGAAACTGCTAGAATTGCTTACAATGCTAAACAAAGCTTTGGTTATTTTGCGGAAATCTTCAATGCGGAAAAGGAAAATAAAGAATTCCATTTCATTGCAAAATTCGGGATTCCATATGATGAGGAAGAGTTTGAGCATATGTGGTTTGATATGCAGAATATAAATGAAGATAATATTAGTGGAGTATTAACAAATAGTCCATACTATGTGACGAATATGCAAGAAGGCAATCAATATCCATTGGATTTTGAGCATTTAACAGATTGGATCATTTATGCAGGGGAAGATATGATTACACCAAGTAATTTATATCTTTTTATTGGATAGTAATTTAAAATCATCAAAGTATTATTATGGAAATCGATATATAACCAAATTTTTAAGGAGGCGATTCCAATGACAATTAGAATAGAGAGTAATTATACGTAAGGTGCGGGAAATACTATCATTTCTCGCAATCAAAAATAGAGGAGAAATGATAAATGTTAACATTAAAAGGAAAATACAATGAGGCATTATGCTATACCGATTTATTAGATGATGCAACAATAGGTCAAATTATTACTTTATGCAATCAAGAATTTGCGAAAGATAGCAAAATTCGGATTATGCCAGACACCCATTCAGGGAAGGGCTGTGTGATCGGAACAACTATGACTATTCAGGATAAAATTGTACCAAGTTTAGTAGGAGTTGATATTGGGTGTGGACTCTACGTCGTTAAAATAAAAAAGGGTCGAATTAAGCTAGATTTTGAAAAGCTAGATCAATTGATTCGTAGCCGTATCCCCAGTGGTCATCAGACACATGATAAGCCAATTGCTCCATACGAATTAAATGAAGTCATAGCGCCAATTCACCAGGGCTGGGCAGCAAGAAGTCTTGGGACACTAGGTGGAGGAAATCATTTTATAGAGGTTAATGAAGGAAAGGATGCCATATATCTTGTCATTCATAGTGGCAGTCGTATACTTGGAAAAGAAATTGCTGAATACCATCAAGAAGTTGCATATGAAAAAGTATCTGATCTACGAAAAAGTTTAAAAGAAGAAATGAAGCAACAACAGAAAAAAGGAAATATAGAAGAATCTGAAATACTAGAACAAATAAGAAATGATAAAAAATTACCTTATGAATTATCCTATGTAGAAGCAAATGATTTAAAAAACTATTTGCATGATATGAAAATTGCACAGAATTTTGCTCAAGAGAACCGTGCTCAAATGGCGCAGATTATTTTAAAAGGAATGAAGTGGCATAAAGATGTACTAGATGCATTTGATTGTGTTCATAATTATATAGATTTAGATAATCATATGCTTCGGAAAGGGGCCACGTCTGCTCAAAAAGGAGAGTCAATCATTATTCCGTTAAACATGCGTGACGGCAGTATTCTAGCAACAGGAAAAGGAAATCCTGATTGGAATTATTCTGCACCGCACGGAGCAGGCAGGATGTTGAGCAGGTCAAAAGCAAAAGCGCAAATTACTCTAGAAAGCTATCAAAAGGCAATGAAAAATGTGTGGACTACATCTGTTTCAAAGAAAACCTTAGATGAAGCGCCACAAGCTTATAAGCCTGCAAAAGAAATAGAAAAGGAAATTCAAGAAACAGTAGAAATACAAGAGATTATTCGTCCCCTCTATAATTATAAAGGATAGATTTTAATTTGATGTAATTTACAATGATTGAAACCGAAAGAGCCTGATTTCTTTCGGTTTCAATTTATTAAAAATATTATTTAGAATGGAGAGATGATGTTGAAGCTTGAAGAATACAAAAAGCTCTTAGAAGATGATGATTTTTCTCCTGGTTGGGATGCCATTGGATCAGCGTTTCAAGAAATTTATGACCTGCAAGAACCTGCACATTATGCCACAGACATGCTGGCTCGTGCTATTTTTGGCGGTGAAGAGTATATTGATGGATATAGTATTTATTCATCAGATAAAAGCTACAAGCATATTGTCACATTTGGAATGAGTGAACTATATGGAAATGAGTCTGCATTTGGTCAGGAATTTAGTAAATGGGGATATGAAATGACCATTAAGCTTGCTGAAACAGACAATGAAGAATGCATGTGGGCAATTGATATGCTTTCTAATTTAGCTAGATACACGTTTCAATCCAAATCTTGGTTCGAACCTTTTGATTTTGTTGTTGGAAACGGTACATCGATACATATTGGTTATCCATCGAAAATTACTGCATTATTAGTTATTCCTGATACAGAGATTCAAGGAAAAGACACGGTACATGGAAGATTGGACTTTATGCAAATTTTAGGAATAACAGAGAATGAACTAAATGCTATAAAAGGTCAGGATAAAGAAGTGAGAGAACGTTTTGTATCTGCGATGAAACGAGATAATCCTGATTTAGTTACAGATATGAATCGTAAGAAAGAATATTTGGATTTTTAAATTTACAGGGTATTAAAATGCGGTGTTTATTTTGAAAGAGAGAAGAGGAAGAGATGAGTGATAATAAAATTACTTTAGACATAATAGAGAAATTAACCGGGGTACCTTATATAGTAATACCAAGCTCTGCGGACTATTTAAGTGAATATGAAAAACAAAAGCATGATTATCCAAATGATACAATTCTTTTAATTGAACCCGAATATAATCTTTTGGAAATGTATGAGTATGTATTAGAGGAAAATGAAGTTGAGTCTATCCAAGCTTATGTAAATAAGCTGAAAGATAGTATTCGTTATTCAAAGGTTTTATCTATTTATAATGATCTTGTATTGGCAGAAATTGAGGAGATGGGTCCAGATCATCAATCAAATAATCCCCAATCCTTCTCTCAATTTGCATCAATTTTTGAGCAAATTAAAAGCATGTGTCCACCATCATTACTTGATGAAACTATTATTGAAAGCTCTGAAAAATTTTCGGAAAAGATTTACTCTAAAGAGGTAATTATTGCTCGTTTTCCAACGAAAGAACCATGGGAAGCAAGCTTATGGGTACCGATGGGAGGATTTAATGAATGTCCTTTACCAGAGCAGCAAGCGGTTATTTTCAAGCACTGGTATGAAAAATATGGTGCATACCCTACACATGTTACAGATGATACATGGGGATTAGAAGTAACAAGTCCTCCAAAAACTCCTGAAGAAGCTCTTCAGCTTGCCAAAGAGCATATACTTTTTTGCCGCTATGTTTTAGAGGATTTTTCTTCACTTGGTGCTTATGCGGGATTTTTATTAAAGTCAAAAAAATGGAACTTTTGGTGGGATTAATCATTTTACTAAAGTAATTTTTGTAGATGATTATTCTGTTTTCTATTATCGATGCAATGTGGACATTTAGTAAAATCGAAAAATAGGTGAAAAGTAGTATAGTAAAATTGATAAAGCTTTTTAGTTGGATTATAATTTTAGGAGGGAAATACATGAAGCTTACTGTAATTGGGCCGTGGGGCGGATACCCAAAAGTGAATGGAGCGAGTGCAGGATATCTTCTTGAGCATAAAGGATTTCATTTACTAGTGGATTGTGGAAGTGCTGTATTATCCAAATTACAACAATACATACAACCTGAACTATTAGATGCTGTCATTATTTCACACTATCATCCAGATCATATTGCTGATATTGGTGTTTTACAACATGCATTAATTATCAGTAAGTATATGAATAAAGAAATTAAAACACTTCCCATTTATGGGCACGATGAGAACCAGCATGGGTTTCAATTATTGTTTTTTGATGATGTGACAAAAGGTGTTGCTTATCAAGAAGATCAAGAAATACATATAGGCCCATTTAAGGTTTCTTTCTTAAGAACGAAGCATCCTGTTCCTTGTTTCGCTATGAGGATTGAAGCTGAAAACTCAGTTTTCGTATTTACTGCAGATTCCTCCTATCTTGAAGAATTTTCTTCTTTTGCAGCCAATGCAGATATATTACTATGTGAAAGTAATTTTTATGGGGATATGGATGGATCAGCTGCAGGACATATGACTAGCTATGAAGCAGGACAGATTGCGCAAGCGGCACAAGTAAAGCATCTAATTCTAACTCACCTTCCGCAGTACGGGGAGTTAGAACAAATAAAAATGGAGGCTTCAGAGAAGTTTTCAGGCAGTATTTTTCTTGCAGAAGAAGGATTATCTTTAGATCTTAGTAAATAAGATTTATAAACTTAGGAGGACTTTACATGCTATTTATTGATAATCAAGGGGTAACAGACCCTCGAATTAATTTAGCCATAGAAGAGTATGCTTTAAATAATTTAGATATAAATGAGACTTATCTACTATTTTATATTAATCAACCTTCCATTATTATTGGTAGAAATCAAAATACAATTGAAGAAATTAATACAGAATATGTAGAAAAAAATAATATTATTGTTGTTAGACGCCTATCTGGTGGTGGTGCGGTTTATCACGACTTAGGAAATTTAAATTTTAGCTTCATTACAAAGGATGATGGAGAAAGCTTTCATAATTTCTTGAAATTTACTGAACCTGTCATTGAAGCATTGAAGGAGCTTGGAGTAAATGCCGAGTTAAGTGGTCGAAATGATATTCAGGTGGGCGGAAGAAAAATTTCTGGTAATGCTCAATTTTCAACAAAGGGTCGGATGTTTAGCCATGGTACCTTAATGTTAGACTCTGAGATTGAAAATGTTGTATCTGCTTTAAAGGTGAAAAAAGATAAGATTGAATCTAAAGGGATTAAATCGATTCGAAGTCGCGTTGCAAACATTTCAGAATTTTTGGATGAAAAAATGCCAATGGAGCAATTTCGTCAATTGCTATTAAGTTCCATATTCGGCGGTAGTGAAAATATTCAAGAGTATAAACTGACTGATGAGGATTGGGAAAAAATTCATAAATTATCTGAGGAAAGATATCAAAATTGGGAATGGAATTATGGAAAATCTCCGAAATTCAATCTTCAGCATACACATCGTTTTCCTGTTGGTGGCATAGATGTTCGCTTAGAGGTTAATAAAGGAATAATTGAAAATTGTAAAATTTATGGTGACTTCTTCGGTGTTGGGAATGTTCAGGATATTGAAGAAAAGCTTACAGGAATACGTTATGAACGTTCAGACATTGATAGTGCCCTTAAAGATATTAATGTGAAGCACTACTTTGGAAACATTACAAAAGAAGAACTTATTGATTTAATTTACTAAATATATCAGGATTTTTTGTTTTATCAGCACCTTGATTCTATTTAATCGGAGGTGTTTTTGTTTTGATTAAGATTCTAATTGAAGTATTAGAAGTAATCAATTATGGTGAAGATGTTTTCTTACTGAAACGCTTGTATACATAATTTTCTTTCTATATAATATATTTAGAAAATAATTATGAATGATTATTCATTCAGAAAGGGGAGGAGCAGATGAATTTAGTTTCCCATTTGAAGAATACGGCTAAACAACATGCAGATAAAACAGCATATTTTTTTATGGATCAACCTGTTTCATATGCTGAGCTGGATGGTGCGGTAACTAGGTTTGCCAGTGGACTAGAAAAAATAGGAGTCAAAAAAGGGGACCATATCGCTTTATTACTTGGGAATTCTCCACATTTTATTATTGCTTTATATGGGGCTATGCGGTTAGGTGCAACCGTGATTCCGATAAATCCTATTTATACACCTGATGAGATAGGATATATACTTCAAAATGGCGATGTGAAAGTAGTAATTGCCATTGAACTACTTTTTCCTCTTGTAGAAAAAATGGATGCATGGCTCCCAAAGGTAAAGCAATATATTTTTTGTGAATCCGATCCGACAAAGCCCTTTGAATGTAATGTAAACCCAAAAATGAAATCGTTTTCATCGGTTGTCGCTTCAGGTGATATAAATTTTTCGGCAGAAGATATTCTTGAGGAAGATATAGCTGTCATTTTGTACACATCGGGTACTACTGGTCGACCGAAGGGAGCGATGCTTACCCATAAAAATCTTTATTCTAATGCGAAAGATACTGGTGAATATTTAAAAATGAACAATTCGGACAAGGTGATTACTACCTTGCCAATGTTTCATGTATTTAGTTTAACTGTAACGGTTAATGCACCACTTATTAGTGGATCTACATTATTAATTGTTCCAAAATTTAGTCCAAAGGAGATTTTTCGTCTAGCCAAAAACTATAAGGCTACCGTTTTTGCTGGTGTACCAACGATGTATAATTTCTTATATCAATATTCTGAAGAAAATCCAGAGGATCTAGCCACATTGCGACTTTGTATCTCAGGTGGTTCATCAATGCCGGTAGCCCTATTAAAAAATTTTGAAAAGAAATTCCATGTTCTTGTTTCAGAAGGATATGGTTTATCTGAAGCATCTCCAGTTACTTGCTTCAATCCTTTAGATAGACCAAGAAAGCCTGGCTCAATAGGGACCTCTATCCTTCGTGTTGAAAATAAAGTAGTTAACGAATTAGAAGAAGAGGTTCCAGAAGGACAGGTTGGGGAGCTGATCGTTCGGGGACCAAATGTAATGAAAGGATATTATAAGATGCCTGAGGAAACAGCGGCTACAATCCGTGATGGATGGTTATACACAGGTGATTTAGCTAGAATGGATGAGGAAGGATACTTTTATATAGTTGATCGAAAAAAAGATATGGTAATTGTCGGCGGTTTTAATGTTTATCCAAGGGAAGTTGAAGAAATTCTTTACGAGCACCCGGACATTGTAGAGGCTGCGGTAATCGGTGTTCCAGACCCTGATCAGGGCGAAGTAATTAAAGCTTTCATCGTCAAAAAAAATCCGAATTTATCGGAAAAGGAAATTGTATCTTATTGTAAACAACGTTTAGCTAAATATAAGTTGCCCAAAATAATTGAGTTTTTAGATGAGCTTCCGAAAAATACAACTGGAAAGATTTTAAGAAGATCACTAAGAGTTCAAGAATTACAAAACTAATAGTTAAAAAGGTACTGGCAATAAAGTTAGAACATCTAACATTTTAAACAGTACCTTTTCTTAATTAGATGGTTCATTTGAAAATTGAATGCTGCAAAATCACGAAGAATCTTATTGCTAAGGATCAAAATATAATTATAAAATCATCTGTTTTGGAAGGTATTTTTATTAAATTTGTTGAAATTAGAATTGAATAGGGGGGTATAAAATGGAAAATATTTTACTAGAAGTGAAAAATTATGTAGCCTTCGTCACACTGAACCGTGTCGAGGCTATGAATGCTTTTAATTATGAAACATTATGTGAACTTGCCAGTGTTGTAGAGTCATTAAGAACAAATTCCGAGGTTCGTGTCGTTGTCTTTCAAGGTGCTGGGGAAAAGGCTTTTAGTGTTGGCGCAGATTTAAAGGAAAGGAAATCATTATCTGAACATGATGTAAGGAGAAATGTATTAAAAATTGGTGAAGTGTTTGCATCAGTTGAAAAGCTGCCTCAACCTACGATAGCTGCCATAAATGGATATGCATTCGGCGGTGGAATGGAGCTAGCATTATCTTGTGATTTCCGAATTGCTGTAGCTCATTCTATGATGGGACTAACAGAAACGAGCTTAGCCATTATTCCAGGAGCAGGGGGAACACAAAGATTGCCTCGCTTAATAGGTGAAGCGAAAGCAATGGAATTAATTTTAACTGCTAAAAGAATGACAGCAAAAGAGGCATTTCACTATGGGGTTGTCACAAGAGTAGCAGAATCTGTTCATTTTATGGATGAAGTGCAAGCATTAGTAGACCGGATATTGGCAAATGGACCAGTTGCTGTCCAGCAAGCAAAATATGCTATAAAAAACGGAATGAATACGGATTTACATACAGGATTAGAAATTGAAAGAAAAGCATATGAGCTAACCATTCCTACTAAGGATCGTGTTGAGGCACTCCAAGCGTTTACTGAAAAAAGGAAACCAAATTTTAAAGGTAAATAATAGATTGAGATGAAATTTAATCTCCAAATCTCCATAAAGCGAATATGTATATGATTATCTATATTTGTTTGCTCAATGAGGTGGAGAAATGGAGAGAAAATGTTATCTGTATTCTGCAATTGGTGATTCCTTAACGGTAGGAGTGGGTTTCTCACTTTTTACAAATGGATTTATTACTAGATATGTTTATTTAACAAGAGAAGTATTGAATGCACCTGTTGTACCATTTGTTTTTGGTAAAATAGGTGCCACAACTGGTAATATATTAAATAGCTTAAATAATCCAATCATTAGAAGAAGAATTGAGAATTCGGAAATCATTACAATTACCGCCGGTGGAAATGATCTGATCCAGGCAGCAAAGCAATATTTGCTAGATAAAAACGAAAAAGATTTCTTTTATGCATTAGAAAATGGGAAGAAAAACTTAGAAGCAATTATCCATCAGATTGTGGAATTGAAGCAAAAAAATGCTCCATATATTATTCGTATGATGAATCTTTATAATCCATTTTCAGATATGAAAGGTACTGATAAATGGGTTGAGGCTTATAATCAAAATATTGAAAGACTAGCTCACTCGCCTATTGTAAAGATTGCAAATATTCATGACCTATTTTACGGCAAGGAAAAGGAATTATTATCATTGGATCATATTCACCCGAATAGTCAAGGGTATTATATAATTGCGGATGCTCTTTCACAACTCGGGTATGCCCCATTAATATGAAGAGAGTACATCGGTTATTACTGTAAAAAGTGATAGCCGATTATATTTTTATAGCAAATTTTTACTAAAATGCTTCAGTAGCAACAATAGCTTAATAAAAATTCCTATGTTCCATTTATAAAAATAAAATCTAGTAGATATGGGTATATTTTTATTATGATTAAAAAACTTATGAGTTTTTCTGTTCTAATTTATTCAGGTATTTTCTACATATATAAAGAGGGACAAGGAGGGAGGAAAAGACTTTGTTGAGAAAATGGACCTTTCGTGCGGTTATCGCTTATTTACTTTTTGGCTTAGCAGTATATGTTTATCTTTTTTATCTAGCAGATTCGACTGTTCCTGAACACCTTAAAGGAACGAGTGTAGATCCAGCTACCTTTTTAAATAGCAGAGAACTTATGCTCAGTGAAGAATATTCAAAGATAAGGAACCTTTTGTTTTTTATTTCTACACCATATGAATGGCTGTTTTATTTTTTAATTCTTATATTTGGAATATCGAAGGGATTCGAAAAATGGGCTAAAACGACTTCGAGATACCATTTGCTTCAAACAGGGATCTACTTATTTTTATTATCAATTCTATCTTTTGTCGTTACATTTCCTTTAAGTTATATTTCCTATCGCTTCTCTAAAACCTATAATATTTCAACCCAAACCTTTACTTTTTGGATGAAAGATGAGGTTATAGATTTTTGGGTGAATTTTATTGAAATGTATATTATTGTAGCGGTATTATATTGGTTAATGAAACGCTTTAAAAAAAGATGGTGGATACCGGCCTGGCTTCTTTCAATTCCATTTATGATATTCATGATGTTTATACAGCCTGTTGTCATAGACCCTCTTTACAATGATTTTTATCCTCTAAAAAATAAAGAATTAGAAACGAAAATTTTAGCTTTAGCAAACAAAGCAAATATCCCAGCAGAGCATGTGTACGAAGTGAATATGTCAGAAAAGACGAATTCATTAAATGCCTATGTTACTGGAATTGGTTCGAATGCAAGAATTGTATTGTGGGATACAACATTAGAAAAGCTGAATCAAAAGGAAATCCTCTTTATCATGGCTCATGAAATGGGACATTATGTTGAAAAACATATTTATTTTGGTATTGCGGGATATATTATTTTAACTGGGATTGGACTTTGGATTACAGCTCGGATGATGAATTGGATTGTTGAGAAAAAAGGGGAGGACTTGAAGATTACAGGAGTTTCCAATTTGTCCTCTTTGCCATTGTTTTTATTAATTACATCTATGTTATTATTCGCTATTAGCCCGATTACAAATTGGATATCACGTTATGAAGAAATGCGTGCGGATCGTTATGGGATGGAAATGACTCATGATAAAAAGGCTGCAGTTCAAACCTTTCAAGATTTAACTAAATCAGGATTAAGTCAAGTTGATCCACCTTTTTTAGTGAAAATTTTTCGCTATGACCACCCAACCATGCTAGAAAGAATTATGATGGTAGAAAAATTTAAGAACGAGTGATCGTTGTTAGAGCTGTCCGTTCTTTGCTATTAGGAGAGCCCCTTTTCAATTATTTATAAAAGTAATCAAATGAACACCTTCTGAAAGATTCAGAAGGTGTTCATGTACCAAATTGTTTTTCTATATCCATTAATTCATCTGTTAATAGTAAAAATGCTTTTTTGTCTTTTCGATCAAGAGCTAGATCAATTTTTTTTACAATTCGTTCTTTTCGTTTTGTTAAAAGTAATTCGTTTAAAATCATTTCAGCATATATTTCTGCCATGAATTTTTCATTTTTTATTTGTGTCATCGCGTATGCCTTAACCAAATCTGTGTAGGACTTTTTATTTTCCATCGATGATCACCTCTATACTTTTTATTATTGTACTTAAATATACACAAAAAGTCAATTTAGTAATTTAAATATTCAGATAGTTATTTTATTAAATATTAAAATTTTTTAGAAAATTACATACCAGAATTGGAAATCTATGTAATAATGTGTAGGTATCATACGAATTTTGTAGAAAAGGAGAGATGATCATGGAGGAAAAAAGAAGAATTATAGAAGAATATGAAATTTCGCCTTATACAATGGTTGTATTACCTATGCAATATGGATCTAAGTTGTATAGTGAAGTTATTGAAGTAGTTGATAGTTTTATATCGCCATTTAAACCTATTGAGATTGTGAAAAAAAGCTGTGATTATTTTGGAAGCTCTTATGAAGGACGCAAAAATGGAACGAAGCGGCTAATTGGAGTGACTCATAAGGCACCAATCATTGTTGACCCCTATACATCCATTTTTTTATTTCCAACCACATCACCGATTAATCCTGATTGTATTTGGATATCTCATGATCAGGTTGCTCACTTCGAAAGATCTTCTACCAATACAACGATCGTAACTTTTCGCAATAAGCAAACATTAGAAATCCCCATCTCAAGAAGTTCATTTCAAAACCAATTGCAGCGTACAGCTCAGCTGAGGATGAGGTTGTATCAAAATATGGAGAATATGGATAATAAATATAAAAAATCAGGATTTTACTTGCAGATGGAAGCATCAGAGAGAAAGAGAGAGTATGAAATGAAAAGATTTAATATGGATTAAATGCATAATTGAAGAAGCGATGATTAAAACTAGCTTCCTCAATTTGGTAATTCTGTTAAAAGATAACGAGTTTAATTAATAATTTTACATTATTATTAAATTAAATACACAAGTAAGATAAGTCCTGGTTTAAATTCCTTCGAAAATAGTGTTTACCTAGTATGTCGAAAAGTAAGGTGCCTGGACTTTTTTTGCTTTGGATGGTGACTGAAATCTTTGAAATAAATAGTGCTTCATTAATTCTTCAGTTCGATTACGGAGTCTAGGATTAAAATACTTATGCTGTTCCTCATAGCCCTTGTATAAAAAGAGGTATAACGTAAAAGAAGTATCGGATTTAATCTTTTCTACTTTTATTTGCTGTTGTTTCATGTATCTTTTTACAGCAGCTAGTTCCTTTTGAATGGATTTCATTGTTTCTTCTATCCATTCTGTATATGGAGTTTTTAATTTAAAAGGACCGCTGTTTATAATAGTTAAATCACGATTCAAAATAGTTAAGATCATTGGTAAGTATATGGCCTGTTCAATTATTTTTCTATCATTTTCAGGTATTTTTGTCATTTGAAAATCCCTTCCTTTCAAAGAACGTACGTTCGTATTTATTTTATCCAAAAATCTAATCCATTTCAAGCTGATTTTATCGTGTAGTTTTTCCAAAAGGCAGAAGAATAATCGACGAAAAAAGTAGAAAAAACAAAAAAATAAAAAAATAATTGCAGGTAATATGTTTTGGGTGTCGAAATAAATTAAGAAAGCATAATAAATTATTGTTTAAAGACGGAAAGGTGATTAGTATGGTAAAGAAATTAGGCATCCAAACAGAGGATTTATTAAAGTTGAAATCTGTAGTTGATCCTCGGCTTTCTCCAAATGGAAATGAAATAGTGTTTGTACAAACACATATTGATAAAGAAAAAAACGATTATGTTTCCAATATATTTTATATGGATTTAGCAGATAAAAAGGTAAAGCAGTGGACTTATGGAAATCATCGAACAAACTCACCAACCTGGTCTCCTAATGGTAAGGAGCTTGCTTTTGTTTCACCAAGGGAAGGGAAGCCGCAAGTTTTTGTTCTTTCTAAATCAGGGGGAGAAGCAAAGCAGATAACATTTTGTAAAAATGGAGCTAGAAATCCAGTTTGGTCTCCTTGCGGAAAGAAAATTGCTTTTTCAGTTGTTATCGGAGAGGATGAATCCATACAGGATCGGGTAACAGATGAGAAAAAAGAAGAAAATGAGTTGCAGCCTTTAGAAGTTGAAAACATGAAATATAAATCTGACTCAAGCGGATTTTTGAATGTAACACAGCATTCACACATAGGAATAGTTCATCTTGAAACTGGAGAAGTAGAGCAAATAACAGAGGGAAAACATCATTTTTCACTTGAATCATGGTCTCCGGATGGAAAGTACATAACGTACACAGCTGATACATCTGAAGATCGAGATCTATCCTTTAAATCTGATGTTTATTTATTAAACGTAGAAACAAAAGACGCTACACCAGTCACAAATGGATCTGGTAGCTTTTGGCAAGCAACCTGGTCTCCTAATAGTCGATATTTAACATTTTTAGGAAACGAACAAGAGTTTAAAAACGCAACACATAGCAAGGTTTGGATTTATGAATTAGAAACAAAGGAGCTTACCTGCTTTACGAGTGAAATAGATGCTCCTGTAGGCGACTATGTGGTAGGAGATTTCCAACAAGGTGCTACATTACCAGGAGTGCAATGGGCAGAAGATAATAAGAGTTTTTATTTCTTAGTTTCTGATCATGGAAATACAATTGTATATTATGGAAATGTAGAAGGAGAAATTTATCCTGCTTTGCACGAGTCGCAGCATGTATATGGTTTTTCTTTAAATCAAAAAAATCATACAGCGATTGTAGCGATTAGCACACCAAGAGAGCCAGGTGAGTTGTTTGCTGTTAATTTACAAAATGCAGAAAAGGAGCAATTGACCTACGTAAACAAAGACTTTTTAGAAACAAGAGAGCTTTCAGATGTAGAAGCTATCGAATTTGAAAGTGAAAACGGATGGAAAGTACATGGCTGGCTAATGAAACCAGTTGGGTTTGAAGAAGGAAAAAAATATCCACTTGTTTTAGAAATTCATGGTGGACCACATGCGATGTATGCAAATACGTATTTTAATGAATTTCAAATTCTTGCAGCTCAAGGCTTTGCTGTTCTTTATGTAAATCCTCGTGGAAGCCATGGGTATGGACAGAAATTTGTTGATGCTGTACGTGGGGACTATGGTGGAAATGATTATCAGGATCTAATGAATGCTGTTGACTACGCTTTAGAGAAGTACGATTTTATTGACAAGAATCGTCTTGGAGTAACTGGTGGTAGCTATGGTGGATTTATGACCAATTGGATAGTTGGACATTCAAATCGCTTTAAAGCGGCAATTACACAACGTTCTATTTCAAATTGGATAAGTTTTTATGGAGTAAGTGATATTGGTTATTATTTTTCCGAATGGCAAATTCTTGCTGATTTAAATGACATTGAAAAGCTATGGAAGCATTCGCCGCTTGCCTATGCGAAAAATATTGAAACCCCATTGTTAATTTTGCATAGTGAAAAAGACTATCGTTGTCCTATTGAACAAGCAGAACAATTATTTATTGCATTGAAACGTCAGCAAAAGCAAACGAAGTTTATTCGTTTTCCAGAGTCTAATCATGAATTATCAAGAAGTGGAAAACCAAACTTACGAATGAAGCGATTAGATTATATTAAGGACTGGTTGTTGCAATATGTTTAAGCACTAGTCATTTTATAAAAAAACAGGCTGTCCTAAAAGTAATGTCAGACACTTTTCGGATAGCCTCTTCATTTTTTTAATAGATAAGAAAGTATTAATTTTTTAAGGGTATAAATGATGAAAAGATGCCTGCTATGTCTAGCGCGTGCGGGCGTTAGCTAATTTTTTCTATCTCAGTTGAAGTCCTTTCAATGAAAATTTTACTGCCAATTTTTCCAGTCCGTACGTCGATGAGCAAGGCGCTTGCACTTTTCTTAGCTACACATTTAAAAGAATGGTAAATATATGCTATACTTAAGAAAAATTTTACTTTAATGGTTTTGTTAGAATAGGGGAAGCAAAATGGATTTTCACTCTCTAAAAGAATGGTTCACCATTGAAAATATGATGAATTTAATTGAGCAATACCGGTCCTTAGGCCCGTTACCCGGTATCTTTTTATTACTATTAGAAGCATTTTTTCCATTTTTACCACTGATTTTAATTGTTATCGCGAATACCAATGCATTTGGTTTATGGCTTGGATTTTTCATTTCGTGGATCGGTGCAAGTGTAGGTGCCATATTAGTATTTTTGGTCATTCGAAAATTTGGTAAATCACGACTATTGTCATTTCTACATAAAAATCGTCAAGTAAAAAAAATTACCGATTGGGTGGAACGGCATGGATTTGGCCCTATTTTTTTACTTTTATGTTTTCCATTCACTCCATCGGCTGTAGTAAATATTGTTGCAGGACTATCCAAAATTAATATGATTCAATATTTTTTAGCCGTTGTTACAGGAAAAATGGTGATGATTTTCATCGTTAGCTTTGTTGGACATGATATTGTTTCATTAATAAATAGGCCATTAAAGACAGCAGGAGTTCTACTTATAATTGCCGTTCTATGGTTTGTTGGTAAACGAATTGAAGCAAGATTAGCAAAGAGATTGGACAAGGATCAAGAAAGAGGATAAAGATTAAGTTCCTCCCGTTTTTACGGGAGTTTTTTTGTTTTTATTGCTAATAGAAGGGCCTCACTCGGGGGAAAGAGAGTAATACTAAAATTACCATATATATGATAAAATATTTAAAAAAATCAAATAATTGAAAATGAGGGAGGTGAGCAGATGACCGATCAATTTCCAATTGTTGAAACAAAATTGAGACCACCGATGATTAAAAAAATATACATAAGAAGATCGCAAATGATGAAAAAGCTCGGTATGATAAAAAATTATCCGCTGACTATTATTCATTCTGGTGCTGGATATGGAAAAAGCACTGCATTAAGCTTATTCATGAATGATATAAAACCTAACTTTTGCTGGTATACGATATCTAGTAATGATGATGATGTTCTTCCTTTTATTACATATATTATTTACTCATTAAGAAAGCGCTATCACCTTTTTGGGAAAGAACTAATGAACTATATTTCTAAAATGGAAAAATATATACGTGATGATGAGATTAATACATTATGTGCTTTATTTATTAATGAGATTACTCAAATTGAAAATGAAACGATCCTCGTATTAGATGATTATCATTTAGTCGATCACTCTTTTACAATCAATATGTGGATGGAGAGAGTCATAGAACATTTGCCAAATCATTTTCATATCATTATTTCTAGTAGAGCGATGCCTAAATGGAAGTTGTTAATAAAATGGAGGGTATCAGGAAAATTATTAGAAATAGATGAGCATCAATTAACATTAACAGCTGATGAAATAGAAATATTGTTCCATGATTTTTATGGAATTTCTTTAACAAATTCTAATATTCAAGCTATATATCAATTAACAGAGGGCTGGATTATTGCAATAAGTATGGTTGCAGAACAATTGAGTAATGGGGCAACCTTGAGCTCGGTATTAAATTATCAGCATTCCTCTATGGAGGGGCTATTTCATTATTTAGCAATGGAGGTCTTCACAAAGCAGTCTTCTATCATACAAAGCTTTATTGAACAGGCATCTATATTTGAAGAAATGACACCAAAGGTTTGTAATGAAGTATTAGGAATTCAAGGATCAAAGATGATGTTAGAGCAATTAGCGAATCATAACGCTTTTTTGCACAAATTGGCAGATTCATATCAATATCGCTTCCATGCATTATTTAAAGCTTCTGTAGAAAGAAGGTTTAAACAAGAACAATATCCCCTATACAAACAGCTCCATGAACGTAGTGCGAGATACTATGAAAGCAATGGGCAATGGGAGCAAGCCATTACCCACTATGAGAAAATTCAATACTTTGAAGCGATAGGTGCTTTGCTTGAAAAATGTTCCGATGATATGTTAAAGAACGGGAAGTTAGAAAGCCTTTATGAAAGATTAAAGAATTTACCTGATGCTATTAAAAATTATTATCATTCTCTGTGGTTTTATGAAGGAGAGGTGCTTCGCTACCTCTCCTATTATCAGAAAGCGAAAAATTGCTATCAAAGTTTAATTGAACAATCGACCCTTAAAAATGATTGGAGATATATTGGCAAAGGCTATGAAGGAAGGGCTCAGATTTATTTAGATACAATTCAACCAGGAAAAGCTGAACGATATTTATATCTAGCAATTGATCTAGTGGAGAAGCATTTAGGCAGGAGTCATTCAGATGTAAAAAAACTCTATGGGTTGATGGCTGAGAATTTAGTGAATTCAGGTCAAGCGTTAAAGGCAGAAAAGTGGTTCGAAAAGGGCGAGCTTCATAATCATGTGTTTCATGAATCGAACTTGGATGCACGAATGTTTTTACGAACGGGTAATTTAAATAATGCGAAGAAAACACTGATAAATCGAATAGAAAGCGATGGAAGAGCTTTGCCACAAACACATAGAGAAACGGAAATTCTCTTATCTTTTATTGAAGTATGTATGGGAAATGGTCAAGAAGCTAAGCGCTTAGCTCAAATAGGAATTGAACAAGGAATCAAATGGAAGAACCCATTTGTGGAAGCCTGCGGATGGATGAGACTTGGACATGCTACACAAATCATAGATGAATATGACAGCATGCTTGCTGAACAATGCTATAGGACCTCATTAAATATGATGGAGCAAGTCAACATTCCTCGAGGCAAAGCAGAGCCGTATATGGGCTTATGTATTTTATATGGAAGAAAAGGCGAATTTGAAAAGGCTCATGAGTTGGGAAGGATGGCTTTATATGAAACAGAAAAGGTTCATGATCTTTGGCTGTCCTCATTTATTCAGCTTTGTATGGGAATTGCCTCTTTTTATGGTAATAGGAATGCAGAGGCAGAATCCTATTTTTATAGTGCAAGAGAAAACTTTCATCAATGTGGGGATCAATATGGGATGATGATGGCTAATTTATGGAGTGCCTTTCTATATGATAAAAGTAATGATGAAAAGTTATTCACTGAAGCAATTTCTACTTTTCTTCAAGAAACACAATTAGGAAACTATGAATTCATTTTTTCACAGAATACCCCATTTGGACCATATGACTTGCAGGCGATCATCCCGTTATTAATAAAGGCGAGGGATAAAGGGATTCACTCTTCGTTTGTACATAAAATTTTAAAGGAAATTGGCTATGAAGAACTTGAATCTCATCCTGGATATACGTTAAAGGTCATCACTTTCGGTGAAATGAAGATTTGGCTTAGTGATATCCAAATAGAAGAAAAGGATTGGCAACGAATGAAAGCAAAGGAGCTCTTTCAATTTTTATTAGTGAAGAATGGGAAATGGTGGAGCAAGGAAGAAATATACCAAGAGTTATGGCCAGATATTCAAGGTAAAAATGTTGATCAAGAATTTAAAGTTATTTTAAATTCATTAAACAAGACTCTTGAACCAAATCGAAAAGTAAGAGCCGCACCATTCTATATTCTAAGAAAGCAAAATGCTTATCGAATCAATCCAAAAGCTGCAATAGATTGTGATTTTGTCCAATTTGAACAATGGATTCAAGAAGGATTAAGGGAAAAATCACCAGAAAAAGCCAAGGCAATCCTTATAAAGGGGTTAGATTTATATCGAGGGGAATTTTTGATTGATAAAAGGGACGAAGTTTGGGTAATAACAGAACGTGAACGATTTCATACCCTTTTTTTGAGAGGTGCAGAGAAGTTGGCACAGGTCTTTGTTCGAACAAGGAGGATAGAAGAGGCAATAAATTGGTGTGAAAAAATATTAAGCATAGACCCCTCTTGGGAAGAAGCTTATCGTCTACTAATGTACTGCCACTATCAAAAAAATAATCGTCCGCAAGCGATTAAATATTATAATAGCTGTAAAAAGGTGTTAGCAAAGGAATTTGGTGTGGAGCCAATGGAAGCAACAAAAAATATGTATGAAATGATTCTTGCAGCAGAGGAAATAGATGCATTGTAGCAAGATTGAAATGAGTACAAGTTATAAAAATATCCCTTTTTTAAAGTTGAATGGGTATACTAGAAAAAGTAGAAATCACCATATTATTATGGAACAAGCAATGGCCGAACACTTTCATTCGTGTTCGGTCTCTTTTATAACTAAACCTAATGCTCGTGAGAATCCGATAGCCTGTTCTGAAGATATGATGCAACCATCAAGATTTTCAAGTGATATAGTAATATTTTCAAATGAACAACTACTAAGGTCAATCCCTTTTAATACTATTCCTGCAAAGTTAGAGCGATTTAAGTGACAGTGATGAAATTCAATATGTTTTAGTTTAGATTCATAAAAATCTGATTGACATAAGGAGCAATGTTGAAAACCTACGTCTTTAAAGTTTGAAAAACCAAATGAACTGTAATCGCCAAAACAATCGATAAAGGTAACATTTCGAAAGGTAGAGCCGGAAAAGTTTGTGCCGACAAGCTTACAATCTTTGAATACAACACGATGAATAATTGCGTTGCTTAAATCAACATTTGATAAATCACATTTCTCGAAAAGAACATCGGTTAACTCGATATATTGAAGGGATACTTCTTTGAGAACAACATTTTTAAATTTCATTTTTTCGAAAGAAAGCTTTTCTACTTGTATATTATTCAATTCCTGATCTTCTGCAAGATAAGATTTAAAGTATTGATCACTAGTGATTTCTTCTTGAAGAAAAATTGGATTAAGATGATTTGGTAGTTTAGGAGATTGAATCTTTAATTCTGTATTCATTAAAAATCCTCCTTTATTATTTGGTTGCCTTTTGTTAAAAATGAAAGCTGATATTTTTAAAAGTATGTATACCTGTGCCATGTCTGACTAGATCCTTATCTTTAAGAAATCGCACAGCCTCTTGCACCTCTAAAAAAATGGATGGATCGATCCCTAACTGATTGTGTGAGCCAAAGATTTTTGAGACATTTTTCAGAGTTGTTATCCTTTCTAAGGAGTTAACTAGATCCTCAGGACTAGTAGTTGGATAAAAAGCATATATCGGTGTTTCTGTATATAGTAAATCTCCAGTAAATAAGTAGTTTTGTTTATGATCGAAGATAGAAATATGACCAGGCGAATGTCCAGGAGTATGATAAATCGTTAAAATTCTATTTCCTAAATCAATCTCATCCTTATCCGATAACAAACCTGTGGCCTTCCCTTGATAGGGAGTATAGGTATCTGCATTAAATGTTGCTGGAGTTGGAATAGTAATATCACGGGCAATGTCCTTTCTTATTCTCTCGATAGTAAGCCCCTTGATCCCGTTTATTAACCAATCCTCTTCAGCTTCATGAACAAGAATTGTTTCATATTCTTGGTGACTACCAATATGATCTGTATGTACGTGTGTAGTAATAACTGTAATTGGTAGTGGTGTCAATTGATCAGTAATTCTTTTCATATGATCGATACCAAGTCCAGTATCAATTAATGCAGCTTTTTTATCACCAATTAATAAAAAGGAATGTACTTTTTCCCAATGGCCATATTCACTTATGGCAAAAGTATGAGTATCAATTTCTTCAACGGTAAACCAATCATCGAATATCCTTTTCATTTTTTCCATTCTCCTCGTGTTCGTAAGTAAAAGTTATTTTTTCGCTATTATCCTGAAAACCTATTAACGAAAGAAAGTAACTCTTCCTATTATTATTTTTCTCTGACTTTTTTAGTGGATTAAAATGTTTTTTATATAATTGACTAAATTCGTTAAGAAACTGAGTAAATTCTTCTTCAGTTGCCTGAAATTGATAGGTTGCTGCAAGGTTTTTCCAAGTACTTTGATTAGATTCATTCAATTTAAAGGATGAACTAGGTGCTGTTTTGATTTTTTTTCTCGTTAGTTCAATGGTTTCAAAAAATACTTGTTTAGATGTTTCTATTAAATCACCATTAGGCAACAAATGATCCTCAGGTATAAAACGACTGGCAACTGCACGATAATATTTTTGGACAATCCCATTTTTCTCCTCTTTTTTTACAATATGAATAAATCCATGTTTTTCAAGTTCTTTCAAATGAAAATAAATATTATTCCGCGTAATACCTAAAAAGGCTGCTAATTGTTGACCTGTAAAAGGCTCTTTAACTAAATTCATAAGAATTTTTGTTCTAAGCGGATCGGCAAGCGCTTTTAATTGTTCATAGTTGCTAATCTTATAGACACTAGTTGGTTCCATTTAATCATCTCCATATATTTTACCGGTAAAAAAATATTTACTGTTAAATTATCATTTCTAGCATATCATCGTCAACCTATTTTAAGAAAATTCATAGAGATTCCCCTTTTTTGAATTTTTTTTAAAAGGAGAAGATGCTCCAGAAATTATTACATTCCATTAAAAAAATTAATTTACCGAAGATATAGCGCTGCTTTTCCCTGTAACTTATTTGTAACTCCTATTCTTTACGATGAATGAAAGCAAAAAGCTTAAATCATTGTTAAGGGGGAGAAAGAGTGAGAGGAACGAAACGTTTTTCCATACTAATTGGGGTAGTGATAACTGTTTTGCTTTTAACAACTGCTTGTGGATCGAATAAAGCAAGTAGTGGAAAGAAGGATGGGAAGGGTACGATTAAGATTGGGGTGCTTGCTTCGTTGACAGGTGCGTTAGAGTCATATGGAAAGCAGACGAAACAAGGATTTGAATTAGGATTGGACTATGCAACAGATGGAAAAAGAGAAGTAAATGGGAAGAAAATAAAGGTTATTTATGAAGACACAGAAACCAAGCCCGAAGTAGCTGTTAAAAAAGCAACGAAGCTGCTTGAAGAGGATGGGGTAGATTTCTTAGTCGGTTCGTCTAGCTCAGGTGATACACTTGCTGTCCTACCATTAGCAGAAGAATATGAAAAAATTATGGTCGTTGAACCAGCTGTTGCAGATAGTATAACAGGTTCAGAGTTTAATAAATATATTTTCCGTACAGCTCGGAATTCATCACAGGATGCGGTGGCAGGTGCTGCAGCCATTGCGAAACCAGGAGTGAAAATCGCTACACTTGCTCCTGATTATTCTTTCGGACGAGATGGAATTTCTGCCTTTAAGGAAGCAGCAGAAAAACTTGGTGCAAAAATTACACTAGAGGAATACGCCGATCCTAATGCAACTGATTTTACTTCAAATATTCAAAAAATCATTAATTCAAAACCAGATTATTTATATGTTGTTTGGTCCGGTGCTAACTCACCTTGGAACCAAATTGCTGATATGAAGGTTCAGGAAAAGGGAATTAAAATTTCTACGGGTGCTCCAGATATTGCAGCACTTTCCACAATGGAGCCATTAGTAGGAATGGAAGGATTTACTGTTTACTATCATGATTTACCAAAAAATGAAATAAATGATTGGTTGGTAACAGAGCATAAGAAGCGCTACAAAGACGAGGTACCAGATTTATTTACACCTGGAGGAATGAGTGCGGCAATCTCGATTGTTGAAGCATTAAAAAAGACAAAAGGTGGAACAGACAGTGAGAAGCTCATTCAAACGATGGAAGGCATGAGCTTCGATACACCTAAAGGAAAAATGACATTTCGCAAAGAAGACCACCAAGCGTTACAAACTTTGTATGCCATTAAGCTTGAGAAAAAAGAGGGAGTTTCATATCCAGTTCCAGTACTTATTCGGGAGTTGACACCTGAAGAAACGGCACCTCCGGTTAGGAATAAAAACTAATAACATTTCCAAATCCAATTAGTAGGGGAGAAATCCCCTACTAATTAAATGATTACTTATTGGGTGGTGAGTAAATGAATCCTATATTAGAGACGAAAAATTTGACCATCAAGTTTGGCGGTCATATGGCAGTAAATGATGTGAATTTAACCATTTATGAAAAGCAATTTAAATCAATTATTGGTCCGAATGGAGCAGGAAAAACAACATTATTTAATTTATTAAGCGGTCAGCTGTCGCCAACAAAGGGACAGATCTACTTAAAGGGAGAGGACGTAACAGCGTTATCTCCTGCAATAAGAACAAGAAGAGGAATTGGTCGATCCTTTCAAATAACGAATGTCTTTCCTAATTTAACAGTCATTGAAAATATTCGTATTGCTGTGCAATCACAAATGGGTATTCGCTACCAAATGCTTAAACATTTTCAGAAATATTTAGGAATAGCTGAAAAAGCGGAGCAGTTGCTTGAACTTGTCATGCTTAAAAATAAGGCAAATTCATTCGCCAAAAACCTTGCACATGGTGAAAAAAGAAAGTTAGAAATTGCCATGCTTTTAGCATTAGAAACGGAAATATTACTTTTAGATGAACCTACAGCTGGAATGTCAGTTGAAGAAGTACCAGCCATTTTAGACGTCATTCACACAATTAAGAAGCAAGGAAAGAAAACGATTATCTTAATTGAGCACAAAATGGATATGATACTGGATTTATCTGATAGTGTAATGGTTCTTTTTAATGGTAGCTTGCTAGCTGAGGGTACTCCACAAGAAATTATGAAAAATGAGACTGTACAATCAGCGTATTTAGGAGGTTTGTATGATGGAAGCATTGCTTAAGGTAGAAAACATTCAAACCTATATAGGTCAATATCATATTCTTCAAGGAGTATCCTTCGAGGTTCAGAAGGGAGAAGTGACCGTTTTATTAGGAAGAAATGGAGCAGGAAAGACAACCACTTTAAGGAGCATCATGGGCTTAACTCCATCTTTACATGGAAAGGTCTATTATCAGCAAAAAGAAATCCAAAGTCTACCAACGTATAAAATTTCCGGTCTAGGCATTGGTTATGTTCCAGAGGATCAAGGGATATTTGGACAGTTGACTGTAGAGGAAAATCTGAAAGTAGCTATGAAACAACAGGATGAAGAAACGAAGAAAAGAATGGAATGGGTGTTAAATCTTTTTCCGGATTTGAAAAAATTTTGGAAAAAGCAGGGTGGTTTATTAAGCGGAGGTCAAAAGCAAATGCTTTCCATTGCGAGGGCTTACTTAAATAATAATCAACTACTTCTAATTGATGAACCAAGTAAAGGATTAGCACCCATTGTCGTTGAGAAAGTGATGGAGTCGATTCAAGAGATGAAGAAACAAACGACAATTGTTTTAGTTGAGCAAAACTTTATCATGGCAAGTGCTATAGGTGATCGATTCTATATTATAGATGATGGGAAAACAGCTTATTCAGGAAAAATGCATGATTTAAAAGAGGATGAGCAATTAAAACGGAAATATTTAGGGATAGCTTAAGGAAGGGAGGGAGTATACGAGTGGAGTTAATTATCAATTTAATGATTAATGGTCTTGCAACAGGAATGCTCGTTTTTCTTCTAGCAGCCGGACTTACATTAATATTTGGTTTAATGGATGTATTGAATTTTGCACATGGAGGTTTTTTCGCTTGGGGAGCGTTTAGTGGTGTTTGGATTTATACATCGACGGGCAGTTTTTTAGTTTCAATCATTGGAGCTATGATTGTAGGATTAATTCTTGGAGCCTTTACCGAGAAAATAATTATTAAGCCTGTATATGGAAATCATATACAGCAAATATTGATCACTCTTGGATTAATGCTGGTTCTATCTGAGTTATTAAAAGTGGTTTGGGGTCCAAATCAAATTGTGGCAAAAGCACCTGCTTTATTACAAGGAAGCTGGCAGCTAGGCGATGTCATTATTATAAAATATCGTGCATTTATCATTTTCATTGGTTTACTTGTGTTTGCCATTGTTCAATTCATTTTAAAAAATACGAGAATAGGATTAATTGTTCGTGCGGGAGTAATGGATAAGGAAATGGTGCAATCATTGGGGATCAATATTAAAAAAATATTTATGCTAGTCTTTATGGTTGGATCGGCAATGGCAGCACTAGGAGGAGCATTGTTGGCTCCTTATTCAGGAGTCGTTTATGCAGAAATGGGGATGGAGTTTGCAATTCTTGCATTTATAGTCGTGGTAATTGGTGGAATGGGAAGCTTTCCAGGATCATTGTTTGCTGCAATGCTAGTAGGCTTATCGGGGTCCTTTATGGCTTATTTTGTACCGGACTTATCGCTAGCGGTCAATATGCTTTTAATGGCGATTGTATTAATTTTTAGACCGCAAGGCTTATTTAAGGTAAAGGGGTGAAACAATGAAAAACAGAGTAAGCATTTCAAGCTTTGCCATGATTATCATTGCGGTAGGATTAATTATTTTTCCATTTTTAAATGATTCAAGGAGCATGCTAATTCTTCTTACGCAAATTTTTATTTTTGCGATATTTGCTATGAGTTATGATTTACTTCTCGGATATACAGGAATTGTTTCGTTCGGCCACGCAATGTTTTTTGGTATAGGGGCATATACAACTGGAATCTTTCTTCAAAGACTTGAACCAACATTGGGGTGGCTGCTTGTGTCAATCATTGTAGGACTTATCATTTCGTTTATTATTAGCTTCATTGTAGGCTTACTTACATTAAGATTAAGAAGTCATTTTTACGCAATGCTCACTTTAGCATTCGCGAGTTTATTCTTAGTTGGAGCGGAAAAGTGGAGAACTTTAACATTTGGAAATGATGGCTTTACATTTCGAGTGCCAGATCCATTTAAGGATCGAACGATATTCTACTTAACTTGCTTATTCCTAATGATTATTATTTTTCTAGCATTAAAGCGATTTACTAGTTCGCCGCTTGGACGTGTTTTGTTGGCTGTTAGAGAAAACGAGCAGAGAGTTGAGTCACTTGGGTATATTCCCCTCTATTACAAAATCATTGCTAGTGTGGTTGCAGGAGTGACTGCGTCATTAGCCGGTTCCTTATATGTGATGTCATTGCGATTTGTTAACACAAGTGTCTTTGCGATGGATACTACTTTAGACGCTTTATTAATGACTATTATTGGTGGAGTAGGAACTTTAATCGGGCCAATTATTGGAGCGGGGTTAATTGAAATTGCCCACCATTGGCTTAGTGTGCTTGCAACTAACTTTCCAATATTTGAACGTTGGATCATCTTTTTTGGCATTTTATATATAGTGGTTGTGATGTTTTTTCCTGCAGGAATAGTAGGAACGATTCTTGGTTGGAAAGGAAAGAAAAAACTAGGAAAGACCCAAGCAAAAAAGGATCGAAAATTGGCAAGCTGACCGGAGGTGATAGGATGGATATTGGAATTTTAAGTACAGGAATTTATTTACCTGAAAATGAAATAACTGGAGAGAATATTGCGAAGAAAGCAGGAATTCCGAAAGATATTGTTGAAAAGAAAATGGGAATAAAGCGGAAACTCCTTCCTGGACCAGATGATCATACTTGTGAAATGGGAATAAAGGCAGCAAAAAAGGCGATAGCTGTAGCAGGAATTGATCCGAAAGAAATTGATTTAATCATTTATATAGGAGAGGAACATAAAGAATATCCATTATGGACGGCAGCCATTAAAATGCAAGATGAGATTGGAGCCTATCATGCCTGGGCATTTGACATAGCCCTTCGCTGTGGAACAACGATAATGGCCTTAAAAGTTGCAAAAAGTATGATGCTAGCAGACCCATCAATAAACGTCGTTTTACTTGCAGGTGGCTATCGCAACGGTGATTTTATTGATTATCAAAATGAAAGAACACGGTTTATGTTTAATTTAAGTGCTGGAGGAGGTGCCATCCTATTACAAAAAGGTTTAAAAAGAAATCTATTGTTAGAAACGGAAATAATGACAGATGGTTCCTTTTCAGAGGATGTGGTCGTTACGGCTGGTGGGACAAAAAATCCAATGACCCATGATGCTCTTGATAAAGGATTATTGAGATTAGATGTCCTTGATCCTGAAGGAATGAAAAAAAGACTCGAACATAAATCAATGGAAAACTTTTTAAAGGTGATTCGGGAGTCCCTTTTTAAAAGCGGTTACACAGAAAGTGAAATCGACTATATAGCCATGCTGCATATGAAAAAATCCGCCCATCAATTTGTATTAAAGGAATTAGGAATGAAAGAGGAACAATCTATTTATCTGGAAAACTATGGGCATATAGGGCAATTTGATCAAATTTTATCTTTGGAATTAGCAGAACAAGAAGGGAAAATTCAAGATGGAGATATTGTTGTATTAGTTAGTGCAGGAATTGGCTATGCATGGGGAGCAACAACGATTCGCTGGGGAATATCATATTTAGGGGGATAGAGAATGAAGATAACATTAAAAAATGTAAGGCTATCCAATGGTGAAACTCTTTCATATCGTGAGCGTGATGGAGGGGAAAAGGTTCTTTTACTCATTCACGGGAATATGACCTCTTCAAAGCACTGGGATTTGTTCATGGAAAGCTTGAATCCTAGCTATAAGTTATATGCTATTGATCTTCGCGGATTTGGGCAATCGAGTTATCATCAGCAAGTCAATCAAATAAAGGATTTCTCTGATGATGTAAAGCTATTTGTTGATCAACTTGACTTAAAACAGTTTTCAATTATGGGCTGGTCTACTGGAGGGGCAATTGGGATGCAGTTTGTCGCTGATTATCCTGGTTTATGTGATAGGCTTATTCTTTTAGCATCTGCTTCGACAAGAGGCTATCCTTTTTATGGAACAAAGTCAGATGGAACACTTGATATAGGAAATCGTTTATCAGCCTTAGACGAAATTAAAAGAGATTCAGGTAAAACGATAGCTGTTCAAACAGCTTATGAGACGAATAATAGAGAGTTTTTAAAAGCGATGTGGAATGGATTAATTTATACAAAGAACCAGCCAGAACTGAACCACTATGAGGAATATATTGATGATATGCGAACACAAAGAAATATTGCTGAAGTCTATCATGCATTGAATACATTTAATTTAAGCTCCTATCATAATGGACTTAAATTAGGGACGAATCAAGCAAAAGATATTGACATTCCGGTCCTCATCTTAAGAGGCGACCGTGATTACGTCGTTAATGCAGAAATGACCAATGAAATTATCGAAGACCTAGGAGAAAGCGCTCGTTTTGTCGAATTAAAGGATTGTGGGCACTCACCTTTAGTTGATGATTTGATGCAACTTACTAGTGTCGTAGAAACATTTTTAAAACAAGGGTAAGGAGGATTTCGCATGAGGTTAAAAGATCGGGTAGCTTTAATTACAGGAGCAGCAAATGGAATTGGATATGCTGCGGCAAGACGCTTTGTAGAGGAAGGGGCAAAGGTTATTATTGCTGATTATAATGAAGCAGAGGGGAGCTTGAAACAAAATGAATTAATAGAAGAAGGCTATGACGCCTTATTTGTTCAAGTTGATGTTTCAAGTAAAGAAAGTGTTCAAAGAATGGTGGAAGTTTCCATAAGTAAGTATGGGAAAATAGATATACTTGTAAATAATGCAGGTATAACACGAGATGCCATGCTAACAAAAATGAAGCAAGAGGATTTTCAGCAAGTATTGGATGTCAATTTAACAGGAGTTTTTAATTGTACCCAAGAGGTTGTTCCATTTATGGTTGAGCAAGGAAAAGGGAAAATAATTAGTACCTCATCAGTAAGTGGTATATATGGAAATGTTGGACAAACGAATTATGCTGCTGCAAAAGCAGCAATTGTTGGTATGACAAAAACTTGGGCCAAGGAGCTTGGGCGTAAAGGAATTAATGTAAATGCTGTAGCACCTGGATTTACCGAAACAAATATGGTAGCAACAGTACCTGAAAAAGTAATTGAATCAATGAAGTCGATGATACCTTTACAGAGATTAGGAAAGCCTGAAGATATTGCGAATGCCTATTTATTTTTAGCATCTGATGAATCTAACTATGTTAATGGAACCGTTCTGCATGTCGATGGAGGTATTATGATGTAAAAGGTTTTCAATCAAAAATGCGGGATAAATCTATCCCGCATTTTTGATTGAGTAAAGGGAAAATTATTAAGTTAATTGGACTAATTATTCGGTGGAGCAGTTTTTATCTTTATCATCACCCTCAGCGTTTCTACTTTCCTTATCTAGCTTTTCTTCGTGATAGTCGACCTCGCTCAGTCCAGTAATATGATCAAACGGTGTATAGATATTAGAGATGCTTTTCTTCTTAATGAAGCGATTGTAGATAATAATGAAAAGACAAACGATTAATAATATGGTGAACGCAATTGGAATCAAGGAAGATAGAGACATATGCATTGCCACCTTTCGATACTTTAAATGGAGTGATAAATCGTATTATAAATTATATTACCACAAAATAACAGAAAATTACAAAAATATTAAGTCGGTATTAAAATTTTTCCTTCACTATATAAAGATCGATTTCTATCACTTTTTGACAATTGGGATCTATAGGAACTCAAAATAGTGGAAGCATCGGGTAACAATAGTTTTTGTGAGTTAATTAAAAAGACATATATATTCCTTTATAGGTTTTTTCCCGTATTTTATTCGCTAAACTAGTGATTGCATTTGCATCGCTTACTTGAATAAAGAATTCTCTTCCAATAGTGAAGTGTAACTAATTTGTAACCGTTATTCCTAAAATAAGGTTAACACATTCGAAGGGAGAGACTAGTGTGGACTGGTTGACTAAGAGAGCTAGTTTGTCTAGGGATAAAATTGCTTTAATCGATATTGAAAGTGAAAAAAACTTAACATATAAAGTGCTAAATGAGCATGTAAATAGATGGAGAATCATTTTATTATCTAAAGGTATAGACAAAGGGGATTGTGTTGCAGCTATTGCCCAAAATCAAGTAGAGCTAATTGAAATAATGTTTGCATGTGGAAAAATAGGAGCGATTTTTGTCCCGTTAAATTGGCGACTTTCCATTTATGAACTTAAATATATAATAGATGATTGCTCACCAAAAATATTATTATATAATGAAAAATTTGTTGAACAAGTGCAGGATTTAAATGTAAATCATGCATATTCACTATCACTTTTCCATCATCAAAATGACAAAGATGATTTTTGTAGCAAGGAGATCGATGATGAAGACCCGTGGCTTATTATTTATACTGGAGGAACAACTGGGAAACCGAAGGGAGTCGTTCTTACCCATCAATCAATTAATTGGAATGCTTTGAATACGATTATCAGTTGGGGGTTAACAGGAGAAGAAACGACATTAACTTATATGCCGTTATTTCATACGGGTGGTATTAATGCTTTATCTCTCCCCATTTTGCTGAATGGAGGAACAGTTGTTATTGGTAATCATTTTGAAGCTAAGGAGGCATTGTATTATTTAAAAAAATATAAATGTACAATCGCTTTATTTGTTCCGACTATGTATCATATGATGCAGCAAACGGAGGAGTTTGAAAAACTTGAATTTCCTGAAATGAAGGTATTTCTTTCAGGAGGTGCTCCTTGTCCATTATCGATTTATCAGCATTTTGCTAAAAAAGGCTTGCCTTTTAAAGAAGGTTACGGATTAACTGAAGCAGGTCCAAATAATTTTTTCATTACTCCTAAAGAGGCGTCTATTAAAAAAGGTTCAATAGGAAGGCCAATGATATTCAATGATATTAAACTGTTAAAGTTAAATGGAGAAGAAGCAAAAGCTTCGGAAGTTGGAGAAATACTAATTAAGGGGAAGCATTCGTTCAAGGAATATTGGAATAATCCAGCTGTAACTGCAGAAACATTAATAGCTGGTTGGATATATACTGGTGATCTAGCAATAATGGATGACGATGGGTACTATTATATTGTCGGAAGAAAAAATGATATGATTATTAGTGGTGGAGAAAATGTTTATCCATTAGAAATAGAGCAGTGGCTATGTGAACATTCACAAATCGACGAGGCAGCAGTTATAGGTGTTTCTGACGAAAAATGGGGAGAAAAAGTAACTGCTTTTATTACTTTAACAAATAACCATCTTCTTACAGAAGAAGGTCTGAAAGCATACTGTTTAACAAAATTAGCTGCATATAAAGTGCCTAAATCTTTTATTATTCTTAAAGAATTACCTAAAACGCATGTAGGTAAAATTGATAAAAAATCTTTAAAAAGCCTATTGTGAAATAGAAAGGACCAAGTAAAAAAAGCAGTAGATTATTGATGATACTGCTTTTTATTGTTATTTTAGAAAGCTGGAGTAGGGAATCCTCTCAAGAAAGGATTTCTCAGGGATTCGTTTTAATTTTTTCTAACTCGAAACTAATATATCAATTTTACGTAAATAATATAGCTGTAAATATTAACTTTATATAAAATAAGAATAAAACTTGTACTTATATTATGGAGGAATTTCGATGAACAATCATGAAATTGATTACAAAATTTATGGTGACGATATGCAGTTTGTTGAAGTGGAACTTGATCCAGAGGAAACAGTGGTAGCTGAAGCAGGAGCATTAATGATGATGGAAGATGATATTCATATGGAAACAATCTTTGGAGATGGGGCTTCCGGTGGAGGGGGATTCATGGGTAAGCTTTTCAATGCAGGGAAAAGAATGCTTACTGGTGAAAGCTTGTTTATGACAACATTTACTAATGTCGGTATTGGGAAAAAACATGTTTCTTTTGCATCTCCTTACCCTGGAAAGATTCTTCCAATGGATTTAAGTGAACTAGATGGAAAGATTATATGTCAAAAGGATGCTTTTTTAGCAGCTGCAAAAGGTGTTTCGGTTGGAATCGAATTTCAACGAAAAATCGGCACTGGTTTCTTTGGTGGAGAAGGGTTTATTATGCAAAAGCTTGAAGGTGATGGTCTAGCATTTGTCCATGCTGGTGGGACGATACATAAAAAGGATCTTGCTGTAGGAGAGACACTTCGAGTAGATACAGGTTGCTTAGTAGCAATGACCCAAGATGTTGATTACAATATTGAATTTGTAAAAGGAGTAAAAACAGCATTATTTGGTGGAGAAGGTTTATTTTTTGCTACATTAAGAGGTCCTGGGTCTGTCTGGGTACAATCACTTCCATTTAGTCGTCTAGCAAGCAGAGTATTTGCCGCAATGCCTGCTGCCGGAGGGTCTAAGGATGAAGGAAGCATAGCGAAAGGTCTTTTTAATTTATTTGATGGAGATTGATTCCCAATGAAAAAGTGAGGAATATGGCAGCTACGATATTGCCATTTCCACATTTTTTTATAAGATAAGAATGCATAAATTTTTTAAGAGTATAAGTTATGAAAAATGTATGCTGTATCTAGCGAAAGTAGCCGTCGTCTAGCGTACTTCAGCACTCCTCTCTACGATAAGCGGGCATCGTTTCGCCTTTTAGTCACCTGTGTTTCCTTTATCTTAGTCGAAGTCCTTCCAAGTAAAATTCTACTGCCAATTTTCCCAGTCTTTATATCGATAATCAAGGCGCTTGCGCATTTGTTCTTATTAGATGTCATGTTAAAAAGAACGACCCAGTATTTTCATCGATTTCAACCAAAGAATTATATTATAATAGTAGAATATAAATTTGTAGGTAGGAGATGAAATCATGTCTGTTCGTTTTATCATTGGTCGTTCTGGAACGGGCAAAACGAGAATAATAAATGATGAAATTCGAAAGAAATTAATAGATGAGCCGAATGGTTCTCCAATCATTTATTTAGTACCTGATCAAATGACTTTTCAATCTGAATACAATTTAGTTAAAACTCCTTGCCTAGGTGGAATGATTCGTGCTCAGGTATTTAGTTTTTCGCGCCTTGCATGGAGAATTCTTCAATCAACGGGCGGAATTAGCCGTATGCATATTACGAGTGAAGGCTTAAATATGTTGATTCGAAAAATCATTGAAGATAAAAAGGATGAATTAAAATTATTTGGTCGTGCTGCTGATAAAACAGGGTTTATTCAACATGTGGAAATGATGCTAACCGAGTTCAAGAGATATTGTGTTGAACCGCTGGATCTTGCTCAAAAACAAGCTGAATTAGAAAATGAGCAAGCGACGAAGGCGTTGGCTGACAAATTGCATGATTTAGAATTAATTTATCGTAATTTTGAAGAGAAGCTTGCAAATAAATATCTTGATTCAGAAGATTATTTAAAACTTCTTGCAGATTCCATCCAGCATTCTTCTTATATACAAGAAGCTGAAATTTATATTGATGGTTTTTATCGATTTACTCCTCAGGAATATTTGGTCATTGACCAGCTTATGAAATCATGTAAACGAGTATCAATTGCATTGACACTTGATGAGCCGATTACACATGGAAGCTTAAACGAATCGCAACTATTTAAAATGACGGCAGAAACATATTTAACCTTATATGAAATGGCTAAATTAAGTGGGAGCATAATTGAGGAGAATCAAATGCTAAAAACCCCTTTTCGATATTCTCATGATAGCTTAGCCTACTTAGAATCACATTTTGAGCAACTACCTGTCAGGGCTTATAACAATGCACCGAATGTTCGAATTTTCCAAGCAGTGAATCGTAGAGCAGAAATAGAGGCGGTTGCACGGGAAATTCGAGAATTAGTGAGAAAGAAGGAATATCGGTATCATGATATTGCCATCTTAGTCCGAAATGGTCATGAGTATCAGGAAATATTAGAAACTTGTTTTTATGATTATGACATTCCCTATTTTATTGATCAGAAAAGATCGATGCTTAATCACCCGTTAATTGAGCTATTACGTTCGACTTTAGAAACGATAGGAAACTATTGGCGTTATGAATCAATTTTTCGTGCAGTAAAGACAGATTTATTATTTCCATTAAATCAAGATTTTAATAGATTAAGAGAAAAAATGGATCAGCTTGAAAATTATGTGCTTGCATATGGAATTCAAGGGAAAAAATGGACAAGTAAAGAAAAATGGATTTATCGAAGATTTCGAGGCCTTGAGCTTGAATCCTTCCCTCAAACAGACAAAGAGAAGGAATTGGAACAGGAATTAAATGAATTAAAAGAATTGATTACAACACCGATATTAAGGCTTTCACGTCGAATAAGCAAAGGCGGGTTAGGGAAAGACCTTTGTGAGGCTGTATTTGCTTTTTTAGAAGACTTAGATATTCCTGCTAAGCTAGAAAAGCTAAAGCTAACTGCTGAAGAACAAGGTGATTTATTATCTGCTAGAGAATATGATCAGGCATGGAATGCAGTCATTGAATTACTTGATCAATTTGTTGAGGTGCTTGGAGACGAGGAACTTTCATTAAAGAAATTTGCCATGATTTTAGATGCGGGAATAGAAGAAATGAAATTTTCGATCGTTCCACCTGCAATTGATCAAGTATTAGTTGCTAATCTTGAATTATCTAGACTATCAGATGTTAAGGCTGCTTTTGTCATTGGTTTAAACGATGGGGTACTTCCAGCAAAAATAAGTGAAGATGGTGTCCTAGCTGATTCTGATCGAGAAATTTTATTAGGTCATGGAATGCAGTTAGCTCCTAGTAGCAAATCGAAATTGCTAGATGAGGAATTTATTGCTTATAAAGCATTGACTACTTCATCACAAGTGCTCTATATCACTTATCCGATTGCAAATGAAGAAGGTAAAGCATTGCTGCCATCTCTCTATGTAAAACGGATGAAGGATATATTTCCAATGTTAGAAGAAAAAGTAGTTGTTAATGATCCATCTGAATTAATGGATGAAGAGCAGCTTGAGTATGTCTCACATCCAAATTCTACAATCTCTTATTTAACAACTCAATTACAATTAAAGCTTCGAAAGTACCCAATGGCGACCATTTGGTGGGATATCTACCATTATTATCTTGAAAACCCGTTACAAAAAAATAAAGCAATGCATGTACTGTCTAGTCTTTTCTATGAAAATCGTACAAAAAAATTATCTGAACATACGAGTAAGGAGCTTTACGGGGAAACCATTCTTGCAAGTGTCTCTCGGATGGAGTTATTTCATTCATGTCCTTTTGCTCATTTTGCTACTCATGGATTAAAGCTCCATGAACGAGAGGTTTTTAAACTAGATGCTCCGAATATAGGAGATTTATTTCATGGAGCGCTAAAATGGATTGCAGATGAACTTCAAAAGAGTGGTGTTTCCTGGTCAAATCTTACAAAAGAGCAGTGTGCCTATTTAGCGAAAGAAGCAGTAGCTTATTTAGCTCCAAGATTGCAGCATCAAATTCTATTAAGCTCGAACCGTCATCACTATATTAAGAGGAAGCTTGAACAGGTTATTGGTCGGGCATCACACATATTAAGTGAACATGCAAAAGTAAGTGGATTTGCACCTGTTGGTCTAGAGCTTGGTTTTGGTCCAAAAGCTGCTTTGCCACCTCTAACATTTTCATTAAAAAATGGTACGAAAATGGCTTTACAAGGAAGAATTGATCGAGTAGATAAGGCACAAGATGAAAATGAAGTGTATTTACGGATTATTGATTATAAATCAAGTGCGAAGGAACTAGATTTCACAGAAGTTTATTATGGATTAGCCTTGCAAATGCTCACTTATTTGGACATTGTTGTCACTCATTCTAAAAGCTTGATTGGTACACCCGGAATGCCCGCTGGTGTCCTATATTTCCATCTTCATAATCCAATCATAAAAAGCAATAAACTTTTAACATTGGAAGAAATTGATGAAGAAATTTTTAAGAGCTTTAAAATGAAGGGACTTCTTTTGGATGATGAAGGTGCTATTAAATTAATGGATCAATCTTTAGAAAGTGGAAAATCAAAGATTGTTTCTGCAGAAATTAAAAAAGATGGGACTTTATCATCTCGATCACAAGTAGCTAGCGAGAAGGACTTTACTTTAATGAATCGCTATGTCAGAAAGCTATATGAGAAATCTGGTAACGAAATTACATCTGGAATGGTTGACATTGCTCCTTATAAATTAAAAAAGCGTACACCATGCGATTATTGTTCGTTTAAATCGGTTTGTCAATTTGATCAATCATTGGAAGATAATAATTATCGAAACTTAACTATACAAAAGCAAGAAGATGTTTTAAATCGAATGAGAGAGGAGGTAAGTGAAAATGAAGTCATCCATACCCAATAAACCAGTTGATGTCACCTGGACTGACGATCAATGGAAAGCCATTATGGCAAAAGATCAGGATATACTTGTTGCTGCTGCTGCTGGATCAGGAAAAACGGCTGTATTAGTTGAAAGAATCATAAAAAAAATTATTAATCAAGAGGATCCGCTAGATGTTGATGAATTATTGGTTGTTACTTTTACAAATGCTTCAGCAGCGGAGATGAGACATCGAATCGGACAAGCATTGGAAAAGGAGATTACTAATAATCCAACTTCGAAACGTTTAAAGCGCCAATTAAGTCTTTTAAATAAAGCGTCAATTTCTACTTTACATTCCTTCTGTTTAGAAGTGATTCGTAAATATTATTATTTAATTGATATCGATCCTACCTTTCGAATAGCTGATTCAACGGAAGCAGATCTATTAAGAGATGAAGTGTTAGATGAATTATTTGAAGAGGAATACGGTAAAGAACAGAATGAGGCTTTTTATAAGGTGGTTGATACCTTTACAAATGACCGAAGCGATTCAGCCTTACAAGAACTTATTCATAAGCTTTATGATTTTTCCCGTTCACACCCAGAGCCGAATAAATGGTTAGATGAAGTAATTGCGATGTACTGTGTTAATGAGTCGACAGTGATAAATGAGCTACCTTTCATAAATGACTTATTAGTTGATATTAAACTAAGTCTGCAAGGAGCGAAAGAAATGCTCGAGGAGGCCAATGAAATATGTAAGCTTCCGGGTGGACCAGCACCAAGAGCAGAAAATTATTTGGATGACCTTTCCATCGTTGAACGTTTATTAAATGCAAGTGAAAGCTCTTGGGAAGACCTATATCAAGAAATGAATACTTGGAGCTTTTCTCGGGCGAAAAGTTGCCGCGGAGATGACTTTGATAAAGATCTTGTTAAAAAAGCTGATGATTTGCGAAAAGCTGCGAAAAAAGTGCTAGAAAAGATAAAAGCTGAATTATTTTCAAGAAAACCCGAGTCCTTCATCAAGGATATGCGAGAAATGAAGGATCGAATTGAAACATTAGTTGAATTGACAAAGAAATTCTCTTGTCAAATGGCAAAAATTAAAACAGAAAAAGGGCTAGTAGATTTTTCCGATTTGGAGCACTACTGTTTACAAATTTTAATGGAGCCAAATGCTGAACAGGTTAAGCCTTCGATTGCTGCGTTAGATTATCGAAATCAATTTAAGGAAGTTTTAGTAGATGAATATCAAGATACAAATATGGTTCAGGAAACGATTTTAAAGCTTGTTACCTACGATAGTGAGGAAAATGGAAATCTATTTATGGTAGGCGATGTGAAACAATCAATCTATCGTTTTCGTCTAGCAGAGCCTAACTTATTTTTAGGTAAGTATAATCGATTCCAATTAACTGGTGAGGAAACAGGTTTACGGATCGATCTTTCCAAAAACTTTCGTAGTCGTTTTGAAGTATTAGCAGGCACAAATTTCTTATTTAAACAAATTATGGGAGTAACGGTTGGGGAAATTGAATATGACCAGCAGGCTGAATTGGTAAAAGGTGCTGCATATCCTGAAAATGAGATTTATCCTATAGAGCTTGCGATTATTAATCAAGCGGATGAAACGATTGATTCAACTGATGAAGAAAAAGAAACGGCAATTGATCAATTTGATCAGGTAGAGTTAGAGCAATCCCAGCTCGAGGCTCGTTTTATGGCAAGAAAAATTAAGCAGCTGATTGAAGAAAAGCAACCGATATTTAATTCGAAAACAGGGACGTATCGTCCAATTCAATATCGAGATATTGTCATTCTATTACGATCAATGCCATGGGCACCAGAAATTATGGAGCAATTTAAATTAGAGGGTGTTCCTATTTATGCAAATCTTTCTACAGGTTATTTCAATGCAACTGAAATTTCTATTATGCTTTCTTTATTAAAGGTTATCGATAATCCATATCAAGATATTCCGCTTGCCTCTGTTTTACGATCTCCAATCTGTGGATTGGATGAGGAGGATTTATCAACCATTCGGATTCAATCAAAAAATGGCACGTTTTATGAGGCTGTCAAACACTTTATATTAAGGAAACCTGAAATAGAAAATGAACAGCTTTATGAAAAATTAAGTATTTTTATTGAGAATTTACAGCGCTGGCGTGGATTGGCGAGACAGGATTCATTGTCGAATCTTATTTGGCAGTTATATCGTGACACTTACTTTTATGATTTTGTTGGTGGCTTGCCAGGAGGAAAACAGCGTCAAGCAAATCTACGTGCTTTTTACGATCGTGCAAGACAATATGAAGAAACGTCGTTTCGAGGATTGTTTCGTTTTCTGCGATTTATAGAGAGGATGCAGGAGCGAGGGGATGATTTAGGAGCAGCACGGGCTCTAAGTGAACAAGAGGATGTTGTAAAATTAATGACAATCCACTCAAGTAAAGGATTAGAATTTCCTGTTGTTTTTGTCGCAGGCTTATCAAGAAAGTTGAATATGATGGACATCAATCAATCCTACTTGTTTGATAAGGAGTATGGGTTTGCATCAAAATATGTCAATGTAGAAAAAAGAATTACTTACCCATCCCTGCCTCAGCTTGCTTTTAAGCGGAAGAAAAAGCTTGAGACGATTTCAGAAGAAATGCGTGTTTTATACGTAGCCTTAACGAGAGCGAAAGAAAAGCTTTATTTGGTTAGTTCTGTTAAAAATGCAGAAAAAACAATATCCAAGTGGGCTAAAGTGTTGGATCATACAGAATGGCTGTTAAAAGATAGTTTAAGGGCTAATGCTGGCTCCTATTTAGATTGGATTGGACCGAGCATCATTCGTCATCAAAATTGTGAACATATTCATTCAAACCAGGTACAGAAAAGCCCACTTCTACCAGCTGAGATTGCTGAACATCCATCTTGTTGGAGAATTGAGGTCATAGAAAAAGAGGGGCTAGTAAGTCAAGCTGAATCAAATGAAGAACTGGATGAAGATTGGATTGATAAAATAAGGGAAGGAAAAATGGTCAATATTCAAACGGAGCAAAATGAAGAAATAAATGAACGACTATCCTATCAATATCCGTTTTTTTCTTCAACAATTAGTCGATCTAAACAATCTGTATCTGAATTGAAAAGGTTGTACGAAATTCGTGACGAATCGGCAAGTACAGAATTAATACAAAAATCGCAGAAGCCAGTATTTAATCGTCCACGCTTTATGAGAGAAAAAGCACTTTCACCTGCTGAACGAGGAACTGCAATGCATATGGTCATGCAGCATCTTTCGTTAGAAAGTGCTCCAACCACTGAATCCGTAAAGGATTTGTTAGATGAAATGTTACAGAAGGAGTTATTAACAAAGGAACAAATCGGAGCGATAAATATTCAACAAATTATCCTTTTATTTTCAACACAAATAGGGGGAAAATTACTTGATGCTAAAAAGGTTCAAAGGGAGGTTCCTTTTAGTATGGCCATTAGTGCACAAGAGCTTTACGAGACTAGCGGAGAGGAGACCATCCTTGTCCAAGGTGTCATTGATTGTATCATGGAAACAGATGAAGGAATATATTTGCTGGATTTTAAAACAGATGGGATTCATGATCGCTATAAAGGTGGATTTGATGAAGCAAAACCAGTGCTAGAAAAAAGGTATAAAGTTCAATTAGAGTTGTATGAAAAAGCACTTAAGCAAATTTTAAAGAAAGAAATCGTTGAAAAATATTTATATTTCTTTGATGGTGGACATTTATTGAAGATGTAATGAAATCTAAAATTGTACCGAACAACAGATTAAATCTATGAGTTGTTCGGTATTTTGATTGTCTGTTAATGTTAATTATTTCCGAATATTGGTTGATCGATAAGGTTCGCATCAAAAGTGGCTGTAATGCTAAACGCATTATTAACTATAAATAGGGCTCCAGTATTAATCGTTCCTGAGCCAGTAAAATACTTAAAACTGCCCTTTGGTGAAATCACCGCCGTATCCCCAAAATGTGTTACACCATTAGTTCCAATACTTACAATCTGCAAAGGTCCGACAATAGCAGGCATTGATCAACATCCTTTTCCTGTGAATAGATTATAATCCTAGTGTATGTTATTCATTTCTATCTGTGATATTTTCTTTATGTTCTTCTAGCTGTCTTGTGTGATGAATTCTTGATTCAAGATAAGCTTTTTTTGTATTACCTATTTGGAAAATAGAGCTAGTAGACAGACCGATAATTCTAACAAAGGAAACATGGATAGTAGGATTGGCATTGAATTTTTTAAAATGTAGTTTTTCAGAAATTGGTGGAATGGGTATTGGCTCTGTAAAAACGATGAAATCCTCATAATCAGATTCAAAACCGAAAAATAATTCCTTTTCTCTATGAAGAGCAAATACTTTTGAGTGTGTATTAATTAGTGACGAGTCACCTATTTGAAAATTGGACCCAATTACGACATCATTTATGCGAACTTCATCAACAAATGAGTTTCTTTTAGGTAACATGATTATCGAGGAACAAAAGGAGTGAATGGTCCAATAATTAATGATTCTGTTGGTGTATCAAAGGTTGACGCTTGTTGTATCGTGTCAGCATCACCGATTAGAAACAAAGAAGAACTGGATATCCCAATTACTCGTATATGTTCAACATTTATGTCTCGATTGATGACATTAAGCTCCATTATTTCCATCTCCATTCATGTTTTGTGGTAATTGCGAAACAAACATATAAACAGCCTGATCTATATCAGCCTTCATTCTAATAAATGCTTGATTTAATAATTTATCATCAGATATATTTCCTTGATTTTCACCCGCAATTAAATTAATAAAATAGTCGACGCGCTGTGGAAGCTGTTTTTGCAAATCATTAATAATAAAGTCCCGATATTGATGATCTAATTTAAATCCTAACTGGGCTTCAGTTTCACGAATAACAACTAATACATCTTTATCAATATACTGTTTCACTCTATCTAGTAAGTTTTGTCTAAAGGCAGGATTAGCAACTGCATTTTGTTGAAATGGAGGAGTTGGGACTTCCATATCTTCAATATTATTAAGATCTGCTGGGTTGACCCCTATATTTAAAGTCCCATCCAGCTTTTCAATTTTTAATTGATCAAATTTATACTCTAATCTCTCAACATTGATGGGTGGCTTATCCTTCAGCATTTGTATATCCTTAGATAAGCTTTCTATTTTTTTTTCAAAATGGGAAAGTTTTTTTTGTTGATACTGAATATATTGGTACAATTGTTGAATATGGCTGCTGTAATTATTCATTTGTAAAACCTCCCTTATTATCAAATGGTTTGTTCATTTTCTCCTCTCTTAATGGTACAAGTGTCGTTTTACCAATTGGAGCACCAACTTCACCAACTGTTGGTGCTGGCCTAACGAAGCCTCCAGTATTATAAAGGTAGGAAGCAGGTTTAATAATGCCAGCAGTTCCAATTTGAAAGACGGATGAATTCGTTATTCCACCTATTTTTATCATTCGAATTTGAATGGTTTGTTGAACATTTATTTTCATTTTATCACCCTTAAGATAAAAAGTAAGTGGAACCTACACATTAAAGAAGTTGCCTTGATCTAGTCCATCATTGTCTAATGTATTTGTAGCCGATTGATAATTTTGAACGGCTAAGCTCTCTCCAGTATTAAATGATCCAGCACCAGCAAACGTTTTTACTGATGCGATTGGGGTAACTTGAAACACATCACCAATATGAAAAACACCGCTCGAACCAATATTCATAATTTGAACGGCGCCAACAAACCCAGGCATTACCGTTCACATCCTTATCCTATAAGCTTAAACCAAAGAATTATTTCTATCTGACATATCATATGAAGCGAAAAATGAAATGTGATTAATTAGCCTAATTGAAGAAGTCGTTGTACAATAAGGTAAAATGAGACACGCCAAAAATGTCAAAGGTGGTGTTGGATCAAATCTGTATAAGATGGTGGTAAAATGAACAATGGGTTATTCCCTACTCAAGCCAATGAACGAATTTCCTCATTGGATATATTAAGGGGGATTAGTTTACTAGGCATTTTTTTAATTAATATGATATCTTTTGAGTCCCCGATCCTTTATTACGATCCATATGAATGGTGGAAGGATGCTGATAGCACCTTATTTAAATGGATTCAAGTATTCATACAATCAAGCTTTTATCCTATTTTTGCGATGTTGTTTGGATATGGATTAATCATCTTGAGAGAGAGAACTACTGAAAAAGGAATACCTTTTTATAAAATTGGTGTAAAAAGATTATTGGTTCTGTTAGTTATAGGAGTTATTCATGCGTTTTTCATTTGGTCAGGTGACATCTTAATTAATTATGCAGTATTCGGTTTAATTTTATTGCCAATGCTAAATTGGTCAGGCAGAAAATTACTTACGATTGGTGCTATCCTATTTTTTGTTCCGAGTATGCTATTCAGTCTATTTATTATGATTATAAATATCCTTTATCAAAGTGATGTAAGTATGTACTCAGATATTGTCAGCATTACAAATTCTGTAGAAACCTATGTATCTGGTGATTATTGGGAGATAACCCGCCAAAGGCTTTTAGACTGGTATATGGTAAACGGACCGGAGAATATTGCTTTTCTAATTCTCGGTATAATTCCATTAATGATGATTGGAGCAGGTGCAGCAAAATTAAAGTGGCTTCAACAAGCACATAAAAAAAGGAAAAAATGGCTTATTATATTCATCATTTCAATGCCAATAGGTCTTTTCTTAAAATCACTTCCAGTTTTAGTAGATGCTAATATTGCGTATACATATATTCAGCAAACATTAGGTGGAACCATTTTAAGCTTTGCTTATAGTTCACTATTAATCCTTCTCTTGACAAACCAACGCTTGATTAAGCTATTTAAACCATTTGCAGCAGCGGGAAGAATGTCATTAACCATTTATCTAACTCAATCTGTTATTGGTACTCTAATTTTTTACAGCTATGGTTTAGGATTATATAGTAAACTAACATTAGGAACGAGTATGCTATTAGCTATCATTATTTTTGTGATTCAAGTTATTATTGCGGAAATCTGGTTTATAAAATTTAAGTATGGACCAGTGGAAAAGCTTTGGCGGTATTTTACATATAGAAAGTTTTCCACTAAAGAAAATTAATGGGGTGAATAGTAATGAAATTTACAACATTTGAATTAAATGGTGTTGAGCAATATGGGATTTTGGATGAACAAGCGGGGGAAATCATCAATTTATCATTAGTTGTTGAAAGGAGAGAAAATCACAGTCTTCCATATACATTACTTGAAGGTATTCAACAAGGAGATGCATTTATTTTTGCTGTAGAACGAGTGATTAAAGAAATGAACGAAGAGAAACATAAATTTTATGTCAATCAGGATTTAATCAAATGGCTATCGCCTATTCCTAACCCGATAAGAAATATTATGTGTGTAGGAAAGAATTATCGTGACCATGCAATAGAAATGGGGAGTGAAGCGGACATTCCTGAACATGTCATGATCTTTACGAAAGCTACTACTTCAGTGACTGGGCATTTATCTCCTGTAGAATTACATTCTGAGGTTACAAATGAACTTGATTATGAGGGAGAGCTTGCCGTTGTCATCGGAAAAGAAGGGAAAAATATTTCAAAGGACGAAGCTCTTAATCATGTTTTCGGTTATACCATCCTTAATGATGTAACAGCAAGGGATTTGCAAAAACGCCATAAACAATTTTTTATTGGAAAAAGCTTAGATTCGTCTTGTCCAATTGGTCCATGGATTGTTCATCATTCACAGCTTAAACATCCTAATAATTTAGATATTATGACAAAAGTGAATAATGAAGTCCGTCAAAATTCAAATACCAAGCACTTTATTTTTTCAATAGAAGAAATCATTTCAACATTATCAAAAGGGATGACACTTCAACCAGGGGATATTATAGCTACAGGTACACCAGCTGGTGTCGGTAAAGGATATAAGCCACCTATCTTTTTGAAAAAAAATGATGTCATAGAGATAACGATTGAAGGAATTGGAACTTTGACAAATAAAGTACAATAGAGAGTATTCATTTATCTACGGATGCACTTATGATAAGATAAATGGAAGTATGATTATAATTAGGAGGATGAAACTATGTACACTACCCATGCACATATTACAACTTGGGTTATAGCGATTATTTTATTTTTTATTGCTCTTGCATTATATAAAGGTGGTAATGCAAAGGGTGCAAAGATTGTTCATATGATCACACGCTTATTCTACATACTGATTATCGTAACGGGTGCTTTTCTGTTTTTTAAATTCCAAAAAGCAAATCCAGCATTATACGGTATTAAATTATTAGACGGTTTATTAATTATTGGAATGCTTGAAATGATTTTAGTAAAAGTAAAAAAAGGAAAAGGAACAGGTTTATTCTGGATTTTATTTATCATTTTCTTCATCGCAGCACTTTATTTAGGTTTTGTTAAACTACCTGCTACAATATAATATTAAAAAAGCGATAGAGTCCTCTCTATCGCTTTTTATTTTTTCCATAATCGTTTCGAAATATTTATTTCTTCATTTTATCAATTATTAATCTTTTTCCAGTATTCAATGTAAATTCAAATCGATCTAAATGATCACTTTCACGCAAAAAATGATGATGGACAGAAAGTACAATTTCTCCATTATCAAAAATAAGTAGATTGACACCTTGTTTTCTCTGAGCATTCTCTAAAAAAGAAAGCTGATTATGACTGAAAATACAATCATAAATAGAAAAATCTAGTGAATTTAATGTATGAATAAATTGGAAAAATATATCATCATCTAATTCATCCAAAAGCATGCTTAAGGAAAACACAATTTGTTTCTTTATTCTCATTTTCATTTTATCTTGAAGAAATACTTGCTCATTATGATTTACTATTATCGTTTCCTGAGCAAGTATTCCTTTTGCCCATTTATGATGGAAATAAATTTCAATTTCCTGATCATTATAATGTTCAAGCATTGTAGCTTCATCTGTCTCATCATCAAAAAATACCCATTGATTATTAATGTTTTCAATTTCTCCCTCTAAAAAAGCCCGAGTTTGATGTTCAATAAGTTGTAATCTTTGTAATTGATCCATAAGACACTCCTCCAAATACCTTCTATAACACCGTTTTAGACAAACTAGTTAAAAAACATACCTATAATAGAAAACTAGTTGAAAAGTGTCGGAATGTGTCATATAAATTTCAAATTTGTACAATGTTTTTATATAAATTCATTTGATAGGTTTGACGTTACATTCGAGAAAGGATAATCTTAATTCGTGATGAAATATTTAGGAGGGGGAAAATGCTAAAAAAAGCTTTGACATTTTGTCTCATGGCGATTCTTTGTTTCTATTCTTTACCCGCACATGCTGAAGTAAAAGAAGATCGGAACTGGCAGGATGAGACAATTTATTTCTTAATGATTGATCGATTTAATAATGGTGATTCCAAAAATGATCAAAATATTAATGTTTTTGATCCACTTAGTTTTCAGGGTGGAGATTTTCAAGGTATTATTGATAAATTAGATTACTTAAAAGACCTTGGTTTTACCACAGTAATGCTTACCCCTATTTTTAAAAATGATGATAAGGGATATGATGGATATAGAATCACAGATTTTTATAAAACGGATGAGCATTTTGGGTCAATAAAAGAGTTTAAAAAACTAGTTGATGAGGTACATAAAAGAAACTTAAAAATCATCATTGATTTTCCTACGAATCAAGTGAGTGCAGAAAGTCCTTTAGTTAACGAACCAGATAAGAAGGACTGGTTTAAAGAAAAAGCTGCAGAACATGTTTTTGCAATTGATCACAATAATCCTGATGTAAATAAATATTTAATTGATGCTGCAAAATGGTGGATTACAAAAACAAATATCGATGGCTATTTACTAAGTAATGCAAATCAATCTCCTACTCAGTTTTGGAATCAATTTTCTACAGCTGTAAAATCAATAAAAAAAAATTTCTATTTATTAGGGGACATAAATACTAAAGATATTAAGCTAATGAAAAATTATCAACAAGCTGGGTTAGATGGGACATTAGATTATCGACTAAATCAGCCATTACGTGATGCATATTCAACGATTGATCAATCGTTAAAACCTGTGCTTGCTATTGAAAAAGAGAATAAAAACAATCTAAACTCCACAGTAATGGGAGCCTTTTTTGATAATCATTATATGAAAAGATATACAAGAGATATGGTTAAAACTAATCAATTTCCAGGTACACGATGGAAATTAGCCTTAACCTATTTATATACTCAAGAACAAATACCAATTGTCTATTATGGCTCTGAGATTGCAATTGATGGGGGTAATGTCCCTGATAATCGAAAGATGATGAATTTCAGAACAGAAAAAGAATTGATTGATTACATGACAATGATTGGAAGAGTTCGTCAGCAGCAGCCAGCTTTGACGAAGGGATCAATGAAAATTTTATATGAAAAGGATGGAATGATTGTATACAAAAGGCAGTATAAAGATAAAACAAATATCATCGCAATTAACAATACAGGTAAAACACAGGTTGTTAAACTATCGTCAGATCAAATAAATATTAATAAAGAAGAATTTAGAGGTTTATTAAATGGCGGGGTAGTACGTGCAGAGGATGGAACCTTTAAACTTGCTTTAGAAAGAGAAACCTCTGAAATTTATAATGTTGTAGATAAAACAGGTATAAACTTTATGTTTATCGCGGCACTTATTCTTATTTGGATTGTATTCTTTGCCTTTATCTTCATTGTTAAAAAGCGTGGAAATCGAAAATAAAATATGAAAGCTTTTAAAGAATAGAGCCTGTCTTTCTTAGACAGGCTTTATTTAATACATCCTGTTCTAAAAATGTACTCTTAAACTTAGTCATTGAGTGAGAGTGGATGATTCAACGATTAATCAATAATTAAATTGTTACATTTACCCATTAATTATTGTTCCGCCATTCACATGAAAAATTTGCCCTGAGACATAAGTCGAATCATTGGAGGCTAAATAAACATAGGATGGAGCGAGCTCATAAGGTTGTCCAGGTCTAGACATTGGAACATTTGAACCAAAAGATTCTACTTCCTCTGCCGAAAATGTAGATGGAATGAGAGGAGTCCAAATAGGACCAGGTGCTACACCATTTACCCGAATACCTTTACCTGCTAAGGATAGAGATAATGATCTTGTAAAAGAAACAATAGCTCCTTTAGACGATGAATAGTCAATCAATGTTTCGTGTCCCTTATATGCGGTAATCGAAGCGGTATTAATGATCGTACTTCCCTTTGATAGATAAGGAAGGGTAGCTTGCACCATGTAAAAATAGGAAAAAATATTCGTTTGAAATGTTTTTATTAATTGCTTTGAAGTAATATTTAATATGCTTTGTTGTGGATGCTGTTCAGCTGCATTATTCACTAATATATCCAAGTGGCAAAATTGAGCAATCACCTGTTTCACTATTGAATGACAGTGTTGTTCATCACCTACATCACCATGTATAAGTAAACATTGTTTATTCTCCCTTTCAATTAATTCTTTCGTATTTTCAGCATCTTCGTGTTCATTTAAATAACATATGGCTATATCAGCACCTTCTTTGGCAAAATAAATAGCTACAGATTTACCGATTCCACTATCTCCACCAGTAATGATGGCTACTTTTCCTGAGAGCTTTCCACTTCCTTTATAGGAGGGATCAACTGACTTTGGACGTGGGTTCATATTTTTTTCAATTCCTGGCTGCTGATCTTGGTGTTGCTTTGGCATGGTCTTTTTATTTTGGGAATTATTCATCTAATCACTCCATTTTCATACATATTGTTTTTTGCTTAGCATTTCGAATTATTATCAGCCCAAATGATCTCCATTTAAAAGTCAAATTTTTGATTTAGATTTTATTCATAAGCCTCGAGAATAGCGCCTATGTTAAAATATTGAAAAGGGGGATAAGGACATTGCAATTTACTATCCGCAAAATTAATTTAGAAGATGCAGAAATGCTTCTTCGTCATACTCAATTAGTTTTTACCCAATCTTCATTCTTATTAACAACTTCAGAAGAATTTAATTTAACTGTTGAAAAACAACGACTATGGATTTCAGACCAACTGAAATTGGGTAATTTCCTTCTAGTCGCTGAATGTAATGGGAAAATTATTGGTTTTCTTAATGCTTCACAATCACAAAGAAAAAGAGTTAGCCATAATTGTATGTTTGGAATCAGCATCCAAAAAGATTACTGGAACAAAGGAATTGGCAGAAAAATGATTGAAAAAATGATCGATTGGGCAATCAATCATCCAACCATTGAGAAAGTTGGGTTAGAGGTCTTTGCTCATAATGAACGGGCAATACACCTATATCAATCATTAGGATTTGTAGAAGAGGGGAGAAAGAAAAAACATATCAAATTTGAAGATGGAACATATGTAGATGAACTAATGATGTCTAAGTTTGTGAAATAAAAAAATCGAATGGGTTGTGGCCCATTCGATGGATTTATCGGTAATTAACAAATTGCACGTCAATAGGTAAATCGGCTTCACGGACAGCGACAATAATTTGTTGCAGATCATCACGGCTTTTTCCTGTTACCCTTATTTGGTCATCTTGGATTTGACTTTTTACTTTTACGCCACATTCTTTAATGATAGCATTTATTTTCTTGGCATTCTCTTTATCGATTCCTTGTACAAGCTTAGCACGTTGACGAACAGTCCCACCAGAAGCATTTTCCAATTTTCCATAGTCAAGGTTTTTAACAGGTACGCCTCGTTTAACTAATTTACTAAACAAAACATCCTTTAGCTGATTCATTTTAAACTCATCATCAGATATAAGAACGAGCTCTTCTTTATCAAGACTGATTTCACTTTTACTACCTTTAAAATCATATCGATTTTGAATTTCCTTCGAAGCAAGATTAATTGCATTTGTTACTTCAGATAAATCAACATTTGACACAATGTCAAAAGAACTTTCCTTTGCCATGTATATCCTCCTATTAACGAATAGTGTTCTCTCTAAAAAATATCAAATTAATTGTGGAAAGTCCAACCCATTTCAATGTGTTGAGTTTAATTTAACATTGAAAAAATAAACCCTATCATATTTTTTTGCCACATTATTAATTTCTTCTTTAGAACTATACCATGAGATATCTGGAGTGATAATTTTTCCATTTTTTGATTCTATAATGATACCAACAGTTAATGTTTTACCGTCCTTTAGATGAGTCCTTTCTTGTAAGGTCTCGGTTAAGCTACCTGTGTTCTTATTTGGAACAGGTAATTCAAAATCCATTTTTGTGTATCCGTCATTATCAATTAAAGAAATAAAAAATTTCTCTGTTTTTTTATTCTTCTCTGATAAAGGTTCTTTATAAAAAATAATTTTGTACTCTTTCTTTTTTTCATTATCTTTCCAAACTATGGTTGATGATCCCCTGGAAGATGCTTCTTGTTTTATTCCTCTTTCATAATATTCTACCCAATATTCCAAATGTGAATTTTTCTGATTTAAAACAATATCAAAAATAAATGGTTGTTCAACTCCAACCGCATCTAAAAGACTGACTTCTTTCTTTGTTAAATGGGCAGGCTTAATAATATTTAGATCTTGTTTTTGTATTTTTTGAGAACAGCTTGTTAGTAAAAGCAATAATAATGCAATGCTTGCAAAGCGCTTAATCATTTTCATCCCCTTAGAAAATGCTTCCATTTAAATGTATTCGATTAAAAGATAAATAATCCTCTTTAATTAAGATTGTTTTTCATTACAATATGTAGATTTGTCATTTTTTGTTAAGAAAAAGTAAAAAACAAGGCGATATGCCTTGTTTATTACAGATGATTTGTTTTTTTAGAATATTGATTTTTACCCATTTTACGGTTTTTTTCTCTTAGCATATTTTTTTCGTGTCTAAGTGCATTATTATCTTTCGCTTTTTTATCATTATCAGATGTATGGGGCATAAATGTTTATCTCCTTTCAATTATTAATATTACCTATTGAAAGGAGAATATGAACATCATATCTTCTTGTTTAAGAAGAATATTGCTAATGTACCTGGTCCCGCGTGGGATCCGACGGCAGAACCAATGATGTTTATATAAAATTCCTTTGTTCCAAAACGTTCTTTAATATTGGCTTGTAATTCAAGGGCAGATAGTTCATCATCACCATGACTAATCCCAATCAGTTGATTTTCTAAATCAACGCCTCTTTCTTCCATAACATCAAGGATTCTTTTGACTAGTTTTTTCTTTCCCCGAATCTTTTCTATCGGAACAAGCTTTCCATCTTCAACATGCAAAAGAGGTTTAATATTTAATAAACCACCTAAAAACGCGGAGGCTTTTGATAAACGACCACCTTTAGCTAAAAAGTCAAGGTCTTCTACAGTAAATAAATGTTCCATATGCTGACTGCGTAAAAGAACATCCTGGATAATTTCTTTCTTTGATGCTCCTGCCTTAAGTAAATTTGCTGCTTCTTTAACTACTAATCCAAAGCCAACTGAGGCACATTTTGTATCAATAATCGTTAAGTCAAGATCAGGATATTCCTCCTTTACTTGTTCGTGAACCATAACTGCTGTTTGATAGGTACCTGATAAGGCAGAGGAAAAAGCAATATAGATTCCTGTTTGGTTAGTTTTAGCCAGCTCAGTAAATAATACATTAAAATCCTGTGGAGTTGGCTGCGATGTTTTTGGCATTTTTCCTGACCTAATCTCAGAGAAAACCTGTTTAGGATTAATTGTTTTTAAATCTTCATACTCTGTTTCATCTATGTAAACACTTAGGGGAATTAAAGTAACGTTATTTTCTTCAAAAAAAGACAATGGTAAATCACTTGCACTATCCGCAAACAATTTGATTCCCATATGTTTCACCTCTCACCTTTGTATATTTGCAAAAAAATAAATATACATTTAGTGTATCATTTTCGGGAAAAATCACAATCATTTCAGTATGAACTAGATAGAATTGGGTAAAGTCAATAAAGAGAAGAGGAGGTTATTTATGAAAATTGATTCAGTTTCTGTACATCTGAAAAAATTAGCGATTGTATTCGTTGGTGCCGTTTTAAATGCGTTTGCTATGAATTTTTTTCTGAAGCCGGCTAATGTTTATGCAAGTGGTTTTACTGGGATCGCTCAATTATTATCAAAAATAATCACTCAATTTACACCATTAAATGTATCAACAGGTTTACTGCTATTTTTATTAAATATACCAGTAGCTATATTAGGATGGAGGAAAATTGGAAAAACGTTTACTTTATACAGCTTTATTTCGGTTGTTATTATGTCAGTGCTTTTGGAAATTATACCAATTCAAAAGTCTTCCAACGATATTCTTTTGTATTCTGTTTTTGGTGGGGTCATTTCTGCTGTTGGAGTAGGGATTACTTTAAAATTCGGAGCTTCAACAGGAGGTCTTGATATTATTGCAATGGTATTGTCAAGAATGAAGGATAAACCAGTTGGAAATTATTTTTTTATTCTAAATGCTGTCATAATTATCACGGCTGGTGCTGTATATGGATGGGATAAGGCATTATATACTCTTTTATCATTATATGCTTCTACAAGGGTAATTGATGCAATCCATACTCGCTACCAAAAGCTGACAGCAATGATCATTACAAAAAAATCGGACGAGCTCAAAAAAGCCATTCATGGAAAATTAGTTCGAGGAATTACGATGGTTCCAGTAAAAGGTGCCTTTTCAAATGAAGAAAGACAGATGCTAATAATCGTTATTACGAGATATGAACTTTATGATCTTGAGCACATGATTAAAGAGGTCGATCCAAATGCTTTTACAAATATTGTTCAAACAATTGGAATTTTTGGTTTCTTCCGAAAGGATTAAGAAGTAAACTATTAATAGAGATAAAAGAAGGATAAGGAACAGGGATATGACAAATAATAATAGGTGGAAATTTCCTATTACGTAGATTCACAATTTCGGGGAAAAGCTTACAAATTTTCTTAGTTAGATTTGCTTAACAGAAATGGACGTTCCAAAGAGATTGTAGGCTTTTTCTCCCCTAATTGAGCACGAATTAAAAGGGAGGAAACACTTTGAAAAAGCTTCTTTGCTTCATTGTCATATTCTCATTAGTCTTCCTTACTTCTTATCAAGTTAAGGCTGAGAGGGATGGTTTATCAATGATTTCATGGGAAGTCCATCTAACACCTAAGCAAGAACAGCTAGATATTGATTTTATTGTGAAAAATAACGGGAATCAAGATGTTACTTTAGAATTTCCTACTAGTCAGTATTATGATTACTCCATTTATGATGTAAACAATAAAGAAGTCTTTCGTTTTAGTAAAGGGAGATATTTTTTACAAGCCTTCCAATATATTCGCATACCAAAAGGAGAAAAGAAGGTGTGGAAAGGAAGTTGGAAATACACTTCTAATAACACAAAGTTTAAAGAAGGTTTATTTGTATTGAAGGCAATTTTTATGCCATCAAAAATTAATGGTGAAAGCTTAGGAAAACGGTTCGTTGCATCAGAAGAATTCTCTATTCCTTTATTTAAAGACTTAAATATTCAGAGGAATAACCATGTATGGTCAATAAATGGAACCGTAAAAAATACACTAAATGGCTATTTTTATACAGTTGAGAATGGACACAATCTTTTAGTAGAAAAAACACCATTGTCCATATCGAACGGGGAATTTACAGCTACAATTCCTGTTAAAGATGGTACGTATATTTTAACGATTTTCAATAAAGAAGGACAACCAGTGTTTGTAACGAACATTGAATAGCATTAAAAATAGCTGCCGTTTCGGCAGCTATTAAAGTTGTTCTATTTCTTTTTGAAGATCTTGAAGTTGTTGTTGTTCGGCAAATGTTGAATTAGCATAGGCTGAGGATAAAGCATTTTTTGCTTTTAAGATGGCCTCTTCCTTTTCTCTACCTAATGTAGATGATGCCTTTGCTTGTTCAACATATTGTCTCGCTTGTTGAAACAGTCTATTCGCCACTATTCGATTCCTCCTAATGAGGATTCCTTCATAAATTCAATTTGGCGTTCTTCCGCTTCTGCCAATGTTGAACGATATGGAAATCTTTCAGCATGTTTTGATACTGCATCTTTCCCTTGTTGAACAAAGCGCTTAGACTTGTTACTTTTTCCCAAACGAAACACCGCCTTTTTAGGATGGTGAACAAAATGGTAACTTTATTTTTGTTCATTGTTAGTATGGTACGGATTTTATCGAATTAAAACGAGAAATTTATGGAACTTAAATTTCTTGTTTTAGTTTAAAGAAATCCTCTAAGAACACGGAAACGCCATCCTCCATATTAGAGAGGGTAATTTCATTGGCAATATTCTTCAAAGGCTTAATTCCATTTCCCATTGCTACCCCGATACCTGCATATTCAATCATTTCAAAATCATTATCCTCGTCACCAAAGGCAATAATATTCTTTTGATCAATTTGATAATAATCGGCGACCTTCTGGATCCCTACTGCTTTATTTAACCCTGATTTGACGATTTCAATAATATGCCACGGAGCTCCCCAGCGACGATGATCAATCACTTCCGCATGAACATTGCTTAAATGTTCTCTAATATATGGTACATCTTTTTCTTCAGCATGAATTAACATGGAAGTTGGATTGTCTGTTAATGAGTTAGTAAGTAACCCAGTAGTAATCGTAGGATTTCCCATATTAAATATATCTATAAGCTTTTCATCATGGTAATGTAAGTAAACATTATCTAGTACTTCAGCCACAATATTATAAATATTGTATTGATGACAAGACTCAACAATATCCTTTACAACATGTAAATCAATAGGATTATGATGTAGTCCCCAACTTTTCTCTAATGGATGATGGACAAATGCACCATTGAAATTAACAATTGGAGAATTTAAACCTAATTGATGATAATAGTTCACACTTGAACGAAAAGGTCTTCCAGTAGATATCATGACGATATGTCCTTCATTTTGAAGTCGTTTTATCGTTTTCAATGTTCTTTCTGATATTGTTTTCTCATCGGTTAAAAGAGTTCCATCTAGGTCTAAAGCGATTAAATATTGATTAGTCATTTTAGTCTCCTTATCTGTATTAATGTGCAGGGAAAATTGTGAACAAGCTATGTTTATTTCGCAAAAATTACGAAAGAGGTATTTATGAGTATACTTTTTAGGAATTGAGTAATATTTTTGGTAAACTAGTACTTATTAATTTAAATATACTAAATTATACAGTCAAATAGAAGGAGAACATCCTAGAAGGAGAGAGAAATGTGATCATTATTGAAAAACAAGTGATCGATTCGATTCCAGTTTTGCATGTAGTTAATGAAAGTTTAAAGGCCAAAAAGGTCCCTTTCATAATTTTTGTCCATGGGTTTGAGTCAGCGAAAGAACATAATTTACATTATGCATTTTTATTAGCAGAAAAAGGATTCAGGGTTGTTTTACCAGAGGCACGATATCATGGCGAACGGGATAAAAAACTTAAACAATCAGAATTAATGTTTCGTTTTTGGGAAATTATCATTGAAACGATTCATGAACTAAATACGATAAAAGATTACTATGTCCATCTTAATCAAGTGAATAAAGACCAAATTGGAGTGGTTGGTACCTCCATGGGTGGGATTGTAACGCTAGGCGCATTGACTCAATTTGATTGGATTAAGGCAGCTGTTAGTTTAATGGGCAGTCCATATTATGTGGATTTTGCAAAGCGGCAAATTAAGCATTTTCAAACTCTAGGAGTTCATATTCCATTTTCTGAGGAACAATTGGACAAACAGTATCGTGCATTATATCCTTATGATCTTAGTATGCAATCGGAAAAACTTAATAATCGTCCATTGATGTTTTGGCACGGAAAAAAAGATCACACCGTTCCTTACGAACCAACCTATCATTTCTATAAAGCGATTAAGGATGATTACAAAAAAAATCCAGAAAAGCTATTTTTCTTTACAGATAATAAAGCGGGACATAAGGTTTCACGTGAAGGACTTCTCAAAACGGTGGATTGGTTTGAAAAATGGTTAACTGTTTAAAAAGTGCGGATGTTTTTACAAAATAGATATTTTTGTTATGATGGTGTTATGTTATAGACAAAGGAGTGATTGGATTGGTTATGAATGAGGATTTAAAAGAAAGTATTCTGGGTGCTCTTGAACAAGTAATTGACCCTGAATTAGGAATTGATATTGTTAATTTAGGACTTGTATATGATATAGATATGGATGAGAATGGAAAAGTAACAGTTACCATGACATTAACTGCAATGGGCTGTCCATTAGCAGGTGTAATTGTCGACCAAGTTCAATTGGCATTAAAGGATTTACCTGAAGTCAAGGAAACAGAGGTAAATATCGTTTGGAATCCACCATGGTCAAAAGATCGTATGTCACGTTACGCAAAAATCGCATTAGGAATTAGTGATTAAAAGAGGACAATGAACGTTCTCTTTTTTTTATTATCCACTTTTTGCTTTATTAAAAAGGCTTAAAACAACACAAAATAATGCTGTAGGAAAATTTAAATATAGGGGGAGAAAATATGGGTCAAAGTCATCGTTTTCGCTCAGGAGACAAAGCTCCAAATAATGGAGTATACGTTGAAATTGGAGAAACTGGCAGCATGGTCATTAATCCAAAGCAAATAAAGCTAAAAGCAGGCGATCGTTTTCCAGAAACTTCAAATGATGATCGTCATTGGACATATAAGCGGAAACCGTAAACCATCCAATTTGGATGGTTTTTTAAAGAATATGACTATATATTAGGATTCTCAACAAACAGTCAATGGTTTTTACTAGGATTCGGTAAATATTTCTAATAAAATAGAGATAATGAGAATGTTAGAGGTGAAATTAATGGATATTCAAAAGTTTACTTACACAGTACAGGAGGCATTGACGGAAGCACAGCGTTTATGTGAAGAAAATGAACATCCAGAAATTGATATTATTCATTTATGGATTGCATTAATAAATAAGCCAGATAGCTTACTATTGACGATATACAATCGTGTGGGTATACATACTGATGAGTTAAACCAATTTTTTCAAACACAACTAATGAAAAAGCCACAAGTATCTGGAAGTAATCAAAATAGATATGTTTCAGCCCAACTATCCAATTTATTTAATGAAGCTGAAAAAGAGGCAAAACATTTGGAAGACGAGTATATTTCAGTAGAACATTTAGTTCTTGCATTAATGAAACTTCATTCTAACGAAATCGTAGAATATCTACATAAAAAAAAGATTACTGTTGAGCAATTAAAAAAAGAAATCATGGAAATTAGGGGGAATCAACGAGTGACAACACAAAACCCTGAAGCAACATATGAAACGTTAAAAAAATATGGAAGGGATCTTGTTGCAGCTGTTAAGGAAGGAAAAATGGATCCTGTTATCGGCAGAGATAGTGAAATTCGCAATGTAATAAGAATATTATCAAGAAAGACGAAAAATAACCCAGTTTTAATTGGTGAACCAGGGGTCGGGAAAACGGCAATCGTCGAAGGGTTGGCACAAAGAATTGTTAGAAAAGATGTTCCAGAAGGCTTAAAAGATAAAACCATTTTTGCATTAGATATGGGAGCGCTGATTGCGGGTGCGAAGTTCCGAGGTGAATTTGAAGAAAGATTAAAGGCTGTCTTACAAGAAATTAAAAAAAGCAATGGACAAATTTTGTTATTTATTGATGAAATTCATACCATTGTTGGAGCCGGGAAAACGGAAGGTGCAATGGATGCAGGAAATATGTTGAAGCCAATGCTTGCAAGGGGTGAACTCCATTGTATAGGGGCAACAACTCTTGATGAATATCGAAAATATATAGAGAAAGACCCTGCACTAGAACGCCGTTTTCAACAAGTTCTTGTAGAGGAACCCGATGTAGAAGATACCATTTCTATTTTACGAGGATTAAAAGAAAGATTTGAAGTTCATCATGGGGTAAATATTCATGACAGAGCACTTGTTGCAGCTGCAACCTTATCCAATCGCTATATTACAGACAGATTCCTGCCTGATAAAGCAATTGATTTAGTAGATGAGGCTTGTGCTACGATCCGTGTAGAAATTGACTCCATGCCAAGTGAATTAGATGAAGTCACTAGAAGAGTGATGCAGCTTGAAATTGAAGAGGCAGCACTAAAAAAAGAATCTGATGAGGCAAGTAAAGAAAGACTTACTATTTTGCAGAGGGATTTAGCAGATTTAAAAGAAAAAGCTGATGAAATGAAGGCGAAATGGCAGTCAGAAAAAAAAGAGCTTCAATCCATACAAGCGAAACGCGAACAATTAGAAAAGCTAAGAAGACAGCTTGAGGATGCAGAAAATAATTATGATCTAAATAAAGCAGCAGAATTAAGACATGGGAAGATTCCTGCCTTAGAGAAAGAGTTAAAGGGACTAGAGACAACTATATCACAGTCCCAAAATGAAAATAAATTACTACGTGAAGAAGTAACTGAGGAAGAAATCGCTGAAATTGTTGGCCGTTGGACGGGTATTCCTGTGACAAAATTAGTTGAAGGCGAACGTGAAAAATTATTGAGATTAGAACACATATTGCATGAGCGCGTCATTGGACAAGATGATGCAGTAAAACTTGTAAGCGATGCTGTTATAAGGGCAAGAGCAGGAATTAAAGATCCTAATCGTCCAATCGGTTCTTTTATTTTTCTTGGTCCAACTGGTGTAGGGAAAACAGAGCTTGCAAAAGCATTAGCTAAAAATTTATTCGACAGTGAAGAGCAAATGATTCGGATTGACATGTCAGAATATATGGAGAAACATACGGTATCCAGATTGATTGGGGCTCCACCGGGATATGTAGGTTATGAGGAAGGTGGACAATTAACAGAAGCAGTTAGAAGGAAACCTTATTCTGTCATTTTATTAGACGAAATAGAGAAAGCACATCCAGATGTTTTTAATGTATTACTTCAAATTCTTGATGATGGACGTGTAACAGATTCACAAGGACGCATGGTTGATTTTAAAAATACAATAATTATAATGACTTCGAATATCGGTTCGGCGTTTTTATTAGAGCGTGAACAAATAACTGAAGAAATTCCTGAGGAAATAAAAGAAAAAGTACTTGGTCAGCTTCGTACATCCTTTAGACCAGAATTTTTAAATCGGGTCGATGATATTATTCTATTTAAACCATTAACCATAGAAAATATAAAAGGAATTGTCACCAAATTAATTCAACTATTACAAGAAAGATTAAGTCAACAGTATATTCAGTTGAGGATGACTGATTCAGCAAAAGAGTGGGTTGCAAAAGCAGCATATGATCCAATTTATGGAGCGCGCCCACTAAAAAGATACATTCAGCATCATATTGAAACAAAGCTTGCCAGAGAGATCATCAGCGGTCAAATTTATCCTCAAAGTACCGTAGTAATAAATGTAGAAAATGAGAAGTTAATGATAGAGAAAGAAAAATAACCTCGCGAGTTAGCGAGGTTATTTTTATAGAGATCAGCTTTGTAGCAGCTATTTCAAAATTAATGTTTCTCAATTGCGGGTTTAGGAATAACCGCTGCTAATACGGCTATAAGAACTGTGGCAACCACACCAAGAATTGAGATTGTTTTAATATCATATTCAGTGTTAGTCATTGCACTTGCTACATATCCTAAAACTTGTACAAGAATAAAAGTCCAGAAAAGTGTTGCTACGAATTTCATTGAATTTCACCTCATTAATAATATTTATGTATGTGATAGGTATTATTAAAGGCATTTTTTTACTAATATAGGAACAAAATTCATTTCATGAATCTATAAAAAATGCCAGAAAATCTCCAAAGTTGCATGATTTTTGTATGAAAAATTAAGTTAAAATATTCATATTCCCAATATATATTAACATAGCTTAAATAATTTATAAAGGTATTATTTTATGAATACCATACATACCCCCTGTCTAAAGTTAAAAGGCATGCATACATTATATTGACCAATCTTGTGAGATAGTATTGCATGTAGCTTTGACGAAAAACTCAATGCTAAAAACTTCTTAATAAGGAGACAGTAACGATGTTAGACACATTTCTGTTTGATCAACAATGGTGTAAGATACACTATCCAGAAAAACCGAATGGATTTGCTATTTTTATCATCGGAGATCAGCAGCATTATGTAAATGAAAAATCAAGTTTTTGGATCGATAATACAGGACGAGCAAAAACGATTGAAAAACTAACTGAATCAGGTTACTTAGTCTATTACTCTAATTTATTTGAGAAAAACTGGGGAAATCTTCAGTCTGTAAAGTATTCCTATACTTTATACCAACTACTAATGAGAAGAGAAATTTTAAATGATAAAATTCATATTTTAGCAGAAGGAATGGGTTCCCTAGTTGCCGCACAATTAATTCCTCTATTAGAAAATCATGTGCGTTCCGTAGTGTTGTTCTCCCCATGTATATCACTAGAAAAGCATATAGAACAGGAAAAAGGCCAAAAGTTTTATTTCCATAAATTGATGACTGAAATCCAATATTCATTTGACACAAAATATCCAAAAATCACTACGAAAAAGTCATTAGAAGAAATGAAGGAACCAATATTTATTATTCAAGTGATTGATCAAAATCGTTATAAAAATCAAATTGAAGTAATAAATGAACTATTTATGAAAAGAAAAGATAATAACTTAGAAATAGAAATTCATTATATTCTTCTTGAAAACCGTTTATATAGTGTAGAGAAAATGATCCGTTTTTTTAGAGAAAATGAAAAAGTTTTGTAAGCTTTTTTCTTACGGTTTTGAATGGATATGAACTGGAAGACAAAATTTTATTTTTAAGAGTCCCGAATATTCTTTAGTCTTAAAATAATTTTAATTGTGAATGCATACGATGAAGTAAGGATAGCAATAAGGGGGACAATCATATGGAACGGGCTGTTGTTTTTAATGCCCAGCAATTTTTAGGTTTTGAAATCTGCAAGGAGCTACTTAATAAAGGGTATGAAGTACTTGCAATTGAGCATAAAGAAATGGTGCATGACGTAAATATGGAGAAATGGCTTGAAATAGGAAGAAATGCAAATGTTACGTATCAATTGATGGGCGATAAAGTGGATTTTCAAGATCAAACATATAATTGGTTTGTCCCTTTATATGATTTTATCAGTGAAAAAGATGATTCTTTGTTTGATGAGTGGTTGTATCACTTTAAAAAGTTGTATGATGAAATGAAGTGTTTAATAAAAATGATTATTTTTATTAATCCAAGTCAATGGTTAAATGATTCGACAGCTATTGATCAAGTTAAAAGAAGTTTGATGGATAAAGTGATAAATAGAGCTGAAATAGTTGTGTTGGATTTTTATTTGCCTACAATCTTCGGACCATGGCAACCAAATACTTTTTTATTTCAACAATTAATCTCGAGAGTTAATTCACAGTGTTATGTAGATGATTGTGGAGATGCGATATATATTGAAAATGCCATTCATGCAATTTTTCAACATATTGATGAGCAACTTTGTGGAGAAAAGATTTTATTGAAGAGTAGGGAAGAAGAGATGTGGGAAAAATGTATATTTTATTTATCACCAGAATATCAGTCCTTACAAATAGAAAAACAAAGAAACTTAACGTATTCAAAGTCGATTGAAGTGGAAGAAATCGTTTCTTTTAAAGAGGGATTAAAAAGACAAATGGATTGTTATCTAAGAAAAATGCAATAAAACTTTTCTTCCTATCAGGTTACAAGTAAAATAGTAAAGAAATAATTTTTATCTGTATTTCAATTCATTGTTTGAATGTGCAGCTTGAAAAAGGAGTTGCTAGTGATGTTTAAAAAAAACATGATCATCTTTGTAGTTGTTTTACTTTTATCAGGTTGCTCTACCAGTGTTGATAAAGGTAATATAAATAAGGTTGGATTACTAGTTCCAGAATCTATAAATGATCAGGTTTGGGGAACAAAAGGCTATAAAGGATTACTGAATATCCAAAATGATTTTGATGTAGATGTGTTTTATAAAGAAGGGATTGATTCTGAATCTTCTATTGAACACTCAGTTGAAGAATTTAGTCAAAAAGGTGTGAATTTAATCTTTGGTCATGGTATGGAATATGGTGATACCTTTAATAAAATTGCAAAAAAATACCCGAAAATCCATTTTGTAAGCTTTAATGGTGATGCTAGGCAAAAAAATACGACTAGTCTTAGGTTCGAAGGACATACTATGGGTTTCTTTGGAGGGATGACTGCTGCACATATGTCTTCGAAGAAATTAATAGGTATAATTGGAACTCATAACTGGCAGCCTGAAATTAAAGGCTTTGTTGAAGGAGCTAAGTTCGAAAATCCAGATACAAAGATAAAAATCTTATATACAAATAATTGGGATGATGGACAAAGGGCTGTTAAGTTGTTAAATCAATTAATAGCTAGTGGGATTGATGTAGTTTATCCAGCTGGTGACGGGTTTAATGTTCCTGTTATTGAAAAAGTAAAGGAAAAAGGTCTTTATGCAATTGGGTATGTTTCAGACCAATCGGATTTAGGAAAAAATACCGTTTTAACAAGTACTGTTCAACTTGCAAGTAAGCTATATGATTTAGTTGCCAAAAAATTCGCAGAGGGAACACTTCAATCTGGGAATCTTTCTTTTGATTTTAAAGATGGTGTAATAACTATGGGAAAATATAGTCCATTAGTAGATAAGAAATTCCGAAAACGTATTGAAAATTATGTTGAAGAGTACAAAAAAACCGGAGTACTTCCAAATAAGAATCAATTAAAATAATGTTCATTATCCTTTTAGACATCTATATATTCTAATTCCTTTAAATAATAGCCTAAGTATTTTTTACAGCAATTAATTAACCAACGTATATAGGAGGATATGAAATGAATCAAGATAAATCCATGGAGTTTATGCAGATTGCTATGAAATATTTACCTGAGGCAAAAGAAAAACTAGACCAATCAGGAGTAGAGATTTCATTTGAATTACTTCAACCGTTTATGGAGATTTTCACGAAAGTAATGAATGAGGCGTATGAATTGGGAAAAAAAGATGCTTTAAATAAGTAATTCAATGAAGGGCTGTTTTATAGTAAAATGTCAAATTGTACACTTCTTTATATTGTGGGAAAGTTTGATAATACCCCTGAATACTGAAGTACGGTATTGTTTTAGACATTTATTAAACAGCCCCTTCTTTCATTTTCAAATTTATTATTTATTTTTTGAAAGGAGCTTAGTTAAGTATGGTGAGAACTTGTTAAACAGTGGCTTTAGTTCATTTAATGAAGTAAATAAGTTATCTACATGGTTCATTACTTCATCAAGGTTAATATTATTTAACTTAGGATTATTTAATATATTATGAAATAATTCGTCCATACTACCTTGTTCCGGTATTTTCTCCTCTATTTTTTCTCTCCCCTGGAGTGAATGGCGATTTGGGAAAAACATGCGATCAAAAGGATGGACATGATGTTCTGTGTTTTCTTCTTGAATATTGGCATTTTCTGCGAATTCCCCGTTTTTATTTTCTTCTTGAAGATCCTCAATCTCTATAACTTCCTCATTATTATTTTTACTCATAAGTATTGCACCTCCTCACAGTAACCAATCTTGTTATTCAATTTTTTTCTCAAAACTGTTAAACACTTTTTGGATTTTATACTATAAAATATGCATATAAAATTAATAAGAATAGTTGAATATCACACTTTATAGTCAAATTAAGTTGAGTGACAAAAAAAAGTGAAGCTGATATAATTAGGAGCAGGTCATAATAATAACTATAAATAGTATCTTATGGAAATTGCTTCTATAAAAGGAGATGTCCGCTATGAATGCAGGGATAATTGGGCTTGGTAAATATAGTCCTGAAAAGGTATTAACTAACTTTGATTTAGAAAAAATGATGGATACATCTGATGAATGGATTCGAACACGTACTGGAATTGAAGAACGAAGAATTGCTGAGAAAGATATGGATACATCTGATATGGCTTATGAAGCTGCTTGTCAAGCGATAAAAGATGCTCAAATTTCTCCAGAGGAAATTGATTTAATTCTTGTTGCAACAGTAACACCTGATCAACCGTTTCCATCAGTTGCATGTATGCTTCAAGATCGTTTAGGAGCGAAAAAAGCAGCAGCTATGGACGTTAGTGCCGCTTGTTCTGGCTTTATGTATGGATTAATTACAGCAAAACAATTTATTGAAACAAATGCATATAAATATGTTTTAATTGTAGGTGCTGAAAAGCTTTCTAAAATTACTAACTGGGAAGATCGCAATACAGCTGTCCTTTTTGGAGATGGAGCAGGTGCAGCTATTATGGGTCCAGTTTCAGAAGGTAGAGGAATCTTAGCATTTGAGCTTGGAGCTGATGGTTCTGGCGGTAAACACTTATATGAAGATGAAAATAAACACATTGTCATGAATGGCAGAGAAGTCTTTAAATTTGCTGTAAGGCAAATGGGGGAATCTTCTATTAATGTGCTTGAGAAAGCGGGATTAACGAAGGAGGAAGTAAATTTCCTTATCCCTCACCAAGCAAATATAAGGATCATGGAAGCTTCAAGGCAAAGATTAGATCTCCCAATTGAAAAAATGTCCAAAACGGTGAATAAATATGGGAATACTTCCTCAGCTTCCATCCCAATTTCGCTAGTCGAAGAATATGAAGCTGGCAAAATAAAAGAGGATGATATTATCGTCTTAGTTGGCTTTGGTGGCGGCCTGACATGGGGAGCGATTGCGTTAAAATGGGGTAAGTAGTTTGAACTGGAAATTTAGTATATTAAAGGTTATTATGTAAAAAGGAAATTATTAATTAGATAAGGTTATTTTCGTATTGTTGTTCTTTAGTTAAATAATTAAATTCCTAAAATAGATTGGTTTTGGGCATCTTTTCTTAAAAAAGCCCTTATTCCTTAAGGTTAAAGTGGTTTTTATAGGATTTTCGATAAAAAAACAACAAGCTTTTGAAAAGAGCCTTTGATAATCTTCTTGAGTTGGAAGGAGATAGGAAAATGGAAAAAAAACGTGTAGTTGTTACAGGTCTTGGAACAGTCTCTCCAGTTGGAAACGATGTTGAAACAACATGGAAAAATATTATTGCTGGTAAATCAGGTGTTGGACCATTAACAAGGGTGAATCCTGATGATTATCCAGCTAAAGTAGCAGCTGAAGTAAAAGATTTTGATATTGAAAATTTCATTGAGAAAAAAGAAGCAAGAAAGATGGACCGCTTCACACACTATGCACTTGCTGCCTCAATGATGGCTGTAAAAGATGCTAAATTAACAATAAATGATGAAATTGCAAACCGAGTAGGTGTTTGGATAGGATCTGGAATAGGTGGAATGGAAACATTCGAAAACCAATTTGAAACTTTTCAAAAACGTGGGTATCGTCGGGTAAGTCCATTTTTTGTTCCGATGATGATTCCAGATATGGCTGCTGGACAAGTATCTATTTTTCTTGGGGCAAAAGGCATCAATTCATGTACAGTCACTGCATGTGCGACAGGTACAAATTCAATTGGTGACGCTTTTAAAGTTATACAACGCGGGGATGCAGATGTGATGATTACCGGTGGTGCAGAAGCTCCAATAACAAGAATGTCAGTAGCTGGGTTCTGTGCAAATACTGCTTTATCAACAAATCCTGATCCTAATACGGCTAGTCGTCCATTTGATTTGAACCGTGACGGTTTTGTAATTGGTGAAGGTGCAGGTATCGTTATATTAGAAGAACTTGAACATGCTTTAGCTCGTGGTGCAAACATTTATGCTGAAATTGTCGGTTATGGTGCTACTGGAGATGCTCATCATATAACAGCACCTGCACCAGGCGGTGAAGGCGGTGTCCGGGCAATGAAGGCTGCTCTTAATGATGGAGGGGTTCTTCCAGAAGAAATTGATTATATTAATGCACATGGTACAAGTACTGAGTATAATGATAAATACGAAACTATGGCTGTTAAAGAAGTTTTTGGTGAGCATGCCTACAAACTGGCAATAAGTTCAACTAAATCGATGACTGGCCATTTACTTGGTGCTGCTGGTGGAGTGGAAGCAATATTTTCTGTTTTAGCGATTAAAGATGGAATAATTCCACCAACCATTAATTTGGAAACATCAGATCCTGAATGTGATTTAGACTATGTGAAGGATGGATTCAGGAAACAGGATGTTAATGTTGTAATGAGTAATTCATTAGGATTTGGCGGTCATAACGCAACAATCGTATTTAAAAAATATCAATAAAAATTAAAAGAACAGGTACCCCTGTTCTTTTTTTTATCAAAAAAACCAAAATGTAAAAATTACATAGAATAAGTAAAATAAAGAATGCGAGGTGAGTGGAAATGGGGTAATAAGAACAGATAGATGGCTGGAAGAAATGATAGATCGACCAGAAGACATAATCAAAAAAATCAATCCAGGTACAAACAATGTGCGTGAGTACTATGAATATTTGCTGTTTTTTGGAATGTACCGGCCCTCAAAATCATCCAAGGTCATTTTCCAACAGCTAAAAGAGTTAAAAGCATGGGAAAAAATAAATGGGTTTTATAAAAAATATAGAAAACAATGGAATGGTCCAGAGGTAGATATTTATATTTTTCCTATAAATCGCGGTTTAGGCAGCTTATTTCGTTCATCAAATGATAAATCTGGTGTTACGTTTAAAGATAAAATGATTCTATTTCTTGGCCCTATGAAAGACCTTAAAGATTGGGAATCACTTTTTGTACATGAATATAATCATGCAACAAGAATGTCTCATATGACAGGTAATCCAATCGACTACACATTGCTTGATTCACTCATTTTAGAAGGATTAGCAGAATTTGCAGTGGAACAGTATTGTGGAAAAAAATACTTGGCACATTGGACGAGAGCCTATTCTGAAGCTGTTTTAAAAAAATTTTGGGTTAGCGACTATAAAAAGAATTTGACTATTAAAAGGAAGAATCCATTGCATGATGATTTGTTATTCGGAAGAAAATTTGTTCCTAATATGATGGGATATGCAATAGGATATAAAATAATTTCTGAATATAATAAAAATACTATTTATTCAATAAATAAAATGTTTTCTATCCCTTCGGAAAATTTAATCATTCGTAATATTTTTAATGAATAAACCCGTTAAATATGGGTTTTTTTCATTTTTTTGGGTCTATTGTAATATTTCGAATAAAAAAATATTGCAATTCTATTCCAATTATAATAATATACTATTTAAATATAACGATTTATCTGAATAATTAAAGAAGTTTGAGGTGTAATGATGAGCACAAAAACAAACTTACAAAATCAATCGCCAATATTAGAAGTGAAAAATTTGGAAACTGCTTTTGATATTGATGGAAAATTATATAATGCGGTTGATAATGTATCATTTAATGTTAAACCGAAACAAATAGTTGGAGTAGTTGGAGAATCTGGCTGCGGTAAAAGCGTTATGTCCTTATCAATTATGAAGCTTTTACCGAAAGGAATAGGTTCTATTCGTAATGGCGAAGTTCTTTTCGAAGGAAAAGACATTGCTCCAATGACAGATAAAGAGATGAATAAAATTCGTGGAAAAGATATATCAATGATTTTCCAAGAACCTATGACATCTTTAAATCCAGTTTTTACGATCGGATATCAATTGCAAGAAACTCTTTTTAATCATATGGACATTTCGAAGAAAGAAGCACGAGATAAAAGTATTGCTTTATTAAAAAGTGTTGGCATCTCACGTCCGGAAAAAATCGTTGATGAATATCCTCACCAATTATCTGGGGGAATGAGACAGCGTGTAATGATTGCAATTGCTATAGCATGTCAGCCGAAACTTCTTATCGCAGATGAGCCAACAACAGCGTTGGATGTTACTGTACAAGCTCAAATCTTGGATTTATTAAAAGAGATCCAAGAGGTAAATAATATGGCCGTTGTTATGATTACACATGACTTAGGAGTCGTTGCAGAAATGTGTGATGAGGTCATTGTAATGTATGCTGGAAGAATTGTTGAAAAAACGGATGTAGATACATTGTTCCATAATCCGAAGCATCCATATACAGAATTACTTATGAATGCCATTCCAAAAATGGATGAGGACGTAGAAACATTAAGCACGATTGAGGGAATCGTTCCTTCTCTTCAAAAAATGCCACAAGTTGGCTGTCGCTTTGCTAATCGTTGTCCTAAAGCAATGCCTGAGTGTCAAACAATCACTCCGCAGCTTGCCGAAACAGAAGCTGGTCATGAAGTTTCTTGCTTGCTTTATGAAACGAGCAAACCGAAAGAGGGGGCAATGGTCTAATGAGTACTGTACATAATGTTCGTGAAAAAGATAATAAGTCTCAAAATGTATTAGAAATTCAAAATCTTAAAACTTATTATCCGATTAAAGGCGGATTTTTTAAAAGAACAATTGGCAACGTAAAAGCTGTTGATGATGTAAGTTTCGAGATTAAGAAAGGCGAAACGCTAGGATTAGTTGGAGAATCTGGTTGTGGAAAATCTACTACTGGAAGAACGATATTACGTCTATTAAATCCTACTTCAGGGAAAATTATTTTTGATGGAAAAGATATAACGAATTTAAGTGGGAAGAATCTAAGGCTAGCTCGACGAGATTTTCAAATGGTCTTTCAAGATCCGTATGCATCATTAAATCCAAAGCAGATGGTAGGAGACATTGTTTCAGAGCCAATTAGAAACTTTACAAAACAAAGTTTAAAAGATTTAAAAGATGAGGTTACTAGTCTCCTAAAAAGAGTAGGATTGCCTGAGGATGCTTATTATAAATACCCTCACGAATTTTCAGGTGGTCAAAGACAAAGGATTGGTATTGCCAGAGCATTAGCATTAAAGCCGAAATTAATTATTGCGGACGAGCCTGTATCTGCTCTTGATGTATCAGTTCAATCACAAGTATTGAATCTATTAAAAGAATTACAGGATGAATTTGATCTAACCTTTTTATTTATTGCTCATGATTTAAGCGTCGTAAAGCATATGAGTGATCGAATTGGTGTTATGTATCTGGGAAATCTTGTAGAAATTGCAACGAAAGATAGTTTGTATGCAGAACCTCTTCATCCATATACACAGGCATTGATTTCAGCTATTCCTGAGCCTGATCCTCGTAAGCGTAAAGAAAGAATAGTATTACAAGGTGATGTTCCAAGTCCGGCTAATCCTCCAACAGGGTGTCCATTTCATACGAGATGTCCAGTTGCTAAAGAAGAGTGTTCGAAGGTCAAGCCTACATTAAAGGAGGTGAAACCTGGACACCAAGTAGCTTGTATTTTATATAACTAATGTTGTTTTTGAAAAGATTGTTGCTATTTAAAGGTGTCAGGGCATCTTTTCTAAAAAATACAATTTTTAATTCAGACTGCCTTTAATCACAATTAGTAAATTCAAAGCAACAAGTACAAGAGAAGAACCAGAAATAAAGAGAAAAATGGGGGGAAATACCTTGAAAAGAAAATCGATTTTATTGTTAACAGCTCTAATGCTAGTTATGTCTGTTTTTCTAGCAGCATGTGGCGGTAAAGAAAAATCAAGTGGAAGTGACAAAGGAAAATCTAGTTCAAGTGGTCCACAAGATGGTGGAACATTAGTATATGCTTTGGATAGTGCTCCAAAAGGCTTATACAATATTAACTTTTATCAAGACACAGTGGATGCTCAAGTTCTTGAATTTATTCAAGATGGGTTAATTAAATATGATAAAAATTTAAAGCCTATTCCTAATATTGCTAAGTGGGAAACAAAGGATAATAAAGTTTTTAAATTTACTTTTGAAAAAGGTGTAAAATGGCAAAACGGTGAAGAGTTAACCGTTGATGATTGGATTTTTGCTCTTGAAACCATTGCTAATAAGGATTATGATGGTCCACGTTATGTAAATGTAGAGACAATTGAAGGTGCTCCTGCTTATCATAATGGAAAAGCAAAAACAATCAGCGGTTTGAAAAAAATTGATGATTATAATATCGAAATTACATTCGATAAAGCTCGCGTAAACAACTTGGAAAATGTTTGGAAATATCCATTGTCTAGAAAAGAATTTGAAGGAGTAAAGGTTAAGGATATGTCTTCATCTCCTCAAGTTCGACAAAATCCAATTGGTACAGGTCCATACAAAGTAAACAAAATTGTACCAGGAGAATCTATTGAGTTTGTCCGTAATGAAGATTATTGGCAAGGAAAACCACATATTGAAAAAATTATCTTAAAAGTAATTGATCCAAGTCTAGTAGTTGGGGAACTTAAAAATAGTCAATTAGACTTAACTAATTTCCATCCAAGTAACTACGAGGAAATTAAAAAGCTTGATAATGTTGAAGTATTAAAAGCACCAGGTCTTTCTTATTTCTATGTTGGATTTAGATTAGGAACTTGGGATGGCAAAAAGAATGTAATGAATTTTGATAAATACCAAAATAAACAATTGCGTCAAGCAATGGCATACGCAATTAATCGTGAAGAATGGACAAAAGCTTTCTTCTTTGGCTTAGGTAAGCCAGTTAACCGTCCTGTACCATCTGCTCACTGGATTGCTGCTGATAATAGCGAATTACCAAATCAATATGAATATGATCCAGAAAAAGCGAAGAAATTACTTGATGAAGCTGGATTCAAAGATAAAGATGGTGACGGCTTCCGTGAAGATCCAAAAGGCAATAAATTTGTCGTGAATTTTAGTCACTATGCAACAGACAACCCAACATTTGAATCACGTGCGAAAGCATTAACTCAATATTGGGAAGAAGTTGGATTAAAAACATCTCTAAAAATGATCGATTCAAATCTATATTATGACATGCTGGATAAAGCAGATAAATCAATGGAAGTATTTTTCGGAGGCTGGAGTACTGGAACAGACCCAGATCCATCTGGAACTTGGACTTCTACCGCACTTTGGAACTATCCTCGTTGGGCAAATGAGCAAAATGATAAATTATTAGCAGATGCTCTAGATGTAAAAATTGTAGGTACTGATCAAGAAAAACGTAAACAAATTTATGTTGAATGGCAAAAACTTGTAAATGAGGAATTACCGATGATTCCGATTGGTGAAACAGATGAAGTTTATGCTGCAAGCAAACGCTTAAAAGGATTAACACTTGATGTTTCTGGAACGAATAGTCCTCATGAATGGTGGATTGAACAATAATTATTTTAGTGGTAATAGATAAGGAGAATGAACATGTTGAAGTATAGCATTAGAAGAATTTTGGGCATGATTCCAATGTTACTCCTTATCTCCATTGTAGTGTTTACCCTGGCAAAGTTAATGCCAGGGGACTCCTTCAGTGGAGAAATTGATCCGAACAACACAAATCCAGAATATATTAAAGACATGCGTGAAAAATTGGGCTATAATGATCCAATTTATGTTCAATATTTTCGCTGGATATCTGATTTTGTTCAAGGGGATTTTGGGAAATCTACTCGTTATAAAATGCCAGTATCGGATGTGATCGGAGAGCGTTTACCGAATACGATATTTTTAGGATTAACATCCCTATTAATCACTTATATTCTCGCCTTTTTTATGGGTTCCTATGCTGGAAAAAAACCTAATACGATCGGAGATAACTTAATTGGAGGATTGAACTATCTTGGATTAGCCATACCGTCATTTGTAGCGGGGGTTTTTGCGATTTACTTGTTCTCTTTTCAATTAGATATATTTCCATCAAATGGTTCTATAGACATTGGAGTAACTGAAGGGACTATTGATTATTGGTTAAGTCGTATTCATCACGTAATATTACCAGCTGTTATTCTTGGATTATTGAGCACAGCAAGCTATACTCAATTTTTACGTAATGATATCATTGAAAATAGCCGTAAAGACTTTGTACGTACTGCAAGAGCAAAAGGAACAAAAGAAAGCAAAATCTATAATGTTCATATTTTGAGAAACTCCATTATTCCGTTAATTACATTTTTAGGATTTGATATTGTATCAATTATTAGTGGTGCTATTATAACCGAGACAATATTTACTTATCCAGGGCTGGGTCAATTATTTATCCAATCTGTTACCACAAATGATTATCCAGTATTAATGACATTGACAATGATGTTCTCGTTTTTAACATTATTCGGGAATTTAATTGCTGATATATTATATGGGGTCGTTGATCCTCGAATCCGATTAGAATAGGGGAATGGACATGCAAGTAGTAACAGAAAAATCATATGAAAAAACCATTCAAAAAAGTCTTTCTCCTTGGGCTATTGCTCGTAGGAAATTTATGAAAAATAAATTAGCTATGGTGAGCTTAATTTTTTTGCTGATCGTATCAATTGTTTCAATAGTCGCACCTTTCATTTTAACTCAAGATATTACAAAAGTTAATATTGGTCAAATGTCCTTATCGCCATCTTCCGAACACTTTTTAGGAACTGATAAAAGTGGTAGAGATGTATTTACTCGACTACTATATGGAGGTAGAGTTTCCTTATTAGTTGGTGTAACTTGTACGTTTCTCGTCATACTTTTTGGAACCATTATCGGTTCGATCGCAGGATATTTCGGTGGAATCGTAGATAGCATTCTAATGCGCTTTACCGATTTTATTTTAAACTTTCCATTTTTAGTATTTGTTATCGTTTTAGGTGCTATTTTATTTGGAAAATTATCCGGTGTCTGGGTAATCATTATCGTAATTAGTTTTCTTAGCTGGGGTGGTATAGCTCGTATTGTTCGAAGCAAAATATTAGCAGAGAAAGAAAACGAATATGTATTGGCTTCGGAATCAATTGGCTGTACATCTTCTAAGATTATTATTAAACATTTATTACCAAATGTTCTATCTACTATTATCGTACAAGCAAGCATTACCTTTGCGAGTATGATTGTTGCTGAAGCTGGTTTAAGTTATTTAGGCTTTGGAATTCCACAAGAGGTTCCAAGCTGGGGAAATATGCTATCCTCATCCAAAGAACCTGATGTTTTACAATACAAACCTTGGATTTGGGCTCCTCCTGCAATGATTATCACATTAACAATTCTCTCAATCAACTTTATTGGTGAAGGATTAAAAGATGCATTAAATCCAAAATCATAAAAAAAATTCCCAACCATATTTGGTGGGAATTTTTTTGTCTTACCTCTTTTAAATCTTATGAATCCCCTAAATATCGATATTCTTCTCTAAAATAGTTTCGAAAAAACTACATAATTCCACTTAGTTCGAAAATACTAAAACTTCTATTAAGTTTAAAATTTAAAAAAAGTCTTGCAAATGTAATTGTATTGTAATAATATTTTATTCAAATATAATAACTTTCAGAATAATTAAAAAGAGTTTGGGGTGTATCAATGAGCACAAAGACACACTTTAATAGTGAATCTCCAATCTTAGAAGTGAAAAATTTACAAACAGCATTTGAAATTGATGGAGAATTACATAATGCAGTAGATAATGTTTCTTTCAATGTAAAGCCTAAGCAAATTATTGGTGTTGTTGGTGAATCCGGCTGTGGAAAAAGTGTTATGTCTCTTTCAGTGATGAAGCTATTACCTAAGGGAATTGGTTCAATTCGCGGCGGGGAGGTCATCTTTGAAGGGAAAAATATTGAAAATTTATCTGACAAGGACATGAACAAAATTCGCGGAAAAGACGTTTCGATGATCTTTCAAGAGCCAATGACGTCATTGAACCCAGTTTTTACAATTGGGTATCAGCTTCAGGAAACCCTCTTTAATCATATGGCTATAACGAAAAAGGAAGCTAGATTAAAGAGTATTTCATTATTAAAAAGTGTCGGAATCTCACGACCAGAAAAAATTATAGATGAATATCCTCATCAACTTTCTGGGGGAATGAGACAGCGTGTTATGATTGCTATAGCAATAGCATGTCAACCGAAGCTATTAATTGCTGATGAACCAACAACAGCTTTAGATGTTACAGTTCAAGCACAAATTCTTGATTTATTAAGAGATATTCAAGAGATCAATAACATGGCAATTATATTAATTACACATGATTTAGGTGTAGTGGCGGAAATGTGTGATGAGGTTATTGTAATGTATGCAGGGAAGATTGTTGAAAGAACGGATGTAGATACATTATTTCATAATCCAAAGCACCCATATACTGAGTTGCTTATGGGAGCTATCCCAAAAATGGACGAAGATGTAGAAGTGCTAAGTTCAATTGAAGGTATTGTACCTTCACTTAAGAATATGCCCAAAATTGGTTGTCGTTTTGCCAATCGCTGCCCAAAAGCCATGCCGGAATGTAAAAGCATCTCACCTTTGCTTGCTGAAACTGAAGCAGGTCATGAGGTTTCATGTTTATTATATGAATCTAGCATGCCAAATGAGGGGGCAAATGTACGATGAGTAAAACTACAATATTGAATCAAGATGAAAAGGTAATAAATTCTAACAAACTTTTAGAAATTCAAAATTTAAAAACCTATTATCCTGTTAAAGGGGGTTTTTTTAGAAGAACAATTGCTGAGGTAAAAGCGGTAGATAATGTTAGCTTTGAAATAAAAAAAGGTGAAACACTTGGACTAGTGGGAGAATCAGGTTGTGGAAAATCAACAACTGGAAGAACGATATTAAAATTGTTGAATCCTACTTCAGGAAAAATTTTATTTGATGGAAAAGACATTACTAATTTAAGCGGAAAACAATTAAGGTTGGCGAGAAAAGATTTTCAAATGGTTTTTCAAGATCCATATGCATCACTAAACCCAAAACAAATGGTGGGAGACATTGTCTCCGAACCAATAAGAAACTTTTCTAATAAAACCATGAAAGAATTAAAAGAAGAAGTAATGGAATTGTTGAAAAAGGTTGGCTTGCCAGAAGATGCTTATTTTAAATATCCTCATGAGTTCTCTGGTGGGCAGCGGCAAAGAATTGGAATAGCAAGAGCCTTAGCTTTAAAACCAAAATTAATTGTTGCTGATGAACCAGTATCCGCTCTTGATGTATCAGTTCAATCTCAGGTGCTTAATTTATTAAAGGAACTTCAAGATGAGTTTGATCTAACCTTCCTTTTTATTGCACATGACTTAAGTGTAGTAAAACATATGAGTGACCGAATAGGAGTCATGTATTTAGGCAATTTAGTGGAAATAGCAGATAAAAATAGTTTATATGCTGAACCGTTACATCCATACACTCAAGCACTAATATCCGCGATTCCAGAGCCTGATCCACGTAAACGAAAGGAAAGAATTGTTCTACAAGGAGATGTACCGAGTCCGGTAAATCCTCCATCAGGTTGTCCATTCCATACGAGATGCCCTGTTGCAAAAGACGAGTGCTCCAAAGCGAAGCCTACATTAAAGGAGGTGAAGCCTGGTCACCAAGTAGCTTGTGTTCTTTATAATTAATAAATATTTCTGGGGGGAAAAACATTGAAAAGAAAATCGATATTATTATTGACAGCGCTAATGCTTGTGTTGTCAGTATTTCTTGCTGCCTGTGGAGGTAAGGAAAAGACAAATACAAATGAAGGTAAAAAAGGGAATGGAAATCAAGGGGAAAACGCAAGTGGACCTAAAGATGGCGGTACTATGGTTTTTGCCCTTGACAGTTCACCAAAAGGGTTATTTAATATTAACTTTTACAAAGATGCAGTCGATTCACAAGTTATTGATTTTTTCGATGAAAACTTAATTAAATACGATGATAAGTTAAAGGCACAACCAAATATTGCTTCCTGGGAAACGAAAGATAATAAAGTCTTTAAGTTTACCTTTAAACCAGGAGTCAAATGGCACAATGGTGAAGAGTTAACAGTAGACGATTGGATTTTTGCTATCGAAACATTGGCAGATAAAGATTATGAAGGTCCTCGCTATGAGAATGTAAAAAATATTGAGGGTGCTCCAGCATACCACAGTAAAAAGGCAAAAACGATTAGTGGATTGAAGAAAATAGATGAACAAAATATCGAAATTACATTTGATAAGGCACGTGTAAACAATTTAGAGAACCTTTGGACATACCCAATGTCAAGAAAAGAGTTTGAAGGTGTCGCTGTTAAAGATATGATGAAATCTCCACAAGTTCGTCAAAACCCAGTAGGAACAGGTCCATATAAAGTAAACAAAATTGTTCCTGGTGAGTCGATTGAATTTGTTCGAAACGATGATTACTGGCAAGGAAAACCACATATTGAAAAGATTATTTTAAAAGTAATTGATCCAAGTCTAGTAGTTGGGGAACTTAAAAATGAAAAACTTGATTTAACAAATTTCCATCCAAGTAACTACGAGGAAATTAAAAAACTTAGCAATGTAGAAGTTTTAAAAGCACCAGGTCTATCTTATTACTATGTTGGATTTAGATTAGGAACCTGGGACGGAGAAAAAAATGTTATGAATTATGATAAATATCAAAACAAGCAATTGCGTCAAGCAATGGCATATGCTCTCAATCGTGAAGAATGGACGAAAGCTTTCTTCTTCGGTCTAGGTAATCCTGTTAACCGTCCTGTACCAACTGCTCACTGGATTGCAGCAGACAATAGCGAAATGCCAAATCAATATAAATACGATCCAGAAAAAGCGAAACAATTACTTGATGAAGCGGGCTACAAAGATAAAGATGGTGATGGCTTCCGTGAAGATCCGAAAGGCAATAAATTTGTCGTGAATTTCAGTCACTATGCGACAGATAACCCAACATTTGAGGCACGTGCAAAAGCATTAACTCAATATTGGGAAGCAGTTGGATTAAAAACATCTCTTAAAATGATCGATTCAAATCTTTATTACGATATGCTTGATAAGGCAGATAAATCAATGGAAGTATTTTTCGGTGGCTGGAGTACTGGTGCTGACCCAGACCCATCTGCATTGTGGACATCGGATGCACTTTGGAACTTCCCTCGTTGGGTAAATAAAGAAAATGATAAATTGTTAGCTGATGCCTTAGATGTAAAAATTGTAGGTACTGATCAAGAGAAACGTAAACAGCTATATGTGGAGTGGCAAAAACTTGTAAATGAGGAAGTACCGATGATTCCAATTAATGAAATTGAAGAGGTTTATGCTGCAAGCAAACGCTTAAAAGGTGTAACATTAGATGTTTCTGGAACAAATAGACCTCATGAATGGTGGCTTGAACAATAATTTATTTTAAGTGTAATAGATAAGGAGAATGAACATGTTGAAGTATAGCTTTAGAAGAATTTTGGGCATGATTCCAATGTTACTCCTTATCTCCATTGTAGTGTTTACCCTGGCAAAGTTAATGCCAGGGGACTCCTTCAGTGGAGAAATTGATCCGACGAACACAAATCCAGAATATATTAAAGAAATGCGCGAAAAATTGGGGTATAATGATCCAATCCATGTTCAGTATTTTCGTTGGGTTTCTAATTTTCTTCAAGGGGATTTTGGGAATTCCTCACGTTATAAAATGCCGGTTTCTGATCTAATAGGTGAAAGAATTCCTAATACTATTTTTCTAGGTTTTTCATCACTATTAATCACCTATGTTTTAGCTTTTATTATGGGGATTTATGCTGGAAGAAAGCCATACACATTTGGTGATCATTTAATTGGTGGTTTAAATTATTTAGGATTAGCTATTCCATCATTTGTAGCAGCAGTGTTTGCCATTTACTTTTTTTCATTTCAATTAAATATTTTTCCATCCAATGGTTCGGTTGATATTATGTATTCAGAAGGAACAATTGATTATTGGATAAGTAGACTTCATCATGTTGTCTTACCAGCTATTATCCTTGGTCTCTTGAATACGGCGAGTTATACTCAATTTTTGCGAAATGATATTATAGAAAATAGCCGCAAAGACTTTGTACGTACAGCAAGAGCAAAAGGAACAAGAGAAAGCAAAATCTATAATGTTCATATTTTGAGAAACTCAATTATTCCTTTAATTACATTTTTAGGATTTGATATTGTATCTATTATTAGTGGTGCAATCATCACTGAAACAATTTTTACATATCCTGGTATTGGACAACTATTCATTGAATCGGTTACTACAAATGATTATACAGTATTAATGACTTTGACAATGATGTTCTCGTTTTTAACATTATTCGGGAATTTAATTGCTGATATATTATATGGGGTCGTTGATCCACGAATTCGATTAGAATAGGGGGATGACATGGAAATTGTTACAGAGAAATCCAATCAAAATGTAAATGTTGTTCAAAAAAGTCTTTCTCCTTGGGCAATTGCGCGTAGGAAATTTATGAAAAATAAGCTAGCGATGGTGAGCTTAATATTTTTACTCATTGTCTCAGCTGTGTCGATAATCGCACCCTTTATCTTGACACAAGACATTTCAAAAGTTAATATTGGTCAAATGTCATTATCCCCATCTTCCGAACATTTTTTAGGAACTGATAAAAGTGGCAGAGATGTATTCACCCGTCTATTATATGGTGGTAGAGTTTCCTTATTGGTAGGTTTAACTTGTACATTTCTTGTCATTCTTTTTGGAACTATCATTGGTTCGATTGCAGGATATTTCGGTGGGATCGTAGATAGCATCTTAATGCGCTTTACGGATTTTGTGTTAAACTTTCCATTTTTCGTGTTTGTTATCGTTCTTGGTGCTATTTTATTTGGAAAATTATCAGGTGTTTGGGTAATTATTATCGTAATTAGTTTTCTTAGCTGGGGTGGTGTTGCTCGTATTGTTCGAAGCAAAATATTAGCAGAGAAAGAAAACGAATATGTATTGGCTTCGGAATCAATTGGCTGCTCATCTTCTAAGATTATAATTAAACATTTACTACCAAACGTTCTATCTACTATTATCGTACAAGCAAGCATTACCTTTGCGAGTATGATTGTTGCTGAAGCTGGTTTAAGCTATTTAGGCTTTGGAATTCCACAAGAGGTTCCAAGCTGGGGAAATATGCTATCGTCATCCAAAGAACCTGATGTTTTACAATACAAACCATGGATATGGGCCCCACCGGCAATTATTATTACTGTGACCATTTTGTCCATTAATTTTATCGGTGAAGGTTTAAAGGACGCCTTGAATCCAAAATCCTAAATTGACAATCCCTGCTAAATTAGTAGGGGTTTTTGCTTTTTCTCCCTAAAATACTTCAGAGTTACCTTTGCGTGATTTATATGTAAAGCTAGGAATAAATTTACTTCCCTCTGCCCATACTGATTGGTAAATAGTTGATGCGAGGGGGTTAAGTAAATGCTGTATCTTCATGATGTATGGATAAACTGGTTTGAGGGGGAAGAAAATGGCTATAATATTTGCCATTTTCATGAATGGAAAAGAGATGATACGATTGAATTATTAGATCAAGTACCATTACTTTTTGTTGAACCTGTATTATTTCATTACATAGAAAATGATTTATCCGAATTGCCTACAGAATTAATGAACGATGTATATCAGAAAGGTTATTCAAGAAAAAATCATGAGCGAGTGCAATTGGAATATTGTTTTGTCGTTACAGATGGAAAAGGGATACTAGCTGTAGATACAATTGGTTATAGCGTTCCCATTCGTAAAAGTCGATTGATCCCACGTCAAGAGCAGCTCGTTTATGAAATGATTGAACAACACGAACCGACTAAATATCAATTTGAACCAAAACAAGTTGAAAAGCAACATCATATTTTGTCTCCTGATCCGATAATCATGCGAGGATTGACAAGAAAGGAAAGACAGTTAAAACAGTTATTATTTATGGCATTAGATCAACTTAATTCATCCAAGAACGTAGCAGAAATACGTTATTGGTATACAGAATGGGCACCTGAGCGGTATTCTGAAATTCAAATGATGGAATTTACTGAAGTTTGGGACCGTTTTTATGAAGAAGTGAAGCATGGTTGGACCGAAAAGCACCATAATCTATGTGAGAATATAATAAAAGGTCAACCATTTTTTGAAAAGCTTTGGGAGTTGGAGCATGGCCCGAAAGTGAATTAATACATTGTAATGATTTTACATTGATCTGAAAAATAAAAATGGCAGATAAATGATTAGGCATGAGCACAAAAATTCAATTGGACTCATGCCATTAATATTGATTAGATTTGTGATACTATTAGTGGAGCCGTATATATCTACAGTGATTTTGTATATTGCTCATCTATGCTGCGTCCGTCATGTTCAGCTAAAAGTATTAATTATAAATCGACTGCACATAAGAGAATTTCAGTAAAAACTGCACCTCTAATTAGGGTGCAGTTTATTAGGTTATACTCTTTTTCTATCTTCTTTTTCTTCCTAACCCCATCGCATTTTCCATTTTCTTAAGCATTTTATTTGCTTGAATATTGGCTTTTTCTGCTCCCATATCTAAAATTCTATCAAGCTCATCTGACTCCATTAATGAGTGATATTTTTCTTGTATTGGAGAAAGGTTTTTAACAACAACAGCTGCAAGATCACCTTTAAAGTCTCCATAACCTTTTCCTTCATAGTGTGCTTCGATTACTGAAATTGGTTTATTTTCAAAAATAGAATAAATAGATAGGAGGTTAGAGATCCCGGGCTTGTTTTCCTTATCAAACTTAACGATTCCATCTGAATCGGTGACTGAACTTTTAATTTTCTTTTCAATCGTTTTTGGATCATCCAAAATGGAGATGAATCCTTTTCGATTAGGGTCTGATTTACTCATTTTCTTTGTTGGATCCTGTAGTGACATAATTCTTGCCCCTACTTTTGGAATCCGTACCTCTGGAATCGTGAAAATATCATTATATTTATTGTTAAATCTTTCAGCTAAGTCTCTTGTTAATTCAAGATGCTGTTTTTGATCTTCTCCAACAGGAACAAGATCGGTTTGGTAAAGAAGAATGTCTGCTGCCATTAACGGTGGATAAGTTAACAGACCAGCAGAAACGGCTTCTTTTCCACTAGACTTATCCTTAAACTGAGTCATTCTTTCTAATTCTCCAATATAAGAGACACATTGTAACATCCATCCAGCTTGAGCATGGGCTGGAACTTCAGATTGGATAAATAAAGTGGCCTTTTCAGGGTCGATTCCCACAGCAATATAGAGAGCTGCTAAACTGCGAATATTTTTACGTAGTTCCAATCTTTCTTGAGGGACTGTAATGGCATGCTGATCAACAATACAAAAGTAGCAATTGTACTCATTTTGAAGTTCAACGAATTGCTTTAATGCACCGATATAATTTCCAAGTGTCACTGTTCCGCTCGGTTGAATTCCAGAAAATATAGTTTTCATTGTAGTTTCCTCCTAATAATTAAATAAGCCATTGTTAAAAATTCTGTTACTAGTGCGTATGACGTTAAGAAAGCTTGTTAGATCATGCGGATGGAAATAGGCAAAAATAAAAACCATTCATCCCCATAAAATAAATAGGGACGAATGGTTGTATCCGCGGTGCCACCCTAAGTGCTAATGATTAGCCTCTTAGTCCATTAATAACATGGAATCTCATTAACGTGAGATTAATCGTCAAAAACTAATTAGAGTATATCTGTTCATTTTTGATGCTCCAAAGTCCATTCCAATGGTTTTGCTTATTTGCTCCCACCAATTGCAAACTCTCTAAAAAGCAAAAATCCAATGTACTATTCTTTATCATTGCAAAATGATATAAATTTTTATCATATTTTAACCAAAATTTAAGGATAAGTCAATATATGTTAATATACAATGGAAATAATTAAGGAAGTCCTATAAATTAAAAGTTATTTAAGTTTTAAATAATAAAATGATAAAAAACAATCATTGTTTTTTATCAAAATAGCCATACTGTTTTTTACAATTTTTAAACAGAAAGGAGTTGGTGGGAAATCATTTAGGTTAAAGAACGGAATGGAAGGAATAATAATTTCTTCCTGAAAGGTAAATAAGTGATATTATATAAATGAGATTGAGAATCATTGAAATCCAATTAAATAAGGGTTCTGAAAAAAACATATCATAAAAATAATAAAATTTCAGTTTAATGCAGCTATATTTGTGGTAAATAGGGAATATGTCCATTGTCACAGGATTGACGTCTTTAATTAGTTGTAAGATTCATTTTAATAAAAACTATATTCAACGTTATACAAATAGTGTATAATACATAATATAGATTTTTTATTTAAAGTAATTTTAATTTAAAAATGACTAAGAGCATTATGATAGCCATTATATTTAATGGTTTTTGAGTTAATATAGTTCTTTAAATAAAAATGAAAATTTAAAAAAAGCATTTGCTTTTTAACAACATCTGCAATAATCCTGATGGATTATGTATATACAAAATAAAAATTAAGGAGTGTGAATGATAAATGGTAACATTATACACTTCACCTAGTTGTACATCATGTAGAAAAGCAAGAACTTGGCTAGAGGAAAATAATATTGAATATAAAGAGCGTAATATATTCTCTGAACCATTGAGTTTAGAAGAAATAAAGGAAATTTTAAGAATGACTGAAGATGGTACGGATGAGATTATTTCTACTCGTTCAAAAACTTTTCAAAAGTTAAATGTGGATCTTGATACGTATCCATTACAAAAGCTATATAAATTAATCCAAAAGAATCCTGGATTATTAAGACGACCAATTATGGTTGATGAAAAGCGATTGCAAGTAGGTTACAATGAGGATGAAATTAGACGATTCCTACCACGTAAAGTTCGTTCTTATCAATTGCTTGAAGCGCAAAAGCTTGTAAATTAAAAACGTTTAGTTCTCTATATAAAAGAAATATTACGCCTTCAAACCAGCAATGATTGGAATGAGGGCGTTTTAATTTAGTTTCTGTATTTTTGACAGAAAATTCACTCTTGAATATTTTTATTATATCCGCTAAAATTAGCAGAACAATACCTTTAAATTAACTTAAATTAACTTAGATTAGATTGTAAAGGAATAGTTCTATTTTCTAATGGCAAAACTAGGTATCCGTGGATTTTTTAATTAGTAAGATATTTTATTTCCATTTACATGAGTTTTATCATAAAATAGGAGTACAAGTGTAAAATATAATTTATTACTTAGCATACACTGGCCTTATATGGGGGAACAGTCCCTTCATAACTTTCAAATAGAAGGGAGAGTTGATGTATGGAAATCGAACGTATTAATGAGTATACTGTTAAGTTTTATATTTCTTATGTAGATATAGAGGAACGAGGATTTGATCGTGAGGAAATTTGGTATGATCGTGAAAGAAGTGAGGAACTTTTTTGGGAAATGATGGATGAAATTCATCATGAAGAGGAATTCGTTCCTGAAGGACCACTTTGGATTCAAGTTCAAGCTTTAGATAAAGGTTTAGAGGTTCTGGTTACTAAAGCCCAACTATCTAAAGATGGACAACGCTTTGAACTGCCTATACCTGAAGATAAATTAAAAGAACTTCCAATTAATGATCGTATAGAAGAATTTCTAGATGAGCATTTTCAATCTAAGCATCTTCAAGAAGATGAAGATATTCTTGAATTTATGTTGACATTCAAGGATTTTGAAGATGTTATCTCCTTATCCAAAAGCTCTGGTATAAATAATATACAAACAAAGTTATTTTCTTATCAAAATAAGTATTATTTGTATGTTGAATTTCCAGAGGAATTATTTGAAGAAGATGATGTCGATAATGTGTTGAGTATATTACTTGAATACGGAGAAGAGTCTAACTTTACTGTACATCGTCTCCAAGAATATGGAACAACGATAATGGAAAATAATGTATTTCAAACGATAAATCAACATTTTAATTAATATAGATTCGTCCTTGTTTTTAGGAAATTCGTAAGAGTTAATTAGAAATATAATGGTTTAACATTTACGGAAATCCTTTTAAACAACCAGATTGAATAAGAAAGTGTGAATGCCGATTTCAAATAGAAATTGGTTTTTTTTTTTGAAGGATTTTGGAAGCTAAGGGGTGAATAAATTATAGTAAGGAAAGGAGATGATTGGGTGCTAACTGCATTAACGGAAGAGGGAAAAATGGTACATTTGATCTATTCTAAAAATATAAAATATTTATCCATCCTAAGGAAGAATCATTCTTTTTATTGCCCCCAGTGTCAGGAAGAAGTGATCCTTAAAATAGGTAAAATCAAAATTCCTCATTTTTCCCATAAATCTAATTCCACATGTACAAATTCCGAGCCTGAAAGTGAAGTGCATTTACAAGGAAAGGTAGACTTGTATAAGTGGCTTAAGCACATTGGATTTTCTGTAGAAATAGAAAAGTATCTTATGGAAATTAGACAGCGTCCTGATTTATTTGTACGAAAAAATGGTAAAGAATACGCGATTGAATTTCAATGTTCACCTATTCAATATAAGGATATAAAGAGAAGGTCTTTAGGATACTTTTCATTAAATATTATACCTATATGGATATTAGGAGGGGAGCCATATCAAAAGAAATTTCAACTAATTAATAATCTTTTTCAGCTTTCAGATTTCCAGTGGGCATTTACTCAGTATAATCGTCAAAATGGTATGCATATCTACAGTTATTCACCAAAAACAAAACGAGTGATACTCCTCTCACAATTAACTCCCATAACAACGAGAAAAATATTTGCCTATCAATCAGATTATCCCCTTTCTTCGCTAGATTTTCCATTTGATTTTGCAAATGATCAATTATCTATTATAGATTATGATTTTTGGTTTTACGAAAAGAAAAATTGGATTCAAAACAAAATGCTATTTGCTAAAAACTTAAATGACCCTTTTTTATCTGAAGTTTATCATAATAAACATTCTCCATTATTACTCCCCCCATTTATAGGTATTCCAGTTCCATTTATGACTATTTGTAAAACAAATTCAGTAATATGGCAGTATTATTTATGGTTAGATGGAATCGAAAGTTTGTCAGCAGGGGATAAAATTAATCTTATGAATCTGAGAAGAAATTTTGAAAAGCGTGTAAAAAATGGTTGTATTAAATTGCGAGACATGCCTTTAATCCAAATAGATTTTAAAAATCATATGATTTATCATTATTTGAAGCACTTGTCTTTTCTCGGTATCATTAAAGAGTTGGAAAAAGGGAGTTTTATTATGAATAAATCCAATTCCTTTCCTAACAATATAGAGGAAGTTCAAAGGATGGAAGTAGAATTAAGTAAGAAACTAGATATAAAATCTTGAAGAATTATCATATTATTTGCAGGATTTGATATATTTAATTAAAATAGAGTAGAATGGAAAATTTCGTTATTTGAAAGAATGGAGGATTTATAATGACTTCAAATGCATCCGTTAAAGCACTACCTAATAGAAATGAGGTTGCTGAGGAATTAACATGGAGATTAGAAGATATATTTAATAGTGATGAATTATGGGATAAGGAATATAAAGAAGTAAAAGCATTATTATCTGAAGCGGATCAATATAAAGGAAAACTAGAAAATAGCGCTGATGATTTATATTCAGCCTTGAATTTTCAAGATGAAGTATCTGAAAGATTAGGCAAGCTCTACACTTATGCACATATGCGTAATGACCAAGACACAACAAATTCATTTTATCAAAGCTTAGAAAGTCGCATGAAAAGTTTAATTGCGGAGATGGGAAGTGCATTTGCTTTTTTAGTTCCTGAAATATTATCGATGGACGAAAGCAAATTGACAAGCTTTATTGATGAGAAAGATGAATTAAAAGTATATCAGCATGCTTTAGAACAAATTAATCTTCAACGCCCGCATGTATTAACTGCTGAGCAAGAAGCTCTATTAGCTCAGGCATCAGAGGTGATGAATGCATCTAGTAATACATTTGGAATGTTAAACAATGCCGATTTAGAGTTTCCATGCATTACCGATGAAAATGGGGAAGAAGTTCAAATTACACATGGACGTTATACACGCTTTTTGGAAAGTGCTGATCAAAGGGTTCGTAAAGAAGCATTCGAAAAAGTTTATGAAACCTACGGGAACTTTAGAAATACATTTGCAAGCACACTAAGTGGCCAAGTGAAAAGAGATAATTTTAATGCGAAAGTACGCAATTATGATTCAGCACGTCATGCCGCATTATCAAATAACAATATTCCGGAAAGTGTATATGATAATTTAGTAAATACCGTTAATGATAATTTACATCTTTTACATAAATACGTGAAACTTCGAAAAAAAGTATTAGGTGTAAAGAAATTGCATATGTATGATTTATATACTCCACTTGTAAAAGAAGTGGAAATGAAAATTCCTTATGATGAAGCGAAGGAACTTGTTCTAAAAGGACTTGCACCACTTGGTGAGGAATACTTGAGTATTCTAAAAGAAGGCTTCGACAATCGTTGGGTTGATGTGGTTGAGAATAAAGGGAAACGCAGTGGTGCATACTCGTCAGGTGCTTATGGAACAAATCCATATATTTTGATGAACTGGCAAGATAATGTAGACAATCTTTTTACATTAGCACATGAATTTGGGCATAGTGTTCATAGTTACTATACTAGAAAGAATCAACCAAATACATATGGTGATTATTCGATTTTTGTAGCTGAGGTAGCTTCAACTTGTAATGAAGCACTATTAAATGATTATTTATTAAAAACAATTGATGATGAAAAGAAACGTATTTATTTATTAAATCATTATTTAGAAGGATTCCGTGGAACAGTATTCCGTCAAACAATGTTTGCAGAATTCGAACATTTAATTCATCAGAAAGAACAAAATGGTGAAGCTTTAACAGCTGAATTGCTTACGAAAGAATATTATGAACTGAACAAAAAGTATTTTGGTGAGGAAGATATTATTATTGATGAACAAATTGGTTTAGAATGGTCTAGAATCCCTCACTTCTATTACAATTATTATGTATATCAATATGCAACAGGATTTAGTGCTGCTACTGCACTAAGCTCTCAAATTCTTCAAGAAGGAAAACCAGCGGTAGAGCGTTATATTGGCTTCTTGTCCGCGGGAAGCTCAGATTATCCAATCGAAGTACTGAAAAAAGCTGGAGTTGATATGACATCATCTAGTCCAATCGAGGCTGCGTTAAAAGTTTTTGAAGAAAAGCTAAACGAATTAGAAAGTCTATTATCATAACTCTAGTTGATGCGAAAATAAAATGGGCGATCCAATTTAATTGAGTCGCCCGTTTTTATTTTCACTCTTTATTATATTTGACGTAATTAGTATCTACCGAAACCCTCTAAATTGTTTACGAGCATTTAAGTAGTAAACGAAAGTAAACAATACAATAAAAAGGATGGGGGAAGTAATAAAGAGCGGAAGAAGCTTCATCAGCCCAAGAATGTTAAGACAAAAAGCCAGGAGGATTACAATGATATAAAAAGGGATAACAAACTTTTGCATATGAAAGCTCCTTCCATTACAATATGATTCATCATCTCTCAATAAGTAGCATGATCAAAAGGGCTGCTTGATTTACATCTATACTTACTCTTTACTTAATAGGTATGCTTAAGTGAAATAGAATATCACTTCTTTTTGACAATATTGTGAAAGTCTTAACAAAGACTTGCACATACAAGTTGAATCATGCTATAGTAAGGACGTGAAGTTGATCACAAACAAACATATACCCCTTTGTTTGACCGTGAAAAATTTCTCCCATCCCCTTTGTTCGTGTTGAAAAAGGCCTTGTTGAAGCAAGGCCTTTTTCTTATGGTTTGACTAATCATTTGTGATGGCAAATAAAAAGGAGCTGTCCGATAAGCGTCCGATACCATACCTTACTTCAATTTACGGAATCTATTCTATAGACTTTACCACAATATTTTGAAGTATGGTGCCTGACACTTTTCTTTTAGGACAGCCACATGTATAACAATATAAACTTATTCAATGTATCTCCAAAATGTACCGTATTTTCCTTGTATGGCTTTTACTTTCCGTTGTAGCAGCCATTTTTTTAATTCTTTTTCAACTTCAGAAATCTTCATATTATAGACGATAGCAATTTCTTTAGAAGCGACAAGCTTATAAACTTTAAGAAATTGCTCTAAAGTTGGTAATGGAGAAGGCTCTGGTTTCGTATCTAACATTTCTTGAATAATTTGAACATAAACTTCATATGAATAAAGACCAGTGATCTTTAATCCTTCATCCTCAATATTCTCATTAAAGAAAACAAGAGATGGGATTTCATTGACTTCCATTTCAGATAAGATTTTAAGATCACATTGAAAGGCTTTTGCCGCACTCTCGGAATGAATATCTTTTAAAAATTCTTCAATATCTAAATTAATGCATTTGGCAATTTCTACAAGTACTTCGAGCTTAGATACATTTTGTTTTTCTAAAAAGATAAACTCCTGGATCTTGCGAAGAAAGCGAATGCCAGCTCTTCTTCCTTGGAGTTCAGCTGCTTTAATGGCAATAGAAGCAAGATATGGGGCAGAAATTGGATTTTCAGACCAAAGACTTCCGTCACATGACATTCCTGTTCTATTGGCAGTTTTTTCCCAAAGTTTAGCAAGAGATTCATGTTTTTTTGAACTTAAATTAAGTCTTGTTAAACGTCCACTCAAAACGTGTTTTAGACGGAAATATTGTCCATATTCTAGCTGAAGCTTTTTAATAATCGGTTCTAATGCCCAGCATTCAGGACATAAAGGATCAACAAACATATAAATTTCTAAAGGCTTTTTATCAGAATTTAAACAGCAATTTAGATTTGAAACTAGATTGTCTTTCAATTTTCTTCACCTGAAACTGTATCTGGTGTGTTGACCATATGTTTGGCGGTAAGAACGAGTCTGGAAAAAAATTCTTCGCGAATTTTTCCATCTAATTTTACTTCATCCATTGCATCACTCATACAAGATAGCCATGCCTTTGCTCGTTTTGGAGTAATCTCATGAGGGAGATGACGAGCACGCATCATTGGATGACCAAAGGTATTAGTATACAATTGTGGTCCTCCTAAATATTGAGTTAGAAACATTTTTTGTTTTCTAGCGACTTCTGTTAAGTCATCAGGAAAAATTGGGATTAGATCGGGGTGCTTAGCAACTCTGCTATAAAATTCGTCAACCAAATTGTGTAAGGTTTCTTCCCCGATTACCTCATACGGTACAATACGTTTTTCTACCATATGATAAACTCCTTTTTAAGATAAAATTATGATTGTATACTTATTTTAGCAGGTAGCAGCACAATAACTCAAACAAATAGCATAGACTTAATCTTATATTAAGCTTTTTAATTTAAAATATCCCATAATTTGCATTGATTTTTTATCTAGTTTTGATTGCATTTAATATAAATTGCTGTTTTATAAATAATAAGATTAAATATTACTGTTATGGTTATTAAATATTTTTGGAAAAGAAAAAAGGTGTTCAAATGAACACCATTTTTATATAAACAATAGATTTTAGTTAATAAAGATTAACCATAGTAATGGTTAGTCACTTTTTGGACATAATCTTGAGTTTCTTTAAATGGTGGTATACCTCCATAACGATCAACATTACCAGGTCCGGCATTATATGCAGCAAGAGCTAATTCAATATTTCCGTTGTAGCGATTGAGCATATTTTTTAAATACTTGCTTCCAGCTATAATATTTTGCTCAGGATCAAAAACATCAGTTACGCCAAGGCTTTTAGCTGTTTGTGGCATTAGTTGCATCAGTCCGGAGGCACCTGATTTACTAACTGCATTCGTATGAAAGCGAGATTCTTGATGGATAACTGCTTTAATTAAATTTGAAGGGAGATTATATCGTTCACTTGCTTTTTCAATAATTGATTCAATATCTTTTGGTGCCTGAATGGTTTTGCCATTTACAGGTGAATATTGATTATTCATAGGAATACCAAGATTATATGTATTTACTGGACTAAGTGTTTGATAATTTGTTTCATTTTTTATAGAGCTTTGTAGTGCTGTAGATAATAATTCCTGAAAAAGCGAGCTAGTCTCTGTAGTTTGAGAATTTGATGTAGATGAAAGGCTTTGGATGGCCTGTAACTCAAGTAGTGTCTTTATTTGGTTAATAGTAGTCATTTTTCTTCCTCACTTGTTTGTTTTTGCTTGAGCGCTTCATTATAAAATCGCAAAATTTTATTATTTGTTTCCCTAATAGGAATATTTAATTGATCCATTAATGCAATAAAGTGCTTTTTCCCAATTTCTCTATCTGTTACTTCATATTCTATCTCAAAATCTTCCTTTTTTAAATAGAAACTGTGATCGAATACCAGTAATCCACCTAAATATTTTATTTCAGCACGATTAGTAGTAAGTGTACCGAAGCATGAAATATCTTCAAAGGGGAGATTTGATTGCATAAGTTTCATTTTTACTTCACCATCAGGAAGGATTCCATTGCTTAGTATTTGATTACAAACTTCTGAGTTAATTATTTCATTTGTTTCAATCAGTCCGATTTCTGCTGGCTGCTTTAATGTAAGCTCGTATCGATTGTTTTTCCTTCTGATTCTTAATGCGCAGTTATTTTTTTTTAGTGAAAATAATTTAGTGTCAAAATAGTGATTTTCCTGTGAAATAAAATCACTATTTTTTAGTGAAAAGTGTTGATTAATACGAAGAAATTCGTCATGTGTAACCATATTCTTAAACTCAATTTCTATTTCAGTGCTCATTTTTTTACTCCTTTACAATTAGTTATAAAAAATATTTTTACAATTTCACACAAGTTCCTCTTTATAAGTATTTTAACCATTCGTAGTCTTTCGTTCACAAACAGAAAATGTGGTAAAATGGAAGTGATTATATTATAGGAGAAAAAAATGTTAATAAAAAGTTATAATCATACAATTATGGTAAATAAATTAATTTTGTCTCCTGAAATGTAAGTTAGAGGTGATTGTTAGTGAACCATTGGGATCAATTTTTAGCACCATATAAACAAGCTGTTGATGAGCTTAAAATTAAATTTAAAGGTATGCGCACTCAGTTCGAGCAAGAGCATATTCACTCTCCTATTGAGTTTGTAACTGGTCGTGTAAAACCAATTGCAAGTATATTAGATAAGGCGACACAAAAGGAAATTCCGCTAGATCAATTAGAATCTGGAATGCAGGATATTGCTGGTCTAAGAATGATGTGTCAATTTGTTGATGATATTAAAAAAGTGGTCGAATTATTAAGAATGAGAAACGATTTTAAAATTGTCGAAGAAAGAGATTACATTTCTAATAATAAGCCAAGTGGTTATCGATCATACCATGTAGTTATTGAATATCCTGTTCAAACTATTCATGGAGAAAAGAAAATACTGGCTGAAATTCAAATACGAACACTTGCAATGAATTTTTGGGCTACTATTGAACATTCATTAAATTATAAATATCGTGGACAATTTCCAGAGGATATAAAAATGCGACTTCAACGTGCCGCAGAAGCAGCCTTTCTTTTAGATGAGGAAATGTCAGAAATTCGTGAGGAAATTCAAGAAGCTCAAGTATTTTTTACTAAAAATAAGGAAAAACATAAAGATTCAAGTAAAAAGAAAATGGAATAAGCAATACGACATGAAAATATTGTGGGAGAAGGTGAGGAAGAGTGAAATTTTCAATTACATCAAAGGGAAATGCGAAATCGAATACGTTAATGCACAAAATTCGTACATACTTGCAAGATTTTGGGCTAGAATATGATGAAGCACAGCCTGACATTGTTATTTCTGTCGGTGGAGATGGGACATTGCTTTATGCATTTCATCGGTATAGCTCAAGATTAGATAAAACGGCATTTGTGGGAGTACATACGGGTCATTTAGGATTTTATGCGGATTGGGTTCCTGAGGAAATTGAAAAGCTTGTTATTGCTATTGCAAAAACTCCATATCAAGTAGTCGAATATCCGCTTCTAGAGGTAATCATTCGTTATCAGCATGGTGGAAAAGAAACAAGATATTTAGCATTAAATGAATCAACTGTAAAATGCGTCGAAGGAACATTAGTGATGGATATTGAAGTTCGTGGCCAGCATTTTGAGCGATTCCGTGGAGATGGTTTATGTCTTTCAACGCCATCAGGAAGCACGGCTTATAATAAAGCATTAGGTGGAGCGATCATTCATCCATCATTACAGGCGATACAATTAGCAGAAATGGCGTCTATTAACAATAAGGTCTTTCGAACAATTGGTTCTCCGTTAATTTTTCCTGGACATCATACTTGTACGTTAAAGCCTGTTAGGGAACAAGATTTTATGATAACGATCGATCATCTAACACTTTTACATAAAGATGTGAAGTCCATCCAATTTCGGGTTGCGGACGAAAAGATTCGATTTGCAAGGTTTAGGCCATTTCCTTTTTGGAAGCGAGTTCGAGATTCCTTTATTTCGGATGAATAATACCATTTATTTTAGCCTAGATGAAAATTGTATGATAATGTTTGATAATACGGAAACTAGTGAAATAAAATAGTGTATAAATCGTATTACTTGAATGAGGGTGAAGCTGAAGAGGCTACCCTCATATTTTTTAAAAGATTTCAAGTAAGAAAGGAATATTCATTTGGCATCATATTCTTTACAGTGGGTTATCGAGGAACAGGACGTAGGAAAAAACATCAAGCAATTATTAAGTGAACATGATATTTCGAGAAGATCGTTAACAGATATTAAATTTGATGGTGGAAAAATTTTAGTAAATGAACGAGAAGAAAATGTTTTATATTCATTAAAAAATGGAGATAAGCTAACAATTATTTTTCCTCCTGAAAAAGAGAGTGTTAGTTTAATTGGTGAGGATATTCCGCTTGACATTATATTTGAGGACGAAAGTATATTAGTTGTTAACAAGTCGCCGTATATGAACACAATTCCTTCGAGAGAGCACCCAACTGGGAGTTTGGCGAATGCGCTCCTTGGTTACTATCAAAAAAACGGAATTGAAGCTACGGTTCATATAGTAACACGTCTAGATAGAAATACTTCTGGTTTAGTGCTTATAGCGAAGCATCGACATATTCATCATTTATTAAGTCAAATGCAGAAGGAAAGATTGATTAAACGTACCTATGAGGCTTTAATTGAAGGTGTGATTTTCGAGGATAATGGAATAATTGAAGCATCAATTGGTAGAAAAGACAGCAGTATTATTGAAAGGGAAGTTAGAGAGGATGGACAATTTGCACGAACCAAGTATGAAGTGTTAGATCGAAAACAAGATTTTTGTCATGTTAAGTTATCTCTTGATACAGGAAGAACACACCAGATTCGTGTCCATATGGCTTATCTAGGACATCCGCTTTTAGGAGATGATCTCTATGGGGGAAGAACAGATATTTATAAGAGACAAGCACTACATTGCAGTTACTTAGTTTTTAGCCATCCCATTTCTAAAAGCAAAATGTCTTTTCACAGCCCATTTCCATTTAAGATTTGAGGGTTACACGAATGTGTACCCTCTTTTTGTTTGCAATTGTTTCATTCGAATGTTTTAAACTTTTCTGGAACGTATGGCATGGAAGATTTAACTGAAAAGATATCCATTTCTGGATATCGTACAGCTGTTAATTTTCCACCAAAAACTGCTCCAGTATCTATATTGACAGTATGGCCAATAAATCTTGCATTTGTTACAGGTGTATGGCCATAAACAATCCATGGTCTCCCGTGATATTGTTTTGCCCAATCTCTTCTAACAGGTGTTCCATCCGCATGCTTTTCTCCAGTTATATCTCCATAGAGTACAAATGTTTGAACTTTTTTATTGTATAATCCGATGTAATCTTCGCGTATGCCTGCATGTGCAATAATTAAATTCTGATTATTTAACACGAGATACAAAGGTGAATTCTCATAAAGTTCGATAAAAATGTTTCTATAATGCTGTTGCTGTTTAGCTGTACACAAATCTAGCTCAGCAACAGTTGACTCAAGTCCATGAGTGATTTGAACCTTTCTTCCTAAAAAATATCGATAAAGCTTGTTACAATGATTTCCAGGAACATAATAAGCAAGTTTTTTTTTCCATAGCTCCCAAACAATTTCTATTACCTTTAAGGAATTAGGACCCCGATCAGTCAGATCACCAACAAATCCTAATAATCGATCATTAGGATGAATGGGAATGCCTTTATCCCAAAGGTATCCTAATTTTCGAGAGAGCTGAACAAATTCGTTATAACATCCGTGTATATCACCAATGATATCAATTTTCATAGTTACCCCTTTAAATTAAAAAATGATTGCATTATTTCTATTTTTTGTTGTGTAAATACTAATATACATATTAAATACTAGTTTTTTTATTGCTTATATCAATTAAATAACAATCTATGTACAATTTTTTTAAAATATGGAAACCTAAAAATAGCCTATTCAAATTTCATTACAAAAATAAAAAGTTTTGATAGGATATGTAATAAGTTATTTAGAAGGAAAGGAGTTTGGATTAAGTCATCATTGTTTCATGATGGTAAATGTTACTTTATAATTATAGTTTAAATATTAAATGAATAGTAAGTGGTTCACTTGAATCATTTAGTGATATTGAAAGGGGAGAAATGATGGAAGGTTCATTGACATCAGTTGTAATTGTTGTTATTGCTGCTTTTTTAACGCCACTATTATTACACCGTTTTAAGCTAAACGTTATTCCGGTTGTTATTGGTGAAATCATTGTAGGGTTGATTATTGGCAAAAGCGGCTTTGATTTAATCGAAAAAGATATGTGGCTTCAAACACTATCTACACTTGGATTTATCTTCTTAATGTTTTTAAGTGGTGTGGAAATCGATTTTTCTGCTTTCTCAGGTAATAAAAAAGAGGCTACTTTACCTAATGGAAAAAAGGAGCCTAATCGATTAAAAGTTGCCTTTATTATCTTTTTAGGAATTCTTATTATATCTGTGTTGCTTTCGTATTTATTTGTCTTTACAGGATTAATGGACGATGCATTTTTACTAACTTTAATTATCTCTACGATTTCATTAGGTGTTGTCGTTCCAACATTAAAGGATGCTCATATAATGAAAACAGCTATCGGGCAAATTATCCTTTTAATTGCAGTAATCGCAGATTTAGTGACGATGATTCTGTTAACAGTATATGTTTCGATGACTGGTGGAAGTGGGGGAAACATGTGGCTGCTATTAATTCTATTTGCAGCAGGTGTCGTTCTTTACTTTATTGCCCGTCGATTCAAACAAAAATCGTTCTTTGAAAAACTATCTAGAGGAACGACACAAATAGGAACACGAGCTGTTTTTACCTTGATTCTTGTTCTTGTTGCTCTTTCTGAATCTGTTGGTGCAGAGAATATTTTAGGTGCATTTCTAGCGGGAACACTTGTGTCTTTATTAGCACCTAATCCAGAAATGATACGTCAACTTGATTCGTTTGGCTATGGATTCTTAATTCCGATTTTCTTTGTTATGGTTGGAGTGGATCTAGATTTATGGTCATTGTTAAGTGAGAAAAAATTATTATTGCTTATTCCATTGTTAATGGTTGCTTTTTTAATATCAAAATTTATCCCAGTTTATTTATTAAAAAAATGGTATGACACGAAAACAGTAGTCTCATCAGCATTTTTGTTAACCTCGACACTTTCTTTAGTTATTGCCGCTGCTAAAATCGCAGAACGAATTGGAGCAATCACTCCAGAAATGAGTGGAACATTTATATTAGTAGCAGTTATTACGTGTATCATTACGCCGATACTATTTAGAAAGATATTTCCTAAGGAGAATTTGCAGGAAAGAAAATTAAAGGTATCATTAGTTGGTGCAAATCAGCTAACATTGCCTGTTACAAGGGAATTAAGCTCTAAATTATATGATGCCACTTTGTATCATACGATGCTTGACAAAGCTGATAAGCAGATTGCGGATTCTCTCTTTAAAGTAAAAGAAATAAATGATTATGAAATAGAAACACTTGAAGAAGAAGGAATCTTTAGCTCAGACATTATCGTCCTAATGACAGGGGATGAAGAAATTAATACGAAGCTTGGAATCGAGGCTAAACATCGTAAAGTAGATCGTGTGATTGCACGTATCGAGACACCAGAATTGCAAGAGATGGTGCGAAATCAAGAAGTTGAAGTTTTCTCTACACTTCTTTCGACACAAGCACTTCTTAGATCCTTAATTGAATCACCAAGTGTAATGAAAATATTAACGAATCAAGAAACTTCATTATTCGAAATCAAGATGTTAAATAACCAATTTGAAGGAATGACACTACGGAAATTTCCGTTTACTGGGGATGTCATATTTGTTCGGATTTTTAGAGGAGGAGAATCAATTATTCCACATGGTGACACAGAGCTTCATTTAAATGATCGATTAATTGTTACTGGATCAAAAGAGTATGTGGATGAGTTGAAACGAGAATTGGAATTTTGTGAATGGTGTTAATCTAAAGAGAAATAATAGTTCAATGCCTTGAACATTTTAACAGATAAATCTTTGCATTTCGAAATAATTTATGTATTATTAGTACTAGGTACTAATAACTTGTGATAATCAATTATTTCATACATTCGAGGGGGAAATGATCATTATGAATCTTTCTTTACAGGGAAAAACCTATGTAATTATGGGAGTTGCCAATAAACGTAGTATCGCCTGGGGAATTGCACGTTCACTTCATGAGGCAGGTGCACGTCTCATTTTTACCTATGGTCGTGAACGAACTGAAAAAAGTGTAAGACAACTTGTAGAAACTCTTGAAACTCAAGATTCACTTATTCTTCAATGTGATGTAACTAGTGATGAACAAATACATACTTGCTTTAATAAAATTAAAGAAGATGTTGGTGTGATTCACGGTGTTGCACATTGTGTTGCTTTTGCAAATAAAGACGAGTTAAGTGGGGAATATTTAAATGTTACACGCGAAGGATTTTTACTTGCACAAAATATAAGCTCTTACTCACTCTCTGCTATTGCGAAGGAAGTAAAGAATTTAGAATTAATGCCAGAAGGCGGAAGCTTCATCACATTATCCTACTTAGGGGGAGAACGTGTGATGAAAAACTATAATGTAATGGGAGTTGCTAAAGCTTCTCTAGAAGCTAGTGTGAAATATTTAGCAAGTGATTTAGGGAAATATGGAATTCGTGTAAATTCCATTTCCGCTGGTCCGATTCGTACTCTATCTGCAAAAGGTGTTAGCGATTTTAATACGATTTTAAAAGAAGTAGAAGAGAAAGCACCGCTTCGTCGATGCACAACACACGAAGAAGTTGGAGATACAGCAGTATTTTTATTTAGTGATTTATCACGAGGAATTACAGGAGAAAATATACATGTAGATTCCGGATATCATATAATAGGGTATTAGGATTGTAAAGTAAACCCAAAAATGTAGTCTCATTTCAATAGGAATGAGACTGTTTTTTTTTAGCTATTAAATTAGTGGTTTAACTAATCGAATAGGATGTTCGTATAACTTTTTCTTTAATACTTCTTCATATAATTTCTTGTATTTCAAAGTATTCAAGAAGACTATATATTTTTTCCTCAAAATAAAAATATATCATCTATAAAACTGTCAAACTAAACTTCATATTAAGAATTCGTCAATATATGATAGGAATTCCCAATAACCGAATGGTTAAAAAATGCCACCGATAAATGTAAAATATTTATCATTTTATATATGGGTGTTCTTTGATTAATAACAATCAAAAATGGTCTATCCAATCTATTGTTAATGAATTGTTTCAATGTAATTAAACTGTAAAATTCCTTGTAAGTACTATTAGGACAAGGTAAGAGGACACTAATAAACTTTGAGGAAAATTTTGCCGCAAAATTTGTCGACTTTTGTATGTTAGAATCAGGGCAAGTCATAAAGAAATTCGGAGGTAACCATGAAAAAGCATTTGGCAATAACGACACTAGCAGTAACATTAGGGCTAAGTACAATAGGGGGAGCTGTTATAAATGAAACAAAAGTTTCAGCAGCTACTACCGTAAATACTCAAAATAATCAATCACTTGTAGAAGCAAAAGCAAATCAACTGATTCAAACAGGTAAAAGTTTAATAGGGAAGGCAACTTATAGTAACTCTGTATATAAGTCAACCTATCCGTACAAATTTTCCTGTGCATCTTTTATCATGTACATCTTTGAGAAAAATGGAGTAGACCTCGCTACGTATAATGAAGATTATATGATGAAACAGGGAACTTATGTTGTAAGAAACCAACTGCAAAAAGGAGACCTAGTTTTCTTTAAAAGTAAAAAAACTGGCACTGATCCAGATCATGTAGGTATGTATATTGGTAACAATAAAATTATTCATATGGCAGACCCGAAACAAAATATTATCATTTCAGATTTAAATAGTAAGCCATATTATAAAGATAATTATGTAACTGCTAGAAGAGTATTACCTACACTACTTCCTTCAAATCCAGCAACTAAAGGAGATAACATTGTTAAACTTTCATATGATTTAATGAATAAAGTAACAATGGGAAGTGTAAATGATGAAAAATCTATGAAGTTTACAAGTACAGGATTTGTTAACTATATTTATAAGAAAAATGGAATTAATTTAGGAACGACCAATTTAAAAGAACAAATAAAGCTAGGAAAAACAGTAACAAGAGGGAACTTAAAAAAAGGAGATTTGATCTTTTTTAATAGTGTTAAAGGATCAAGCACACCAAGTTCAGTAGCAATTTATGCTGGTGATTATAGAATTATAGTACCAAATTCAAATGGTATTACAACGAGAGTCCTTTTTGTTGATTATTATGATCAGCACTATTTAACGGCAAAACGTGTTTTATAAAAAGGAAAAACATTCTAAAGCATTCGATGTGAAATAGCATCGAATGCTTCTGTTTTACTTCTTCATTTAAAGTAAATCAATTTATTTGTTTTAAGTTATTCGCAAAATCAATCATTGATCTGCTTGACATTGGACCTTTGATGAGTAAGATCGCTTGACTATCGAGGATCGGATCTAAAACCTCTTTAATTCCATTGACTTCTTTAAAAATATGAACATTTGCGTTTGTACCGTCTCGAATCGCTTGATTTGCTATTTCTTCTGCTTTGCTACCAATCGTAATCAGAGTGTGAATATTTCGTTTAGCAACCATACTTCCAATTTCACGATGATACTTTTTTTCAAAATTACCTAATCTATTGATATCACCCAAAATAAGAATTACTTTTTTGGATTTACCAATGGAATCAAGAACCTTTAAAGCGGCTTCAACAGAAGTTGGGTTATTGGTCCATGTATCATCTATAATGGTACATCCACCAATGCCGGTAGAAAACTCTAGATGTCTACCCATATTTTGATAAGTTACTAGACGAGAAATCGCTTCATTTATATCCATTCCAATCTCATTTACAGCAGCAAGTGCAGCAAGTGCGTTAAACACCTGGTGTTCACCATATCCCGGTATAAAAGCTTTATATGTTTTATTTTTAAAGTGGAGTGAAAAATTCATTCCGTTTTTTATAAATTTAATATTGGAGGCTCTGAAATCTGACCTCATACTAGTCCCGAAATAGATGATTTTTCCTTTAAATGACTGTAAAGAAATTTTCTTAGTATTCTCATCATCCGCATTTAAAATTAAAGTTCCGCCTTTTTTCACACCTTCTACTATTTCTGATTTAGCCTTAATATATCCCTCAAGATTTTTACAGCCATCCAAATGATGAACTCCGATATTCGTGATGATTCCGATGGTTGGCTGATAAATCATACACTGGTGCTTAATATTTCCAGAGTTCCCTAATCCGTGTTCGAAAACAGCTGCATCTGTTTTTTCATCAATACCCATTAAATACGGAAATGACCGTCTCGGTTCATTTTTACTGCTTTCAGAAGCCTGGATATTCCAATCCTTACTTAAAATGTGCTTGATCATCTCTTTAGTTGTTGTTTTGCCGCATGTTCCCGTAATTGTAACGACAGGTATCTGAAAAAGGTTTCGGTAATACTCAATAAATTTCCAATAGGCTTGAACAAGATTCTTAACTTTTATTACAGTTGTATCAGGCAGTGCTTTTTTCAATTCCGATATAGCCTTATCAGAAATGACAAGAGAGGGCCCTTTATTATTAATTTCTTTCCAGTTAATAGTATCGCTTCTACTTACAAACATAAGTGTATACCTATTAGCAAGTTCATGTCGGTTATAGTAAATGGCATTACGTACCTTCCATAACTCTGAACCGCTAATTAACTCACCTTGAAGTAATGTTCTGATGTCTCTCACAAGTAAAGGTTGCAATCATATTCCTCCTTTCCTATCAATATAGTATGAACGACAAGCTCTTATTGTATAGGTACTGAAGATGAATATGCGATAACCTATAGTGGTACCACTAAATAATCAGTTATTATTATTTGATCTGTCCTCATTATATATTTTTGGAAATATAGCTTATGCAAATTATTATTTTTAACATATGATACAAAATAGACAAAAACAAACAGCTATGTAGAGGGTGATTACGTGAAAAATGCTTATAAAATAGTACCCGTTAGTTATAATGGGCATTGTATTATGTTCCATCCTAATCAAAATAATATAATAGACAAAACAATGTCTACATCAACTATTTCCTTTGGTTCTGAAAATATGGAGGTTCTTTGCAAGCAATTAAATACTTTAAAGGAGAATGAAATAGGGGTTTCAAAAACGATTATAGAAAACCTTCAACTTCCTTTAGATGTTGACTATGAAATATCGTTTCAAAACAATCACATTATTATTGGGCCGTTTATTGGTATGTTAATAGCAAATTCGAATTCCGACCTCCATAAGAAAGTTAAATATTATACTAGAATGATTAAACAATATCCTTTAGTTAAGGGGGTTATCGTACTTCTATCATGGGAAGGGATAGATCAAAAAAGCCATATGATAAATGGCTATTTTTATAATCCGATATTGCAAAATTGGGAGACTGGGACCTTCCCCTTTCCAACTGTAATAGTCAAACAAACGGTATTATCTACGAAAAAACAAAATTATTTAAAGAATGTCCTTGGCCAACGTTTTTTTAATTCAGCTTACATTAATAAATGGAGAATGCACCAATTGCTTAGTTCCAATACTGACTTACTTCCACATCTACCCCATACTTTTCTTTATGAACATCCCAATGATATATTACAGTATCTAAATCGATTTGGAACAATTTATGTAAAGTCAGTAATGGGATTAAAGGGGAACAGTGTAGAAAAGTTTATAAGGAAACCTGATAAATATAGTGTAAAATATCGACATAATAATGAAAATAAAACAATCGACTTTATCTCGGAAGAAGCGTTACTAAATTACGCAGAATATAAGTTTAAAAGTAATAAATATATTATCCAAAAAGAAATAGATATCGAAATCGAAAAAGGGCATCTCATTGATTTTCGAATTGTTCTTATAAAAGACCAGGAAGGACAATGGAAGGATGTGGGGATGATTGGTAGAACGGGAGTTAACGGGAGTGTCGTTAGCAATCGTTCTAGTGGAGGACAGGTGGAGCTTGGAGAAAGCTTACTATTAACAGCTTTTCATCTGTCTAAAGAAGAGATGCTAAGTCTCCGTCAAAAAATTTCTGAAATTGCTATAACAGCTGCTAAAGAGATTGATAAATATGAATCAATATATAAACATGGAGTGGATATCGGTATTGACCGTAATTTACACATTTGGTTAATTGAAATAAATAATAATTCCCCGAACGATAATATTTTTTCATATATTGGGGATCATGATAAAGTTTCAAAAATTAAAGATGCCTATTTATTTTATGCAAAATACCTTGCTGGTTTCCCAGATAAAGAGGGAAATGCGAGTTTATAATAAAGCGAAAAAACCACAAATTAATGATATATTTGTGGTTTTTCTCATTTAGCTATGTGTAATAATAAATAATTTAAAAATACACGCTTTAGCAAAAAGCGTGCACTTTTACTTTTTAGGAAAAATAACAGTTTAGATTTAGAATTAGTTCTCACTTTGTAATTTTCGTATCTCCACAATTCGTTTCCACATCGATTTATTTTCCATTTGTCCAAATCCGTTTATTCCTGGGGTTGTATTGACTTCAAATAGTATAGGTTTTCCATTTTGATTTAATCCGAAATCTATGCCATATTCTCTGCAAGGATATTGAGTTGAGATTACTTCAGCCGCCGCTATTGAAATTTCTTCTAAATGTTTGATGACTTCCTTTTTTTTCTTTTCGGTAATTTGTGAATGTAATGACAACAATTCATCAATGGAGATCACTTGAACAGCACGCTTGGAGTTAATAATCCCATTATCCTTTGTTTCTGTTTTTCCAATCTTTCCATTTATACCACCAATAACCCATTCTCCTTTTAGCTTTTGAACATGAACCCTTATACAAAAAGGCTGTCCACTATGGGTTAAACTCTTAATTCCCTCCTGAATGATATAGTTACCACTTAATCTCCCGAATTTCTCTAATGGATGTAAAAATTCATGGAAATCTTTTATGGTTGCAACACACTTATTTATTGGTTCACCTTGGATAGTATAACCATTGAAACAGTATTGTCCATCTTTCTGTTTATGAATTTTAAATATCGCTCTTCCTTGTCCGGAAGTATTGTGTTTCACATAAACATAATCATAACAATTTAGAAAGTTTGATAAATCTTTAATCGTGTAATTTGTTGTTTCTGGAATCCATTTAGATGTTAAAGGGTTATTTTGCAAAAGTAAATTTTGCTCCCATTTTCCTAATAAGTCGCTCAAAAAAACACCTCATTCGAAATTATATTTTCTATTAAATAAAAATGTAAGATTTTTTTTGTTTTGAAAGCAACAAAGTTAAAGAAAATCGCTTTTATTTTTTTTGTTATTTATTATATTTCTATATATCCTTTTATCACTCAGTTTATTGAACATGGAGAGGTCAGGGATATAATTACCTTCAATAATCCATACGCTTCCTTGCTGTGTAATACCAATATCAAAGCCAACGATTGTTATCTTAGCATTATGTTCTTCAAGTTGGATTGCAGCAGATATACATAGCTCATCAATTTTGTCTTCAAGCTTTAGAAAGTTTATATGTGGGATATTTGAGTTTTGAATAGCATCCTCTAGGAATAATAACTTCTGAGCTGCATTCGTAATGATAAAATTATTACCTGCGACTTTAACAATTTTTCCGGTTACTTTCCATGTTGAATCAACCTTTTGTGTAATAACCCTTACATCCATTGGACAATCGTTAATTGTTGCTAATAATAACTTTTGCTGAACAATATAATATTTTTTAGACAGAAAATGCTTTTCAATGAAATGAAAGGTTTCTTCAAATGTTGATGTAGTATACTTCGTTCTTCCAGAGTGGATTTCATAAGAAAGATGGTTATTAGTGGATATTTGTACTATTCCTATACCTCTTTGACCTAAACAAGGCTTAATTATTATTTCTTTATATTTGGTTAGAAAATTATATAAGGTACCTTTAGTTAGGAGCGCAGTATTTGGGACAAATGATTTCAGTGAATGATTTGCAGTTAGTGCATGGTATTGACTCCACTTGCTTATAGGAAAGTGCAAGACACTATCTTGAATCCATATTCCACCTCTTAGATCATACACGATGTCAAATACAATAGTATTACAATCAGGAAAGGCTTCACCCAGCTTTTTGGCTGCAAGAATAGCCAGGTTCTCCATCTTTCGATGAAAACTCGTATAATAATAATTTCCAAAAGTGGAGAGTGATTTTTCCGCTCTTGATATACAAGACCAATTTTCTGATGCAGACTTTCGATGAAAAGTAATAAAATATTGGAATTGACTTTGAAAGAAACTAGCATTAAGTTTTGTAGGTTGGATAACATAGTATTTCTGATTTAATTCATTATGAATGAGGTATTGATACGTTTCTTCTGCGTTTAAAGCTGTAGTCAAACTTGTTACAGAGTTTATGATGAATTTACCATTTGAGGAAGAAACAGTAATCTTACCTGGACCAAAAACGGGTTTAATGAAAATCGTTTTATACATATTCAAATAATTGAATAGAGTTTTCTTTGAAAATAACTCTGTTTTTAATAGATGTTTACTTAAGCTTTCTTCTGTTTTTAAAATGTTATATTGGCCTAATCGCCCCCTACTGGTTTTCAAGATTTTCCATCTCCTTTAATTTTTGCGTACATTAATATATTCAACTAATGAATTTTTTCTTGGATATTAAGGGGAGAAATGAAGAGATATAAATCAAACTCCCGGCGAATTTTGCCGAGAGCTTCTGATTTATTACATTTCTTGACAGCCTAGTGCAACGATGGAACCTTGAGGAACAGGTGCAGCACCGTTTTGGTCAAAGAAACCAGTGATTACAAAACTTTGTACAATATCATTTGCTGCTGTGGCTACCTGATCTCTAAACACAGCTTCAAAAGGGAATTGTTGACCGTTAACAATTCCTGTACCATCAACAGTTACTACACAGTTCTGCCCTTCCTGCTTACACGTTACAGAAGTGATTGCATTTGCAGTAAATGTGAAATTGTTTGCACCAGGAGTTTCGGTGTCAACAAATGTCAAAGAAAGAGTTGAAGTTGCAAGAGTTGTGACACATACATTTGCCAGATAAATCAGGTCACCTCTGATAGTTCCCATTTGACCTACAAACTTTACATTATTATTTTGCGAAACCGCATTTACACGGACTCCGCAAGGACAAAGAACACCCATTCATTTCCCTCCTTTCTTTTAAGATTACTTCAATATATTTACGAAAAGAGAAATATGGCACAGTGTTTGTCTTATTTACTAGCACATTAATAAAAAAACTCTTAATAGGTCTGGCATCCTAATGTTTTAATTGAGTCTTTAGGAAAGGATTTAGCACCTTTTAGGTCAAAGAAGCCTGTGATTACAAACTTTTGTAGAATATCGAATGCTTGTTCATGCTGATCTCTAAATACTGCCACAAAAGTAAATTGTCTTCCCTTTACACTTCCATTCCCTTTAATAGTGACAACACAGTCTTGTCCATCACGTCTACATACTACTGAAGTAATAGCATTTGCAGTGAATAAGAAATTGTTCACGCTAGGAGTTTCAAAGTCTTCATATTCCAATGATAGGGTAGAAGTTTCAAGAGTTGTAGAACAAACATCAGCTAAGATAGATAACCTACCTTTGATTGTTCTTTTATATATTTTACATCTACATCTCTCTACAAATTGGAGTTGTGTATTCTCAGAGGTAGCATTAACATACACTCCACATGGACAATAGACACCCATTTATGACACCTTCTTTCTCTTTGGAATATTTTAGTATATTTGTGAAGGTAGAAAAGTGGCACAGTGTTTGTCTTGTAATCAGGTCTTTACTTATTCATTAAATTTGATAAATACAGCGTTAAAAAAAATTCCCCTTTTCTTCTATAGTAAAAGGGGAGCTAATGCTTCTTTCGTAATTTTATTGCCAAATCGATGATCGGTTTGCTGTACATATCTCCTTTAATAAGCACGATTGTATTTTCGTCGACGATTTTTTTTAACAGATCAAAAACAAGAATACTATTGTTAAAAGTATAAACTTGAGATTTGAATCCGCTTTTAACTGCGTGGTCCGCCATTATTTTAGCATGCAGTCCAATAGTAATGAGAATATCTACACCTAACTGGCATATGATTTCCCCAGCTTGTTCATGAATAACATATCCCCAAGAACCTAAATCGGTCATCGTGCCTAATATAGCCACTTTCTTCTTAGATTTCCCAACTTCATTTAACACGTTTAAAGCTGCTTCTAATGAAGTGGTAGTCATGCTCCATGTATCATCAAGGATAATAGATCCATTGATCCCATCATACACTTGCAAATGCTTATTTAAATTTTGAAATGTTTTCAAACGATTTGCAGCTTCAGAAATATTAATACCTACTTCATGAGCTGCAGCAATAGCTGCAAGCGCATTATAAACTTGATGCTCTCCAAATCCTGGTACGTAAAAAGGGTAAGTCTTATGATTAAAATGCAAATTAAATTGCATTCCATCTTTATAGTATTCAATATCGCTAGCTTTATAATGACAAGAAGAGTCGATGCCGACTTTTACTACTCGACCTTTAAAATTTGTTAAATCTATTTTTTTACTATTTTTATCCTCAGAATTTAATATAAGAACTCCTGAATTATTGAGGGCACTCACCATTTCTCCTTTGGCACTAATATAAGCTTCCAGTGTTTTACAATAGTTCAAGTGATGAGCTCCAATATTCGTAATAATCCCTATTGTAGGTTTGTAATATTCTCCTGCCTTTAACACATCCCCAGGTGCACCGACTGCTGTTTCAAAAACAGCAGCTTCAGTATTATTATCAATACTTAAAAGGTATTGTAGATGAGCAGTTCGTGAATTATTACTACTGTTAGTAGATGTGACTGTTTTTTCTCCAGAAAGAATGTGGCTAATCATTTCTTTTGTAGTCGTTTTTCCGGACGTTCCTGTAATTGCAATAATAGGAATTTGAAACAAACTGCGGTAATAATTCACGAATTTCCAATATGCTTCATCTGTGTCTTTTACTTTTATGACTATTAAATTATCTAAAGGTACATTTTGGTTCAATTTCTGATCGGTAACAAGTATTAAAGGGAAAAATTCCTTCAAGCGTTCCCAATCAAGAATCATCGTTTTTGAAAAAAAAATTGTATTTCGTTGTTTAATTTGTTTAAGACGGTAAGCACCATAATGAACAAATTCATCCTCAGATCCTTGAAGCAACTTGCCGTTAAGGATGTTTTTTATTTGCCTAACTGAAATAGGGTTCATTAATATTGACTCACTCCTTTCACTTTTTAAACTATGTTGATTAATTCCTTTTGCTTGTACGATTATTCCATATAAAAAGGATTTCTTTTCAATAAATCAAAATCTTGATTTTTATTTATTCAATTGCTTCTTATGATAGGTATCTATACAAAAAAAAGTTTATTTCATAAACATATAAAGAGTTATTTATAGACGATTATGTAGGGAGTGGGCTTTTTGAAAGCAATTATCTTTATAGGTACAAACAAATCTGGTTCAAGTAGAGAAGCAATAAAAGCTGCAGAAGCACTTGGATATTTTACGGTTGTTTTCACTAATAATGAAAAGCAATTACAGCAAAGGAAAGAGTATACTGAAGTTCATGAAATGATTTTTGTTGATACAAATAATCTTTCTGAAATGAGAAAGGAAATAAAAAAATTACAGTTAAAAGGAAAGGCGATTAAAACAATTGTTAGTTTTATTGATTCAAATGTATATAGAGCTTCCATTCTTTGTGATGAATTTTGTAGAAATAATACATCCTCTAAAGCTATCGAAATGATGGAAGATAAGGAAAAAACACGTATTGCACTTAAAAATCAGCCTTATTCCCCTAAATTTTATATAATTAAACCGGGTGAGGAGTTTTCATTTGAATTGATAAAGAAAAAGCTGGATTTTCCAGTTGTAGTAAAATCACCAAAGTCGACAGGTTCAAAAGATGTGCTTTTATCGGAAAATATAGAGAGTTTAGAAAAGCAAACGTTGAAACTGCAAGAAAAGAATCCTGAGGAAACGATTATTATTGAAGAATATATTGATGGTGATCAATATTTAGTCGAAGCACTTGTACACAAAAACAAAATACACATTGCTGGAATTATTGAACAAGAAATAACTCAAGGAAAAAGATTTATTATTACTGGATATGGAGTTCTTAAGGATGTTCCAAAAAATATTAAAACTGGCATTGAAGAGGTTCTTCAATCGATTGTCTCAAAGTTTGAATTAAAGAACGGTGCCCTACACCTTGAATTAAGGCATACCAAAAATGGGTGGAAGCTTATTGAAATCAATCCCAGAATCTCAGGTGGTGCAATGAATAAAATAATACAAGCTGCCTTCGGGTATAGTCTAGTAGAAGAAACGCTTAAATTACATTTAGGAGAAAGCCCCTCAATCACACCAAAATGTAAGAATTATGTGTTTACTCAATATATTATTGTTTCAAAAAAAGGAATATTAGAGAAAGTGACAGGAAAAGGGAGAGCAAGAAAATTACCTGGGGTGGTAGATGTTTATGTGAAGCCTAGAAAAGGAGCAAAGTTAATCCCACCTTTATCTATGGGACATCGATACGCCTATGTAATTGCAAAAGGATCCACCATGGAAGAGGCGAAAGATATTGCTAAACGTGCTGCAAATGAGATAAAGTTCCATCTTCAAGAGGAGTAGAACATTAATGAGAATATTAGATACCGTTTCATTTAAAAAAGGACACCGAAAGTAGGTGTCCTTTTAGAATACTGAATCGAGATTAGAGTTCTACGGTTATTAGTTCACATTTTACATATTTGTTTCCTGTAATATGATAACATTTTACATCAGGTATTTCTTCCTTGAGTGAAATAATCATCATTAATATTTTGGAATCTATATGATAATAGATATCTTGAAAGGATGGAATAGCATGGGCGGTGGGATGTGAGTGAAAAACGACTATTAAATGTTCGTTTAATTGATCAATCGACGACATGACACTTTTAACCTTTTCTTTATTAACATAGAACTTGAAGGCAGAACTCAATTCATTTTCAAATGTCCATATTCTTTTCACTCTGTAGTTTTCTTCAGCTATATCTCCTGATAAAATACCACAAGCCTCATAGGGTATTTTTTGTTTCGTATACTTTACTATTTCATCTAGCATTTTTTTTGTAATATATAACTTCATTTTTCTTCAATCTTTTCTTTTAAAGAAGGAAAAAGCAGATGGGGCTTTTTTTTCTTTTATTAATGAATTTGACTTTTCTTCAATTGAATGTTCTTTATTTATACTTTCTTCTTTTTCATTTTGTGTATTTTCTGCTGTTTTCGGAATTTCTTCACTGGTAATATTCTGAAAACTCTCAACTGTCCTAGGACTTTGAATTGGTTTCTGGATTGCACTTGAACCAAAGATCCTTTGTTTATTCATGCTTGAAGTGGAATTGATTATAGAAGCATTTTGTAAATCCCTAAAAGTAAAATGTGATTTGTTTTCTTCTTTTTGTTGTTTAGGTTGCTCCTGTGAAAGGTTGATGTTATCGATTTGATTACTTTTAATTAAATTGTTAATATGCGCTAAGGATTGTTTTAATTCATTAAAATCATTTGTATAATCTTGAATTTTAATTACATCTTGTTTTTCAAAGTTAGTATCTGTTTTATTGATAATCTCGTCGTGCAATCCCATCATTTCATTTTCTATATTTAATAATGACGTTTGTAAAGTTTTTATTTGATTTTTGATTAATTTTATTTCATTTCTATATAATTGCATTGTTAAATGGTTTTGTTCACCCAATTTTATTAATTCATCCACTTTTTCTTCCAATAGCTTTTCTAGATTCTGTACTAGGTTAATATACTCTCCATTTTTTTTTTGGATTTGGCTCATTTCTAGTTGATATTTTTTTACGCGCATTTCTAATATTTTTATACGATTTTCCCGATTTTGTTCTGCCATGCTATCTTATTTCGCTCCTTTTTAAAATAGTGGTAAGGTATTATATGAAAATTCTTGAAACGATGTGAATACTGCAAAATTGTCTGCTGCTTAGTTTAATAGTTATCCGTAGATAGGTGATTCTATCAATTTTCATTTAATATGCTTATGTCCTATAGCTATTAGTTGATACAATGCATAAATTGAAAATGTAAGAAAATATATTGAAAGGAGAAAAAATATGCAACCAAAACCGTTACAAGGAGCTCAAGAGCTCTTATGTATAAACACTGAAAAGGTGTATGACTGGATACTGGAGGAGTCATCTGCTAGCCAGACTGTCCTAGCGGCAGCTCTCGGTTTGCCTGCAGGCTTTGACCTTACGTTGTTTGGCAACCCTCTTGCACAAATCGTAATAACAGGAATTTTAACAGATGCTGCTGGTCATCCACTTCCGTTAAACTCTGAGGTGACAGTAACTGAATCTCTTCCTAGAACTGATCGTCAATTTGAAGTAGATGGTGCTTTAGTTACACTTCAAAGAGTAACCTTCACTAAAACAGTACATGTAGTCCTGGAAATTAGCGGTGTGATTCCTGCTACAGGAACGCCTTTCTTAGTTAGAACGACACCAATTACATTCACATTTACTGAAACAGCGTATTTATGTGCACCTGAAGGTACAACTCTTTCAGTAAGAATCTCAGATTTTGGTGCTCAAACAATCATTAATCTTGATGCAGCAGGTGCTTTAGTTAGCATTGGCGTTTCCATCGAAGTATGCCAAAGCATCCAAACATATACACCAGTAACAATAGAATTAACAGCTGACTTCTGTTTGCCACGCGCACCTTTATTTGAAAGCTGTTCAACACCTTTAATTCCACCACAATGTCCTGTTATTTTCCCTGGGGCATAATGATTAAATTTATTGCATAAATTTTGAATGGGGGGGCTGTTGCTCCCTCTTATTCATAGTTCAACTTATTAAGATAAAAGAGAGTAGGGGAAACTCGATGAATCCATACATCAAAGAAATTAGGAAAACGTTGAATCAAATTAAAAAAAATCAAGAAGAAAAAATACATAGGATTGAGAAAGCTCTATTACACAATAATTTTTCAGGTGATCGATGCATCGCATATTTTACAGAATCGATTTCTTTAACTACCAGCAATGAGGATGAATATGTGGTTATTGGTAATTTCCATATAATGAACATAGGTTCTGGAATTATTCATCAACCCATTATTTACTTAGAAATAAAAGGAGATTCTGATTTTCATTTCTCCGGCAAATTTTCTTTAGGAGAAGGAAAAGGAAATCCTGATATCTTTGAATGGGAAAGGATCAAAACGAAAGGAGAACCAAAAAAAGAATATTGTTTTAGACCGTTGAAAATTAATAAAATTGCTCCAGGAGAAAATCTTGTTTTTTCGAACTTTCAATTAAGGTTCTCTCATTGTGAAAAATTGCTCTTATCCCTGGAGGGCTATGTATATTATGAAGAAAATCGCGAAGGTATACGGGCGTTAAACTCTATTAGTTTTACCATTTGAAAGGAGCTTTTTGGCATGTCTAAACACTGGGAAGCTGCAATAATTCAAAAAGTAGATGAATTACTATATGACATTATTATGGGAGAGGAGGAGCAGATAAGTAATCCTAAAGTTTCGTTAATGCTTCTATATTTAACCATGCGCATAAAATATTTAACGATGCGGATAAAATATCAGAAAGAGGAAAATTTCAATCAAAATGAAGAAGAGTTGCAAAAGTTATTATTGGAAATACATGAATTTCAAAAGGAGCATGAAGAGTTTTTCCAGAAAATACTTAAAGAATCGAAATATTAGATTCTAGACTATTTTTATATCAATCTATTGCTTTCATCCATTCCTCTACAAAACAAAATCATTATTATATATAAATAGAAGGGAGGTGAATAGGTTTGGCAAATATGATTAAAACAAATTTTGGGAACGGATTGACAATAAAAAAGAAAAAAAGACAGTACCCTACTAAAAATACTATAACCCTCCGTCCTGGTGGATGTATGTGCGGAAAACAAAAGAAAATACAACAGAATTCTACTTTAAATTAATATTTCCTTTCATATAAATATCAACTCCCCGAATAACACACATAGTATATGTGTATTATTCGGGGAGTTTATTTATTTTACCTAAATGTTTGATCTAAAAATTTGACTGTATCAAACATATTTGTTTTACTAGCTCCTTTAACGAGGATAGTGTCTTCTTTTCTTATTATTTTTAATAGCAATTTATGGAGTTCATCCTTATCATTGAAATGGTATACATTTTTCTCAGAAAACCCTATCCTTTTCGCATGTGTTCCTATTTCATCTGCGCGAAAACCATAGGTGATTAAAAGATCAATTTCTTTTTCATGAACATATTCTCCGACTTTACGGTATTCTGCCTCTCTTAAATCTCCCAACTCCCTCATTTGTCCGATTATGGCTATTTTACGCTTCTTCCCAATATTTGAGAGAACATCGATAGCTGCTTTTACACCTTGAGGATGTGAGTGAACAGTATCGTCAATAACTGTAATATTGTCGCGGCAATGATAAAGTGTTAATCTTCTTGGGGGCTTTTTAAAAAGAAGCCCAGCTTTAATTTCCATTGGGGTAAACCCTAAATAATCAGCAATGGCAATGGCATTAAGGGCATTATAAACATGATGTTCCCCAAGAATGGGGATATATAACATAATTTCTTGACCTTGGAGTTTCATTTTGAAATTCATTCCATTGTCTGCATATTTAACATCATACGCCTTGTAATCAGCGTTTGTTTTTATTCCTATTGTTATAATTTTCCCCTTAAATTTACTTATCTCTAAATATCTAGAATTTAAATCATCCTTGTTTAAAAACAGGACTCCTTCTTGATCCATGCCATGAATTAATTCTGACTTCGCTTGGGCAACTTTTTTAATATCGCCATTAAAATTTCCTACATGCGCAAGCCCAATATTGGTTACAACACTTATATTAGGTTTGATGATGCTACAATGTTCTGTAATGACACCAGGATAAGCCATGCCATACTCTAGTACAACTGCTTCATGAGATGAATTAATTTCTGAGGCATGTTTTTTTGTGTGCTCTGTTGTATTCCAATAATCCTTAGACTCGAAAGTTTTCCATTTCTTCGCTAAGATAGACGCAATAAATGCTTTTGTAGTGGTTTTTCCAGCACTCCCTGTGACAGCGATAATTGGGATTTCTCCCTTTTCATCAATTCTTTGCTTCTTAAATTTCTTTATTTTTTCCTTTATTGTGTTTTTGTTGTTTGCTAGATATATAGCATATTTTATAGAATGAATAACAACATCTAACTCCAAATAAAACGCCGGGGGACACCCTGGTCGCCAATTCACTTCATAAATCCATATTTTTTGGAACTCATCTAAGCCTATATCTATTCCAATTTCATCAATCACTTCCTCATAATGTAACATTTGAATTTCTTCTAGATGAGCAGCTAGCGATAATCCAAAATGTTCTAGTGTTCGTCTAATATTAAATGCTTCTTCTTTAAATTCTTGTTGTAAAAATGGATCTAAATAATTGGTAAATCCACCATTGTTAATATTAGGTATAATGGATCCCATTGGAGCAATACGTGGATATATAGTGGTAATGACCCATTTTCCTTCTCCATTTTTTTGTACATGAATTCTAAAATCATATACTTGACCTGATTTGGTTATTGATCGTATATATGGTTGAATAATATAAGTTTCTTTTGTAAGCATTAAATCAATGAAATTACATAATTGCTGCTTTGAATAGTTCATACTTTCCGAGTCCTTTTTAACCTCGAAATAGTTATTTTTTTTGGTAATAAAATAAATACCTTTTCCTTTTCTACCGTCTATAGGTTTAAATACGACTTTTTCAAATCCTTCAATAAATTTTAAAAACGTTTCAGAGTTTTTCACAACCTCTGTAGGGATCAAATAGTTGGAAAACTCTTTGGCCTCTTTTAACCTTTCGCTGACGTTCCATTTGTTCCCAATAGAATTTGTTGTAAAAGGGATTCTTTCTTTTAACCTTTTAATAATTTCCTTTGATTTTGCTAGTTTTTCAGGACTTCCCGCATTGTAAATGACATCCGGGAAGGGCATAATTCGCTCTACCCACTTTCCATTTTCAAGTACTTGTCCTCTAATCGAATTATTGGTGAAATTCACTGTACCGGGAGTAAAGTAGAAAAACTTAGCACCTTCTGCTTTAGCAACCGCTGCATAGGCATAAGATTTGATGACAGTTTTGGGGTCTTTACGATGGTGAAGCATTCCTATCAATGTCATTGAATAATCTCCTTTGTCTTTTCAGTAATCAATATATATTACATTCAAAATAGTGAGTTTTTGATACGGACAAATGTTCAATTTTAATCATAAAGATGCCTCAGGTATCACCTGAGGAGGAGTATTACCACTTAGGTTCAATGATAATTTTTCTTTTCAGTAAATCTAAATCTAAAGTTTGAATTGCTCGTATACATGATAAATCAACTTCTGTACAAGTAGTAGTTTTTATTAATTTCATAACCTCACTATGATGTTGTGTCACATCCCCATGTATATCTAAAGGGCAAAGAATGGATAGTGATGCATAGAATTTTTCCTCATCAATCGACTCGATACGAAAATAATTTGAGGTGAAAGTATATTCCTTTCCTGTTTTATAATCAATATCAACCCCCATTTGATTTAACAATCCATCATTTGTATATAAAAAGATCGGTATGGTATCAACACCTACTAATTGGAAAAGCAACTTTCCAAAATATTTAGTCTTGGATTTTTCCAGAAGATCTTGTAACGATTTTAATTCTAATAATGCCTCGCAAATATCCTGTTTATTTCCAATAATACTGATCATTTCATCTATCATCCCCTCCATCAGCCTTTTTAAAAAATAAGATAGAATAAATTTTTTTGAGTATAAGCTTTGAATATGTCTGATGAGTTTGCTGAAACTCCTATGGACTTGCTTAACTGCATGACTACTCATTACGTAAGTCAACATCGACTCGCCTAACTCCTCAACTGTTCCTTTATCCAAGTGAAGTTCCACTTTACTATTTTCCTAGTATGTCATTCCTTAAGGCGCTATACTTTTCTTATTATGATATTGATTATCCTTAGGGATTGTGCGGATTGTTTAGTAATATAGACTTGGCTTATTCACCTATTTATCAATGAAATGATATGAACAAATTCTAAAGTGGTTCCAAGTAGAATTTTATTTCCTTCGCAGCTTTTAAGGCACTTTCTTGCGCCAGTTCTGGGGTTTCTGCTGCTGCGATGATACAGGCATATCGATAGCCCATGGAGAAAGGCGAAGTTAAAATACTTCCGATTGAAGGCTTGACATATACGTATTTTACACCTGTATGCTCTAACGCCCGTTCCTTTCCTACTACCTTGAGTAATTTCCCTCGAGTATTTATTGTTAAATATCTGGCATACACATGTTTCATATAAGTTTTATTTAGTGTGGGTTCTTCTCCTAGATGCATTTTTATTATTTCTTTGACGAGGCTAATCCCTGTTCCTTCTTCGATAATTCGATTCATTGCTCCCCCCGACATTCTTGGATTTATTTCTATAAGCTTCCATTCATCTTGTACCTTTCGCATCTCTAAGTGACATGAGCCATTTGAAAGTTCTAACTTATGAACAATGGTTTCAATAGATTCAAGAAGGCTTTTATGTTCATTGCTAGTTAACATTGCTGGATATTTATATCCAATAACGATAAAACGTCCATTATTAATGATTTCCTGTTCAATGACCCCGATAACTTTAATTTCATTATTATAGACAATCATTTCAATTAAGTATTGAGGTCCTATTAAGTATTGTTCAACTAATACTGATTGTAATGGATACTTATTTTGTAAAAATTCAATACCGTGCTCAAATTTCTTTGAAGAATCAATCAACAATACATTCTTTGATCCGTTTGAGGAAGGTGATTTTAATACTAATGGAATATTATTTTTGTTTTTCTTAACAAATTGTTCTATAGGCAAATCAAAATTAAATACTGCATAAAAAGGGGTGACAGATAAATCTTTTAATTTTTCTCTAACCAATATTTTGTTTTCCATTATACAAAGTGAATCTACGGATAATTCAGTTAAGCCAAGATGTTTAGCTAGCCTCGCGGCAAAAGAAACAAATGGGTCAATAAAACTAATACATGCGCATATTTGTATATCTTTATCTCTTAATTTTGTTATTTCAGCTATAACTTTTTTCTCGTTTAACAAGTTTTTCATAAAAATCACAGAATCCACATCTTGAGATTTATGCTTTTTTTTCATGAACTTTTCCCTGTCTGTGAACAAAACAACAAAATATCCCATTTCCTTTGCGATAGATAAAGCCTCATTGCTTGTTCCAAATCCATTACATCCAATAAAAATGATTGCATTCAATTTGTAGAACCTTCCTTCTTAAAATAAGATTCTTTTATTAATAATTTATGTAATCCAAAATCGGTAGGTACATTGGTACTAGCTAAAATGATTACGTTTTTTAACTTAGGGTCTCTGTAGGAATAAGAGACTACAGCTTGAGGTTTTAACAAAATTTCTAACGGCTGTTTTATGAAAGGGTAAGGAGTAAGAAAAAAGTAGTTCTACATTATTTCTCATTCATTTTAACTTGAGGAATAGAGTTATTTCACGACCATTAAAACTAATTTTCTCTAGTCCAAATATTTCCCGAAAAGTTGTTTTAATAAATTTTCATTCTATCCTTCTCTAAATTCTCAAAGACAATAAATTGAAATAAGGAAATAGCTTATTTTTGATGAAAGAAAGGCAAATGAGTAATCCACCAATGTTCACTTTTCATAAGGAAATTTATTGAATGAGGTCAATCTTTTTATCACCTAAAATACAAAAATAATAGGCAGCTATCCTTTAAGACTAGTAAAAATATGTGTATGTTCTGCTTAATTTGCGGAAACAGATTGTACATATGAGTAATACCCTAATAGTAGCAAGGGAGGTGATGTTTAATGGCTGAGGAATTAAAAGGGAAAGATGGAGAAGTTCAAATAAGTGTTGATGGAGATACAGATCCTAGTCTAAATGCAGATCATATTAACCAAATAATGGATAAGGTTAACGTTAGTATAGAAAAAACAATTAATACTGTAAATGAAAATTTATCTAACGTATTGAATAATGTGAATATCAATAACCTTAAAGAAAATATCTCAAAAATAGGTTTATCAAAGGTTATTCCAAATTTAACCGATTTTAATCTGTTATCAAAACTATCTTCTTTAAATTTGAAAGAAAAAATGCCGGTCATTAAGGCGGAAGATGGAAAAATAAGTGTTCTTTTAAATGAAAAAAAATTACTAGAATTAGATTTGCCTGATTCTGCAAAAAAGGAATAACATCAACGATTATCCTACTATATCTGCTGATACAATTAAACTTAACTCACATAGATTATATTATCTAAGACAGGAGGTGAATTTGATGATAAAAAACAAACCTTATCGAATCTATGATTGTGACCCAGTGGATTATGAGAATAGTAAACACGATGGAGAAAGAGATGGCGATAACGGAAATCGTAATGGAAATGGAAATGATGTAGTTAAAATTCAAGGAGTTATTAATGAATATGGTGATCTTACTTCTACCGGAGGTAATGGTGGAACTGCTTTAGCTTCTGCTGCTAATAATTTTGCCATTTTAGCAAACAGTACTGCTACTTCAACTGGTGGATTGGGTGGAGCAGGAGGTTTAATCGCTCCTATTAATCCTGTCACGAATGTACCTGTTAGCTTCTTGGATGGCAGCTTAAATGGAAATCTAAATGGATTGTTAAATGATAACTTAAATGATAATTTAAATGACAACTTTAGTGATAATTTTAGAGGCAGCTTAAATGGTAATTTTAGAGCAAATGACAATGATGGAATTGATGTAGGTTGATGTTGCTTCTTTGAAAGTTTAAAGGAAAGGAGGAGTGAGAGTTGAGTGAAATTAATAAAGTTCAATTAATAAAAGAAAAGTTAATGGATGTAGGTGTGCCAGGAGATGTAGCAGCTACTTTAGCTGAGAGTTTGGATGGAACTACACCTGGTGCTCATTCTCATGCTCAAGGGGGCAGGGGAGGGCATGCATTAAACTTAACCTATGTTGATAATTATTCTACATTAATGCTCGTCTATACGTTCCTCCTTAATTCTTTGGAAGATAAAGAAGACACAAGTACCTTAAATAAATCTCTATTGTCAACTTTACAAATGGTAATACATGAACAACAGCAATATCGTAATGCCTTTTTAGAGGCAGTACAGAAATTAAATCATCCTGAATAACATTTTCCCCCTTCTAAGAAATAGAAGGGGGAAACAAAAAAGTCATCATTATTAAATTACTTAATAAATATATATTAGGCCCTCTAATAAGATGCCATCTTTAATCGAAATATGTATTTTGGATTCTGGTTACATTAAACTGATTATTTTATCAATTCCGATAACGGTTAGAGCTGTGTAATATTTAAATTAAGGTAGGCACCTTCCCCATTTTTTATGCATAAACATAATATGTAATATTTTCTTTGGGAAGGAGGAAGCCGATTTGAATTCTCGACATAATCAATTTGAAAAAAGGAAACCACTTCTATATATTATTCAACCAGAATCAAAGGAAATAACATTAAATATGCAAAGTATCTTTACTAGGAAAATAGGAGATAAGGATCATAAAGAGGAGCTAAGCAAAAACGAAAAAGATATTTCAATTAGCGAACACACAAAATTCGATGCTGATGATGTGGAAAATGCACATGAAAATCAGAAATCTATATTAATTGACAGTGAAGAAATAAATATGGAAACAGAGAACAATGAAGAAACAAATGATGAGTCTTTGCAAGCAGATTTAGTCATAGAAGATGTAAAAAGAGTTACAAGTGGATATCCTCGAAGATCTTTCAAAAAAATGGATATAAGTGAAAAACTATATTTTCTAACTAATAAGCCAAGTTATTTACCAAACGTTATTGTTCAAATAACTACAGAAACAAATGATTATACAGGGATTATTCTTTCATTTGGAGATGGGGAAGTATTATTAGATCAATTATTAATGGGGCATAAACCGTTAATCATTCCTATAAAAGAAATTATCAACATAAAAATGGTTTCTAATTAAAAGGAAAGTCGATAAGCTCTATCTTATCGACTTTTCAGATACCAAAGCATATAAAATGTGAGAAGTAATTTTGAAACAACCATTTTTCAGATGACTTTCTGTTTAGCAACCTGGTAAATGAATATCATCTAAACATTGGATTGCAATGAATTTAGTTAAATCAACAGTTATACATGAATCTGATAAGTGTAAGTTCTCTTGAGGTCGATCAATTTCTGGGCATGGACTAGTTGTACACTCAGGTTCTAATACACGTAATACTGCACAGCAACCCTCTACATTTTCTACTCTAAAGAATATGGATTTACAGAAGAAGTCAATTTTGTCATGGCACTTTTTACTCTCATGCTCACATGGACAATCGTGACATCCTTCATTTGGTTTAAAGAACGCTTCGAATGGTTTTCCGTCTTCTGTAAATAAAATAAATGGGCGTGTGTTTTTACGTTTATGATTTTTTTTACTATTATTAGCACCTAAGACAGGGTTAAGACAATTGGTTGGGCAGTTATTTTCATCTTCCTCAGCTGCATCTTGTAGGTCATTTATAAAGGTAACCACATCGCATACACAATTAAGATGATCATCATGATCTCTGCAACTCATTCATGTTTCAACTCCTTATTTTTTTGTAATGTACATCACATTAATAGAATATTGAAATTGACCTGATTTTGTTACGAATGTCCTCGCTTTTTTTTAAAAATAGGCATAGTGTCCATAACCTAAAATTCAATGATTGCAAATCATTATTTTTATATTAACTAGACTTATGCCTAGATCTAAAAAGGGCATAAACATTGTTTGAATGATCATGATGGTATTTTATGATGTCAATTCAGGAAGGAGACTGTTCATAATGAATTCTTGGCTACTATTTATGTTATTTGGTATTGCTAGTTTTCGCTTAACTCGACTCATTGTTATGGATAATATAACCTCATTTATTAGAAAACCATTCCATGAAGAAGTTGAAATTACAGATGATGATGGGAATGTATCTACATACATTCAGATAAAAGGAAAGGGTTTACGTGCTTGGATTGGGGAATTGTTAAGCTGTTATTGGTGTACTGGAATTTGGTGTTCCCTCTTTTTATATGCTTTTTGGATGTACTTCCCTCAATTGACTGAGCCGTTAATTATCGTGCTTTCAATTGCTGGATTAGCAGGAATCATTGAATCAATTATTACAAAGATCATAGACTAGTGGCATGCGCATTCCTATTTTCTTAAACATATGATAAAAGTATGTATTTCTAACGAAAGGATGTATGTATTATGATGAACAATTCTAAAGCGAAATTACAAGTTTTGCCTAATTATCAAATGAAAAAATCAAAAGGGACAAATGGAGAATGGGTAAAAAAAGGTGGTTGTGGTTGTGGAAAGAAAAAGATAAAAAAAACAGGCCAATAATGCCTGTTTTTTTATTATGGAAATGATTTTAGAAAAACTTATAAATATACCTATATTTCCCATATGAAAAAATTTCATAAATTAATGATTTCAGTTAAAAATAATGATTACTTAAGAAATTTAGTCGAGGGGAATTATGGATGCAAAAAAATTTTATATCAATATTGGTTATTCTTTTCTTTTTAATTGGTTGTAACCATCAACAAGATAGTAAAGAAAGTCGTTTAGCCTTAATGAAGACTACGCAACCAAAACCTGTCAAAATTGTCCAAACTAAAATGAAACGTTCGATCTCTGATGAAGTAAAAAATGCAGTATTAAACAATAAACAGATTTATGATGCAGCAATCATTGAAGGGGAAAAGAAAATTCTGGTTGCATATAAAGTCAAGCATTTCTATCGTTTTAAAATGAAAAGCATTGAGAAAAAGTTGAAAAAGCAATTAGAAAAGGAATTTCCAAACCGAACATTTATTGTTTCAAGTGACTATAAAATATTTTTAGAGTCTGTTCGCTTAAAAGAAGCAATGAGTGATCATACCATTTCTGATCAAGAGGCTAAGAAAAGGTTTAAAAAAATCATAAAACTTACAGAAGAACTAACATAGAAAGTGTGTGTGCAAATGGCTAATAAAAATAAGACAAAAACTCCTGAGCAAATTCAATATGACAAAATTCAAAAAAAACACGAAATAAAACGACCCTTACTTAAAAATTGTGTCCGTGCATTTATTATTGGTGGATTAATCTGTCTTATTGGACAAGCAGTTACTTATATGTATATTTACTTTTTTAATTTCACTGAGCAAACCGCGGGCAATCCAACTGTGGCTACTATGGTGTTTCTAGCTATGATTTTAACAGGGTTTGGAATATATGACAGGCTAGGACAATTTTCTGGTGCAGGCAGTGCGGTTCCAGTAACAGGATTTGGAAACGCGGTAATTTCAGCAGCAATTGAGCACCAGACAGAAGGATATGTTTTAGGCGTAGGTGGGAATATATTTAAATTAGCTGGATCTGTTATTGTCTTTGGCGTTTTTTCTGCTTTTATTATTGCGCTAATAAAAACGATCCTCATTCAATGGGGGGGATTGTAAGTGTTAAAGGGGTCCCAATCATGGGTATTTTCAAATCAGCCTATTATTACTGCAACGGGTGTAGTTGGTGGTCCTTTTGAAAAAAATGGTCTTCTTGCTGATGACTTTGATAAGCTCCATGAAGATCTTTGGATAGGGCAGGACTCATATGAAAAAGCTCAAAGGATATTAATTGAGGATGCAGTAGATATAGTTTTACAAAAAGAAGGAATAAAAGAAGAAAAGATTCAATTTTATTTGGCAGGTGATTTAATTAATCAAATTACCCCGTCTAGCTTCGCGGCAAGAACGAATCAAATTCCGAATTTAGGCTTGTTTAGTGCGTGTGCAACATCGATGGAAGGGTTAGCGCTTGCGTCATTCATTGTAAATTATAAAGGTGCAAAAAAAATTATTACTGGTGCATCAAGCCATAATGCATCAGCGGAAAAACAATTTAGATATCCAACAGAATATGGCGGACAGAAGCCCCCAACTGCACAATGGACAGTGACTGGAGCAGGTTTTGCTTTAGTAGCGGCTGAAACAAAAAAATCTGGACCTCATCCAAGAGTAACATCGGCTACAATTGGAAAAGTAATTGATCTTGGAATTTCTGATCCCTTTAATATGGGAGGGGCAATGGCTCCAGCTGCGGTGGATACAATTGAAAGGCATTTACAAGATTTACATCTTGATGCATCCCATTATGATTTAATTATTACAGGCGATTTAGCGACGATCGGACGAAATATTGCCTTAGATCTTTTTCAACAAAAAGGGCTGAACATAGGTGATGAACAATTTAAAGATTGTGGTTTATTAATTTATAAGAAGGATCAGCCTGTCCAATCAGGAGGAAGTGGTCCAGGATGTTCTGCAACTGTTTTATATGGCCATTTATTAAATCAAATGAAAAAAGGAGCATTTAAGAGGATATTAGTTGTCGCAACTGGTGCTTTACTGTCTCCGTTATCATTTCAGCAAAAAGAAACTATACCATGTATTGCACATGCAGTATCAATTGAATATATATAGAAGGGTGGTTGTAAAATGCTTGCAATGTTTTTTTGGGCATTTATTATAGGTGGATTGATTTGTCTTTTCGGTCAATTATTATTTGATGTTGCAAAGCTTACTCCAGGTCATACGTTAAGTCTATTGGTTGTGATTGGAGCTGTACTATCTGGTTTAGGTCTATACGAACCATTGATTGACTTTGCAGGAGCGGGTGCTACTATTCCTATAACTAGCTTTGGTAATTCTCTAGTTGAGGGTGCGATGAATGAAGCAGATAAGCATGGAATTGTTGGAGTTTTAACGGGGATGTTTGAAGTAACTTCTTCAGGGATATCTGCCGCAATTATTTTTGGATTTATTGGTGCATTAATCTTTAAACCAAAGGGCTGAAAAGTATAAGGAAAATATAAGAGAAAATAGGGAAAATTAACGAATTTTTTTCATTTGGAATAAAATTATTAATATTTTAGCCCATACACTTTGACTTTGCTTATCATATTCTATGAATGAGAATGGAAAAGTGAGGTGAAGATCAGTGTTTGGATATGGCGGATATGGCGGCTGTGGCTGTGGTGGATACGGTGGCTATGGCTATGGAGGCTATGGTATTGGCAGTACATTTGTGTTAATTGTTGTCTTGTTCATTTTGTTAATCATTGTAGGAGCAAGCTTTTGCTAATTTAAGACTAGAATAATGATGAAGTGAAACATTTATGTTTTACTTCATCTATTTTTATTTGGAAAAAATGTTTTTATCTTGTCCGCATATGTCTATCACCATTCTCCTTTAACTTTCATAACATAATATAGTTGAAAGGGAGGGCGAGAATAAGCATGGAAAATAACTTTTTTAAAAACATTGAGAAAAAAACTGGAGTAAATATGAAAGACATTTTTGAACTTGCGAACTCACTTCAAAACGCAAATTTTAAAGATGAAAAAACAGTGAGAGGTATTATTAAGCGAGTTTCTCAAATTGCGAACAAACCAGTTTCTAAAGAACTTGAAGATAAGATGGTAGCATCCATAATAAATGATGGGAAAAAATTAGATTTTAATACAATTTCAAAAATGATGAATAACAAAAAATAACTGTAGGAAGAACCTGTATATTTTGCAGGTTCTTTCTATTACGCTATGTTTAATTTTGGTAAAATAGGGTATGATTAATGGTGATGATTATTTTGAATTTTCTCGCTACTTTAACAAGAGTGCATAGATGCTTTAATTCTACTTCTAGTTTTTAAGGGATGATTTAAAAATAGAAGGGAGTTAGTTCAAATGGGATATCGATTAACCTTCGAAAATGAGGTATATAATCAATATAAATTACGTATGATTCATAGTCCTGATCCTTACATAAAGCTATTGCATACAGCAAAATTGACGAATCCCCCCTTTCAAAAACGTTATCAATCTGTTGAGATGAATACTTTTAAGGAGAAGAAAGTTAACCATTCATTTTCTGAGATAACAGGAAAAGGGCGCTTTATTAACGAATATATTTAGTAATACGTAATAGGAGTGAAAAGCTTATGGCAACTATTGAAGATTTTTTAAAGCTGGATTTACGCATAGGTACAGTTAAAAGTGCGGAAACATTTCCAGAAGCAAGAGTCCCAGCGATAAAGATGGTAATTGATTTTGGAGAAGAAATAGGTTTAAAACAAACAAGTGCACAAATTACGAAAAGGTATACCTCGGAATCGATGGTAGGCAAACAGGTTGTTGCGGTTGTTAATTTTCCACCACGAAAAATTGCTGGTTTTAATTCTGAAGTGCTTGTTTTAGGAGGAGTACCAGAAAAGGGAGATGTTATTTTATTACAGCCTAATCAATTTGTACCAAATGGTACTCCGATTGCATAATAAAAAAGAAGTACATAGCAAAAAAATAATTGGGTGGTTTTAAGTTTAACTTAGAACCACCTCAAAATAAGCACTATAAGGTTTTTTTCATTGTTTTATGAGGAATTCCTGCATCCAAAAATTCTTCTGAGACCACTTGATATCCTAGTTTTTCATAAAAAGGAATCGCGTGTGTTTGTGCATTTAACTTTAGCTTAAGGATATTTTGATCAGTAGCAAATTGATGAATAGCATCCATTATCAATTTCCCAGCACCTTTACCTCGATAGGAAGGGAGAATGCAAATCCTTTCCACTTTCCCAATTCCGTCAAGGATTCGAAAACGACCGGCACCAGCTGGTTTGTCCTCATCATATAAAACAAAATGGTCAGAGGAATCTTCAAACTGATCGATTTCTTCTTCAATATCAACATGTTGTTCTTCTACAAAGACGATTTTTCGTATGTTAAAAGCATCATTTAATTGTTGTTCGGTAGTAACTTGGATGACTTTCATATAAAATTATTCCTCTCCTAAACGAAATGTTTCATATACTGTCCATGAACCATTATCTAGTTGATATAAAAGGTGAAAACGATCTACTACTTCTTCGTGATCAATGCCAAGCATGCGAAGCTGTCCATACACATCAGAATGTTCATCATTTGATAGCTTTTGTCCTATTGTAATATGTGGAACAAAAGCATACTCGGGATCTCCTCCTGGCAATTCACTGTATAAGTCTCTGTGTAATTGCTCTAATTCAGGTGATGTTTCCACTTTAAAATAAATTGTATTATTTACAGGTTGAAATGAACTTACCTTCGAAACATGAAGCTTGAAAGGTTTAAATTTACGAGCTATGTGATCGAGCTTCTTTGTGATATCTTTCACTTCATCATTTGAAGATTCGAAGACATGTTTTAGAGTGATATGAGGAGAAATCAGAGCATAATGAGGATCATATCTTTTCCTGTAGGAATTTGCAAGATCTTGTAGCTGTTTTGACGGAAATATTACAATACCATATTTCATATATTTTTACCTCCTTAAAAATTGATGAAAATAGACTTATCATTATTATAACAATTTTTCGGAAAATTTAACATGATAAACTAGTTATCTGCTTAGAAAGTATATTTCAGTGCCCTTTTTAGATCAGGCTGCCAATATTTCCATGTATGATTTCCATCAAATTCTTCATAGAAATTTTGAAAACCTTTATCACTAAATAATTGATGAAGCTTTCGGTTAGGTGTAAGAAAATCTTCAACACTTCCATTAGTGGTTGTAACCTCTGTTTCACCTTTTCCTATAATATGATATACACTTAATAAATGAGGATTTGGATGAGCCTTAACTGCATCTAGCACCTTATCATTTACTAATGGTGATTGTAATATAACCTTTCCAATAATATTCGGATAGTTCATAGCTGTCATAAGTGAAACCGTTGCTCCAAGAGAATCACCAATAAGAACTCTTCCATTACCAACATGTAATGTAGGATATTGTTGATCTAAATAAGGGATCAGTTCATGAGCTAAAAATCTAATATATGCTGCATTCTGTTCACCATCGGGATGATATTTTCTTCTGCGATCATGAACATTTTGATAAGGAATTCCCACAATTATGACATTTTCTATCTCTCCATTTTCTAATAACTCATCTGCAACACGAGCAATTCTACCTAATTGAAAGTAATCCTTCCCATCCTGTGCAATCAATAAATTGTATTTATATAATGGAGAAAAATTTGCTGGTAAATAGACAAGAATATTTACTGTTTCCCCTAATTCCTTACTTTCAAACGCAATATCTATTATCGTACTTTTCTGTGCAGTCATCTCTACACTTCCTCCAATCCGGGACAGAGGGACTGGTTTATTGTCCCATGGTTCTATCCAATTATTCATTTTCATTAGGTAATGTTTTATCTTCTTTATAATTCTAATATGGAAGTGGGACACGGAACCTGTCCCCTTGTCCCTTCATTTTACTTCGAATGCTTAAAAAAATAAAATATTTTTTCTTAGTATTATAAAAAATGATTGACATATTTGCTAAGTCATACTATATTTAATATTGTCTTTAACATGATAATTTGATCTGTTAGCTCAGTTGGGAGAGCACAACCTTGACAGGGTTGGGGTCGGGGGTTCAAGTCCCTCACAGGTCATACTAAAAAAATACCTAGAAATCTTTATGTAAAAAGATTTCTAGGTATTTTTTTAAATTAAATTTAGTAAAATTAAGACGGGATTTTATTTTTTCTATAACTATATCCTTTGACCAATAGTAGAAAAGCCTTCTTATTTGAAGGGGTGTTTTTCATTTTCTTAAACTTTAATTTAACTTTTTAAATATTAGGTACTGAAAGAATTCTATCTATCGATATTTATAATTATTTTTTCTTTCAGTACCACTTTTAATAATTCCCTAAAATAATTTCCATTTTTCTCTCATATTGTAAAAAGATAAATAGTTAGTTATAGGTTATTTTGAATTTTTCCTTGCTCTTTATTATGTATTTCTTCCATGAATTTTAAGTGTTCACGCATAATTTGATATTCAGATGGGCTGATAGTGGGATATTGTTCAATCTTTTCTTTAATATATTTTAATTCTATTGGTAAGGAAGTGTCTTCTTTTCCTCTACTAGTTAATAAAGCTGCAACTGTACCAGTAACCGTACCAATGAAACTAATTCCAGTAAACATTAGAAAACCCGCAATAATTCTTCCTACTGTCGTTACTGGATAATAATCTCCATAGCCAACAGTCGTCATTGTTACGACTGCCCACCATAATGCTTCACCATAAGATTCAATAGAAGGTTCTAACCATTTCATTGATAAAGAAGCAGAAAACATCAAAACAATTACTATGATGAGTATTTTGTCAATATTATATTTCTCAATTAGTTGTTTAATTAGTGAATTTTTTCTTTCTAATATAGCTATGAGTCTAATTACTCTTACAAATCTTACAATACGAGCAGTTCGGAAAATCTGATCTAAGGGAATAAGTGCAATCAAATCAAGTGGATTACTTTTTATATGTTTCCACTTATCCTTTGCCAAAATAATTCTCACAATATAATCAACCATAAATATAGACCAAATAAACCAATCTAATATCTTACTTTGTTCTTTTGGAAAATGAACTATAAGTGAAATAATGACTAAACCTGAAGGCAAACTTCATAAATAATACCAAAATGAAGTTTTTTCAATTTAGAAACCCCCATTATATTTATCTATTCCTATATTACTATAATTACAAAGTAAATAGTTGGAAAAATTACCATATGTATAATTAGAATATTATTATTCTGTTTTAACAAAAACAGGTAGTATTATTTTTTTATTATGGAGGGGTATCTAACTATCATAATAGGATATAATTTGAGGAAATTAGTTAAAATCTGTGGAAAGGATTAAAACATGTAGACACCTTGAGGTCCTTTCTAAGTTCCTTTTCAAAGATATCTAGAAGTCAGTTGTTTATTTTTGTAAGTCTAAGGTAAATTTTATTTTATTCTTTTACGTGATGCAATATAAGGAGAAAGTGTAGATTTAAGAAAAGTATTTATCCTTTAAAAAACGTCAAAGCTAGTTTAAAAGAGGAGATGGATAATGATTGCACAAGATCCTCAATGCGAAGTAAATAACTGTACATATTGGGGCACTGGAAACAAGTGTAATGCAAAAGCAATTTATGTAGTAAGTCATAAAGGTAAAAAAGCGTCTAACAATAAAGAAACAGATTGCAAAACTTTCGTTCCAGAAATCTAATTATTATGGGCTGTCCAAAAAGAAAGTATAAGTCATTAAACTCCAATATAATTTGGAATGTTATAAAGAAAAGATCTGGTATATTGAAGAAGATCATCGTGTCAGTCGCACATTTATCGGACAGCTTTTATAAAAATTTTATTAACAATTTTACTCAAATGAATTAAATAAGATTAAAGGTTGATTCAAAAGAATCAAGAGGGTCAATTCCTGTTTATTACTGATAAAACGGTTATTATCAGCACGATAAATGCAATCGTTAGAATAGTTGGTGCAACAATCATAAAAACCACCCTATAAATTAAGACTCTTTCAAAGGGGGGGAGAAAGAGTCTTAACATCAAATATAAAACAATTATACTGATAATGATAATCGTTATCACCAATATTGTCAAGTATAATATAAACATTATTGAATGGTTTTATATTCTGCATCTTTTTTTGTAATTCTTACTTTTAATTCTTTTTCCTCATGCGGTAACGCTTTAAAGTGATTATAATAAGTCTATACTTGGTTTTCAGGTTAGACCCCTCATTCCCCTATTTTTTTGTATCCAGTGAATAACTGGATATTTTTTTTGTCGACAATGTTTTTTGTTCGATTAAAAAAATTAACTCGTCATTTGTGTATTGTGAACATTGACTATATTAGAATAAAATCTTTTATCGTATTTCCTAAAGTGTGTTTTTTTGAAATATAGGTTTATTCACTAGTACAACTATCTCTCCAAGTTCATAGTCTATACTGTAAAGAAAAAATAATGGAAGGGGATATTAATTATGTATCATCACGCAGGCAAAGCATGTGGACCTATTATTTGTCCTCCCTCTGTTGCTCCAACGCAATATGATCCGGGACTATCAGATCCTCCACAAAATGCAGTGAAGACAACAATCTTTCCACATGTTGTAAAGCATTTTCACCCAACACATACGACAAATGTAAATAAGCATGTTATTACTCATCAGCATTACTTCCCGCATACAGAATCTGTCGTTAATGAATGCTGTGAACAACATATGTGCTGTGGAGCGCCAGTTAATCCTTGTTGTCCGCCGGGACCAAGACCATTTGGGTTTTTTTAAGTGATTTCATGTTAAATTTAAAAAATATTCCTTTGTTATCCTCACAATTTTGTGGGGACTTTTTTTATATAATGTGAGCAGTTAATGTAAATAATAGCTATAATAACAAAATATAATTAGTATAATGAAGCATTGTTAAAAGAAATAGGTCTAATTAAAATACATAATAGAGTGGCATATAAAATAAAGGTTTAGTTTTTCATTTTTTGCTATACGACTATTTTTCCTAGATGTGATAAAATATTGGACGGATAAGAAATTTTAGAGGAAGGAAAGGAAATCATGGATACTAATAAAAAAAAGAACTTGAAGGTGTTGTGGAAGCTCACTCGTCCTCATACATTAACGGCTTCATTTGTACCAGTACTAATTGGTACAGCAGCTGCAAGATTCTATCAAAATATTAATATTTGGCTATTTTTGGCTATGCTATTATCTTGTTTATTTATTCAAATTGCGACCAATTTATTTAATGAATATTATGATTTTAAAAGAGGGTTGGATACTGAAGCATCGGTTGGTATTGGTGGTGCGATTGTTCGTGAAGGTATGAAACCAAAAACTGTATTACAATTAGCATTATTATGCTATGCGATTGCAATAGTATTTGGTTTTTATATTTGTATGACTAGTAGTTGGTGGTTAGCTTTAATTGGTGTAATCGGAATGGGTATCGGATATTTATATACAGGGGGACCACTTCCAATAGCGTATACACCGTTTGGTGAACTATTTGCAGGTGTATGTATGGGATCAATGTTTATATTAATTTCTTTCTTTATTCAAACAGGCTTTGTAAATGGACAAAGTGTTTTATTATCAATTCCAATTGCCATTTTAGTAGGTGCCATCAATTTGTCTAATAATATACGTGATATTGAAGAAGACACAAAAGGTGGTAGAAAAACATTAGCTATTTTAATCGGGAGAAGAAATGCGATATATGTATTAGGTGCATCTTTTGCACTGGCTTATTTGTGGATACTGCTATTGGTTATTTTAAATGTATTAAGTCCATGGGCATGCTTTGTATTTTTGAGTCTGCCTATTCCTATTAAAGCAATTAAAGGTTTTATTGATGAAGGTGTAACAGTAAAAATGATTATGGCAATGAAATCCACCGCTCAAACGAATACCATTTTCGGTCTTTTATTAGCAATCGGGTTGTTTATTGGATAATACTGCTTTTAAAAAGAAACTCAACTGTCTACATTGAAGTTGAGTTTTTTTTACATTTATATTTATAAATAAATAAAAATAAAAAAATCCAGAAATCTAATTTTATGTTCTAATAACAAAAATTAGAGATATGGATTTTTAGGGGGAAGTATCTTGTTTTCGGATACACATTCATTGTAAAAAAAATAGGAAAACTTTGGATTAAGTTAAGATTAAGAATTTGTAAAGATTATTTGAATTTTGCTTTTATCCTTTTGATTTTATTTTCTTAATCGTATCTATGGTAAATGCAAAAAGGAAAACTAAAAATGAAAAACCATACCCTATAAACGGAAGGAACTTATCAATTTCTTTTATGAAATGAAGCAATGTAAATAACCCTTTCTATCTTATTCTTTCATTGGATTTTTTTAAAAGAATGAGCAAAAATTGAAATGATGAAAATAAGTATAGGAACACCAAAACCAACAATTGCAGATAATAATTCCATATAAAACCATCCTTATTTAATAGTTAAATGTATTGTTTAAATTTTGATGATGAAAAACTCTCTGTTATGGTTTTTCTTTTTGTTCTGATATTCAAAAAAAGTCTTAATCTTTATAAAAATGTATGGCGTTTTAGTGTAAATAGCTGCCTTTCATCCTTTTATTGTTTCCCAAAAAAATACTTTCATGTATACTGCTAGTTCCAGATAGCATAAATATTAAATGATTTTTACAATGAAAAATAAAAAAAGAACTGCAAAAAACAGCTCAAATTGTATGTAAAAAAATATTTATTATTAAGAAAAAGGATAGAATTCCATAATAAGTATAAATATAAACATGATAAAGACGAAAGCAATGAAAGCGCGTAAAGCAATTTTTTTCACAAATATACCTCCAAGCTTTGATAATCAAATATTACCAAATTTGATGTAATTTCGCTATATTTTTTTAAGTAATAGAAAACAGGTCATACGATATGTTGAAAAAAATAATAAGGTACGAGTTTTAATGAAGAATAGGGTAGAGGAAGTGAAGATACGGAAGAATGGGAAAACTAAACGATTGAGCGAAATGAAAGTTCATGGTCTGGATTGATCACATTGCTTAAAAGCATTATATCAATTAGTATCTCCTGTTTGATTTCTTCACAATCGCAATGGTTGAAATCTTGAAAGAGACGCCCGAGTTCTTTAATAAATAGCAAATGTTCATCCTCTCTTATCATGTTCTTTCTTCCTCCTAGTTATTTAGTCATAACTATTATATAGTAATTATGTACTGTTCGTGAAGTATAAATTTATAGAAGCTATTGAAAATTAAATATCTTTGAATAAGCATAAGATTATATTTAGTAGAAATAGGTCATTTTACCCTTCCTACACCATAGCAGTAATCACAAATCGATGCGTCGATTTCAAATCCATATCCATCACAATTAGGACAGATGGAGTATGTTTCATCTAAATATATATTTGATGAATCTTCTGTAGTGTGTTCAGTTTCAGAGATATTCAACATAAAAAAACTCCTTTAAGGAAAGTCACTACTATCATTCCCAATCAGGAGATTAGCATGTATTTTTATTGAAATACCTTATATAATTCAATATCCTATTTAATGAAAGCTTAGATAATTCATGAATATGTGTTTAATAAAACAATTTAATAATAGGTTTACATCAATTTTGAAATAGAATTTTTAGTAAAGTTAATTCGCATTTTATTGAGGAAATGACAAAAAATAATAAAAGATAAAAATCAAATTTTATTTGTTGGAATTATCGGATAATAAATCAGAAAGAACGCTTTTTAATTGGTTAACAGTATTTTGATCTTTTAGTAATTCCTTCATTGTTTCAGAAGCTAGTTTTGTCATTTCGGGATTGTTTAGCATTTGATCCATGACATTATTTGTTATTTCTGAAGAATCAACCGTATGATTAGCGGAAGCATTCGGTATCGAAATATTTTTTGCAATATCTTGTATGTTATTTATTGTTTTTGCATCTAAACTTTTTAACAAATCATCCATGCTATTATTCACCATTTTTTTTACTCCTCTCATAACTAAATGTTTTAAAAGATTTTTTCCATGCTTAACAGTTCCTGTAACAATTTTCTTTTCCGTAACAGTTGGAATAGATGTATAAATCTTTTTGACTATTTTATTAAGACTAGTTATCGGGTAAATATTTTTATTTAATGGAAGAGGAACTGTTATTTGATTAAGATTGGAACTAATTTGTTTTGTTAATGAATTGATAATGTTCATTATTTCACCACCTTTAATCAATTTCCTTTAACCATTGTATGTACAAGAATTGCATATGACCGTACATAAGTCTATTAACTTTTTAAGATTATAAAAATTCATAAATTACCTATTACCAATAACTAGTGTCAATTAGATAAATGTACCTTTTTATATTTGGATAAAGCTATTTTTGTCTTGTACAACTATCTATTTTTATTATAATCCACGATTGTCTTTCCTCTAGTCCATACGAAAAAATCTAAAAATCATAAATTATTATAGAGAGAAGGATCTCTCAATAGACAAAATATTTAAGGAATGGAGGAATAAATATGTTAGCTAGGATAACGGAAGCAGTTATCAAGTTTATGATTACACTCTTATTACTCATTTTAGCAGCGATTTTAGCTTTCTTATAAGTTTCATAGGTTATTAGTATAGGAAGTAAAGAAGCCTGATACGAATATCAGGCTCTTTTTAAGATAAAATACTAGCAATATTCTTGATCAGCTATGACAAGAAACTAGAATGACGAACACAAATATGTAGGTAATTTCAAATTTCTATTCTTTTTCCCCATGAAATAAAATACCATTGCTTTTCCTTGAGTTCTCAGTAATGAAAAGTACAGTTTCACTAAGATTTTTCAACTTTTCATAGGATTGGTTATCCTTTGTTTTAATTATATTTATAAAGGTATTAATTTCATAAACCATATCTAAGCTGTCTTGATCAACACCTATGTCAATAGGATTTTTGGTTTTATTATCAATCCACTCAATACTAGTTGGTGTAGAACTATTTAAGATAAAAGTACCAAGTTCACCGTGAATTTCACTTGGTATGTGAGATTGTGATATTTTTGAACAAATAATGGTACAATGAAAATCCTTGTATTGGAGGATAAGTGTTCCATTTCCATCTATTCCATTATGCAACAATGTAGGATGATAAGAAAATGTGTTTGGTTTTCCAAATAAATGAATTGCTAATGATAGAGGATAGACACCTAAATCAACAAGAGCGCCACCAGAAAAATCTGGGGAGAAGACGTTAGCGATATCACCTTTTAAAAATGAATCATAGCGTGAAGAGTATTGAACATAATGTAATAAGGCACTCCGAATTTTTCCTATTTTAGGCAGCTCTTTCTTAAGTTGATGAAAATTAGGTGTATGTATATTTCGAATGGCTTCAAACAAGAAAACGCCATTTTCATTCGCAATGTTGTATGCTTCATTAAACTCATCTATATTTGAAAATAATGGTTTTTCACAGATTACATGCTTTTTATTTTTTAATAAAAGCTTTGTTTGTTCAAAGTGTAAAGAATTTGGGGAAGCAATATAGACGATATCAATTTCGGCACATTTAGCCAATTCATCTAGGTTGTTAAAATAGATTGGTGCTGAATGCAGTTTAGCAAATTCTTTAGCTTTTTCAATAAAGCGCGAATAGACTGCATGTAATGTAAGCTTATTAGACTGATGGGCAGATTTGATAAAGGTAGACGTAATCCAGTTTGTCCCAATAGTAGCTAATTTCATGAAAATCTCTCCTTTATAGAATGTATTCTCATTTTATCTTCTAATTGAATGAACGTCACTACAAAAAAAATAAAAAGACAGCTGGTAGCTGCCTGTTAGCTTGGATCTATCTCGTCCCAGGAGAATGTTGTGACACTCGTATATTCTCCATCTTCAATTTCTTCTTTAGTTGCTTCTTTATTTAATTCTTCTTGATCATCTATCCCAGGTGCAATAGTAGGTTTTTGATTTTTTTTCATTAATAATTTATACCTCCTTATCATCATCACTTAGTTTTTCCAAAAAAAATATGTGTATCCAGAAGAAAGGTGGAAAGTTAAAGAACATATGAAAGATGAAATTACAGCTTTAGTAAAGGCATGAAAAAGACGAGATGTATAGCATCTCGCCGCATTCGATAGTTATTTTGTTAATAATAAGTTTTAATTTACATTATTCAACAGATGCTTCTACCTCAATTTCTACATTGCCTTGAAGGGCCCTAGAAATCATACAATTTTTTTCTGCAAGTACTGTAAGTTGATTTACTTTTTCTATCTGTTCCTTACTACATTCTTTTTTCAGAATGACCTTTGGACGATGGATGATTTTTTTATATGTAATGATCCCTTTTACTACTTCTACAATCCCCTCGGAATGTTGAGTTAAATTTGTTACTGGAATTTGTCGTCTTTCCATCATTGCTGCAAGTGTAATGATATAGCAAGTGGCTGCAGCACCAAGGAGCATTTCATCGGGATTGGTTCCTATTCCAGGACCATCCATCTCTGGTGGAATTGAAATTTTTGTTTTGAGGTTCCCTGCTTCAATAATTCCTTCACTATTTCTGCCTCCATACCAATCGGCTTTTAAATGAAAATGGTGTTCAGCCATGAAGTTTTCCTCCTTTGATTACAAGTTCACTGAAGTTTTATTATAGACGATTAAAATAAAAAGTTTAGCATGTAAAATTTTAACATTTCATTATTCGCTAAGAATAGTAAACCTATTATTTCATTATACACTATTATTGGAAAACTCGAATAAATAATAGCATTTCACTGTTTTATTTCGAAATATTCCCATATAATAATAGAGTAAAGAGAAGATGAATACCTGAACTAGGAGAGATTTTTATGAATACATATGGCAATACGAAAGAAACGATGGAGTTAATTAAACAATTAGTTTCCATTCCGAGTCCTTCAGGCAATACTAAAAAAGTAATTGATTTTTGTGAAGATTATTTAAGAGATTTAAATGTAGAAATGTATAGAAATCGTAAAGGAGGACTGATTGTCACTATTCCAGGAAAAAATACAGAACAACATCGAATGCTAACTGCACATGTTGATACACTTGGTGCAATGGTAAAAGAAGTAAAAGCGAACGGCCGATTAAAATTAACGATGATTGGCGGTTTTCGCTGGAATTCTGTTGAGGGAGAGTATTGTAAGCTTGAAACTTCCTCAGGAAAAATTTATACAGGAACCATTCTTATGCATCAACAATCCGTTCATGTATACAAAGATGCGGGAAAAGCGGAACGGAATGAAGAAAATATTGAGGTACGCATTGATGAAAAGGTATTAAATGAACAAGACGTACGCGCTTTAGGAATCGAAGAAGGAGATTTTGTTTCATTTGAACCACGAGTTGAAATTACTGATTCAGGTTATATTAAATCTCGTCATTTAGATGATAAAGCAAGCACAGCAATTTTATTGAATTTAATAAAAAATATAAAAGAAAACGGAATTGAACTACCATATACAACCCATTTTCTTATTTCTAATAATGAAGAGATTGGATATGGTGGAAATTCTAATATCACACCTGAGACGGTCGAATATTTAGCGGTAGATATGGGGGCATTGGGAGATGGGCAAGCATCTGATGAATATACAGTTTCCATTTGTGCAAAAGACTCAAGTGGACCTTATCATTATGGATTACGTAAGCATTTAGTTAATTTAGCGAAGGAAAATCATATTGAATATAAAGTAGATATATATCCTTTTTATGGGTCTGATGCATCTGCTGCTATTCGAGCTGGATTTGATATCGTTCATGGATTAATTGGCCCTGGAATTGAATCCTCTCATGCATTTGAGCGTACACATGAATCATCAATCTTTAATACTGAGCGCCTCCTGTATGCTTATATACAGTCTGAAATGGTTAGTGAATAAAAACCTTCAATTATGAAGGTTTTTTTCTTTCACGTTCAATATTATATGGGTGAGATGTTAATTCAAGGAGGGGGAAGGTTGGCTTTACATTTATTAGAGCAAATTTTACTAAAAAGTAAGAAAATCTTAGGTGATGAAAACCTATCAGTGATAATAGAATTGCTTGTCTTTAAGTATTTGAATGATCAGTTCGAGAAGGAAAGAAATGAAATACGCCAAGATTTTCTTTTAAGAGGGATTTGTAGCAATGAGGTAAATGGGCTAATCGAAGAAGAGACTTTATATCAGACGTATTTTATACCGAAAACCTGTCGTTGGAATTTTTTAAAGTTTATATTAATAAATGAAGAAATCAATTTTAAAAAAAACATAAAAAAAATCTTTGAATTGAATCGAAAAAATACAAAGAGACAAAATCCAACTATTATTAAAGTAAGTCATTTTCAAATGAGACAAATAATCGAACTGGTTGATATGTTTCACTTTTCATTTAAATCGGATATAGAAAGAAAAGGTGCAATTTTGACAATAAATGAGTGGGGACTAAAAAATAATTTAGATGTATTTTTATTAAAACAAATTCATTGAAATCTATACAGAATTTTTAAAAAAGTATGGATTTTTTTATCTCTAGATGATAATATATTATTTAACTATTTGGATAGAAAGGATTCGTTATTACTTATGCCAACATTTACTTTGTAATGGTTAAAAAAATTAGATACGACTTTTTCGAAAAACATATGTTTTTCACCAAGGGAGAAGTCTGTCTATTTATCCCATTACAAAGGAACGGAACGAATCTGTAGTAATAGAAGCTTACAGAGGTTCTCTTTTGGGGAACCTCTTTTTTGTTTTTGAAATAGCTACTTTTACTAAAAACATCCAAATAGATGTGACGTTCCTTTATCTTTAATTGTATTTTGTTTAAGCGCAAATCCAAGGAGGTTAAAAAAGCTTACCTTTCTTTGGATATGAAGCGCTATTCAATATAATGAGGTGAAGGAAAATGAGTATTATTGAAATGTCCTGGTGGTTAACTGAAAAAGTTGTTCCTACTGCTATTACTCGTTATTGTAAAAATTGCGGAAGAACAGTTGAGTTTAAAGATTCCTTGATTCGTAGACATAATTCTAATGGGAAAAACATTTTTCGGTTTGCAATTTATAAATGTGAAAAAGATCATACATGGAATCGAAAGCTTAGTATTTATAAGGCATATACTGAACATGCAGTTGTTAGAGAAGAAAAACTATTTATTAAGGAAAATAAGATTGAGATAATGGATTTAGACTCTCTTTGTAGAGAGGAAGTTAATCAAGTGAATATAACTATTGAAAATAGTGTAGGTGATGTTAGACTTGATAAACTATTAGCAGAAAGATTAATGGGCTGGAGTCGCTCCCAAATAGTTAGGAAGATAAAAGAAGGGTTGATTCAAGTGAATCATAAAGACTGCAAGCCGAGTCAAAAAATTGGTACGAAAGATTTAATAGTTATAATGATTACCTAGAAAGGTGGAATGAATATGAAAGCGCGAGAAATGGGGATAAAAATCGGTACTCTTCCAATTGGGAATAAAAATTGTATTACCGATGTGAATGGTGTACAAGTAGGACATGTAACTTTTAGTGAAAACATAGGTGATGAATGTATCCGAACAGGTGTAACTGCCATATTGCCCCATGTGGGGAATTGTTTTGATGAAAAGGTTGCTGCTGCGTGTTATGTTGCGAATGGCTTCGGAAAAACGACAGGGCTCATCCAAATCGAAGAGCTCGGCTGTATAGAATCTCCAATTATGCTAACGAATACCTTTAGTGTAGGTTCTGTCCTACAAGGTACCCTTCAATATATGTTACAAGAGAATCCTCAAATTGGGGATTCAACAAGCTCGATTAATATTGTAGTTGGAGAATGCAATGATAGCTATTTAAATTCAGCACGCATTCAATCGATAAAACCTGATCATGCCATTGAAGCAATAAATCAAGCAACAACTGATCAAGCGAAAGAAGGATGTGTTGGCGCTGGAACTGGGACGATGTGTTTCGGCTATAAAGGTGGAATTGGAAGCTCCTCACGTATCGTTGCAAGTTCGGATGTATCTTTTACCGTAGGAGTACTTGTGCAATCTAATTTTGGTGAAAAAGAAGAATGTCTTTATGCAGCACCAGAATCAGAGGATTGTACGGAACGACCAGATGGATCAATTATGATGGTATTAGCAACTGATGCTCCATTATCAGATAGACAGCTAAAACGGCTTGCTAAAAGGTGTGTTGTTGGTTTAAGCAGAACAGGGAGCTTTATTCACAATGGAAGTGGAGATGTGGTTATCGCTTTTTCTAATGCTGAAAAAATTCAGCACTACGCATTAAATCCACTTGAGCAGAGAACAATCCTTCGAGACGATCATCCTATTATGAGTCTATTATTTCAAGCTGCAGCTGAAGCAACTGAAGAATCGATAATCAATTCTTTAACGCAGGCAGAAACAACGACAGGAAGGAAAGGTAGAGTTGGAGAGAAAGCACCTATTAAAATAAAAAGAAATTAGCTTTAACAAAGACATAAGATCAAATGTCATATTGTTTTGTCTTATGTCTTTTTATGTTTTCTTCTATAAACTAGAAAACTAAAGCACTTCCTATATGAAAGTCAAATTCACTACCCTTTGGATTATTTGTTTTAATAAATTCTTGTAAGCTATTTATCAATTTCATAAGCTTAGATTCATCCTTCTTTTCGCTTTGATAGGGCATCTTAGTTCCATAATAAATGGCTGTCTAGGAATAATGAATAGTTAAATAAATAATATATTTAATTTAAAAGAATAGAAAAGGGGTTTAGTGGTTTATGAATTTGTTTTTCTCACGGTCAATTTTCCTTTATAATATATTTTGACTGGAGGACGGGGAAAATGAAAATTCGTAAAACAATGCTTAATGATGCAGAGATCAACATATTTATTTATGAAAATAAAAAGGATGAATATTTTGTCATAGCTATTCCTTCAATAGAATGGTCAACAACGTACGCATATGATGACTTTGGAACGGAGCTTGTTGACAAGTTAATTGATTCATTAACCGTGAAAGTAAATGAGGAAGAGGCGCAAGTATTAGCTCATCGACTTAACCAATGGACGAGAGAAATGTAGCATTGCTCGAAAGATTGACTTGAAATATAGTGTTTAATTATGAAATCAACAAATGGGTGATTCCAATGTGAAAATAAAATGTATGTGACAAAATTATTATAACTGAAAGGATTTTACAACATGACTTCTTTAAAAGACGAGGTTTTATCAAGAAGAACCTTTGCAATTATTTCCCACCCGGATGCTGGGAAAACAACATTAACAGAGCAATTACTTCTCTTTGGTGGAGCAATTCGTGCAGCTGGTACAGTAAAAGGGAAAAAATCTGGTAAATTTGCTACATCTGATTGGATGGAAATTGAAAAGCAACGGGGAATTTCAGTCACTTCTTCCGTAATGCAATTTGAATACGAAGGAAAAAGGGTGAATATTCTAGATACACCAGGTCACCAAGATTTTAGTGAAGATACGTATAGAACATTAATGGCGGTTGATAGTGCAGTCATGATTATTGATGCTGCAAAAGGGATTGAAGAACAAACGTTAAAATTATTTAAAGTATGTCGGATGAGAGGTATTCCGATCTTTACGTTTATCAATAAACTTGATAGACAAGGAAAAACACCGCTTGAATTATTAGCAGAGCTTGAAGAAGTACTTGGGATTGAATCTTATCCGATGAATTGGCCGATTGGAATGGGAAAAGAGTTTCTAGGTATTTATGATCGGTTTCATAATCGAATTGAGCAATTTCGTGTTGATGAAAATGACCGTTTTATTTCTCTAAATGAGGAAGGTGAAATTATTGGAAATTCACCAATTAAACAATCTTCCCTTTATGACCAAGCATTAGAAGAAATACTTTTATTAAATGAAGCGGGAAATGAATTTTCGAAAGACCGAATTGCAAATGGGACATTATCACCAGTATTTTTCGGTAGTGCATTAACAAATTTTGGAGTTCAAACATTTCTTGAAACCTATCTTGAATTTGCTCCGTCTCCACATCCGAGAAATTCTGATGTCGGAATGATTGAACCTACAAATGAAACTTTTTCAGGCTTTGTATTTAAAATTCAAGCGAATATGAATCCTGCCCATCGAGATCGAATTGCATTTGTACGTATATGCTCTGGACAGTTTGAACGAGGAATGAATGTGACTTTATCTCGTACTGGAAAACCAATGAAATTATCTCAGTCTACTCAATTCCTTGCTGATGACCGCAGCACTGTCAATTCAGCAGTTAGTGGGGATATAATTGGATTATATGATACAGGAACTTATCAGATTGGTGACACCATTACCTCTGGAAAGGCGTTATTGAACTATGAAAAGCTTCCACAATTTGCTCCAGAACTTTTTGTTAAAGTTTCTGCAAAAAATGTGATGAAGCAAAAACATTTCCATAAAGGTGTTCACCAGCTTGTTCAAGAAGGCGCAATACAGCTATATAAAACTTATCGAATGGAAGAATATATTTTAGGAGCAGTTGGGCAATTGCAATTCGAGGTTTTTGTCCATCGAATGAAAAACGAATATAACTCTGATGTGATAATGGAGCCAATCGGATCAAAGATTCCTCGGTGGATTGATGAAAATCAAGTTAACGAATCACTTTCAAGTTCTAGAAGCCTATTGGTAAAAGATCGTTTTGACAAACCATTATTTTTATTTGAAAATGATTTTGCGCTAAGATGGTTCCAAGATAAAAACCCGGATATTAAGTTAACCAATCCAATGGAATAAAATTTTAAAGGAGGGAATTCACCCCTCCTTAAATTTTGTGCTTGATTATTTCAGAAAACATGATATATTATATTCGAATACTTTATTACAAGAAAGCTTAAAAGCGTTTAAGCGAAAAAGTTAATAAAAATCTCAAATTACGGAAATTAGTAATTCTATTGGATGCAGCATATAGAGACTGAATGGAAGCTGGAAATTCAGGCAACAATAGATATGAAGTACACCGTTAAAATAATTTTGAGAATAAAAAGAGTGAATGATTTCGATCATTAACTAGGGTGGTACCGCGGAGAGCTTCTTCGTCCCTATTTGGGATGAAGAAGCTTTATTGTTTTCTTAACATAATTTTTTATTATTTTTTGGAGGTTCTAGAATGTTTGCAATTAAAAAAGCTACTACACCATCAGTAGTAGAAGCATTAGGATTAATTATTATTATTGTAGGATTAATTAGTATGAGCATCATAAAATTTTCATCAGCTCCTCATATACCTATATTATTTTCGATTATCATCTTAATCGTTTATGGGCTAATAAAGAAAGTCCCCTTTAAAGTGCTTGAAACTGGTATGGTCGAAGGAGCAAAGTCTGGATTATCAGCAGTCTTCCTATTTTTCTTAATTGGTTTGTTAATTGCAACATGGATGCTTAGTGGAACGATTCCAACGCTTGTTTATTTGGGATTTAAAATAGTTACTGTTCATTTCTTTTATGCGATTGTGTTTGTTGTTACAGCAGTTGTTGGGGTCGCTATTGGTAGCTCTTTAACGACTTCTGCAACCATTGGGGTTGCTTTTATTGGGATTGCATCAGCGCTTGATGCTTCGTTAACAATTACAGCAGGTGCTATTGTTTCCGGAGCCTTTTTTGGAGATAAAATGTCGCCGTTATCAGATACAACAAATATTTCTTCTACGATGATGAAAGTTGATTTATTTGAACATATTCGCAATATGGCTTGGACTACGGTTCCAGCCTTTATTATAAGCTTTATTGGATTTGCTTTATTATCACCGAAAGTGTCCACTGCAGATTTTGGGAAACTATTAAGTTATCAAGAAGCTTTAATAAAAACAAATCTTGTTCATTGGTATAGTCTTATTCCATTAATTATACTTGCTTTGTTTGCATTTAAAAAAATATCTGCATCATTGACCTTAATTTTTAATTCTATTTTTGCAATTATTCTTTCTTATTTCCACCAATTTACGCCTGGAAAAGAGCTGTTTCAAACTCTTTTCAGTGGATATGTTTCATCTACAGGTAATGATGCTATTGATAGTCTTTTAACAAGAGGCGGATTAAATAGCATGATGTTTACTATATCTTTAGTTTTGCTTGCACTAAGCATGGGTGGATTAACATTTACTTTAGGGATTGTCCCTGTTTTATTGCAGTCCTTAGGAAAATTATTAAATAAAGTGGGATCTGTTATAATGGCTGCTGCATTTACTGCAATAGGTATAAATGTTTTAATTGGTGAGCAATATTTATCCATCATATTAACAGGTGAATCCTTTCAACGGCCATTTAACAAACTTGGGCTAGCTAATAAAAATCTTGCCAGAGTATTAGAGGATGCAGGAACTGTTGTAAATCCATTGGTTCCTTGGAGTGTGTGTGGTGTGTTTTTAACAAATGTTTTAGGTGTACCTACGATCGAATATTTACCTTTTGCCTTCTTTTGTTTGCTATCACCGATTTTAACTATCTTGTATGGATGGACAGGTAAAACCTTAACAATGGTTAAAGATGAAAAGGAAATGAGGCTTTGATCTCGTTTTTTTCTATTAGACGGAACTTTAATAATATGCTTAAAAAAGTGCTGAAATTTTACAGCACTTTTTTAATTTTAGAGTTTGAGTTTTATTATAGAATATTTAAATCGAAATTTGGAAATTATATGGTTATGAATAGGAGGCAAGAACTATGGAGAAGAATGAACGTGCAGATTTAGACTTTTCAAGTTTATGGATAGGATATTTAAGTGATAGTTTTCCTAACAAGATTTTTCCTGATGATTCAGGTGAATTATCTATTTCACCGTCAACTGATGAAGCAAACACTTCTACATTATAGAAAGGCAATTATGAAAAAAGTTGAACCACTAGAAGCTATTCTTTGGAGTATTGCTTTACCTGGCTTTTCTCAGTTATTATCTGGAGCACTTGTTAAAGGATTATTATTTGTCGGACTTGAATTTTTAATAAATGTAAAAAGTCATTTTAATACGGGCATCATGCTTAGTTTTTTAGGTAAAACGACAGATGCAGCGAAAATAATTGATTATCAATGGCTAATGTTCTATCCTTGTTTGTACATGTTTGCCATGTGGGATGCTTATAAAATGGCTCAAAATAAACCCAAAAAATATGAATATCTTCCTTTTGCTTTTGGAGCTTATTTTGTAACTGTAGGTCTTATGTATTCTCCATTGATTAAAGTGAATCATATTTTTATTGGTCCCGTATTTTTGCCAATGATATTTTTATTGCCTGGTTTAGCCATCGGATTTGTTATTCGATATATTATTTTAAGGATAAAAAGACATCAAGTCGATTAAAAATTCTTAATTTTGTTTTTTTGAAAAGAATGATATTTAAGTGATTGAAATATCTGATAAATTTGCTATACTTAATCCTATAAATGAATATGCTTTTGACGAATGTCAAAGGGGAGTAGCGTTAGATGTTTAACATCTAAAATAAAGTCGTCATTACATGGAAAATATCCATCGGCTTTGTTGACAATATTTTGTCTAGCAAGACCTTTGCCTATATAGGCAAAGGTCTTTTTTGTCTTTGTAGGATTTTTCGTTAAAAGTGTGAGGCTACCTGGTAAAACTTTTAATATTTAATAGCTTAATAGTATTTAGCCAGGTGTCCTTTACTAAAAATATAGGAGGAGAAATCTTAAATGGATATTTCTATGTTAATCGAGTATGGATGGGTATTATTGATATTAGTTGGGCTAGAAGGGATACTGGCAGCGGATAACGCTGTAGTAATGGCTGTTATGGTCAAGCATCTACCTAATAGTCAACAAAAAAAAGCTTTATTTTATGGTTTACTCGGTGCATTTGTTTTTCGTTTTTCAGTCTTATTTTTAATAACTTTACTAGTTAATGTTTGGCAAATTCAGGCGATTGGTGCAGTATATCTGCTATATATTGCTGGTCAACATTTAATAAAACGTTCAAAGAGGCAATTAAATGTCTCCCAAGATAAGAATAAAAAAACTCCTTCTTTCTGGATAACAGTATTAAAGGTTGAATTAGCAGATATCGCTTTTGCGATTGATTCAATGCTTGCGGCTGTTGCATTAGCTGTCACTTTAAAACCGACAGGATGGTTTACAGTTGGAAGTATTGATGGTGGTCAATTTTTAGTTATGCTTTTAGGAGGAATTATTGGATTAGTCATCATACGCTTTGCAGCAAAATGGTTTGTAAAATTACTGCAAAAATATCCAAGTCTTGAAACATCTGCATTTTTGATTGTAGGCTGGGTAGGGGTAAAATTAGCGGTATTTACACTAGCTCATCCAAGTGTTCATGTATTAGAAGAACATTTTCCAGAATCTATTGTTTGGAAGCTTATCTTCTGGATCATATTAATAGGAATTGCAGTAAGTGGATACGTATTATCGAGACAAAAGGAAAAATCACTTAATAAAAGTGCATAAAAATTAAATTATTGCTGTTAGCACTAGAAATTCAATTCATGAATTTTTAAGCCTGGCTAACAGTATTTTTGAATTTTTTATACCCTCAAAAATTAAGTAATATTATCGAAAGTATATTATGAAACATTTTTGTAAATAGATAGAAAACTATTTATTCACTTCATTCATGCTATAATATGTTGCAGGATGAGGTGAAAAGAATGCTAGGTTTTTTAGTAAAAGAAAATAAAAAATCATTAGAAGAAACGGCGATGTTAGCACAAAATGGTGATGAACGAGCTTTAAATCAGTTACTTCGAGATTATCAACCATATGTCAAGAAGACGGTTTCTTCCGTGTGCAAGCGTTATATTAGTGATAGTGATGATGAATTTAGCATTGGACTAATCGCCTTTCATGATGCCATTCTAAAATTTAATGAAAGTAAAGGTTCATCCCTTTTATCTTTTGCTGAAATAATTATTAAAAGAAGAATTATTGATTTTTTAAGAAGTACAAAAAAGTATAAAGAATTAAGTTTAGATATAAATGTTAGTGATGAGGAAAATGTTACCTCTCAAACGTTTGAGGATACATTATCAGTAGATGAATACAATCGGTATATAGATAATGAAAAGCGAAAAGAAGAAATTCATCAATTTGGATTAATATTAAATACATTTGGATTAAAATTTTCAGATCTTATTAAGCATTCACCTAAACATGAGGACGCAAGATTAAATGCAATTAAGGTTGCAAATATCTTAGTAGAAGATAAAGAGCTATTACAATATTTACATGATACCAAACGTCTACCAATAAAATTATTAGAAAAGAAAGTAGATGTTAGTAGAAAAACATTGGAGCGCAATAGGAAGTACATAATTGCTATTGCTTTAATCTTAACAATGGATTTTGTGTATTTAAAGGAGTATATCAAAGGGCGGTTAACTGAATGAAAAAGGGAGTCATTTTAGAAATAAAAAGTCAGTATTTAATCATGCTGACTCCTAATGGGGAATTTATAAAGGGGAAGAAGAGTAAAGGAAATTATTCTGTAGGTGAAGAAATCTTCTTTTATCCATATGAGAATTTGAAGCCAAATCGAAAAAGGCATTTATTATGGTCATTGCCTTCAGCAGCAACTGTCATTGTTATTATTAGTTTCTTTCTTTTCAGCCCTTTTGAGAAAGATTTAACATATGCTTATGTGACAATGGATATGAATCCAAGCATAGAATTTGTATTGGACAAAAATTTTAATGTAATCAATACAAATGCATATAACAAGACTGGAGAGCAATTATTAGCTTCAGTAAAAATAGAAAAAAAACAGTCATTTGTATCAGCGGCAAAAGCTGTTTTAACTGCTTCTAATAATATGGGCTACTTAGGGAATAAACAACATATTGTTATGGCTTCCATTCCTAAAAGTAATGATAGTAAAAGAAATAATGAATTAACAAAAGAGGTTCTAAAGGTACGTATTGCGGCAAATAATATAAAAGCGAAAGTTGAAGTTTTAAATGGTTCAATAAAAGAAAGAATGACCGCACAAAAAAAAGGAATTTCAACTGGAAGATTTATTGTTGAGAAGAAAAAAGAAAAGGAATCTAAGCCAAATGCATTAATGCAAGCACCTAAGCTACAAGAAAAAATTCCTATGAATAAGCAATCAAAAAGCAATCATAATTTTATTAATAATAAGACGATGCATTTCGAACAAAGAAGTAGTTCTAATCCCAATGAAAAAAATAAAATAAAAGTAAATAGCAAAAAAATTAAAGAAATTTATATAAAAAAACATAAAGAAAAAACCTTAGAGAAGAAAAAGAATCATGTTCATCAAAAAACTAAGAAAATGAAAGTTAAAAAGCAAGAACATTTACAAAGACAAATTCACAAAAAGTCAAATCATCATAGTCATAATTGGAAAAATTCGCATAAAGAAAAGAAAATAAATCAATATAAAAAAGGAAATCATCAAAATCATAATAAACACAAACAAAATAATCATCACAATCAAAATCAACATAAACAGAATCATAAACATCGTAAGCAATTACATAATCAAAAATAAAGAGTTCTTGTGGAACTCTTTATTTTTATTGAGAAAATGATAAAATATTCGCTTTTGGATCACTTTCCTTTAAGGGTAGTCTCCGTTTAGCTCCAACGCTTAGCCCCTCGAGCCTGTCTGGGCTGATCAAGGCGGTTACGCATTTGTTCTTATTGATTTATTTGATTACCAGAAAGCTCCGACTGTGCTTGTTTTACTAATCGTTTTGTAATCTCTCCTCCTACAGATCCATTTGCTCTAGAAACTGTATCTGAACCAAGAGTTACACCGAATTCTTGGGCAATTTCAAATTTAACTTGATCTAAATATTGTTCAACTCCAGGTACTAATAATTTATTGCTGCTTCTTGCCATTTTTAAATACCCCTTTCAAAAATATAATTAATACTTTGTATTTTTATTATGAGATTCTTTTGTGATAAACATGACTGGTAAATGGTTGTAATCCAATTTTCGGATTATCTCTTTTCATATAAGATATACTTCTATATATTAGAAGAAGAAAAGAAATTAGTATAAGGAAAGATTTACAAGTTTGGAAAGGAAATTTTATGAAAAATTTTTTGAAATCAAAAATAAAAAGATTAACGCCGTTTCAACTAATTGTTTATTACTATTTTTTAACTGTGTCTGTATCATCTCTTTTTTTAAGCCTTCCCTTCGCACATAAACCTGGAATACATATCAGCCTTTTGGATACGATATTTGTAGCTGCCAGTGCAGTAAGTGTAACAGGATTATCAACTGTAAATATATCGGAGACCTTTAGTACTTCAGGTATATTTATACTTATGCTAATCCTACAAATTGGCGGGATTGGAATTATGTCGATTACCACATTTTTTTGGCTTATATTAGGTAAAAAAATTGGGCTAAAGCAGAGAAAGCTTATTATGACTGATCAAAACCAAATGAATTTATCAGGATTAGTTAAAATGCTTAAATTAATCTTGATTATCATTATTGTAATTGAACTTTCTGGGGCACTAATATTAGGAACATATTTTTTAAGATATTATCCAGATTGGAAAGAGGCATTTTTACATGGTCTATTTTCATCTATAAGTGCTACTACTAATGCAGGTTTTGATTTAACGGGAAATTCTCTTATTCCATTTGCAAATGATTATTTTGTGCAGTTTATTAATATGATTTTAATAACATTAGGTGCAATAGGATTCCCCGTGCTTCTGGAATTAAAGGAATTTTTATTTAGGAAAAAAGGTGCACCCAAATTTCATTTTTCATTATTTACGAAAATAACGACATCCACTTATGGGATTTTATTTATTTTTGGTACCATTGCAATTTTTTTGTTGGAAAAAGACTTATTTTTAAAAGATAAGGATTGGTTTGACTCCTTTTTTTATACGACGTTTCAATCAAATACAACAAGGAGCGCTGGGCTTTTAACAGCAGATATTAATCAATTTTCATCCTCAACTTTATTAATTATGTCAGGATTAATGTTTATTGGTGCTTCTCCGAGCTCGGTCGGTGGTGGGATACGAACGACCACTTTTGCAATAATCGTTTTATTTATCATTCATTTTGCAAAAGGAAATAGAAGCATCAAAATATTTAAAAGAGAAATACATGAAACAGATGTATTAAAAGCATTGGCGGTATTTGTTATTGCCTCTTTTATATGTATTGTATCTGTAATTGCTCTATCTATTTCAGAGCAACAAAGCTTACTTGCACTGATTTTTGAAGTGTGTTCTGCTTTTGGAACAACAGGTGCATCGTTAGGAATTACTCCTGAGCTTTCAGTATTTGGAAAATGCTTATTAATTCTCTTAATGTTTATTGGTCGAGTAGGAATTGTTTCTTTAATGTACATGATGGGTGGAAGAGATCAGTCCAATAATTATCGTTATCCAAAGGAAAGACTAATAATTGGATAATTTCTTTTGGTTTAATCCCTTTCGTTTATGAAAAAATAGTAACGAACAAATAATGAAAGGGGATTATTTATGGCAAAGCGAAAAGCAGAAGTGGATGCTGCTTTAAAGCATTCTCACACTCCCAAAAAAAATATTGTAGAAACAGAGTTCTCTGCAGAATTTTCAGCTGGAGAAGAAGCGATGAAGTATGCTAATAGAAACTCTAAACAAGGTAGAAAAGGAAAAAATAAATGAGAAGGCAAACAAATAACCATGAGGAATTTGGTGTCGAGCTTGGAGATATAAATGCAATAAAAATATATGAAACAGCATTGCATAATAATCATAATAAAAAGAATAATAAACAACAGAAAAAAAAATAAGCCGGCAATTTTGCCGGCTTTGTTTAATTGACTGGAAATACTGAGGAGTGTCCAGTTTTAGGATCAAAATAAACGAGCATATAGCTTTCATCACTCGTTACATTTTTAGAAGTAAGATAATCATTTAAATTTAATGGGATCTTTTCAATAAGAGTATGTTTAGAAAGATCCTTTTGAGATAGTTGAAGTTCTATAAATCTTTTTCCTAACTGATGAGGGTTAGATATGATTTGATTAAACACATGCTTTTTCTCATTCGTATTCATTCTTTCCTTCCACCAAGGCTTACGTGGCTTATATCTTTGATTCCGTAGATAATCATATTTCATTAAACCTTCGATAATATCAATATGCTCCATGGCCTTTGGTATTGTTCTTAAAAAGGACTGCAATCGATGGAATAAATCTTCTAATTGATGTCCGATTCTACTCCAGCCCTGTTCTTCCCAGAAAGCTCCAAATTGTTGGAAGAAATCAAAGGGTGCTTCGAAAATTTGTGTAACTAAATATTCAATCGTTTCATCCATCCGATGGTCATTCCAATACTTTTCTAGAACATCTTCCACCTGTTTAATTCTTACAATATCATCGAAAGAAAGGATATTATTACCTAGTATTTCATATGGGGCATGATCCATATAAATATATTCGTGAGCTTTTGCCCCAATTCTCAATCCTGTTCCACGAAGCATTTTAAGAAATCCTAGCTGAAGCTCCTCAGGCCGAAGTGCAAATACATCATTGAATGTCTTACGGAACGAGTGATAATCTTCTTCTGGTAACCCTGCAATTAAATCTAAATGCTGGTCGATTTTTCCTCCTTGTTTCACCATCGTTACCGTTCTTGTTAATTTTTCAAAATTTTGTCTCCGTTTGACAAGTTCATTTGTTAAATCGTTTGTAGATTGCACACCTATTTCAAATCGGAATAATCCTTTTGGTGCATTCTCGTTTAAAAACTCAATTACTTCCGGGCGCATTATATCACCCGTAATTTCAAACTGAAAAACTGTTCCAGGCTGATGTTCATCAATTAAAAACTGAAACATTTCCATTGCATAGCTTCTACTTATATTAAAGGTTCGATCGACGAATTTAATGGTTTTCGCTCCATTTTTCATTAAATAGCGAATATCATCCTTGATTTTTTCGCGATTGAAATAGCGAACACCGACTTCAATAGATGACAAACAGAATTGGCAATTAAATGGACAGCCACGACTAGTTTCGATGTAAATGACTCGCTTAGAAAGATGGGGTAAATCTTCCTCAAATTGATATGGTGATGGAAGTTCACGTAAGTCAATTTTATTTCTTCCAGGATTCAACACTGTTTTTCCATCTTTAATAAATCCAATTCCTGGGATATCCTTATAATTTTTATCCCCATCAATTTCATTAAGAAGCTGCTTAAAGGTTTCTTCGCCTTCTCCCATGACAATGAAATCAACTTCAGGTAATCGATTAAGCCAGTAAGTAGTATCATAAGTTACTTCTGGACCACCAAGTACAATAATAAGATTTGGCATAATTTTTTTGATCATTTGGATCACACGAATCGTTTCCTCTATATTCCAAATATAGCAGCTGAATCCTAGAACTTCTGGTTTCTTTGTAAATAAATCTGAAACAATATTCATTGCTGGATCTTTAATTGTATATTCAACTAGTTCAACACTATATTCTGGTGCTGCCGCAGCTTTCAAATATCGAATGGCTAAATTGGTATGAATATATTTTGCATTTAGTGTGCTAGCGATAATTTTCATAAATAACCTCTACTTTCATTGAAACGAATAACTTTTATTCTTTCATTGTATAGAAGGTGAAGAAAAATCTCAATGTATGTAGAATCATCCCTAAAAATATCAATCAATGCAGGATTTTCATGTTCCTTCGATGAAATAGTTTTTAGAGAAAATAGAAAAAACATTATTTACATAGAAGAGAATAACTTTGTGAATACAAATTCTTGAATTAAAAGGGGTGTCCATTAATGATAAATGAGCATGCAAAATTAAATAATAGATTGAGATTTGCCCGACAGAAAGGCTTTAAACTTAAAAAAAATGCAGAGCTTTTTAGAAGCTTGTTTGAAGAAGCGATTGATGGAATTGTATTTTGGGATCAAGATGGAAATATTTTAATGGCAAATCAATCTGCACTAAATATTTTTGAATGTACTTCTGAAGAATTTTTAAAAAGGAAATTATGGGAATTTGTCTATAAAAATAATGAACAATATGAGGAGTTTATCCAGCAGTTCAATGAAAAAAAGGCAATAAGGGATGAAGCATTATTTTTGATGCCAAATGGGCAATTTAAATATCTTGAATTCACTTCTAAAATGCATTTTGTAGATGGATATAATATGACGATATTTCGTAATAGCAGCTATAGATACCAAATGGAACAAAATTTGCGAGATAGTGAGGAGCGCTTTCGAAAAGTATTTGAAGGTTCATTAGACGGAATGATGCTCTGGAATTGGCAACATAAAGTTGTTGATATTAATCCTGTTGGAGCACAGCTTTTGGGGATAACTAAGGAGGAGATTATAGGAAAGGATTTTAGAGAAATTTATAAGAAAAAGAAGAAAATAAGGAAAGAATTAGAGCAACATTTTGAAGAATTGAAAGTAACAGGTACTGCAGATTCATTTATTTCAATTTCACGTTCAGGAATGTATCAATTTTATGAAATAAGTTCTAAAGGAAATTTATCCTCAAATCTAAATTTAAGTGTAATTCGGGACGTTACGGAACGAAGAGCATTACAGGAGCAATTACAAAAATCAGACACATTAATGGTCATTGGGGAGCTTGCAGCAGGTATCGCACATGAAATACGTAATCCGATGACAGCATTAAAAGGATTTATTCAGCTGCTGGAATCAAGTATAAAAGAAGATCATTCACTATATTTTAAAGTCATTACGTCAGAATTAAAAAGAATTGAATCAACGATCACTGAGTTTCTTGTTTTAGCTAAACCACAGGCTATTCAGTTTCAATATCATGATATTTGTAAGATTATGATGGATACTTTAGATTTATTAAATGGACAAGCGCTCATGCATAATATTCAATTTGAATTTATTCATGAACAAGCCTTGTCTAAAGTATTTTGTGAACCGAATCAAATGAAACAAGTTTTTATTAATATAATAAAAAATGCTATTGAAGTTATGCCAGATGGGGGTAAAATTCAAATAAATATAGGAAATGCTCAAAAAGGTTTTATTCACGTGAAGATACAAGATGAAGGGGAGGGTATCCCTGAGGACAAAATAAAGAAATTAGGTGAACCTTTTTATACGACAAAGGAAAGGGGAACTGGCCTAGGATTAATGGTTAGTTATAAAATAATAAAAGATCATAAAGGAATGATTGAAGTCGAAAGCAAGGTTGGTGAAGGAACAATTTTTTATATTTTCCTCCCTATTCATTTGAATAAAAATGATGATTTTGTATGAACTTTATTTAACTAAAATAATAAAGTGTTGTAAAAATATAAGCGAATAAATAGGTTATTGTCGATTATACAACGCGTTTTTTGTACAAAAGTAAAAGTTTCGCAAAAAAAATGTCTAATATTGCGAATCTATTTACTTTTATGACTATACCTGCGATAATTCACAGGGGAATCGAAAATTTCGATATTAGAATGAAATTGAAGGAGAATGAAAAGTGTATAGTGATACAATAACCAAAAAAAAATATTTAAGATTAATACATTTAAAACGTGAAGAAATGATTAATCTTGGCAATCAATTTGGACTTACAGATGAAAAAACAATAACTTGCAGTCAAGAATTGGACGAGCTACTAAATGAATTTCAACAGTTCCAGGAAACGAGAAATAAACAAAATATCATAAGAGAAATGTCATTTATTATATATAAATGTAAACCGATAAATAATAAGAGAATAGTGAGAAAAAGCAATATACTTAACGTTATATAAATAAATTTTAAATAAATCGTGTTCTGTACACCATGATTTCACTTCCCAAAAATACCTACTGTATAATTTTCCATTCTTAATTATTTCAATCCTAAAATAATAAGGTTAATCCAAGTTGATGGATTAACCTTTATACATAGGTAAGGAAATAAATACAGTTGTTCCTTTATTAAATTCACTGTGAATAGATATTTTTCCATTGAAAGATTCAACTATCCTTTTACAAACAACTAATCCTAACCCTGTACCGTTTTCCTTTGAAGTGAAAAACGGTGTAAAGATTTTTTGTAAGTCATGTGAAGATATGCCTTTTCCGCTGTCAGAGATAGTTAACAGTGCTTCATTGTTTTTTTCTTCAAGTGTGATGGTCAATTTTCCTTCTGTTGACATTGATTCTAAGGCGTTCTTCGTTATATTAAGAATAACTTGTTTTAATTGATCATTGGTAGCTAAAACTAGTATCGACTCAGAACGAATGTGAAAGGAATAATGAACATTAAATAAATTTGCTTCTGAGCGAATTAATGGATTTAAATCATACATAACTTGATCTAAATGAATTTTTTCCATTTTTTGAACTGTTGGTTTTCCAAGAATTAAAAATTCGTTAACAATTTGATTAATTCGATTGATTTCTTTATTTAATATAGAAAAATAAAATTGGTCTTTTGGATTGTTATATTTCTCTGCTAAAAGCTGAACAAGACCTTTTATTCCAGTAAGTGGATTACGAATCTCATGAGCTGTGCTGGCAGCAAGTGTACCAATAAGTTCAAGTTTTTGCTTATCATTTTGTATTCTTTCTCGTTCTGCCTGTTTTTTAATAGATAAAGAATGAAAGAATAGATAGATGACATGAATCATTGTTGTGACAATAAGAAAAAATATAAATGTATACTTTAATACAGAGCGGAAGTTAAGATCTTTAGGAATGATTGTTATTTTCCAAGGAGCTCTTTCAAGTGATTGCGTTACATTATTTTTTTCGTAATCGTTTAATGATAACTTGTCATTAGTAGAGAAAATAGGCACACCTTGCTCACTTTCAAATTGAACAAAGGTATTAGGTGTTAGCATTTGAAAAATATTAACAATATAATCGATCCGAATATGTGCTACTATCATTGCTTGAACTACATTTTTTTTTATAACAGGTGTAACAATAGCTATAACCTTATTATTGTTTGATAGTGTTTCTACCTGGTCTGATACGACAGATTGATGGGTTAAATTCATTGTTTTTATATAGCTTTTATTTTTTAAACTATATTGCTTTAAATAGTCATTCGTACCTGTAATAACTTCACCATTAGAACTTAAAAAATAGATTCCACCGTACCTTGGATCCTTTCCACTAACTTTATTAAGTGCAATGTTCACATCTGAAATGTTATTATGATATGATTCAAATGTGATTGCTAACACTTCTAAGCTTTTTATTGTTTCCCCTATCACCTGATCCATTTGTCTTTGATATATGGAAGCATCCCTTTCTGCTTGTTTAAAGGACTTCTCTTCACTTTTTTTGAAATTATAATATCCAAATAATGTTGTTAATAAGAGTGCTGGTGCAAGTACAAGAAAGGAATACCAAATTATTTTTTTACGGAAATTTTTCATCGAAATACCTCAGTTATATTAATTACTCTCTTATAATAGTATATTTTAAGAAAAAAAATAATAAAAAACGATTGAATCATATAAGATTATACTTTTAAAAGTTAATATTTTTAGTTAAATTCTACTATTAACTAGAAAAAAATGATAGGAATGTCAGAAAAAATAATATTATTTATTGACAATCATGATTCACTTACCTATAATGACCTTAATTTTGAAAGTGTTTATATGCTTTCAACCTATGAAGAATTTTTAAATGGAAAAGGAAATGATTTAATGGATAAAGATATACAGCAATCATTAAAATTGTTTATCGTATTATCAAGGGCATTCCGCTCAGTAAATGAATATACGAATGAATTTATTCAAAAACATGGTTTAAATCCAACAGAATTTGCTGTACTCGAACTGCTCTATCATAAAGGCGATCAGCCATTACAGCAAATTGGTGATAAAATTTTATTAGCAAGTGGCAGTATTACATATGTTGTTGATAAATTAGAAAAAAAAGAGTTTATAGAAAGAGTCGCATGTGCAGATGATCGAAGAGTAACTTTTGCTCATATTACTAAAAAAGGGAAAACATTTATCGAATCAATTTTTCCCGAGCATCAAAATCGTATTCATCAAATTATGTCTGTTTTAACTTCTGAAGAGAAAGAAGCAGCTATTCAATCATTAAAAAAAATAGGTTTAAGCATTTCAAATTCTCCCCAGGATTAAGAAAATATACAATTAGTCGAAGGCAATGTTAACGCTTCATATGGTGCGTCAAGATTGCCTTTTAATATGGAGAAAAAATAATGAAGAAAGATCTGCCGAAAAAAAGGAGTTTTTTTATAGAATATAGAAATACATAGAGATTTGAAAAAAATGTGAGGTGTTTGAAATGAGTCTGAAATTTGAAGAGTATGAATATAAACGCCCTGATATTGCACAGTTTGAAGTAGCATTTGAGGCGGAACTTGAAAAATTCAAAAGCGCAAAAAGTGTAGAAGAGCAAAGTGATGCTATGACAAAGATTAATCAGATTCGTAATGATTTAGGAACAATGTTTACAATTTGCTCAGTTAGACACACGATTGATACTAATGATGAATTTTATAAAAATGAAAATGATTATATTGATGAGCAAGCTCCTATCGTTGAAGGGTTTATAGCAAAGTACTATGAAGCATTAATTTCCTCCAAGTTTCGTGATGAATTAGAAGGAAAATGGGGGAAACAACTATTTGCTCTTGCTGAAGCTCAAATAAAAACCTTTTCACCTGAAATTATTCCTCTATTGCAGAAGGAGAATAAACTTTCTTCTGAGTATACGAAGCTTGTTGCTTCTGCAAAAATATTATTTGAGGGAGAAGAAAGAACTCTTGCTCAAATTGATCCATTTACTGAGTCAAAGGATAGAGAGATTAGAAAAAAAGCTAGTGATGCAAAATTTGGTTTCTTCAAAGAGAATGAGGATGAATTTGATCGCATTTATGATGAATTAGTAAAAGTAAGAACCGAAATTGCTCAAAAGCTTGGTTATAAAAACTTTGTTGAGCTTGCTTATTATCGTATGTCTAGAACGGATTATAACGCTAAGATGGTTGCAAAATTTCGTGATCAAGTAAAAGAATATATTGTTCCGCTTGCAACTGATTTGAGGATGCGGCAACAAGATCGTATTGGTGTTGAATCGTTAAAATTTTATGATGAAGGCTTTCAATATGTTTCAGGTAATGCAATACCTAAAGGTTCACCAGAATGGATTATTAACAATGGGAAAAAAATGTATTCTGAGCTATCAAAAGAAACAGATGAATTTTTTACATTTATGAATGAGAATCATTTAATGGATTTGGTCGCTAAAAAAGGAAAAGCTGGTGGAGGTTATTGTACATTTATCGAAAATTACAAAGCTCCATTCATTTTCTCTAATTTTAATGGTACTTCTGGTGATATTGATGTGCTGACACATGAAGCAGGACATGCATTTCAAGTATATACGAGTCGTCATTTTGAAGTGCCGGAATATAATTGGCCAACTTATGAAGCCTGCGAGATTCATTCAATGAGTATGGAATTTTTTACATGGCCATGGATGGAGTTATTTTTTAAAGAGGATACAGAGAAATATAAGTTTTCTCATTTAAGTGGTGCTCTATTATTTTTACCGTATGGCGTTTCTGTTGATGAATTCCAGCATTTTGTTTATGAGAACCCAGAAGCAACTCCTGCTGAAAGAAAACAGGCTTGGAAAGAGATTGAGGCTAAATATTTGCCACATCGTGATTATGATGGGAACGATTATCTTGAACAAGGCGGATTCTGGCAGCGTCAAGGGCATATATATAATTCACCATTTTATTATATCGATTATACGCTAGCACAAATTTGTGCTTTTCAATTTTGGAAAAAATCTCAAGAAAATCATGAGGAAGCTTGGAAGGACTATATTCATCTATGTAAACAAGGAGGCAGCCAATCATTTCTTGGGTTAGTCAAAGAAGCAAAGCTCATCTCACCATTTGAAGAAGGTTGTGTTGAATCAGTCGTTGGTGCTATTCAATCATGGTTAAATCAAGTGGATGATAAAAAATTATAATAGAATTTAGAAAGGAGAAAAGCTTCAGAGCTTTTCTCCTTTTCATATTTAGATATTAATTTTTAGCATATAAGCATATTGTTGAATCATCATTTAAAGATGCAGTTAATTCTTTTTGTTCTGGATGCTCTAATATAAAGTCGGTAATTTGGTCTTCTATTTGCTCCTGAATAACCCTGCGTAATGGTCTTGCTCCAAATGAAGGGTGGTATCCTAATTCTGCTAATTTATCTTTTGCTTCATCAGTTACTATTAATGAAATTTGCTGCTCTTTTAAAGTTTCGTCCAGTTCTACTAGCATTAAGTTAACTATTTTTAATAGATCTTCTTTATTTAAGGATTGAAACTCAATAATATTATCAAATCTGTTTAAAAACTCTGGTTTAAAGAAACTTCCTAGTGAATCTAGAATACTTGTTTCTTTCATAGCGTTATTTTGTCCAAAACCAACATGGATTTCTTTAGTCCCTACTCCTGCATTACTTGTCATAACGATAACTGTATCTTTAAAGCTTACTGTTCGTCCTTGACTATCTGTCAATCGGCCATCCTCTAGTATCTGTAGGAACATGTGTTGCACATCTGGATGTGCTTTTTCAATTTCATCTAATAGGAGAATACTATATGGGTTTCTACGGACTTTTTCAGTTAATTGACCAGCTTCATCATGTCCAACATAGCCTGGAGGTGAACCAATTAATTTTGATACACTATGTTTTTCCATATATTCACTCATGTCAAGCCGAATCATTGCATCTTTTGAACCGAATAGTTCTTGCGCGAGTGCCTTCGTTAATTCTGTTTTCCCTACACCGGTCGGTCCAACAAAAAGGAAGGAACCAATTGGACGATGTTTTGATTTTAATCCGGCACGGCTACGTCTAATTGCTTTTGCTACTTTCTTTACAGCTTCAGATTGACCAATAACTTTTTTAGCTAAATTTCCCTCCATGTTTTTCATTTTTTGCTGTTCATCTAATTGAAGTTTTCCAACAGGTATTCCTGTCTTCAATTCAATAATTACTTGAATATCGGCAACTTCTACAACCGCTTGATGGTTGACATTTTCATTAATTAGAGATTTTTTAAGTATTTCTTCCTCATCACGTAATTGAGCAGCTAATTCATAGTTTTCTTTTTTCAACGCTTCGTGCTTTTCTAGTTCAATTTCATTAAGACGTTTTTTGTTTTCCTCGGCGTTTCCTGTAGAAAGTGTAAGATTAAGCTTAGAACCAGCCTCATCCATCAAATCAATAGCTTTGTCTGGTAGATAACGATCTTGAATATATCGATGAGATAGATTAACACAAGCATGAATCGCGTCATCTGAGTATTTTACTTGGTGATAGTTTTCATACTTATCTTTCAATCCATTTAATATATTTATCGCTTGTTCTACAGTTGGTTCGTTTACTTGAATAGGTTGGAAACGTCTTTCAAGAGCAGCATCTTTTTCTATTTGTCGATACTCTTGTAGAGTTGTTGCCCCTATAAGCTGCAATTCTCCTCTTGCTAGTGCTGGTTTTAATATATTTCCAGCATCCATTGAACCTTCGGCAGAACCTGCTCCTACAAGCAAATGAATTTCATCGATAAACAAAAGGACGTTTTTTCGTTTTTGTAATTCTGAAATGATTTGCTTCATTCTTTCTTCGAATTGTCCTCTTATACCTGTATTTGCAACTAATGAGGCGACATCTAATAAATATACTTCTTTGTTTTTTAATTTAGATGGGACATTATTTTCAACTATTTTTAAGGCAAGTCCCTCAGCAATAGCTGTTTTCCCTACACCAGGTTCACCTATTAAAACTGGATTGTTTTTGTTTCGACGATTCAATATTTCAATAACACGATGTATTTCTTTTTCACGTCCAATCACAGGATCAATTAATCCTGCTTTAGCTAAGTTTGTTAGGTTACGACCGAATTGGTCTAAAAATTGATTATTCCCACCATTTGTTGGGACGGCTTGATGCTCAATACTAGAGCTTTCAGGAAATCCAAAGCCTTTAAATAAGTCTTCGAATCCATTTATTGATGGGATTCCACCAAATGGGGTAGATTGCATTGCAAATTCTTTTTGATAGCATTCTGAACATAGATTTATATTTTGTGTATTCCCATTTATATTAACTTTAAGTTGAACATTTGCAGGTTTTAATTGACATTTTTGACATTTCATAAAAGCATTCCTCCTTAAACTAGTAATGCATTAATTTAAAAACTTTGATTTTGACTAACTTTGATCTTTGTTTTTAAAAAAAAGGATGATCTTTTTGTTTGACCATTTTTGACCTTATGAATCTATCTTAAATCATGTTAAGAAATTTGTAAAGTTTTTTTTGACCATTTTTGACTTTTAGCAAGCATATTTAAGAATATTTATTTATTGAATAATACTGACAGCTATCAATTAATTGAATTGAAATTATTCTTGTCGTATTTTTTCATGCTTGTACATATTGTGTATTAGTGTGATTCAAATGTGAGGGGATAATGATGAGAAAGTGGATCGGTGTATTACAGGTTGCAGCAGTATATGTGGGGACTGTTATAGGAGCAGGTTTTGCAACAGGACGTGAAATTGTAGAATTTTTCACTAAATATGGATTTATAGGTATTATTTCTATATTGATTGCTGGTTATTTGTTTATTGTTCTTGGGTCAAAAATTATGGTAAAGGCAATAGATTTAAAGGCCCACTCTTATGAGGTATTTAATCAGTATTTATTTGGGAAAAGCGTTGCTATTTTAATGAATATATTTATGATGTTTATGCTTTTAGGGGTATGTGGTGTCATGTTTTCAGGTGCAGGGGCAGTGTTTAAAGAGCATTTTGGAATTGATAAAAATGTTGGTATTTATTTAACTATTGCTTTTACAATAATAATTATGCTAATCGGCACTAAGGGAGTATTTGCAGTGAATACTTTTGTCGTACCGATGATGATCCTTTTTAATTTTATTTTAATGACACAATCAATTATTACGCCCAATTTTTTAGAAACCTTTCTACATATCCCTGAGATTAATAATGGTTGGAGGTTTATATTGTCCCCATTTTCGTATGCCGCATTAAATTTAACATTAGCACAAGCAATATTAGTTCCTATTGCATATGAGGTGAACGATAAGGACGTTGTACGGTGGGGAGGTATAGTAGGGGGAGCCTTGCTTACACTGATATTATTGTCAAGTCATTTAACACTTATTACACTTCCAAATGTAACCCAATTTAATATTCCAATGGCAGTTATCGTTCAAAATACTTTTGAAAGTATTTATTATATATATGTGGCAATTATCTATGGAGAGATTTTCACTTCTATTATTGGGAATATATATGGATTAGGAAAGCAACTCCAACAATATATTTCTATAAAATTAATATGGATATATATATTAATTATTTTTATTGTCTTGCTGATAAGTAAAATTAATTATGGGACTCTTCTTTCCTTTATATACCCATTATTTGGATACTTCAGTCTAGTATTTATGATTTTGTTATGGATGAAAAAAGATAAAAAAGGTTTAGGTTGATTTTCTCCCTAAACCTTAATGGAGGGGAAGGACAATAATTAATAGTAAATCAAATATTAAATGTGAAATAATAACTAATGTAATGCTTTTAAATTTCAAATATAAGAAGCCCCAAACAATTCCACCAACAAATGCTGCAAGCATTAGTACGATATTGCCAGAATAAATGAACACAGAAGCATTTAATATAGCGGTGTATAGAATGGAAGACCTACCAGTAAAATGAATCATTAGTCTTTTTTGAATAAATCCTCTCCAAAAAATCTCTTCTCCCGGTGCCATAATAAAGGCGAGTACAAAATAGTGCCAAACCCATTTAGGTGATAGCAATTGATAAGTCTTAATAATTTTAATCTCAAGATAAGGAGAGATAATTGAAATTATCCAGTCACCAAACCAAAAAACTAAATATAATCCTATTCCTGAAAGAACTCCATGTAATAAATATTTCTGAGTAGAAATGTCATCTTCACTTTTTTCATTTACAATTGAATAACTGATTAGTAATAATGAAACTGCACTATATATGTACCAAAAGATTGACTGATCATGAAACGTGATATATAAAAATAGATGAGCTAACAATATACCGATAATAAGTTTAATATCCGTGGCGCTTAGCTTCATTTAGCAACTCCTCTCAAATATTCAATAAAAACAAATAAAGGGGAGACTTTTCACTTTTTTTCATTAGAACCCTTAATATTGTTCTGCATGATATACACTTATAAGGAACATTTTATCAAAAAGAGTCGGTAATTGTCATATTAATAATGTTTAGTAGGTTGAAAATAAAAAGATCGGCAGTTCTGCCAATCTTTTTTAGTATTTACGCTTCAATTGTATTTTGTATAATAGTATAGTTCTTATGATTAACAACGGTTTTTTCTTCTAATTCTAAATCTCGATAATTATCCATATATGTTAAATCTACAATGACTGAATTTTCATTCACCTTTTCAACAACGCCACGTAAACCGTTCTTAAATTCAATCACATTTCCTACATCGGCTTTTTTCATCTGACGTCCTCCAATCGAATTTAATAATAAATTTAATTTTCAATTTACTTGTTTACAGTTTGCACCATTTTTTTGAAAAGTTCAAGTAATCTCTATTATGAATATCAAGTATTGTTTTTCTTTTTGTAAGTATGAAATTATTGTAAAATGATGAAGAATGCTCATCACTCTAGCTTTAGACGTTTGAATATACAATGAGATTTTATTGTTTTTCACAATATTATAGGTAAAAAGGACTATTTGGATGAGGTGGCTATGTTGACGGAAGAACAAATTAATCATTTAATACACCAGTTGCGTTCAGGTGAAATTAAGGAGCTTTATGTAGATAATTGTGATTTTTATGATTTTCGAAAGCTCCTTGTAGAACAAGAGGATTTTAAGCATTTTCACGGAGTAGCTCAAAGGAATGGGCATGTGATTTATAAATATTTAGAAGAGGAGAGAAGCTAATGATAACAAGAGTTTCCAAATGCATTGGGAGCTCTTTTATTTAATTTTGAAAGCCTTTTTGGAAATTGCAACGTTTTCGAAAAATTTGGTATATTTGTATTATATAGATATTAAGAGGGGGACGGGACGTTGAAAGAAAAAATTACACAACTAAAGGAAGAAATTTCAAAGGTCATGGTAGGAAGGGAAAAGGATATTGAGTTATTAACCATTGCTCTTCTACAAGGTGGGCATATATTGTTAGAAAGTGTACCAGGTACTGGTAAAACATTATTAGCTAAAACATTTTCTAAGTGTTTTGATGGAAGTTTTAGACGTATTCAGTTTACACCAGATGTTTTACCTACGGATGTTACAGGAATGCAATTTTTTAATCCAAAAACTCAACAATTTGAAATGAGAATGGGCCCTGTTTTTACGAATATATTGCTTGCAGATGAAATAAATCGTGCGACTCCAAGAACACAATCAAGTTTATTAGAGGTGATGGAGGAACGTCAAGTAACGATAGACGGGGAAACAATTCTCTTGGAGGAACCTTTTTTAGTTATTGCAACACAAAATCCTGTGGAATCACAGCAAGGGACATTCTCTCTCCCAGCAGCGCAGCTTGACCGCTTTTTAATGAAAATTTCAATTGATTACCCGACATTTGATGAAGAACGGTTTATTTTAAGAAGATTCCTAAATGAAGAACCCTTATTAAATGTAGAGGCAATATTGACAAAAAATGAATTTATTCAATTAAAACAAGAAGTGAAAGGCATATTGGTAAGTAAAGATATTGAAAAATTTATTTTATACCTTGTAAGAGAAACAAGACAGCATCCATTAATTGAACAGGGGGCAAGTCCACGTGCTACTCTGGCACTTTTAAAAGCATGTCAAGGACGTGCATTTATTCATGGACGTCAATTTGTCACACCTGACGATGTTAAAGAACTGGCACCATATGTTTTAAAGCATCGTCTCTATTTATCAATTGAGGCATCACTAACGAATACGGTAGATGATGTTTTTGAAGAGATTCTTGCAAATGTACCATCTCCTGTGGAGTCAAGTGTTTAATAATGAAATGGGGAAAGGATATTCTTGTTTCTCGCCACTTAGTTATTGCTCGATCAGTATTAATCATTTTAATGCTACTGGCTTTTATATTCGGAAATAAATGGTTACTGTTTACAAGCTTAGTTGGAACCATTATTTTATTTTTTCACCATTTGTATTTTTCAAAATTAGGAGAAAAGCTGATTTTTGATAATAAAAAGGAAATTTCTAGGTTAAATATTGATGATGAGGGGAACTGGAAGTTAACGTTTATTAATAAAGGAGTACCCATTATTAAAGGGAATTTATTGATAACCTTTGATGATTGTATTGAACCTACTAATCTTCCATTTCATAAGAATCGTTCATTTATTGAAGTAAACATCCCTTTTAAAGCATGGACTAATGAAAAAATTGAGGTTCAGATTCCTTTTATAGCAGTAAAAAGAGGAGTTTCTCACATATATAAATTAGAGGTGAAAATCCAACATTTATTTGGAAGTGGGATAGTAATTCTAAATTGTAATGAAATCGTCAAAATGAAAAAATTAGTTTATCCACAAAGGAAGGCTCTAAATATTTTGAAGGAACAGCCTGTATTATTGCATGGAATTCAAGATACAAGAACATCACTATACTATGATCCATTACAACCTATAGGAACGAGAGAATATACAAATGGAGATTCTTTTCAACATATTCATTGGAAAGCAAGTGCTAAATTGCAGCAATTGCAAACGAAAATATTCCCTAATATGGGAGCAAGGACATGGCTTTTTGTTTTAAATATTTCTGAACGCCATTCAATAAATCGAGAATTAGAGGAAATAATTAGTTATACAGCTTTTTTAATTGAAAGAGCAGTAAAAGAAAACATTCCATTTGCGTTAGCAATAAATGTTCGTACACATGGTGATATTCCTTATTTTTACCTTTCTGAGGGTGAGGGTAGAGTACAACGTCAAAAGGCATTGGAAATGTTATCGATGCTATCTGTGCACTCATTCCCAATTTCATACCCATTTATGTTAAAGGATATTAAAAAAAGGGGAACATCCTTTCCTATAGTGATACATCTCGGTGAAAATACACATGAAACCAATCAAATATTATTAAGTTATTGCCTGGGAAGATCAGCTGTTTTTGAAGTGAAAACAGTAAATGGACAAGGAGCTATGAATGAATGGATACAGTATCGAAAAGTAAATCAAGCTTAAATTGGATGATAGGAATCTATAAAGTTATTTTGAGTGAATCAATATTATTGGCTATTTTATTATTTCCAATTCGTTTAAATAGTGGAGAGCAGACGATAAGTTGGTTTCTTTTAATAATCTTAGCAGTTTCAATATTATTTGCTTTACTTTTATCCTGGGGGGAGAAGCAGAAGGTTCAAAAATATTATTATTTTGTTTCGATTCCTATAATCATTTTTGGATCATTATTGGTGGGTATCCCAATATGGATTACGATTATCATGTTTCTATTTAGTCAGTGGAGAATATATCAATTAATTCCTGAAGACTTTGATGATGATTACTTTGATAATCAAAATAGTTTACTATTGTTGACGATCATTTTTGGTATTGCCATGTATGGAATAGGAATCCCTTTAAAATTTGTAAATTTAAACTCATTACTAGTATTAATATTAATGCAATTTTTTATGTTAACCTTTGGTACATTTGTGAAAAATTATTTTCAAAGTTATGTTAATAAAAAAAATACTATTATATTACTAGCAATCTTTGTGGTTATCATACCTATAACAATCTCCACTTTACTCGTATTCGTCAGCGGAGGACTGCGACATGGCTTTTTAAGTATGCTAACCATTATTACAAAACTTATTACTCTTATAGTAAGTCCGTTTGTAAATATATTTTCGAATTTTCTAAAAAACAATACAGATGCGGAACAATACATAAAAGAGTTAGAGATAAATACTGAAAATAAAGCTGAATCTAAAGAAAAAAGCTTAATAGAAGAAGCAAATGTTGATGGAGACAATTTTTATATTATTTTATTTATCGTTTTCATTATATTAGTTACTTGGTTATTTTTGAAATTTCGTCGTTTTAAAACTTATACTGCGATAGAAGATGAAAAAAATATATTCATTTCTCAAGATCTAAAAAAAGAAAAGCACGGAATTTTGAGCTCAGTTCGACAACCTCGATATTCTATAGCCACACATCAAATCCGAAAATGTATGTACGAATTAGAAAGAAGCGCAAATAAGAAAAAATATGGAAGGAAAGCTTCAGAATCAGTTCGTGATTGGATTGGACGTCTTCAAATTAAATGCCCAAATAGATGGATTCAAATATATGAAGAGGTACGATATGGAAAGGGCAGTGTAACGAAATCAGATGTAGATTATTTTTTAAATGAAAATAAATTAATCAAAAAGCAGATTAAAGAAAAAAAGTCTATAAAAAAAGATGAAGAAGCTTTTCATAACTTACCAAAATAATGTAATATTAATACTTAAGCAATTAGTTTTTCATTAACTGTAAGGTATGATACTCTTTTTAAAGTACAATATAGGTGCAGTGTTTTTAAATGGAAATATATTTCTTCTAAGTTTGTTCTAGTCAATTTCATTTACCATTCCACCTCTGCTTTTTTATAAAGGGATATAGATTAGACACTCTTTGTACATACAATGGTAACTAATTGCACTCGTTTTTCTTATTTGGCAATAAATAATATTTGACGAAAAAGATTTGGTCGATTATTTTTTATTATGAGGAAATAAAATTTTACAGAGTTAAAGGAGATTTTATAATGACACAAAAACAATTTAAAGTTATTGCAGATACTGGAATACATGCTCGTCCAGCTACATTACTTGTTCAAACAGCTAGTAAATTCGATTCAGAAATTCAATTGGCGTATAATGGAAAACAAGTGAATTTAAAATCTATTATGGGTGTAATGTCTTTAGGTATTGGTAAAGATGCACAAATTACTATCAGTGCAGAAGGAAGCGATGAAGCTGATGCATTAAATAGCCTAGAAGAACTTTTGAAAAAAGAAGGCTTGGCAGAGTAATGTCTACATTACTAAAAGGAATAGCAGCTTCGAATGGGATTGCTATTGCAAAGGCTTATCGTTTAGTTGAACCTGATTTATCATTTTCTAAAAAGCAAATTGAAGATGTGGAAAAAGAGGTTCAGCGATTTAAACAAGCTATTGCTGCAGCAACTTCGGAGCTAGAAATTATTCGTAACCATGCAAATGAAAAGCTAGGAGCAGATAAAGCTGCAATATTTGATGCACACCTTCTTGTTCTTAGTGATCCAGAGCTATTATCGTCAGTTGAAGGTAAGATTAGCGAAGAAAAAGTTAATGCTGAAAGCGCACTTAAAGATACGACAGATATGTTTATTATGATGTTTGAACAAATGGATAATGAATATATGCAAGAGCGTGCTGCAGATATTCGAGATGTTAGAAAACGAGTATTATCCCATTTATTAAATGTAAAAATACCTAATCCGAGTTTAATTTCTGAAGAGGTCATTGTTGTTGCTGAAGATTTAACTCCATCTGATACTGCACAGCTAAATAGAGATTTTGTTAAAGGTTTTACTACTAATATTGGGGGACGTACTTCCCATTCAGCAATTATGGCGCGCTCACTTGAAATCCCTGCAGTAGTTGGTACTAAATCTGCAATTAATGAAATTGCAAATGGTGACATCGTCATTGTTGATGGGTTAAATGGTGAGGTACATATTAATCCTACAGCTGAAGTAGTTGAACAATATAAAAAAGAAAAAGAAAAGTATGATCTACAAAAGGCAGAATGGGCAAAACTTGTTAATGAAAAAACCGTTTCAAGTGATGGCCATCATGTTGAACTTGCTGCAAATATCGGTACACCAAATGACTTAAATGGTGTTCATGCTAATGGCGGCGAAGCAATTGGACTTTACCGTACTGAATTTTTGTATATGGGTCGAGACCAATTCCCGACAGAAGATGAGCAATTCGAAGCATATAAAGCAGTACTTGAAGGAATGGATGGAAAATCAGTAGTTGTCCGAACATTGGATATTGGAGGAGACAAAAATCTTCCGTATTTAAAATTACCTGAAGAAATGAATCCATTCTTAGGCTTTAGAGCGATTCGTCTTTGTTTAGAAGAACAGGATATGTTCCGTACACAATTAAGAGCGCTTCTTCGAGCAAGTGTATATGGTAATTTAAAAATTATGTTCCCAATGATTTCAACATTGAATGAATTTAGACAGGCAAAAGCTATTTTGATGGAAGAGAAAGAAAAGCTTGTTTCTGAAAATATTCAAGTTTCTAGCCAAATCGAGGTCGGAATTATGGTTGAAATTCCATCAACCGCAGTATTAGCAGATCAATTTGCTAAGGAAGTTGATTTCTTTAGTATCGGAACTAATGATTTAATACAGTATACAATGGCAGCAGACCGAATGAATGAGCGTGTTTCCTATCTTTACCAACCTTATAATCCTGCTATTTTGCGATTAGTCAAAATGGTTATTGATGCCTCTCATAAAGAAGGCAAATGGACTGGTATGTGTGGGGAAATGGCTGGAGATGAAATAGCTATTCCGATTTTACTTGGCTTAGGCTTAGATGAATTTTCTATGAGCGCATCTTCTATTTTAAAAGCTCGTTCACAAATTAAATCATTAAATAAATCTGATATGGAAAAGCTAGCCGAGGAAGTATTACAGCTTCAGACAAATGAAGAGGTAATAGAGGTAGTAAAAAAAGTTACTTCTGTGTAAAACAAATATAACAAAATAAAGGTTTATAACAAATGATAAGGTGGTAAATATAACTATCTCAAGTTGGGTTAAGGTGTTTACTTGAGGTAGGTCATTCTTTCTTATTTTCCCCCTATTTATTTTGGAGATGATCAGTGGATCATCTCTTTTTTTATAGGTGAACGAAATGATTGAATCGTTTATACTTAAAAAAAGGAGGAATGTAAAATGGAGCTTGGTTTAAAAGGCAAAACGGCACTTGTTATTGCATCTAGTCAAGGATTAGGAAAGGCTATTGCTAAAGCTTTTGTTAATGAAGGAACAAATGTATTGCTAGCAAGTAGAAATGAAGAACAATTAAAAGAAGTTAAAAAGGAGCTTTCCTTAATTGGAAATGCTAGAGTAGATTATATTGTTTGTGATATTACAAATCCAAAACACATAAAAGCAATGGTAGAAAAATTACTCAAAGAATATGGTGCATTAGATATTTTAGTCAATAATTCTGGCGGTCCGCCAGCAGGAGCTTTTGAAGATATAACAGACGAACAGTGGCAAAATGCATTCGAGCTAAATTTACTTTCCTACATACGCATCATTAGAGAATGCTTACCACTATTAAAACAAAATGGTGGCAGGATTATTAATATTGCATCATCATCAATAAAAGAACCAATTCCAGGACTTATTCTTTCCAATACGTTTAGAACGGGAATTGTAGGATTATCAAAAACACTTTCAATGGAGCTTGCAAAATATAATATATTAGTAAATACTGTAGGACCTGGTCGAATTGCAACTGATCGAGTAAAACATTTAGATAATATCAATGCAAAAAATAAAGGGAAATCAATAGAAGAAATAGAAGAAATGGAAAAACAAACGATTCCACTAGGAAGATACGGTGAACCAGAAGAATTTGCAAATATGGTTGTTTTTTTAGCTTCAGAAGCAAATTCTTATGTAACAGGAAGTAGCTTTCTTGTAGATGGTGGGAAAATAAAATCGATATAAGTAAGTGAGATGAAGGAGAGACTGCAATGGTAGCAAAGAAATTATCCATTGGCTTTATTGGAACAGGGATTATGGGAAAAAGTATGGTAAAGCACTTAATGAAGGAAAAATATGAATTATTTATTTATAATCGTTCAAAAGAAAAAGCAGAAGAGCTTATTAATAATGGAGCACAATGGTGCGAGAGCCCAAAGGAAGTAGCTAAAAGTGCGGAAGTAATTTTTACAATGGTTGGTTATCCTCAAGATGTAGAAGAAATCTATTTTGGTTCAGAAGGATTATTGAACAATGCAAGTGATGGAGTGGTATTTGTAGAAATGACTACTTCAACTCCTACTCTTGCACAAAAAATATACCACACTGCGAATGAAAAAGGACTACATTCATTGGACGCACCTGTCTCAGGTGGAGATATTGGTGCTAAAAATGGAACATTGACAATAATGGTGGGTGGAGATAAAGAAATTTTCGATAAAGTTTCACCAATTCTATCTTGCTTCGGACAAAATATTATCTATCAAGGTGATGCAGGAGCAGGACAGCATACAAAAATGTGTAATCAAATTGCTATTGCTACCAATATGATTGGTGTATCAGAGGCGATGGTCTATGCGAAGAATGCAGGTCTTGATCCTGTTAATGTGTTGGGATCAATTAGTGCTGGAGCTGCAGGGAGCTTTTCACTATCTAATTTAGCTCCTAGAATGCTTGCTGAAGATTATTCTCCTGGATTCTTTATTAAACATTTTATTAAAGATATGGGAATTGCCCTAGAAGAGGCAGATAAAATGAATCTCCAATTACCAGGCTTAGAACTGGCAAAAAAATTATATGATGAATTGGCAGAAAAAGGAGAGGATAATAGCGGTACACAGGCTTTAATAAAATATTGGGAATAAAAATGCTAACTTTCATTCAAACTAGATGTGAATAAAGAAAAATATAAGGTTGAAATCTTTAAAAGAAACATTGATGTTTGGAGGAAAATAAATGGCAAAGCGTACAAAGAAAAATGATGCAGATCAAAAAAATAAAAAAGGCTTTGATTCGTCTGTATTAAATGAAGAATTCGCACATGAAATGGGAAGTGCTGCAACAAATAAGATTCATAAAGACAAAGCTAAAAAAGAGAAAGCTGGAAAAAATAACGGAAAATATAAAGGGCAATAATTAAAAAAAATCCATGTACTTAATTAGACTGACCCGTTCAGATGAGACATAGAAAAAACACCTATGCTACCTGTCCCCTGTATTCAAATGGGGACAGGTAGTTAATTTTGCCTGAATGCGTATATGATTATATCGATACATGTATTGATTTACAATTTGTACTACTTTAGAATTGGACAGAGATGCTCTACTTTGAGCGTTGAATCCTTCCGACTCGAGGAGTGAAAGGATTCGATGACGGCATTATCATGGCAGTTTCCTTTACGAGACATACTTGTGGTAATGCTTTTTTTTGCTAGATTTTGAAATGCGTACGAAGTATAGACGGATCCTTGGTCACTGTGAAGCATTAAGCCCACTGGCTTTCGTATCTCTACAGCTTCCTTTAGTGTATCTAATACTAAGGTTATATCTTGCTTGGTACTTAATTTGAAAGCCACAATCTCATTGTTATACAAATCTATTATCGTTGATAAATACAACATAGTAGAGCCATATGGTAAGTAGGTAATATCCGTTACCCATTTTTATTGGATCGACTTGCTTTAAAGCTACGATTGAGAATGTTGGGAACAACAATATTACTCTCACCATTAATATACTTTTGTCGCTTTTTCTTAACTTGACACTGAATCTGAAATTTTTGCATAATTTTTTGTACTGGTTTGCGATTTACATTTATCCGATACTTTCTGTTTAAGATAGATTTGATTTTACGATGACCATAGTGATAAAAGTTTTCCTCACAAATTTTAATGACTAGTTCTTCTAAAGGCGTTAACTGAATGACTTTATATTTCTTTTTCCACCGATAATAGGTCGCCCTAGGAATGCCTAATACACTAAGAATATCGGTTACTTTAAACTTGGATGAGAGGCTTTCTGTAACTTTTACAACTACTTTTGGCTCCAACTCCTTTTGATCTCTTGGTACTTTTTTAAGATTTCTATTTGAGTTTCTAACTGTTTATTCTTTAGTTTCAATTGTTCTAATTCACTCAATTCCTCCATTCCCTTACCGTAGGAATATTGTTTGCTTACTTGTTGAGAAAGCCGGTAAGTTTGACCTGTTTTGTACCAATTCATCCATGTTTTAATTTGAGTCTTATTTTTAATTCCTAGCTGCTCCATAATTTCTTTGTTCGTCTTCCCAGCTTGCTTTAACTTTATTGTTTCCCATTTAATTTCTTCTGGGTAATGTACTCTTGTGAAAAACACCCTCCTTAGAATCATATTGTATAAATACGATTCAGGGGGTGTTTTTTCCTTGTCTCATTTATCTGGGTCTCTCCATTAATCGACATGGATTTTTTTATTAAGATATTCATCTATTCGATTTAACCCTTCCTCTAGCAGTTCTAGCGAACAAGCATAAGAAAGACGGAAGAATCCTTCACCATATTCTGAAAAAGCACTTCCAGGAACAACTGCTACCCTCGCTTCTTTAGCTAAATCCAAAGCAAAATCAAATGAATTAGTATGGAGGTATTCAGGAATTTTGATAAAAAAGTAAAAGGCACCATTTGGCATCACAAAATCTAATCCCATACCATTTAACCTTGTACTTACATATGCACGTCTTTGAATATATTCCTTTCGCATCATTTCTGCATCATTGATTCCAGCTGTTAAAGCTGCATAGGCTGCTTTTTGCGAAATTGACGAGATACATGAAACATTATATTGATGCACTTTTAAGAAATGCTTAGTAAGACACTCTGGAGCATATAGCATACCCACTCTCCAACCAGTCATTGAATGTGATTTTGATAGACCATTTATCACAATCGTTTGTTCTTTTAAATCTTGTGCAATAGAGTAATGTTGTTCATCGTAGACGAGTTCACTATATATTTCATCTGCGATGACGAAAATTTCTTTTTCTTTTAGTAAATTGGCTATTTCGGTTAATTCTTGTTTAGATAAGCTTACACCTGTTGGATTAGAAGGGTATGGCAAAATGATACATTTTGTCTTATTTGTTAAGTATGGCTGTAACTTTTCTGCTGTTAGTTTAAATTGAGAGTCTCTAGTATCAATGTGTACTGGATTTCCACCGCAAATACGTATAATAGGCTCATATCCAGGATAGATAGGTCCAGGTAATATTACTTCATCACCTTCAATTAAAATCGTTCTTAATGCAATATCTATTGCCTCACTTGCACCAACTGTGATTATTATTTCATTTTCAGGTGAATAATGTAATCCGTATTTTTTTAGTAAAAATTGACTTGCTGCTTTTCTTAGGTCTAAATACCCAGCGTTATGAGTGTAAGACGTGAAATTATTTTGAATTGCATTAATTCCTTCTAGCTTTACATGCTCAGGTGTAGGAAAATCAGGTTGACCGATAGTAAAAGAAATTAAGTCTTCTATTTCTTGGACCATGTTATAAAACTTTCGAATACCAGATATTTCAATGTCTATAACTTTGTTATTGAGCAAATGCTCCATTATCTTCACCCTTTTTCAATTTCTCATATATATTTTATCATGACTCCTTCTTGTGTTCATGATAGAATAAGAGAAAATTAAATTAGATGATTTTCTACTAGGGGAATTATCTAATTAAATTAGGTAAGTTCTTTGAGGAGGCATATTTCTAATGACTGAAAATATCAAACATCATGAAAGAGAGTATGCAGGATTTTGGATCAGATTTGTAGCATATTTTATAGATATTCTAATAGTCGGGATTCCTATGACTATTTTCTCTATTTTTATTATTTTTATATTAATGGGTAGTACAGGAACATTCGAATTGATAGTCGATTCAAATGTTTATGCAGAGATATCTGGTGCAGAGTTTTTTGCTTTTCTACTATGCTGGTTTATTATCATCATTGTTTTAATTATATCTTCTGTCGCTTATTTTGCTGGATTTCATGCTTCTAAACTGCAAGCAACACCTGGGAAACATCTATTAGGACTTAAAGTAATCGATCTTGAAGGAGAAAGGATTTCTTTTTGGCGTGGTGTAGGCAGGTATTTTGCTATGATATTATCAGGTATTCTTTATATTGGTTATATTATGGCTGCGTTTACTGAAAAGAAGCAGGCATTGCATGATATGATTGCAGGAACATATGTGATTAAATCAAAATAGTAGCTCCATCATAAAGTTATTATGAAAGGAAGTAAACAATGGAAAGTACAAATGGAATATTGCTTGATAGTGGAACAAATGAATTAGAAATCATCGAATTTAATATCCAAAATAGTAGTTTTGGGATAAATGTAATAAAGGTTAAAGAAATTTTGCAGCCACTTCCTGTCACATATATTCCTCATGCCCACCCTTTTATTAAAGGAATTATACAATTGAGAGGAGAAGTTTTACCTGTTGTAGATTTACAGAAGGTATTACAGCTTGGAGATTCGGGTAATGAATCAAGTGAGAAATATATTGTTACAGAATTTAATAAGCAGAAGGTTGTTTTTCACGTACATAATGTTACGCAAATCCATAGAATATCATGGGATCAAATAGAAAAGCCTTCTGAAATGTATTCTGGGGATACAGCTCAAATTATTGGTGTTATAAAAAGAAATGAACATATGATTTTAATGTTAGATTTTGAACGGATTATTACTGAAATAAATCCTGAAATAGGAATAAATAAAAGTAATATTCAAAAGCTAGGGGCAAGAGAACGGTCATCCAAGAAAATTCTTGTTGCAGAAGACTCAGCTTTATTAAGAAAACTTATTAACGATACGTTATTTGAAGCAGGATATGAGAATGTAGAGTTTTTTGAAAATGGAAAAGATGCATTTGATTATTTAGAATCTATAATTGCTGAAGGAAAAAATATTACTAGTGAAGTTCAGCTCGTCATCACTGATATCGAAATGCCTCAAATGGATGGTCATCATTTAACAAAAAAAATTAAAGAACATGAACAGTTATCGCAATTACCTGTACTTATCTTCTCATCATTAATTACGGATAGTTTAAGACATAAAGGTGAAATAGTAGGAGCAAATGATCAAGTAAGCAAGCCTGAAATTAATGAGCTCATACTAAAAATTGATCAACATATTATTTAATTCGGCAAAAAAAGCATAGAATGAAAAAATGGACTCTAGACTAAGAGTCCATTTTTATTCATTGTAATATTTATCGATCTATACAGAATAGAATATTTAGTAGCTATCTCCAAGTTTTTTAAATATCGGTTTTGTTGTTTTGGGTGACCGATTATGTGGATAGTTGTTATTCTGAACTTCATGAATTCCAGTATAATTTTCTAGCAATTGCTTTGCTTGATTTAATGGCATTCGACATTTTGGATTTTTTGATGAATGATCAAGTTTCCCTAGATGTGGAAGTGCTTCGAAGTCTTGTTTTGAAGGTGGAATATGGAAAGAATATTCTCCACATTGGACAAGTACATCTGATTGCTGCTTACTAAATTTTGGATTTTCAGAAAAATGAAGTCCTACTTTGATAGCTTTCCCCTCTACAAGCATTTTTTCAATTGAAGCTTTTTTCAATTTGTATAAATACTTTGGATTTATTGCAGTCTTCGCATGACGGTTAACTGTAAAAATCGCTTGAGAGAGGTTCAAAGCTGTAGGTTGAAATGAAGTGGAAAAATGGGATTTCAAACAAAGATCTCCTTCCATATATTTTTAAAAGATTATTTCCATTATACTACTAATGTTATGTATTGCAAAGTATGTCTAAAATTAAAAATTCCCAATATTCAAAAATGAAAAAGGTTGAATAGGAATTGACAGCTAGTTATTCCTTGCATATAGTTAATGGTATCAACAGTTTAGGGGGTAAACTAAATTGGATAAGCAAAAAATAAAGTTATTAATAAAGCGTTATGAAGATGTTTATTTATTTGCAACAAAAAGAATATCAACGATTATGTCTGAACAGGTGTTAAACGATTTGTCTATTGAACAATTTGCTATTTTGAGGAAGCTTTATGAACGATCTTCTTTAAGGGCTTCAGAATTAGCGGAGGAGCTCGGAGTCAATAAAAGCGCAATTACTGTAAAGGTTGAAAAACTTGAAAATAAAGGATTTATTTATCGTGAAAGGGATCAGGAGGATCGCAGAAATATAGATTTACATTTAACAGCCACAGGAAAAGAGTTATATGAAGAGGGAGAAGCAAAAATTGAAAATTTTGTTTCAAATTATTTAAAAGAATTAGATCATGAAGATTTTGAAGCCTTTATAAATCTATATGAAAAAATAATACTAATTATACAAAATCATAAGGAGAAGCCTGGAATATGAAAAAAATTGTCAAATTTCGATGGTTCATATTAGCATTGTGGATTGTAGCAGCCATTATTCTTGTTTGGAGTGCACCAGGAATGGAACAGCTTGTACGTGAGAAGGGCCAAATAGCTGTACCTGAAGGCTACCCATCAACATTGGCAGATGAGATTATGAAAAAACATTCTTCTGACCATTCACATACGGAAACCTTTATTGTTGTTTTTCATGACAAAAATAAATTGTCTAATGAACAAATTCATCAAATAGAGATTACATTAAACGAATTAAAACGAAATAATAATAAATTAAGTATTAACGAAATAACAACTCATTTTGAACAAAAGGACTTGGAAAATCAGCTTGTATCAAAAGATGGTAAAACGATTCTTGCCTTATTAGATATAAATATGAGAAATAAAGAAGTTAAGGATGTTCGTAATAACCTAGAGAAAGCGATTAAAACACCAAATGTTGAAACAATGATGACAGGGAATGGATTGATTAATGAGGATGTTGTTATTAGCTCACAAAATGGACTGAAGAAAACGGAAATAATTACAGTGGTATTTATTTTACTTGTACTTATTTTAGTTTTTCGCTCAGTAGTTGCTCCAATTATTCCACTAATAACAGTTGGAATGACATATTTGATTAGTCAATCGATTGTTGCATTTTTAGTTGATCATTTGAATTTTCCACTGTCCAATTTTACTCAAATATTTTTAGTAGCAGTTCTTTTTGGAATTGGTACAGATTATTGTATTTTACTTCTAAGTCGCTATAAAGAAGAACTTTCACATGGTAATGATACAATAAGTGCCATATTAGCTACATATAAAAGTGCAGGAAAAACAGTCATTTTTAGTGGGCTAGCTGTAATGATTGGCTTTGCATCAATTGGCTTTGCTAGCTTTAAGCTTTATCAATCAGCATCAGCGGTTGCAATTGGGGTTGTAATATTACTTCTCTCATTACTTACAATTGTCCCATTTTTTATGGCTACCTTAAAAAATAAATTGTTTTGGCCTATTAAGGGAGATATTTCTCATTCACAAAGTAGGCTTTGGGGATGGATGGGGAATTTATCAATAAGTCGCCCGCTAATCGCATTATGTATAGTTGCTATATTTACAGTACCTTTATTAATCTCATATAATGGCAATCTATCCTTTAATTCACTTGATGAAATTGGTGAAGAATATGAATCTGTTAAAGCATTTAATTTAGTGTCAGAAAGCTTTGGACCAGGTGAGATCATGCCTGTAAAGGTAGTTATCGAAAATGATGAATCCCTAAATTCAAAGGAATACTTAGGTTTAATTGAGAAAATTAGCAGTGATTTATCTCATGTAAAAGACATTGAAAAGGTACGTAGTGCAACAAGACCTGTAGGGGATATGATGAACGAGCTTTACGTAAAAAATCAAGTAAATACAGTAAGTGATGGTTTAGATAAAGGGAATAAAGGAATCGGTACGATTAAAGACGGTTTAAATGATGCAGCTAAATCATTATCTGAATCTACACCAAAACTAAAAGAAGCAACAGATGGCATAAGTGCATTGCAAAACGGAACAAATGAACTTCAATCTGGTATAGGAAGTTTACAGAATGCTTTATCACAAATTGAGTCAAATATGCGTAAAAGTGGAAAAGGTGTCGGAGATCTAAAAACGGGAATAAAAGAAGCGAAAAAACAAGCAATTAATTTAAAAAAAGGGACAGAAGAGCTCCTGAAAAACTATGAAACGATGCAAAATGGATTAGAAAGTGTCGCTTCGAATTATGTGAATATCTATAATGGTTTAGTAGCGATTCAACAAAATTTGGCAAATTTAAATAGCAGTTTTGTTGCACTTGAAAAAGAAAAGCCAGATATTCTAGCAAATGGTGCCTATAACAATATAAAATTAACTGTACAAGGAATTGCGGAAAAGTTGAAAAGTGATTTGCCAGGTATGAAAAAACTTCATACAACTTTTACATCAATTAATAAAGGATTTTCGGCTGCTAATAATGGATTAGGAAGTATTAAAAAAGGGCTGACTCAATTTTCAGCAGGTTTTGATCCAATTATTTCAGGTTTAAATCAGATTGAAGGCGGCATAGTACAACTTGCCAATGGTCAAAATCAAGTAGTCCAAAAACTTCCGGAATTTTCAAATGGTCTAAAGCAAATTGCTGATGGCCAAAGCCAGCTTCAAAATGGTTTTAGTCCTTTAAATGGTCAAATGAGTCAGCTATCAAATGGTTTATCTCAAAGTGCAGAGGGACTAAGTCAAATTGAAACGGGTATTAATGATGCCAATGCATTTCTAAATAAAATGTCTGGTGAAACATCAATGCAGCAATCCGGAATTTATGTTCCTGATGATTTGATGGAAAATAAGGATTTTCAGAAAGTGTTAGATGTATATGTATCGGAAGATGGAAAAGTAACAACGATAGATTTAATTTTGGACGAAAATCCATATTCAAATAAAGCAATAAAGAAGATCGATGAAATTGAAAACACATTAAAATCTTCAATAAAAGGAACAAAGCTTGAAAATGCTCATATAGGAATTTCGGGAATAACGAGCATGAATCACGATTTGCAGAATATGTCAAATGCGGATTATAACAGAACAGTCATGTTTATGATTGGTGGGATCGCTGTTATATTAGTTATCTTATTACGATCACTTGTTATGCCAATTTATATTATTGCTTCGTTATTGTTGACCTTTTATTCTTCAATCTCAATAACAGAGCTTATATTTGTTAATATTTTAGGTTATTCAGGAATTAGTTGGGCAGTCCCATTTTTTGGATTTGTGATTATTATGGCACTTGGAGTTGATTATTCAATTTTCTTAATGGATCGCTTTACTGAATATCGTCATCTAGATGTTAGGGAGGGGTTGCTGCTTTCAATGAAGAATATGGGCACGGTAATCATCTCTGCAGCTATAATTTTAGCTGGAACATTTGCTGCTATGCTTCCTTCAGGTGTAATGTCATTGTTACAAATTGCGACAATTGTATTATCTGGTTTGTTATTTTATGCGTTTATTATTCTACCTTTATTTGTTCCTGTTATGGTTAGGTCGCTTGGTAAAGGAAACTGGTGGCCATTTATTTCTACTAAATAGCGATTTTATTTAGTTATTAGTAATAGACTATTAACGCTAAAAAATCTTTGGAATTTACTAAGTTTTAGTAAATAGAGGAATTATTTTTCATTTGATTCTATTCTTTTCCCGTTTTTCCTTGTAAAATAGACATAAATAGAGAAAATATAACATTTTTTTTGGATTGATGGAATAACAGGGGTAAAAAAGGATGAGAGTATGAATCAGATGAATAATAGACAAAAGGTAGAAGATATGAAACATCCTGAAAGTCAATATGAAGAAAAAATGATTAAAGATATATTTTTTACACAGCTTTCTGACATGATCTTCATAATGAAAGTTGAAAAGGGGGCAAATTTCCGTTATATCTTTGCAAATGAAAAAGGATTGGAATATGCCAATCTTCGACAAGAAGATATGGGGAAATTACTATCAGAGGTTTTATCTGATGAAAAGGTAAAACACCTTAGTCGATATTACAAAAAAGTAATTCAAACAATGGACACTGTTGTATATACGGATGAAATAGAAAATAAAAAAGGTGAAAAACGTATTTTTGAATCTACTTTAAATGGAATTAGAAATGAAAACGATGTAATTACTTACATTGTTTCCTTAACAAGAGATGTTACTTTTGCTGCTTTTGAAAAGAAACAGTTAATTGAAAGTAAAGAAATATACCAATCTCTCATTATTCATAATTTGGATGCTATTTTTTCTATTAATGAAAAAGGTAGAATATTAAATGCAAATCCAGCAAGTCAAAAGATGTTTGGGTTATCGGAAAATGAATTATTGCATCGCTCGATTTATGATTTTGTTGACAAAAAAAGTGTTTCAGAGATCTATGAAGTGATGACGCATACTTTACTTGATGGACCTAAAGAAACAACTGATTGTACATTTATTGGTAAAGATGATCGGAAAATTAACGTACAATTAAAAACAGTACCGATTGTCGTAAATGGAAAAATAGTCGGTATATATATAATAATGAGAGATTTAACCGAGCAGTGTGAGAATAATGAAAAAATGAATTTTATGGAAATGCATGATCATTTAACTGGTTTATGGAATCGCCGAGCTCTTATCGAACATTTGCAAACAGAGATTGTTAATTCTAAGATAAAAAAGCGTGAGTTTGCATTGTTATATATGGATATTGATCGTTTTAAATATTTCAATGATACACTCGGTCATCAAGCTGGAGATGATTTATTAAAACAAACGGCAGAAAGATTAGGCTCCATTAAAAAGACAAATTATCGTGTGTATCGATTAGGCGGTGATGAGTTTGTCATATTATTGCCTGAACATGAAAAGAAAGAAGTTAATCGTTTTTCTCAATACATCTTAGCATTGTTTAATATTCCATTTATTATTAATGGACAGGACTATTATGTTACTCCATCTATTGGGATTAGTCTATTTCCAGCAGATGGTCAAGATTCAGAAACATTGATAAAAAATGCCGATGGTGCTCTCCTTCAGGTGAAGGAAAAAGGAAAAGGGCATTTTCGTTTTTATCGACCTGATATGAATGATGCTTTTCCAAATTATATTTTAATGGAAGCACATTTGAGAAAGGCGATTGAATTAAATGAATTTGTTATGCACTATCAGCCGCAGGTTAATTTACAAACTGGAAATGTTACCACATTTGAGGCTTTGCTGCGATGGCAAAATCGAAAATTTGGCAATGTACCTCCTTCACAATTTATTCCATTGGCTGAGGAAACAGGATTGATTATCCCCATTGGAGAATGGGTCATCCAAAATGTATGTGCTCAGCTTGCAGAGTGGAGGAGAAAGGGGCATAACGATATAAGGATAGCAGTGAATATTTCTCCAAAACAATTTTTCCAAATTAATTTGCCTGATGTTATTCAAAACGCATTAAAGAGAAATGAACTACCGCCATCTGCTTTAGAAATAGAGATAACCGAAGGGGCTATGGAGGATACTAGAGCTGCTTTGTCTATGTTACATCGTCTAAAGGAATTAGGAATCATTATTTCTGTAGATGATTTCGGAACAGGCTATTCATCACTTAACTACTTAAAGAGATTTCCTATCGATATTCTAAAGATTGATCAATCTTTTGTAAGGGAAATTCAAGTAAATGAAAAAGATGCAGCAATTACAAAAACAATTATTCATCTTGCACATAATTTAGGAATGGAAGTAATTGCTGAAGGAGTTGAAGAAAAGGATCAGGTGCAGTTTTTAGTCTCTGCCCAATGTCAAAAAGCTCAAGGCTATTATTTTAGTCGGCCAGTAAGTGCTGAAGAAATAGAAAAGAAAGTATTTTATGGATGAATGAATTGATTTCTTATTCTGAAATTTGTAAAGTAGAAAAGCAATCGGAGTTATTTTCCGATTGCTTTTAATTTGATAATCGTAATTTCTGGTACAGATAAAAATCTAAACGGCAACCTAGTAGTACCTAAACCTCTATTCACATACAACTGTAAAGAATGGTGAGAATCTATTAAATATTTGCCTTCAGGGTATTTTTCACCATATGGTGGGGTAATTAATGCACCGTAAAAAGGAATCTGCACTTGACCGCCATGACTATGGCCACTTAGTTGAAGATCAGCTCCATAAAGTGAAGCAGTGTCTGCTATGTCTGGAGCATGTGACAGAAGGATATTAAAAGCAGCTTTTGGTACATCTCTATAGGTTTTTGGAAAATCTGGCTTCCCTAATTGTACATCATCAATTCCAGTTAAATAAAAAAGAGCCCCATTTGAGTGATGAATAGGAACCATTTGGTTTCTTAAAACAGTAAATCCAGAGTTTTTCATTACATTTGAGTAAAGATCGGTTCCATTTCCTCCGTGATCATGGTTCCCATAAACAGCAAATTTCCCAAACGGGGCGTTTAATTGGTTTAATACTGGAGGGATTTTTTTGAAATCAGTATATTGATTTGGTTTATCAAGTAAATCCCCAGTGAAAAAAATCATGTCCGGCATTAAAGAATTAATCAATTGTACATGTTTTTTCAATTGTTCAACTGTATATTGGAATCCTATATGAGTATCACTAAATTGGATAATTTTAAAATCATTAAAGCTCGTAGGGATTTTTTCATTGTGTATATTAATTGTATTGATTTCTAAACGTTTAGGTTCAATATATCTAGAATAAACATATCCACCACTTCCAATTCCAAATAAGGAAAGAATCGTCCCAATGGTTTTTTTAAGAAATGTTCTTCGGGTAACGGTAGGTGACATATTAATTCGCACAAAAGAAATGTGAAGTTCGTTTTATAGACTTTCCATTTATTTTATTATGTGCTTCTCTCCTTTCTCATTGAAATATGATTCTATTAATTGTATATTCAAATTATAATATGTTATATAATAAAGTATGGAAATAAAAAATAAATGATTACAAGGTTATGAACATATATATATTACTCAACAAACATATCATAATAAACAGTAAGAAAGTGGGGGACTAACTTATGAAACGGCATGAACATATGGATGTCATTTTTTTGCCGACTGAAAAAGGTACGATAAAAATATATGCTTACGGTTTTTCACCTTCTGGTTCATGGGGACAGGTGTTTACAGAATATAATAATATTACGGTGACTGTAAAGGGATACCATAAAAAAAAATCAATTATTCGTTCCTTAATGAGATTAAATGAATCTCTAGTGAATAAAATGGAAGATAAGTAGAGATGAAAGGACCATAGGAGGTCCTTTTATTTTTGGTAAATTATTTAGAATATATAAAATATTTCATGATATAATTATGAGTGATTATTCATTCATAAGGAGGATGTAGAAATGAAGGGGAAAGTTGTCATTATTACTGGTGGTTCTAGTGGGATGGGAAAGTATATGGCATACCGTTTTGCCCAAGAAGGGGCAGCTGTAGTGATAACAGGTAGAAATAAAGAAAAATTAGATGTGGTGAAAGGCGAATTACAAGAATATCACCCTCATATACAAACTGTACAAATGGATGTTAGAAATGATGAGGATGTCGAACGCATGGTTAAAGAAGTTGATAATGAGTTTGGAAGAATTGATTGTTTAATTAATAATGCTGCCGGGAATTTTATTACACCTGCAGAAAAATTATCTGTGAATGGTTGGAACTCAGTTATAAATATTGTTTTAAATGGAACTTTCTATTGTTCTAGTGCTGTAGGGAATTACTGGATTGAGAGAAACATAAAGGGAAGCATTATCAATATGGTTGCTACATATGCCTGGAATGCAGGTGCAGGGGTCGTCCATTCTGCAGCGGCAAAAGCGGGCGTATTGTCACTAACAAGGACACTAGCGGTTGAGTGGGGAAGAAAATATGGAATTCGAGTAAATGCCATTGCACCTGGTCCAATTGAAAGGACAGGTGGAGCGGATAAACTTTGGGAATCGGAGGAGGCTGCAAAAAGAACACTCAATAGTGTTCCTCTTGGTAGATTAGGAAAGCCAGAAGAAATTGCTGATTTAGCCTACTACCTATTTTCTGATCAGGCCGCTTATATTAATGGTGAATGTATAACAATGGACGGTGGACAATGGTTAAATCAATTTCCTTTTTGAGCAAATAAGCAATTTTCGTGATTATTAGAATAAGGGAGTGATATGATAAAGAGAATAGATAATAGCTGACAAAGCAGGTAAGGAATTATCTATTCTTACAATGAGATTTAAAGAGAGGTGCTCTACGTGAAAATTGAAGTGTGGTCTGATTTTGCTTGTCCTTTTTGCTATATAGGTAAAAGACGTTTAGAGCAAGCAATAGAGAAATTTCCTCATCGAGATAGTGTAGAAATAGAATTTAAAAGCTTTGAGCTCGATCCAAATTCACCAAAAGATATTGATATGAACATACATGAAATACTTTCGCAAAAATATGGGATGAGTGTAGAACAGGCAAAACAAATGAATGCAAATGTAGGGAAACAGGCAGACGAGGTTGGATTAACTTATCATTTTGATACGATGATTCCAACCAATACATTTGATGCTCATCGTTTAGCTAAATATGCAGCTGATAACGGATTAGGTGCCCAAATGAATGAAAGGCTTCTTAAAGCATATTTTACTGATTCAAAGAAAATTAGTGATCCTAATACTCTAGCTGATTTGGCTGAAGAAATTGGTTTACATCGCAACGAAGCACTCACCATTTTAAGTGGAACTAATTTTTCTGATTCAGTTAGAGCCGATGAAGAAGAAGCAAGACAATTAGGTATAACCGGAGTGCCATTTTTTGTTTTGAATGAGAAATATGCTATTTCAGGAGCACAACCAGTAGAGGCATTTAGTAATGCTCTTCAAATGGTTTGGGACGAAATAAAAACACCGTTAAAAATAATTAATCCTAAAAAATCTAAAAGTGAATATTGTACAGGTGAAGGCTGTGAAGTTACTGAGGAATAGAAAGAAATAATGTGAAGGCGGGGAGAACTTTTGAAAATATTCAATAAAGAGAATTTTGTTTTAAGCCTATCCTCCAGACATAGACCTAATTATACAGTTAATTTAGGGGAAACTTTTGCTGTTGAGACTAATGACTGCTATGGAGGAGCTATTACTAGTCCGAATCAATTAAGAAGAGACGTAAAAATAGATTATATTAATCCTGCTACAGGTCCAATATATATTAATGATATTAAAAAAGGAGATACTCTTTGTATAGAAATAAATGATATTCAGCTCGATGAACAAGGAGTAATGGTATTATACCCTGGGATGGGGCCACTAGGTTCATTAGTAGAGGATTCAGATACACGAGTTTTTCAAGTAAAGGATGGAAAAGTAAAATTTAATGACTCATTATCTATCCCTCTTAAACCGATGATAGGGGTTATAGGTACTGCACCTTCAGAAGGTGAGGTCCTCTGTGAATCCCCTGGTGATCACGGTGGAAATATGGATACAAAGTATATTACAGTGGGAAATAAAGTTTATTTACCTGTTTTTCATGATGGTGCCCTTCTTGCTCTTGGTGATTTGCATGCTTCTATGGGTGATGGTGAACTTAATGGTTCTGGCGTAGAAATTGGCGGTAAAGTAACGATGACCGTCTCTAAAATAAATGAATCGATTTCCATGCCAATTGTAGAAACACCAGAAAGCTATATGTTTATATCTTCTGATCATACACTAGAACAAGCTGCTAAAAAAGGAATGGAAGCTGTTACCCGTTTATTTGAAAGGAAGCTATTATTATCTTTTAACGATGCCTACCGCTTGTTAAGTGCGACGAGTGATCTGCAAATTAGTCAAATTGTGAATCCGCTTGTTACGGTTCGTATATCTATACCAAAGGAAATATTATCTAGTATATTTAATTAGATATTTGCTATTGAAAGAGTTCTGACCAAATAGTAATGGTTAGAGCTCTTTTTTATTTTTCTGCTAAAAGGAATAGGAAAAGTCGAAAAGGGTATAGATTTAATAACTGTTGTCATTTGTTGTTTAAATTATACGATTTTTTTATCGGTTATCGACATATTTTAACTGCTACAATAGATTTAATCTCTTAACTAGTAGGACTCAAGTAAAGGGAAGTGTATTTAAGGAGGAGAAAATATGCGTGTTTTTACAATTTGCGGACTTCTCATGCTTAGCCTTTTATGTGGACAGGCTCAACAAGTATATGCTAGTGATGCAGCAATAATTAAACCGATTGTTAAAAGAGCATTTGATTCACAAGTTCAATTAAGTGAAAGGGAGCGAACACTTAAACAAATTAGAGAAATCTTAAATCCGTACTTTACTAAAAGATTCATTCCTAAATTTTTAAAAGAAAATTTAGTTAAAACGGATAACGGCTATCAGACTTTCGGAACAGACTTTCCCATTTACTATATTCCATTTTTTTTATATGACGAAAATACAAAAGTAATATTAATGAAAAATGAAGCTTATGTGATTGAAGAAATTATTCATATTCAAAGCGGCCCAACCAGTAATAATAAAAATTACAAAGGTGTTAAATTAATCAAAAGGAATGGAACTTGGAAAGTTGATGAGGTATTGATCGATATTCCAGCAAAAGTACTTAAACAATTGAAATATATTCCTTCAAAAAAAAATCGGCCTATTTTTGATCATAAAGCTGCTATTCACATTAGTTTTCATCCAATAATAATATAGACAAACACTAAGCAGCGAATAATCGCTGCTTAAATAGTATATTTTTTATTCCAATAATCAATTAGACCCATTGAACTAACGTTTAGATCAAGCTTTAATACTTGATAGATTGAATGATTATTTGGAACTCCTTGGCTGGATAAATGATTAAAAACGGTTTGGTATAAATAGTTATAAGTCATTTCAATTCTTTGATCATTAGAATTGCAGGATAAGTATGCTTTTTTACTATATTCGACGAATAATTTGAGCCACTTTTCAACAGTATCAATTGCTAAACCTACTTTATGAGTAAATCCAAAGTGACCAAAGTAAAGACGATTTAATGATTTTTTTCGAAAAAAATTAATAGATTGAATCATTGCATCCGGATTAAATTGATTAGGTGATGTAGAGGGCAGGAAAAAATCTATGTTTTCATCTTTAAGCATCCAATAGTATATTCCAGCCGTATCCCCTGTGAAAATACCATTGGAGACAGGATCATAAATACTAAAGTGATGATTGGCGTGACCTGGTGTATGATAAAAGCTCAGGATAGTATTTGAACCAATTTTTAATGTATCTCCATTATTTTTTATGATTATACGTTCTTCGGAAATAGGGATAATTGGATGAAAAAGTGAATCAAATTGTTCTTTATATACTTCCCTCGCCCCGTTTTCTAATCTTGAAGGATCTATAAGATGGCGTGCGCCTTTCGGATGAACGATGATTTTTGCATTTGGACACTCTTTAAGAAATAATCCCACACCACCTCCATGATCAAGGTGGATATGTGTTAAAATAATATATTTAATTTCTTCAAGCTTAATATTTAGTGTTTCAAGCCCTGCTTTTAAATATGGAATTGATGGACTTGCAGAGGTTTCAATAACTGTGATTTCGTCTTCAAGTAGAATAAATGAACCAGTTCTTGCTATTTCTTTTAGATCAAATAAATCAATAAGTTTAATTCTATCGTCTATATCTATAATCTTCAAATTTCTTCCTCCTTTACAATTGATAAGATTTCCGTTATAGAATAAGTATAATGAATTTTCATGATATTTTTAAATGATTTGCGATAATTTTAGTAGTTAGAATTTATCTTTCGGGAATGATAAAATTGAAATAAAAATCATACATCATTAATTATGAAAAATGGCAAAATTAAATCATGCTATTTCGTTCATATTGAGAGTGGTAATCGTTTCTCGTTTAGGTTATGATAAATCGGTGACTTAAAATTGAGAAACGAGTGAAACGAAGAAAGGAGTTTACAATGTCTCAACTATTAGGAATTATTCAAAGATTAAAAGCTATGCAGGATGCAAAAGAAACTGGTGAAATTCAACAACGCCGATTTGAAGTGAATGGAAAAACTCTATGTCAGGTGAAATTCTTTCCTGCAACAGATACTTTCGAACTAGAGGAATATGATGAAGATAAAAAAATTAATAAATATCAATTTGATGATATTGACATTACAGCAATAGAAATTTTCGATCTTGTACAAGAAGAGAAAAATCCATCCTAGAGCCTTGTTATTATAAGGCTCTTTTTTTTCGGTAAAATACTTAAAGAGGGTGAAATGATTGATTTATATCTTTTTAGGAATTCAATTGTTATTGACACTGCTGCTTGTCGCAGAAATGGTTAATACAAAAAAGGAGCTGCAGGACATAAAAAAACTCCTTCAAAAAAAGATCAAAAATTAATGGAGTTTAATAATCCTTACCTGTATAACTTATGATAAAATGATGTGGGGAAACCTTAAAACATTACAAGGGAGTTTTACAATGATTTCCTTACAAAGTAACGAATTTTTAGAACCAAAAATTATTGATTTTATGATTGCTTCGGAAAAGGTGGCTCATGTTCAAATTGGAAATAGTTTGGAGCATGCTTTATTAGTGTTAACGAAAAGTGGATATTCTGCGATACCTGTATTAGATACAAAATTTAAATTACATGGTCTCATTAGTTCATCTCTAATTACAGAATCAATTTTAGGATTAGAACGAATTGAGTTTGAAAAACTTAGCGAAAAAAAAGTTGAAGATGTAATGACAACAAAAATTCCTAGATTGAAAATAGAAGATCATTTCGAAAAGGCATTAGGGTTATTAATTGATCATCCTTTTCTATGTGTAGAAGATGAAGAGGGCTATTTTGCTGGGATTTTTACAAGACGGTCATTGTTGAAAGAATTAAAAAAACATATACAAAAGCTAAATCATTTATAAAGATTTAGAGAAAAAGCTCTCAGTTGTTTGAGAGCTTATTTTAGTTAATTGGGTAAAATAACGAAAGGAATCACAATCGTAACCGTACTATTGTAAAAACATATATTTATTTTGAAGAGATTAATAATGAATTTTTTCTTTTTGTTAGATATAATATAAGAAAAACTTATTGAGGTATGAAAATGTCAACAACAGAATTTCAATTACTATCTGTACTAGCTCAGGAAATGAATATGCGAAAAGCAGCTGAAAGACTTTTCGTATCTCAACCTGCCCTGTCACAACGGCTACAAAATATTGAAAAGCATTGGGGCACAAAGTTATTTATTCGGACCCAAAAAGGTTTGACTCTTACACCTTCTGGAGAATTAGTTATTCGTTATGCAAATGATATACTAGATCAAGAGGAAAAGGTAAGAGAACAAATTCAATCCCTCGAATCGAAAGTACATGGCACATTAAAGATTGCCTGTGCAACTATTGTTGGTCAAAATTGGCTTCCTAAAGTTTTGAAAACATTTGTAAATAAATATCCACATGCAAAAATTTCACTTATTACAGGATGGAGCAGTGAAATTTTACAATCTCTATATGATGATGACGTCCATATAGGAATTTTACGAGGATCAACAGATTGGAAAGGACCAAAGCTGCACTTATTTGAGGATTCATTATATTTGGTAGATAAAGAAATTCAGCACGTAGAGGATGTATTGAAGACGGATCGTCCATTCATTCAATTTAAAAGTGATTCTAACTATTATCAAGAAATACAAGATTGGTGGCATCGGCAATTTCAGACAACACCGAAACGAACAATTGTAGTTGATCAAATTGAAACTTGTAAACAAATGACATTTAATGGAATTGGATATGCGATATTACCAGCGATAACTTTAAATGAATCAGCTAAAGATATGTATAAAATACCATTGAAAGGCGACCATGATGAACGTATGAAACGAGATACTTGGTTATTAGGTTATGAATCAGCCTTTGAGTTAAAACAGGTACAAGCGTTTGTTAAAGTAGTGAATGAGTTTCTGGCTAATGAGCCACATACTTTTTAATCTTTTAACTTGTATATAGTGATTTAGTTTGTTAAAGTAATTTTCAGATATTGTTTTAATATTATTTATACATATTGAGGGGGATCATATAATGGATGCAAATGAAATTATATCATTTATTGCGAATAGTAAAAAAACAACTCCAGTTAAGGTTTATATAAAAGGATCATTGGAAGGAATTTCCTTTGGTGAAAATACAAAGAGCTTTATCAATGGTAATACTGGAGTGCTTTTCGGAGAGTGGTCTGAAATTTCAACGATTATCAATGAAAACAGCAGTAAAATTGAAGATTATGTCGTTGAAAATGATCGTCGTAATTCAGCTATTCCAATGCTTGATTTAAAAAAAATTAATGCACGTATTGAACCAGGTGCAATTATTCGTGATCAAGTAGAGATCGGTAATAATGTTGTGATTATGATGGGAGCAGTTATAAATATTGGTTCAATCATTGGTGACGGAACAATGATTGATATGAACGCTGTTCTTGGCGGTCGTGCAACAGTGGGTAAAAATTGCCACATTGGTGCTGGTGCTGTTCTAGCTGGAGTTATTGAGCCAGCATCTGCAAAGCCCGTAGTTATTGAGGATGAAGTTCTTATTGGAGCTAACGCTGTTATCCTTGAAGGAGTAACTGTTGGAAAAGGATCTGTTGTAGCAGCAGGTGCAATTGTTGTCAACGACGTTCCGCCATATACAGTAGTTGCAGGAGTTCCTGCTAAAAAACTGAAAGAAATTGATGAAATTTCAAAATCTAAAATAGAAATTAAGCAAGAGCTTCGTAATTTATAATATCAACCGTGAAAATTGAGCTTACATGAATTGTGGCCTGGCATCTGCCAGGCTTTTTATAAAAGGGGAAAAATATTATGGAACAGAGTCAATTTATACAAGTTCGTCGTGATCTTCATCAAATTCCCGAATTGGGGTTTCAAGAATACAAAACCCAAGATTATTTAATCAATTATATAAATCAATTACCTACCAATCGTTTTGAAATCCGCAAATGGAAAACTGGATTGTTAGTTAAGATCTTTGGTACAGCTCCAGGAAAAACGATCGGTTATAGGGCAGATATTGATGGTCTACCTATTCTTGAGCAAACCAATTATTCCTTTCGATCAAAGCATGAAGGAAGAATGCATGCTTGTGGTCATGACTTCCATATGAGCATTGCTCTAGGCTTATTAACACATTTTACCCTTCATCCAATTAAAGATGATCTTGTCTTTATTTTTCAGCCGGCTGAGGAAGGACCTGGCGGTGCGGAACCAATGCTGAAAAGTAAAGAATTCAGTGACTGGAAGCCTGATATCATTTTTGCTTTACATATTGCCCCAGAGTATCCGGTCGGAACAATCGCTGTTAAAGAAGGATTATTATTTGCTAATACTTCGGAATTATTTATTGATTTTAAAGGAAAAGGTGGACATGCAGCCTATCCTCATCAAACGAACGATATGATTGTAGCAGCATCTTATTTTGTCACACAATTGCAATCCATTGTTTCAAGAAATGTAAATCCATTAGAGAGTGCAGTGACAACGGTTGGTAAAATAACTGGGGGAACGGTACAGAACATTATCGCCGAAAATGCAAGATTAGAAGGAACAATTCGTACTTTATCAGAAGAAGCAATGAATAAGGTGAAGCATAGGATTGAAGCACTCGTTAAAGGAATCGAAAGTGGATTTGAATGTGAGGCTGCTATTGATTATGGAGCAATGTATCATCAAGTATATAATCATGAACAACCAACAAAACATTTTATCGAGTTTTTAAAGCGGAAAAAGAATGTAAATTTATATATTTGTAAGGAAGCGATGACAGGAGAAGATTTTGGTTATATACTAAAAGAAATTCCTGGATTTATGTTTTGGCTCGGTGTCGATTCTCCATATGGCTTGCATCATGCGAAACTACAGCCAAAGGAAGAGGCAATTGATTTTGCGATATCAACTATTTCTGATTATATAGTAACTCTATAAGGCAAAAAATCTCAAATCTATTGATTTGAGATTTTTTGTTTTATTTATTTTGCAAAATATAAAGTGATTAATATGTAGAATCCTTTAATCTTCTCATACGTCTAACATATTATAAGAGCTTAATGTAAATGTTTTATGACAGATTGTAGTTCACAATCAATGGTGTCCAGCATAATATATTAATGTTTGTTTATTGTTAATTATTTGAAACCTATTTTATAAAGAAAATAAGTTTATGTAAAAAAGCTAGGAAGATTGAGGAGGAGTAGTAGTGTTCATTTCATTTGTGCCTGCAGCCATTTCATTTGTCAGTGTAACTGTATTATGCCCTATATTAATCCTATTCTTAAAGAAATTACGATTAACTCAGCCGATTAGAAAGGAGCTCCCTGATGATCATCAATTAAAGAAAGGGACTCCTCTTATGACGGGAAGTATTTTTTTGATTGGTGTAGGTATTGCGTTGATTTATAAGCAAAATCCAATAATGATGTTTTTAGCTATTACATTTATTTTATTTAGTTTTGTGGGATTTTTAGATGATTTTTGGAAGGCATCTCGCCAAGATCCCGGAGGAGTATCCGGAAAAACAAAATTAATATTTCAATTTCTTTTTACAGGCACACTAATTTATATATTAGTTAAGCAAATGGGGATGAATACAGAAATTAATATTTCAAACAATCTTACCATAGAATTCCCGACCATGATTTATTTTACTGTAATTACTCTGTTCATAGTGGGTTCGGCAAATGCTATTAATTTTACAGACGGGATGGATGGATTATTAGGAATTGTTTCGATTCCAACTTATTTCTTCTTTTTTTTAATTTCTGAGCACCATGAGGTTCAAGTTTTTTCTTTAATTATGATTGCTTGTATTTTAGGCTTTCTTATTTATAATATTTATCCGGCAAAGGCATTTATGGGTGATACAGGATCACTTGCCATCGGAGGATCACTTTCTTTTTTGGCGGTGATGGAAAAAGTTGAAATTTTAATCCCGTTGTTGTTTTTTGTTTATTTTGCTGAACAATTATCAGTTATTCTTCAGGTTACAAGCTATAAATTAACGAGACGAAGAATTTTTCGTATGACACCGATTCATTTTCATTTCGGTTTAAAATATGGCTGGTCTGAAAATGTCATTGTGATCGTTTTTGGTTTGGTTTCTTGGATTTGTACATTTATATGTTTGCTCTATTGGAAATTCGTTTTATATCCATAAATGAAGCAGTCACAGTACCTAAAAATATAAATGGGATCCAGGAAATACATATAATAAAAAACAGGATCCATGAGCATTGATCAGATATGATAAAAACCATTGAACTTATAATAAATCCTATGAATAAATAAAGAATGAGAATTTCCATAAGTATTTCACTCCTTTATTTTATTATAAGTTAGTATGAAAAAATGGATTGGGCGCTTTATTTTATCAGCAAAAACAAAAGATGAGAGCTCAATAAATACTGCTTTCATCTTTTGTTTTGGCCATTTTTGAATAATGTAATTTCGAGGTATCTTTATTATAAAAACTACAAGGTAATAGAAAAGAGCATATTATCCAACATCCTTTACAAGTTGAGAATCAATGGTCTCTTTAATAATCTTATTTAGTTTTCTCTCTATTTCTGATTGTTTTCCATTTTTTGTTTTAGCAATTACACGAAGAACAACATCTGAGTTGTCAAATGATTGAACACCTATCACATTTGGTCCTTCTACAATATTTTCATCTCCAGTAGCAGCCTGATTACATGCTTGTTGAATAACAGTGATTGCTTGATCAATGGATATAGCACTACTTAAAGTTATATCAACAAGTGCTTGCATATTTCCTCTAGAATGATTGCTTAATGTAGTAATTTGGCGATTAGGGAGAAAATGCAAGGTTCCGTCTGTGGATCTAATTTTTGTTGTTCTTAGCCCTACTTGCTCAACCACTCCTGAGAAGGCCCCAATTGTTACATAATCATCGACATCAACTTGTTTCTCTAAAAGAAGGAAAAAGCCTGTTACTACATCACTAACAAGACCTTGTGCTCCAAAACCAACGGCTAGCCCAACAATTCCTGCTCCAGCTAATATCCCAGATACGGGAATTCCTAATGATTGAAAAATTGTCATAATAAGAATAAATACAAGTGCATAGGAGAAAACATTATCAATTAAATTTTGTAATGTTTTTGCCCTAGCTGTAGAGCTATTAATTTTATTGTGATAGTTATTAAAGGAGGCATGAATGATTTTTCTGCCTACTGCTTTTACAATTAAATAAACAATATAGATAAGAATTATTTTTAGAGCAGTTTGTCCAATTTTAATTAACAAATCTGTCCAATCATAATTTGTAATTTTTTCTATAATCTTTTCCATTAAAACATTCCTTTCGTTTTCCTTTCAATAAGGCATTTTGTTTTTATTCCCTCCCTCTGACATGATAAACTGAAATGGGAGAAAATGCACTACTCATTTCAATATCAAAAAAATTGTTTAATTTATGAAGATAAAGGAAAAAATAATGAAGATGCTATTCGTTTTAAATAGAATAATTTTTTATTTAAATTTATTTTAATTTAGTGTTGACTCTAAATTAGAGTTCTATTATAATTATCTATGATGTAGAAAAAGTAATTGAGAAACACCTCAATACTTTATCAATGACTAATGCTTAAAATAGTTGTTTTTTGATTTATAACGAAATGTTTTTTCAGTTTTGTTGAGAAGGACATTAGTAAAAATGTCCTGAAACTCACATGATAATATCTTACATACAACCATTTTTAAGACATTGGTCTAGTACTTTAACATTTTTTTTGGAGGGATTCTTAATGGCAGAACGCATGGTAGCGAAACAAGCCCCACGTTTTGAAATGGAAGCAGTATTGCCAAATAAAGAATTTGGTAAAGTAAGTCTCGAAGAAAATATGAAAAATGATAAGTGGACAGTTCTTTTCTTCTATCCAATGGACTTCACTTTCGTTTGCCCAACTGAAATCACAGCATTGTCTGATCGTTATGATGAATTCGAAGATTTAGACGCAGAAGTTATTGGTGTATCTACTGATACTATTCATACACATTTAGCTTGGATTAAAACAGATCGTAAAGAAAATGGTCTTGGTGATTTAAACTATCCATTAGCTGCAGATACAAACCACGTAGTAGCACGCGATTATGGTGTGCTAATTGAAGAAGAAGGTGTAGCACTTCGCGGATTATTCATTATTAGCCCAGAGGGTGAATTAATGTACCAAGTTGTTAATCATAACAATATTGGCCGCGATGTTGATGAAACTTTACGTGTTCTTCAAGCACTACAAACTGGTGGTCTTTGCCCAGCGAACTGGAAACCTGGACAAGCTACGCTTAATGCGTAAATGAAAACAGTCGAAAAGACCTAACAAACTGTTAGGTCTTTTTCTAAATGAGACAATAGGAGGATGAATAATGAAACTTCGTGAACCAATGCCCGAATTAACAGGTGCCACTGAATGGTTGAATAGTGAAGTTACTCGAGACGAGTTAATTGGTAAAAAACCTACTTTACTTCATTTCTGGTCTATCAGTTGTCATTTATGTAAAGAAGCTATGCCTCAAGTAAATGAATTCCGTGATCAATATAAAGATAAATTAAATGTGGTTGCTGTTCACATGCCACGGTCTGAAGATGATTTAAATATGGATGAAATTAAGAAAGTCGCTGCAGAACATGGTATCACTCAGCCGATTTATGTTGATAGTGAGCATAAACTAACCGAGAAATTTGAAAATCAATATGTTCCGGCATACTATGTATTTGACAAAGATGGTAATCTTCGTCACTTCCAAGCTGGTGGTAGTGGTATGAAAATGCTTGAAAAACGCGTAAATCGTGTATTAAATGAAACAGAAGCAGCACAATCTTAATTTAAATGAAAGCAGGTAAAACCATTTTTGGTTTTTGCCTGCTTTTTTTCATGATTTCATTCTCATTAGACAAGCAGTTAAAAGCATAAAATAAAAAGTCATGAAAGCTATCCTTAATCAAGTTAATTGATGAGCTTTAAAAAAAGCTCATTTTCTTTTTGATAAAATTGTTTATATGTAATAAAAATTGATGATTAGCATGAACGAAAAATCGAAAAAAGCTAAAAAAACAAAATAAAAAAATTTTTATAAAAATTGAAACAAATATATGGAAAAATATTTCGTTAACCGTTATATTTAATATTACGTTTTAAATTATTTTAAAAAAATGGGGGGAATGGAATGGATACGTTTAAAAAACTTAAGGATTTTTATTGGCCTTATAAACGTTTGTTTATAACTTCAATGTTTTTTTTACTGGTTGTAACGGCGATTACAATTGTCTATCCAATCATATTACAATTGACAATTGATGAAGTTGTATTTAAAGAAAAATATGAACTTATTCCATACTTATCAATAGGTTTTGTCGTTATCATGCTAATTAAAGGGGTTGCAACGTTTATTCAGCAATATACAGGTGACTTGTTCGGGATAACCTCAGTATATCGTCTTCGAAATGCTTTGTATGAAAAACTTCAATTTCAACCTTTCCGATACTATGATAATGCAAAAACTGGTGACTTAATGTCAAGATTAACTGCAGATGTTGAAGGCTTTCGATTTTTCTTATCATTTGGTTTCACAGAAGCTTTCAGATTTATCTTAATATTAGGGATAAGTTTTAGTGTGATGTTCTACTATTCAGTTTCACTAACTTTAATGACTATGCTGATGCTGCCATTTCTAGCGGTTTCAGTTTATAAGTTTGATAAGGTGGTTCATCCAGCCTTCAGAGGAATTAGAAGATCATTTGGAAAGTTAAATACGAATGTTCAAGAAAATATAAGTGGGATTAATACCGTTAAATCTTTGTCTCGTGAAGAATTCCAAACAACAAAGTTTACCGTTTCAAATGATGATTATCGAGATCAACAAATAAACACGGCTAATATTTGGGCGAAATATTTTCCACTCATGGAGTTAATCGGAAACACAGGGATTATCATTTTATTAGCTTATGGAGGTTATTTAGTTATTAATGATAGTCTGAAACCAGGGGAACTAGTAGCTTTTTATAGTTTGTTAGGTTATATTCTCATGCCTATCATTAATCTTGGTTTTACGATCAATTTGTTTTCTCAATCTAAAGCATCTGGAGAACGATTACTAGAAATTCTTGAAGCAGATAATGAAATTAGCGATAAAGAGAATGCTGTAGAAATTGAAAGATTACATGGTGAAGTTGAGTTTCAGGATGTCACACTTCAATATTTTGGAGATGAAAAGTCAGCAATTAAAAATATAAATTTTAAAGCAGAACCAGGGAAGGTAATTGGCTTAATTGGAGCTACGGGTTCAGGAAAAACAACGATTACACAGTTAATGACTCGATTTTACGAGCCTATTACGGGAAAAGTATTAATTGATGATAAATCTGTAGATGAGTATTCAATACAATCATTACGCTCAAATATAGGAATTGTTTTACAGGAATCCTTTTTGTTTTCATCTACGATTAAAGCAAATATTGCCTATGGACGCCCGCAAGCGACAATGGATGAAATTATTGCAGCGGCAAAAAGAGCACAAGCACATGAGTTTATCATGGAGTTGCCAGAAGGCTATGACACGATGCTTGGAGAAAGAGGACTCGGATTGTCTGGTGGTCAAAAGCAGCGTATTGCGATTGCACGAGCCATTTGTTTGAATCCTAGTATTTTAATATTAGATGATGCAACAAGTGCGGTTGATATGGATACAGAATTTAAAATACAAGAAGGCTTGCGAGAAGTGATGAAGGGGAGAACAACTTTTATCATTGCCCATCGTATTTCTTCACTAAAGCATGCAGATGAAATTTTAGTATTGGAGAATGGAAGGATTGTTGAAAGAGGGGTACATTCTGATCTTTTAGCAAATGGTGGACCATATGAACGAATATATAATATCCAATACAAAGACCAGCAAGCGATTCTGCAATCTCAAACAGGTTGAGGTGAAATTTATTGGCTAAGGAAAAGAAAGTAAATCAAATAGAAAGATTCAGTTATTCAACGGAACAAATTATTGATAAACCGTTTAACTGGAAGCAAATGTTGCGCTTATTGAATTATTTAAAGCCATACTCCAAGAATTTATTGCCTAAGTCATTTGCAGCGATGCTTGTTAATACGATTATTCGGTTAATTATACCTACGTTAATCGGGGTTTATGCTATTGAGAAGGGGATACAAGGAAAAAATGGTCAATTTCTATCTATTATTATTGTTGTAATTGCCTTGCTATACCTTATATCCTACATAGCGAATATCTTAAGAATTCGCTGGATGAATCAGCTAGGGCAAAAGGTTATATACGATATACGTAAAAATTTATTTACCCATGTTCAGCATTTGTCACATCGATTTTTTGATCAGCGATCAGCTGGTTCAATTCTCGTTCGAATTATGAATGATACGAACTCATTGCAGGATTTGTTTACTAATGGAGTTGTAAACCTTCTTATGGATATGATTATGCTCGTTGGGGTAATAATCATTTTATTTATGTTAAGTCCGCAATTGACTTTAGCTGTACTAATCATTTTACCGCTTATGTTTTTGATATCTACAAAGCTAAGGCAAAATATTCGTCGTTCATGGCAATATATGCGTATTAAGCAATCGAAGTTAAATTCACATTTAAATGAAAGTATTCAAGGAATTAGGGTGACACAAGCATTTACTCAGGAAAAAGAAAATATGAAATTTTTTGATGGGGTAAATACAGAAAACTATGAGGCATGGAGAATAGCGACAAAAAAGAATGCTTTCTTTAGACCGATGATTGAATTAACAAATGCTGTAGGTTCAGCAGTCCTAATTTGGTACGGTACCCATCTAATACAGACTGGTTCACTAAATTTGGGTGAGTTTGTATCCTACGCCTTTTATTTAGGAATGTTTTGGGAGCCAATTTCTAGAATTGGTCAGGTTTATAATCAATTGCTAATGGCGATGGCATCGTCAGAAAGAATTTTTGAATATTTAGATGAACAACCGATCGTTCATGAGAAGACAACAGCTATTGAGTTGACAGAAATGAAGGGACATGTTCAATTTGACAATGTAGAATTTTCGTATGATGACAATCGTTTAGCATTAAAAGGGATTAGTCTAGAAATGTTAGCGGGACAAACGATTGCTCTTGTAGGTCATACGGGATCAGGAAAGACAACGATTGCGAATTTAATTAGCCGCTTTTATGATCCAACTGGTGGATCTGTTAAGATAGACGGATATGACCTTAGGGATATTTCATTAAAAAGCTTAAGAAATCGAATAAGTGTAGTGTTACAGGATACCTTTATCTTTTCAGGAACAATTATGGAAAATATCAAATTTGGTCGTCCAGAAGCATCAGATGAAGAAGCAATTGAGGCAGCAAAAGCGATTGGAGCCCATCAATTTATTGAGAAGCTTCCAAGTGGATATGAAACACAGGTAGAAGAAAGGGGAAATATTTTATCTGTTGGGGAAAGGCAATTGCTTTCTTTTGCAAGATCATTACTTGCCAATCCAACTATAATTATTTTAGATGAAGCTACAGCAAGTATAGACACGGAAACCGAGGTGCAAATTCAAAGAGCGTTAAAAACGTTATTAAAAGGAAGAACGTCCGTTATAATTGCGCACCGTCTTTCTACTATTCGTGAGGCAGATAAAATCTTTGTATTAGATCATGGAAACATTATTGAAGAAGGAAATCATGATCAATTAATGAAACATCAAGGAGAATACTATCGATTAGTAAAAGCACAATTTAAAATGTTAGAAGCAATCTGAGGGATGACATTGTCATCTCTTTTTTTATTGGAAATTCTCGAAACTTAGGCCCTTTAGGGTAGGGATAAAACTAAGACTCAGGTCTGATAAAAAAATAAAGCTTGGGATTGTTATCGATTCCAAGGAATTTTTTTATGATATACATATAGCTAATCGGAAGGGAAGACCTCTTCTTTAGCTAGACACGTTGAAAGGAGGTCAGATGGAATGAAAAAGGTTTTGATGTTCGGTTTGGCCGTTATTCTAATAATGATTGCTTTAGGAAGCATAGGACATATTATTGGAATGGCAATTAGTTTAACACTAGTGTATTTTTCGGTAAAGCAGTTTTTAAAAACTCCTTCTTTATGGGGGAAAATATTTTGGGCGATGGTAGGGGTATGTAGCTTATTTGCAGTCTTAGCAAGCCTACCTGCATTAGCAGGAATTTTAGCTATTTGTATCCTTTATGTTGGTTATAAACATTTTAAAAAGGAAGAAGTAGCTGAAGTAAAATCTGAGGATCCATTCGAAAGCTTCGAGCAGCAATGGAATGAATTAAAGAAAAATTATTAAGAAAAGGAGATTGAGTTATGTCAAATTTATTCGATCGAATTAAGAATACAGTAATGGCCGATTTAAATGATGCACTTGATAATAAAGAAAAGAAAAATCCAATTTCATTATTAAACCAATACTTACGAGAAAGTGAAAATGAGGCAAAAAAAGTTGAAAAGCTAATTGAAAGACAATATTTTCTTAAAGAGGAATTCGCCAGAGAGCTGAAGAAAACAGAATTCATGGCTGAAAAAAGATGTAAGCAAGCTGAAATAGCCTTACAGGCAAATGAACATGATTTGCATCAAATAGCTATTGACGAGGAAGCTATGTATAAGACACAAGCATTGGGCTTGAGAGAGGCTTTTACAGAAGCATCAAATCAATTAGAGGTATTAGAGAAAAAACATCGAGAAATGAAAATGAAGTTAAAGGATATGCATATTAAACGACTGGAATTAATGGGTCGAGAAAATGTTATCAAGGTAACGAAAAAAATGAATCGTGTGTTAGATGATTCGATTGTCGGAAAGGCAAATGTTCGATTTGAAGAAACTGAAAGGTATATGGATCATCTTGAAGCAAAAATAAATTCGGGATACGATATGAGCATGTTTGATTCTCGTATTCACGAGCTTGAAAAAGGTTTAAAAAATGAAGAAACTTCTATTAAATAATAGGTAATCCATGGTAATATATAAATCGTAAAGTAATTGATAGTAGTAGGCTAGATCCTCAAGTTGCAATTCTTGGGGATCTCGTCGTATGTTATTATAATTTAAATTTTGAAGTCATTTATGACAGAAGGAGGCAACATGAGAAAAATATCTGATCAAAATACTCTCTCGTGGTTAATCTTAGTTGCCGTTGTCGGAATATTATTTGAAATCTCTTTTAATACTGATTCATTAATATCTCTTGGTATCTCAGCTGTTCTTATTTACTTCGGTAAGAAAAAAAGCTCGAAATCCTCTGGTATTATTTTTATGATTATTGGTATTTCTATTGCTTTAATCACTATTATATCGACCGTATTTTTTAAATTAGTTTTGTTTTCTGTACTTATTTACTTGTTATTTCGTTATCGCAAGAAAAAGAAAGAGCCAAAGATCATAAAGGTAGAAACGATTGAACCAACAGAACAATCAAAAATGAATCGAAAACAACCATATATTAAAAATAAATTTTTTGGTAATCAACGTATTGAAAGAAATATTTATGAGTGGGATGACATAAATATACAATGCGGCCTGGGTAGAACAGTTATTGACTTAAGTATGACAATGCTTCCATTAGGGGAATCAACAGTCGTAATTCGAGGGGTTGCAGGAAGCATTCAATTATTGGTTCCTTATGACATAGCAATTTCAGTTAATCACTCCTCTATTACCGGAAATGTATCGATTTATGGACTTGAAGAAAATGTGTTTAATCAAAATACCATATATTTTTCTGAAAACTATGAGGAATCTTCAAGAAAAATAAAAATAATAACCTCTTTACCATTTGGTGATCTTGAGGTGAAACATATATGAGTATACAACGGTCATATTTATTTTATTTCAGTTTTTTTTCACTCTTAACTGCTATATTTATTTCAGCTATCTATATTCACGCAGTTAATATTGATTGGTATAAAGCTTTATTTTTTAAACAGATTTTCTTACTTCCTGTCAGTGTTTTTATTGTTTTAACTAGTCTTATTATTGGAGCTGTTTGTGGACTAGTTACTGGATATACAATGAAGAAAAAGTTAGATGAGGTGGACAGTCATTTAATTGAGCTAGAGAAGGGTGAATTTAATATTACAAAGATTCCAGTTGAGAAGCTTACAGAGGTTTCAGTTATATATGATCGATTTCAAAGAATCCAAAATCGATTCGATGAACAAGTTAAAGTCTCTCAGAAGCTTGCTAATGAACGGGCTGATTGGAATGAAAGCATGAAACAAGAAATCGTATCACAGGAGCGGAATCGTTTGGCGAGAGAACTTCATGACTCTGTTAGTCAACAGCTTTTTGCGGCTACGATGCTATTATCAGCTATTAATCAAAATCCTAATCCAGATCAAACGATTACTAACAAACAGATGAAATTAGTTGAAGAAATTATTAATGAATCCCAATCGGAAATGAGAGCACTACTTCTTCACTTAAGACCTATTCAATTAGAAGGGAAAAGTTTAAAGAAAGGTGCCGAAGAGTTATTACATGAATTAACAGCGAAGCTTCCATTGAAGGTTACATGGAAAATTGAGGATGTAAAACTTGATAAGGGTGTGGAAGATCATATTTTTCGAATTATGCAAGAATCCATCTCGAATACCCTTCGACATGCTAAGGCAACTACATTAGAGCTTTTATTAATAAAACTTGAACAATTTGTACTTTTGAAGATTATTGATGATGGTATCGGCTTTGAAATGGGAAAGGAGAAAGCAGGGTCGTACGGTTTACAAAACATTCGTGAACGAACTGCTGAAATAGGCGGAACGATTAAAATGATTAGTTTTCCTACCAAAGGAACAAGTATTGAAGTGAGGATTCCAATTATACAACAAAAGGATGAGTTAGAATGATAAAAGTATTATTAGTAGACGACCATGAAATGGTTCGTATTGGTGTTTCAGCTTTTTTATCTATTCAACCAGATATTGAAATTGTTGGAGAGGCAGCTAGTGGACAGGAAGGGGTTGAACTTGCCTTACAATTAAAACCAGACATTATTTTGATGGATCTAGTGATGAATGGAATGGACGGTATTCAAGCAACAAGAGAAATTATAAAACAATGGCCCGAAGCAAAAATTATTATTGTTACTAGCTTTATCGATGATGAAAAAGTATATCCTGCACTAGAAGCTGGAGCAGCAAGTTATATGCTGAAGACATCTAAGGCAAGTGATATAGCAGATGCGGTCCGTTCAACATATGAGGGTCAATCTGTTCTGGAGCCTGAGGTTACTGGGAAAATGATGATGCGAATGAAACAAGGAAATAAACGTCCTTTACACGATGATTTAACCAATCGTGAGCTTGAAATTCTCTTGCTCATGGCCGAAGGAATGACAAATCAGGAAATAGCTGATGAATTATTTATCGCATTAAAAACAGTAAAAACCCACGTAAGCAATATATTAAGTAAATTAGAAGTACAAGACCGTACACAGGCAGTCATCTATGCCTTTCAACATCAGTTAATAACTAAAAAGTAGGAGATAATAGGGGAGTGAGCAGCCCTATTATCTCCTACTTTTCTATATTTTTAGTAAAAGACTGAGCAGGAATGAGATTTTGTGAAAAAAATCACGTAAACTACAAGATAATTTATCCGCATGTTTATATTAAGGTTTACAATAATAGTAATAAGAGAAAAGATAAAGCAAACGTACAATTTTCGAAAGTCATAAACATGGATAAATGAATGGAAGAGTAACAAAGCGTAATAGATTGTTGTTTTTTCTAATATAGTAGGTGATATGAGGAGGTTTTTTGCGTGGAATTAGATAGTGTGAGTTTAAGTAGAATGCTGACAGGCATGACTCTTGCCTTTCATATTATTTTTGCAACCATTGGTGTAGGTATACCTATTATGATTTCGATTGCGGAATTTCTAGGTATTAAAAAGAAAGATCCACATTATCTTCTACTAGCAAGAAGATGGGCAAGAGGCTTTACAATTACAGTGGCAGTTGGTGTAGTTACTGGTACTATCATAGGCTTACAATTATCCTTGCTTTGGCCAAGTTTTATGAAAGTTGCTGGTCAAGTGATTGCTCTTCCATTATTTATGGAGACGTTCGCCTTTTTCTTTGAGGCCATTTTTCTAGGAATTTACTTATATACATGGGATCGATTTAAGAATCAATATTTGCATTGGATATTAACTATCCCAATTATGATCGGTTCCTCTGCATCAGCCATGTTTATAACGATGGTAAATTCATTTATGAATACACCCCAAGGTTTTACTTTACAAGGTGGGAAAACAATAAATATTGATCCAATTGCTGCGATGTTCAATCCTGCAACACCATCTAAAGTTTTTCATGTCGTAACATCTGCATATACAGCTTCAGCTATATTACTAGCTGCAATAACTGCTTTTTTATATTTAAGAGGAAAAAGAAGCGTATACTATCAAAAGGCACTGACACTAACGATGGTAGCAACATTTATTTTTGCTGTCGGAACTGCATTAGCAGGGGATGTATCTGCAAAATTTTTGGCAAAGCATCAGCCAGAAAAGCTTGCAGCTGCAGAGTGGCATTTTGAGACAAGCAGAGGGGCTGATCTTATTCTGTTTGGTACATTGGATGAAAATAATGAAGTGAAAAATGCCATCCATATTCCAAAGTTTCTAAGCTTTTTAGCTGGAGGATCTTTTGATACAAAAGTTATTGGTCTAGACGACTTTCCAAAAGATGAGCTTCCACCTTTAGTTGTTCATTACATGTTTGATTTAATGGTCGTAATTGGATTTTACTTAGTATTTATTCCACTAGTTTTTCTATTTGTTCGACAGATTAAAAAGTGGTCTGAGTGGAACAAGCCTTTATTATGGGCAATAGTAGCTGGAGGACCTTTAGGTATCTTAGCTATAGAATTAGGCTGGATGTATGCAGAATTAGGTAGGCAGCCATGGATATTAAGAGGTTATATGAAGGTTGCGGAAGCAGCAACGACAGGTAATGGTGTTGGGATGGCGTTTGTATTATTTGCAGCCCTTTACCTTGTACTAGGGATTATCTGTACAATAGTCCTTATTAAAATGTTTAAAAATAATCCAGCTGAGGAAGAGTTAAATGATCGTTTTTCTATTTAACATTTTCTTTCATAGAGAGGAATGTTGTTTATGAACTTAGAAATCATCGGAATTACTGTGCTTTGGTTATTCCTTTATGGATATTTAATCGTTGCTTCTATTGATTTCGGAGCAGGGTATTTTGCTTTCTACGCAAAGATTTCAAAAAGAGACCATATCATTAATGGGGTGATTAGTCGATATTTATCACCAGTTTGGGAAGTTACCAATGTGTTTTTCGTATTTTTCTTCGTTGGGATAGTAGGTTTTTTTCCGGACACAGCTTATTATTTTGGGAATGCTTTACTCATTCCAGGAAGCATTGCCTTGATACTATTAGCAATTAGAGGATCTTTTTATGCTTTTGGAAATTATGGATCAAAAGACAATGGAGTGTATTTGTTTCTGTATGGTGCTACTGGCTTATTAATTCCCGCAGCATTATCAACTGCTCTTACGATTTCTGAAGGTGGATTTTTAAAGGAAAAAGGAAAAAATGTAATATTTTTAGCGAAGGAGTTATTTACTAGTTTTTATTCCTGGAGTGTTGTTTTTCTTTCTATCGTTTCTGTGCTCTTTATAAGTGCTGCGTTTTTAACTTATTATGCAAATAGAGCAGCTGATATTGAAGCAAGAGAGATATTGAGAAAGTTCGCCTTATTTTGGAGTCCCCCAACTATTTTAGCTAGTCTTTTAGTATTTATATCATTAAATCTTCACAATTCAACTCATTTTAATCATGCATTGGATTTATGGTGGATGTTTTTGTTGTCATTCATATTTTTCTTAATTGCTACTTATTTGTTATTCAAAAGAAAGCACTTTGGTTTTGCCTTTATTTCCGTCATGCTGCAATTTTTCTTTGCATTTTTTGGCTATGGAGCATCCCATTTGCCATATATACTATATCCATTTATAACCATTCATACGAGTGTAACAAATTCAGCAATGGGTTCGGCGCTTGTTATCGCTTTCATCGCGGGGGTAGTTTTGCTAATCCCTTCCTTAATCTTATTAATGAGACTTTTCCTATTTAATGCAGACTATGTAAAAGGGAAAAAATAAAAGTTTGGCTATGAGTGGCCAATTGGTATAACGGATAAAATATCGAAAACAATCCTTTTCCTGTTTGATATCATTTAAAGCTTGCTCATTTATGCTTCTATGCTAGAATGAGAGATATCAGTCTTCTTTAAGTTGGGGGAGTTATGGTGAAAAAAGAATTTGTTGTAATTGGTTTAGGTCGTTTTGGTGGGAGTATCTGTAAAGAGTTATCCGATCAAGGGATGGAAGTAATGGCAATTGATCAAGATGAAGATCGAGTAAATGAGTTTGCCTCCATTGCAACCCATGCGGTTATTGCGGATACGACAGATGAAACCGTACTTAAAAATCTAGGAATTAGAAATTTTGATCATGTAATTGTTGCTATTGGTGCTGATATTCAAGCGAGTATTTTAACGACATTAATGCTTAAAGAAATTGGTGTGAAAAAAGTGACCGTTAAAGCTCAAAACGACTATCATGCTAAAGTATTGCATAAAATTGGTGCTGACCATGTCGTACATCCAGAGAGAGATATGGGAAGAAGAATTGCTCATCACATTGTTTCCAATAATGTGTTGGATTATATTGAACTATCCGATGAATATAGTATTGTTGAAGTTGCAGCTAATGAAACATTAATTGGTAACTCAATTGTCGACTTAAACATCCGTGCTAAATACGGATTAAATATAGTAGCTATTAAAAGGGGAAGTGAGATGGTCATTTCTCCACAAGCTTATGATGTAATAGAGCCAAACGATATCTTAATTGTTATCGGTGCAGACTCAGATATACAACGATTTGAGAAAAAGCTTTCTCATTAAAAATAATGTAAGACAAGAAAAAGGCTGACTCTAGGTCAGCCTTTTTACATTTACACTTCCATAATGATTGGCATAATCATCGGACGACGTTTTGTTTTTTCATAAAGGAATGGTGCTAATGTATCAGTAATTTCATTTTTTATTTCTGTCCATTGTGTTGTTTTTCTTTCCATTACTTTGTTTAAATGCTTAGAAATAAGGTTTTGTGCCTCATTAATTAAATCACCAGATTCACGCATATAAACAAATCCTCTAGAAATAATGTCTGGTCCAGAGGCAATCTTAAAGTCGTTCATGTTAATAGAAACGACTACAACAACTAGTCCTTCTTCTGAAAGAATACGTCTATCTCTGAGGACAATATTTCCAATATCTCCAATTCCATTTCCATCTATATAAACAGATCCTGATGGAATTTTTCCAGCGACTTGAGCCGTTTCACTGCTAAGTGCTAGGACTTCACCGTTATCCATAATAAAGCAATTTTCTTCAGGAATTCCACAATCAATCGCTTGTTGTGCATGCATTTTTTGCATGCGATATTCACCATGAATAGGAACGAAAAACTTTGGCTTAATTAATCTAAGCATTAATTTTTGTTCTTGTTGTCCACCATGACCAGAAGTATGGATATCATTAAGTGGACCGTGAATGACATCTGCTCCTGCACGACACAGCAAATTAATTGAACGATTTACACTGATTGTATTTCCAGGAATTGGTGAAGATGAGAAGACAACAGTATCTCCTGGTTGAATTTGAATTTGCCTATGTGTACCATTTGCAATCCGTGATAGTGCTGCCATTGGTTCCCCTTGGGTTCCAGTACATAAAATGGTCACTTTATTTGCAGGTAATCGATTAATTTGTTGTGCATCAATAAATGTATCTTTTGGGCACTGGATATAGCCAAGATCATGTCCGATGTTAATTGCTGCTTCCATACTGCGGCCGAAAACGGCAATCTTTCTTCCATTTAATACAGCAGCTTCTGCCACTTGCTGTAAACGGTGGATGTTTGAAGCAAAGGTCGCGAATATAACCCGGCCATCAACTTTTCTGAATACATCCTGAATGCTTTCTCCTACACGGCGTTCAGACATAGTGAAATGAGGTACTTCACTATTTGTACTGTCTGATAATAAACAAAGAACACCTTCTTTGCCGATTTCAGCCATTTTGGTTAAATTAGCCGGTTCCCCGACTGGGGTAAAATCAAATTTAAAATCTCCTGTATGAACAATATTTCCTTGAGGAGTTTTTACTACAATTCCATAAGAATCAGGAATACTATGTGTAGTACGGAAAAAAGTAACTGACGTTTTTCTAAATTTTATTAGATCATCTTCATGGATTTCATGTAATGTTGTTTGTCTTAAAAGACCATGTTCCTCTAATTTGTTTTTGATTAATCCAAGAGCTAATTTCCCACCATAAATAGGAATATTAATTTGCCTTAATAAATATGGGATACCACCGATATGGTCCTCGTGGCCATGTGTGATAAATAGGCCTTTAATTTTGTCCTCATTTTTTACTAAATAAGTGTAGTCAGGAATAACATAATCAATTCCTAACAATTCGTCTTCAGGAAACTTGATTCCAGCATCAATTAAAATAATTTCATCTTGAAATTGCACTGCATAGGTGTTTTTTCCAATTTCCCCTAAACCGCCAAGGGCAAAAACAGCTGTTTGATCATTTTTAACAAATTTCATATAGTTTATCTAGTCTCCAATAGTTCAAAATTTTCATGTTCTTTCTCGTATTCTAAATACGATCCTTCAAGAAGTTGTACGTATTCAATATTAATTTGACGGTTTTTTAATGATTGACGTACTGCTCTTTCTGAAGCTCCCTCAACATAAATTGTTTTCGTTTTCTCACGAACAGGAACTTGAGTTTTACTTTCTTGGAAATAAACTTTATAAATCATCATTCTCTCTCCTTACTCCGTTGTCAAATGTAACTTTTTCTATTATATAAAAAGTTAACAACTTTTTCATGTTTTTTCATTACAAGTTTTTAAGGTATTTTGCTTGCTATGACATTTGCAGGGGAACTTCTTTAAAAGGGATATAGAATCATCCCTCTATATTTGAGGGATATAAAATTTATGCAACCAATTTTTTATTCTTTAGCAATTCTTTCCATTGTTTGACTAATTTTTTTCTAAGTCTATTTAACATGGAAGTTCACTCCTATTTCTATTTTAATGTTATTTTGCGGAATGTAAAGGCGACCATAGCATCTTAAGTCTATTATATGTAATTGTACAAGTTTATATAATGGATAATTATAGTTATTTTCCCGCGATCGATTAGTGAATACTCCTAATATACATTTAATTTCTCAAATTTTTTATTCTTATGTTAAAATAGCTGAATTACTAAAGAATAAATATATTTTGAAAGTAAGAGGAATAAAATAATGAATAAAATTGTGTTTTTTGATATTGACGGAACCTTATTAGATCATGAAAAAAAGCTGCCCAAGTCTACTAAGAAAGCGATTGACCAATTAAAAAAAAATGGAGTATTTGTGGCTATTGCTACGGGACGTGCTCCGTTTATGTTTAAAGATTTAAGAGAGGAATTGGAGATTGATTCGTATATTTCATTTAATGGACAATATGTTGTTTTTGAAAATAATGTAATTTATAAAAACCCATTAAATTCAATAGAAATAAAGAATTTAACCAATTATTCAGCGAATTATAAGCATCCAATGGTTTATTTAAATGAAAGTACAATGACATCAAATGAAGCGAACCATCCTTCTATTATCGATAGCATTAGTAGTTTGAAATTACAACTTCCAACATGTGATCCTGATTTCTATATTGATCGAGAAATATATCAAGCACTGTTGTTTTGTGAAGAGAATGCTGAGTGTTTATATTTAGATAAATTTAAATCCTTTGATTTTATTCGTTGGCATGAAATGTCGATGGATGTATTGCCTAGTGGAGGATCAAAGGCAGAAGGAATAAAAAAATTGATAGAAAAACTTGGATTCAATCTAGCTGATGTATATGCTTTTGGTGATGGTTTAAATGATATTGAAATGCTAGAAGCAGTTGGAACAGGCGTAGCTATGGGGAATGCTAGCGAGAAAGTTAAGCTACATGCAAATTATATTACCTCAGATGTAACTGAGGAAGGAATCTATAAAGGTTTAAGGCATTTTAATCTTATTTAAAAATATAAATTCAAAAAGTATGCCGAGCACAAATGCTCGGCTATTTTTTTGTTATACGCAGTAAATTATAAAAAATTAGCTTGTGGATAACTTCCCTATGGGAAAGTCTACGTCCAGCTCTAGCGCCTAGCCCCCTCGAGGTCAAATAATCTTTCACCGAGGAAAATCGGTATTTGGACTTTCCCAATAAAGTCAAAGTGCAGACTTCATTGGTGAAAGAAGATTTGCTTGTCGGGGTTGGTTAAGGCGCTTGCGCATTTGTTCTTAAAATTCTATTTTGTATTAGATTTCAATTTAATATATAAAGTAAAATTCATAGAAGAAAAATCTATCATATTATTAATTGATATAGAATAATCATTTACAAATGTGCAATTAGTTTCTAACTAGTAAAGTAGGATGAGCACAATACCCAATTCCATTACTATTATTAATGTTCAAAATAATCAATATATCCTAGGTACTGCAATTGAGGGAGGATTTTTTAATGACAAATTACAAGATTTGGTTGATGATTATTTTTGCATTGGTTATATTATCGGCTTGTCAAGCAACACCAGAAGAAAAAATATACCATATTTTAGAACAAACTGTCGCTAAAGAAAAAGATTTTGATAAGCAACAAAAACCTTTAATGGAATTAGAAACACAGGAACAAAGATTATTTGATAAGATTATTAATCTCGGTATAAAGGATATGGATAAAATCGTAAAATTGTCTAATGAAGCAATAGAAAATTTAGAGAAACGGAAGGAAAAAATGAAAATCGAACAAGCATCTATCCTGTCTTCTAAGAAAGAATTTTCAAAAATAAAGAGCCATATAAGAAAAATCGCTTCGGAAAAAACTAAGAAGGAAGCGACTCAACTCCAGAAATTAATGGAAAAACGATATGAAACTCATGAAAAATTGTATAAAGCTTATTTACATGGAATTGATACTAATATGAAGCTTTATCAAATGATGAAAGATAAAAAGCTACAAATTGGAGAGTTAGAAAAGCAAATTCAATTATCAAATAAAGCGTATTCGGAAGTCTTAAAAATGAATCAACTCTTTAATAAGAACACTAAAAAGTTTAATGAACAAAAATCAAAATTTTATAAAGATACACAAATTAAAATTAGCTAGCCACTACTAGGCTAGTTTTTATTTTTGATTATTTATTATTTTTGATATAGAAATTCTAATTATGTAGATAATTATGAAATTAAGTAATAATTAACAAAATGATTAATTTAATGGATTAGGGAATAAAAATGTAAACGTTTAATAAACAAAAAAGATGTACTAGTACAGTTTTGAAAAGTGATTAATACAGATGGAAAAATAAATTAAAAATATTAATTAATATTATATTAGAAAAATAATAAATGGATAAAAACTTATTGATTGACGGGGTAGTTATATTGATGTAATCTAATATTGTATTTATAAGAAATTGTATTAATTTTTACTTAGAATTAATTAATACAGATATTGCTAGACCAATTACTAATGAACCTTTGTTAATCGGTCTGCGAATTAGGGAATAAGGTTAATATAAAAACATGGATTCCATTGTTTTACGTGGTACACCATTATGTTTTTGGGTAACCTATATTTTGTGTGTAATTAAATTAATGTTTATTATGCGAAAGGGTTGGTGACTGATTATGGCTTCTACAAAGAAGGCACAATTCGACGTAAAGAAAACGCTCGAAAAAATAGAAGAGCAATTCGAAATGTTCCAGATTTTAAATGAAGAAGGCGAAGTCGTTAATGAATCTGCCGTTCCAAATCTTTCAGACGAGGAACTTCAAGAATTAATGCGCCGAATGGTGTATTCACGTATTTTAGATCAACGTTCAATTTCTTTAAATCGTCAAGGACGTTTAGGATTTGTTGCTCCAACAGCAGGACAAGAGGCTTCACAAATTGCTTCACACTTTGCATTAGAACAAGAGGATTTTATCCTTCCAGGTTATCGTGATGTACCACAAATCGTATGGCACGGTTTACCTTTACACCAAGCATTTTTATGGTCTCGCGGGCATGTTGAAGGGATGAAAATTGCTGAAGGTTTAAATATATTACCTCCGCAAATTATCATTGGGGCTCAATATGTACAAACTGCAGGTGTGGCACTTGGATTAAAGAAACGTGGCAAAAAAGCTGTAGCCATTACATATACAGGTGACGGCGGCTCATCACAAGGGGATTTCTATGAAGGGATTAACTTTGCTGGTGCATTTAAAGCCCCTGCTATATTTGTTGTTCAAAATAACCAATTTGCAATTTCAACACCACGTGAAAAACAAACTGCGGCTAAAACAATTGCACAAAAAGCAGTAGCAGCTGGTATTCCAGGTCAATTGGTTGATGGAATGGATCCATTAGCTGTTTATGTATCTGTTAAAGAGGCGCGTGAACGTGCAATTAATGGAGAAGGACCATCACTAATTGAAACATTATGTTACCGATACGGTCCTCATACAATGTCTGGAGATGACCCGACTAAATATCGTACATCTGATTTGGATAATGAATGGGAAAGAAAAGATCCGTTAGTTCGTTTCCGTAAATATTTAGAAAATAAAGGTTTGTGGAACGAAGAAAAAGAAACGGAAATTATTGAGCAAGCGAAAGAAGATATTAAAGTAGCTATTAAAAAAGCAGACGAAACACCTAAACAAAAAGTAACTGATTTAATTTCCGTAATGTTTGAAGAAATGCCTCATAATTTAAAAGAGCAAAATGAAATTTATCAAGCAAAGGAGTCGAAATAAGCCATGGCGCAAATGACAATGATTCAAGCAATCACCGACGCATTACGTACTGAATTACGTAATGATGAAAATGTTTTAGTTTTCGGTGAAGACGTTGGCGTTAACGGCGGCGTATTCCGTGCAACTGAAGGTCTTCATAAAGAATTCGGCGAAGAACGTGTATTTGATACTCCATTAGCAGAATCAGGAATCGGTGGACTTGCTATTGGTTTAACTTTACAAGGATATCGTCCAGTACCTGAAATCCAATTCTTTGGCTTCTTATACGAAGTTATGGATTCTGTTAGTGGACAAATGGCACGCTGGCGTTACCGTACAGGTGGAAGCCTAAATGCTCCAATTACGATTCGCTCACCATTTGGAGGCGGTGTTCATACTCCAGAGCTCCATGCAGATAGTTTAGAAGGATTAGTTGCTCAGCAACCAGGATTAAAAGTTGTTATTCCTTCTACACCATATGATGCAAAAGGGTTATTAATTTCTTCTATCAGAGATAATGATCCAGTCATTTTCTTAGAGCATATGAAATTGTATCGCTCTTTCCGTCAAGAAGTACCAGAGGAAGAATATACAATTCCACTTGGTAAAGCGGATGTAAAACGCGAAGGAAAAGATCTTTCTATCATTACTTATGGGGCAATGGTTCATGAATCATTAAAAGCAGCTGAAGAGCTTGAAAAGGAAGGCTATTCTGTTGAAGTGGTTGATTTACGTACTGTTAGTCCATTAGATGTTGATACTATTGTAGCATCTGTTGAGAAAACAAATCGTGCAATAGTCGTTCAAGAAGCTCAAAAGCAAGCTGGTATAGCTGCAAATGTTATTGCTGAAATTAATGAACGAGCAATTCTTAGCTTAGAAGCACCTGTTTTACGCGTAGCAGCAGCAGACACAGTATATCCGTTCTCTCAAGCGGAGTCTGTATGGTTACCTAATTATAAAGATATTATTGAAACAGCTAAAAAAGTACTTACTTTTTAATAAAATGGATGGCCTTTCATGATAAGGTGAAGGGCTGTTCTAATCTTAAACTGCTATATAAATGGCAGTATCAATAAAATTGATTTATATAGGAGGGTGAACAATCTTGTCATTCGAATTTAGACTACCAGACATCGGTGAAGGAATTCATGAAGGTGAAATCGTAAAATGGTTTGTAAAACCAGGCGATAAAGTAGCAGAAGACGATGTACTATGCGAAGTACAAAATGATAAAGCTGTAGTTGAAATTCCTTCTCCAGTAGCAGGTACTGTTGAAGATATTTTAGTAGAAGAAGGTACTGTGGCAATTGTTGGTGACGTATTAATTAAATTTGATGCTCCTGGATATGAAAACTTACAATTTAAAGGTGATCATGGACATCAAAATGAAGCAGAAAAAACAGAAGAAGCTTCTGAACAAGCAACAAAAACAGAAGAAAAAGCAACTGCACCATCAAATGAAACAGCTGAACCAAATAAACGTGTGATTGCTATGCCGTCCGTACGTAAATACGCGCGTGAAAAAGGCGTAGATATACGATTAGTTCAAGGTAGTGGAGATAATTCACGTGTATTGAAAACGGATATCGATGCATTTATTAATGGTGGAGCTCCAGCTTCTGTACAAGAAGAAGTAGGACAACAAGAAGAAGTTAAATCAGAACCTACAGTAACTGCTCCGCAAGTAGTTATTCCTGAAGGTGAATTCCCAGAAACACGTGAAAAAATGAGCGGAATAAGAAAAGCTATTGCAAAAGCAATGGTTCATTCTAAGCAAACAGCACCGCATGTTACTTTAATGGATGAAGTAGATGTGACTAAGCTTGTGGCTCATCGTAAGAAATTTAAAGAAATTGCTGCTGAAAAGGGAATTAAACTTACCTTCTTACCATATGTCGTTAAGGCTTTAGTAAGTGCCTTACGTGAGTATCCTACATTAAATACTTCAATTGATGATGCAGCTGGAGAAATTGTTCAAAAGCATTATTATAATATTGGGATTGCAGCAGATACTGAAAAAGGCTTGTTAGTTCCTGTAGTAAAAAATGCAGATCGTAAATCTGTTTTCTCTGTATCTCAAGAGATTAATGAATTAGCTGGTAAAGCTCGTGAAGGAAAATTAGCTCCTAACGAAATGAAGGGTGCTTCTTGTACAATTACAAATATTGGTTCTGCGGGTGGGCAATGGTTTACTCCAGTAATTAATCACCCTGAAGTAGCAATTTTAGGTATCGGTCGAATTTCTGAAAAACCTGTAGTAAAAAATGGTGAAATTGTAGCTGCACCTGTGTTAGCATTATCATTGAGCTTTGATCATCGAATTATCGATGGAGCTACCGCTCAATATGCGCTCAACCATATCAAGCGTCTATTGAACGATCCTGAATTATTATTAATGGAGGCGTAATAAAATGGTAGTTGGAGATTTCCCAATCGAAACAGATACTATAGTTATCGGAGCAGGTCCTGGAGGATATGTTGCTGCTATTCGTGCTGCTCAATTAGGACAAAAAGTAACAATTGTTGAAAAAGGCGAGCTTGGAGGAGTTTGTTTAAATGTTGGTTGTATTCCTTCAAAAGCTTTAATTACTGCTGCACACCGTTATGAAACTGCAAAACATTCTGATGATATCGGTATTTCTGCAGAGAATGTTACAGTTGACTTTTCTAAGGTGCAAGAATGGAAAGGAAAAGTTGTAAAACAATTAACTGGCGGTGTACAAGGTCTTTTAAAAGGAAACAAAGTAGATATTGTTAAAGGTGAAGCATACTTTGTTGATGCGAATACATTACGTGTAATGGACGAAAACTCAGCTCAAACTTACACATTTAAAAATGCTATTCTAGCTACTGGTTCCCGTCCTGTTGAAATTCCAACATTTAAATATACAAAACGTGTAATTAACTCAACAGGTGCACTAAACCTACCTGAAATTCCTAAGAAATTAGTTATTATTGGCGGTGGAGTTATTGGTGTTGAACTAGGAACTGCTTACGCTAATTTTGGTACTGAAGTAACGATTCTTGAAGGTAGCTCAGAACTATTTGCTGGAAGCTTTGAAAAACAAATGTCTACACTTGTTTCTCGTAACTTAAAGAAAAAAGGTGCAGAAATTGTAACGAATGCGATGGCAAAAGGTGTAGAAGAAAACGAAGACGGTGTTATTGTAAAATATGAAGCTAAAGGTGAAGAAAAAACTATTGAAGCTGATTATGTACTAGTAACTGTTGGTCGTCGTCCAAATACAGATGAAATTGGTTTAGAGCAAGTCGGTATTGAAATGACTGATCGTGGTCTTGTTAAAATTGATAAACAATGCCGTACAAATGTATCTAACATTTATGCAATTGGTGATATCGTTGAAGGTCCACAATTAGCACATAAAGCATCCTACGAAGGAAAAATTGCTGCAGAAGCTATTGCTGGTCACCCTTCTGAAATAGATTACCTAGGAATTCCTGCAGTAGTATTCTCTGAGCCAGAACTAGCAACTGTTGGTTATAATGAGAAACAAGCAAAAGATGAAGGTATTGAAGTCGTTGCTGCTAAATTCCCATTTGCAGCTAATGGACGTGCACTTGCACTAAATAATACTGATGGATTCTTAAAACTTGTTACTCGCAAAGAAGATGGCTTAGTGATTGGTGGACAAATTGCTGGTGCAAATGCATCTGACATGATCGCTGAAATTGGACTTGCAATTGAAGCAGGAATGACTGCTGAAGATATTGCAATGACTATTCATGCACATCCAACATTAGGTGAAATTACAATGGAAGCTGCTGAAGTTGCTCTAGGCACTCCAATTCATATTGTAAAATAATTATTACCAAAAACTCTAAATTAAAATACACCCCAATTGTTTTATCAATTGGGGTGTATTTTTTGTCATAATAAACTGCTATGAGTGCTGAAGATTTTTTGAAGTAATGCATATTTTTAGAATGTAGATATTTTCTAAAAAAATACATGATTTTTTTAGAAAATGGTTTTAAAATATGTAGTATGACTCATATTATTAATAGTAGTATGTCCTAGGTTATTATTATCAAAAAATAATGGGACGACCATCAAAATAATCTGTTGGTGATATTATGAAAAAATATGTGGCATTTCTTTTTCAGTTAATTATCTGGAGTGGTTTCACACTAGCTGTGTGGCTTTCAAATAGGGATCATTTAATATATAGAATCATTGTATTTATTGTCTTTTTCTATTTAGCATTTTTATTAGCAAGATTGATTGTGAAATCGAATCGTGCGACCATACTGATTACTATTTCAAGCTTATCTATCTATTTTTTACTTCAAATTATTTTCCAACAAATATTACCTTCTCCTTTTTCATTTATCCGTTTTATGGGTTTTTTAACAAGCCATTTATGAGTGTCTAATTTGTTTATTCATTTATTAATATTAGTAGTATTAAAAACATCCCTCCGTAAGTGTTTATTAATCAATTGATTAAATTTTTATAACTATTTCTAAATAATACAACCTTTTAATAGCCTTTAAGATATATTAGTCATACTTAATGTGAATGATTGTATAAAAACGACATACAAATTAGGCTTTAAAAAATTATTGGTATGTATTATTATAGAAGTAGAAAGAAAACGTTTACTTTAGGAAGGGGATATTTAAATGGGAACTTTAGTTTGTCGAAATTGTAATAAAATAATTGAACATTTTGAGGATGAAAAAGTAACCGTTTTATATTCTAATTGTAAAAAATGCCATAATGAGGATCATGTAAAAGAAAACGCATAATTTTTTTGAAATACAAACAGCTTTCTCCGTTAGGAGAAAGCTGTCATTTTATTGCCTTATGTTCTTTAATAACACGTAAAGTTTTAAGTTCAAAATCTTCAGGTCCTTGGACAGGTAATCCAACCTCAATATTTTTACGTACATATTTTAAATTTTCTTCAGTAATAATTTCACCCGGTATAAAAATTGGAATTCCCGGAGGATAAACCATTATAAATTCCGCAATGATTCTGCCAGCAGATTCATCAAAAGGAACTACTTCTGTTTCTGCATAAAATGCATCTCTTGGGGTAAGAGACAAAACAGGAATATCAGGAAGCATTACCTGAACATTTACTGAACCAGATAAGTGTGAAAACTGATCTGAAAGTTGCTGTAAGGCTTTTATTAATATATTAGCTTCTCTTTCAGTATCTCCAGGTGTAATAAGACAAAGAATATTATATAAATCTGAGAGTTCAACCTCTATATTATAAACCTCACGTAGCCATTTCTCTGCATCATACCCGGTTATTCCAAGATCCTTAACGGAAATAATAATTTTTGTCGGGTCAATCCCGAAAGTAGCTTTTGAACCAAGTATTTCTTTTCCTACGCAATATAAATGATCAATCATGTTTATTTTTGATCGCACATCTTGAGCTAGCTTAATTGTTTTATCTAATAATTCTTTCCCCTCAGTTGCAAGTCTTTTTCGAGCAACATCAAGTGAGGCAAGAAGTAAATAAGAAGTTGATGTCGTTGTTAGCATACTTAATATGGTTGCTACACGATTTGAAGAAATCAATCCTTCTTTTACATTTAAAACGGAACTTTGAGTCATTGAACCACCAAGTTTGTGGACACTAGTGGCAGCCATATCTGCACCTGCCTGCATAGCTGAAACGGGTAGTTCATCATGAAAATGAATATGAACCCCATGCGCTTCATCTACAAGTACTGGGACTTGATATGAATGAGCGATTTCAACAATTTTTTTCAAATCACACGCTATTCCAAAATAAGTTGGGTTAATAACTAAAACCCCTTTAGCATCAGGGTTTTGCTGCAATGCCTTTGAAACTGATTCTGGAGTAATTCCGTGGGAAATACCCAGGATTGGATCAATTTCTGGATGAATGAAAATAGGAATAGCTCCAGAAAAAACAATTGCTGACATGACAGATTTATGAACATTTCTTGGGACAATGATTTTATCACCAGGGCCGCAAACAGACATAATCATAGCCATAATCGCACCACTGGTTCCTTGAACAGAGAAGAATGTATGATCAGCTCCGAATGCTTCTGCTGCCAATTCCTGTGCTTTACCTATCATGCCTTTTGGTTGATGAAGATCATCCAATGGAGCAATATTTATTAAATCGATAGACAAAGCGTTATCACCGATATATTGCCGAAAATCTGGGTCAATTCCTGTGCCTTTTTTATGTCCAGGAATATGAAATTGAACTGGATTTTTCTTAGCATGTTCCACTAACCCAGTAAATAACGGAGTTTCAAATTGTGACAATTATATTTACACCTCTTTTTAATGTAAAATGCATAGCAGTTAAAGATTAATAAAACAAAAGAAATTATAGCATTTAAACTTATCCTTTGAAAATAGTTTCTTTCATTTGAAAGGAAATAATCAATTATCTAGAGAAGTAATAAAGAAAATATATTGATATATGAATGGATTTGATTCAACTGATGAGGAGGATACATATGACTTGGAATACGAAAGTGACTGAATTATTGAATATTAAATATCCGATTATTCAAGGTGGTCTTGCATACTTGGCTTATTCAGAGCTTGCTTCCGCTGTGTCTAATTCGGGTGGTTTAGGGCAAATTACAGCCATGTCATTAGAAAGTCCGGAAGCCCTTCGCGAGGAAATTCAAAAAGTGAAAAAATTAACGTCTGGTCCCTTTGGTGTTAATTTTGCTATTGGACAGCATGGAAGGCCGTATACTCATTTTTTAGATGTTGCAATTGAGGAAGAGGTACCTGTTGTTTCAGTAACAGGTGGAAATCCAGAACCGTTTTTTAACTATTTAGATGGAGTTGATGTTAAGAAACTTGTACTAGTTGCAGCAAAGCGTCAGGCGCAAAAAGCAGAGCAACTAGGAGCGGATGCAGTAATAGTAGTCGGACAAGAAGGTGGCGGTCATTTAGGAAAGGATGATACCAGCACTCTTGTTTTAATTCCTCATGTCGTAGATGCTGTTTCAATACCGGTCATTGCTTCTGGAGGTATCGGAGATGGAAGAGGATTAATGGCAGCTCTTAGCTTAGGGGCGGAAGGAATTGAAATGGGTACTCGTTTTATAGCAACGAAGGAATGTGTTCATGCAAATGAAAAATATAAATCTGCTATAGTAAAGGGCACTGTATCCGATACAACAGTTATTAAACGTACTCTTGGGGCTCCAGGACGCGCGATTACAAATAAGTGGACAGAAAAAATTTTAGAACTTGAAAAAATGAAAGCAGGCTATGAGGAATTAAAACAATTTATTAGTGGACAAGCCAATAAAAATTATATATATAATGGTATGGAGGATGGAGGATTTGCTTGGGCTGGTCAAGTGATGGGGTTGATCGATGATATCCCATCTGTTGAGGAATTGATCAATCGGATAATAAAAGAAGCTAATGAAATTCGACATCAATGGGGAAAGTAAATTAAAACAAGTTATTCAACTAGAAAGACGGTGTTAAAATGGAATATCAATATCCTTTTTCAATGGATTGGTCTACAACTGAGGTAATTGACGTAATTAAATTTTTTGAAGCAATTGAAAAGGCATATGAAAAAGGGATTCAACGTGATGAATTAATGGAGAAATATCGACGCTTTAAAGAAATTATTCCAGGAAAGTCAGATGAAAAAAAATACTGTAACGAATTTGAAAAAGAGAGTGGCTATTCTTCCTATCAGGTTGTAAAAAGAATGAAGGATTCAGAAACAGGTAGTCTTATAAAAATGTAAAAAACCTCTATTAAAGAGGTTTTTTACATTTTTGATAGAAGGAAAATTGTTTATGTTAATCGATATAGGGGTATTAAATGTTGAAAGGCATCATTTATTGTATTAAGCCATTCCTCTTCCACCATAAGTACTGCTTGATCGCGAGGAATTTGAATGCCACATAAAATTTCTGCTTTTTTAACTGAATACAGTCGTTTAAACAATTGTAATAATCCATCTCTATTTAAATCTGTCATTGGAGTTGCATCATGCTTCATATGATCACCCGACCAAACAAAGTGAGGTGGAATGGTTTTCATGATATGATCGATGTTTTGCTCTAGCTTTTTTCCGTACTCTGCTTTATTAGGAGCTTCATATATGACAGCAAACCAAACAAATACATGTGTTTTCCAAAGACCTATTTGAAAATGTGGAAGCATTTTATAACCGCGTTTATTGTTGGCAAAAGCTACCCATGTATCTTTTGGAGGATTGATTGTTCTTCTGGCATGTTTCGCAACATGTGGAAACATTTCATTTCCAGTGAAAGTACTTAATGTAGGGGTAAAGTGCTTTCCTAAATATTCTAATTTTGGTCTTATGTTTGAAATTAATAGTTCCATTCTTGCTTCAAGACCGTCGATGTCGAATACATCAAAATCGGACTGTGTAAATTTTAGTGAATCCATAAGTAAAGCCTCCATTATCTTCCTTCATATAAGTTGACCATATTTTATCATAGATAGTTGATTACCTAAAAAGATTTGCATTTGGTTTCAAAAAAATTAGGTAATTACACATTTTAGTTACATGCTGAATGAATGAACATACAATATAAATAAAGTAATATCAGAAAATTTCATTATCAGTTAAGATGAAAACGTGGAAGGATGTGAAGTTCATGAAACAAGTAATGAATACATCGAAAAAGAAAAAATATGATCAACAACGTATTGCCGTTTTAAGATTAGAAATGGACTATGAGCTAGCTGTCCTTTTTGAAGCGATCCAAGAAAATGATAATAAAAAGAAAGATATGTCGAAAAGAAGATTAGAAAAAATTAGAGAAGAATTATTAAAGATGAAAGCAATGTGAAAGTATTTTCGTTTTGAATGCGGACTCCCTGTTCCTCATCAAACAGATGGGGTTCATTTTTATGAGGATAAAACGAATTACTTGAATTACATAATATTTTCCTTTAAGCTATTTACAAATTAAGTTGTGATGGAGGCTATGGCCATGGCTAATTGGGAGCAAATTGATACATATGTTAGACAATGGTTAAAAGAAGCTAGAAATAGAATTATGGAGTCATTTAAAAAGACATTGGAGGTCCAGTCAAAATCGGATCGCAATGATTTAGTTACTAATATTGATAAAGAAACCGAACAGTTTTTTGTTCAAAATATCCTTCAATATTTCCCAGAACACCAAATAATAGGTGAAGAAGGACATGGCGATGAAATTGAGAAAACTGAAGGTGTACTTTGGATTATTGATCCCATAGATGGAACTGTTAACTTTGTTCATCAACAAAGAAACTTTGCCATATCTATTGGCATTTACGAAAATGGTGTAGGAAAGCTAGGGTACATATATGATGTAGTACTTGATGAACTTTATTTTGTTGAGCCTGGAAAAGGAGCCTACTTAAATGGGGCACCTATTCCGAAGTTAACCAATACAAAAGTAATGGATGCGATTATTGGCATAAATTCGTCATGGTTAATCTCAAATCGGCATATACCTATTGAAAACTTACATGAGTTAGTACGTGATTCACGTGCCACTAGGTCTCTTGGAGCTGCATCATTGGAATTTGCGTATGTAGCTACGGGAAGATTAGATGCTTATATTGCAATGAGGCTATCTCCGTGGGATTTTGCTGCTGGAAGATTGCTTGTAGAAGAACTTGGAGGAAAAGTCACTACAGTTAAGGGTGAGAATTTAAATATATTAGAAAGCAATACCGTGTTTGTTAGTACTAAATGTCTGCATGAGGAAATATTAAATCAATACCTATTAAAGTAAGTTGAAAAAATGAAGAGCTACCTAAGTAGATATAGGTAGCTCTTTCGTGGTTTAGAAAGATAGTGATTATTTAATTATTTAATCACTATTATAAACGTCCTTCCTCACGCATCTTTGCTTTCGTTTTAAACCCAAAGCCCATAACCACTATTAATGTAATAATGCATATGAGTATTCCTAATATACTTTTTTCACCTATTGATACCCCGATACCAACCATTGATGCAGCTGCAATGGTTGCGAAAAGTACAAATATCCATTTAATTTCTTTCATATTATTGCCTCCTAAAATAAGCTATAAAAAGGCTATTAAAAACAATTTAAAATTCTTTTATATTTTACTTCATATAAGTAATTTTCGCAAAGACGTTTTGAACCAAATCAGAATACATGGAAAAATAGAGTACTTGGAGATTTATAAATAACTATGATATAATACGTAAGTTAAAGATATACTAATCATTGACGGACATAATGGCAGGAGGAACCACTTTTGAAAATGAGAGAAGATTTACGTAATATAGCAATAATTGCACACGTTGACCATGGGAAAACCACTCTTGTTGATCAATTGCTCAAACAATCTGGAACATTTCGTTCAAATGAGCAAGTTGCTGAACGTGCAATGGATTCAAACGATATTGAACGTGAAAGAGGTATTACGATCTTAGCTAAGAATACCGCTATTCAATATAAAGATATAAAAATTAATATTATGGATACACCAGGACACGCTGACTTCGGTGGAGAAGTTGAACGGATCATGAAAATGGTAGATGGTGTACTTCTTGTTGTTGATGCTTATGAAGGCTGTATGCCTCAAACACGTTTCGTATTAAAGAAAGCATTGGAGCAAAATTTAACACCGATTGTTGTTGTTAATAAAATCGATCGTGACTTTGCACGTCCTGAAGAAGTAGTAGATGAGGTGATTGAGCTATTTATTGAGCTTGATGCGAACGAGGATCAATTAGAGTTCCCAGTTATTTACGCTTCTGGCATTAATGGGACAGCAAGTGATAATCCTGAGAAACAGGATGAAAATATGAAAGTTTTATTTGATACAATTATTGAACACATTCCTGCTCCAGCTGATACGAAAGAAGAACCTCTTCAATTCCAGGTGGCATTATTAGATTATAATGACTATGTCGGAAGAATCGGAATCGGTCGTATTTTCCGCGGTACCATGAAAGTTGGGCAACAAGTTGCATTAATGAAATTAGATGGTACAGTTAAACAATTCCGTGTTACAAAATTGTTTGGATTCTTTGGATTGAAGCGTCAAGAAATTGAGGAGGCCTATTCCGGTGATCTTGTAGCGGTTTCAGGAATGGAAGATATTAATGTTGGTGAAACAGTATGCCCTGTTGAACATCAAGAGCCACTACAGCCATTACGTATTGATGAACCTACATTGCAAATGACATTTATTGTGAATAATAGTCCGTTTGCAGGACGTGAAGGGAAATTTATTACAGCTAGAAAAATTGAAGAACGTTTACGTTCCCAATTACAAACAGATGTTAGCTTAAGAGTTGAAAATACTGATTCACCTGATTCATGGGTTGTATCGGGACGTGGGGAACTACATCTTTCAATTCTAATCGAAAATATGCGTCGTGAAGGTTATGAACTTCAAGTATCAAAACCAGAAGTCATTGTTAAAGAAATTGATGGTGTAAAGTGTGAACCAATCGAACGTGTACAAATAGATATTCCTGAAGAGCATACAGGTTCAATTATTGAATCACTTGGATCACGAAAAGGTGAAATGCTTGATATGAGCAATAATGGAAATGGGCAAGTTCGCCTTATTTTTAATGTTCCTGCACGAGGATTAATTGGTTATACAACTGAATTTATGACTTTAACTCGTGGATATGGAATTTTAAATCATTCATTTGATAGCTATCAGCCTATGCAACCAGGTCGAGTAGGTGGAAGACATCAAGGTGTACTAGTTTCTATGGAAACAGGAAAAGCAACAACATATGGCATTATGCAGGTTGAAGACAGAGGAACGATATTTGTTGAACCAGGTACAGATATATACGAGGGAATGATCGTAGGAGAAAATACTCGTGAAAATGATATTACCGTTAACATTACAAAAGTAAAGCATGCTACAAATGTTCGTTCAGCTACAAAAGATCAAACATCTGTCATCAAAAAGCCAAGAACGATGTCATTAGAAGAAGCTCTTGAATATTTGAATGATGATGAATATTGTGAGGTAACACCTGAGTCCATCCGTTTACGCAAAAAGATATTAAATAAAAATGAACGTGAAAAGGCTGCTAAGAAATTAAAATATGCCGAAACAAAATAGTAACTTGAAGCTTAGTATAATATCTTTGAGATAGCATAAAAAGTATTGTACTTTGCTTTCCTTGACAATTAAGGTTAAGATAGGATTAGAATTAAAATGTGTGTAGGGGTGTTTAAAGTGCCTGAAATTAATGTGCAGGAACATCTATCCTTTTTTGCTGGATTATATAGAGTGGACCAGCATCCTAAAGTTGGAATGTGGATGCTATATATCACTATTGTGGCCTTATGTATACTTGTTTTCAAGTTAGGTTTCGCTCAAAAACTTCCACTATTGAAAACGGCAATTATCTATTTATTTTTAGCATTTGGATGCACGATATTGACCTTTCTTGGGATTTTCCTTCCAATAGCAGAAGGTTTAGTTGTTGCATCACTTATCTTAATTGTCTATAAAATACGCCGGCATAATTACAAGAAAGAAGAAGCTCAGGAAGATGCATAAAACAAAATCCACCAGAATTTTCTGGTGGATTTTGTTTTCTATATTTAGAAAGGAATCGATTTTATAATATTATGGAGGGAAACTTAAAATTCATCATCATCAACGATAATATCGATATTTCTTGATGCCAATCTTGCCATTGTTTTTTCTTCAATTCGATCATGGCATTCCTCACACATATAAGTATGGATTGGACGGTTACGTAATCGTTTTGCCACAATGGAATCATCATCAATATCATCTAGTCTATCGCATATGATACACTTTACTTTCATATCTTGTTACACCCCAACATTTTGCATTTCCTTTAGTATAACATGGAAATGAAAGTGTTGAAAATTTTTATTACTTAGCAGTTATTTCGTACTTAAAATATGTCATAACCTATAATTATTTATGATAATTCGATTGTCTTTCCTGTTCTTGCTCTAATTGTTTGTCTTTCGTATTATTTAAGTTTTTCTTTGGCTTTTCAGTTCCGTTTTGTGAATCATTAGGTACAATTAGATTTTTTGGTATTTCAGGCATTAGTCGCCCCGATATATCAGCTAGTTCATTTAATATACCTTGCCCAGGCTTACCATTTTTAATATCTTGAGCTATCTCTCTCAATCTTGCTGTAAAGTCGGGGTCAGCAACTATTACCGCATTTGCTCCATATGGATCGTGTTTTAAACTTTCCGCAACTGAGTATTTAATTGTTCCTACTTGTGAGCGATCAATATTGTCATCAACATCAATTCCTACTAGGGCATAATTTCCAAAGACGACGGCAGTAGCATCCTTGACTTTCGGTTCTCTTGTAGCTAATTTTACTAACCGTCTAGATATTTCTTGCCCACTTTTTCGATCAACATTTTTTATATTGCTATCCTCAACAGAAATCGTTCTTGGTGTAACATTATTTTGTGATTGATTTTTTCCCATTCCATTGTTTGTACAGCCAATTAATAAAATTGTTGTACAAACTATCCATCCAACTGCTTTCAATTTATTGCACCTCCATGATTTACGCATGCTCTTCCGCTTAAATTCTTAAACAACTAATGATTCTCATAATTTCCATTTAACCGACTGACCTTGAAAACTTATTACTTGTGACTTTTTTAGCTTTTCTTATTTTTAGTGTGCAATTTTCTTCTATCTTTATTCATTTCTTCATATATTTTAGCAATGTCCGTCCACTACAATAATGAACAGGAAGCAGAAGAATTTCATATTATACAATAATCAAAAAAGGAGCAGGAGGCATCAATTTGAAGAAAATTTATGTATTAGATACCAATGTCTTGCTACAAGATCCAAATGCCATATTTTCTTTTGAAGACAACGAAATTGTTATTCCTGCAGTTGTATTAGAAGAAGTTGATTCGAAAAAAAGATATATGGATGAGATTGGACGAAATGCAAGACAAGTATCCAAATTGATTGACAGCTTTAGAAAAGCGGGAAAGCTCCATGAAAAAATTCCTCTTGAAAATGGTGGAGTACTCCGAATAGAGTTAAATCATCGTTCATTTCAGCAATTACAAGAAATATTTATAGAAAAAACGAACGATAATCGAATATTAGCTGTAGCTAAAAATTTATCTCTAGAAGAGGGGACAAAAGAAAATGGAAGACCAGTTATTCTTGTAAGCAAGGATGCATTAGTAAGAGTAAAAGCGGATGCCTTAGGATTGCAGGCCGAGGATTTTTTGAATGATCGTGTTGTGGAAATTGATCATATTTATACTGGATTATTAGAAATTTATATAAGCATTGATTTATTAAATATGTTTTATGAAAGAGGGGAAATGAAAGTATCTGAAATTGCCCATCATTCTCTCTATCCTAATCAATTTTTACTTATGAAAGATGCACTTGGCAGTTCATCTTCTGCAATTGGAATGGTTGATCATACTGGTAAGGTATTGAAAAGATTAGTATATAATCAAGAATCAATTTGGGGGATTAAACCAAGAAATGTCTGTCAAACAATGGCCATGGAATTATTATTTCGAGATGATATCAGCCTTGTGACGATGATAGGTAAAGCGGGGACAGGAAAAACTCTATTAGCCTTAGCCTCGGGTTTAATGCAAACAGAAGATTTGCATACTTATAAAAAGCTCCTTGTTGCTCGGCCGATTGTCCCAGTTGGAAAAGATCTTGGGTATTTGCCTGGTGAGAAACAAGAAAAGTTAAGACCATGGATGCAGCCAATATATGATAATTTAGAGTACCTATTTAATACAAAAAAGCCAGGGGAATTAGAAGCTATTTTAGCAGGAATGGGTTCCATTGAAGTTGAAGCACTAACGTATATTCGTGGAAGAAGTATACCAGATCAATTTATCATTATTGATGAGGCGCAAAATTTAACAAAACATGAAGTAAAAACGATTTTAACTAGGGTTGGAGAAAGAAGTAAAATTGTGCTTATGGGGGACCCAGAGCAAATTGATCATCCATATTTAGATGAATATAATAATGGTTTAACCTACGTTATAGAAAAGTTTAAAGATCAAACAGTTGCTGGACATATAAAGCTATTAAAAGGCGAAAGATCAGGTCTAGCACAACTTGCAGCAGATTTACTTTAATATAAAAACAACAGAATGGGATAATGCCATTCTGTTGTTTAACAATCATTCAACCCTAAAGCCTTTCACATTTTTGATAGGTTGATCATTATTTGATCCATCCTCAAATAATATATGAACAGGTCCATCCTGTTTTAATGCTTTGCCGTCTTTTGAAAAGGCTAAAATAAGATTATAGCCATCTTCTAATGGGAAAGTAATAGCTTTTTCGCTAGTTTCTATAATAAGTGATTTAGCTGTTTCTTTTGGTTCAGCATTTTTTAAAAATGGCTCGAATTTTATTCCAAAAGTACCAGTTAGTAGCTTTTCCTTTAAGAATCTCCGCTCGGATTTAAGAGTTGGAGGAGAGATAGCACCTTCTTTAATTTCACGATCGAAGAACGCTCCAACACTTTTAGTATATTCCTCGTCCTCGTTTACATCAGCTAGATTCTTGTCGAAATATGTATTTAAATCAATTTTACGGTCATCAAAAATCCATGTCCCGGCATCTAACGTAATGGGGAATTTAACTTCTCCACTTATAGAAATAATCATTTTCATACGCCTCCCTACATTAAAAACATATTATTGCTGTTATTGTAAGTTGAAGAATGTACAAACAGATCCATACAAAGCTTCAATTACATGACTATTCACTGAATTATGTGTATAAATACACCATAATTCATTTTCTCACGATAAAAATTATACTCCTAATATTTTCACTTGTCACATTTTCAGACATCATTATTTTTTTAAAATAAATCGTTAACACAGTTTATAGCTTCATTTTTATTTTTATCATGTTATTGTTTGATATTAACTTTCTAAAGAATGGGAAACAAATCAAAAATAAATCCCTTTATTCCTTGCAATTTCCTTCATTTCAGAGTAAAATTTTTAGATAAGATTGTCTATTTGAAGCTGTCAAGCTCTAAGCATCTGAAATCCTAAGGATTACTAGAACTTTTACTTTTTACTTATAGTAAAACAACTACGTATTTTTATTTTTTATTCTGAAGGATAGTAAAGGTGTTAGTGCTTTTCTAAGTAAAACGGGGGGATCTATGTGGCGTCTGAAATTAAAATGGATCACCGGGAAAAAGCCTATTCTCTTTTAAGGGTTGACGCAGATAAAATTTTGCGTTTAATTAAAGTCCAAATGGATAATTTAACGATGCCCCAATGTCCATTATATGAAGAAGTATTGGATACACAAATGTTTGGCCTATCCCGTGAAATAGATTTTGCTGTCAGACTCGGTTTAGTAGATGAAAAAGATGGTAAAGAGCTTCTAGATTCACTAGAAAGAGAACTTACCGCTTTACATGATGCATCTACAAAGAAATAAATAGTTTCTGCTCCATCGTTTAGATTTTTTATATTATGAACATGTAATTAGTGGAGCAGTAATCCTTATGGATATATTTATATGAAAAAAACTCAAACAGTTCACTGAAATTGTTTGAGTTTTTTTGTAGAATAAAGAAGAATTGATTTTATTAGTGTCTTTAAAAGGGATTCATACATACAGCTAAAAATTGGAAGGATTAAAATTCTTTTAAAAAAGAAGGAAATCAAGAAAAATTGAAGAATATCTTTTATAGACTAAAGGATTGGAAGGTAATTATGTTAAAAAAAATCTTAAAGTCTTTTGACTACTCCATTGTCATCGTGTACGTACTGCTATGTTTATTTGGTTTAGTAATGATATATAGTGCAAGTATGGTCGTTGCAGTTCAAAAATATGACTACGAAAGTAATTTCTTTTACTTCAAACAGATGAAGAGTTTAATTATTGCCTTTATTGCTTTTGCTTTTACAGCCTTTTTTCCATATAAAATTTATAAAAGCAATAAAATCCTTGGTGCAATTATGCTCCTATCTGTTATAGCCCTTATTGGGATTCGGTTATTTGGCCATAACTCCAACAATGCACAAAGCTGGTTTAAAATTGGGACAAGTATGATTCAGCCCTCAGAATTTGTTAAACTGAGCGTCATCATCTATTTATCTGCAGTATATGCAAAGAAACAATCTTATATTGACCAGTTTAATAAAGGAGTTATTCCTCCACTATTATTTTTAATCTTTGTTTGTTTTTTGATAGCCATTGAGCCGGATTTTGGGACAGCATCTATTATTTTTACGATAGGATTAACCATTTTGTTTTGTTCTGGAATGAAATTTAAGACGATGATGAAGCTTTTAAGCTTAGGATTAGCCGTAGTTCTGGTTTTGTCTCCATTTTTCTTGTTAAAAAAAGATGAGATTTTCACGAAAAACAAAATGGCACGTTTTTCCGGTTATTTAGATCCATTTGGAACAAAACAAGGAGAAGGGTTTCAATTATATAATTCATATCTTTCTTTAGGATCAGGAGGGGTAAAAGGCGTTGGACTGGGTCAAAGTGTTCAAAAGCTTGGTTATCTCCCTGAACCGCATACCGATTTTATTATGGCAATTATTGGTGAGGAACTAGGGATTTTTGGTGTAGCCTTTGTCATACTAGGTTTATCGTATCTTGTATTAAGAGGAATTTATACGGGGGTTAAATGCCGTGATCCATTTGGAAGCTTATTATGTATAGGCATTTCGAGTATGATTGGCATTCAAACCTTTATTAATCTAGGGGGAGTATCAGGGTTAATTCCAATTACAGGTGTTCCTTTGCCACTAATTAGTTATGGGGGATCCTCATTATTGCTTTTATCAGCTTCACTTGGTGTTTTAGTAAATGTATCTATGTTTGTAAAATATGAAGAAAAGTATAAGAAAAAGACTGAACAAAAACCAATAGTGAATTCAAAACTTAATACTCGTGGATTTAAAGTACATTAATATTAATAAAAATCCATCGAAGAATATGCAAAGGGAGAGAGAGCAAATGAATAAAATTGAAAAAATTTTAGTGGCAAACAGGGGAGAAATTGCTATTCGTGTATTTCGTGCTTGTACTGAGCTCAATATCCGGACAGTTGCTATTTACTCAAAAGAGGATTCTGGTTCCTATCATCGTTATAAAGCAGATGAGGCATATCTTGTTGGAGAAGGAAAAAAACCAATTGATGCTTATTTAGATATTGAAGGAATTATAGAAATCGCGAAAAATGCAAACGTTGATGCCATTCACCCTGGTTATGGATTCTTATCAGAAAATATTCATTTTGCCAATCGGTGCATGGAAGAAGGACTATTATTTATCGGACCTAAGCCCATTCATTTAGATATGTTTGGTGATAAAGTGAAAGCTAAAGAACAAGCCATTCTCGCTAATATTCCTGTCATACCGGGAAGCGATGGACCCATTACATCATTGGATGAGGTACAAGAGTTTGGTGAAAAATTCGGCTTTCCTATCATAATTAAAGCCTCTTTAGGCGGCGGCGGACGCGGTATGAGAATAGTAAATAACAGCAACGAAGTAGTCGAGGCTTATAATCGAGCAAAATCTGAAGCAAAGGCCGCCTTTGGTAGTGATGAAGTCTATGTAGAAAAATATATAAAAAACCCTAAGCATATTGAAGTACAGATTTTAGGGGATGTGGATGGTAACATTGTACACTTATTTGAAAGAGACTGTTCTGTACAAAGGCGCCATCAAAAAGTTGTTGAAGTTGCTCCGTGTGTGTCCCTAACTGAGGAATTGCGTAACAACATATGTCAAGCAGCAGTTGATTTAATGGAAAAAGTGAAATATGTGAATGCTGGAACAGTTGAGTTTTTAGTTGCTGATGATCAATTTTACTTTATTGAAGTAAATCCACGTGTTCAAGTGGAGCATACAATTACAGAGATGATTACAGGAATTGATATTGTTCAATCGCAAATTATGATAGCGGAAGGATATCCTTTGCATGGAGAAAAACTGGGAATTCCAAAACAGGATGAACTAAAAATAAATGGATTTGCCATTCAATCAAGGGTAACTACAGAAGATCCATTAAATCACTTTATGCCTGATACCGGAAAAATTATGGCATATCGTTCAGGCGGGGGATTTGGCGTTCGTCTTGATGCAGGGAACAGCTTCCAAGGAGCGGTGATTACTCCTTATTATGATTCATTATTAGTTAAACTCTCTACATCTGCATTAACGTTCGAACAAGCTGCCGCAAAGATGGTGCGAAATTTAAAAGAATTTCGTATTAGGGGAATTAAAACAAATATACCGTTCTTAATCAATGTTGTTAAGCATCGCAAATTTATTACAGGTGAATATGATACTTCTTTCATTGATTCAACACCAGAATTATTTGATTTTCCTATTAGTAAAGATCGTGGTACTAAAATGCTTTCTTATATCGGCACAGTAACTATCAACGGTTTTCCTAGTATAGAAAAAATTGAAAAGCCGTTATTTCCAAAAAGTCGAGTGCCTAAAATTAGGTTTGCAGAAAAATCTCCTTCAGGAACGAAACAAATTCTTGACAATGAAGGTGCTGAGGGTCTTGCTCAATGGATTAAAGCTCAGAAGGAAGTTCTTTTAACAGATACGACATTTCGAGATGCTCATCAATCATTATTAGCTACTCGTGTTCGAACACATGATATTCAAAAAATTGCTGAACCGACAGCAAGTTTACTGCCTGAATTATTTTCTTTAGAAATGTGGGGTGGAGCTACCTTTGATGTTGCTTATCGTTTCTTAAAAGAAGACCCTTGGAAACGATTAAAAGATTTAAGGGAGCAGATTCCGAATATACTTTTCCAAATGCTATTTAGAGGATCGAATGCTGTCGGGTATAAGAATTATCCTGACAATATCATTCGAGAATTTGCACAGCTGTCAGCGCAAGCTGGTATTGATATTTTTAGAATATTTGATAGCTTGAATTGGGTTAAAGGGATGGAAGTAGCGATAGATGCAGTTAGACAAACAGGAAAAGTTGCGGAAGCTTCAATTTGTTATACTGGAGATATCAATGATCCATTAAGAAAAAAATACAATATTCAATATTATAAAAATCTTGCTAAAGAGTTAGAAAATCAAGGTGCACATATTTTAGCAATTAAAGATATGGCCGGACTGTTAAAGCCACAAGCAGCCTATCAATTAATATCTGAATTGAAAGAAACGATTGAAATCCCAATTCATCTCCATACTCATGATACGAGCGGGAATGGACTTTACACATATGCGAAAGCAATTGAGGCGGGTGTAGATATTGTTGATGTAGCGGTTAACTCCATGGCTGGATTAACCTCACAACCGAGCTTAAACGGTTTATATTACGCTTTAGATGGTACTGAAAGAAAACCGAATATTAATATTCATTCCGCTGAAAAGCTTACAAATTATTGGGAAGATGTAAGAAAATATTACAATGGATTTGAAAGTGGGATGAATTCACCTCATACAGAAGTATATCGTCATGAAATGCCTGGAGGACAATACAGTAATTTGCAACAGCAAGCAAAGGCTGTTGGACTTGGTGAGCGCTGGGATGAAGTAAAGGAAATGTATCAAGTTGTCAACCATATGTTTGGAGATATCGTTAAAGTTACACCATCTTCAAAAGTCGTTGGTGATATGGCATTATTTATGGTGCAAAATGATCTTACTGAAGAGGATGTATTTAATAGAGGATCAAAAATTGATTTTCCAGATTCAGTGGTTGAAATGTTCCAAGGCTATTTAGGACAGCCAGTAAATGGATTTCCAAAAGAACTTCAACGAATTATTTTAAAAGATAGAGAACCGATTGAAGTGAGACCTGGAGAACTAATGGAAGATGTAAATTTAATGGAATTAAAGGAAGCTTTATCGAACGAAATTGGTAGAGAACCAAATAAATACGAAATAATTTCCTATGCACTTTATCCAAAGGTCTTCTTAGACTATGTGAAAACTGTTGAACAATATGGAGATGTTTCAGTTATTGACACAGCTACCTTCTTCTATGGTATGAGATTAGGTGAAGAAATAGAGGTAGAAATTGAAAAAGGAAAAACACTATTTGTACAGCTAGTTTCGATTGGACAGCCAAGGACAGATGGGACAAGGGTAATATATTTTGAATTAAATGGACAGCCTCGAGAAGTTGTCATAAGAGATGAAAGCATTAAATCTGTTGTTGCTAATAAAGTGAAAATTGATCCGAAAAATGAGCAGCACTTAGGTGCGACAATGCCAGGAACAGTAATTAAACTGATGGTACAAAAGGGAGACAAGGTAAAGCAGGGAGATCACCTTTTAATTACAGAGGCAATGAAAATGGAAACAACGATTCAAGCTCCGTTCGCAGGAGTAATAAAAGAAATACATGTTCAAAATGGGGAAGCTATTCAACCGAATGATTTATTAATTGAAATGGAAAAAGCAGAATAGACAATAAAATATCTTCAATCTTTTAGCGTGAAAAATTAGCATTTTTATGAGATTAAGACTTTTTAATTGACTTGCTGATAATAGTAATTCATAGATAGCAGTTGGCATGAATCCAGTTTTGGACTGGACTCATGCCTTTTAATTTTGCCTATACCACTTTTTATTATTTAATAGAATAATGAATAATCGAGACTTTTTAAATTCCTTATTTTTCGTGTTAGAAATTACACTAAATGAATATGTAACGTTTTATAAAAGCGCATTCCCCATGATTCACACCGTATTTTTAGGGGATAACTAACTTTTGCACAACTTGTCCATGTATTCATTGTTATTACATTTTATTTTTATAGTGGATCTCAACCAAAATAAAAGCATTCACTGATTATTGGAGTCTGTCCAAAAAACGTGAATGCTTTTTAATTATGTTCATTGTCATTGTGGCCTGTTTTTATTGCTTCTTCCAATCAATAAAATAAAATAACTTAGTAAGCCAAATAAACAAGATATAAACAATGCGTGTGCAAGGGCGATGTATAGGTTAAGTCTTGTAAAAATAATAAGTGCACCTGCAATAACTTGTAAACAAACTAATACAAACGCGATAATCCAGCCACGATACATTACAGCTTGATGTCTATAATTCTTCACGCTTAAATAAGTTATATATGCAATCCAAATAAAAATGATGCCTGCTGCCAACCGATGTCCCATCTGAATCCATTGATGTAGATTAGTCGGTAATCCAATTTTTTCGTTTATACAGAAAGGCCAATCTTTACAAACAAGACTAGCGTCTGCATGCCTTACTAGTGCTCCTGAGTAAACAACAAGATAACTGTATATTGTAACAGCGATTGTATGAAATTTCATACGTTTGTCAATGACTAATTTCGATGCATCAAATTTTTGATCTACTTCAAAAATAAGCAAGGTTAAAAGGAAAACAGATGCAAAAGAAATAAGAGAAATACCAAAATGTAAAGCTAGTACAAAATCTGATTGTCCCCATACAACTGCTGCTGCGCCAATCAGAGCTTGCAATATTAAAAAGAATAAAGATAAAATGACTAAAAATTTGGTTTCGCGCTTATGACCAATTGCTTTCCATGCCCAAATCGATAAAATTAATAGAACAATGCCGACACTACCTGAAACAAGTCTATGGGCTAATTCTATAATAGTTGCCGCAGTAATTTCATCCGGAATAATCTGTCCGTGGCATAGTGGCCAAGACTTGCCACATCCCATTTCAGAACCGGTTTTCGTAACTAAGGCCCCACCGATAAGTACGAATAGCATCCCAAGCGTCGTCAATGCCGCGAGCCATTTCAATCCTCGACGCAATCAATTCACCTTCTTAACTTAAATATTCTATAATAGTCATCCTCTATGAAATCATAAGAAAAAACAAATGAAAACGACAAATATACAATCTGATACTACCTAAAAGCTCTAAAAAAGACAACCGATAAAATGTTACAATTAATACACTACAGTAAAATAAAAACTCAGAATTCTTAATAAGGGGATTATTCGTAAAGGGAAAATGTTTAGTAGATGGTTTTATCATGCAGATTAGTTGCTAAAAGTAAGGGAATGTCCTATCATTGTAGTTTGTGACACAAAATAGACAAAAATCATTTGAAAAGCTTTCACAAAAAGATCATTAGATATGATTTAATATGAAGTTGATAGATGATAGAACTCATCTGCATTAAAGTCTAATTTTTGAAGTTTGTGGTAAACTGAAAGTAGAAGAATCGACATATATAATATAACTACCATACATAATGAATAAAAGTGAACAATTATCGAAAATTTGTCGGAATATAGAATTACGTTCCAATATGTTTTATAGTAATATTATATATGTTGTTTACTGCTTTTGAAGGGGGGGGTTACGAATGTCAAATAGTCGAGTGATCGATATGAATAATACAAATGTTCCTGAAACAACTGCTTTAAAGGACTTTTTATCGTTAATTAAAATTGGAATCGTTAATTCGAATTTGATTACTACTTTTACTGGATTATGGTTAGCACTAGTGTTTACTCATCAACATTTTTTACAATCATTGGATATCATTGTACTAGCATTACTAGGATCAGCATTAATTATTGCTGGGTCATGTAGTATAAATAACTTTATTGATCGTGATATTGATCCTATTATGAGCCGTACAAAATCAAGGCCAACTGTTACCGGTAAGATAAGTGGCGCCAAAGTGTTGACGATTGGATTTTCTTTTATCATACTTGGAACAATTTTATTATTTATGACTTCGATAACAGCAGGAGTTATTGGAATTATAGGTGTTTTTAGTTATGTAGTTCTTTACTCTATGTGGTCTAAACGTCTATATGTAAGCAATACAATCGTAGGCAGTATTTCAGGTGCCGTTCCGCCACTAATTGGCTGGGCTGCAGTAGATCCGAATCTAGATCCTATTGCATGGGTTCTTTTTCTAATGATGTTTATTTGGCAGCCGCCGCATTTCTATGCATTAGCAATGAAGCGCTGTGAGGAATATAGAGCTGCAAAAATACCTATGCTACCAGTAGTAAAGGGTTTTGAGGTAACTAAGCGCCACATTGTATTTTGGGTAGCTTGTTTATTGCCATTACCATTTTTCCTTTTGCCATTAGGGATGACATTTTTTGTTTTAGCTACGATATTTAATATCGGTTGGCTTGTTTTAGGTCTTTATGGCTTCAAAATGAAAGATGATTTGAAATGGGCAAGATTAATGTTTGTGTATTCTTTAAACTATTTAACAATCTTGTTCGTAGCAATGGTAATTGTCACTGTTATATAATTTTTGGGGAATTCTTTCTTTATATAAAGAAATCCATATATAATTGTCCTTGTGAACTAAAGACATAAAATGAAAGTGGGGTTTGATTAAGCTATGAAACAATGGCTGAAAAAATGGCGTCTAGTCTCAGTTTTTGCTGTGTTAGCGCTTGCTCTTTCCGGCTGCGGTGAGCCTTTCTTATCGGCGTTAAAGCCTGCCGGTGAAGTTGCTCGAAAGCAATACCATTTAATGATTTTGAGTGTTAGCATAATGGTAGCTGTAATTCTTGTAGTAGTAATTATTTTCTTAGTAGCAATCATTCGTTTTAGACGAACAAAAGCAAAAGAAAACATGATACCGAAACAGGTTGAAGGAAATCATGTACTTGAAATTATTTGGACAGTTATTCCGATTATCTTATTGCTTGTTTTAGCTGTTCCAACTGTAGCTGCCACTTTTAATTTTGGTGATACTGCAGCTATGGAGAAAAAGGACAAAGATGGTAAACCAAAAGAATTGGTTGTAAATGTACGATCTAATTTATATTGGTGGGAATTTGAATATCCAGGTCTAGGTATTGTTACAAGCCAGGACTTAGTCGTTCCAACCGATCAAAAAGTATATTTCAAGCTAAAATCTTCAGATGTTAAGCACTCATTTTGGATTCCTGCAGTAGGAGGGAAAATCGATACGAATGTGGATAACATCAATAAATTCTGGTTAGAATTTGATAGCGATAAAGCTAAAGAAGCTGGAAATGTCTTTTACGGAAAATGTGCTGAGCTTTGTGGTCCATCCCATGCGTTAATGGATTTCAAAGTAAAAACGATGTCTAAAGATGAATTCGCACAATGGGCTAAGGACATGAAAAACGTTGGCAAAGATGGTGTAACACCAACTTCAGATTTAGCTAAGCAAGGTGAAGAACTTTTCAAAACCCAAGGACCTAAAGGCTGTATCGGCTGTCATGCGATTTCACCAGATAATTCTACACCTGAAGCAGCACGTACTGCTCCAAACTTAACAGACTTTGGTGAGCGTGAACGTGTCGCAGGTATTTTAGAACATAACAAAGAAAATATTAAAAAATGGATTAAAAATCCACAGGCTTATAAACCAGGAAATAAAATGCCTGCATTTAAAGATAAATTAAACGATCAAGAAATAGATGCATTGGCAGAATATTTAATGGGATTAAAAGTACAACAATAATTGGTTATTAAGGGTATAAAGGGAGGTTTAACTGTGAGTAGTAAAGCTCAGAAAAAAGGCTTTGGCGCTACCATATGGGACTATTTAACAACAGTAGACCATAAAAAGATCGCAATTCTTTATTTAATTGCTGGGGGATTGTTCTTTTTAATCGGTGGAGTTGAAGCATTGATCATTCGTATTCAGCTTGCACTTCCTGACAGCAATTTCGTCAGTGCAGGTCTTTACAACGAAGTTCTTACCATGCACGGTACGACCATGATTTTCCTAGCGGCAATGCCACTTGTATTTGCATTTATGAATGCTGTTATGCCGTTACAAATTGGTGCTCGTGACGTAGCATTTCCATTTATAAACTCTTTAGGATTTTGGTTATTCTTCTTTGGAGGATTATTTGTTAACCTTTCATGGTTTTTAGGTGGAGCTCCTGATGCTGGGTGGACTTCCTATGCATCATTATCACTTGCATCACCTGGTCATGGTGTCGATTTCTATGCATTAGGTTTACAGATCTCAGGTTTTGGTACGTTAATGGGTGGGATTAACTTCCTAGTTACCATAATTAATATGCGTGCGCCAGGTATGACATATATGCGTATGCCTATGTTTACTTGGACAACTTTTGTTACATCTGCATTAATTCTTTTTGCATTCCCTCCATTAACAGTTGGAATGTTTATGCTAACATTTGACCGTATGTTCGGTGCCCAATTCTTTGATGTTGTCGGCGGCGGTAATACAATCATTTGGGAGCATTTATTCTGGATTTTTGGACACCCAGAGGTTTATATTTTAATCTTACCTGCTTTCGGGATTTTCTCAGAAATCTTTGCGGTTTTTTCAAGAAAAAGATTGTTTGGTTATTCATCAATGGTATTTGCAACAGTCTTAATCGGATTCTTAGGTTTCATGGTTTGGGCTCACCATATGTTTACAGTTGGTCTAGGTGATATTGCCAATGCGATTTTCGCGGTTGCAACAATGACAATCGCTGTTCCAACAGGTATGAAAATTTTCAACTGGCTATTAACGATGTGGGGCGGGAATATTAAATTCACAACTCCAATGCTATGGGCTGCGGCTTTTATTCCTTCCTTCTTAATGGGTGGGGTAACTGGTGTTATGCTTGCTGCTGCACCTGCTGACTATCAGTACCATGATACCTATTTCGTAGTTGCTCACTTCCATTATGTAATTGTTGGTGGGGTAGTATTCGCGTTAATTGCTGGAACTCAATTTTATTGGCCAAAAATGTTTGGTACAATGCTAAACGAAACATTAGGAAAAATTACTTTCTGGACATTTTTAATTGGTTTCCATTTAACATTCTTTATCCAACATTTCTTAGGTTTAATGGGAATGCCTCGTCGTATTTGGAAATTCCTTCCGAACCAAGGCTTGGACACTGGAAACTTAATCAGTTCAATCGGTGCCGGTTTTATGGCATTCGGTGTAATTGTTTTATTAATTAACATCGTTGTCACATCTGTACAAAATAAAAAAGTTGGAAACGATCCTTGGGGAGATGGACGTACACTTGAATGGGCAATTCCATCACCACCACCTTTCTATAACTTTAAACAGCTTCCATTAGTTCGTGGAATCGATACTTGGTGGATTGAAAAATCTGAAGGTAAAAAAGAATTAACACCAGCTGAACCACTTGGTGATATACATATGCCAAATGGATCAATCCTACCAGTATTTATCTCATTTGGATTATTCATTGCAGCATTCGGTGCAATGTATCATGGAGATAAAGGGAACACTTGGGGACTTCCAGTATTAATTATTGGTTTAGCTATTGCATTAGGATCAATGCTAATACGTTCATTAAAGGATGACCATGGATTCCACATTCATAAAGAAGAATTAATTGAAGATGATAAAAATAAGGGGGTTAAGGCGTAATGCATGTTGAAGAAAAGTTCACTCCAAAAACATGGCCTGAAGCACCTGAAAAAGCTACCCTCGAAGGGAAAAATAAATTTTTAGGTTTCTGGTTATTCCTTGGTGGCGAAACTGTATTGTTCGCTTCCCTATTTGCAACATATATTGCCTTAAAGGATAAAGTTCCTGATCCTTCTATGGCACATGCAAAAGACTTATTTGAATTACCATTATCATTTATCGCTACAATGCTGCTATTAACTAGTTCAATTACTAGTGTTTATGCAATGTATCATATGAAAAACTATAGCTTTAAAAAGATGCAAGCTTGGCTATTTGTTACAATTGTTTTAGGTGCAGCATTCTTAGGCTTGGAAATTTATGAGTTTAATCATTATGTGCATGAATTTCATCATACTTTCACAAGCAGTGCATTTGGATCTGCCTTCTATACTTTAGTTGGCTTCCATGGTGCTCACGTTGCGTTCGGTTTATGTTGGATTCTTGCATTAATGATTCGTAATGCAAATCGTGGTTTGAGTCTATACAACGCTCCAAAATTTTATGTAGCTAGTTTATATTGGCATTTTATTGACGTTGTATGGGTATTCATTTTCACAGTCGTATACTTAATGGGAATGGTGGGATAAGAATATGACAAATGAACAGCTTAATTCCGGAAATCCAAGAGTAGACTATGAATATCGTCGTAGAAAAAGTGCAGAGGAAATGAAATATCAAGTAATATCATTTGTTATGATGATATTATTAACGCTTATTGCATTTGGTGCGGTAGCTGCTGGTTTTTCAAAATGGTTTACAATTCCATTTATTCTATTATTAGCAGTTGTACAAGTGATATTTCAATTGTATTATTTTATGCATATGAGTCATAAAGGACATGAAGCGGTGCAATTATTCTTGTATTCTGGAGTATTTGTTGCCTTCCTTACATTGCTAACATTTTTCACTATTATTTGGTGGTAAAAAAAATCCAGTCGAGAGACTGGATTTTTTTAATAAAGTATAGAATAATCATGAGCAATTAAAAACTGTCAATAACTTGTCATTCCCTAACATTGAAGATTGTTTTTTACAAACGTATAATGAAAGATGTAGGATGCAAAATAGACTTGTATTAGATAAGAGCTGACCAGATATCAATACAAGAGAAAAAGAGGTGAAGGCAGTGCCTTTAAGTATATTTGGTTTCCAGGCTTTATGGAGTCCTTTTTTTATCATTACTATTTTATTCATGACAGTTTTATATTTTTTAATAACAATAAAATGGAGAAAAGATTTTAAAAACAGTGAGCCATTAACAGTAAAGCAAGCGGTTTATTTTATTATTTCCATGATATTATTGTACATTGTAAAAGGATCTCCAATTGATTTACTAGCTCATATTATGTTTACGTATCATATGGTGCAAATGTCGATTTTATTGATCATTATGACACCGTTATTGATGCTAAGTATTCCAAATTGGTTATGGGAAGCTACATTAAATCTTCCTGTCATTAAACCAATCTTTCGTTTTTTTACAAAACCGGTTCTATCGGTCGTTTTGTTTAATGTTGCTTTTTCTTTTTATCATATACCCTTCATTTTTGATGCAATCAAAATGAGTGAAGCTGCACATGGTGGTTATACAATGCTATTATTCATACTTGCTGTTTTCATGTGGTGGCCACTTATTAATACTCTTCCTAATTATCCTCAATTGAGCGGTTTAAAAAGAGTTGGGTATTTATTTGCAAGTGCTATTTTACTTACACCTGCATGTGGTATTCTAATTTTTGCTGGAAAACCATTGTATGAAACATACTCCAATGGAGCATTATGGTTAAAAGCAATGGCGCTTTGTGTTCCTTCTGATACATTAGCAGGCTTAAATCTAAGTGGACCTGAATTATTCTCAAAATTACCAGTTGTAGAAGATCAACAATTGGGTGCAATTGTGATGAAACTTGTTCAAGAGGTAATTTATGGATTTGTACTAGCAAGAATATTTTACGCATGGTTTAAAAAGGATCAACAAGAAGCAGAGGCATTTACTGAAAAAGCATTAATGTCAAGTAAGCCACAGCCTACAAAGTAATTTATTGGATGGAGTTTTTCTTCTCTATCCATACATATTATTGAAATGTTGAGAGGAGATATTATGGCAGTTCCTATTTTACCTACAATAAGTACTTCATGTATTGTCATTAGTGCTATTTTTGTTGCTATTGGCTGGAATCTAATTAGAAAGAAAAAAATAGATTTGCATAAAAAAATGATGACATTTGCAGCAATTTTTGCTGTTGTATTTTTTATCATTTATGCTTCTAGAACGATCTTTATTGGGAATACATCCTTTGGTGGTCCGGATAACTTAAAAATTTTCTATACGATCTTTTTAATATTTCATATTACACTTGCGACGATTGGTGCAGTTTTTGGAATTATTACTTTGTGGAGCGGCTACAAGAATCGCCTATCGTTTCATCGAAAGCTAGGTCCGGTAACAAGTGTGATATGGTTTTTTACAGCTATTACTGGTGTAATTGTATATTTACTGTTGTATGTTTTTTACCACGGAGGAGAAACGACCTCAGTTATCAAAGCCATTTTAGGGGTTTAAAAAAACAGTGCAGAGACTGCACTGTTTTTTTTATTCAGCAAAAGCTTCGATTTCATTTTTTAAACTAGTTAAAATTTGTTCACATTGTTTGACTAAGTGTGTTGGATAAACTTCATCATCACCATATTCAACACCATGTGGATAGTAATGTTTACCTAAAATAGGAGTCATTAATTGCATTAGAGCATCAAATGTATCAACATCACCTTCTACGGCATAAGCTTGAACACGTAAGTAATAAGTTCCTTCTCTAATAATGAATTTGCGATCATAAGATGCGCGTTCATAATCCCATTGTTCAGCACGAACCATTCCATATCTTTTCATAACATCATCTAATCTGTTCAAATCTGCTTTAAATGCTTGAATTCCGATATTTTCAAAATTCATTATCTTTATTCCCTCCTAATACTAAAAAGAACGAAATCAATAAATAGACAATTTCTCTCATGTTTAATAATAGTCTAAAAAATCCTTTCTTGCAATGTATACATTGTGAATAAGAAGTGAAAATCGTTATTCCTATTATGTACTTTCAATTCATTAATCATGAACAGAATCAGCTTTTATAGGAACATTACTAAAAGAAAAGGAAAAGTTATTATTGTTGGAAAGAACCAACATAAAAAATATTTATAGCGGGAGCTAAATGACTCAAATAAGAGATATTATGACAAAAGAAGTTGAAACTTGTTCTTTATTAGATAATGTATATGAAGTAGCATTAAAGATGAAAAGGAGAATGTTGGTGTAATTCTTATTGTAGATAATGAAATTCTAGTAGGGGTTATAACAGATAGAGATATTGTTCTTCGGTGTATTGTAGAAAAACATCCAGCTTCATCTAAAGTAGAGGAAATCATGAGTACAAATTTAATAACTGCTTCACCAGAAACCACTACTCAGGAAGCAACTCGTTTGATGGCTAAACATCAAATTCGTAGGATTCCTATTGTAGAAAAGGGAAAACTAGTTGGTATTGTCGCATTAGGAGATTTAGAAGTGAGAGATTTAACTGACCAACAGGCACTATCAGAAATATCTGAGACATCTGAAAGTCAAATTCAACATTAAGAAATGATGAAAAACCTCTTGCATAAGAGGTTTTTCTTTACGATTTTTTTACTTCTAACTCATATTATTGAAATGCTATAATATGTATAGTATAAATACGATATAAATGATATAAGAACCATCATATTTAATAGATTTTCTAGTCTTGTTATTTTGAAATGTCTAAATCTTTGGAAGGGGAGAAAAAACTGCGTACTTTCATAAAAGTATTAATTATATTAGTAATTATTTTTATTATAAGCTTTTATTTTCATTTAAGACCAGAAAATAATAATGAAATTTTAAATGAGAATCATACGAAAGAAACACCCATGTCAGTTAATCAACAAGTTTCTAACAAAAATATTAAAAAGCCTTATAAAAGACCAAAATCTGGACTTTCTACTTTTATAGGAGAATCATCCGATAAAATCATTAATAAGTATGGTAAACCAATTAGAAGAGATCCTTCAGCGTATGATTACGAATGGTGGATTTATCATAAAGAAGATGAATCCTATTTCCAAGTAGGTGTATATAAAGGAAAGGTCGTAACTATTTATGCAATTGGGAGCAATAATAACATATCTCCATTTAGAATTGGAGAAGATGTAAAGGATATTTATCAAAATATCGCCTTAGATCCAGATATTACTGTAGAATATGATAATGGAACCTATCAATTGGAATTATCTGAAGAAGATTTAAACATTAGACCATTAGTTCAATTAGGTTCCATCTATGCTCAGCTTTCTTTTGATAAATTTAAAGGGACTTTGTCGAGTATCCGTTTTTTTGATAAAGCAGCTTTAATAAAGCAAAATCCATATGAAATGAATTATCGCGGTCAATTAATAAAGCCTATGCCAATTGTTGAATCATTGTGGAGATCTATTGAGATAGGCAGTGAAAAACAGATCTTTGATATAACAAATATCATTCGTCAGAGATTTAGTCTGAATAAATTGGAATGGGATCAGCAAACAGCAGATGTTGCATATAATCACAGCAAAGATATGTTTGTTGAAAAGTATTTTTCACATGAATCTCCTAAATATGGTGATTTAGAAAATCGGCTTCAATCTGCACATGTTTTTTATCAACTTGCAGGTGAAAATATTGCAGCACAATATTTAGATGCGCCATCGGCTGTAGAGGGATGGTTGAATTCTGAGGGCCATCGAAAAGCGTTATTGGAGACTGAATTTACACATTTAGGAGTAGGGGTATATCAAAAATACTACACTCAGAATTTTATAGAAAAAAGCTGGGAAAGGTAACTAAAACAATAGAAGGTGATCTAGTCATTTTATGATTTAGATCATCTTTTTTTTCGCACTTGCATAGGAAATATCAATAAAGTAGTGTACCAAAGAAAACTTCTTCACCTTTTTTCAATAATTACATAATTTATAGTAGGCTAAAACTCTAATGAAACGGTAAAAAAATAATGTAATGCATATTAATTAATCATTCAACGTGTGAGTAAGTTTTACAATATATGAGGTGAATGGATATGGGGAATAAAAAACTTCACCCATCAATTGAAAAATTTAAATCGTTTGTAAAAGAACATCCTAAGCTTATGGATGAGGTGAAAAACGGCACAAATACACTTCAGGAATTTTATGAGGATTGGTATCTTCTTGGTGAAAATGATCCTTATTGGGATAAATTTATTCATGATGGTGTGAAAAAAGAAAAATCTAATGATACAGAGAGTAGTAAAGACGAAAAGAGTAGCGGAAATTGGATGAGCCAGATTAACAATATTGTACAAAAAATGGATGCGAACCAGATGCAACACCATCTAAATAATTTAAGTCAGGTCATTGCATCTGTTCAAGGAGTTCTTTCACAATTTCAAGGAGGAAATCAAACGGTAAGTACAACAAAAAACGAGACTAAACATCCTTTTTCGTTTCGAAAAGATTAAAAGGAGGGGTACTATATGCGTAAAGATATAATGGAATATATTTACTCTAAAAATGAACTTAAACAATTTTTAAGGCGTCAACCCATGTGGTACAGGAAATTAACCCGTCATCCAGAGGAATTAGATAAATTTGAAATCGCATCCCTCCATTATTTTGAAAAAACGATTCCTCAGCGTGTAGAAAAATTTAATAATGGTCTACAAATGGCATCTATGATGATGAACATGATTCAAGGAATGTCCTCACAAGGTTAGTGACTAAGATACATTATTTTATAAATGTATCTTTTTTTTGTGTAAAATTTCTTGTTCTGTAGAAGCTAAGAACAAGGAGTGATAAAAATGAGAGGCTTAATTTGTCTATCTCTTTTGTTAATGTTATTGACTGGATGTAAACAAAATATTCCGAAACCTGAAACGTTTAATGTGAAAGCGTCTGAACAAAAAAACATTTCTCAAATCAATCAACATGCAACCATTCGGCATATTGTTCAAGGTCCCAATGTATTTGTTGAGTGCATGGTACCTTCTATAACATTTTCTGGATTAAACAAAAATGCAAAACGTGGAAAAATTAAAGTATATGTTGATGGGAGACTTCATGCAGAATATTATACAGCCGCATTCGTTATGAAAGGTTTCACTAAAGGTGTTCACCATATCAAAATAGATGTCGTTCAAATGAATAATAAAAGTTATGGTTTATCAAAGGATTTCTATGTAACGATTATTTAAATCTCCTTATTCGCATGCTTACTTAAAACATGATAGAATAAAGTTGGAGGTGAGCTTTTTTGCTTGCAACTATTGAAAGAGTACAAATTTTAGCTTTGGCTGACGAATTATCCAAAATGGTTCTACAGTCTGAAGCTGCAGATGAATATAGAAAGTATTATTTTAAAATAAATAATGATAAACGAACCCAAGAAAAGATAAGAGAATTTGTAAAGATGAAGGAGCTCTACGAAGAGGTACAGCGATTTGGAAGATATCATCCTGATTATAAAACAATAAACGTACGCACACGTGAAGTAAAACGCGAAATGGATATGGATGAAAATATCGCGAATTTTCGAAAGGCAGAAAACGCTTTACAAGATATTCTCGATCATATAAGTGTCATTGTTGGAAAATCTGTATCTCAGCATATTAAAGTTCCTACAGGGAATCCATTTTTTGATGCTAATTCATCTTGTTCAGGTGGTTGTGGATCCGGAGGAGGCTGTAGCTGCTCTGCATAAATGATCTGTAGAAGTTATATTCATTACATTCTTAATAATGTTGATTTTAAAGGAATACTATCCGTATTCCTTTTGTTTTTTAATGAAAATTCTGTATTAGAAAGATTCCTCAACTATTAGAAACTCCTACAAAAAAACTTTTACAAATACTAATTTTCTGACATTGAAAATAAGATGTGAAATATGCTAAAATTACGAAGATGAGGAATTAAGGGGAAAAAGATATGTTTAATGAAAGACAAGGATTAATTATTTGGCTTTATAACTTAAAGCATGCAAAAACCCTTAGAAGGTTTGGCAATGTACATTATGTTTCAAAAAGAATGAAATATGTTGTGTTGTATTGTGATCGTATTGAAATTGATGAATTACAGGAAAAGTTTTCTTCTATGCCATTCGTACGTAAAGTGGAAGCTTCTTGTAAACCATTTTTAAAAACAGAGTATGAAAATTCTAAGCCAGATAAAGCAAAGGAATATGATTATAAAATTGGCTTATAATTTTAAGGGCAGTTCCTTTCTAGGAACTGCCCTTATTTATAAGATAAGAAAGTATAATTTTTTGATGGTATTAATGATTAAAAAATGCCTACTATGTCTAGCTCCAGCGCTTATTGAGCGTACTTCGATGGGCAAAACGCTTGTGCTTTTCTTATTGTAGGGCAGGTATATAATGATTCAAACGTAAAATTCCAATTAAATATTGATAATAAAGCTCTAATTCAGCAAATCCCTTTGAACTTCTTACTTCCATTTCAATGATAGTTTTTCCAAGTTGATCTGCTAAACTACGAAAAAGATCAAATCTTTTATTAGGAGTAGTATTTGGATTAGGAATACCCTCTCTGCAAATATAAAGTGCTTGAAAGTCCCCAGGACTTGTAGGCTGCAATACGATAATTAAAGAAGTCATAGGTTTTTGATTTACTGTAGTATGCAGTGCCATTAAATGAACCAAGCGATGCTGATTTGCGTTTGCTAATTCTAATAATTCATAGATATCTGAATAACCTTCACCAAGTTCAATAAAACGTTGTAACATTTTAATTTCCTCACATTTCTAAAATCATTATTTTCTTCTAGATATAGCACTCTTATATAATGTATCATTGAATTAGGAAAATGAGAAGATGTCCCAAAGTATTCATTGGAGCAGTATGTAGAAAGAGTAACAAAAAGGAGTAAGAGATGTTCCGTAAAACCGTTTTAAAATATTTAATAGTCTTCCTTTTATTCTTGCTGGGGGGGTTGCTTTATTTTCAATGGCATGGTTATTCAACTGAAAAAAAGCATATTAAGACAAAAAAGGTTGATCAAAATATAACAATTGAGCATCATAAGGATTACTTTAAAATTGAGCAGACAATACAGTTAACTGATAATGGTGTTCATGAGATAGTATTACCCGAAAATGCAAAAAATTTTCAGTGCTTTGATGGGGAAAAACAGGAGTGTAAATGGAACAATCATAGAAAAAAGGAAATAAATATACATAATGGTCCAGTCAAATTTCAATACGAACTGGAAACAAAAAGAACAAATTCTTCTTTTTTATTAAATAATTGGAGTATAAAGTTAAAGAACTATTCAACAAATCGTACTAAAATTCAATTAATAGACCGACAATTAAAGAACGGCACTTGGATTATTCCTTCAAATAAGGTAACGATGAAAAGAAAAAAATATATTAATTATCTTGTATATGATGTAAATGGACAAGTTCCACCTTTATTTTGGCATAAAAATGGATTAAATCATATAGAAGTGAATAGTAGATTAATGTTATATTATCAAAAATCTTTTAATATAAAAAAAGTTGATTTTAGTAATCTAGAAAAATTAAATAACCAACAGGATTTTGTCATTGTATTAACTGAGGATTTTCCTCAAACAATATTACCGACATTATTGATTATGAATCAAAATAATACAGATATAATAGAAAAAAATATAATAAAGATGATCTTAAAAGATCAATATTCATTTAAGAAAAATGAAGAGTGGATGGTCGATATTATTTCCTCCGTCATTTTTGGAAAAGGAATAGGAACTTCAAAGGCGCAATATATGTATTCTGAACTCCAACATAACTTAAGTGAAGAACAGTTAAATCAATGGAGTGAAGAAGTATTAAATACAGAAAACAATTTTATAACTAGTACGCTATTAGATAAGGTAATCGAAGATGTAACAGGAAATAGGACAGACTTTTTTGTTGAAAATCGTCAATATGAATTGCCCAATCGGTCGTTCATATTATATGATTCAAGAAAAATTATCGTTTTTAAAGAAGAGAAAAAAGATTTGCATACATTTAATATACACGGAAAAAAGGTTTTACCATTAAGTGGTTTAGCTAAAGCAATAGGATATAAAATAGATATTAACCAAAAAACAGAATCGATAATAATGCATAAAAAAAATAATAAATATCATTTTCATTTTGGAAAAAAAACATTTACCTATAATGGTGAAAAATATGGCATCTATGCGAATCCCTTTGTAAAGTATGATGGAAATTATTATATTGAAATAAATTGGCTTCAGCATCTTTTCAATTTAAAAGTAGATGAAGATCATCGAGTTTTTCGAATCCATTAAATAGTATTTGTTGGCAATGAAAAATTTTTACAAATTTTTTTCGAATCAATTAGTAGTACAATATAAATATAAAATAAATAAAAAACCCTGCAGTAACCTGCAGGGTCCTTCTATATCCTATGTAAAAGGACAGAAGGCAAAGGGAGAGGAGAAACCGGAGGAAGAACTTATGGGGAAACGTAAGTCTTCTCCGCGGTTGGCAACAACATCGGAAAATGATGTTGCTAATTAAAGTATCACCATTAACAATAAATTTATACATAGCAATTTTTGAATAAGTTTTTTTCTCAGTTTGTTAGCTATTATAAGACTAGATATAAATTTAACTTATTAAAAAAGATATACAAAACCTGTTATATTAGATTTTTAAGAATTATTAAATAGGGATACGTAAATAGAATGGCGTAGAGTCATTTTCACTTTTAGCTTTTCCCTTGCGACACAATGTGGTAGGATAGTAAGGAAAATTTAAGTACTATGTGGTGAAATAGATGAGAGTAATTTCAGGAAGTAAAAAAGGATTGGCTTTAAAAGCTGTACCTGGAAATCAAACTAGGCCAACAACTGATAAAGTTAAGGAAGCAATATTTAATATGATTGGTCCATATTTTAATGATGGGACAGGCCTAGATTTATTTGCCGGTAGTGGTGGTTTAGGAATTGAAGGATTAAGCAGGGGTCTGGAAAAAGTTATTTTTGTCGATCGTGATAATAGTGCTTTTCAAACGGTAAAATCAAATATTCATGCTTGTGGCTTTGAAGAGCAAAGTGAATTGTATAGAAATGATTCTGAACGTGCTTTAAAAGCAATTATTAAGCGGAAAATCCACTTTGATGTTATCTTTCTGGATCCCCCGTATAAAAAGCAAAAATTAGTATCTTTAATAGAGCTAATAAATAAGGAAAACTTGCTTAATGAAAGCGGTTGCGTTGTTTGCGAACATAGCTCGGATATACAGTTACCAGATAAGGTTGGAAACTTGACCTTAATAAAAAAAGCAGAATATGGAATAATAGGCATTTCCATTTATCGTTTGGATGATGAATAAGGGGGAGAATCATTTGGGTAGTATAGCGGTGTGTCCAGGTAGTTTTGATCCAATTACTTACGGACATTTAGATATTATTAAAAGGGCAGCAAAGGTTTTTGATAAAGTATATGTAGTCATTTTAAATAATTCAGCTAAAAATCCATTGTTTACTGTTGAAGAACGAGTTCAATTAATTGAAGAAGTAACGAAGGTTATTCCAAATGTATCTGTCGACACCTTTCAAGGATTGCTCGTTGACTATGCAAAAAGTGTCAATGCAAATGCAATTATTCGCGGTTTAAGAGCAGTTTCTGATTTTGAATATGAGATGCAAATTACTTCTATGAATAGGGTGCTTAATGAAGAAATTGAAACATTCTTTATTATGACTAATAACCAATATTCGTTTTTAAGTTCAAGTATTGTAAAGGAAGCAGCAAAATATAAAGGCTCTATTTCGGAGCTAGTACCATTGCAAGTCGAAAAAGCATTAAGAGAAAAATATGCCGAAAATGAAGAATAGGAGGAGAAATTCCTCCTATTTTTCATTTCAGGTTAGGGTTGATGGCGTCTCTTTTGATAAATAACAATATAGGTAATCAGTGCAATAATAGTAATAATTGGCCCTATTTGAATTCCCCAATGATAAATTTTATCGAGATAACTTTGAGATTGATTAAGAAATACAGGAAATGCAGTAGGTGGTATGTGGGTATTTAAATATTTATTATAGATTGGCTCCCAAATTAGGATGGTAATAATTGAAGCAAAAAAACCATGCAGAATTCTTGCAATAAAAAATGGCTTAAAACGAATATCTGTCTGAGCAAGTATACTTGCAACCTGAGCTTGTATACTAAATCCTCCAAATCCGAGAATAAAGCTTGTTAGAATGGCTTGTTGAAATACTGTCGATTGCTCTACCTCACTGATTAATTTGCTGCCTATTGTTATTTCAAAAAGACCAGAAATAAACGGGATACTTAATAGTTTTGGAATATGTAAAATACCAAAAAAATGTTTTATAGAAATTGCTAATAGAGCTGTAATTTGTAGATGAAAGAGTAAACGATTGATGACTGAAAAGAGGATAATAAATCCTCCAATCATAAGTAATGTATGAATGGATGATATAACTGCGTCACCAAGCAATTTTCCAATGGGTCTTCTATCTTCTACACGTGTTTTATGTAATGCTCGCAAAGCTTCCCATACAGGAAATTTATTTTTCTTCGTTTCCATTTTTTCTGTTTTAGAATAGCCATAAAACCTCATAAAGATTCCAACTAAAATATTGCCTAAATAATGGGCAATTGCAAAAAGAAGACCTAAATTTTTGTTGTGGAAAAAACCTACTGATACAGCAACAAAAATAAAAAGTGGGCTAGAATAATTTGTAAATGATACAAGTCGTTCAGCTTCTATTTTAGAAATTTGTTTTTCTTGTCGGAGTCTAGCAGTAATTTTAGCTCCTGCTGGATTCCCTGAAGCCATTCCCATTGCCCAAGCAAATCCTCCAACACCTGGAACTCGAAATAATGGTCTCATTAAAGGCTCAAGAATAACGCCAATAAATTTAACAACACCAAATCCAATTAATAATTCAGAGATTACAAAAAAAGGGAATAACGAAGGGAATACAGTTCCCCACCAAATATTTAATCCACGTGTGGATGCTGAGAATGTTTCTTCAGGAAGGATTATCATTGAAATAGCCATTAATGTTGCTGCAAAAGCTAAGAAAATAGTTTTAAATTTGGACTGTAACAAATTTCGTTCCTCCCTAATCAATCATTTATGTATCGGTAAAATATCTTGTCCCCATATAAATCAATATACTCATAGAGAAATATTTTAGACCATATTGTATATATATCTATGAAATTAATTATTTATTGAGTGGGGTGACAAAAGTTGAGAAACCCGAAAATTGGGGTAGCTTTGGGGGCGGGAGGGGCACGTGGTCTTGCCCATTTAGGTGTTCTGAAAGCATTTGAGGAAAATGATATATCGATTGACTTTCTTGCTGGGAGTAGCATGGGAGCTTTGGTGGCTACTTTTTATAGTTTTGGGCACGATATCGAGCAACTGATTAAGCTTTCTACTGCTTTTAAACGAAAGTACTTTCTTGACTTTACGATTCCGAAAATGGGGTTTATTTCTGGGAAAAGAGTGAAGGACTTTTTAAAAATATTTACTCATAATAAAAATTTAGAGGATTTAAAGATACCTGTACAAGTCATAGCAACAGATATTATAAAAGGTGAGAAAGTAGTATTTAAATCAGGTTCAGTGGCAGATGCAGTGAGGGCTAGCATATCTATACCTGGTATTTTCGTGCCAGAGAAATGGAATGACAGTTTATTAGTAGACGGAGGAGTAATTGATAAAGTTCCGGTATCAGTTGTTAAGGAAATGGGAGCAGATATAGTAATAGGTGTTGATGTATCCTATGTAAAAAAAGATGCTGAGATTACGAATATTTATGATGTCATTATGCAAAGTATAGACATACTTCAAATGGAAATTTTGGCTGGTCATGAATCCACAACAGATATATTAATACAACCTGACGTGTCTAAATATAGTTCAAGAGCTTTTACAAATATCGAAGAAATCATTAAGATAGGAGAAGAAGAAACAAAAAAGTTTATACTAGAAATTAAACAGAGTATAGAAAATTGGAAGGTGAGGAACCAGGATGAAACGTAAAATTTGGTTTCGCGTAACAATTATTTTTGTAGTTATTTTAGCTGTTCTTTCTTTTTATCGTTTGCCGTTTTATGTAGAAAAACCCGGAATGGCGCATGAGCTTGAATCGATTATCCAAGTGGAAAATGGCTATCATGATAAAGGAAAGTTGATGTTGACAACTGTTCGTATGGGAAGGGCAAATATATATGATTATGCATTAGCAAAAATAAAAAAGTATGAAGATGTTGTACCGCTTAAAGAGGTAAGAGATGAAAAACAAACAGAAGAGGAATATAATGTCTATCAGCTTTATTTAATGGAATCATCTAAAAATAATGCTATTCAAGTAGCCTATAAAAAGGCAGAAAAATCATATCAATTTAATTATAAAGGTGTTTATGTACTAGATGTCTATCCTAACATGCCTGCAGCAAAAGTTCTTAAGGCCGGAGATCGAATAACAAAAGTAGATGATCATACCTTTGAATCTTCGGAAAAATTCACTGGCTATGTTCAAAATAAACAGGCAGGTGATCAAATTAAGATCACATTTGTTCGTGATAAACAAGAAAAAACAGCAAATTTAAGATTAGCTAAATTCGATGATGCAAAAGGGAAAGTTGGGATGGGGATTGGTTTAGTGGATGATCGTGAACTGATTGCCAATCCACCTATTAAAGTGAATACGGAAAGTATTGGTGGACCATCTGCAGGATTAATGTTTAGTCTAGAAATTTACAATCAGCTGACTAAGGATGATATTACAAAAGGCTATAGTATAGCAGGGACAGGAACAATCGATCCGGATGGAACAGTTGGAAGAATTGGAGGAATTGATAAGAAGGTAGTAGCGGCTGATAAGGAAGGGGCTAAAATTTTCTTTGCTCCTGACGATGAAATCACACCAGAAATGAAAAAGGCGTATCCAAATATTGAATCAAATTATAAGGAAGCTCTAAAAACTGCTAAGGATATTGGAACAAAAATGAAAATAATCCCCGTTAAAACATTTGAGGATGCACTAGCATACCTTGAGACTGTAAAATAAAAAATAGAGACCTGTTTCAGGTCTCTGTCTTTATTTAAATATTCAATAGCAATTAATTTTACAATTATGTTTTTGATTGTGTGGAAGCGGGCCTATGTATTACTTAAATACATAGGGAGGCTGCGAATATTCAGCTTTTAATAGCTTTTGTCTAAATGGATTCGGCAATCCTTGAGAATAAATAGCAGCAGCACGTATATCAAGCTCTACGATATGATTAGGTATGGATGATAGCTTTGAAATAAGCGGGAATTCTAAATCCTTTTTTATTTGATTTAAATATGATTTTCCTTTTTCAGTCATTCCTAAAAGTCTTAAATACTCAATTTGGTTATGATGCGCAAACATTTCTATTTTTTTTGTGTTGGTTAAAATATGAACACACATTCTTTGGATTCGTGTCCAAGTATATCTTTTTGTTTTTACTTTTTCCATAAAATCTTGAAAGCTATTTGCATCTTTTGCTTCTCTTTTAAGGCGATATTCAATTCCTTCTTCAATCTCATAAATCTCAGTTAACTCTTTTTCTGTGGTTGAAAGTAAGCGATATTGAAGATATGGCCAATAAAGATCCCAATTGTGAAAGGATTGAGTTTCCGTTAAATAATCCTGCAGTACATTAAATGTGGTTTCAGGTACGTACTGCTTAATTTCATCCAGCGTTTGATTTGAATTAAATGTTGCCTTACGAATGGAAGTTGCACTTGCAATTGTTGAAGAAGAAAATTCTTCATCATGATAATTTGCATTTTTTCGCTTTATAGTGACAGCTTTCATTGGATTTTGCAAAGAACGATTGGCTTTCATATAGTGATACCCAAGTATATTGTTTGGTTTAGTTAAATCAACATTTTTATGTTCCTGTAATTCGAGTTTATTAAAACTTTGTGAAAGAGCGGTTGGATAGCTGATTCCTGATTTCATCAATTCCTTTATTGTAGATTCATATTCATTTTTCCTTTTTTCAATAGCTTCTAATGTATTGGAGAATTCATTAATTTCACCCGATTCACTTCCAAAGCAAAAAAAATGACAACCCATAGCATTCAAGATTGATATGGACCCAAAGGCAAATTTCTCTGCATTTTGAACGGCAAATGCATATGGAAGCTCAATTACTAAATCGATTCCTGCTTGCAACGCCATTTTTGTTCGTGCCCATTTGGAAACGATACTTGGCTCCCCGCGTTGTAGAAAATTACCACTCATTACAGCAATAATTACATCGGTATTTGTTTGTTTTCTAGCTTGTTCAGCATGGAAAAGATGACCATTATGAAATGGGTTATATTCAACAACAAGTCCAGTACTTTTCATATTCTCCTCCTATGATAAGTTGTGGGTAGACAATCATCCTATTATTGCCTTAATATATCATGGCGACATTTGTCATATACAGTAATTAAATTGTAATTGATAAACAAAATATAACAAATAATAATAAAAGACACCTTTTATAAATAGTTAGCTTAACAAACTATTTGTATTGGTAAAATTAAAATAACTTATCAAAATTTGAATTTTTATGAGAAGAGTATACAATATGAAAGAAAGCACAATCAATATTGATAGTGATTCATTTTAGCGTAAAGATAAAATATTGACAAAAGGTATAATGAAAGCTATAATTACCTTTGTTGTCTTGGGGTGATTTCAGTGAAATGGTCAACAATTCAATTGTTAAAGTATCGTGGAAAGAGTATGGAAATTAATGAAATAATCGATATTACTGAGGACTTAAAAAAAAGAGATCCGCAAATTCGAGAAGTTTCACCAATACATGTTACTGGGAGTGCTACAATTACTTCTGAGAAAGTCACTTTTCAGCTGCATGTCACTGGAAAATTAATTTTGCCTTGCTCAAGAACACTTGTAGATGTGGATTTTCCAATTGACGTTAAATCTACAGAAATTTTTCTGTTAAATCCTTCTGTATCGTATGATGTAGAGGAAGATATTGAAATTCATCAATCAGATGGTGATGTTGTAGATTTAGATCCTGTCATAATAGAGTTGCTCCTACTTGAAATTCCAATACAAGTTTTTAGTGAAGATGCTAAAGATGATAAGCATCTGCCTTCGGGGAAAGAATGGGAAGTTGTAACGGAAGACCAAGTAAAACAAGACGAGAATAATAAAGAGAATAAGGTTGATCCAAGGCTTGCAGGATTAGCAAAATTCTTTGATGAACAATCTTAATAATTTATGAAGAACCAGCTATCTGGATCTTATAACAACAGTGATCTCTATAAGGAGGTGGGAAGAATGGCTGTACCTTTTAGAAGAACATCCAAAACAGCGAAAAGAAAACGCCGTACACATTTCAAACTACAAGTTCCTGGCATGGTAGAATGTCCTAATTGTGGAGAAATGAAACTTGCACACCGTGTATGTAAAGCGTGTGGAACATATAAAGGCAAAGAAGTAGTAAATAAATAAGAGAAGCAAAAGTCTGGAAAAATTATTTTCTCAGAAGTCTGGAAAAATTATTTTTCTAAGATGAATGCGACGTGGGTTACTACTTAATACATCAATGAAAAACGTGAAGAGACCATGGCTCTTCACGTTTTTTTTGTAGGTTTTTAACTTGAATTGTAAAGGGGGATTTTTATGAAGGACTATACTATCAGTTTACATAAATTTGGAATATTGGAATGGAGAATATGTCGACCTGAAAAAAGAAATGCAATTAATTTCAATGTGATCCAAGGTTTGGAAACAGCATTATCAATGGTTGAAAGGAATTCCGAAATTAAAGCACTAGTTATTACGGGTGAAGGAGAACAAGCTTTTTGCTCTGGAGGTGACTTAGACGAATTTCATAAATTAAAGACTGAAGAAGAAGCCCTTTCGATGTTATCGAGAATGGGGAATAATCTTTATAAACTGGCAACTCTTTCTACTCCATCTCTTGCCTTAATTAATGGTACGGCAGTAGGCGGAGGTTGTGAAATCGCTGCTGCATGTGATTTTCGTATAGCTAGGAAAGGTAGCAAGCTAGGATTTATCCAAGGAAAACTGGGAATAACAACTGGTTGGGGTGGAGCTTCACTCTTATTTGAAAAAATACCTATAGATATAGCATTTAAAATATTGTCTGAGGCTAACACATATGCAGCCGAGGATTTACAAAAAGAAGGCTTTATTCATCAAGTAAAATCAGAGGTAGATATAGGTTCGGCTGAAGGCTATTTAAAAGAAATGTTAGATATAAATGTAAATGTTATTAAAAGCTATAAACAAGCATTAGTATCCAAATGGATGGCTAATGATTTAAAAAAGAGAATGGAAAATGAGATTAAAAGATGTGCCCAATTATGGGAAAAAGATGAGCATCATCAAGCAGTTGAAAAATTTCGATTGAGGTAGAGTTTTTTTAAAAGATAAGAAAGTATAAATTTTTTTAGGATATAAATGATGAAAAATGCCTGCTCTATCTAGCACAAACAGCTGTCGACTAGCGTACTTCAGGCCACCTCCCTACAATAAGCGGACATCGGGCCACCATTTAATCACCTGAGTTTCCTATATTACAGTCGAAGTCACTCCCTGAAAAATTGAAGTGCTAAAATCCAAGTCCCTACGTCGACTGGCAAGGCGCTTGCGCTTTTTTTATTAGAAAAAAGAACACCTTTTTTATTTGAAAATAGTAAAACATAAAGGGAATTATATCTAAAATTCTCATTCATAATTAGTCTATCTTTTCTATCAGTTGCATATGTATGAATAAAAAGCTTTAAGGAGGGGTAGACATGTCATCTACAAGACAAGACGCATGGACACATGATGAAGATTTATTGCTTGCAGAGGTGGTTTTACGTCATATTCGTGATGGTGGAACTCAATTGCAAGCATTTGAAGAAGTAGGGAAACAAATGAATCGAACTGCTGCTGCATGCGGATTCCGATGGAATTCCTATGTTCGTAAACAATATAAATCAGGAATAGAACTTGCAAAAAAGCAAAGAAAAGAGAGAAAAGGAAAATCTAAACAGGAAGAATCTATAAATGCAACTATCGTCGCTACTGAACAATACCCTAACGATATTAATGAAAATACCAATGAAAGCTTAGAGAAGGTTATTAAATTCTTACAACAACTTCAAAATGAACAAGGAACTCCTGATCAAAATGCTCAAGAAAATAAATTACTTAAGCAACAAGTACATCAATTACAACAATCATTAAAAGAAATAAACCAAAATTATGAAAAACAGAAAAAAGAATATCAAGAATTGCAGGAAGAATACTCTACGATGATTTCGATACTAGATAGAGCTAGAAAATTAACAGTACAACATAATAATTAAAAAATGCAAAAAACCAAACAGATTAACTGTTTGGTTTTTTATCCTTCACTTCATTTGGGTGCCAAACTAATGGGTTTTGCCCTAAATCCCTTTCCATATCATATGGTACTGTATGGAAGTCCATTTTCTCCCAAAATTCTTTTGATTTCATACGAGAATTTGTTTTGATTGGGACACCGAAACCCTTCGCAAATTCGACAAGTCTTTTTCCGTACCCTTTAAATTGATAGTCAGGTAATACTTCAAGTTTCCATAATTCTAAGTAATTTTGTGGTGGATCAAAATAAAGATCATATTTTGCGGATCGCTCATAGAGGCTCATACGGGCAACCAATTTATCTCCATAGTAAATCCCATAGAAAGGAGAGTCACAATTATCTTCAATAATATTTTCTTGCAAATCTTCTAGCATTGAAAGCTCTTGAACACCATATTCTTTAAATTTTTTAAACTCTTCAAGTGTTTTATAATTTACTTTTAATCTCTCAACATTCATGTGCAATGAACTTCCTCCTTTAATATCAATAAACGAAATAATTAATAATATAATAGAGTAGCTTAATGATTTAGGAAAATATCTTAGTCCATTAATTACGGATCTAATTAATATAATTATATAACAAAGTTGGAAACATTTCCGCAAATATCTTTAGAAAACGTTTTCAAAAATGTGCAGGAATATAAAAAAATTTGTAGAAATATATTAAACGGGGAGAGAAATTTTTCTTTTATTATATTATTTGTCCTTTGATTGCTCGGATACATCCAGGATCAAAGGACGATAAAAAAGGGTGATTAAATGCATAAAATATTAATTGCCAATCGAGGGGAGATTGCTTTACGAATTATTTATACTTGTAAACAAATGGGCATAAAAACTGTTGCGGTATATTCAGATGCTGATTCATCCATGCCTTTTGTAAAAGAAGCTGATTTTGCCTTTCGTATTGGAGAAGCACCAGTGAATAAATCCTACTTAAATATGGATAAAATCCTGAATATTGCTTTAGATGAAGGGGTAGATGGGATTCATCCAGGATATGGCTTATTATCTGAAAATAGTCAATTTGCTTATAAGGTTCAGAATAGTAGGATAAAATTCATCGGACCTTCCCCGAAAACGATCGAATCCATGGGGGATAAAGTAAAGGCAAGAATGACTATGGAAAAAGCTGGCGTACCAATTGTACCTGGAAGTATTGAACAGTTAAATAGTCTCCAAGAGGCATTGGAGCTTGCTGAACAAATCGGCTATCCAATTATGTTGAAAGCTAGTGGAGGCGGCGGTGGAATCGGTATGGTTCGCTGTGAAAATGAGCAAGCGCTCAATCAACACTTTGAATCAGTTAAAGCACGTTCTAAAGCCTATTTTGGAACTGATGAAGTTTTTATTGAAAAGTGTATAGATGATGCTCGCCACATCGAAGTGCAAATCTTTGGAGATCAGCATGGCGGTATTGTACATTTATTTGAAAGAAATTGTTCTGTGCAAAGAAGAAATCAAAAAGTAATAGAAGAGGCACAGTCACCTAGTCTATCGGCTGAAACAAAGGAAAAAATGTATGCTGCAGCAATTAATGCCGCTAGAGCTGTTGACTATGAAAATGCTGGAACAGTAGAGTTTATTGTTGATCAAAATGAGAATTTTTATTTTCTTGAAATGAATACAAGATTACAGGTTGAACATCCGGTTACAGAGATGTTAACACAACTTGATTTAGTGAAATGGCAAATTCTTGTTGCACGAGGAGAAAAATTACCTTTAGTTCAAAATGAAATAATGAATCAAGGTCATGCTATAGAGTTTAGAATCTATGCAGAGGATCCTAATACATTCTATCCATCTCCGGGAATGATTACTCAATTAAACTGGGGGAAGGTGGATGGGATTCGTATTGATGAAGGGTATAAAGCAGGAATACAAGTAACCCCATTCTATGATCCGATGATTGCAAAATGTGTCATTCAAGCTGAAGATAGGAATGCTTGTATATGTAAAGCAAAAGAATTTTTAGGCAGTAGTCATATAGAAGGAATAAAAACAAATATTCCATATTTAGAAAAGGTATTAAAAACTAAAGAATTTCAAGAAGGAAACTATACGACTAATTTAGTAAAACAAATGCTCCTTTCTTAAATTCTCTGTCTTAGTAATTTGACTTATCTTATTATTTGAAATTGTGAACTTTATATATATGGTGAAAAAAGATGAATGATATACAAATGGAGGAATAGATAATGAAAGAAATTACAGCATCAATGGCGGGCACTGTTTTGAATGTTTTAGTGAATATTGGTGATGAAGTAGCAACTGGTCAAGCAGTAATTATACTTGAATCTATGAAAATGGAGATTCCAATCGAAGCATTAGATAAGGGAAAAGTATCGGAAATTAAAGTGAATATAGGAGATTTTGTAAATGAGGGGGATGTGTTACTGACTATCGAATAGAAAATTAAAGGGGGAACAAGTAATGGTAGTATTTAATCCGGGTCAAACATTAAGGGTAAGGAAAGAACAAATAAAATCGGGTGGTCCTGAAAAATATCATGAAAAATTACAATCACAAAATAAACTATTTGTAAGAGATCGTCTTCAATTATTATTTGATCATGGAGAATATGAAGAGGATGGAATATTTGCTAACTGTACACAAGAAAACTTGCCTGCAGATGGTGTGGTTACGGCGATTGGAAAAGTAGGTGGTCAAACAGTTTGTGTGATGGCCAATGATTCTACAGTTAAAGCTGGTTCCTGGGGTGCGAGAACTGTAGAGAAGATTATACGAATACAAGAAATTGCAGAAAAATTAAAAGTTCCACTATTTTATTTAGTTGATTCTGCAGGAGCAAGAATTACTGATCAATTAGACATGTTTCCTAATCGAAGAGGTGCAGGAAGAATCTTCTACAATCAAGTAAAGCTTTCAGGAATGATTCCTCAAGTATGTCTTTTATTCGGTCCATCGGCTGCTGGTGGTGCTTATATTCCTGCTTTTTGTGACATTGTTGTAATGGTTGATAAGAATGCCTCTATGTATCTTGGTTCACCTAGAATGGCTGAAAAAGTAATTGGTGAAAAGGTAACATTAGAGGAAATGGGTGGTGCACGTATGCACTGCACGATAAGCGGTTGTGGGGATATGCTCGTAAACTCGGAACAAGAGGCTATTGCCGCAGCACGAGATTATTTATCTTATTTTCCTGCAAACTTTAAAGAAAAGCCTTCAGTTAAAGAAGGAATTGAACCAAAATTAGGACGTAGCTTAGAGGAAATAATCCCTAAACATCAAAATGCTCCATTTGATATGTATGAATGTATTGAAGCATTAATTGATGAAGATAGTTTTTTTGAAATAAAAAAATTATTTGCAACAGAACTTATTACAGGATTTGCAAGGTTAAATGGCAAGGTTTTAGGAATTATAGCCAATCAGCCGAAGTCAAAAGGTGGAGTATTATTTGTTGATTCAGCTGACAAAGGGGCAAAGTTTATTCAACTTTGTGATGCCTTCCATATTCCGTTGTTATTTCTTTCGGATGTTCCAGGATTTATGATCGGAACTAAGGTTGAAAAAGCTGGAATCATTAGACATGGTGCGAAATTAATTGCCGCAATGAGTTCCGCAACCGTACCAAAAATATCCGTTATTGTTCGAAAGGCATATGGAGCAGGATTATACGCTATGGCTGGTCCGGCTTTTGAACCAGATTGCTGTATAGCCTTACCTACAGCACAAATTGCTGTAATGGGTCCAGAAGCAGCGGTTAATGCAGTTTACTCCAACAAAATTCAAGCGATTGAAGATCCGAAAGAGAGAATTGCATTTGTTCAAGAAAAGCAAAAAGAATATCAAGAAACGATTGATATTTACAAACTGGCATCTGAATTAATCGTGGATGAAATAGTGGATCCAAATGAGCTTAGAAAAGTACTAATTAATCGATTTAGTCTTTATGAAACGAAAGAATTAAATTTTAGTTCAAGAAAACATCCAGTATATCCTGTATAAAAACGATTAGGGGCAGACACAATGTGTCTGCCCCTAATCGTTAAGAGCTTAAGAAATTGATTTGTATACTTCATAACATGTTTCGTTCATTTACATATAATTTAGTGTTTAGATCTTAATAAGTATTGCCTTAACTAATTATCCTTTCATTTGATACAATATAAATAAAGGATTGAAACGAGGGATGATATGAAAATTGGGATCATAGGAGCGGGTTCAATTGGTTTGCTTTTCGGAGCATACCTTGGGAAAAACTTCGACGTTACTATTTTTCCTCGTCGAAAAGAACAGGCTTACCAGCTTAATAATAAAGGAATTACCATACAAAATAAATTGGAGTATCACACATATGTACATGCATCAATTGATAAAAATGAATTAAATAGGCAAGATCTGCTGATAATTACTGTAAAACAATATCAATTAGAGTCGATATTAAAAGAGTTAAAGAATTTACATAATCAAATTCCATTGTTATTTCTCCAAAATGGGATGTTGCATTTAGCTCAAATCAATGAATTGAATAGTGATTATATTTATGTTGGTACGATTGAGCATGGTGCTTTAAAGGTGAGTGATACCTCGGTGCAGCATAATGGAGTCGGAAAAACAAATATAGCAGTGTTTAGAGGGAAAGCAAAAAAAATTGAACAAGTATTAACATCAAATATTAAAGACTTTGACTTTGAATTATTTCCCGATTATGAAAAAATGCTGTTGAAAAAACTATTAATTAATATGATGATTAATCCCTTAACTGCTATTTTAAAAGTGAGAAACGGACAATTAATTGAGAATATTTGTTATAATCGAATTTTTTTGCAATTATTTGATGAAGTAATGCTATTATTTCCTAAGGAGCATAAAGAAAAACTATTAAAGGATTTGCTTATTATTTGTAATAATACAAAAAATAATGAATCATCTATGTTAAGGGATATTCAGTTAGGTAGAAGAACAGAGATTGATGCGATTGCAGGTTACCTGGTAAATCTTGCAAATGAAAAAGGAGTGAATATGCCATTAACGAAAATGCTTATAGGAATGATAAAAGGAATGGAAAGAGGGGGAGTTAAGTGAATGGGAACCTTTTTGTCATGGGTCATTGCAATATTAATAACAGTACCGCTAGTAGGATATCTTCTTTCGTTTATTATTGTTAAACAGGTAACCAAAAACCACCGAAAAGCAGTCGCAATTTCTATTGATATAACAACCTTTATTCTAATTGTATCTGTACATTTTATGATAAAAGCAATTTGGAATCATTCTTTTCTTTGGCTAATTTTTTTGATCATGTTGCTTCTTGCTTTAAGTTTTGTCATCATCTATCGCTTTTTACGAAATGAGATTGAGTATGTGAGAATTTTTCGAGGATATTGGCGTTTGAATTTTATATTGTTTTTCATTATGTATTTTGTCTTACTAATATTTGGTTTAACCTCACGTGTAATGGAAGCTGTAAGTGGTTGATAATAAATAATTCTAAAGCAATATTTTTTATTTTCCTTTCCGTTGATGGTATACTCTTTGAAGAATGAACTGAAGCGTGAAATAATATTGCAAATTGTGTATGAGAAAGGGAGAATTATTTTATGGAACTGGAAAATATCTCAATTCCAGCAACAAACCGTTTTGCATCGCTTTATCTTGAACAGAAGCAACCGGTAAACAATTTTTTTCATTATGACATTACAGCTTCTTCGGTATATGAAGAAAGGTTAAAAGATATACATAAAAGGCATTTTGCTAGATATGAATTAAGCAGATGTATTGAGGAATACATGGATAACTTTCCAAGCTCAGATGAAATAATACAGTCGTTACATAAATTGAAACAAGACGAATCATCAGTTGTAATTGGCGGACAGCAGGCAGGACTATTAACCGGTCCATTGTATACAATACACAAGGTAATATCCATTGTTCATCTTGCTCGTGAACAGGAAGAAAAATTAAAAAAACCGGTTGTTCCTATTTTTTGGATAGCTGGGGAAGATCATGATTATTTAGAAATTAATCATGTGTTTGCCGAAGGTGAAAGAACATTAAAAAAAATCAGCTATTCTGAAGGATCAATTGAGAAGAAAATGATTTCAGATCTTGATTTTCAAAAAGAAGATATGAAATCATGGATTGAAAAAGTTTTTGAGCATTTTGGGGAAACGATTCATACGAAAGAAATTATGGCTTCCATTGAAAATGCTTTGGATCATTCCAAAACTTTTGTTGATTTTTTTGCATACATTATCGTAGATATGTTTAAAAAATATGGATTACTAGTTATTGATTCTGCATATAAGCCTTTACGCCAACTAGAAACGTCGTTTTTTAAAGAAATTATTGAAAATCATCAATTAATCACTGATTCAGTCCATAAACAGCAAACAATCATTACTGATTTTGATTTTCCTAAAACGATAGAAATCAGTGAATATGCTTTGAATTTATTTTATTATAATGGGAAAGAAAGAATATTGCTGGAATACGCCCCTGAAAGAAATGGGTTCATGGGGAAAAGTGGGGAATTATTCCTAACAAAGGATGAGTTACTTGAAAGATTAGACAGAAATCCTGAGTCATTTAGCAATAATGTGGTGACTCGTCCCATGATGCAAGAGTGGCTTTTTCCGACGCTGGCATTTATTGCTGGACCTGGTGAGATTGCCTATTGGGGGGAATTGAAATTAGCTTTTGAAAAATTAGGAATGTGTATGCCTCCAATTGTACCTAGATTAAATTTAAGTTTAATGGATCGTGCCATTGAGTCTGATATTAATGAATTGAAGCTTTCGACTGAAAGAGTACTTCGACAAGGCTTAGAAGCGGAAAAGAAAGATTATTGGGATTCAATAAAAGATCAACATATGGATACGATAATCAATGCTTCAAAGGAGTTTTTGGAGGAGCAATATGAACAATTAACAAATTATGCAGATAAAGCATTGTTGCCGATTATCGAAAAAAATTTATCATTTCATCTAAACCAGTTGAATTTCTTGCAAAGAAAAGCAGATCAGTTAACAAGGCTAAAGCACGATACCATCTTAGAAAAATATAATCGTATTGAGCGTTTTTTAAGGCCTGCAAACTCCCCGCAGGAAAGAATGTGGAATATTTATTATTTCTTAAACAAATATGGGAAAGATTTTATTGATCAGTTGATAAAATTAAATTATCAATTTGATGGAACTCATAAATTAGTAAGGATTTGAGAATAAAAACTTTACTTATAGAAGCTAGCTTATTTGAGCTAGCTTCTTTTCTTTTGAAAAAATAAAAAAATTTCAAAAATAGCAGGTATTTTAAGCTTGTGTATAAAATATTAAAAAGAGGTGGTGAAAGGTGGGGGAATGTGGTACATTATTTATAGAAAGTGGGGGCATGTATTATGTTCATGGGGGAATACCAACATAACATTGATGCAAAGGGACGTTTAATTGTTCCAGCAAAGTTTCGAGAACTCCTCGGGGATACTTTTGTTATTACACGTGGATTAGATCGATGTTTATTTGGTTATCCACTTGAAGAATGGAAGCAAGTTGAAGAAAAGTTAAAGGCCCTCCCATTGACTAAAAAAGATGCACGCGCATTTACCCGTTTTTTCTTTTCTGGTGCCTCCGAAAGTGAATTTGATAAACAAGGAAGGATAAATATTCCTTCTCCACTCATTAGTTACGCACAATTACAAAAAGAATGTATTGTATTAGGAGTTTCTAATCGAATTGAGATTTGGAGTAAAGAATTATGGGGAGACTACTTTGAAGAGTCAGAAGAGTCATTTGCAGAAATTGCAGAAAATATGATTGGCTTTGATATCTAGCTCATAACTTCTAGCAATTACTTCTAACTAATATTCGTTTGGAAAGGTGACTACAGCATGTTTAAACATACAACCGTATTATTGAAAGAAACAGTTGATGGATTAAATATTAAACCGGATGGGACTTATGTAGATTGTACACTTGGTGGTGCGGGTCATAGTGAATATTTGCTTTCACAATTATCCCCAAATGGAAAGTTGTTTGCATTTGACCAAGATGAAACTGCAATTGCCCATGCAAAAGAGAAGTTGAAGCAGTATGAAAACCAGGTAGTTTTTATTAAAAGCAATTTTCGATATGTAAAAGAAGAATTAAATCGTATTGGCGTAGAAAAGGTCGATGGAATTTTGTATGATCTTGGTGTTTCTTCTCCACAATTGGATACTCCTGAACGTGGATTTAGCTATCACCATGATGCTCCGTTAGATATGAGGATGGATCTTGAAGGTGAGCTTACTGCGTATGATATTGTTAATCATTGGTCATATGAGGATTTAGTTCGGATCTTCTTTAAATATGGGGAAGAGAAATTCTCTAAACAAATTGCAAGGAAAATTGAAGCAGCTAGAGAGAAGAAACCGATTGAAACAACAGGTGAACTCGTAGAATTGATAAAAGAAGGAATTCCTGCCCCTGCGAGAAGAAAAGGTGGACATCCTGCAAAAAGGGTATTTCAAGCTATACGCATTGCAGTTAATGATGAGCTAGGAGTAATTGAAGATTCTCTACAAAGTGCAATTGATCTACTAAAGCCGAGTGGAAGAATCAGTGTCATTACGTTCCACTCATTAGAAGATCGCATATGTAAAACCATTTTTAAAGAAGCAAGTACTGGACCTGAATTACCTCCAGGACTACCGGTTATTCCTGATGAATATAAGCCCAAATTGAAAATTATTACAAGAAAACCTATCGTACCAGATGATTTGGAGCTTGAAGAAAATAATCGTGCACGCTCTGCTAAGCTTCGAATTGCTGAAAAAAATTAACACGTGAAAGAATGGAGGGAGTATTTTGAGCAATTTAGCAAGAAAACAACAAACCTATGTACAACCTAAATCAACAACTGAAGTAAAAATCAAGCCGCTACATAAACGTAGTCAAATAACACTTGGAGAAAAGCTTTTAGCTGCCTTGTTAATAGCCTTTGTAAGTTTTATGGCGATAAAGGTTATCTCTACTCAAGCAGCCATTTATTCTATAAATAAGGATATTCAAAAAACAGAATCCTCCATTCAGCAAAAGATAAAAGTAAGAGATGATTTAAAGATGCAGGTAAATGATTTGAGTCGTTATGACCGAATTCGTGCAATTGCAAAGAAAAAAGGATTAAAGCTTAACGATAAAAATATCAAGGTTGTTGAGGGAAAATGAAAAAAAGTAAAGTGAGTATGAACATAGGAGCAGCGATATTATTTCTAATATTCGGTCTGCTCTTTTTTGTCTTAATTGTCCGTTTCCTAACGATTCAAGTTACTGGAGAGGTAGATGGAACACCTCTTGCTGACGAAGCTACTAAACAATATTTGAGGCATGATACGATTAAGGCTAAACGAGGAAATATATATGATAAAAATGGGGAAATCATTGCAGAAGATACTGCTTCATATCGTTTACAGGCCATATTGAGCAGTAAAATGACGATTGATCCGAAGAAGCCACATCATGTGGTGGATTTTGAAAAAACAGCAAGAGAATTGGCTAAATATATTGATATGTCAGAGACTGAAATTTATCAAAAATTAACGATTAATCAAAGGATAGAAAAAAAGGAAGACGAGTTGTTTTTAGTTGAGTTTGGCAAGGCTGGTGAGGATGTACCGTATGAAACGAAGGAAAAGATTGAAAAGCTAAAACTTCCAGGAATACAGTTTGTTCGTGAATCGAAACGATACTATCCAAATGGAACTTTTGCTTCTCATTTAGTTGGCTATGCTCAAAAGGGTGAGAAGGATTCAAAGACTGTTGGGAAAATGGGAATAGAAAAGGAATATGATAAAGAATTGCAAGGTAAGGATGGAAAAATTCAATATGAAGGTGATGCTTGGTCATATATCATTCCAGGTTCTAAAAAGAAGGTCACAAAACCGAAAAATGGAGAAAATATCTATTTAACAATAGACAAAAAAATCCAATCCTTTTTAGAAGATGCGATGGACCAAACTCAAAAGAAATACAACCCATCTGAAATGGTTGCTATTGTAGCGGATCCGAAAACTGGGAAAATTTTGGCGATGTCCCAAAGACCAACCTTCGATCTAATGACTCGTGACGGGATCGAAAATAAATGGCAAAATATTGCGGTTGAAGAAGAGATTGAGCCTGGATCCACAATGAAGATTTTTACTTTAGCAACTGCTGTTCAACAAGGTGTATATAATCCAAACGCATCCTATCAATCTGGTAAATATTATGTAAAAAATGATCCAGTACCAATAAAAGATTGGAACGGTGGAGTAGGCTGGGGACCAATAACCTTTTCAGAAGGGGTTCAACGTTCTTCAAATGTTGCATTTGCAACCTTACTTGATTTAATTGGGAAAGACACATTCCGAACATATCTAGATCGATTTCACTTCGGTGTTCCAACAAATATTGGATTGCCAAATGAAACTTCTGGAAAAATATTGTATAACTGGCCAAAGGAAAAATATACAACTACATATGGTCAAGGAACAACAGTTACACCCATTCAAATGATTCAAGCAGCTACAGCAATTGCGAATGATGGAAAAATGATGAAACCTTATGTTGTAGATAGAGTAGTTGATCCGAATAATAATAAGTATAAAGTTACTAAACCAGAGGTTGTAGGAAAGCCGATTAGTGCTTCAACTGCAAAAGAAGTACGGGATATATTACGTACCGTTGTTACTGGTAAGCATGGTACAGGAAAAATGTATAATATAAAAGGCTATTCCGTTACAGGAAAGACTGGTACGGCACAGATTCCAAATATAAAGGGATCTGGTTATATGCATGGTTCTAATGATTATCTATTTTCATTTCTTGGGATGGCACCCAAGAATGATCCAAAACTAATTGTTTATGTTGCAGTAAAACATCCTGATACTTATGAAAATGGTGCACAGGCGGTTAAAACTATTTTTAATCCAGTTATGAAAAACAGTTTACAATATTTAAATATTAAGCCATCCAAAATGGAAAAGTCAGAGATTCATAAAGTTCCAGATGTTACGGATCAATCAACAAGTAATGCGGAAAGCACATTGAAAGATTTAGGATATGAAGTAGCTACGCTTGGTACAGGAGATCAGGTAACAGCGCAACTACCAAAGGTAGGATCCTCACTGTTAAAAGGGGAGAAGGTTCTATTAAAAACCAATGGTGAACCATCTGTTCCTAATATGTTAAATTGGTCGAAAAGAGATGTGTTAAAAGTTGTAGAACTACTAGAATTAAAGCTTCATATGATTGGTTCGGGATATGTATCTAAACAAAATATTTCACCTTCATCACCGGTTAAGCCAGGAGATCAATTAGTTGTCAACTTTCAATCCGCAGAAAATCTAATTGATACGAAAAAGAGTAAAAAGAAAGATAATAATAGTCCTCTTGACTAAATGAGCTGCCCTATAAGCACAGACTTATAGGGCAGCTTTGGTTCTATTAGAATGTGTACAAGCATATATTTTAGAAATAAGTATGAGGGAGAAATGAAGATTATTTCATTTTTCTTTTGAATTAAAGAGGAGGAACGTTTAAGTGAAACGTGTTTCCAATGTAACTGTTCGAAAAAGATTGGTTATTATTCTATTTGCTGGAATACTTATTTTTGGTGTTATTGATGTAAGACTAGGCTATGTACAATTAGGGTTAGGGAATTGGTTGACAAGTGGTGCGAAGGAATTATGGAGTAGAGAAATTCCGTTTGAACCTGAAAGAGGGAAAATCGTTGATCGAAACAATATTCCAATTGCAGAAAATAAGAGCGCACCAACTGTATTTGTTGTCCCAAGACAGGTGGAGAATCCAGGAGAAACTGCAGAAAAGCTAGCAGCCGTGTTAGATGCTTCAAAAGAAAAAATCTATAAGAAAATTACGACAAATTCTCGTATGGAAAGAATTAAAGAAGGTAGGAAAATTTCTACTAAAAAAGCAAATGAGGTAAGAAATTTAAAACTTAAAGGCGTTTATATTGGGGAAGATTCTACAAGATATTATCCATATGAAAGCTATTTATCCCATGTATTAGGATTTACAGGAATAGATAATCAAGGCTTAATGGGATTAGAGCTGTTTTATGATAAAGAATTAAAAGGGGAAAGGGGTTCTGTTCAATTTTACTCTGATGCAAAAGGGAGAAGAATGCCAGATATGTCGGATGATTATAAGCCACCGAAAGATGGTCTTGATTTGAAACTAACTATTGATACAAAAGTCCAGACAATTATTGAAAGAGAATTAGATATTGCAGAAACAAAATATAACCCAGATGGACTTATTGCTATTGCTATGAATCCAAAAACCGGAGAAGTATTAGGGATGTCAAGCAGACCTACTTTTAATCCGTCAAAATTTCAAGATGTTAAGCAAGAGGTATACAATCGGAATTTGCCAATATGGAGTACGTATGAACCTGGATCGACTTTTAAGGTTATTACGTTAGCTGCTGCATTAGAAGAGGGAAAAGTAAATCTGGATAAAGATACGTACTATGATAAAGGAAGTATAAAGGTTGCAAATGCGAATCTGAGATGTTGGAAACGTGGCGGACATGGGAAGGAAACATTTTTAGAGGTTGTTGAAAACTCATGTAACCCAGGGTTTGTTGAGCTTGGTCAGCGGTTGGGAAAGGATGATTTATTTAAATATATACGAAATTTTGGTTTTGGTGAAAGAACAGGGATTGATTTAGCGGGCGAATCAAAGGGGATTCTATTTAATATGGCGAAAGTAGGGCCCGTAGAACAAGCAACAACTGCGTTTGGTCAAGGAGTATCGGTTACACCGATCCAACAAGTAGCAGCTGTAGCGGCTGCAGTTAATGGTGGCACCTTATATGAACCATTTGTAGCAAAAGAATTAGTTGATCCTAGTACAGGTAAAGTAGTTATGCAGAAAAAACCTGTTGCAAAAAGAAAAGTCATTTCTGAAAAAACTTCTAAAGAAGTGAGAAGAGCGTTGGAAAGTGTTGTGGCAAAAGGTACAGGGAAAAAAGCATTTGTAGAGGGTTATCGTGTTGGAGGAAAAACAGGTACCGCCCAGAAGCCGAAGCCTGGAGGCGGGTATATGGAAAATAACTATGTATTGTCGTTTATTGGATTTGCACCAGCTGACGATCCGCAAATTGTTGTCTATTTTGCCGTAGATAATCCTAAGAATACTGTTCTTTTTGGAGGTCAAGTTGCTGCCCCAATAGCAGGAACTATCATTGGTGATAGTTTAAGAGCAATGGGGGTTAAACCAAGAAAGGATCAAATGGAAAAAGAAATTACTCCATATTTAGACACACCAATGATTGAGGTGCCAAATTTAAAAGGGTTATCGAAGAAGGAGCTCCTGGAACGTTTAGATAATTTGAAGCTAGATGTCAGCGGTAATGGAAATACGGTTATTAAGCAGGATCCAATGCCAGGGGTAAAAGTAGAAGAAGGAGCAACTATTCGTATATATATGAATTAGATTAGGAACCACTTGTGATCCTTTATTTAGTAGGTTTCTTATTTTATACCATTTGAGCTAACTTTTACATTTGCATATTCACACAACTTTTTCTAGAGGCGGCATAAATAGTGCTGCTTCTTTTATGTACATAAAAGTAGATTTAGGAAAATCTATAAAGCTAATAGCATCATAATCATTTTTTTAGTAAAATAGAAAAGGACTGTTTTTTAAAACCGAATGAAATATAATTGAAATTTCATTGGTTGAAATATAGGAGGATTTAAATATGAAATTACATACGCTCTTAAAAGTGTTACCACTTGTAAAACTTCCTAATGAAAATCCTGATATCATTGATATCGTTCAAGATAATCGTAAGGTTGTACAAGGCTCTTTATTTATTTGTATTGAAGGGCTGACTGTTGATGGGCACGTCTTTGCAAAAGATGCGGAAGCAAAGGGAGCAGTAGCGATCATTGCTGAGAAGCCTGTTGAAGCTAATATACCAGTGGTTATTGTGAAGGATACTAAAAGAGCAATGGCAATACTTGCTGATGCATTTTATCATCAGCCGACGAAAAAGCTTCGGTTAATTGGAATTACTGGGACTAATGGGAAAACGACAACAAGCCATTTAATTGATCAGATTTTTCAAGATGCGGGTGAAAAGACTGGATTAATTGGCACGATGTATATGAAAATTGGTGATCAAATACTTGAAACGAAAAATACCACTCCAGATAGTATGACACTCCAAAAAACGTTTAGACAAATGGTTGATTCAAACGTAAAATCTGCTATTATGGAAGTTTCCTCACATGCATTGGATCAAGGAAGGGTTTATGGATGTGATTATGATGTCGCTGTATTTACAAACTTGACACAGGATCATCTTGACTATCATCATACAATGGAGGAGTATCGCAGAGCGAAAAGCCTGTTATTTTCACAATTAGGAAACACATATAATCATGAACACCCTAAATTCGCTGTGCTTAATATCGATGATCCTGCTTCTGCAAAAATTAAGAAGGAAACAGCAGCACATATTATTAGTTATGGCATCGATCATAATGCTGATTTTTACGCAAGCAAAATTCAAATGAGCGCAAGCGGAACAACCTTTACCTTATCTTCACCTGAAGGCGTACATGAAATCAACATAAAGCTTATCGGAAAGTTTAGTATATATAATGTGCTTGCTGCGATAGCTGCCGCATATGTATCTCAAATACCGTTGAAAGAGATTATCCAATCGATTGAATCGGTAAAAGGTGTTGCAGGGAGATTTGAATTAGTAAATGGTGGTCAGGATTTTCCAATCATAGTTGATTATGCACACACACCTGATAGCTTGGAAAATGTCTTAAAAACCATTCAACACTTTGCTGAAAAGAGAATCTTTGTTATTGTTGGATGTGGTGGCGATAGGGATAAAACCAAAAGACCAATTATGGCACAAATTGCGTGTGAATATGGAACGAATCCTATTTTTACTTCAGATAACCCTCGGAGTGAGGATCCTGATCAGATTATCCAAGATATGGTCGCTGGTGTAAATGGAAAAGATTTTGTAACCATTACTGACCGTAGAGAGGCAATTTTTTATGGTGTGAAGAATGCAAGTAGTGGAGATGTTGTAATTATTGCAGGTAAAGGACATGAAACATACCAGCAAATTGGTGAGAAAATTTTAGATTTTGATGATCGTATGGTTGCATTAGAAGCTGTAAAGGAGCGTTAAATATGCTATCGTTTAACGATATTAATCGTCATGCAATGGAAACAAGAGGTATCCATTTAGCTAGTTTAACATTTAATACAGTTTCTATATTCTCAGATTTACCACAGCCCAAAGGATTATTTATTCCAATTCATGATGAGGATTTAGGTAAAGCCATTGAAAATGGTGCAATTGCAGGGATATGGAATAAAAACGAGGAGCTTCCTTCATATACACCTAATCATTTTCCGATTTTTTTAGTAGATGATCCGGGGGAAGTGCTTTTGAAAATTAGCGAGGAATACATTAGAAAATTAAAACAAGAAGAGTGTGAAACAATGACTAAAATAGCATTTTATTCACCATCACTTCTGAATAGCTTACCATTCACATATGATATAGCTGTAGAAGCTGACAGGTTGAACGTAATTGAAACAATAAAAACTTATAATAATTCAAAAAGGAGGGGATGAAAATCATGAATCAAGCGATACTTTTTACCATTTTAATGGGCTTTTTAATTACAGCATTACTTTCTCCTATTTTTATCCCCTTTTTAAGAAGATTAAAATTTGGGCAAAGTATTCGTGAGGAAGGGCCTAAGTCACATCAAAAGAAAACGGGAACACCAACGATGGGTGGAATTGTCATTCTCCTATCGATCATTGTTACAACCTTAGTAATGACAGGTAAATTATTTGAACCAACTGTAAAAACGTACTTGCTTTTACTAGTAACTTTAGGTTTTGGATTATTAGGCTTTTTAGATGACTTTATAAAAGTTGTTTTAAAAAGAAATTTAGGGTTAACATCAAAGCAAAAGCTACTTGGGCAAATAGTTATCTCAGTTATTTTTTATATTATTTTCCGTCAATATAATTTTTCAACGGAAGTTACTATACCGGGGATTGATTATTCGTTTGATTTAGGCTGGTTTTATTTAGTTTTTATTATTTTTTGGTTAGTAGGTTTTTCAAATGCCGTGAATTTAACCGATGGTTTAGATGGTCTTGTATCTGGAACATCAGCTATTGCATTTGGAGCATTTGCTGTATTAGCATGGAATCAATCTCAATTTGATGTTGCTATATTCTCTGTTGCTGTTGTTGGTGCTGTGTTAGGATTCTTAGTATTTAATGCTCATCCTGCTAAGGTATTTATGGGTGACACAGGCTCATTAGCACTTGGTGGCGCAATAGCTACTATTGCGATATTAACAAAGTTAGAGATCCTGCTCATCATCATTGGAGGAGTATTCGTTATTGAAACTCTTTCAGTTATTCTACAGGTAATTTCATTTAAAACGACTGGAAAAAGAATATTTAAGATGAGTCCATTACACCATCATTATGAATTAAGTGGATGGTCAGAATGGAGAGTCGTAGTTACATTTTGGACAGTAGGGTTATTATGTGCCATTTTAGCTATATATATCGAGGTGTGGATGTAAGTGAAAAAGATTAATCAATATCAGCATAAGAAAATATTAGTTTTAGGACTAGCAAAGAGCGGGGTAAGTGCGGCCTCGCTTTTACATTCGTTAGGAGCATTTGTCACAGTAAACGATTTTAAAGCTCTTAACGAAAATCCAGAAGCACAAGGACTTCTTGAACAGGGAATAAAAGTAATTTGTGGAAGCCATCCAATTGAATTACTTGATGAGGGATTCGAATTAATTGTAAAAAATCCAGGTATTCCTTATACCAATCCATTAGTGGCTGGTGCGGTTAAAAAAGGAATCCCTATCATTACAGAAGTAGAGCTTGCCTATCAAATATCTGAAGCTGATATTATTGGCATTACAGGGACGAATGGAAAAACAACAACAACAACACTTATTTATAATATTTTACAAGCTGATGAAAGCTTTCATCCATTAATTGCAGGGAATATTGGTACTGTTGCTTCAGAAGTTGCACAAGAAGCTAAAAGTGATCAACAAATGGTTGTTGAATTATCTTCCTTCCAGTTAATGGGGATTCGTTCATTTAAACCACATATTGCTGTCATAACAAATATTTATGAAGCACATATAGATTATCATGGAACAAAAGAAGCATATGCGGAAGCGAAAGCAAATATTACAAAAAATCAAGATGAAAATGATTATTTAATTGTCAATGCTGATCAAGATCACTTGCAAAAGCTAATCTCTTTTTCAAAAGCTAAATTGGTTCCTTTTTCAACTAGCAAACATTTACCACATGGATGCTGTATAGAAAACGGGATGGTGACATTTTTAGGTGAAGAAATTATCCCAAAAAGTGATATTACATTGCCAGGTGAGCACAATTTAGAAAATATATTGGCTACAGTAGCAACAACTAAGCTTATGGGAGCAAGCAATGAAGCAATTAGAAAAATTTTAACAACATTTACAGGTGTAAAGCATCGTACACAGTTTGTTGAAGAAATTGTTGGCAGAAGATTTTTTAATGACTCAAAAGCCACCAATATATTAGCTGCAAAAAGTGCATTAAAAGCATTTGATGAGCCAGTTATTTTACTTGCAGGAGGACTTGATCGAGGAAATGGCTTTGATGAATTAATTCCTGCCTTAAAGAATGTGAAGGTGATGATTACATTCGGGCAAACAGCTGCAAAGTTAGAAGAGACAGCACGTAAAGCGGGAATAGAAATCATTAAACGTGTCGATAATGTTGAAAAGGCAGTACCAGTTGCATTTGAATTATCAAACCCTGGAGATGTAATTTTACTGTCACCAGCTTGTGCAAGTTGGGATCAATATAAAACTTTTGAAGTTCGCGGTGATATTTTTATTGATGCTGTGCATAAGCTTAAATAAGGGCAAAGAATAGCAGGACGAGCAACTTATTAATAATGGCATGATAAGATAGACAGGTCACATAAAGAAAAGTCTTGCAAGACATCTTGAGAATGAACAACTACAATAAGCTCTAATTTATCACTCTCGAGGTGTTGACATTGCCAGTAAAAAAATCGAATCCCGATTTATTGTTAATCATTGTTACTCTAACCTTATTAACAGTCGGACTTATAATGGTTTATAGTGCAAGTGCGATTTGGGCCAATTATAAGTTCCATGACTCCTTCTTTTTCGCAAAAAGGCAGCTTTTATTTGCCGGTATTGGTGTTATCGCTATGTTTTTCATAATGAATGTCGATTATTGGACATGGCGTTCTTGGGCAAAAATACTATTAATTATTTGTTTTGTTCTTTTAGTTCTAGTACTAATACCAGGAATTGGGATGGAACGAAATGGATCACGTAGTTGGATTGGTGTAGGAGCATTTTCCATTCAACCATCTGAATTCATAAAATTAGCGATGATTGCTTTTCTTGCAAAATTTCTTTCAGAGCAGCAAAAATATATAACAACATTAAAAAAAGGGCTCGTTCCATCCTTGTCATTAGTCTTCCTAGCATTTGGAATGATTATGCTTCAACCAGATTTAGGAACTGGTACTGTTATGTTAGGAACATGTGTCATTATGATATTTATTTCTGGAGCACGTATTTTTCATTTTGTTGTGTTAGGACTATTGGGGGTTGCCGGTTTTGTTGCTCTCATTATTTCTGCTCCCTATCGTATGGCAAGAATCACTTCCTTTTTGGATCCTTGGCAAGATCCTCAAGGGACAGGCTTTCAAATTATACAATCCTTATTTGCAATTGGTCCAGGAGGCTTGTTTGGATTAGGCTTAGGAGAAAGCAGGCAAAAGTTTTTTTACTTACCAGAACCACAAACGGATTTTATCTTTGCCATTCTATCTGAAGAATTAGGATTTATCGGTGGTACCTTTGTACTTCTGTTATTTTCATTATTACTATGGAGAGGGATTCGAATTGCTTTAGGTGCACCAGATCTATATGGTAGTTTTCTAGCTGTTGGAATTATTTCGATGATCGCTATACAAGTAATGATTAATATTGGAGTTGTTACTGGATTAATGCCTGTTACAGGAATTACACTTCCATTTCTTAGTTATGGAGGATCGTCATTAACATTAATGCTAATGGCGGTAGGTGTATTATTAAATATAAGTAGATATTCCCGAATATAAAGAATTTCTTCAAAATAAAAAACCCTTATTAAGGGGTTTTTTTACGTTTAGGACTTTTTATCTACAGTTATATTACAATCATATAAATATTCTTTTACTGAGGGTTAAAACTGGTTTAGAATATAGTATGATAGTAAACGAACAACTAGATACACATCAAAGATTGCAAATTTTCAACAGTGTTCCTCTTGTTGAAATGGGAAAGCTTAGAGGTGAAATAATGAAAATGAATGTAAGTGGTGGTATATTTATCCTATCTTTTAAAAAAGGCGTTTAAACCTAACCCATCCACATACAGAATGATATAAAGGAATTGAATAGGGATTGCTACTTAAATGTTCATACATGAGAAATAATTGTACTTGGACTTCCAGGTAAATTAAAAACAAAAGTAATCCATGCTTCAGAAAGGTTATCTATCATATTTCGTTGAAACAAAGATTGGAAAAAAATGACGTATGAAAAATGAACATATACTCTTTCCTCATTTATTTACATAGTATAATATAATTGGAAGAAGATAGTTAATTGTTATTTTTTTTAGACAAGCTATTTTCTTTAATAGATAGAGGGGGGAAATATGTGGCAGAAGGAAAAGTTGTTTCATTAGAAGATCGTATACCAAAGTTGAAAGAGCAAAGGAAAAGAAAAACGAATCGCCGTCTCATTTTTTTGATATCGGTATTCTTTTTATTAATCCTATGTGTGGTTTATTTTCAGTCCCCTCTGAGTCATGTAAATAAAATAAGTGTTGAAGGTAATCATACTATTAGTAAACAAGCCATTATTAAAAGCGCTGGAATAACAAAAAAGACAAATGTTTGGAATGTAAAAAAAGATAAGGTAGTATCTCAAATATCCAATTTACCGGAAGTTAAGAAAGCAACCGTGAAAATTCATTTTCCTAATAACATCATTATACATATTAAGGAACATGCTAAAATTGCCTATATGTCTAAAGGAACAAAGCTTTTACCAGTTCTAGATAATGGAAGCATACTTTCCAAGCAAAATGGAAGTGTTGTAACTAATGTTCCGATTTTAACCAGTTTTGAAAAGGGGAAGGTATTGAATGAAATGGTAGGTCAGCTGCAACAATTGCCTGACGAAATTTTAAATGCAATTTCTGAAATCCATTATTCTCCTAAAAAAACGGATGAATACCATGTAACTTTATATATGAATGATGGAAATGAAGTTTCTGCTACTTTAAGTACTCTAGCAAGTAAAATTATTTACTACCCATCCATTATTAGTCAACTCGATCCTACTGTTAAAGGAGTTATTGACTTAGAAGTAGGTTCTGTATTCAAAGCGTTCCAGTCGGAGGTAAAGGGCAAAGATGACAAGAAAAATAATGAAAGGTAAAAGTGTCGTACTTGCTCTTGTGTGTCTTATTTTAGGTTTTTTACTTGCTTTTTCATATAATTTAGCAAATAAAGATTCAGGATCTAGTTCAAAATTAACCGATCCTCAATTTGCTAGAGAAAATGAATTAAGAAATCAATTATTAAAAAAGAAAAAAGAAAACCAACAATTACAAAAAGAACTACATAAGAAACAAAACATTGTCCGATCAATGGAAAAAGATTTATCAAAGGAAGAGCAAGTTTTCTATAACTTAGCAGAAGACGCTGAAAAATACCGTATGTTTTTAGGAAAGATTAAGGTAAAAGGTGATGGAGTAATTGTTACACTTGAGGACGGAGATTATAATCCTAAAGAGGAAAATGTCAATAATTATATAGTTCATGATCATCACGTCTTTAAAGTCATTAATGAATTGTATGTTGCAGGTGCAGCTGCGATCGCAATTAATGGGCAGAGGATTAACCATGATTCTTATATTATTTGTAATGGACCTGTTATCACAGTTGATGGAATCCCCTATCCAGAGCCATTTACAATTACTGCAATTGGAGATCCAAATGTTTTATCATCAGCATTGTCTATTACAGGTGGAGTGAAAGATCAACTTGTGAATGATAATATTGTATTTACAATAGAGAAAAAAGATGAAGTCCAAATTGGACCAATTCTAGGTGAATCTTAAGGATGAAAAGGAGAAAAGGAGTGGGTACTAAATTTAAGCTTAGTATGACGATTATTTCGGTAATTATTGGGTTTATGTTAGCTATCCAATTTCAAACGGTAAAGAAGCCGAAAGTCAGGGATACAAGAGATATGTGGGATCTGAGAGAAGATCTTGTCAAGGAGCAGGAGCTACAATCTAAATTACTTGAAGAGATACGTTCAAATGAAGATAGAATTAGTAAATACGAAACAAAAATAAAAGATAGTAAAGAGCAAGCCTTGAAAGAAACCTTGAAAGAATTAAAAGTTGAAGCGGGTCAGACAAATATTACTGGGCCAGGGATTTTAATAAGGATCGCACCTTTAAACGAAGCGGTATTAATAGGTCAAAATGTTTCAGAAGTCTCACCAGTTTTATTAAAAAGATTAGTTAATGAATTAAATATGTACGGAGCAAAGCAAATTTCAATAGATGGGGAACGATTGATTAATACTACAGTAATTAGGGACATCAATGGTGAGACAAAAATAAACGGTCATTCAATCAAACAATATCCATTTGAAATTAAAGTTATTGCAGAAGATATGAATGCAGCGAATAAATTGTATAATCGGATTCAGGTATCTCCAGCAATAGATGAATTTGTTGTTGATAATTTAAAGGTAAGCATTTCAAAGCCTAAAAAAGAAGTTACTTTGCCAGCTTATGATGATAGCATTATTATTCAAAACATGGTACCTGTAAAATAGAAAAATGTAAATATAAATTAAATATATATACATATAAGAAAATCTTTTTAAGAAGGGGAGATAATGAATGTGGTTGCCGGTATTTGGACTTATCTTAGGGGTCGTTCTTGGATTATTAACCGATATCCGAGTCCCTGATGAGTATACTAATTATCTCTCCATTGCAGTTCTAGCTGCTCTTGATACGTTATTTGGTGGGATTCGTGCATATCTTCAAAATATCTATGAAACAGTTGTATTTGTTTCAGGTTTCTTTTTTAATATAATACTTGCTGCAAGTTTAGCTTTTCTAGGTGTCCATCTTGGTGTAGACTTATATTTAGCTGCAATATTTGCATTTGGAGTAAGACTTTTTCAAAATATTGCTGTTATAAGACGAATTATCATAGCAAAATGGTCTTCAAAAAGTGAAAATATGAAAAAAAATTAAACTTTTTTAAAGGGAATTCTTTTCTTATGACGAATTCTTTTATAATATATATTCTTATAAATAATTATTTTATTAATAAATTAAATAAATATAAAATAAATGAATGCTGAAAGTTTATTTAGGCAAAGGGAGGTGCCAAAGTATGAACAACAATGAAATATATGTAAGTCTTGACATCGGTACATCCACCGTTAAAGTAATTATTGGTGAAATGGTTGATGATTCACTTAATATTATTGGTGTCGGGAATGTGAAATCAGAGGGAATACGCAAAGGTTCGATAGTTGATATAGATGAAACTGTAAATTCTATTAGAAAAGCTATTGAACAAGCTGAACGTATGATAGGCATGAATATTAATCAAGTAATTGTTGGAATCGCAGGCAATCATGTTATGTTGCAAAACTGTCATGGAGTTGTTGCTGTTTCGAGTGAGAATCGGGAAATAACAGATGAAGATGTAGGTAGAGTTTTCGATGCTGCACAAGTCATCTCCATTCCTCCAGAAAGAGAAATCATTAATGTCATACCAAGGCAATTTATAGTAGATGGCTTGGATGAGATTAATGATCCTCGTGGTATGATTGGTGTTCGACTTGAAATGGAGGGCACTATTGTAACAGGATCTAAAACCATTTTACATAATACATTGCGCTGTGTTGAACGGGCTGGGTTGGAAATTACAGAAATTGTCCTTCAACCGTTAGCAGCAGGTGCTGTTGCCTTATCAAAAGACGAAAAAAATCTAGGCACAGTTTTAGTTGATATTGGAGGAGGATCAACTACTCTTGCTGTTTTCGAAAATGGCTTTATTAAGGAAACTAGTGTGATCCCTATAGGTGGTGAACATATTACTAAAGACTTATCCATTGTATTAAGAACATCTACTGAAGATGCAGAGCGCATTAAAGTAAAAAATGGACATGCCTATAGTGTTGATGCATTAGAAGACGAGGTTTTTAGCGTACCAATTATTGGTAGCGATCAACATCAGCAATTTAATCAATTAGAAATTTCTGATATTATTGAAGCTAGATTAGAAGAAATTTTTGATTTTGTTTTACAAGAATTAAAACGTATGGGAATAATGGATTTACCAGGAGGTATCGTTTTAACAGGTGGAACAGTAAATCTTCCTGGAGTAATGGAATTAGCAGGTTCGATTTTTCAAAATCGAGTAAGAGTTGCTATTCCGGACTATATTGGGGTAAGAGAACCACAATATACAACAGCAGTTGGATTAATTCAATATGCATATAAAAATGCTAGATTGCAAGGGCGTAATGTCAGTGCATCACCTGTCCATTTAGAGCATAATGAAAAAAAATCAGTTAAAAAACCGCAACCAAAGCAAAAAAGTGAAAAACAACAAGAAGAGAAAATTTCCTCAAGAATGAAAAAATTCTTTGGCTACTTTTTTGAGTAGAGTAAAACGGTGATATACAATAGAAAAGAGTGTAAGGTAGGATTGATATTCTATTAATAAAGTTACCTTTCTATTCGTGAAGAAATCCCGTAATAGAATGTCTTGAAGGAATATAGACGAATTAGGAGGATTTGTCATGCTGGAATTCGATACAAATTTAGATTCATTAGCAACGATAAAAGTAATTGGCGTAGGCGGTGGCGGTAATAATGCTGTGAACCGTATGATTGAGCATGATGTACAAGGTGTTGAATTTATTGCTGTCAATACTGATGCTCAGGCCTTAAATCTTTCAAAAGCAGAAATTAAAATGCAAATAGGTGCAAAGTTAACGAGAGGATTAGGAGCAGGAGCTAATCCTGAAGTAGGTAAGAAAGCAGCAGAAGAAAGTAAGGAGCAAATAGAAGAAGCTTTACGTGGCGCAGATATGGTATTTGTCACTGCAGGTATGGGTGGAGGAACTGGTACTGGTGCAGCACCTGTAATTGCTTCCATAGCAAAAGAACTTGGAGCATTAACTGTTGGGGTTGTTACAAGGCCATTTACATTTGAAGGAAGAAAACGATCTACACAAGCAGCTGGTGGAATAGCTGCAATGAAAGAGGCTGTAGATACACTGATTGTTATTCCTAATGACCGTTTATTAGAAATTGTTGATAAGAGTACACCTATGTTAGAAGCTTTCCGTGAAGCGGATAATGTATTGCGTCAAGGTGTTCAAGGGATTTCTGATTTAATTGCTACACCAGGATTAATAAACCTTGACTTTGCAGATGTTAAAACAATTATGACAAATAAAGGGTCTGCACTTATGGGTATTGGAGTAGCTACAGGTGAAAATCGTGCAGCAGAAGCGGCGAAAAAGGCCATTTCATCACCACTTTTGGAAAAATCAATAGATGGCGCTCAAGGTGTATTAATGAATATTACAGGCGGAGTGAACCTTAGTCTCTATGAAGTTCAAGAGGCTGCTGATATTGTTGCTTCAGCATCTGATCAAGAAGTAAATATGATTTTCGGATCAGTTATCAACGAGGATTTAAAAGATGAAATTGTTGTTACTGTTATTGCTACAGGGTTTAATGAGGAGGCGGCAGTACAGGTAAAACAAACTAGACCATCTTTTGGCTCTGGACAAGTGAAGCAAAATGTAAATCCGCCTACTAAACGTGAACCAAAGCGTGAAGAGATTCAAGAGCCGGTTCGTCAAACTAATCAACACGCAGAAGATACATTAGATATACCAACATTTTTAAGAAATAGAAATCGTCGTAACTAATTTGTGTCTCTAAAAAAAACTTGGACAAAGTCCAAGTTTTTTTGTTTTTTAGGAGAACCTTATGAAAACTAATAGTTTAATAGTACAGAAAGTCATGATAAATTTAATTATCACAATTATGAAATATCAATTTCTTAAGTTTGTTAAAAAGTGTTCAAAGCTGCTACACGCTTCCTTTATAAAAATATGTTAAACTTGTATGAGTTATATAACCTTTTAAAAAGGAAAGATGATAAAATGCGAAGCGATGTAAAAATAGATGAACGTATTCAAGAAACATCCCCAACACTTTTGAAACAAACTTGGTTCAAAATTATTGCAGACACGATTAAGACTGGGATCATTAAATCAAATATAATGGCTATGCTTGCTGGTTTAACATTGGCTATCTATACAAATCACATTAGTCTATTTGAAAATCTTCCCAATATGATTGTTGCAATAATTGGATCAGCTTTCGTGATTGGTGCAGCAGGTGCCTTTAATAATCTATATGATCGGGATATCGATTCGATTATGGAACGAACAAAGATGCGCCCAACCGTAACTGGTGCTATTCAGCCAAAATTCACTTTACTTTTAGGTATAATAATGGCTTTATTAGGTTTAGCATTTCTTTATTTTGCATCATCTTTAGCTGCACTCTTTGGTTTTCTTGGATTATTTCTTTATGTTGTTCCATATACCATGTGGTCTAAACGTAGAACAATATATAATACAGAAATAGGCAGTCTTTCAGGAGCGATGCCACCTCTAATCGGCTGGACTGCTATTAGTTCTGATTTAATGAATCCAGCACTTTATGGCTTGTTTGCAATTATGCTTTTTTGGCAAATGCCGCATTTTTACGCAATTGCTATAAGAAAGCATGACGATTATAAAGCAGCAAAAGTCCCTATGCTGCCAGTTGTTAAAGGATTTAATCGAACATATTTGCAAACCAATTTATATTTAATTGCTCTAATTGTAAGTAGTTTTCTTTTTCAGCCAATTAGCATTACTATTATGATCGTTGCAACTTTATTAAGTATTGTTTGGCTCATTATTAGTGTTATAGGCTATAAAAAGATGACACCAGAGAAATGGGCGAAAATAATGTTTATCTATTCCCTAAATCACATAACCATTCTATTTGTTACTATCATACTTTTCTCTGTTATTGGCACTTTTTTCCAAAAATAATATTTGCTGTTTAAGAACTGTATAAATATACGTATGCAGTTCTTTTTTATTTTAAATAGTTGTTATCAATATCTACTAGATAATGCTTTTTTTTCGTTCCTTATAAATTTCTCCTTCTATAACCAAATAAACCTCTTACAAATCTTATGACAAAATTCGAAAGAAACCTTGAAAACTTCTATAATTTCACATACAAGAAATGACATACTTTTAATAGGTATGTACGATATAGTAAGGAAAACGGTGGCACTTGTTCAATTAAATATCATCGAATACTTTCCGATTAAATCACAATTGGAGGGATATGATTGGTAGTCTATATGGATGTCGTATGGCTTTTGAATCTTCTTGTAGATGCAATGCTTCTTTGGATGACAGCCATAATCTTAAAACGCAATATTTCTTTATGGAGGGTATTGATTGGTGGCTTAATAGGATCATTGTTGATCATAATGAGTCTCACGCCATTTTCAGATTATGCTGGGAATCCATTTGTAAAATTAGGATTTTCAATTATTATGGTATACTCCGTGTTCGGTTTTAAACGGCTTAAGTATTTTTTCTCAAATCTATTAACATTCTATTTTGTTACATTTTTAACAGGAGGAATTTTAATAGGTACTCATTATTTCATCCATTTTGATTTTCAATTAAATAATTCAGTCTTATTAGCTAGTGTGAGGGGATTTGGAGACCCTATAAGTTGGATTTTTATATTGATTGGTATACCTATAGCATGGTACTTTTCAAAAAAAAGAATGGATGCATTTGAAATGATAAAAATTCAATATGATCAATTAGTTGACGTGAAAATCGAAATCAATGGTATTTGCCTAGATATAAAAGGACTAATTGATAGCGGTAATCAACTTTATGATCCTTTATCTAAGCAACCAGTAATGATTGTTTCAATTCAGAAATGCCTTGATTTGCTACCAAAGGAAGTTGTTGAAGTGACTGAAAATACCGATAACTTTTTAGATGGAAAAACAATATTATCATCAGATTGGAATGAAAGGATTCGATTTATTCCAGCAAAAGTAGTGGGCAAAAATAATCAACTTTTATTAGCGTATAAACCTGATCAACTATTTATTCAACATGGTCATGAATCCTGGGAAGTAAAAAAAGCTTTGATTTCATTTACCAACCAACATTTATCAAGTGAAGATGTATTCCAGTGCATTGTCCATCCGAAAATGCTAACAGGCATTCCGATAAAATCAGCTTCTTAACTAAGTCATATTCTTTTATGAATAATGAAATTATTCAAACAATGATATTAGGTATTACTACTATACTCCTAATATGAAATTTTTAGAAGGGGGACATGAAGTGAAAAATTTTCGAATTAAATTATCCTATTTTTGGTATAAGGTTTTGGTTAAGCTGGGAATTAAAACAGATGAAATTTATTATATAGGCGGGAGTGAAGCATTGCCGCCACCTTTAACGAAGGAAGAGGAAGAGATTTTATTAGAAAAGCTTCCAAAAGGGGATATGGCGGCACGCTCCTTGTTAATCGAACGTAATTTAAGATTAGTTGTTTACATTGCAAGGAAGTTTGAAAATACAGGAATCAACATAGAGGATTTAATTAGTATTGGAACGATTGGTTTAATAAAAGCGGTAAATACTTTTAACCCAGAGAAAAAAATCAAACTGGCTACATATGCATCCAGATGTATTGAAAATGAAATTTTAATGTATTTACGTAGAAATAATAAAATTCGCTCAGAAGTATCATTTGACGAACCATTAAATATTGATTGGGATGGAAATGAATTATTATTATCAGATGTACTTGGGACTGAGGAAGATATTATCACAAAAGATTTAGAAGCAAATGTAGATAAGAAATTATTATTTAATGCCCTTCATCAATTGTCTCCGAGAGAAAAACAAATAATGGAGTTACGTTTCGGTTTACAAGGTGGAGAAGAGAAAACACAGAAAGATGTGGCTGACATGCTTGGAATTTCTCAATCCTATATTTCAAGATTGGAAAAGAGAATAATAAAGAGGTTGAAAAAGGAATTTAATAAAATGGTTTAAATAAAGAAGTATTTACAAACATGGATATTCATATTCCATGTTTTTTTTTATAAAAAAATATTTTTTTCCAATCCTTTTAATAGCAATCCTTTAACCGTTTATACATAAAGTCCTCACTCTTAAACATGCATAAATTTCCCACCCAAGGAGATACTTATTTTTGAACAGCAGCTCCTGTTAGGAGGGAAACAGACTTGAAGCGAAATAAAGTAGAAATTTGTGGAGTAGATACATCTAAGCTTCCAGTATTAAAAAATGAAGAAATGAGAGAATTGTTAAAAAAAATGCATGAAGGTGATTTATTTGCAAGAGAAAAGCTGGTAAACGGTAATTTAAGGCTCGTATTAAGTGTTATTCAGCGCTTTAATAACCGTGGTGAATATGTGGACGACCTTTTTCAGGTTGGATGTATTGGACTTATGAAATCTATTGATAATTTTGATTTAAGTCAAAATGTAAGATTTTCTACTTATGCGGTACCGATGATTATTGGAGAAATACGAAGGTACTTACGTGATAATAATCCAATCCGCGTATCTAGATCACTTCGAGATATAGCCTATAAGGCTCTCCAAGTTCGGGAGAAGCTTATGAGCAAGACTTCAAGGGAGCCGACTGCGGAAGAAATTGCAAAAGTTTTGGAAGTTCCACATGAGGAGATTGTATTTGCTTTAGATGCGATTCAAGATCCCGTATCACTATTCGAACCTATTTACAATGATGGTGGAGATCCAATATATGTAATGGATCAGCTTGGTGATGAAAAAAATCGCGATACTCAATGGGTGGAGGAAATTGCATTACAAGAAGGACTACGCAGATTAAATGATAGAGAAAAACTCATCATTCGTAAGCGTTTCTTTCAAGGTAAAACACAAATGGAAGTTGCTGAAGAAATTGGAATCTCTCAAGCCCAAGTGTCTCGATTAGAAAAAGCTGCAATTAAACAAATGAATAAAAACATTCAGTAAGGGAATAAATATCCTGCAAATTGCAGGATATTTATTCCCTTCATTATTATAGAAAGAAAACCATACGCTAGGCGTATGGTTCAGGAAAGCTTTCAGCGATGTATGAAAAAGGCCCCTCCGAGTGATAAAATAAATTTTGGTTCGCCAACCAAATTTATCTTACTAGGAGGGACCTTTATGTCATCTGACGTTAACAGTTTAGCACATACAAAATGGAATTGTAAGTATCATATTGTCTTTGCACCAAAAAGAAGACAAATAATTTATGGGAAACTAAAAAAAGATATAGGAGGAATATTAAGGCAATTATGCGAAAGAAAAGGTGTAGAAATTATCGAAGCAGAAGCATGTAAAGTCATGTTCACATGTTAGTCAGTATACCGCCAAAGATAAGTGTATCTTCATTTGTCGGGTACTTAAAAGGAAAAAGTAGTTTAATGATATTTGATCGTCATGCAAATTTAAAATATCGATATGGGAACAGAAAATTTTGGTGTAAGGGTTTTTATGTAGATACAGTGGGAAGAAATAAAAAAGTAATTGAAGAATATATTCGAAACCAATTACAGGATGATATAGTCGCAGAACAACTAAGTATGATGGAATATTTAGATCCATTTACAGGTGAAGAGGTAAAGAGAAAAAACAAAAAGAGATAGAAAGTAGCCCTTTAGGGTTGCCGTGAAAGTAGTGCGGTTGGCGAATCTTTCAATGCCCTTTAAGGGCTGGCCAGTAACAGAGGCTTTCAACCGTAGAACAAACCACCCGTTTTCACGGGTGGTTTTGATTTTCTCTCTATTTGCAAATTACTAAATAAGCCATTATAAAATAGCAGGATGGAAGCATATACATAAAGTATAATTTGCTGCTAAAACATATAAATGGGTATATTGGAGGGATCAATATGGTTCGAATATCTGAATTTCAAGTAAAGGACGTAGTCAGTATTTCAGATGGAAGAAAATTAGGGAATGTTGGTGATATTGATATAAACTTAGATACGGGTAAAATTGAAAGCATCATTGTAGGAGGATCAGGGAAAATACTCGGTTTTTTTGGAAAGGAAGAGGAGTTTATCATTCCGTGGAATAGCATCGTTAAAATTGGAACAGATGTTATATTAGTACGTTTTAAAGAACAAAATTATATGCAGCAGCAATTACAGGAACCAAATCAATAAAATGGTAGCAGTCTTTCATGCTTAGTCGTCCAATAATGACTAAGCAATTTTTATGTAATTTTGAAATAGGACCGTTGATAGTGATTGATTAAGCATATTTTTTATCATTTCTTGCATTACCATTGGTTCAATTTTTCGGTTAACGATTAAAAATGTCTTATAATCCAATGAACATCGATGAATTATATGATAAACTAATGAAAAGAATCTTATGTTAATATACAGGAGAAGAAAATATGTTTGAGCCATTTCAAAAAAAAGAAGATGAATTTTTTATAATAGAAGAATGGAACCAAATTGATTCAAATGTTATCGCAGGATTCACTACAAAAAACGGTGGATATAGTAAGAATGAATATCTTTCTTTAAATTGTGGCTTTCACGTAGGTGATGATAGGAATGATGTACAGAAGAATCGTTTACATCTTTCAAATAAATTAGGTTTCCCAATTGAAGGCTGGGTAGGAGCAGAACAAACACATGAAACTCAAATAGTTAAAGTGGATGAATTGCAAAGAGGAAAAGGCTCAATTGAATATGAAAGTAGTATTAAACACACGGATGGTTTATATACTGATAAAGAAAATACGCTTTTAACGCTTTGTTTTGCAGATTGTGTGCCATTATTCTTTTTTGCACCAAAGGTAATTGGTATTGCCCATGCTGGTTGGAAAGGTACTGTTAATGGTATTGCCAAGGAAATGATACAAAAATGGACAAGTGAAGGAATTTCAGTTGCTGATATAAAAGTTGTAATTGGTCCTTGTATTTGTAAGGATTGTTATATTGTGGATAATCGTGTCGTTAGTCAAGTAAAGCAATGGATGGATTCAACCTCCTTTTTGCCATATAAAGAAATAACTTCAGGTCAATTTCAACTTGATTTGAGAAAACTAAACCAAATCATACTCGAAAAATCAGGGATTTTATCTGAAAATATATCTATTACAAATTATTGTACTAGCTGTGAAAATAGTGAGTTTTTTTCACATCGACGGGATCAAGGAAAAACCGGAAGAATGCTGAGCTTTATAGGTTTGAAAGGAGAAAGAGAATGAAAGTTGCTGAAAATCTTTCAATGATAACTGAAAATATAAATTCTGCATGTAAAACAGCCAATAGAAATCCTAGTGAGATTAAAATTATTGCAGTAACAAAATATGTAACAACTAAACGAGCAAATGAAGCAATAGAAACTGGAATTATTCATTTAGGAGAAAACCGTGATGATGGTTTATTAAATAAATGGGAGACATTGGGAGACCGAGCGATATGGCACTTTATTGGAACACTTCAAACGAGAAAAGTGAAAAATATTATTGATAAAGTGTCATTCATTCATTCTCTTGATCGTTTATCCTTAGCAGAAGAAATTAATAAGAGAACAAACAAACCTATTTCATGCTTCGTTCAAGTCAATGTATCCGGAGAGGATTCTAAGCATGGAATAAATCCTGAAAATGTGCTAGATTTTATTCATCAACTAAAAGCATTTCATTATATAAAAATTATCGGTTTAATGACAATGGCTCCTTTTACGGATAATGAAGAAATCATTCGAAATAGTTTTCGAGGATTAAAGAAATTACAATTAAATATTCAAGCTTTACAGCTTGAACATGCACCTTGCGCCGAACTATCCATGGGCATGTCAAATGATTATAAAATTGCTATTGAAGAAGGAGCAACATTTATAAGAATTGGTACATCATTAGTTGGTCAATAATAAAGTTAGTAATTCTTAGGAGGTGGTATTTATGGGGATAAAAACCAAATTAAAATCGTTTTTTTTACTGGATGATGAATATGATTATACAGAAGAAGAAAAAATGGAAAATGAAGTCGAGCAAGAACAATATACAAAACCTACAAATCAAAAGCAAAATGTTGTGAGCTTACAAAGTGTGCAAAAGTCTTCAAAAGTGATTTTAATTGAACCAAGGGTTTATGCGGAAGCCCAAGATGTTGCCGATCATTTAAAAAATCGTCGTGCTGTCGTTGTAAATTTACAACGTATCGAACATGATCAAGCCAAGCGAATTATTGATTTTTTAAGTGGAACCGTTTATGCAATAGGTGGAGATATTCAACGAATAGGTACAGATATCTTTTTATGTACACCAGACAATGTTGAGGTCTCTGGAAGTATTACTGAATTAATTCAGCAAAGTGATTTTGATTCGAGGTGGTCTTAGAACGAATGGGTATTTTGATAAATCTTTTAATGGAAGTTATAAACATTTATTTCTATGTTATTATTATATACATTTTTATGTCGTGGTTTAATGCGCAGCAATCCTCTATTGGACAGATATTTGCACGAGTATGTGAACCATACTTAGAGCCGTTTAGAAGGTTTATTCCTCCGATTGGTATGATTGATATTTCACCAATCGTTGCAATTTTTGTATTAAAATTAGCAAGATTTGGTCTTTATCAAATATATTTGTGGACATTTTAGGTAGTACATACTACCTTTTTTCTATTATTTCAATTGAAAAGGTGACCTAACATTTTTTATGAATAATATTTATCAGCATTTTAGGCAGGAAGAGAAGGAATTTATTGATCAGGTCCTCACATGGAAACAGGATGTAGAGGATCGGTATGCTCCAAGATTAACTGACTTTCTTGATCCAAGACAATTACATATTGTCAAGTCTGTTATTGGAACAGGTCAGTCTGTAAAATTAGATATATTCGGTGGTTACTCTCACAGTGAAAGAAAAAGGGCATTACTTTTTCCGGAATATTTATATCCGACATATGATGATTTTCAAGTATCTGTATTTGAACTTAAATATCCAAAAAAATATACTACTATCACTCATCGTCAAGTACTTGGTACACTAATGTCTTTAGGAATAAAACGAGAAAAGTTTGGTGATATTCTGCTTAATCAAGATAGAATCCAATTTATCATTGCAAGTGAAATGAGTGAGTTTGTGAAACTTGAGCTGCAGCAGATTGGGAAAACACCAATACAGCTAATTGAGGTCCCTGATGACAGTGTTATTCCTACAGGTGAAGATTGGAATGAAATGCAAACGACAGTGAGCTCATTGCGACTAGATGCCATTCTTTCATCCGTTTTTAATATGTCAAGGCAAAAGGCACAAACACTTATTCAGCATGGGTTGGTTAAAGTTAATTGGCGAGTAGTAGAGCAATCCTCCTTTTTATGTGAAGTAGAGGATGTTATTTCTGCTAGAGGATATGGAAGATGTAAAATCATTTTAATAGATGGTCAAACAAAAAAGGAAAAGTGGCGAATTAAAGCTGGAGTATTAAGATGATTTTTGAATTGTATGGAGCATTTTTTCTTGAGCAGTAATTTAGATAATATGTATCAAATTTAACAAATTGTTTATAATGAGCTAAATAATTTGTTAAATTTGCAGGAATTTCTCCACAAACTGTCGAAACCTTGTATAATATATAAAAAAGGGAACTTTTATATTTTATAAAGATAAAAAATATTTGATACATAATGGAGGTGGCAGGATGCCTTTAACGCCATTGGATATACATAATAAAGAATTCAGTAAAGGGTTTCGCGGATATGACGAAGATGAAGTAAATGAATTTCTTGATCAGGTCATTAAAGATTATGAACTAATTATTCGTGAAAAGAAAGAATTGGAAGAAAAGTTATCATCGCTTGATGAGCGTCTAGGACATTTTACAAATATTGAAGAAACCTTACATAAGTCAATTGTGGTTGCCCAAGAAGCAGCTGAAGAAGTTCGTGGAAATGCCCAAAAAGAAGCGAAGCTAATTATAAGAGAAGCTGAAAAAAATGCTGACCGGATCGTCAACGAAGCGTTATCAAAAGCTCGAAAAATTGCTTTAGAGATTGAGGAGCTAAAAAAGCAATCTAAAGTTTTCCGTACACGCTTTAGGATGTTAATAGAAGCTCAATTGGATTTACTTCGAAATGATGATTGGGATAAACTAATGCAATTTGATATTGATGCGACTGAGCTAAATATTGAAGAAGAAGTGAATTAGTCTTGACGAAGTGAAATAATTTCACATATAATTTATGACAAATAATAAAAAACGATGACAGGGACAGTACAGTTATTCAACGTCTTATGAAACTTAGCGAGTCAAGGGTAGTGGAAGCTTGACATAAGCGAATAATTGGAAGATCACCCTAGAGTTCTTGAATTGAAAGCCAAAATTTAATTAATGACTTTATTTTAGATAGCTTTATTTTAGTAAGTCATTGGATTGATATTTGTGGTTATTAGATAAAAGCGTTTCATACACGTTACGGATGCTTGAGTGGACATTAAATTGGTTTTTAATGATCTATTAGGGTGGTACCGCGGGAAAGCCTTCTCGTCCCTTTTTATAGGGATGAGAAGGCTTTTTATTTTATTCTTTAAAGGGGTTTCGTAATAAGAAACTGTATATATGTTAATACAGTGAATAATAACATTTCTATTAGACAAAGAAACAAGTTCATTTTTAACATTAGGAGGAAAAAACATGGACTATAAAGATACGTTATTGATGCCAAAAACAGAATTTCCGATGCGAGGGAATCTTCCGAAAAGGGAACCAGAAATTCAAGAAAAATGGGAAGAAATGAATATCTATAAAAAAGTACAAGAAAAAACAGCAGGAAGACCATTATTTGTCCTTCATGATGGACCACCATATGCAAATGGGGATCTACATATGGGGCATGCATTAAATAAAACATTAAAGGACTTTATTGTACGATACAAATCGATGACTGGTTATCAAGCTCCATATGTACCAGGTTGGGATACACATGGTTTACCTATTGAGCAAGCATTAACAAACAAAGGTGTAAAAAGAAAGGAAATGACAATCGCTGAATTTCGCCAAAAATGTGCAGAATATGCATATGAGCAAGTGGATAATCAACGATCAGCATTTAAACGATTAGGTGTGCGTGGTGATTGGGAAAACCCATATTTAACGTTGAAGCCTGAATATGAAGCACAACAAATTAAAGTGTTCGGAGAGATGGCTAAAAAGGGTTATATCTATAAAGGGCTTAAGCCTGTTTATTGGTCCCCATCAAGTGAATCTGCATTAGCTGAAGCTGAAATTGAATATCAAGATAAACGTTCAGCATCTATCTATGTAGCATTTGAAGTAAAAGACGGAAAAAATGTTTTGGATACTGATACGAAAATTATCATTTGGACAACAACTCCTTGGACCATTCCTGCAAACTTGGGTATTTCGGTACATCCAGAGTTAAAATATGCAGTAGTTGCGGTTAATAATGAAAAATATTTAATTGCTGAAGCACTTCTTGAGGAAGTAACGAATGTTTTAGAATGGGAAGAACCAAAAGTAGTAAAAACAGTTGTTGGTAAAGATTTAGAATATATTTTAGCTAAACATCCGCTATATGAACGTGATTCTTTAGTTATGTTAGGTGAGCATGTAACAACTGATGCTGGAACAGGATGTGTTCATACAGCTCCTGGCCATGGGGAAGATGACTTTATTGTTGGAAAAAAATATGGGTTAGATGTGTTGTGTCCTGTAGATGATAAAGGTGTGATGACAGCAGAAGCACCTGGGTTTGAAGGACTATTTTATGATAAAGCTAATAAACCAATTACTGAAAAGCTAGAGGAAGTAGGAGCATTATTAAAATTAACTTTCTTTACTCACTCGTACCCACATGATTGGAGAACTAAAAAGCCAGTTATTTTCCGTGCAACTGCTCAATGGTTTGCGTCTATTGATAAATTCCGTCCTGAGCTATTAAAAGCAGTTCAAGATGTGAAGTGGGTTCCGACATGGGGGGAAACACGTTTATTTAATATGGTGCGTGACCGTGGAGATTGGTGTATTTCTAGACAACGTGCTTGGGGCGTACCGATTCCAGTGTTTTATGCTGAAAATGGTGAACCAATTATTACAGACGAAACCATTCAACATATTTCTAATTTATTCCGTGAGCATGGTTCAAATGTGTGGTTTGAACGTGAAGCGAAAGATTTATTGCCTGAAGGCTTTACACATCCAGGAAGTCCAAATGGTAAATTTACGAAAGAAAACGATATTATGGATGTTTGGTTTGATTCAGGTTCATCACATCAAGCAGTTTTAGAGGAACGTGAAGATCTGCAACGTCCAGCAGATTTGTATTTGGAAGGATCAGACCAATACCGAGGCTGGTTTAACTCTTCTTTAACAACTGCAGTTGCTGTTACGGGAAAAGCTCCATATAAAGGCGTATTAAGTCATGGATTTACTCTTGATGGTGAAGGTCGTAAAATGAGTAAGTCATTAGGTAATGTTATCGTACCGGGTAAAGTAATTAACCAGCTTGGAGCAGATATTATTCGTTTATGGGTTGCTTCAGTAGACTATCAAGCAGATGTTCGTGTTTCAGATGCAATTTTAAAGCAAGTTTCTGAAGTTTATCGTAAAATTCGTAATACTTTCCGTTTCTTACTTGGAAATTTAGCGGATTTTAATCCTTCAACAGATAAAATTAACTATGAGGATCTACGTGAAGTTGATCAGTATATGCTTGTAAAATTAAATAAGCTAATCAAACATGTTCGCGATTCATATGAAAGATACGAATTCTCTAGTATTTATCATGCAGTGAATAATTTCTGTACATTAGATTTAAGCTCATTCTACTTAGATTTTGCTAAAGATGTATTATATATTGAGGCGAAGGATAACTTTGAACGCCGCGCGATGCAAACTGTTTTATATGATTCACTTATTGCATTGACAAAACTTTTATCACCAATCTTATCACATACAGCAGATGAAGTATGGGCATATATTCCGGGTGTTAAAGATGAAAGTGTACAATTAACAGATATTCCAGAAGCTATGGAATTACCTAATGCCAAAGAAATTGAAGCAAAATGGGAAGAGTTTTTAAAACTACGCGATGATGTATTGAAAGCATTGGAAGTTGCTCGAAATGAAAAAGTAATCGGTAAATCATTAACAGCAAAAATCACTCTATATGTTAATGAACAAACAAAACAGCTATTAGATTCAATTTCTGAAAGTATGAAGCAGTTGTTCATCGTTTCTGGATTTGAAATTGCAGGTTCAATTGAAGATGCTCCAGAGCATGCCTTAAAGCTAGATCATGCAACCATTTTAGTTGAAAAAGCAGATGGTGAAACATGTGAACGATGCTGGGTCGTCACTCCTGACGTTGGTCAAGTAGCAGAACATCCTACACTATGTACACGTTGTGCTACGGTGGTAAAAGAATCATACGAAAAGGCTTAATCATTCCTAAATAGTCTGGATACAAGAATGCTAAAACCCTCGAAGGTAAATCTTCGGGGGTTTTCTATTTTATGTAACATTATGTAAGAGTTACACCTCAAACAATATGTAAAGAGGGGTAAACTATTGATAATTAAAAGGAGGGACTACAATGTACCTTAACAAGGATCAGCAACAGCTTTTTCATTTACTTCATGACTTAAAAAACGAATTGAATGCTTATGTTACAGATGATGAATTAATTAAAGATATGATAAATGAAGAGTTAAAGGACATTGATACTGCCCTTTCAAAATGGAATGCAGGCTGTTATGGAAAATGTGAAAGTAATGGCGAACCAATTCCAAATGAGTGGTTATTTACAATACCTACATTAAGATCCACTGATGAATGGACTCGTCTTACGTCTTTCGGGAAAATAACCATTCCTTTTAATTAGTTTGCATCATTTTAAAATAAGTATCACTTACCATTAGTATTTAGAAATATGAATTAGTTCTATCGATTTCTAACCAAATTTATTTGTATATCAAATGACGAATGTGGCTCAATGATCTTATTCTTTTCCAAACCCCCCGTTTATGCTACAATTCAAAGGAAGAAAAATACCTATTGTAAGAAAAAATTGAATACGGGGGTTTCCTTTGTGATTTATTACATAGTTGCATTGTTCGTTATTGCATTAGACCAAATTACTAAATTTCTTGTTGTAAAAAATATGGAACTTGGAGAAAGAATTCCTATTATTGAAAATATTTTTTCTATTACCTCACATCGAAACCAAGGTGCAGCATGGGGGATATTACAAGGACAAATGTGGTTATTTTATTTAATCACCCTGATTGTTGTATGTGGAATCATTTATTATATTCAAAAGCATGCAAAAGGGAAATTATTGTTAGGAATCAGTCTTGCATTTATGCTCGGTGGTGCAATTGGAAACTTTATAGATCGACTCTTTCGAAAAGAAGTGGTTGACTTTCTTTATGCTGAAATTATTAATTTTCCGATATTTAATATTGCCGATGCAAGTTTAACAATAGGTGTGATTTTATTATTTATTTCAATGTTAATGGAAGAGCGAAAGTCAAAGGAGAAATCGTATGGAAATAATGGAACATCTCATTCTTGAAAGTGAAAATAATGAACGAATTGATAAGATTATTTCCGCTTTAAATGAAGAATGGTCACGTTCACAGGTGCAGCAATGGATCAAAGAAGGACATGTGAACGTGAATGGTAAGCAAGTTAAGTCTAATTATAAATGTGTAATGAATGATCAAATTATCATTGAAATCCCTGAACCTGAAGCATTAAATGTAGAACCAGAAGACATGAATCTTGATATCTATTATGAGGATGGGGATGTATTAGTTGTTAATAAACCGAAAGGGATAGTAGTCCATCCGGCTCCTGGCCACACATCGGGAACGTTAGTAAATGGATTAATGGCACACTGCACTGATTTATCAGGCATAAATGGCGTATTGAGACCAGGAATAGTCCATCGAATTGACAAAGATACTTCTGGGCTTTTAATGGTTGCAAAAAATGATTTCGCACATGAAAGATTAGTTAATCAACTAGTTGAAAAATCAGTAACAAGAAAATATTATGCCATTGTACATGGAGTTATCCCTCATAATGTTGGAACGATTGATGCTCCTATTGGTCGCGATTCTGATGATCGACAAAAAATGACAGTAGTAGACAATGGGAAACATGCAGTCACACATTTTAGAGTAATAGAACGTTTTGATCAATTTACTTTTGTAGAATGTGAATTAGAAACTGGGCGAACTCATCAAATTAGAGTTCATATGAAATATATTGGTTATCCACTCGCTGGTGATCCGAAATATGGACCAAGAAAGACGCTTCCAATTGACGGGCAGGCATTACATGCTGGCGTTTTAGGATTTATTCATCCTAGAACTGAAAAATATTTAGAATTTGAAGCACCATTGCCTGAAGAATTTACTAAGCTTCTTGATTCACTGAAAAATTAAGTTGACAAACATACAAGTACGTATTAATCTATTAATAGTTAAATACGTCCTTTAATACAGTCCAGTGAGGCTGAGAAGGTAGCGATATTTCATTTGGTGACGAATTCGTATACCCTCTTGCCTGCTAGGCGAGAGGGTTTTTTATTTGAAAAGGTGGGAAGGTAAATGACTCAAAAAGCAATTGTTCTTGATCAAGATGCAATCCGTAGAGCATTGACTCGTATTGCCCATGAAATTATCGAGAGAAATAAAGGGATAGAAAATTGTGTATTAGTTGGAATAAAAACTAGAGGAATTCATATTGCTAAACGCTTAGCAGAGAGAATTGAGAAAATAGAAGGCAAGCCCATAAATGTTGGTGAGCTTGATATTACCTTATATCGTGATGATCTTTCAAAAAAAACGAATGATGAGGAACCGGAGGTAAAGGGTTCCGACATTCAAACGGATATTACAAATCGTAAAGTAGTTTTAGTGGATGATGTTTTGTATACCGGGCGTACGGTTAGGGCTGCGTTAGATGCACTTATTGATATTGGAAGACCGTCTCAGATTCAACTTGCAGTTTTAGTTGATAGAGGTCATCGTGAGCTTCCAATTCGTGCGGATTTTATTGGGAAAAACATTCCTACTTCAAGTGCAGAGAAAATTGTAGTTGCTTTAAATGAAGTAGATGGATTAGATCAAGTAGGTATTTATGAAAAGTAAATAGTACCTTTTAAAAGCAGTCCAGAGAGGCTGACAAAGGTGGATTAGGTAATTAGTAGAAAGGTTACCTCACCATTTTTGTGCCCTCCTTCTGGCTAAAGCTACGAAGAGAGGGTTTTTGTTTGCAAAAAACGCAAATATCACAACAGGAGGTAACAAAAATGAAGGAAAACAAAAATTTAGTCTTAGATATTGATGAAAAACCAAATTTTACACAATGGATAAGCTTAAGTATACAACATTTATTTGCCATGTTTGGATCTACCGTACTCGTTCCAATGCTTGTTGGGCTTAGTCCTGCTGTTGCACTAGCATCAAGTGGTCTAGGAACATTAGCATATCTTATCATAACGAAAGGTAAAGTTCCTGCTTACTTAGGTTCTTCTTTTGCCTTTATAGCACCATTAATTACAGCAAAAGTAGCTGGCGGTCCTGGAGCAATGATGTTAGCGACTTTTTTGACGGGGATTGTCTATGGAATTGTGGCATTATTTATTCACAAGTTTGGCTATAGGTGGTTAATGAGATTATTGCCACCAGTTGTGGCGGGTCCAATTATTATGGTCATTGGATTGGGCCTAGCCGGAACAGCCGTTGGAATGTCAATGTATAAAAACTTCGGAGCTCCGACACAAGATCTGGTCTATAGTACAAAGCATATTTTAGTCGCATTAAGCACCGTTGCTATCACAATTATCAGCTCCACTTATTTTAAAGGATTTTTTAAACTTATACCAATATTGTTAGGAATAATTGGAGGATATATCATTGCTGCTTTTGCAGGAATTGTTAATTTCTCAGGTATTATAAAGGCGAAGTGGTTTGAAATTCCTGATTTCACCATGCCTTTTGTAAGCTATGAACCATCATTTTCATGGTCCATCGTACTACTTATCGTACCGGTAGCAATTGTTACTTTAGCAGAGCATATTGGTCATCAGCTGGTGTTAAGTAAAGTTGTTAATAGAGATTTAGTTGCTGATCCAGGATTAGACAGTTCAATTCTTGGTGATGGAGTATCAATCATCATTGCTTCCTTAATAGGAGGACCGCCTACTACAACATATGGGGAGAATATTGGAGTATTAGCCATTACACGTGCCTATAGTGTGTATGTCATTGGTGGAGCTGGTGTGTTTGCCATCTGCTTCAGCTTCATTGGGAAGGTCAGTGCATTTCTTAGCTCAATCCCTCAAGCGGTTATGGGTGGTGTGTCGATTATTTTATTCGGTATTATTGCCTCAAGCGGACTAAGAATGCTTGTTGAACATAAGGTTGATTTTGGAGAAAATCGAAATTTATTAATCTCCTCGGTTATTCTAGTAATCGGAATAGGTGGAGCTTTCATCAGATTTTCACCTAAATTTGAACTTTCAGGAATGGCGTTAGCTGCAATAATTGGTGTTATTTTAAATCTTGTGTTGCCAGGTCGGCCAAAAGATGATTCTGAGCTTGATCTGTTTAATCAAATTGAAAATGAATAATAATTATCACCTTTTAATGGAAGTCCAGAGAGGCTTACAAGGGTGTTTAGTTTATTATGGATTTTTGTGTAAAACAAAATTCCACTTAATTTAAACACCCTACAAAAATGTAGGGTGTTTTTTTAGAGGAGGATGAAGAAATTGAGCCATTTATTAACAATGTCAGATCTAAAAAAAGAAGAAATAATGAGGATTTTACATGAGGCAGAACAATTTTCATTTGGAAGTACATGGTCTTCTCCTCAAAAGATATTTGCTGCAAATCTATTTTTTGAACCAAGCACAAGAACAAAAAGCAGCTTTGAAATGGCGGAAAGAAAATTAGGATTTGATGTGATTCCTTTTGAAACAAGCGCTTCAAGCCTATTAAAAGGTGAATCTCTTTATGATACTGTCAAAACACTAGAGTCGATAGGTGTCAATGTTGTAGTGATTCGGCATAAAGAAGAAAACTTCTACAATGAGCTAATTCCTGCAATTAATATTCCAATCATTAATGGGGGAGATGGTTGTGGCCAGCATCCAACACAATCACTCTTAGATCTGTTTACCATTAAACAGGAGTTTGGAAGCTTTGCAGGATTAAATATCGCGATTATTGGTGATGTCTCCCATAGCAGAGTAGCTCGTTCCGATATGGAAGCATTAACCTTACTCGGTGCAAATGTAGTTTTTTCTGGACCTCCAGAATGGTTTGATAAATCCTTCTCTTTAGGAAAATATGTACAGATTGATGAGGCAATTGAAACTTCAGATGTAGTCATGCTGTTACGAATTCAGCATGAGAGACATCATGGAGAAATGTCTTTTTCACCACAAGAGTATCATGGACATTATGGATTGACAATTGAACGTGAAAAAAGGATGAAAAAAGAGAGTATAATCATGCATCCTGCACCAGTTAATCGTGGTGTTGAAATAGCAAATGAATTAGTAGAATGTAAGCGATCAAGGATCTTTAAACAAATGGAAAATGGTGTTTATATTCGTATGGCTGTACTCAAACAAGCAATAGAAAACTCAGTAAGGGGCTGTTTACATGAACTACATTATTAAAAACGGAAAAATATTAAATGAAAATGGTCATCTATTAACCATGGATATTCGCGTTAAGGATGGATATATCAAAGAAATGGGTGAAAACTTAACCATCCTAGGAGAGAAAGAAATTGATGCTAAAGGTAATTTAATTACACCAGGATTTATAGATTTACATATTCATCTACGAGAACCAGGAGGGGAGCATAAAGAAACAATTGATACTGGAACATTGGCAGCTGCAAAGGGTGGTTTTACTACGGTAGCTTGTATGCCGAATACAAAACCTGTTCCGGATACACCTGAACAAATGGAATGGTTGATGAACAGAATACAAGATACTGCTCATGTAAGAGTTTTGCCTTATGCAGCAATAACTAAAACCTTAACTGGAAATGAATTAACGAATTTTGCTGGATTAAAAGAAATGGGTGCTTTTGCTTTTACTGATGATGGTGTTGGAGTCCAAACAGCTGGAATGATGTATGAAGCAATGAAGCGAGCAGCAGCACTGAATATGGCTGTTGTTGCTCACTGTGAAGATAACTCACTTATTTATGGTGGTGCCGTACATGAAGGAGAGTTTTCGATAAAGCACGGAATAGCAGGTATTCCATCAATATGTGAATCAGTTCATATTGCTAGAGATGTCTTATTAGCTGAGGCGGCGGAATGCCATTATCATGTTTGCCACATCAGTACAAAGGAATCAGTACGAGTTGTTCGAGATGCGAAAAAAGCTGGAATTAAAGTAACTGCTGAGGTTACTCCACATCATCTATTATTATGTGATGAGGACATTCCAGAATTAGATACGAATTATAAAATGAATCCGCCATTACGCAGCAAAGAAGATAGAGCTGCTTTAATTGAAGGATTATTAGATGGAACGATTGATTTCATCGCGACAGATCACGCTCCACATACGAGTGAGGAGAAGGCGAAAGGGATGAATGCTGCTCCATTCGGTATTGTCGGACTCGAAACAGCGTTTCCATTGCTATATACCCATTTTGTAGAAAAAGGAATATTTACTTTAAAACAATTAGTTGATTGGTTAACAATAGCTCCGGCTAATGCATTTGACCTTACACTTGGAAAATTAGAAGTGGGAAATATCGCAGATCTTACAATAATTGATTTAGCGCATGCAGAAAAAATAGATCCTGATGAATTTAAATCAAAAGGGAAAAACACCCCATTCACAAATTGGCTATGTCAAGGCTGGCCGGTAGCAACAATGGTCGGTGGAGAATGGAAATGGACAAATGGAGGGACACTTCAATGAATCGACTATTAATTTTAGAAGATGGAACAATTATGATTGGAAAAGCGTTTGGAAGTGAGATAGAAACCATTGGCGAAGTGGTCTTCACAACAGGAATGACTGGATATCAAGAAACAATTACAGACCCATCCTTTTGTGGACAAATTGTTACACTAACTTATCCGTTAATTGGAAATTATGGAATTAATCGTGATGATTTTGAATCGATTCAGCCAGCAATTAAAGGATTGATTGTCAAAGAAGCGGCAGATTTTCCTTCAAATTGGAGAAATGAAATGACTTTAGACGAATTTTTAAAGTTAAAAAACATTCCAGGTATTTCAGGGCTTGATACGAGAAAATTAACTAGAATTATTCGTCGATTCGGAACTTTAAAAGGTGCCATTTGTAATGAGTCAGCAAATCCAGAAGAAGTTATTAAACTTTTAAAATCTCAAACGATGCCAACGAATCAAGTAGAACAAGTATCTACACAAAAGCCTTATCCAAGTCCTGGACGTGGGCACCATGTTGTATTAGTTGATTTCGGTTCAAAGCATGGAATTTTAAGAGAGTTAAATAAAAGAGACTGTGATGTAACGGTTGTTCCTTATAACACGAAAGCATCTGAGATTCTTTCTCTAAAGCCAGATGGTGTCATGCTTTCTAACGGACCTGGGGATCCGAAAGATGTCCCAGAGGCGATTCATATGATTCAGGAATTATTAGGTGAAATTCCTTTATTTGGTATTTGTTTAGGACATCAATTATTTGCATTAGCAAGTGGTGCTGACACTTATAAATTAAAATTTGGTCATCGTGGTTCAAACCATCCTGTGAAGGATTTGAGAACTGGTAAAGTGTTTTTTACCTCTCAAAATCACGGGTACGCGGTTTTAGAAGAATCTATTGATACGAGTCTTATACGAGTGACACAAAGAAATTTAAATGATGGAACCATTGAAGGGCTTGAGCATCAAATTCATCCAGCATTTACCGTTCAATATCATCCAGAAGCGTCGCCGGGTCCAGAAGATACAAATTTCTTATTCGATCAATTTTTAACAAGTATTGAACAATGGAAAGGATTGGTAAAACAACATGGCTAAACGAAATGATATAAAAAGTATTCTTGTCATTGGTTCAGGACCAATTATTATAGGTCAAGCTGCAGAATTTGATTATGCAGGTACACAAGCTTGCCTTGCATTAAAAGAAGAAGGATATCGTGTAATTCTAGTGAATTCTAATCCCGCAACAATTATGACAGATACGGAAATTGCCGATGTTGTATATATTGAGCCAATCACACTAGAATTTGTTAGCCGAATTATTCGCAAGGAAAGACCGGATGCGATTCTACCAACTTTAGGTGGGCAAACAGGTCTGAATATGGCAATGGAGTTATCGAATGCAGGAATATTAGATGAATGTAATGTAGAAGTATTAGGAACGAAATTATCTGCGATTAAACAAGCTGAGGATCGCGATGAATTTCGTAGCTTAATGAATCATTTAAATGAACCTGTTCCAGAAAGTGAAATTATTCATTCACTTGATGAGGCTTTAGAATTTGTCAATAAGATAGGCTACCCTGTAATTGTTCGTCCAGCCTATACACTTGGAGGTACTGGTGGAGGTATTTGTGAAAATCTTGAGGATTTAACTGAAATTGTTACATCCGGTTTAAAGAATAGTCCTGTCCAACAATGCTTACTAGAAAAAAGTATTGCAGGCTACAAAGAAATCGAATATGAAGTAATGCGCGATGCCAATGATAATGCAATTGTCGTATGTAATATGGAAAATATTGATCCAGTGGGCATTCATACAGGAGATTCGATTGTCGTAGCACCAAGTCAAACATTAAGTGACCGAGAATATCATTTGCTACGTAATGTTAGCTTGAAAATTATTCGTGCGTTAGGAATTGAAGGTGGCTGTAATGTGCAGCTTGCTCTTGATCCACATAGCTTTAATTACTATATCATCGAGGTTAATCCTCGGGTAAGCCGATCATCTGCACTAGCATCGAAAGCAACAGGCTATCCAATTGCAAAGCTTGCAGCCAAAATTGCAGTTGGACTCACATTAGACGAAATGATGAATCCCGTTACTGGAAAAACCTATGCATGCTTTGAGCCAGCTTTGGATTACGTCGTAACGAAAATACCACGCTTTCCTTTTGATAAGTTTGAGTCTGCCAATCGTCATCTAGGAACCCAAATGAAAGCAACTGGTGAAGTAATGGCAATTGGTAGGACGTTTGAAGAATCACTATTAAAAGCTGTTCGATCATTAGAAAGTAATGTATATCATTTGGAATTAAATAAAGCAGAAGAATTTAGTGATGAAATAATTGAGAAACGAATCCGTAAAGCTGGAGATGAAAGGATTTTTTATGTAAGTGAAGCGATTCGAAGAGGAATTACGATTAATATTATCCATGAATGGAGCAAAATTGATCTTTTCTACCTCTATAAAATTGAACGGATTATTCAATTGGAAACTTCCTTATCTAATCATCCTTTCGAAAAGGAAATAGCAAAAAAAGCGAAGGAATTTGGATTTTCAGATTATAAGCTAGCCACTCTTTGGAATACAGATGAGAAAAAAGTGTATGAATGGAGAAAAGAGCAACAACTGATTCCTGTATATAAAACAGTAGATACTTGCGCAGCTGAATTTGAATCCGAAACACCATATTTTTATGGAACATTTGAGGAAGAAAATGAATCAATCGTAACCAATAAGAAAAGTGTTGTTGTACTCGGTTCAGGACCAATTCGAATCGGTCAAGGGGTAGAGTTCGATTATGCAACGGTTCATTCTGTATGGGCAATTCAAGAAGCTGGCTATGAAGCGATCATAATTAATAATAATCCTGAAACGGTTTCAACAGATTTTAGTATTTCTGACAAACTGTATTTTGAACCACTAACGATTGAAGATGTCATGCACATTATTGATTTAGAACAACCGGAAGGTGTGGTTGTTCAGTTTGGAGGTCAGACGGCAATCAATCTTGCTGCACAATTAGTGGATAGAGGGGTTAAAATTCTAGGGACATCATTAGAAAGCTTGGATCGTGCAGAAAACCGTGATAAATTTGAGCAAGCATTAGAGGAATTAAATATTCGTCAGCCACTTGGAAAAACAGCATTCTCTGTAGAAGAAGCAGTTAAAATTGCTGGAGAAATTGGCTATCCAGTTCTAGTACGACCTTCATACGTACTTGGTGGAAGGGCAATGGAAATTGTTTACCATGAGCAAGAATTGTATCAATATATGGAAACCGCTGTACAAGTGAATCCAGAGCATCCAGTACTAGTTGACCGATATCTAGTTGGGAAAGAAATTGAAGTCGATGCAATTTGTGATGGACAACAAATACTGATTCCAGGAATCATGGAACATATTGAACGGGCAGGGGTGCATTCTGGAGATTCGATTGCCGTATATCCACCACAAAACATTTCTGAATCAATGAAAGAAATGATTATTGATTATACGACGAAACTAGCAAAAGGATTAAACATCATTGGATTATTAAATATACAGTATGTTATTTCGAACGAAGAATTATATGTTATCGAAGTAAATCCACGTTCCAGTCGAACTGTTCCGTTTTTAAGTAAAATCACCAATGTGCCGATGGCTAATGTAGCGACAAAGGTTATTTTAGGTCATACTTTAGATGAATTAGGCTATGGAACTGGATTGGTAAAGGAGAAAAAAGCCGTATATGTAAAAGTACCTGTTTTCTCTTTTGCAAAGCTAAGAGGTGTAGATATTACATTAGGTCCAGAAATGAAGTCAACTGGTGAAGTAATGGGCAAGGATATGACATTAGAAAAAGCTCTTTATAAAGGATTAGTAGCATCTGGCATGAAGATTCAAAACTATGGAACGGTATTATTTACTGTGTCTGATAAAGATAAGCAGGAAGCTGTTCAAGTTGCTAAACGATTTGAAGCGATTGGTTTTAAATTAATGGCGACAAATGGTACAGCTAATCACTTAAAATTACATGGTTTACATGTTGACATCGTTGATAAAATTGGTTCAGATGGTGTGACATTATTAGATGTCATACGAAATGGAAATGTTCAAATGGTTATTAATACACTAACAAAAGGAAAGCAACCAGAAAGAGATGGATTTAGAATCCGTCGTGAAGCAGTAGAGAACAATACTCCATGTTTAACATCACTTGATACTGCAGCAGCCATTCTTGATGTATTAGAATCGATGACGTTTTCTTCTGAAGCAATGCCGACAACAGAGAAAAAGAAAGAAGCGGTAACATCATGATTAAACAAGAAAAGATGAAAGTTATTTCCCATCAATTAATTGCAACGAATATATACGAATTAGTTTTAGAAGGATCACTAGTACATGAAATGAAGCAGCCGGGTCAATTTGTCCATATTCGTGTAGCTGAAGGTGTCGGACCGTTATTACGCAGGCCGATAAGCATTGCAGAAATTGATGAAGAAAACGAACGTTTTACTATGATTTATCGTGCAGAAGGAAAAGGAACTAAATTACTTTCGCAAAAAAGACAAGGTGAAACTGTAGATGTTCTTGGACCATTAGGTAATGGTTTTCCAGTTGATAGGAAAAAAGGGGAGAAGGCTGTTTTAGTAGGTGGAGGAATTGGTGTTCCTCCTCTCTACGAACTGTCTAAACGTCTTGTTCATCAAGGTGTAGAAGTGATTCATATATTAGGTCATGAGACTGCAAGTAAAGTCTTTTATGCTGATCGGTTTGCTAAATTAGGTAAAACCTATATTGCGACTGTAGATGGCTCTGTTGGCACGCAAGGATTTGTAACGGATGTGATAGATCAGGAGAATCTTACATTTGATTGTTTATTTGCATGTGGACCAATGCCTATGTTAAAGGCATTAGAAGAAAGCTATTCTACTACAGAGGGATATATATCGTTAGAAAAAAGGATGGGCTGTGGAGTTGGTGCCTGTTTAGCTTGTGTCTGTCAGCTTTCAGATGATCCAACAGGAACAAACTATCGTAAGGTTTGTAGTGATGGACCTGTTTTCAAAATAGGAGAGGTGATCTTATGAGCCGAATGAATATAGAATTACCAGGTCTTTCATTGAAAAATCCAGTTATACCTGCATCAGGCTGTTTTGGCTTTGGGAAAGAATATAGCCAATTTTATGATTTAAGCATACTAGGCTCTATTATGATTAAAGCAACAACATTTGAAGCTCGATATGGTAATCCAACTCCAAGAGTAGCTGAAACTCCTGCTGGAATGCTAAATGCGATCGGGTTACAAAACCCAGGACTTCAATCAGTATTAGAAAATGAATTACCGTGGTTAGAGCAATTTGATCTTCCAATCATTGCAAACGTGGCAGGCTCACAAACGGAAGACTATGTAGCTGTTGCAAAAAGCATATCAAAAGCACCAAATGTTCATGCACTTGAATTAAATATTTCTTGTCCAAATGTAAAAACTGGAGGGATTGCATTCGGTACTATTCCTGAAGTGGCAAAGGAATTAACGAAAAAAGTGAAGGAAGTATCGGAGGTTCCTGTTTATGTGAAGCTATCCCCAAATGTATCAAATATTGTTGATATGGCGAAAGCAGTAGAAGATGCTGGTGCTGATGGATTAACAATGATTAATACACTAGTAGGTATGAATATAGATATTCGTTCAGGTGAGCCTATTTTAGCCAATCGTACAGGCGGCTTATCAGGTCCAGCTATAAAGCCTGTTGCCATTCGAATGATTTATGAGGTGAGCCAGAATGTAAACATTCCGATTATTGGAATGGGAGGAATTCAATCAGTAGATGATATTATAGAATTTTTTTATGCTGGTGCAAGTGCAATTGCCGTCGGAACAGCTAATTTTATCGATCCATTTATTTGTCCAAAATTAATAGATGAATTACCTAATAAACTAGATGAATTGGGAATTTCTCACATTTCGGAAATAGTAGGAAGGAGTTGGAAACACTCATGATTTACACACCAATTATTGCATTAGACTTCCCAAGCTGCGACTCCACTATGGAATTTTTAAAGCAATTTGATTCTGAATCCCTTTATGTCAAGGTAGGAATGGAATTGTTTTATCAATCAGGTCCTGCTTTAATTGAAAAGTTAAAAGTTTATGGACATAAAATATTTCTTGATTTAAAGCTCCATGATATTCCTAATACCGTTCAACATGCGATGAAAGGACTTGCAGCCCTAGAAGTGGATATGGTTAATGTCCATGCAGCAGGTGGCATGAAAATGATGGAAGCTGCACTTGAAGGATTAGAGGCAGGAACAAAAAGTGGAAATAAAAGACCATTATTAATTGCCGTTACACAGTTAACGAGTACTTCAGAAGAGCAAATGCAGAAGGAGCAATTAATTAATCGTTCATTAATAGAATCTGTCCTACATTATGCAAAGCTTACTCATCAAGCAGGCTTGGACGGTGTGGTTTGCTCAGCACTTGAAGCGGATGAAATCCGCAAAAACACAAGTGATCAGTTTTTACGAGTGACACCTGGTATTCGTTTAAAGGGTGATGCTACTAATGATCAAATTCGTGTAGTAACTCCACAAAAAGCACGGCAAATTGGTTCATCAGCTATTGTTGTTGGAAGATCTATTACTAAATCAGCGACACCTTTGGAAACGTACTTACAAATTAAGCAATTATGGGAGGAAAAATAAATGACGAATTCTAATAAGATTGCAGAACAACTTTTAACAATTGGTGCCGTTCATTTGAAGCCAAACGAACCATTTACATGGACATCTGGGATTCATTCCCCAATCTATTGTGATAACCGTCTAACGCTTTCTTACCCAACAATTAGAAAAGACATAGCTAAAGGATTGGTTGGATTAATCAATGACCATTTTAGTGATGCAGAAATAATTGCAGGTACTGCAACTGCTGGGATTCCACATGCTGCATGGGTAAGTGATTTGATGGATCTTCCAATGTGCTATGTTCGTTCAAAAGCGAAAGGACACGGAAAAGGGAATCAAATCGAAGGTAAAGTATCTAAAGGGAAAAAGGTAGTCGTTGTCGAAGATTTAATTTCAACAGGAGGAAGTGTTATTACTGCTGTAGAGGCTTTAAGACAAGCTGGCTGTGAAGTTTTAGGTGTTGTTTCTATTTTTACGTATGAGCTTGAAACAGGAAAAGAACAAATGAAAAGCCAAAATATCACTTCTTACTCATTAGTTACATATTCTTCATTAATAGATATTGCTCTTAATAATGAAGTAATTGAAGAAAAGGATCTTGTAACTTTAAAAGAATGGCGTGAAAACCCAACAGAATGGAATAAATAATAAAAGAAAAAGGGACTTCACACGTTGAAGATCTTTCCCGTTAATTTTAAAATGGGTGATGAAATTCAAAATGGATGTCCCTTTTCTTTTTTTTGGTAATTTTCTTATTGTTTCATTTCTAATACTTTATCGGCATTTGGTGTAACAAAAACAGTTTGTTGTTGTTCATAGATGACAAATCCGGGCTTTGCTCCATTCGGTTTTTTCACATGTCTTACTCTTGTGAAATCCACTGGAACAGAAGATGAATCCTTTGCTTTGCTATAATAAGCAGCAAGATTTGCCGCTTCTAAAATGGTTGTTTCACTAGGATTTTTACTTCGAATCACCACATGTGAACCTGGTATGTCCTTCGTATGTAACCATATTTCATCTCTTGCCGCTACTTTATTTGTTAAATAATCATTTTGTTTATTATTTTTTCCCACTAAAATTGTCGTTCCATCTGTGGCTAAATATGTTTCTAATATAATTTTTTGGCTTTTGTTTTTATTGTTCCGTTTTTGTTTTATACGAAGATAACCTTCCTCCGCTAATTCCAAGCGAATTTCTTCAATATCTTTTGGTGAGGCAGACTCTATTTGCTGTAAAAGATTATCAAAGTATTCTATTTCCAATTCCGCTTTTTCAATTTGTTCTTGAACGATCCCAATGGAGGATTTAGCTTTTTGATATTTCGTGAAATAGCGTTGGGCATTACCTGATGGTGTTGTTCTAGTATCTAGAGGAATGCTAATCGTATTTGCATTTTCATCATAATAATTTATTACTTCTATTTTCTCCATCCCTTTCTTCACAAGATGAAGATTAGCTGTAAGGAGTTCTCCAAATAATTGATATCGATCAGCATTTTGTGCCTCGTTTAAGGTCGCTTTCAATTTAGCTATTTTCAATTCGTTTTTTTCTTTTTCATTTTTAATAAATCGTTCTAAATCATTCCCTTGTTGCTTTACACGGTCTCTTTCCGCTTTTCCGAAATAAAATCGATCTAGCATTTCACTAATGGTTTGAAAAGACTTTTCTTCACCTTGTAAATAGGAAATAGGAAAAGTGTAAAATGCTTCTTTAGTCCTTGTGTAAATGATACTTGGACAATAATCGTGATTTTTTATTTTATTTAAAACATTAAAAAATGCATTCGAGATTGTGACTCGATTAGCTAAACCAGCTTGGAAAACAATTTCCTTTGCTATAAGTGGAGAAAGTCCTGAAAAATGGTCCACTAATTGCTTATCCATTTTTCCACTATTAAAATCGAGCACTTTTAATAAATCTTCCTCGGTAACTTGGAAAGGATTTAATTTATCCTGCTTTGGTGGAAAAATGTACTCCTGTCCAGGTAATATCGTACGATAGGTATTAATGCTGGAAGGAACGTGTTTTATGCTGTCCAATATCAAGTTTTTTTCTTTATCAACGAGAATGATGTTGCTATGGCGTCCCATTATTTCAACATAAACCTGCTTAAATGATACATCGCCAATTTCATTTCGTCCCTTTATTTCAAAAATTATGACACGATCAAGTTCTGCTTGTCGAATTTCTTCAATAAAATATCCTTCAAGATGCTTTCTTAATAGCATACAAAACATGGAGGGTTCTTGAGGATTTTCATGTTGTTCATTTGTTAATTGTATTCTTGCATAGCTAGGATGTGCAGAAAGAAGGAGTTTGTGATTTTTTCCATTAGATCGAATGATCATAATCAATTCATTTTTATATGGTTGATGAATTTTGTTAATTCGACCACCTTTTAAAATATCCATTAATTCCTTCGTCATTGCCCTTGTAAATAATCCATCAAAAGACATAATGTATATTCCCTTCAATTTATATTTCAATCGATCATTTGCCGAACTAGTTTTAATACTAACTTCTAATCAATCGATGTAATGCCTTGTCAACTAAGATCACAATACTGATTTCATACTTATCTTGTCAGACAATTTGTATCAAACAACAATTCAAGGTGTTTCCACTTTTCTTAATTATTATATCATTTTTTTGGACGAGTCTGAATATCTTGCTATTAGTAGGACAACTACGGTTTGGGTAAGGGGAGAGTGTGATTTGTATGAGGTTCCATGAAATGAAGGAGAAAGATGTAGAAAAAGTATTAAATACAAGCATTGAGAAAGGTTTATCTGAAAGTGATGTGGATAAAAAGAGAAAGCAGTTTGGGTGGAATGAGCTACAAGAAGGTGAAAAGCAATCTGCACTCATGCTTCTTATTAGCCAATTTAAAGATTTTATGGTGCTTGTTCTTTTAGCAGCCACATTAATATCAGGCTTGCTAGGGGAGTATATTGATGCTATAGCGATTATTGCAATTGTATTAATTAATGGATTTTTAGGTTTTTTTCAAGAGAGAAAAGCTGAAAAATCCTTACATGCTTTAAAGGAGCTATCTGCCCCTCAAGTCATTGTGCTGAGAGATAATGAATGGAGGAAAATTCCATCAAAGGAAGTGGTTGTTGGGGATATTATAAAATTTTCAAGCGGGGATAGAATTGGTGCCGATATTCGTTTAGTAAAGACAGTCAATCTTGAAATTGAAGAATCTGCACTGACCGGAGAATCTGTTCCAGCAGTAAAGTCTACCCACCCAGTAATCGAAAAGAATATCAGTTTAGGTGATTTGGAGAACATGGCATTTATGGGAACGATGGTGACTAGAGGAAACGGGATTGGAATCGTTACAGGAATTGGAATGAATACAGCAATGGGGAAAATTGCTGATATGATCCAAAATGCTGAGACGATGATCACACCATTACAAAGAAGATTAGAACAGCTGGGGAAAATTTTAATAACAGTTGCTCTATTGTTAACTTTATTGGTTGTGGTTGCCGGAGTTGTACACGGACATGAGCTTTATACGATGTTTTTGGCGGGAGTATCCTTAGCTGTAGCGGCTATTCCTGAAGGTCTTCCTGCTATTGTTACGATTGCGTTGTCTTTAGGTGTACAACGAATGATTCGTAAAAACGCGATAGTAAGAAAGCTTCCTGCTGTTGAGACTTTAGGATGTGCCTCAGTTATTTGTTCCGATAAAACAGGGACGATGACGCAAAATAAAATGACTGTTACTCATTTATGGAGTGGCGGTCATACATGGACATTATCTGGAACTGGGTATCATCCAGAGGGAAGCTTTCATTCAAATAATCGAGAAATCAATCCGCAGCATGAAAAAAGCCTTTACCAATTACTAACTTTTGGACTACTTTGTAATCATGCAGAATTAAAAATGAAAGATGACGAATTTATTATCGATGGTGATCCTACAGAAGGTGCACTACTTGTATCTGCGATGAAGGCGGGATTATCAAGAGATGCATTATTGAAACAATTTACGATTGAGAAGGAATTTCCTTTTGACTCAACAAGGAAAATGATGAGTATAGTTGTAAAAGATAAAAATGGTAGAAAGTTTGTTATTACGAAAGGAGCCCCAGATGTATTAATTAACTTAAGTGAATCTGTACTCTGGGATGGGAAGCAGCAGCATTTACATGGAGAGTTCCAGCATGAGATTAAATCTTCCATTGAAAACCTTGCATCAATGGCATTAAGAACCATTGCGATTGCTTTTAAGCCACTTGAAAATCACATGATAATTAATAAAGAGTCACAAGCAGAAAATGGTCTTACTTTTATAGGTGTTCAAGGGATGATTGATCCTCCAAGGCCTGAAGTGAAAGAGGCAATTAAAGAATGCCGAGAAGCGGGAATAAAAACGGTAATGATTACTGGTGATCATGTAATCACTGCAAAGGCTATTGCTGTACAGCTTGGAATTTTTAGAGGAAATACAAAAGTTATTGAAGGTACAGAATTAAACGAAATGTCTGTAGAGGATTTAGAAAATGTTGTTGAAGATGTATCTGTTTTTGCTAGAGTATCACCAGAGCATAAACTAAAAATAGTTAAAGCACTTCAAAATCGTGGACATATCGTTGCAATGACAGGTGATGGAGTGAATGATGCACCAGCTATAAAATCTGCCGATATTGGGATAGCGATGGGGATAACGGGTACGGATGTTGCAAAAGAAGCATCTTCTCTGATTCTGTTAGATGATAATTTTGCTACAATCAAGGTGGCAATTAATGAGGGTAGAAATATATATGAAAACATTCGGAAATTTGTTCGGTATTTACTAGCATCGAATGTAGGAGAAATATTAGTTATGCTTTTTGCAATGCTTTTATCACTCCCATTACCTTTAGTACCTATTCAAATTTTGTGGGTTAACCTTGTTACTGATGGGTTACCTGCCATGGCATTAGGATTAGATCGTCCAGAAGATGATGTGATGAAACGGAAACCTAGACACCCTAAAGAAGGGGTCTTTGCTAGAGGACTTGGGTGGAAGGTCATTTCAAGAGGCTTTCTTATTGGATTTGTTACATTGTTAGCTTTTCTTACAATTTATCGAAGGAATCCTGATCAATTAGAATATGCACAAACGATTGCCTTTGCGACTTTAGTATTGACACAGCTCATTCATGTTTTTGATTGTCGAAGTGAAATATCTATATTTTCAAGAAATCCATTTGGCAATATGTACTTAGTATGGGCAGTTATTTCTTCTATTCTTCTAATGCTTGTAGTCATTTATGTACCAGTACTTCAACCAATTTTTCATACCATTCCAATTGAACCGAAGGATTGGATGTTAATCATTGGACTAAGCTCGATTCCAACTTTTTTACTTGCAGGTTCACTTTTTATAAGAAAAAAAGAATAAAATATGATATAATTCCATAGGTAATAGAGTTATGCTCTATTACCTTTCTTCTTTCGCTGAAGTGTTTTGTTCAAATACTATTTATTATTTTGATTAAACTTACAAAACTCTTGGATATTATACTTAATAGTTTTTTTGTTATATCTTTACATACTTTTATTAAATCAATATTTGATAAATACTATTATGAATGTCCATATGGATGTTTACGACAAATAGCATTTCAGAATTAAGAAAAGATATTTTTCCAAGTAGCACAAGGGATGTGATATTGTTGGTATTAAGTATGACGGGTTATGGAAGTAGTAAAAAGGAATCCTCACTATTTGGAGTAAGAGTTGAAGTTAAATCTGTAAATCATCGATTTTGTGAAATAAATATCCGTATGCCGAGACAATTAATGAAAATTGAAGATAAGCTCAAAAAGAAAATAAATGAGTATATTAATCGAGGTAGGATAGAGGTTTTTATTACCATTGATGGTGATACACTTACACATAAGAATCTGCATATTGACTGGAATTTACTCGATGATTATTATCAGTTTATAAATAAATTGAAAAGCAAGTATGATTTCCCAGATACAATTAAGCTAAAAGATTTATTAACGAATGAAAATCTGCTTGAAATAATTGAAAAAGAAGAAGAAAATAAAGAAATTAATCATTTAGTTATTGAAGCAATGGATGAAGCTATACAACTGCTCATAGGAATGCGTGAAGTCGAAGGAAAAGACTTGTTACGTGATTTAACTTATCAGTTAAATGGTTTAAGTCAGCATCTTGCAAAAGTAAAGGAATTATCTCCTTCTGTTGTTGAACACTATCAAGAAAAATTACAAAAAAGAATAAAAGAAGTGTCAAATAATTTATTTGATGAGGCAAGAATTTTAACAGAGGTTGCGATTTTTGTAGATAAATCCGATATCAATGAAGAAATAACAAGACTGGAAAGCCATATTTCTCAATTCAAAAATACTTTATTTGATAAGGGGCCAATAGGGCGAAAGCTAGATTTTATGATTCAAGAAATGAATAGGGAAGTTAATACAATTGGGTCTAAGGCGAACCATTCTCAAATTGCAACTTTTGTTGTTGAATTAAAAACAACCTTAGAAAAAATGAGGGAGCAGGTTCAAAATATTGAATAACTGTGATTAATCATACGTGAACAGGTCAAAAATAGACTATTAGTTACTTGGGGGATTATAATGTCCATTAAGCTTATTAATATTGGTTTTGGAAATATTGTTTCTGCAAATCGCATTATTTCAATTGTTAGCCCTGAATCAGCTCCAATCAAACGCTTAGTTCAGGATGCTAGGGATCGCGGCAATTTAATTGATGCAACATATGGCAGAAGAACACGTGCAGTGATTATTATGGATAATGATCATGTCATATTATCTGCTGTCCAGCCTGAGACAGTAGCACATCGTCTAAGCAGTAAGGACGATAATGGTGAGGAAGGGTAGGATTTTTGAATGAAGGAAAAAGGAATATTAATTGTTCTTTCTGGACCATCCGGTGTAGGCAAAGGTACAGTTAGAAAGGCAATTTTTTCACAAGGAAACACGAAATTTGAATATTCTATCTCGATGACTACACGCAAGCCTCGAGAAGGTGAAGTGGATGGAGTGGATTATTTTTTTAAAACAAAAGAAGAATTTGAATCATTAATCCAACAAGATAAACTGCTGGAGTATGCAGAATATGTTGGAAATTATTATGGAACTCCTGTAGATTATGTTAGAGATACCCTTGATTCTGGAAAAGATGTATTTCTAGAGATAGAAGTCCAAGGTGCCAAGCAAGTAAGGGAGAAGTTTCCTGAAGGACTTTTCATTTTTCTCGCGCCACCAAGTCTATCTGAATTAGAATCTCGGATTACAACAAGAGGAACAGAATCAGATGAGTTAATAAAAAATCGAATGAATGAAGCAAGAAAAGAAATAGAACTAATGAGTCTTTATGATTATGTAGTGGAAAATGATCAAGTGGAAGTAGCTTGTGAACGTATTAATGCTATTGTTCAGGCTGAACATTGTAGATACAATCGAGTTGCACCACGATATATTAAAATGCTGGAGGCTGAATAAACATGTTATACCCTTCTATTGATAAATTACTTAAAATTATAGATTCAAAATATTCTTTAGTGTCTGTTGCTGCTAAAAGAGCACGAAACCTTCAAGAAGATGGGAAAGAAACGCTGGATCATTTTGTATCTCAAAAGTATGTAGGTAAAGCTCTTGAAGAAATTTATGCTAAAACTTTAGTGATTAAAACAAATGATGATAAGGAACTATCCTAATTTAATCGCTCAACATGTATTTCTTTAAATATACTGATACTTAACAGAAAACAACCTATATTGATTAGGTTGTTTTTTCTTTTAACATAAGGGAAAATCATTCATAATATAAATAGGTTTTATAAGTTTCTTACATATTCTGTTCAATTTCAAAAAGCAATTGATATGATAAGTCATGATTACTCATATAAGTGGGGGATATTTATGATAAATAAAAAAGTATTATTATGTGTGACTGGTGGAATTGCAGTTTACAAAGCTGCTGCCCTTACTAGTAAATTAATACAAGCAGGAGCTCAAGTAAAAGTGATTATGAGTGCTTCCGCATGTCAATTCGTCACACCTTTAACATTCCAGGCTCTTTCTAGGAATGATGTATACACCGATACATTTGATGAAAAGAATTCTGAGGTGATTGCACATATAGATTTGGCTGACTGGGCAGACCTTGTATTAGTTGCTCCTGCAACAGCTAATGTGATAGGTAAAATGGCAAATGGTATAGCAGACGATATGATTACTACAACATTATTGGCTACAACTGCACCTGTATGGGTTGCACCTGCCATGAATGTGCATATGTATGATCATCCTGCAGTGAAAAGAAATTTAACTATATTATCTGAGTTTGGCTATAAATTTGTTGAACCAAATGAAGGATATTTAGCCTGTGGATATGTAGGGAAAGGTCGTTTAGAAGAACCAGAAAAGATCGTTTCTTTAATATCAACATTTTTCTCTGATCAAATACAACAGCTTAAAGGAAAAACAGTCTTGATTACAGCAGGACCAACTAAAGAAATGATTGACCCAGTTCGTTATTTAACAAACCGCTCCTCTGGAAAAATGGGGTTTGCGCTTGCTGAAGAAGCGGTTAAAATGGGGGCAAAGGTAATTCTTGTCACGGGAGTAGAAGGATTCAATCTACCAAATGGTGTACAGTTAATTCGAATTAATAGTGCACATGACATGTATGAAGCCGTTATGAAATATTATAAAGAGGCAGATATTGTTATTAAAAGTGCAGCTGTAGCAGATTATCGACCTAAAAAAGTTTTTCAACAAAAAATGAAGAAAAAAGAAGGAAATCTTGTCATCGAATTTGAGCGTACGAAAGATATATTAAAAGAATTAGGTGAAAAGGCGGACAAGCCATTTCTAGTTGGTTTTGCGGCAGAAACGGAAAACATTGAAGAGCATGCATGGGGTAAGTTAAAGAGGAAAAATGCAGATATCATTGTTGCCAATGATGTAAGCCGAGAAGGAGCAGGCTTTGGAGGAGATACCAATATCGTTACTATGTATAAAAAAGACCTTACAAAAAAAGAATTGCCATTATTAAGTAAAAATGAGACGGCAAAAGTTGTTCTTGAAGAGATTTCCCGAGAGGTGAAAGAGGGAACTAGTAATGCAAATCGCTAGTGTAATTGTAGATGTTCCTACAATGAATACAGATAAATTATTTGATTATTTAGTGCCAGATCAGTGGGGCCATTTTATCCAACCTGGTATGAGGGTGTCTGTACCATTTGGACCGCGTATGATTCAAGGATTTGTTATTGAAATAAAAGAAAAGACTGACATTAAAAAGTTGAAGCCTATAAATCAGCCGTTAGATATAACACCTGTACTAAATGAAGAATTGCTGAATTTAGGGAAATGGCTTGCCGAAGAAACGTTATGTTTAAAAATATCTGCTTATCAAGCGATGCTACCTGCTGCAATGAAAGCAAAATATGAAAAAGTATTTCATCGACTTGATAAGGAGATGAATCCATTTTTAGATGAAATATTTGGAAACAAGGATGAGCTTAAATGGGAATATGCTTCAGAGCAAAGTCTTTTGCCAATTCTACAGCAGCACCTGAAAGAGGGGCTTGTAGAGCTTAAATACCTAGTAAAAAATAAAGCGAATAAAAAAACAGTTCGAATCCTCGAATGCTTATTGTCTAAGGAAGAAATTCCCAAAGTGATTGAAGGGCTTTCAACTAATGCATTAAAACAAAAATTAGTTCTTAATTATTTTTATACTTTATCAGATAATCGAGTTCCTGTGAAAAAGGTACTTGAAGAAACGAATGCTTCATCAAGCATTATCCGCTCATTAATTAATAAAGGTTTTTTTAAAGAGGTGTTCGTTGAAGAGTATCGAGACCCGTTTGAACACCGAATATTTGAAAAAACGAAACCATTTCCATTAACAAATGAGCAGAAACAAGCCATTACACCAATATTAGAATCAATAGAAAGGAATGAATATACTACCTTTCTTCTGAATGGTGTTACGGGAAGTGGAAAAACAGAAGTATATTTACAATCGATTCAAAGAGTATTGACTCAAGGGAAAGAGGCTATTGTTTTAGTTCCTGAAATATCACTAACCCCACAAATGGTAGAAAGATTTAAAGGGCGATTTGGGGACGATGTTGCGGTACTTCATAGTGGTTTATCAATTGGCGAGAAATATGATGAATGGAGAAAAATTCAAAGAAAAGAAGCTAGAGTAGTTGTTGGAGCGAGATCTGCTATTTTTGCACCATTTGAAAATATAGGGATTATTATTATTGATGAAGAGCATGAAAATAGTTACAAGCAAGAAGAAAATCCACGTTACCATGCAAGAGATATTGCAATATATAGAGGTAAGCTGCATAAATGTCCCGTTATTTTGGGTAGTGCTACACCGTCATTGGAATCATTTGCACGCTCTCAAAAAGGGGTCTATACTTTACTTTCAATGAAAACGAGGATGAATAATCAAGCACTCCCAGAGGTTTCTATTGTTGACATGAGAGAAGAACTACGAGAAGGCAATCGTTCGATGTTCTCAAGAGTTCTTTTTGAAAAATTGCAAGATCGAATAAATAAAAAACAACAAACCGTTCTTTTTCTAAATAGAAGAGGGCATTCCTCCTTTGTTATGTGTCGGGATTGTGGATATGTTCTTCAATGTCCAAATTGTGACATTTCTTTAACGTATCATCGTTTTTCTAATGAAATGAAATGTCATTATTGTGGCTATGAAACGATTGTTCCTCATACTTGTCCTGAATGTAATAGTGAGTATATACGTTATTTTGGGACTGGTACACAAAAGGTAGAAGAAGAAATACTAAAGCTTTTACCTGAAGCAAAAGTGATTCGAATGGATGTGGATACTACTAGTAGAAAGGGTGCTCATGAAAAATTACTACAACAGTTTCAAGATGAAAAAGCTGATATACTATTAGGAACACAAATGATCGCCAAAGGATTAGATTTTCCTAATATTACTCTTGTAGGTGTATTAAGTGCAGATACAATGTTACATTTACCAGATTTTCGTGCGTCCGAAAAAACCTTTCAGCTTCTTACACAAGTAAGTGGTAGGGCAGGAAGACATCATCTTGCAGGAGAAGTTGTTATTCAAACGTATACACCTGAACACTATAGTATTGAACTTGCAGGTGAACAAGACTTTGATCAATTTTATAAGCAAGAAATGCTGATGAGGAAACTAGGATCTTATCCTCCATTTTATTATTTAACATTAATAACCGTAAGTCATGAGAATTTAATGAAGGTAGTATCGGTCACTGAAAAAATAACAAAATATCTCCAATCTAAATTATCAAATGAATCAATTATTCTTGGTCCAGCTACTTCACCAGTGCCAAGGATCAAGAATAGATATCGATATCAATGTTTGATAAAATACAAACGGGAAGCTAACTTAACAAAGCACCTCCATTATTTATTAGAGCATTTTCAACAGCAAATAACATCTGATGGATTAACGATTAATATTGATGTCAATCCTTATATGATGATGTAAAAAAAGCGGAGGCGACTGTACCCCCGACAAGCATAAGTAGGACAGCGTTGTGGTGTCATTTGCTACAAAGCAGTTCAGCTTATGACCTCGAGGGGGTGGGAGCTGCAGCTAGACAAAAAAGAAAAACCAATCTCCCATCACAATAAAGAGATAGAAAAAGTATATAGAAAAGAGGGTACATCTTGGCAATTCTCACAATAGTAAAGCATCCTGCAGAAATTCTAGAAAAAGAATGTAAGCAGGTCACTCAATTTGATAAAAATTTAAAACAACTTCTGAAAGATATGTATGAAACAATGGTTGCTGCAGACGGTGTTGGCTTAGCTGCTCCGCAAATTGGTGTGGATCAACAAATTGCGGTTGTTGATATCGGTGATGAAAGGGGAAGAATCAATCTTATTAATCCAATCATCATTGAAAAAAGTGGCGAGCAAACAGATATTGAGGGATGTTTAAGCTTTCCTCGTTTATATGGCACTGTTTCACGACCATATTACGTTAAGGTACAAGCTCAAAATATGAAGGGGAAAACATTCATTATTGAAGCAGAGGATTATTTAGCACGTGCTATCCAGCATGAAATTGATCACTTACATGGGGTTTTGTTTACTTCAAAAGTGTTGAAATATATAGATGAAGAAGAACTAGAAGGGTATGAAGAACAATGACAAAAGTTGTATTTATGGGAACACCTGAGTTTTCAGTTCCTGTATTAAAAAGATTGATTAGTGATGGTTATGAGGTGCAAGCTGTTGTTACTCAACCCGATCGTCCGGTTGGGAGAAAAAGAGTATTAACTCCACCTCCAGTAAAAGTTGAAGGAGAAAAACATCAGCTTCCAGTCTATCAACCAGAAAAAATTCGAGACTCTGATGAGTTAAGGGAAATTTTAGAGTTAAAGCCTGATATCATTGTTACAGCAGCATATGGGCAGATTTTGCCTAAAGAGTTATTAGAAGCACCTAGATTGGGATGTATTAATGTCCATGCATCATTACTTCCTGATCTACGGGGTGGAGCACCAATCCACTATGCAATCCTACAAGGTAAGGAAAAAACTGGGATCACCATTATGTATATGGTAGAAAAGTTAGATGCAGGGGATATTATTAGTCAAATAGAGGTTCCTATATCTGAAACGGATAATGTGGGGACTTTACATATAAAACTAAGTGCGGCAGGGGCAGATCTGTTATCAGATACACTTCCAAAGCTTATAAAGGAAGAAATTACACCTATTCCACAAAACAATGAACTAGCGACATTTGCCTCGAATATTAAAAGAGAACAAGAAAAAATAGATTGGGAAAAGCCTGGAGAAGTCATTTACAATCATATTCGTGGTTTAAATCCATGGCCTGTTGCTTATACAATACTTGATGGAAATGTTATCAAGGTCTGGAAGGGTGAAAAGGTTTCTTTAGTAGAAGAGAAACAACCTGGAACTATAGTTGGAATCACAAAGGATGGATTTATTGTCGCAACCGGTAACTTAACAGGAATTAAAATTGTTGAATTGCAACCTTCAGGAAAGAAAAAGATGATGGCTGAACAGTTTTTAAATGGATCAGGCTCTAGTCTATCAATTGGAACTAAATTAGGAGAATAGTATGGGAAATAGAAAAAAGAATGTAAGAGAATCAGCTCTTGAAATCCTTGAGGCAGTGGAGAAAAACCAAGCCTATAGCAACTTATTGCTCAACCACGTGATTAAAAGGAATCACATTTCAGGTCATGATATTGGATTACTTACGGAAATTACTTATGGTACATTGCAACGAAAATATACACTAGATTTTTATTTAAAGCCATTTATAAAGAAAAAATTAGAAAAATGGGTTCAAATATTATTAAGATTGTCATTATACCAAATGATTTATTTGGATAAAATACCTGATCGTGCAGTGATTTACGAAGCAGTTGAAATTGCAAAAAATAGAGGCCATAGAGGTATTTCAAGTTTAGTAAATGGGGTATTAAGAGCTATTCAAAGAGAAGGCGTTCCTTCGTTAGATTTGATCAAAGACCCAATTGAAAGAATTGCAACAGAAACCAGTCATCCTAAATGGATGGTAAGTAGATGGGTAAGTCAATTTGGTATTGAAAAAACAAAAGCGATGTGTCAAACCAATTTATTAGCACCAACTCAAACAGCACGAGTAAATACAACAAAAGCAACGAGAAATTTGGTGGTAGAAATGCTTGAGGGAGAAGGGTTTGAAATTCAAGAAAGTCCGATTGTTGATGAGGCTATTCGCTGCTTGAAAGGAAATCTTGCACATTCAAAAGCATTTGCAGATGGTTTCATTACGATTCAGGATGAAAGCTCCATGCTTGTCGCTTATGCCTTAAAAGTTGAAAGTAATCAATTTATTTTAGATTGTTGTGCAGCTCCCGGTGGCAAAACAACTCATATTGCTGAAAAATTGAATCAAACAGGAAAAGTAATAGCTTTAGATTTACATGAACACAAAATAAAGCTCATTCAAGAAAATGCAGATCGCCTAGGTTTGACTAACATCGAGACAAAAGCATTAGATAGTCGAAAAGTAACCGAATATTTTAAGAAAGAAAGCTTTGATCGTGTATTAGTTGATGCTCCATGCTCAGGACTTGGTGTTTTAAGAAAGAAGCCAGATATTAAATATAGCAAATCAGAGGAGGATCTAGCAGCATTACAATCAATCCAACTATCGATTCTTGAGCAAGCTGCTCAATTGCTTAAACCAGGGGGAGTATTAGTATATAGTACATGTACGGTTGATAATGAAGAAAATGAAAATACAGTGGAACAATTTTTGCATCGTTTTTCAGAATTTGAACCAAATCCTTTAAGACTTACTGAAGCCATTAATACGTTTATTGAAGAATATAAAGTACAAATATTTCCTCAAGATTTTGGTGGTGACGGATTTTTCATCGCTTCATTTAGAAAAAAGTAATATTGTAAAGGGCTATTTTGGTTAAGTTTGTAAAGTATCAGCTTTTACTTTTCCTTAAACGATTTAATCTGCAGGAAAAAAGCAGGAGTTTTGATAAATAAGGTCGTAAAAGTAAATAAAACTATTAATTGGTATTGAAGTATCTCGAAAAGCTATCGTTTATCAGCACGTTACTTTTTGACATTAAATTGACTGTGAACATAGGAGCGATTTGAAGAAATGAGGTGACCTCTGAATGAGGGCTATTTTTCAAACAGATAAGGGGAAAATTCGACAACGCAATGAAGATAACGGAGGAATTTTTACTAATTCAGAAAATGTTCGATTGGCGATTGTAGCAGATGGAATGGGAGGTCATAATGCTGGTGATGTCGCTAGTCAAATGACTGTGGATTTCTTAAATAGTGAATGGTCTAAATTTACAAATATAACAACTGCAGAAAAGGCTGAAACATGGTTTAATGAAAGAATAGCAGAAATAAATCAAGCCATTTTAAAGCATTCTAGAACCCATGAGGAATGTGAGGGAATGGGAACAACACTTGTCGCAGCAATTTGTACTGATGATTTTGCAACAGTTGCAAATGTTGGGGATAGTCGTTGTTATATTTTAAACGAGAATGGTTTTAAACAAATAACAGAAGACCATTCACTAGTAAATGAATTAGTTAAAACAGGAATTATTTCAAAGGAAGATGCGGAACATCATCCAAGAAAAAATGTTGTCTTGAAAGCTTTAGGTACTGAAGAAAAAATAGAGGCAGATATAAAAACGATTTTGATTGAGGATGGAGATTATTTGCTCTTATGCTCAGATGGATTGTCAGATAAAATAACAGAAGTACAAATGAAGGAAATTCTCGAAGATGAAGACGCTGTTGAAGAGAAAGCACAAAAATTGATTGAAATGGCTAATCAAAATGGCGGTGAAGATAACATTACACTCATCATTATCGAAGTTTCTAGTGATGTTGAAAGCAGGTGTAATGAATGTTAATCGGAAAAAGAATAAGTGACCGCTATAAGATTCTCAGCATGATTGGCGGAGGCGGTATGGCTAATGTTTATTTAGCTAGAGACATTATTCTAGATCGAGATGTAGCGATAAAAATATTAAGATTAGACTTTGCCAATGAACAGGAATTTATTCATCGATTTCAACGTGAAGCACAATCGGCAACAAGTTTAAACCATTCTAATATTGTGAATATTTACGACGTTGGTGAAGAAGGAGATATTTACTATCTCGTAATGGAATACGTTGATGGAATGACTCTTAAACAATACATACAGCAATACTATCCAATTTCGGTTGAAAAAACATTAGATATTATGGAGCAGCTTGTATCTGCTATTTCTCATGCCCATCAACACCAAATTATACACAGAGATATTAAACCTCAAAATATATTAATTGATCATAATGGTGTTGTGAAAATTACAGATTTTGGTATTGCGATGGCATTAAGTGCAACATCTATTACACAGACAAATTCAGTGTTAGGTTCAGTGCACTACTTATCACCAGAGCAAGCAAGGGGTGGAATGGCAACAAGAAAATCTGATATCTATTCCCTTGGAATTGTAATGTTTGAATTGTTAACTGGTAGACTCCCCTTTTCTGGAGAATCGGCTGTTTCAATAGCTCTAAAGCATTTGCAAACAGAAACCCCTTCTTTAAAAAGGTGGAATCCGACAATTCCTCAAAGTGTAGAAAATATCGTTTTAAAAGCTACATCAAAGGATCCTTTTCAACGATATGAAAATGTAGATGAAATGGGAGAGGATATTCGAACAGCATTAAGTCCGGAACGAGCGAATGAAGCTAAGTTCATCGTTCCTGAAGATGATGAGGCAACAAAGGCTATTCCTATTATTACGAATTTACATTCTATCGATTATCAAGAACATTCGGATCAAACGAAGGTTCATATAAAAAATGAGTTATTAAATGATAAGGAAGATGATAATCAGGTTGATCAAGGCAAAAATAAGAAAAATAACCTAAAAAAGAAGCGAAAAAAATGGCCTTGGGTTGTAGGATCCATTCTTTTCTTTTTGATTTTATTGACGGTATTTACTTTTGTATTTTTGCCAAGTATTTTAGGACCAAAAGAAGTTACTGTTCCAGATGTATCTGATCAAAGCTTAAGTGATGCAATGATGATGATTACAGATGCAAATTTAAAAATTGGCCAAAAATTTGAAACACCGAGTGAAGATATTAAGGAAGGTAATGTAATAAAGACGAATCCTGAAGTAGGGAAAACTGTAAAAGAAGGGTCCGTTATTGATATATACGTAAGTAAAGGGAAAGAAAAATTTACCCTTTCTGATTACACAGGTCGGCAATATGATGATATTGTTAAGTTATTAGAAAAAGATTTTAAAAATATTGTTAGAAATGATGTTTATAGTGATAGTCCAGCAGGACAAATAATCAGTCAAGACCCAGGGGCAAATAAGGAAGTTATTCCAAGTGAAACAGTGTTAACGTTCGAAGTGAGTATGGGGCAAGAAAAAATTCCAGTAAAGGATTTGACAGGGTACAATGAAAAGGGACTAAGAGATTATGAGGAGTCTACAGGATTGAATATCGATATGTCTAAAGAAGAGTATTCTGGTACTGTTAAGGAAGGACTCGTTATCTCACAATCTCCTAGTCCTGGTACTGAACTTGTGAAAGGTTCTACAGTTAAAGTAGTGATTTCCAAAGGGCCTGAGGAAAAACCTCCAAAAACGGTTGAAAGAGAAATTACCATCCCTTACGAACAACCAGAAACTGATGATGAGGAAGCTGGAGAGGAAGACAAAAAACCACAGGAAATCAAAATTTATATTGAAGATATGGACCACAGTATGACCGTACCATATGATACATTTATGATTACTAAAACGACAAAAAGACGACTTGAATTTCGGATTCAAGAAGGCGGGAAAGCAGGATACAAAGTGATGAGGGATAATACGGTTATTCTAGAAGATGAAGTCCCTTATAAGTAAAAAATAATGAAGGAGTCGATGCTATGCCTGAAGGAAAAATAATAAAGGCATTAAGTGGATTTTATTATGTATTAGATGATGAACGTGTGATTCAATGCAGAGGCAGAGGGGTTTTTAGAAAAAATAAAATAACCCCTCTAGTTGGGGATACCGTTGTATATCAGGCAGAAAATGATCGAGAAGGCTATATTATGGAGATACATCAACGAAAGAATGAACTAATACGTCCACCAATAGCAAATGTGGATCAAGCCATTTTAATTTTTTCTGTAAAGGAACCAGATTTTAGTTCCATTTTATTAGATCGCTTCTTAGTCATCATTGAAGCAAATGATATTAACCCAATTATTTGTTTAACAAAAATGGATCTATTGTCTAATGATGAAAAGAATGATTTGTTGGGCTATGTAAGAGATTATGAACAAATGGGCTATGATATCATTCTCTCTTCCTCTAAAACACAAGTAGGAATTCAAGAGCTCCTTCCCTTTTTAAAAGGGAAAATAAGTGTACTTGCCGGACAATCTGGTGTGGGAAAATCTTCATTGCTTAATGCGATAAATCCAGATCTATCATTGAAAACAAGTCATATTTCAACACATTTAGGGCGTGGAAAGCATACGACGAGGCATGTTGAGTTAATCGATATTGAGCATGGCCTTGTTGCGGATACACCTGGTTTTAGTGCACTAGAATTTGATGATTTAGAGGTAGAAGATCTTTCGAGTTGTTTCCCAGAGATGTCACAAAGAAGCCATGAATGTAAATTTCGAGGATGTATACATTTAAATGAACCTAAATGTGCTATAAAAAAAGCTGTAGAGGACTTGGTAATACCACAGTACCGTTATGAACACTATTTACAGTTTTTACAAGAAATAAAAGATAGAAAGCCGAGGTACTAAATCATGGTTAAAATCGCACCTTCTATTCTTGCAGCTAATTTTTCTATATTAGCTGATGAAATACGTGATGTTGAAAATGGAGGAGCAGACTACATTCACATTGATGTGATGGATGGTCATTTTGTTCCTAATATAACGATGGGTCCACTAGTGGTTGAAGCGATACGACCAGTTACTAAGCTTCCATTAGATGTACACTTAATGATTCAAAATCCAGATGATTATATTGAAGCCTTTGCCAAAGCAGGTGCTGATTATATAACAGTGCATGTTGAGGCATGCCCGCATTTACATCGTACAATTCAATTAATTCGATCTTTTGGAGTAAAAGCAGGTGTAGTTTTGAATCCAGCGACTCCTGTAGAATCGATTCAACATATTGTAGAAAATATTGACATGGTGCTGTTAATGACGGTAAATCCGGGATTTGGGGGTCAAAGCTTTATTCATACGGTGATTCCGAAAATACGGCAAGTAAAGAATCTAATTGAAAGTAAAGGATTAAATGTAGAAGTTGAAGTGGATGGTGGAATAAATCCTGAAACAGCTTCGTTTTGTTATGAAGCTGGTGCAACTGTATTAGTGGCAGGATCGGCTATATATCAGCAAAAAGATCGAAGTGCTGCAATACAAGCGCTTAAAAATCAGCTAGTTTGAAAAAAGTCAGCTATTTCTAGCTGACTTTTTATATCTGTCATTACAGAGCAGAAAAAAGGGGGTATCGTAAATTGAAAAAAATAATTCATATTGTTGCTGGGGGTCCAAAGAAGTATCTTCCAAATTTACAAACATTTCATTCTCCTGAAATTGAATGGGTTGGAGTAGATTATGGTGTAATCTCTCTTTTGAATAGTAAGCTAATTCCATCCATTGCCTTTGGGGACTTTGATTCCGTTACAGAACAGCAATGGATGCACATAATTAAAGAAACAGATAAAATAAAAAAATTTATACCAGAAAAAGATGAAACAGATATGGAGCTTGCTTTGCTGTGGGCAATTAAGCAGAATCCATCAGCTATTAGGATTTTTGGTGCAACAGGGGGGAGGGCGGACCATTATTTTGCAAATGCGATGATGTTAGCTCGAAGAGAGTCTTTAAATCATAAAATTGAAATAATTGATGATCAAAATGTCATATCAGTCCATCCACCAGGGAAATATTCAATCGAAAAAATAACATGTAAAAAATACATATCATTTATTCCTTTAAGTAGTGAAGTAAGTGGAATTACTTTAGAAGGATTTAAGTATCCTCTCCATAATAAGCATATTTTAATGGGTTCATCACTATGTATTAGTAATGAATTAATTGAAGAAACCGGTACTTTTTCCTTTACTACAGGCATATTAATGATGATAAGAAGTCAGGATTAAAGCGTATTATATAAACATTTAGCCCGTTTTTATCACGGCGCGTACTCATTTGTATTTGTAATGAATATACTATTTTATCCATGAAATAAATATTATTCTTAAAAGTGTGAAAAATAATGGATAATATTAGGGATCTAGTGTGCTTGTTTAGATGGATGAGGAGGGACAATTATGAAATTTTATACAATTAAATTGCCTAGATTTTTAGGTGGGATTGTTCGTGCAATGCTAGGAACTTTTAAAAAGGGTTAAGAAGAGTAATTGGAAAAATGCAAAAAAGGACAAAAAAATGCCGATAAACGGCATTTTTTTGTATGCATATTTTCAGGTTACGCAATTAAACGCGTTCAACTTTTCCTGATTTTAATGCTCTTGCAGAAACCCAAACACGTTTAGGTTTACCATCTACAAGAATACGAACTTTTTGAAGATTTGCGCCCCATGTACGCTTATTAGCGTTCATTGCGTGGGAACGAGAATTGCCGGAACGAGTTTTACGTCCAGTAACGACACATTTTTTTGGCATATTAATTCCCTCCTTACTCTGAAGTAGAAATATCATATGTTTCATCACTTCAATATTCATCATAAAAAGATACTTTAATAATTTATCATACAACCCCCAATAATGCAATACTTCAATCATATACTTTCAAGAAAAAACACTTGACAAAAAATATATGTAAAGGAAAATGTAAAGGGAGACAAGAACATAGATATTCTTTTAGTAGCATTTTAACAATAAAATTTACATTAGGACCAAAAGTTTCAAGGAACAGCCCTGATCCAAAAAAGTAATACGGGGTTATCTTTCCTTTTTTATTCGACTTTTAATGGAATGTATATTATAGTAAAATGACTATAGCTATAAGTATAATTAAGAATCCGGTTAGGGGGAAAGGCAAATGTCCATTGAAATGAGAACGAATTTCGGTCAAATAGATATTTCAAATGATGTGGTTGCAACGATTGCAGGAGGCGCTGCTATTGATTGCTATGGTATAGTAGGTATGGCATCGAAAAATCAGATAAGAGATGGAATCACTGACATATTGCGTAAAGAAAACTTCTCTCGCGGTGTTATAGTCCGTCAAGAAAAAGACGAAATACATATTGATATGTATATTATTGTTAGTTATGGAACAAAAATTTCGGAAATTGCCCATAATGTACAATCAAAAGTAAAATACACATTGGACAAGACAATTGGTTTAATGACAGACTCTATTAATATCTATGTACAAGGGGTCAGGGTGACAAACCCGTAATAAGGAGGAAATGATTCGTGGCAATTACATCTTTGGATGGAAAACGATTTGCAGAAATGGTGATTATGGGAGCTAACCATTTAGCTAATAATGCTAACATCGTCGATGCATTAAATGTTTTTCCCGTACCTGATGGTGATACTGGAACAAATATGAACCTATCAATGACATCAGGAGCTAAAGAAGTTAAAAAAAATGTTCAAGATCATATTGGGAAGGTGGCTTCTGCGCTTTCAAAAGGGTTACTTATGGGCGCAAGAGGGAATTCTGGTGTTATCCTTTCTCAATTATTTAGAGGACTTGGCAAAGCGATTGAAAATAAAAAAATGATATCAAGTCTCGAATTTGCTTTGGCACTTGAAGCTGGTGTCGAATCGGCTTATAAGGCGGTAATGAAGCCTGTTGAAGGTACTATTTTAACCGTTGCTAAAGATGCTGCAAAAAAAGGTGTGGAAGTGGCAAAAACTGAGAATGACCTTGTTAAATTAATGGAAGAGGTTGTTAAAGAAGCGAAGCATTCATTGAATCGGACACCTGAATTATTACCAGTATTGAAGGAAGTAGGTGTAGTAGATAGCGGTGGTCAAGGACTAGTTTTTGTTTATGAAGGTTTCTTAGCTGAATTAAAGGGTGAAGTATTGCCAAATACTACAAATCATTCATTATCGATGAACGAAATGGTAAATGCAGAGCATCATAAAAGTGTTCAAAGCTTTATGAACACCGAAGATATTCAATTTGGTTACTGTACAGAATTTATGGTCAAGCTAGATCGAAATAAGCTAAGAAATAACCCGTTTTCTGAAGAAGAATTTAGAAATGATCTAAGCAAGTATGGAGATTCATTATTAGTTATATCTGATGACGAAATTGTTAAAGTTCATGTGCATTCAGAACAGCCTGGTGAGGTTCTATCATATGGACAACGCTACGGTAGTTTAATTAACATGAAAATAGAAAATATGAGAGAGCAGCATAGTACAATTATAGATGAAATGCATAATACATTAAGTACAGATCAAAAACCCCAAGAAGAGAGAGAGTATGGTATTATCGCCGTTTCAATGGGAGAAGGAATTGCTAGCCTCTTTAAAAGTATTGGTGCTAATGAGATTATTGAGGGTGGGCAAACAATGAACCCAAGCACCGAGGATATTTTAAAGGCAATAAAGGAAGTAAATGCAAAGAAAATTATGATCCTGCCTAATAATAAAAATATCATTATGGCTGCTGAACAGGCTGCGCAGGTCGCTGAACAAGAAATTATTGTTGTTCCGACAAAAACAGTTCCACAAGGGATATCCGCATTATTGGCATTCAATCCATCATTATCTTTAGATGAAAACAAAAATTTAATGGTTGAAGCTATACAACATGTCAAGACTGGACAAGTTACCTATGCAGTTCGTGATACATCGATTGATGGAATATCCATTGAGAAAGATGATTATATGGGAATTGCCGACGGAAAAATTGTTGAAACGAATAAAAATTTAGTGACATCTGCAACATCTCTCCTTGAGAAAATGTTAGAAGAAGATGATGAAATTATTACTGTTATTTACGGGGATTCGGTATCTTCTGAACAAATGGAAGAAGTAATTGCATATATCAATGAAAATTATGAGGATCTTGAACTTGAAGTTCATAATGGGAAACAACCATTATATTCATTTATATTTTCAATAGAATAATCAATTATAAAAAAAAATTTACGCTTTATCCATTTGAATATATAATAAATAGAAGGGTTTACCCTTCTATTTCCTTTTTATTTATCAAAACATATAATAAATATATAAACTTGAGGGGAGTGACCTTAATGAAATATAAAAGTGTATTTGATATTATTGGTCCAGTGATGATAGGGCCTTCTAGTTCCCATACGGCAGGTGCCGCAAGAATAGGAAGAGTTGCTCGTACCCTTTATGGTAGAAAACCGAAATGGGCAAAAATCTTCTTTTATGGTTCTTTTGCGGAAACGTATAAAGGTCACGGAACAGATGTTGCTATTGTTGGAGGCTTATTAGATTTTGACACTTTTGATGAGCGAATTATTCATTCGATTAGTCTTGCGAAGGAGCAAGGGATGGATATAGAATTTTTTGCGGAAACAGCCATTCCCGATCATCCGAATACCGCGAAAATTTTAATTGGCGATGAAAATGGGGAAATGGAACTTGTTGGAATTTCTATCGGTGGTGGAAAAATTGAAATAACCGAATTAAATGGATTTCAATTAAGATTAACGGGTCATCATCCGGCTATACTTGTTGTTCATAATGACCGCTTTGGTGCAATTGCTGCTGTTTCTAATGTTTTATCAAAACATGAAATTAATATTGGACATATGGAAGTTTCCCGTAAAGAAGCCGGTCAGATGGCATTAATGGTTATTGAAGTTGATCACAATATTGAAGAGCATATTCTTGATGAAATTCAAAAGTTACCAAATATTACTCAGGTTGCAAGAGTGGTAGATTAATAATAAACATTGTTTAATTAATAATAATTGAATACGTTTATATTTAAATAATGTCATATAAATTAGAACTTAATTTCATTTATATATAGTGAAAATTTGGTAGCGCTTTCTAAATTTAGCATTATTGTGTAATGCTTAACCATATTAATTCTTTAAAAAGATTGTTATTATGTAGTTAATATATATGTTCATATGAATTTGAAATGATCTAGTTTAACTTAAATGGTGAGTCAACTATATGTAAGGAGGTTTTTGACATGTTTCGAAATGTTGCTGAATTAGTTGAGTTGGCAGAAGCTCAAAATAAAAAAATCTCCGAGATTATGATAGAGCAAGAAATTGAGGTAACAGGCAGAACACGAGAAGAAATCTTTAATCAAATGGATAAAAGCTTGAAAGTGATGGAAGATGCTGTAGAGCGTGGTCTAAAAGGAGTTACTTCTCACTCTGGATTAACTGGTGGAGATGCGGTTTTAATGCAGAAGTATATTGAGAAAGGCAATTTTCTTTCAGGTGAAACCATTTTAGATGCAGTTAGTAAAGCAGTTGCTACGAATGAAGTGAATGCAGCGATGGGGACAATTTGTGCAACTCCTACTGCTGGATCGGCTGGAGTAGTACCGGGGACATTATTTGCAGTAAAAAATAAACTCCATCCTACAAGAGAGCAGATGGTCCACTTTTTGTTTACTTCAGGTGCATTTGGATTTGTAGTAGCTAATAATGCATCTATTTCAGGTGCTGCTGGAGGTTGTCAGGCAGAAGTTGGATCTGCTGCGGGGATGGCAGCTGCTGCTATTGTCGAAATGGCGGGGGGTACACCTTCACAATGTGCAGAAGCAATGGCAATAACACTTAAAAATATGCTCGGTCTTGTATGTGATCCGGTTGCAGGGCTTGTTGAAGTACCGTGCGTTAAAAGAAATGCAATGGGTGCAGCTAATGCAATGGTTGCGGCTGATATGGCTTTAGCGGGTATAACAAGTAGAATTCCTTGTGATGAGGTCATAGATGCAATGTTTAAAATTGGTCAAAGAATGCCTACTGCTTTAAAAGAGACTGCCCAAGGAGGCCTTGCTGCAACTCCAACGGGACGAAGATTAGAAGCTAAAATTTTTGGGATGCCTTTAAATGACAGTGAATAATTCTTTAGAAAAATCAGTTTCGATTATAAAAGGAATTGGTGCTGAAACAGAAAGTATATTAGCATCAATGGGTATTTTTACCGTTCAAGATTTGTTGGAGCATTTCCCTTATCGATATGATGATTATCGATTAAAAGATTTACAAGATGTTGGGCATGAGGAGAAAGTAACGGTAGAAGGGAAGGTTCAAAGTGAGCCTTCTCTTGTCTTTTATAATCGCAAACGGTCAAGGCTAACGATTCATTTATTAGTAGGTACAAATCTTATCAAGGTTTTCTTTTTTAATCAGCCATATATAAAAAAGAACCTTTCTATTTCAGATACTATTACTGTAACAGGTAAATGGGATCGTCTTAGAGGGGCCATTACTGCACAACAATTTAAGCTAGGACCATATCAACAAACTACTGATTTTGAACCGGTATATTCAGTAAGAGGATCATTAACAGTCAAAGCATTAAGGAAATTTATTAAGCTGGCATTTCAATTATATGAAAATGAAATAGAAGAGAATCTTCCTGAATTTTTAATTAATAAATACAAACTCATGCCAAGGAAAGAAGCAATGAAATTAATGCATTTTCCTATTGCACAAACAGATGTGAAAAAAGCTAGACGACGGTTTGTTTATGAGGAGTTTTTGTACTTTCAGTTAAAAATGCAGGCATTGCGAAAGTTTGAAAGAGAACATTCGAAGGGTCTTTCACAACAGTATGATTTGAAGAAACTTCGTCAATTTAACGAGACTCTGCCCTTTGCATTAACAGATGCTCAAAAAAGAGTGATTAATGAAATATGTGCAGATTTAAAGTCTCCATATCGGATGAATCGGTTATTACAGGGTGATGTAGGATCTGGGAAAACGGTTGTAGCGGCGATTGCCCTTTTTGCAAGCTGGTCAGCAGGTTATCAAGGTGCATTAATGGTGCCGACAGAAATATTAGCTGAGCAACACACTGCTTCACTTCAAGCATTACTTGGTGGAGCAGGATTACGTGTAGAGCTGCTAACTAGCTCAGTAAAAGGAAAAAAAAGAAAAGAACTTCTCGGAAGACTGAAAAATAATGAAATTGATATTCTAGTAGGTACTCATGCACTTATCCAGGATGATGTGCATTTCAGCAGTCTTGGGTTAGTTATTACGGATGAGCAACATCGTTTTGGTGTTGAACAGAGAAGGGTTTTAAGGGAAAAAGGAATAACACCAGATGTCTTATTTATGACAGCTACACCAATTCCTAGGACACTTGCTATTACTGCTTTTGGTGAAATGGATGTATCAATTATTGATGAAATGCCTGCTGGAAGAAAGAAGATTGAAACGTATTGGGTAAAGCATGAAATGTTGGAAAAGGTATTAGGGTTCGTTGAAAAAGAATTGGTAGCGGGTCGACAAGCCTATGTTATTTGTCCGTTAATTGAAGAATCTGAAAAGTTGGATGTTCAAAATGCGATTGATGTATATCAAATGTTATCAGATTATTTTCATGGGAAGTTTAAAGTAGGTCTCATGCATGGAAGGCTGCACCCGGAAGAAAAAGAAAATGTCATGCAGGAATTTAGCGATAACAGCCTACAAATACTAGTTTCGACAACGGTCGTTGAGGTAGGGGTTAATGTGCCAAATGCAACAACGATGGTAATATATGATGCTGAAAGATTTGGATTATCACAACTGCATCAACTTCGCGGCAGGGTAGGACGTGGTTCGGAACAATCTTATTGCTTTTTGCTTGCGAACCCGAAAACAGAAATAGGTAAAGAAAGAATGAAAATAATGACGGAAACAAATGATGGCTTCGTTTTAAGTGAGAAAGATTTGGAGCTTAGAGGACCCGGAGACTTTTTTGGTAAAAAACAAAGCGGTTTACCTGAATTTAAAGTAGCTGATATGGTGCATGATTATCGTGCTTTAGAAACTGCTAGAAGTGATGCTAATGAACTGATTAATAGCGAATACTTTTGGAAGGAACAGAGCTATAGTCCATTAAGAAAATACTTGCAGAAATCTGGGGTAATGGAAGGTGAAAAGCTAGATTAAGAGAGAAAATGGAGAATGGTTAGAACCATTCTTGCATTTCTCTCTTTCTTTTTATATACTACTATTAGTACCAAGTCCTAATATCGTGAATGGTGATGAGTTTTATGAGAATAGCAAAAAAAGAGCGACAAAAGCGATTAAAGGATACGATAAATAACAATCCATTTATTACTGACGAAGAGTTGGCAGAACAATTTCAAGTCAGCGTGCAAACCATTCGTTTAGATCGATTAGAATTATCGATTCCTGAATTAAGGGAAAGAATAAAGAATGTCGCCGAAAAAAAATTTACTGATGAAGTTAAATCGTTACCGATTGATGAAATAATTGGTGACATAATTGATGTTGAACTTGATAAAAGTGCCATTTCTATTTTTGAGGTCAAACATGAACATGTTTTTAAACGAAATTCTATTGCCCGTGGACACCATCTTTTTGCTCAAGCAAATTCATTAGCTGTTGCTGTCATTGATAATGAGCTGGCATTAACAGCAAAAGCTACTATTCAATTTACAAGATCGGTTAAATTAGGTGAAAGGGTAGTAGCAAAAGCGAAAGTTTTTGATGTACATAATGAGAAAGATAGGACAATAGTTGAAGTTAATAGCTTTGTTGGGAATGAACTTGTCTTTAAAGGTGAGTTTGAAATGTATCGAAATAGTAAATAAATAGTTTTTCTTCCCATTATAAGTTTAGACGGAATCTGGAATGAGTAAAGGATGACAAAAATGAAACTTGCAATTGATGCTATGGGGGGAGACAATGCCCCAAAAGAAATTGTTTTAGGTGTAAATAAAGCTATTAAAGCGTTTCTAGATATTGAGGTTACACTTTTTGGAAAAGAACAAGAGATTAATAAATATTTAGAGAAATCCTCACGTGTCAAAGTTGTGCATACGGATGATGTGATAGAAGGTACAGATGAACCAGTTAGAGCGGTTCGTAGGAAAAAAAATGCATCTATGGTACTTATGGCTCAAGCGGTTGCAGAAGGGAAGGCTGATGCTTGTATTTCTGCGGGTAATACAGGTGCTCTGATGGCAGCGGGGCTATTTATTGTAGGTAGAATTGATGGGATTGAAAGACCAGCGCTTGCACCGACACTTCCAACAATTGATGGACAAGGCTTTGTAATGCTGGATCTTGGTGCGAATGCAGATGCGAAACCCGAACATTTGCTGCAATATGCCATAATGGGATCGATTTATGCTGAAAAAGTTAGAGGAATAAAAAAACCAAGAATTGGATTACTGAATATTGGTACAGAAGCTAAAAAAGGCAATGATTTAACGAAGAAAGCATATGAGTTATTAAGTGAGGCAGATCTTCATTTTGTTGGTAATATTGAAGCAAGAGAGCTTTTAGAAGGTCCTGCTGATGTTATTGTTACTGATGGATTTACAGGGAATATGGTTTTAAAATCGATTGAGGGAACAGCTGGATCGTTATTTTCTTTATTAAAAAAAGTATTCATGGCAAATTTAAAAAGTAAGCTAGCTGCTGGCTTAATGAAAAATGAATTGAAGGGCTTAAAAAATATGATGGATTATACAGAGTATGGTGGTGCTGGGTTATTTGGGCTAAATTCTCCAGTAATTAAGGCACATGGTTCATCCAATGCGAATGCCCTTTATAATGCAGTAAGACAAGCACGTGAAATGACTAGTCATCAAGTAACTACGATCATTAAAAAAACAATTCAAAAAGAAACGAAAATGAAATAGGTTAGGAGAAATTAATATGGGAAAAATTGCATTTGTCTTTCCTGGTCAAGGATCACAAACAGTCGGTATGGGGAAATCCGTAGTAGAGCAAAATGCACAATCAAAAGTGGTTTTTGAAAGTGCTGATCAACGTCTAGGTTATTCATTATCTAACATTATTTTTAATGGACCAAGTGATGAGTTGACCTTAACTTCTAATGCTCAACCAGCATTATTAACAACAAGCATCGCAATACTAAAATGTCTTGAAGAGGCAGGCATCCAACCCGATTATACCGCAGGGCATAGTCTAGGCGAATATACAGCGTTGGTAGCAGCTGGGGCAATAGGATTTGAAGATGCTGTTTATGCTGTTCACAAGCGTGGAGAATATATGGAAGAGGCTGTTCCGAACGGCGAGGGTACTATGGCTGCAGTGCTTGGAATGGATAGAAATCTTTTACTAAAGGTTACTGATGAAATCACTGCAAATGGGAATTCTGTTCAATTAGCAAACTTAAACTGTCCTGGACAAATTGTTATTTCTGGTACAGTAAAAGGGGTTGAACTTGCATCTGATTTAGCAAAGGAACAAGGGGCAAAAAGAGTTCTCCCATTACAAGTTAGTGGTCCTTTTCACTCAGAATTAATGAAGCCTGCTGCTCAAAAGTTTGTAAAGGTACTAGATGAAATCACTGTAAACAATGCTAAACTACCTGTTATTGCAAATGTTACTGCTAGTCCTATGAGTGATGCGCAAGATATTAAAGAAAAATTAATTGAGCAGTTATATTCTCCTGTATTATGGGAGGATTCAGTGGAAAAAATGCTTGAACTTGGTGTTGATACATTTATTGAAATAGGTCCTGGCAAAGTATTATCTGGATTAATTAAAAAAATTAATCGTAATGTAAGTACCTATTCCGTTCAAGATTTTGAAACTTGTCAGCAAGTAATAGATAATTTTCATGGGAATTAATGAATAAGAAAATGAATGGGGGAGAAATGATGTTGCTTGAAGGGAAAGTAGCTTTAGTAACTGGTGCATCACGAGGGATTGGAAAAGAAATTGCATTAGAATTAGCTAAAGAAGGGGCAAACGTAATTGTTAACTTTGCTGGTAGTGTGGATAGAGCAAATGAAGTGGTAGATGAAATTAAAGCAATCGGTAGAGAAGCAAAGGCTATTCAATGCAATGTATCTGACAATAATGAAGTTCAAGAAATGATAAAAGAAACGATTGAAACATTTGGTAAAATTGATATTTTAGTTAATAATGCTGGAATTACAAGAGATAATTTGTTAATGAGAATGAAAGAAGAAGAGTGGGATGATGTCATTAACACGAATTTAAAGGGAGTATTCCTTTGCACCAAAGGTGTGACCCGCCAAATGATGAAGCAGCGTTCCGGAAAAATAATTAATATTGCATCGATTGTTGGTGTGAGTGGGAATGCTGGACAAGCAAATTATGTTGCTGCAAAGGCAGGTGTCATTGGATTCACAAAAACAGCTGCAAAAGAATTAGCAAGCAGAGGAATCAATGTAAATGCTGTTGCTCCTGGTTTTATTACTACAGATATGACAGATAAGCTAACAGAAGAAATTAAGTCAGAAATGCTTAAACAAATTCCATTGGCACGTCTTGGGGAACCGAAAAATGTGGCAAATGTTGTAGTATTCCTTGCTTCACAAGCTTCCAACTATATGACTGGTCAAACCCTTCATGTAGACGGTGGAATGGTTATGTAAAGAAAAAATATTTCTTATATTTATTGGCTAGTCGCTTTTAGCCACTTTGCTTTTTTAGGAAAATTCACGAACAGATTTTCCCAAATAGAAGTTTCACTTTATTATTTATTTAAATTCCTCTATAATGTCTTGAGGGGAGGTGAACCATATGGCAGATGTATTAGAACGTGTAACGAAAATTATCGTGGATCGTTTAGGTGTAGAAGAATCTAAAGTTACTTTGGAAGCTTCTTTTAAAGACGATTTAGGCGCAGATTCCCTTGATGTAGTTGAGTTAGTAATGGAATTAGAGGATGAATTTGACATGGAAATTTCCGACGATGATGCTGAAAAGATTTCAACAGTAGGTGATGCTGTTAATTACATAAAAGCTCAAGCATAATCGTTCATTCATTTACTCGAACGAGGTTGACTCAGGAAGTGTATTGAACACTATACCTAGGGTCAACCTTTTTTCTATGATTTCACAAAAAAATACATAAGTCCTTTGCACTTATGTCGTTTTTCTAATAAACTTTATATGTAAAACTAATATAATGTATTTTGCATTTTCGTCCAAAATCATTCAAATTTTTAGAAGTAATTAATTAAGAAAGAAAAACAAGGTGGAGACCCATGCGCAAATCATATCGTGAAAAAGAAAAACAAATATCTTCAAGAATAGATGAAAAATTCAAGCGATTCCAAGAGGGGATTGGCATCCAATTTAATCAATTATCATTATTAAAACAAGCATTTACACATTCATCATATGTGAATGAGCATCGCAAAAAGTTACAATCAGATAACGAGCGTCTAGAATTTTTAGGTGATGCTGTATTAGAATTGACTGTTTCGCAATTCTTATATAATAAATACCCTACAATGAGTGAAGGAAAGCTAACTAAATTAAGAGCCGCAATCGTATGTGAACCATCATTAGTAACGTTTGCTAATGAGCTGCATTTTGGTGAACTTGTGCTTCTCGGTAAAGGAGAGGAATTAACTGGTGGTCGAACAAGACCAGCATTATTAGCGGATGTGTTTGAAGCTTTTATCGGAGCTCTTTTTTTAGATCAAGGACTTGATGCCGTTATTTCTATTTTAGAAAAAGTGGTTTACCCTAAAATTAATGCTGGTGCTTTTTCTCATGTGATGGATTATAAAAGTCAACTACAAGAATTTGTTCAAAAGGATGCTGCTGGGTTATTAGAATATGTCGTTCTTCAAGAACGTGGACCAGCACATAATCGAGAATTTGTCTCACGTGTAACATTGAATAAAGAAGAATTAGGGGTAGGAATTGGTAGATCGAAAAAAGAAGCGGAGCAGCATGCTGCACAAATAGCTTTAAGCAAGCTTAAGTCGCTGCTTTCTGAAAAATGAATAATGCACTTCTCCTAAGAGAAAAAATTGCAAAGAAAGATAAAGATAGGAGGAGAATTCGTGTTTCTTAAACGCTTAGATATCGTCGGATTTAAATCATTTGCGGAAAGAATTGCGGTAGATTTTGTTTCAGGTGTTACTGCTGTTGTAGGACCGAATGGAAGTGGAAAGAGCAATATTATCGATGCAGTAAGATGGGTACTTGGAGAACAATCTGCTAAATCCCTGCGTGGCGGAAAAATGGAAGATGTTATTTTCGCAGGGAGTGATTCGAGAAAACCTTTAAATTTTGCAGAAGTGACACTCACTCTTGATAATGAGGATCATCAATTACCGATTGAATATCAGGAGGTGAGTGTAACTAGAAGAGTGTATAGGACAGGAGATAGTGAGTTTTATATTAACAAACAATCTTGTCGATTAAAGGATATTATTGATTTATTTATGGACTCAGGGCTTGGTCGTGAAGCATTTTCTATTATAAGCCAAGGGAAAGTTGAAGAAATATTAAATAGCAAAGCAGAAGAACGAAGAACCATTTTTGAAGAAGCTGCCGGTGTGCTTAAATATAAAACTCGAAAGAAAAAGGCAGAGTCTAAACTGAATGAAACAGGAGAAAATTTAAATCGAGTTAATGACATTCTCCATGAATTAGAAAGCCAAGTAGAACCACTAAAAATACAAGCCTCAATCGCTAAAGAGTATTTAGAGAAAAAAAATGAGCTTGAAAATTTTGAGGTCTCTTTAACTGTATATGAAATTGAAGAACTGAATAGCAAGTGGGAGGCATTAAAAAAACAGCTTGAGCTTCATCAAGATCAGGAAATGGGATTGTCTTCAAAAGTACAAAAAAAGGAAGCAATTCTTGAGGAAATGCGTGATCAGCTTACCGCACTGGATGAGTCTATTAATGATTTACAAAATGTCTTGCTTTCCGCTACCGAAGAGCTTGAAAAGCTTGAAGGAAGAAAGGAAGTTTTAAAGGAAAGAAAGAAGAATGCAAGTAATAATAAAGAGCAGCTAGAAAAAAATATCGAAGAGCATTCTTATAAGTTAGTCAATCTTGAAGAACTCAAAAAGAAATTAGTTTCTGATTATGAACAACATGTAAAGTCTGCGACTAACTTAAAAAAGCAATTAAAAGAGAAAACAGATCTAGTTAATCAATTTGATATAAATATTGAAGATACTATTGAATCATTAAAAAGTGATTATATCGAGCTATTAAATGAAAAGGCTACTAACCGGAATGAAATTTTGTTACTTGAACAACAGTTAGGACAACACGAGGCAAAAACACACAAGCTGGATGATGAAAACCGAAAATACATTGATCAAAGAAAGACCATATCAGAAGAAAAACAAAAAATTAGTATGCGCTTAGATGAAGCAAAGGATCAAATAAATGAGCAAGTCCATTTATTTCGCGATCATCAAAAAAAACTTGAAGCATTAAGAAATCAATATCAAAAACAAGAAACAACACTTTATCAAGCTTTTCAGTATTTACAAAAGGCAAAATCTAGGAAAGAAATGCTAGAAGAGATGGAAGAGGATTTTTCCGGTTTCTTTCAGGGAGTAAGAGAAGTGTTGAAAGCAAGGAACTCTAAGCTTTCAGGTATTGAAGGGGCTGTTGCTGAACTTATTCAAGTCCCTAAGCAATATGAAGTATCTATTGAAACAGCATTAGGTGGAGCGATGCAAAACATTGTCGTTTCAACAGAAGTGGAAGCAAGGAAAGCGATTCAATATTTAAAGGTAAATCGTTATGGCCGCGCTACATTTTTACCATTAAATATTATTAAGGGCAAAGAACTCTCTTCATATCAATTAGATTCGATTCGTACATCTGACGCATTTATTGGCATTGCTGCAGATATTGTAGAGGTAGACCCAAAATACCGGACAATTATCTCTAATCTTCTTGGTAATGTAGTCATTACAAAGGACTTACAAGGTGCGAATGAAATTGCAAAGCTTTTACAATATCGATATCGTTTAGTTACTTTAGATGGAGATGTGGTTAACCCTGGAGGATCAATGACAGGAGGAACAACGAAGCAAACCTCTAATTCATTACTGAGTCGAAAAGGTGAATTAGAGGATTTAAAGGAAAAAACGGCTTCTATGGAAAAAAAGACTTCTCAGCTAGAAGAACAGGTGAAAGCTTTGAAGCAGGATTTGTTGAATGCTGAAAAAGCACTTGAAGAGCTAAGACAGTTTGGAGAGCAGCTTCGTTTTAACGAGCAAGAATTGGTTTCGGAAATGAGACAAATTGAATTAGCTGAGAAAAATTTAAATGAAAAGCTCCAAATATATGATATGGAACGAAAAGAATCTAATATGACTGTTACATCAGTAGAACAGCGAATGAAAGAACTTAAGAAACAAGTAGAAGAAGTTACTGAAAAAATTGAGATGTTAGAAATTGAAATCGGGAAGCTTACTGAGAAGAAAAACAATCAAAATACTTCTAAGGATGAGCTATTAGCTGAAATCAGTGATTTAAAAGCGGAGCTAGCAGTAAAAAATGAACAATTGGTATCAAGCCGAGAAAAGCTTGAATCGATAAAAATGGAGCATCAAGAAGTTACTACTAAAAAGCAAAATTATGAAGAAGAGCTTGGTTGGTTAGTAGGTGAAATGTCAAATAGTCATTCTGGGGAAGAAGAGCTTTCTACTGCTGCAGAGAAAAAATTAATGGATAAGCTTGAAACGACAAAGCTTATTTCAATTCGAAGAGATGAAAGAATGCAATTACAAGCAAAATTAGAAGATGCTGAACTAGAAATAAAGGAATTAAAGCGCCAGCATAAAGGAATAATTGAAGTTGTTAAAGATGAAGAGGTTAAAATTAATCGTTTGGATGTTGATTTAGAAAATAAACTAAATCGTTTGCACGAAGAGTATATGCTAACATTTGAGGCTGCTAAGGAACAGTATCCACTACAGATCGACTTGGATGAAGCTCGTAAACGTGTAAAACTAATTAAATTAGCAATTGAAGAGCTCGGAACTGTTAATTTAGGAGCTATAGATGAGTATGAAAGAGTATCTGAGCGTTATCAGTTTTTATTAGAGCAGCAAACAGATTTAGCATCAGCTAAAGATACTCTTCTCCAAATTATAGATGAGATGGATGAAGAAATGAAAAAACGATTTGAGCAAACCTTTGAATCAGTTAAATTTCATTTTGAACCAATATTTAAAGCATTGTTTGGCGGTGGTCGAGCTGAATTAAAATTAACTCAACCAAATGATTTGCTAAATACAGGTGTTGATATCGTTGCACAGCCACCAGGAAAGAAATTGCAAAACCTTGGGCTTTTATCAGGTGGAGAGCGAGCTTTAACTGCTATTGCATTATTATTTGCGATATTAAAAGTACGTCCTGTTCCGTTTTGTATTTTGGACGAGGTAGAAGCAGCATTAGATGAAGCGAATGTTTACCGATTTAGTAAATATTTAAAAAAATACAGTGAAGAAACACAATTTATTGTCATTACGCATCGAAAAGGAACAATGGAAGAAGCAGATGTTTTATATGGTATTACGATGCAGGAATCGGGAGTATCTAAACTAGTATCTGTAAGACTGGAAGATTCTAGGGAATTGGTGGAAAATTAATGAATGCTGGATAAAAGGGAAGTGAACTAAATGAGTTTTTTCAAAAAATTAAAGGATAAATTTACAAAATCTACTGACTCAGTAACTGAAAAGTTTAAGCAAGGTTTAACAAAAACAAGAGATAATTTTACAAGTAAAGTAAACGATCTTGTGGCTAGATATCGTAAAGTGGATGAAGATTTCTTTGAAGAATTAGAAGAAATTCTCATTCAAGCAGATGTTGGTTTCAATACAGTAATGGAGCTTGTCGAAGAGCTAAAAATGGAAGTAAAGAAAAAGAATATCCAAGATCCAGCTGAAGTACAATCTGTTATTTCTGAAAAACTAGTAGAAATTTATGAGGGAAATAACGAAGCACCAAATACAATAAATATTCAAGCTAATGGCTTGACTGTTATTTTGTTTGTTGGTGTCAATGGTGTAGGAAAGACAACAACGATAGGAAAGCTTGCACATAAATATAAAAATGAAGATAAAAAAGTACTTTTGGCTGCTGGAGATACATTTAGAGCAGGTGCAATTGACCAGCTAGAGGTTTGGGGAAATCGAGTCGGCGTCGATGTAATTAAGCAGGGGGAAGGATCCGATCCTGCAGCAGTAATGTATGATGCTATCCAAGCAGCAAAAGCACGTAAAGCAGACATATTGTTATGCGATACAGCAGGAAGATTACAAAATAAAGTTAATTTAATGAATGAATTAGAAAAAGTGAAACGTGTAATAGAAAGGGAGATCCCGGGAGCTCCTCATGAAGTTCTTCTTGTATTAGATGCTACGACAGGACAAAATGCAATGGTACAAGCAAAAACCTTTAAAGAAGCAACAAATGTATCAGGAATTGTTTTAACCAAGCTTGATGGAACAGCAAAGGGTGGAATCGTTCTTGCTATTCGAAATGAATTACAAATTCCTGTGAAATTTGTTGGTTTAGGAGAAAAAATGGATGATCTCCAAGAATTCGATGCTGAAAAATACGTTTATGGACTTTTTTCAAATGTAATAGAACAGAGTCAAGAATAAAGGAAATTTACTTGACAAAAGTTTTGATTCTGTGTATTCTTCATATGTAAAGGTTTTTCACTTAACAAGGGAGTGGAAGTTATGCTAGAGAAGACAACGAGAATAAATTTTTTATATGATTTTTATCAGTCGTTGTTAACTCCAAAGCAACGGAGCTATATGTCTCTCTATTATTTAGACGATTTCTCTCTTGGTGAAATTGCTGAAGAATATGAAGTAAGTAGGCAAGCTGTGTTTGATAATATCAAGAGAACTGAAGCTATGCTTGAGGAATATGAAGCGAAATTACTTTTATTCCAAAAGTTTCAAGAGCGAAAAGAATTGCTTGAGAAAATGAAGAAAGTATTGGAAACCTCTTCATATGGTGAGATTTCCGAGCTCGTTAATGCGCTTGAAATATTAGAATAGGAGGCGGTATGAATGGCATTTGAGGGATTAGCCGACCGACTTCAAAACACTATACAGAAAATTCGCGGCAAAGGTAAAGTATCGGAAAGTGATGTAAAGGAAATGATGCGTGAAGTGCGTCTTGCTTTACTTGAAGCAGACGTTAACTTCAAAGTTGTAAAGGATTTTGTAAAAAAAGTAAGTGAACGAGCTGTTGGACAAGAGGTAATGAAAAGCTTAACACCTGGACAGCAGGTTATTAAAGTAGTTAAAGAAGAATTGACTAATTTAATGGGTGGAGAGCAAAGCCAAATTGCTGTTTCAAAACGGCCTCCTACTATAATCATGATGGTTGGTCTACAAGGTGCTGGTAAAACGACAACAACAGGTAAGCTAGCTAATCTTTTACGTAAAAAGTATAATCGTAATCCTTTATTAGTTGCTGCAGATATTTATCGTCCAGCTGCCATTAAACAGCTTGAAACATTAGGAAAACAATTAAATATGCCTGTGTTTTCATTAGGGGACCAAGTAAGTCCAATTGAAATTGCTAAGCAAGCGATCGAAAAAGCTAAAGAGGATCATAATGATTATGTGCTTATTGATACGGCAGGTCGATTGCATATCGATGGAGAATTAATGGAAGAGCTTAAAGAAATTAAAAAGCTTTCCAACCCAGATGAAATCTTCTTAGTTGTTGATGCGATGACTGGACAAGACGCTGTTAATGTCGCTAATAGTTTTAATGAACAGCTTGGTATTACAGGTGTTGTTCTGACAAAGCTTGATGGTGATACCCGTGGTGGTGCAGCCCTATCAATTCGTTCTGTTACTGAAAAACCTATTAAATTTGTTGGGATGGGTGAAAAATTAGACGCCCTAGAGCCATTTCATCCTGAACGTATGGCATCTCGTATTTTAGGTATGGGAGATATGCTCTCCTTAATTGAAAAAGCCCAAGCAAATGTGGATGAAGAAAAAGCTAAAGAGCTAGAGCAAAAACTTCGAACAATGAGCTTTACGTTTGATGATTTCTTGGATCAACTAGGTCAAGTTCGTAAGATGGGGCCATTAGATGAGCTTCTGAAAATGATGCCTGGTGCAAATAAAATTAAGGGCATGGGTAATCTTCAAATTGATGAAAAACAAATTAGTCATGTTGAAGCAATCATTCAATCTATGACGAAAAAAGAAAAAATCAATCCTGAAATGATCAATGCTAGTAGAAAAAAAAGAATTGCTAAAGGAAGCGGCACATCTGTTCAAGAAGTTAACCGGCTTTTAAAGCAATTTGAAGAAATGAAGAAAATGATGAAGCAAATGACAGGAATGCAGCAAAAAGGGAAAAAGAAAGGCTTTAAATTTCCCTTTATGTAAGCTTTCAAATCAATGACATTGTCCATCATTTTTGATATAATATGAAGTGTTAAGAAAAAACACTTTACAAACTGAACACTTTTTTGATAATATACTATCTTGTGTAAAACTATTCGGAGGTGCTATTTAAAATGGCAGTAAAAATTCGTTTAAAACGTATGGGAGCAAAAAAATCTCCTTTCTATCGTATTGTTGTAGCAGATTCTCGTTCACCACGTGATGGACGCTTCATCGAAACAGTTGGAACTTACAATCCAGTTGCACAACCAGCTGAAGTTAAAATTGATGAAGATTTAGCTTTAAAATGGTTACAAAATGGTGCTAAACCATCTGACACAGTTCGCAACTTATTCTCTAAACAAGGCATCATGGAAAAATTCCACAACGCAAAATATAGCAAATAATCGTGAATTCGATGCAGGAGCTTATTTTGACAATTGTAAAGCCTCTTGTAGATTTTCCTGAAGATGTATATGTTCATGTAACTGAAGAAGAACATCACATTACCTATCAGCTATCCGTTCATAAAGAGGATATAGGCAAGGTAATTGGGAAAAAGGGGCGTGTTGCAAAAGCCATTCGAACTGTTGTTTACGCCGCAGCAGGATCCAAACATCAAAAGAAAATTTATTTGGAAATTATCGAATGACATCTTAGGTATTATACCTTTAATAAAATTACATGCAGAAAAGAATTCTCATACTGAATTTGATACACTGCATGAAAAGGGAGGGTTCATTTCCTCCCTTTTTCTATATTATAAAACTTATACATAATCCTCATATAACTCCTAATTATACTTATTAATATAGCAGGCTGTTCTCGTATAATTGTTTCTTTCTAATTATGAATGTAGTTTTTTAGAAATAATCTTTCTAATGTTTTGTAGTCTTTGTTATTGAGCGTAAAAAAATAAAATATATACATGTTTTGAAGTAAAGTATAAGGAGGGAGAAGATGCAGTTATTACAAACTGTAACGGTTAAACAAGTTTTAACAGAAAAAAGTAAAAAAGAACTTCATCAATCCTATCATCAGAAAAAAGTTATACTTCAAAAAGAGTGTGATCAGTTAAGATTTGAAATGAAAAAGTTAGAAAGAACGAAAAAGTTTCCGCCGGCAAGTCTAAAAACTCATTTTGAAAAAGAAATTAATAATAGAAAAGAAAAGATAAAATTAATTGATTTTCAAATTGAACAGCTCCATCTATTACCTCTAGGAAGTGAGATTAAAGAACAAGAGGTACAGGCAATTGTTGATGTAAAAGAAGGCGACGATTGGGAGAAGCTATCTAATGAAAAAATGATTATAATCAAAGATGGAATCATCATAGAAATACGTTAGAGGTGAGCATATGACCAAGTGGTTTAATGTAGGGAAAATTGTCAATACACACGGTTTAAATGGAGAAGTCCGCGTCATTTCAAAAACAGATTTTGCAGAAGAACGCTATAAAAAAGGGAATCGACTCTATTTATTTGTAAATGAAAAAGAACCAATACAATTGACAATTAAAAGTCATCGAACACATAAAAATTTCGATTTACTTACTTTTGAAGGCTATGAGAATATAAATGCGGTTGAAGAATGGAAAAATAATCTTTTGAAAATTACTGAAGATCAGTTAACTGATTTAGATGAGGGCGAGTATTATTTTTACGAGATTGTAGGTTGTAAAGTTATTACAACAGCTGGTGAAGAAATTGGTGTAGTGAAAGAAATATTAACACCAGGTGCAAATGATGTTTGGGTAGTTAAAGGTGAAAAAGGGAAGGAACATTTAATACCTTATATAGACGAAATTGTTATGAATATTAATGTAAAGGAAAAAGTAATCACAATCGAACCAATGGAAGGCTTGCTGTCATGAAAATAGATGTACTTACATTATTCCCAGAAATGTTTACTGGTGTTTTCGGTTCTTCAATATTGAAAAAGGCTTCTGAAAAAGAAGCTGTTCAATACAATGTTGTTAATTTTCGCGACTATGCTGATAATAAACATCAGACGGTAGACGATTATCCGTATGGCGGCGGCGCAGGGATGGTTTTAAAGCCGCAGCCCATATTTGATGCGGTTGAGGAGCTAACAAAAAATAATCATGATGTAAAGCCAAGAGTTATCCTTTTGTGTCCTCAGGGGAAGGTGCTTACTCAAAAAGTATCAGAGGAATTAGCTAAGGAGAAGCATCTTATTTTTGTTTGTGGGCATTATGAGGGGTATGACGAGCGTATTCGAGAGCATGTTGTAACGGATGAAATATCAATTGGAGATTATGTCTTAACAGGTGGCGAGCTAGGAGCAATGGTCGTGATTGATAGTGTTGTTCGTCTCTTACCAGGGGTTTTAGGAAATGAAGACTCTCCAATTTTAGATTCTTTTTCATCAGGTCTATTAGAGCACCCTCACTATACACGACCTGCTGAATTTAGAGGAATGAATGTACCTGATGTACTTATATCAGGTAATCATAAAAAAATTGAAGAGTGGAGAGAAATGCAATCATTAAAAAGAACGTATCAGCGTCGTCCCGATTTGTTGGAAGACTACCCATTAACTGAAAGACAGAAAAAGTGGATTAGTGAGTGGGAAAAGGAGAAATAAGCTTATTGGATTAAAAATAGATGATTGCATTACATGAATTGTTATGATATGATATCTCTTGTGATTTGTTGAAGAATAGGTCACATGAAAACGGTGTTCCGCTGCAACAAAGGATTTGTATGAGCATCTGTTGGAAGGAGTTGAATTCGATGCACAAAGTTATTGAAGAAATCACAAAAGATCAACTTCGCTCTGATATCCCTGCGTTCCGTCCTGGTGATACTGTACGTGTTCACGTTAAAGTTATCGAGGGTACTCGCGAACGTATCCAGCTATTTGAAGGTGTTGTTATTAAACGCCGTGGTGGTGGAATCAGCGAAACTTTCACAGTTCGTAAAATTTCTTATGGTGTAGGTGTTGAACGTACGTTCCCAGTCCACACTCCTAAGATTGCGAAGTTTGAAGTAGTGCGTCGCGGTAAAGTTCGCCGTGCGAAACTTTACTACCTACGTAATCTACGTGGTAAAGCCGCTCGTATTAAAGAAATTCGATAATAATGAAAAGTTGCTAACTAATCACATTCTGATTGATTATAGCTGCTATTCAAAAAGACAAAAGGAGCTTGGTAACAAGCTCCTTTTCGACTTTTTTAAGATATTTTTACAGATAGAAATGCAGTCCCTAAATGGTATGTTTCAACACGAAAGTAAACGAATAATAATTATGTTGTGTCCGATTATGGACCAGATAAATTGGTATAAAATAATGATAGGCTTTAAAATAAAAAAATTTTTTCACATATAGTTTATTAGCTGATATAGTTATATATAAAGTTTGGTAATTTTACATAGGCGGTGGAGAAATGTCAAAACAAAAGAACGAATTGTGGGAATGGACAAAGGCATTACTAATTGCGGTAGCATTAGCTGTTATTATTCGCTATTTTTTATTTGCACCAATTGTTGTAGATGGATCGTCCATGATGCCTACCTTACATAATGGTGATCGAATGATTGTTAATAAGCTAGGAAAGCCTCAGCGTTTTGATATTGTTGTCTTCCACGCACCTGAGAAGAAGGATTATATCAAAAGGGTCATCGGCTTACCTGGCGATAAGATTGAATATAAGAACGATGTTTTGTATATTAATGGAAAAGCATATAAAGAGGCATACTTAGATCAATACAAAAAAGAACTTGCTGAAGGACCATTAACTGAAGATTTTACACTTAAGGATATTATTGGTAGAGATACTGTACCGAAAGATGAATTATTTGTTATGGGAGATAATCGCAGATTCAGTAAGGATAGTAGACATATTGGTACAGTACCGATAAAAAAAGTAATTGGTGATACGAAATTAATTTATTGGCCTATTACTGATATTCGTTTTGTTAAATGAGAAAGATAATAAAATAAAATAAAATCATATAAGATTTATATAGCAAATCTTATTTTATATTTTGATAATATTTTTTTGGAGTTGAAAAATATGACGATACAATGGTTTCCTGGACATATGGCCAAGGCTCGCAGGGAAGTAACAGAGAAACTCAAATTAGTTGATATCGTCTTTGAGTTAGTCGATGCAAGAATTCCTGTTTCGTCCGCTAATCCAATGCTCGAAGACATAATACAGCAAAAGCCGAGATTAATATTGTTAAATAAAGCAGATATGGCCGATCGTGAAATTACTAAAGAGTGGCTAAAATACTATTCGGAACATGACAAAAAAGCGCTAGCGATTAATTCACAAGCAGGAAGCGGATTACATGAAATCGTAAGTGCTGCAAAGGAAATATTGAAACCGAAATTTGACCGCATGAAGGCTAGAGGTATGAAGCCTAGAGCTATTCGGGCAATGATTATAGGGATACCGAATGTAGGAAAGTCAACTTTAATCAATCGGCTTGCTAAAAAAAATATTGCAAAAACAGGAAATATGCCTGGGGTAACAAAGTCGCAGCAATGGATTAAGGTTGGAAAAGAACTAGAGCTATTGGATACACCAGGGATTTTATGGCCAAAATTTGAGGACCAAGAGGTTGGATTTAAATTAGCTTTAACTGGAGCTATCAAAGATACGATTCTTAATCTACAGGATATTTCAGTGTATGCATTACGTTTTCTTGAGAAAAACTATCCAAATCGTTTGAAAGATAGGTATGATTTTTCAGAAATCCCAACTGAGATTTTAGATATATTCAATCATATCGGAGAAAAACGCGGTTGTTTAATGTCAAAAGGCGAAGTTGACTATGATAAAACAGGTGAAACTATTATTCGCGATATTCGTTCAGATAAACTGGGCTCTTTATCATTTGATATTCCAAGTGAATATCATGAAAAGATATCTCTCATCTAATGGAGAGATTTTTTTCTTTAAATTTATACGTTGAGGTAGACGATGGAAACTAGAACAATTAAGGATGTAGCAGAAGAATTAAAAAAAGTTTGTGATGAAAATGATCCTCTTATCCAAATACTATTAAAGGATGAACGCAAGGGGGTTCAAAAGCTTTTATCACAATGGTTTAAGGAACAGGAACGCAATAAGGCACAACAAGAAAAATTTCATGAAATGATGACGTATGAAAGAAGCATGAGAAAGCAAGGATTTAAATACATAGCAGGAATTGATGAAGTGGGAAGGGGGCCGCTTGCAGGTCCTGTTGTAGCAGCGGCAGTTATACTACCAGAAAACTTTTACTTACCTGGAATTAATGATTCTAAGCAATTATCGGAAAGAAAACGGGAAGAATTTTTTGATAAAATACAAAAGGAAGCTATTTCGGTTGAAACAGGCATCATTTCAGCAGCAGAAATTGATCAGATTAATATTTATGAAGCGACGAAAAAAGCGATGCTTGCGGCTATTCAAAATCTTCAAACGACACCTGATTATTGTTTGATAGACGCTATGAAACTGACAATGCCAATACCTCAAACGTCAATCATAAAAGGTGATGCTAAAAGTGTATCAATTGCAGCAGCATCAATAATAGCAAAAGTAACTCGTGATCAATTAATGAAGGATTATGCACAACAGCATTCATTCTATATGTTTGATAAAAATATGGGATATGGAACAAATGAACATATTCAAGCAATACAAAAGAATGGACCATGCCCCATTCATAGGAAAACCTTTGCGCCTATTAAAGATCTTGTTTAAATAAATCGAACGAAAACAAATTTGTTTTCGTTCGATTTTTTGCATTATAAAGATTTTTTATAAATATCTAATACATCTTCTCGCTTCAGCTTTTTAAACTGACCAAATTCACCATTAGCCATAGCTTTATCTGCCATTAAATCAAGTTTACTATCATCAATGCCATAATCAGCTAATCTAGTTGGTGCACCGATACTCTTCCAAAAATCCCTTAGCCTGTCTATACCTTCCAAACCAATCTCTTCATCACTTTTACCTTCAGAGCTTACACCAAAAACGCGTATAGCAAGCTGTTTGAAGCGTGAAGGTTTAACATGTAAATTGTGCTTCATCCAATTTGGAAATAGGATCGCTAACCCACCCCCATGTGGAATATCATAAACTGCGGACACTGCGTGCTCAATATTGTGTGTAGCCCAATCTCCACGATAACCCATCGATAGCATTCCATTTAATGCCATAGTTCCATTATATAAAATGGTCGCTCGATAATCATAGTTTTTAAGATCATTAATGAGCTTTGGAGCTGTCTCAATTACTGTAAGCAATAGTGATTCGCACATACGATCCTGCATAAGTGTATTTTCTGTTAAATGAAAATAATGCTCAAATACGTGTGACATCATATCAACAATCCCATAGACAGTTTGATCCTTAGGAACCGTAAATGTATGAACGGGATCTAATATTGAAAATTTAGGAAAGGTATAAGGACTCCCCCATCCATATTTTTCTTGTGTTTCCCAATTCGTAATAACTGATCCTGAATTCATTTCAGAGCCGGTAGCGGCAAGTGTTAATACAGTTCCAAAAGGAAGAGCATCTTTCGCAAAAGCTTTTTTAGTGACTAGATCCCATGCATCTCCGTCGTATTTCGAACCTGCAGCAATAGCTTTTGTACAATCAATGACACTACCTCCACCTACCGCAAGCAGTAAGTCAATATTTTCTTTTTTACATATGTCTACACCTTTTCGTACTGTGGTAATACGAGGGTTTGGCTCTACTCCAGATAATTCATATATGTTTGCATGGATATCCTTTAACAGGTTAATGACTTGATCATATAGTCCACTTTTTTTTATGCTACCACCACCATAAACAAGAAGTATATTACGACCATATTGAGGGATTTCGTTTTTTAATTGCTCAAGTTGACCTTTTCCGAAAATTAGCTTTGTTGGATTCCAATATGTAAAATTATCCACTTCAGATCACTCCTTTTTTCACATTATGAAATAGTTCAATTTAAATTGCAAAAATCTAGCTTACTAATTTAAAACGATTGAATAAGAGCGAAAATTAGTTAAAAAAATGCTATCAGATGAATACAAATAGAAATAATGATGACATCAATAAGCCTATTAGCATAATTAAAGGAGGCAGCAGGAATGAGAGCGCAAGTGAAAAAGCAGGCAGATAGACTAGTTGAAAAATTACTTTTAGACCAATCACCAGAGGGGACATGGGAATATCCATTTGAGACGGGAATTCTTACTGATTGCTATATGATAATTTTATTAAGAACATTAGATGAAAAAAATGAAGAAGAATTAATTCGTAGCCTAGTAAGGAGAATACTTAAAGAACAATATTCAGATGGTGCGTGGCGTTTATTTTATGATGTTGGGAGCGGACATTTATCTTTAACAGTCAATGCATATTATGCGCTTTTATTATCTGGCTATGTAAAAAAAGAATCTGCTTCTCTTTTGAAAGCAAAACAATTTATTATTGCTAACGGGGGAATTCAAGAAACAAATTCTTTTACTAAAGCATTGCTATCTCTTACTGGGATCATTAAATGGGAATCTCCTTTTCCGCTTCCTGTCGAGGCTGTTCTATTACCTAAAGAATTCCCTATTAATTTTTATGATATTTCTGTTTTTGCAAGAGCTAATTTAGCACCTTTACTTATTATTGCAGATTATAAGTATGTCATAAAACCAGTGAATGCTCCAAGCTTATCTGAACTTCAAACTAGAAAAAACACGAGTATTAAAATTGAAAGTAATAGTAGGAGTATTTTAACTTTTATTGAGCAAGGGATTGAACAATTAATTGATTTTAAAGAAGATATTCATGAAAAAGCATTATTATACTTAGAACAATACTTGATTGACCATATTGAACCTGATGGAACCTTATATAGTTATTTTAGCTCCACCTTTTATATGATCTTCGCATTTTTAGCAAGAGGAAGAAGAAAAGATGATCCGTCAATTACGAATGCCATAAATGGATTAAAATCTATGATTTGTATAATTAATGGAGAAAAACATTGTCAATATACAACTGCAACGGTATGGAACAGCTCGCTAATATCTACAGCAATTCAATTTTATGGAATTTCCTACGAACAAAAACAGATAGAAATGGCGAACAAATATTTAATTGGCAGACAGCAGAAAAAAATTGGAGATTGGGGTATTCACAATTTGAATTTATTTCCCGGGGGATGGGGATTTTCAAATGTTAATACGATGAATCCAGATGTAGATGATACGACTGCGTCTCTTCGTGCCATTCATCGTTTAGTGATAGACCAAGTAGATTATCGTGAAGTATGGGATAAAGGGGTACAATGGATATTATCAATGCAAAATGATGACGGTGGCTGGCCAGCCTTTGAAAAGAACGTTGATAACCCACTATTAAAGCTTTTACCTTATGGTGAAGGTCTATTATTAGATGCCTCATCACCAGATTTAACTGGGAGGACGTTGGAGTTTTTAGGGAATTATACAAATATAAATCCTGATCATCCGAAAATGAAAAAAGGAATTAAATGGTTAATTAGTAAGCAGGAAACGAATGGATCTTGGAATAGTAGATGGGGAATTGATTATATTTATGGTACATGGGCAGCTATCCACGGGTTGCAAGCTTTTGGGTTAAGTTCAAAGCATCCTTCCATAATACTTGCTCAAAAATGGCTAGAAAACATTCAAAATAATGATGGAGGCTGGGGAGAATCGTGTAGAAGTGATATTGTTAAGCAGTATGTCCCCCTTGGTTATAGTACACCTACACATACTGCATGGGCACTTGAAGCTCTCATCACTATTTCTGAACATGAAACAACTTTCATTAGAAAGGGAATAAACTTTTTAATTCATCATGCCGATATTAAAGATTGGAGGAGTTCCTATCCTGCTGGTCAAGGGATGGGTGGGGAATTTTATATCCATTACCATAGTTATCAATATATTTGGCCATTAATGACTTTAGTAAGATATTTAAAAAAATATAGTAATTAAAACCTAGATTATAGAAAGCAGGGGAATGAATGCAATTATCAAATCTACAATTATTTTCAGCTATTAATCAATTGCCTTCGAATAAGGCTTTACAATTAAAACCGGGAGTTATTTTTTTAGGAAGTGCTAATAAAATATACCCGAACCAAACAGCATTGATTAATATTGCGAATCAAAAGCTTATTGCTAAACTTGAAGTTCCCCTTGTTATTAATGAAAATTATTGGTTTGAGGTTGTAGCAAATGAGGAGGAAGTTCAGTTAAGGATTCTTTCCCCATTAACGAAGGAAAAACAAACAGATTCTGCTTTATTAAATAAGCTTTCACTTCCAAATAATCATATAAATAAGCAAATATTATCGTTTATAGCTAAAGAACAAATTCCATTGTCAAAAGAGTCGATAGTTAAGATACACCAATGGATTGAACAGCTTCCTAACTATAAGGATAGCTTTAATGTTATCAAATTCATGGCTGAAAAAGATCTACCTTTTTCAGATGCGATTTACAAATCTTTACTTGAAGCATTAAAGCCCCAAAAACCTATACATACACTACTAAATACATTAGAAAGTCAATTACATCAGGAACTAGAGTCTAATACAGCACAAAAACTGTTAGTATCGATTCAAGCGATTACAGCAAAAGATATGAATGCTGAAAAAATAATCCACACATTATTGCAAATAGCTTCAAATCCAAAAAGTGAATACCAAGAAACAGCAATAAAAGTTCTGGAAAAAATAAATCTATTAAATATAGACAAAACGATTCTAGAAAAAACTGTAGGGGACAAAATGAAATTGCCTGATGAACCAAAGATAAATGTAATAAATCCATCTGATTCATCTATTAGTAGTAAAGTTCTAAATGACATCATTCAAACAGGGGCTCAAAAAATCTATCACATAATAAATCAAAAAGACTCATATTTTTCAGATAATGAAAGGTTATTATTAAATCAATTAGCCGTTAAAACGAATGAAGAAGAGTTACCTCAAAATATATTATCATTTTTTAAATCGGTTATACGAAAAATGGGATTTAGTTACGAAGCTGATATTTTGACTCATAAGGAAAATTTGAAATCATATGATCAAATGCTTAAGCCGTTACTAATAACGTATGTTCAAGAACAAGAACATCCAACTGAAACGAAGGAATTGGCAGAGCAGCTTATTAACAAAATGAATGGACAACAACTTCTATCTGCTACCTCTTCACACATCCAACATTTAGTTTATCAGCTTCCTCTGCAATTATTTGGCTTTCAGACGGAATTAACCATGCAGTGGTCTGGGAAACGTCTAGAAGATGGGAAAATTGACCCAAATTACTGTCATGTTCTATTTTATTTAGAGCTTGAAAATTTAAAGGAAACAATCGTTGAGATGAAGGTGCAAAATCGGATAATTACGATGAAAATTATGAATAGTAATCAAAGTCTTCAAGAAATAGCAAAGGCATTCTTTCCGAAATTAAAAGATGGACTAAAGCAATTAGATTATACTTTGTCTACGATTCAGTATGCTTCCTTTCATCATGATGTTTCATCAACAAAAGCAATAATAGAAAATTTGGTGTATGATCAATATTCAGGAGTCGATTTTAGGATATGATACAAAAGAATGAAAGAAAGCAAGCAGTAGCATTAAAATACCAATCTGATTCTCAGACAGCACCGAAAGTGATTGCAAAAGGTAAAGGTATAACAGCCGAAAATATAATAGAAGTAGCAAAGGATAAAGATATTCCTATACAGGAAGATCGAAATTTAATTGAATTACTCAGTCAATTAGAAATTAATGAAACAATCCCAGAGGAATTATATGAAGTAGTTGCAGAAGTTTTTGCATTTATTTATAGACTAGATCAAAATATTGGGAAGAGTCAAAATTAATAAGCTTTCTAAAGGAAGATATTTTTTTAATAGTAAATATTTAGTGGCTCATTTGATAAAATAATATTGTAAACTTTTCTATTTTAATCAGAAAGGTAGACAGAATTTCGTCGATTTTATACAATGGAAGCGCAGTTTATTTTTTGTAGAGTTTGATAGGAGGATGGAAAATGAATATCCATGAGTATCAAGGTAAAGAAATCCTCAGAAAATACGGGGTAGCGGTACCAAATGGTAAAGTTGCATTCACTGTAGAAGAAGCAGTTGAAGCAGCAAAAGAACTAGGTACTGAAGTGTGTGTAGTAAAAGCTCAAATTCATGCAGGAGGCCGCGGTAAAGCCGGTGGTGTAAAAGTTGCAAAGAATTTGGACGAAGTTCGTACATATGCAAATGAAATTTTAGGTAAAACATTAGTTACACACCAAACAGGTCCAGAAGGAAAAGAAGTAAAACGACTACTAATTGAAGAAGGCTGTGATATTCAAAAAGAATATTATGTAGGTCTTGTTTTAGATCGTGCAACTTCTCGTGTTGTTTTAATGGCTTCTGAAGAAGGCGGTACTGAAATTGAAGAAGTTGCTGCTAAAACACCTGAAAAAATCTTTAAAGAAACAATTGATCCAGTAGTTGGATTAACTGCATTCCAAGCTCGTCGTATTGCTTTCAACATCAATATTCCAGCAGCACTTGTAAACAAAGCTGTAAAATTCATGATGGGATTATACACTGCTTTTGTTGAAAAAGATTGCTCAATTGCAGAAATTAACCCATTAGTAGTTACTGGTGATGGAAATGTTATGGCACTTGATGCGAAATTAAACTTCGATTCAAATGCTCTATTCCGTCAAAAAGACGTTTTAGAATATCGTGACTTGGAAGAAGAGGATCCAAAAGAAATCGAAGCTTCTAAGTATGACCTTAGCTATATTGCATTAGATGGAAAAATTGGCTGTATGGTTAACGGTGCAGGACTTGCAATGGCTACAATGGATATTATTAAGCATTATGGCGGTGATCCTGCTAACTTCTTAGATGTTGGTGGCGGTGCAACTGCAGAAAAAGTAACAGAAGCATTCAAAATCATTCTTTCAGACAAAAATGTTAAAGGTATTTTTGTAAACATTTTCGGTGGAATTATGAAATGCGATATTATCGCAGAAGGTGTTGTTGAAGCAACAAAACAAGTTGGTTTAGAATTGCCACTAGTTGTTCGTTTAGAAGGAACAAATGTTGATTTAGGTAAGAAAATTCTTAATGAATCAGGTTTAAACATCGTAGCTGCTGAATCAATGGCTGACGGCGCTCAAAAAATTGTAGAATTAGTAGGTTAATAATAAAAGTAGTTCCGACTGATCTGCCCGCAGTATTTTTTATGGGACCAGAAGGTGGAACTGGATAATTTGAAAGGCAGGGGAACAATGTGAGCGTTTTTGTTAATAAAGATACAAAAGTAATCGTTCAAGGTATTACTGGTAAAACAGCTCTTTTTCATACAAAACAAATGCTAGAATACGGTACAAAAATCGTTGGTGGTACATCTCCTGGAAAAGGCGGAACAGAAGTTGAAGGAGTACCAGTTTTCAATACAGTTGAAGAAGCTGTAAAAGCAACTGGTGCAAACGCATCTGTTATTTATGTTCCAGCACCTTTTGCAGCAGATGCTATCATGGAAGCAGTAGATGCTGAATTAGATTTAACAATTTGTATTACTGAACATATTCCTGTTCTAGATATGGTAAAAGTGAAACGCTATATGGAAGGTAAAAAGACTCGTTTAGTCGGTCCTAACTGTCCAGGTGTTATCACACCAGGAGAATGTAAAATCGGAATTATGCCTGGTTACATTCATACTAAAGGTCATGTAGGTGTAGTTTCACGTTCTGGAACATTAACATATGAAGCAGTGCATCAGTTGTCTCAAGCAGGTATCGGACAAACTACTGCAGTTGGTATCGGTGGCGACCCTGTAAATGGAACTGATTTTATTGATGTATTAAAAGCATTTAACGAAGATCCAGAAACAGAAGCTGTTATCATGATTGGTGAAATTGGTGGAACAGCTGAAGAAGAAGCAGCAATGTGGGTAAAAGAAAACATGACTAAACCAGTTGTTGGCTTTATCGGTGGTGTAACAGCTCCTCCAGGAAAACGTATGGGACACGCAGGTGCGATTATTTCTGGCGGAAAAGGTACTGCTGAAGAAAAAATTCGTGTAATGAATGAATGTGGCATTAAAGTTGCTGCAACTCCTTCAGTAATGGGCGAAACTTTAATCGAAGTAATTAAAGAAAAAGGCCTTTACGAAAAGTGTAAAACACATTAATCATATAAACGGTCTGTATAAAATAGATCTTTGATGAAAGCAGAGGATGACCAATTCTTAAAAGAATGCCTAGCAAACCTTGCTATTTTTAGGTGTTCCTGATGGTCATCCTCTTTTATTATTATTTAAATTAAGGAGGATTCGATGGAAGAATTCAAAATACGATTATTGCATCTACATCACTGTAGAGGTATAGGGCAACAAGGAATATTAAAAATCTTGCAATATGACCCCAGTTTAAAAAACCTCTATCATTTTTCTGCTCCCCTTTTAAGAAATATTACTCAACTATCATCTGAAAGTTTTCCGAAATTTCATTATGATCTTCACCACTTGGATCCTACTAAAATTATTCTCAATTTAACTACAAATAAAATTAATTATGTTACGATATTTGATAAAGATTACCCATACTTATTAAAACAAATATACAACCCTCCTTTAGTCCTATATACAATCGGCAATATTTCGCTCATGAAAAACCCATGTCTCGCTATTGTTGGCTCACGAAAAGGAAATGAAATTGCGAGAATAGCTATTGAAGAACTTCTTCCACCTCTAATAAAAAAAGGCATAAATATTGTTAGTGGCTTGGCAAAAGGAGTAGATACAATAGCTCATCAATCTACCATAAAATTGAAGGGGAAAACGATTGGAATTTTAGGAAGCGGTTTTTTTCATGTATATCCGCAGGAAAACGAACTACTTGCAGAGAATATGAAAAAGGAGCATCTTCTTATTTCAGAATATCCACCACAAGCTAGGCCGCAAAGGTGGCATTTTCCGATGAGAAATCGTATTATAAGTGGATTATGTAGAGGAACTTTAATTATTCAAGCAGAGGAAAGAAGTGGTTCCTTAATTACTGCTGAATACGCTCTACAAGAAGGAAGAGAGGTATTCGCTGTACCAGGTTATATTTCAGATTCTCTTTCACGAGGTACAAATAGGCTAATTCAGCAAGGAGCTAAGCTTGTACTGCATGGAGAAGATATTATTGAAGAATTTTTTATTTAGCATATCATTGAAAAGATTTTGTATTAAAGTATGTTTGTCTACTTTCCAACATATACTTTTCTACATTTTTAAACGAATTATTCTAAGTATTTTTTGAAATTTATTCCTCATTTTATTTAAAAAGGTTGCATTTTTGAAAAATCTGTTATACATTTTCCAACAGATACACAATTTTTTTTGAAAACGATTTCTAGTTTGAACATAAAATATCCGATATAATTGACAAATGAAAAAATCAACGTTAATATGTACACTTGATTTTATGTAATATATATTAGATGAAAATATATGACTAGAAAAATAATGAAAACCTCTGGGAGGCTTCTTAATGTCAGAGTACTTGGTTATCGTGGAATCGCCAGCTAAGGCGAAGACCATTGAAAGATATTTAGGAAAAAAATATAAAGTAAAAGCATCTATGGGCCATATTAGAGATTTACCTAAAAGCCAAATGGGTGTTGATGCAGAACACAATTTTCAGCCTAAATACATAACGATTAGGGGAAAAGGTCCTGTATTGAAAGAGTTAAAAACAGCAGCTAAAAAAGCAAAGAAAGTATTTCTAGCAGCTGACCCGGATCGTGAAGGGGAAGCGATTGCATGGCATTTAGCACATAGTCTAGATTTAGATATACACTCCGATTGCAGGGTAGTGTTTAATGAAATCACAAAAGATGCTATTAAGGAATCGTTTAAACATCCTCGTCCGATAAATACTGATCTTGTAGATGCGCAACAAGCACGCCGCGTTTTAGACCGATTAGTGGGTTATAATATTAGTCCTCTGCTATGGAAAAAAGTAAAAAAAGGATTAAGTGCAGGCAGGGTGCAATCGGTCGCTGTTAGGTTAATCATTGATCGTGAAAATGAAATAAAAAATTTCGTACCTGAAGAATACTGGACAATAGTGGCAGATTTTAAAAAGGGAAAAGATGTATTTCAAGGTGCATTTTATGGAGTTAATGGCAAGAAGGTAGAATTGAAATCCGAAAATGATGTAAAATCGATTCTTTCTCAAATAAAAGGAAAAGAATTTGACATTGCTTCTGTATCAAAGAAAGAAAGAAAGCGAAATCCAGCACCACCTTTCACTACATCATCATTGCAGCAGGAAGCTGCTAGGAAATTAAATTTTCGAACGAAAAAAACGATGATGTTAGCACAACAGCTTTATGAGGGAATTGATCTTGGAAAAGAGGGTACAGTCGGTTTAATTACTTATATGAGAACTGATTCAACTCGAATATCCGAAGTAGCACAAACTGAAGCTGTGAATTTTATTGAGCAGCAATACGGAAAAGAATTTGCTCGATCTGAGCAAAGAAAAGATAAGAAATCATCTAATGCTCAAGATGCCCATGAAGCGATTCGCCCAACAAGTACAATGCGTGAACCAAATTCACTAAAGGAATTTTTAAGTAGAGATCAGTTAAGACTTTACAAGCTGATTTGGGAACGCTTTGTAGCAAGTCAAATGGCACAGGCAGTAATGGATACTATGAGTGTAGATCTTAAAAATGGCGACATTTTGTTTAGGGCTAACGGCTCTAAATTGAAGTTTCCGGGTTTTATGAAGGTTTATGTTGAGGGAACAGACGATCAGACAGATGAAAAGGAAAAGTTTCTACCAGAAATGGAAGAAGGAGAAAAAGTTAAGTCTGAAGTAATAGATCCTAAACAGCATTTTACACAACCTCCACCAAGATATAGCGAAGCAAGATTAGTAAAAACGTTAGAAGAACTTGGTATTGGTAGGCCGTCAACATATTCACCAACATTGGATACGATTCAAAAAAGAGGATATGTTGCCTTAGAAAACAAGCGTTTTATTCCAACAGAGCTTGGAGAAATCGTATTAGAGCTTATTATGGAGTTTTTTCCGGAAATTTTAGATGTTGCTTTCACAGCAAAAATGGAAAGCGATTTAGATGAAATTGAAGAGGGAAAAATAGAATGGGTAAAAATTATTGATGAGTTTTACAAAGGTTTCCATAAAAATCTTTTAAAAGCGGAACAAGAAATGGAAAAAGTTGAAATTAAGGATGAAGAAGCGGGAGAAGATTGTGAACTTTGCGGGCATCCTATGGTATTTAAAATGGGGCGATATGGAAAATTTATGGCATGTAGCAATTTTCCAGATTGTCGTAATACAAAGCCAATTGTAAAGGAAATTGGTGTGAAGTGTCCTAAGTGCAATGAAGGAAATATTATTGAAAGAAAAAGTAAAAAGAAAAGAATTTTTTATGGTTGTGACCGTTATCCGGAATGTGACTTTTTATCTTGGGATAAGCCAATTGAAAGAAAATGTCCAAAATGTGAACAACTATTAGTCGAAAAGAAACTTAAAAAGGGTGTACAAGTGCAATGTACAAACTGTGATTATAAAGAAAAGACTGTGGAATAAGAAATATTGTTTTCTTCTAAAGGGTGAGTTTTTAACTCACTCTTTCATTTTGATTATTTTTAGTTTCTTTTACTTTTTAGGTTTATAATTATAATTAATGGGGAATTTTTGTAATATTATCCATTTTTATAATAAAGTAAAAAGGATATATTTAGATAATGTTTATTAAAAACACAAGATTTAAGAAAAAAGAATTTATTAATATGTGCTTATACTTTATTTCTTTGGTAGGGTGTTGTAAAATGCTAAAGGGATAAAAAAATGTCGAATTTCTTTACATACATCTAATGTGTTTAGTAGGAGGGGAATAATGGAAAAATTCGTTAATGTAATTGGAGCAGGTTTAGCTGGAAGTGAAGCTGCATGGCAGATTGCTAAGAGAGGTATTAAGGTTAATTTATATGAAATGCGTCCAGTAAAGCAAACTCCTGCACATCATACAGATAAATTTGCAGAATTAGTTTGTTCTAATTCATTACGAGCAAATACATTAACAAATGCCGTTGGTGTATTAAAGGAAGAAATGAGAATACTTGATTCCGTTATTATTCAATCAGCTGATAAAAGTTCAGTACCAGCAGGTGGTGCATTAGCAGTAGATCGCCATGAGTTTTCAGGTCATGTAACTGAAATGGTGAAAAACCATCCTAACGTTACTGTAATAAATGAGGAAGTAACTAAAATTCCATCAGGTATCACTGTTATTGCAACTGGGCCACTAACAAGTGAAGCTCTTTCAAAACAACTCCTTGCATTAACAGGGGAAGAATATCTATATTTTTATGATGCTGCCGCACCAATTATCGAAAAAGATAGCATTAATATGGAAAAAGTTTACCTGAAATCAAGATATGATAAAGGTGAAGCAGCTTATTTAAATTGTCCCATGAATGAGGAAGAATTTGATCGTTTTTATGAAGCGTTAATATCCGCTGAGACAGCCACTTTAAGAGAATTTGAAAAAGAAATCTTTTTCGAGGGCTGCATGCCGATTGAGGTTATGGCAAAGCGTGGTAAAAAAACGATGTTGTTTGGTCCGTTGAAGCCTGTAGGATTAGAAGATCCTAAAACTGGTAAGAGGCCTTTTGCAGTTGTACAGCTTCGTCAGGACGATGCTGCAGGTACGCTTTATAATATTGTTGGTTTCCAAACTCATTTGAAATGGGGCGCTCAAAAGGAAGTGTTTCGTCTCATCCCTGGATTAGAAGAGGCTGAAATTATTAGATATGGGGTCATGCACCGAAATACATTTATTAATTCTCCAAAGGTATTAAAATCAACCTATCAATTTATAGAACAACCATCCTTATTATTTGCTGGTCAAATGACAGGCGTTGAGGGATATGTTGAATCTGCTGCAAGTGGTTTAATTGCGGGAATAAATGCAGCAAGAATTGTACAAGGATTAGAACCGGTCGTATTTCCAAAAGAAACGGCAATGGGAAGCATGGCGAATTATATTACAACAACAAATTCAAAAAGTTTCCAACCTATGAACGCTAACTTTGGACTACTACCTGATTTACCTGTTCGTATTAAGGAGAAAAAAGCAAGGAACGAAGAATTAGCAAATAGAGCATTAAAAACAATTCAAAACTTTGTGAAAAATTTGTAACATTCGTTGCGTGGGCTACTAAATTGTGATAATATTTAGTAGCCTTGTGAGGTGTTATTATGGATGAAAATCAAAAAACTGCACTTTATGCTTTTATTGAGTATATTCAAATCGAAAGAAACTACTCTGAGTATACGGTGAGATTTTATCGTCAGGATATTGAACACTTTTTCTTGTTCATGATTGAACAAGGTATTTCAAATTTGGATGACATTGAATACTTTAATGCTAGACTTTTTTTAAGTACCTTGTTTGAAAATGGGTACAATAGATCTAGCTTAGCAAGAAAAATATCTAGCTTGCGAAGTTTTTATAAGTTTTTAATGAGGGAGAAAGTCGTTAAGGAAAATCCATTTGCACTTCTTTCACAATCCAAGAAACAAATGAGAATACCAAAGTTCTTTTATGAAGAAGAAATGGAGAAGCTATTTCAAGTTTGTAGTGGTGAAACCTACTTAGATGTTAGAAATTTGACTTTGTTAGAAATACTTTATGCAACTGGAATTCGTGTAAGTGAATGTGCAAATATAAAAGTGAAAGACATTGATCTTGAGTTTGATACGATTCTTGTGAAGGGTAAGGGAAAAAAAGAGCGAATTGTATTATTTGGGAACTATGCAAATGTAGCATTAAAAGATTATATTAATAAATCTAGACCAATGCTAATGAAAAATGCACTAAATCATGAATATCTATTTGTGAATTTTCGTGGAAATCCATTAACTGAAAGAGGTATTCGGCATATATTATCTGATATTATAAGTAAGGCTGCACTTACTGGTAAAATGCACCCTCATATGCTTCGACACACATTTGCAACCCATTTATTAAATAATGGTGCTGATTTAAGGACTGTTCAGGAGCTACTTGGACATGAAAATTTATCAACCACTCAAATATATACACATGTGACGAAAGAACAGTTACGGAAAACATATTTATCACATCATCCTAGAGCGTAAAAATTGTTTTTATTCATGAATCATGTGAATCTGAATATTTTTTATATGAAGTATCCATTCATGTTATCTTAATACGTACTGTATATTTTTAATAGTGAATGCTTGTATCTTTACGATTTATTTGCTTTTTAGGAAATACTTTTTCATTATTTCTTGGAGGTGTTCAAATGGGAGATTTCCATGCAACAACTATATTCGCAATTCAGCATAAAGGTAAAAACGCAATGGCTGGAGATGGTCAAGTAACATTTGGCAATGCTGTTGTAATGAAACATACTGCGAAAAAAGTTAGAAAATTGTTTAATGGAAAAGTATTGGCTGGTTTTGCTGGATCTGTTGCTGATGCTTTTACATTGTCAGAAATGTTTGAAGGAAAGCTTCAGGAATACAACGGTAATTTAACAAGAGCTGCGGTTGAACTAGCAAAGCAGTGGAGAAGTGATAAGGTTTTAAGAAAACTAGAGGCCATGTTAATTGTTATGGATCAAGAGCAAATGCTGTTAATATCTGGAACTGGCGAAGTGATTGAGCCTGATGACGGAATTCTTGCTATAGGTTCAGGTGGAAATTACGCATTATCTGCTGGAAGGGCGCTTAAACAACATGCGGGTGAAGCTTTATCTGCAAAAGAGATTGCAAAAGCATCACTAGATATAGCTGCTGATATTTGCGTTTACACGAACACAAATATCATTGTTGAAGAGCTTTAAATGTCAATCTTTTGTAGTTGTTGTTCATTATTAACTATGACAATACCAAAAATAAATATTGTTATTTGATAAAACCAAGGTTATTTACATAAAGAAGTTTTCATTAATAACAATATTATGACGAGAGTCCTTTATCGAAAAGATAAAAATATTTTCAACCTGAAGCTAAGGAGTGAGTTGAATGGCAAATTTGAATAATGCAATGAGTTTAACGCCAAGACAAATTGTAGATCGTTTGAACCAATATATTATTGGACAAAAAGATGCAAAAAGAGCTGTTGCAGTTGCATTGCGAAATCGTTATCGTCGAAGCTTACTCGATGAAAAATTTCGTGATGAAATAATCCCTAAGAACATTTTAATGATTGGACCTACAGGTGTAGGAAAAACTGAAATAGCTAGAAGAATGGCTAAATTAGTTGGTGCACCATTTGTTAAAATTGAAGCAACAAAATTTACTGAGGTTGGCTATGTGGGACGTGATGTTGAGTCCATGGTAAGAGACTTGGTAGAAACCTCAGTTAGATTAGTAAAAGAAGAAAAAGTTATTCAAGTAAAGGAAAGAGCAGAGCAATATGCTAATCGTCGTTTGCTTGATTTACTTGTTCCAGCTAAGAAAAAAACAAATAATTATAAAAATCCATTTGAAATGATTTTTGGAGGCAACAATGATCAGTCAAATGATAATGATGATGAGCCCGCAGATGATGTTTCAATGAAGGAATATCGTAAAAGCATCCAAGAAAAATTAGAAAATGGTGAGTTAGAAAATGAAATCGTAACTGTTGAAATAGAAGAACAGCAGCCATCCATGTTTGATATGCTCCAAGGATCAGGAATGGAGCAAATGGGTATGAATATGCAAGATGCGTTTAGTAACCTTTTACCTAAGAAAAAGAAAAAGCGAAAAGTATCCGTTAAAGAAGCTCGTAAAATATTAACAAATGATGAAGCACAAAAATTAATTGATATGGATGAAGTGACTCAAGAGGCGGTTTTCCGTGCTGAGCAAACGGGTATTATCTTTATAGACGAGATTGATAAAATTGTTGGTAATAACAGCAATTCTTCTTCTGCTGATGTATCAAGAGAAGGCGTTCAGAGAGACATTCTGCCGATTGTTGAAGGATCGACAGTTGTTACAAAATATGGATCCGTTAAAACCGATCATATTCTTTTCATTGCTGCTGGAGCTTTCCATATGGCAAAGCCGTCAGAATTGATTCCAGAATTGCAAGGAAGATTTCCGATTCGTGTTGAGTTAGGGAAATTATCTGTAGAAGATTTTGTAAAGATCCTAATAGAACCGGACAATGCGTTAATAAAGCAATATATTGCTTTATTGGAAACAGAAGGTATACAAATTGAATTTTCTGACGATGCTATAACTAGAATTGCGGAAATTGCTTTTGAAGTGAATCAAAATACCGATAATATCGGAGCAAGACGTCTGCATACCATTCTAGAAAAACTTTTGGAGGATTTATCATTTGAAGCACCTGATATTACGCTTGAAAAGATAAATATTACACCTCAGTATGTAAATGAGAAGCTAGGTGCCATTTCTCAAAACAAAGATTTAAGTCAGTTTATTCTTTAATTAAATGTGTTTGTAATCTATAACAAAAAATTTCAATTAATAAAAAAATCGAAGTAACGTATTTACTAGGAGGAATAAAAATGAATTTATTAGACAAAACAAGAAAAATTAATGCGATGTTACAAAAAGCGGCAGGAAAACCAGTTAATTTTAATGAAATGGCTCAAACATTAAGCGACGTAATTGAAGCGAATATTTATGTTGTAAGTCGTCGCGGAAAATTACTTGGATATTCGATTAATCAGCAAGTGGAAAATGAGCGTATGACAAAAATGTTAGAAGATCGTCAATTTCCTGAAGAATATACAAATAGCTTATTTAATATTACAGAAACATCTCCTAATCTAGATGTAAATAGCGAATATACTGCATTTCCTGTAGAAAATAAAGAAATTTTTCAAAGTGGTTTAACAACAATTGTACCAATTATTGGTGGAGGAGAAAGATTAGGGACACTAATTCTTGCTCGTCTTCAAGAAAAATTCCAAGATGATGATTTAATTCTTGCTGAATATGGTGCAACGGTGGTAGGAATGGAAATTCTTCGCGAAAAATCAGAAGAAATTGAAGAAGAGGCTAGAAGTAAAGCAGTTGTTCAAATGGCTATTAGTTCATTATCATACAGTGAGTTAGAAGCGATTGAACATATTTTTGAAGAGCTAAATGGAAAAGAAGGACTTTTAGTTGCTTCAAAAATTGCTGATAGAGTAGGAATTACTAGATCTGTAATTGTAAATGCTTTACGTAAATTAGAAAGTGCCGGTGTTATTGAATCTAGATCACTTGGTATGAAAGGTACGTATATTAAAGTATTAAATGATAAATTTTTAATTGAATTAGATAAATTAAAATCAAATTAATATGATTAATTTTCGACAAATAAAAAACCGTCAATGACTTCATTTCATTGACGGTTTTTATTATGTTCCTATAACATTAATTTTTTTTTGATTGAAAAACATACGAAGGACTTAATACTTTAGGTCTAAACAAGAGTAAAAAATAACCAAATATATTACATGAAATTTACAAAAAATTACTTAATAGAAATATTAAACCACTTGATAAAATTAGAAAAACTCAAATTAATATATCACTTTTATAAAAAAAGTAATAAAACTAAAGTCCTATATTTGTAAAAATCTCGTAATTTTTAGTGAAAATTTTATTGATAACATGGACAGTGGATATATTAAACATTAAAATGGTAATAGTTTTAATTTATATGTCGTATTAAATCAAATTATGTCTAGAAAAGGTAAGAGGTGTCTTAAGTGAATTTATTTTCTAATACAATCACTACATTAGAACGAGCATTAGATTATTCCTCTTTAAAGCAAAAAACGATTGCAGATAATATCGCAAATGTTGACACTCCCAATTATAAACCGAAAGAAGTAAGCTTTCAGAAGATATTTCAAGAGCAACTTAGTCAACCATTTGAAGCTGTCAGAACAGACTCTCGACATTTTGAGTTTCAGAATATTCCGGCCGAGTCACCTATAACTACTCAGCAAAATATTCAATATAACGAAAATGGAAATGGTGTAGATGTCGATAAAGAAATGTCAGATATGGCAACGAATCAAATTTATTACAACGCTGTAACAGATCGCATCAATGGAAAATTTTCTACTTTGCAAACGGTGATTAGAGGAGGAAAATAAAATGTCTATATTTAATGGTATGGGAATTACCTCATCAGCTTTAACAGCTGGACGTTTAAGGATGGATGTAATTTCCTCTAATATGGCTAATGTGGATACAACAAGAGGGAAATATGTAAATGGAGAGTGGCAACCCTATAAACGCAAAATGGTAGTCTTAGAACCAAAAACTGATTCCTTTTCATCCCATTTTCAATCCGCGATTGGCAATCAAAATGCTAGGGGAGGAGTTAAGGTTACAAAAATTGTGGAAGATTCTGCTCCAGCTAAGCTCGTTTATGATCCGGAAAATCCTGATGCCAATCAAGATGGTTATGTTAGTATGCCTAATGTTGATCCACTAAGAGAAATGGTTGATTTGATGAGTGCAACACGATCGTATGAAGCAAATGTAACTGTGTTTAACGCATCAAAATCAATGATGATGAAGGCATTGGAAATTGGTAAATAACAGGAGGTGCTTTTATGTCCATTCAAAATATTAATTCGGTTTCAACAAATATTTTACGTCCGTTAGATCAAAAAAATTTACAAACACCTACAAATACATATCAATCTCAAGTGAAATTCTCTGATTTTCTAAAGAAATCAATAGCAGATGTCAACCAGGCACAAATCGAATCTGATCAATTGACAGAAAAGATGGTGAAGGGTGAAAATGTTGATCTTCATCAGGTAATGATATCGGCCCAAAAAGCTAGTATTACTTTACAGGCTGCTCTTGAAATTAGAAATAAAGTGGTTGAAGCTTATCAAGAAACGATGCGAATGCAAGTTTAATCTATTATTTTATTTTCATAGATAAATATTTTTTGTTACATATTGGAGGATAGTAATGAATGAGAAGTTAAGAAACTATTCAGTCAACATAAAGAATTTTTGGGAAAAACGTACGAAAAAACAAAAAATATTGGGTATTTCCTCCATAGTGCTTATTGTTTTATTAATTGCAATTATAAGCTATTTTTCTACAAGAACGACGATGGTCCCACTTTATAGCAACCTTTCACCTTCTGAGGCTGGCTCAATAAAAGAGAGTCTGGATTCTAAGGGGATAAAATCTGAGGTTGCTGATAATGGAAAAACAATAAAAGTACCTAAGGAAAATGTTGATACATTAAAGATTGAATTAGCATCAGAAGGAATCCCAAAAACCGGAAGTATCGATTACTCATTTTTTAGTCAAAATGCTGGATTTGGAATGACTGATAATGAATTTGATGTTGTAAAATTAGAAGCTATGCAAACTGAATTATCAAATTTAATTAAAGAAATTGATGGTGTTGAAGATGCTAAGGTAATGATCAATATGCCTAAGAAAGAAATTTTTGTTAATGAGCAAAATGGTGAGGCATCAGCATCGATTGTATTAACAACAAAACCCGGTAGTGAGTTCAGTGAGACTCAGATTAAATCTTTGTATAATTTGGTTTCAAAAAGTGTTCCAAACCTCTCTAATGATAATATCGTCATTATGAATCAGAATTTTGAGTATTATGACTTGAAAAATGAAAGTAATACAGGAAATACATTTGCACAGCAAATGGATATCAAGCATCAAATTGAGCGTGATATTCAAAGACAAGTTCAATCTATGCTTGGAACGATGATGGGGTACAACAAAATTGTCGCATCGGTTACGGCAGACATAGATTTTACTCAAGAAAATCGTGAAGAAAATCTTGTTGAACCTGTAGATAAAGATAATATGAAGGGCATTGAAATAAGTGCTCAAAAAATAACTGAAACCTATTCAGGAAAGGGTGCAACTGCCGGTGGAGTTCCTCAAGGGTCAGATCCAGCTGATTCGCTTGGCAGTTCTTATGTAGAAGGCAGTGATTCTAATGGTGATTATGAGAAGGTACAAGATTCGGTTAACTATGAAGTAAATAAAATTCATAAACAAATAGCTGAAAGTCCTTATAAGATAAGGGATCTTGGAATTCAAGTAATGGTGGAGCCACCTAATCCTAAGGATCTAAATTCATTACCACAAAGTACGAAGGATGATATTACAAAGCTTTTATCTACAATTATTAGAACATCTATTGATAAAAATGCTGGAACTCAGCTATCTGATCAAGATGTTGAAAATAAAATTGCCGTTTCAGTTCAAAAGTTTGACGGAAAAATGAAACAAGATAATACAAAGCAATCCGTTATTCCTTGGTGGGTATATCTTATTGGTGGAATACTTCTAATAGTCATTGTACTATTAATCATTTTTATGATTCGTACAAGAAAGCAAGAAGAACTGGAAGAGGAGCCAATTATGGAGCCTGAACCAATACAAATAGCAGATGTAAATGAAGAATTTGAAACAGAAGGTACTTTACGTAAAAAGCAACTGGAAAAAATGGCGAAAGAAAAACCAGATGAATTCGCGAAACTATTAAGAACATGGATATCAGAGGATTAAAGGAGGATGTAAAATGGCGATTCGTGAAAAGGGTTTAACAGGAAAACAAAAAGCCGCTATCCTTCTCATTTCACTCGGTCCAGATGTATCTGCATCTGTATATAAGCATTTATCCGAGGAAGAAATCGAAAAACTAACTTTAGAAATATCTGGAGTTAAAAAAGTTGATTCTAATACGAAAGAAGATATCCTTGATGAATTTCATAATATCGCACTTGCTCAGGATTATATTTCTCAAGGCGGGATCGGTTATGCGAAAACGGTCCTTGAAAAAGCCTTGGGGCCTGATCAAGCAGCAACAATTATAAATCGCTTAACATCCTCATTGCAGGTCAGACCATTCGATTTTGCAAGACGTGCGGATCCGGGACAAATATTGAATTTTATTCAAAATGAACATCCGCAAACAATAGCCTTAATTTTATCGTATTTAGATCCTGAAAAAGCAGGACAAATATTATCGGAACTACCTCAAGATGTTCAGGCTGATATCGCAAGACGAATTGCGTTAATGGATCGAACATCTCCTGAAATCATTAGTGAGGTTGAAACGATTTTAGAACAAAAGCTATCTGCAACAGTGACTCAAGATTATACGCAAACGGGTGGAATAGAATCTGTAGTTGAAGTATTAAATGGTGTTGATCGTTCTACTGAAAAAACGATATTAGATGCACTTGAAATTCAGGATCCAGAACTAGCAGAAGAGATTAAGAAAAGAATGTTTGTCTTTGAAGATATTGTTACATTGGACAATCGTTCCATACAGCGTGTTATTCGTGATTGTGAAAATGAAGATTTATTACTTTCACTTAAAGTTTCAAGTGATGAGGTAAAAGACATTGTATATCGAAATATGTCTACTAGAATGGTAGAAACCTTTAAAGAAGAAATGGAGTATATGGGTCCTATTCGATTAAAGGATGTAGAAGAGGCTCAATCTCGAATTGTTTCTATTATTAGAAGGCTTGAAGATGCTGGTGAAATTATCATCGCACGTGGTGGAGGGGACGATATAATTGTCTAGAATTATTAAGTCGCGTTCTTCAGGAATTAAAAATGAAGGCAAAGTTATCGGGATAAAGGACCTTTCTTCTATAAATATAGAAGAACCGATATTAGATGATTCAATAGAAATAGAAAAACGAAAACTTCTTGACTATTATCAAAAGCAAGCAGAGGAAATAATAATCAAAGCTCAAGAAGATGCTGATAATATACGAAAAGAGATTATGGCGGAACAAAGTTCTTGGGATGAGGAGAAAAGAAGTTTAATTGCATTAGCGAGAGAAGAAGGTTTTAAGCAAGGTTATGAAGAGGGAAAAATGCAGGGATATAATGAATATCAGCTTCAAATTGAAAAAGCCAATCAAATAACTAATGAAATGAAGGAAGAGTTTATACGTCATATTGAAGGATCTGAAAAGGTGATACTTGATCTTGGTATGAAGGCTGCTGAGAAAATTTTACAAGTAACCTTAAATAATGATCCTGAATCCTTTAATTCGCTGGTGAAACAAGTGGTGAAGGAAGTTAGGGATGCAAAAGAAGTACATATATATATTCATCCAGACCAGTTTAACTTTGTGCTTCAAAGTAAAGATGAACTAGACGCTTTACTCCCTATCAATCAACAATGCTATCTATATACCAATGACCAATTAAATTCATTTCAATGTTTAATTGAAACGACTAGCGGTAGGATTGATGCAAGTATAGACAGTCAACTATCAGAGTTGAAAATGAAATTAATGGAAATCATTGAAGGTGTTGAATCGTGAAAGCTTTAGATCTACTTTCTTATATCGATGATATTGAAACATATAAGCATTATGGAAAAGTAAAACGTGTTGTAGGCTTAATGATTGAATCACTTGGTCCTGAAAGCTCGATAGGAGATGTCTGCTGGATTCATGTAAATGGGAAGAGACAGAAAAGAAAAATTCAAGCAGAAGTGGTAGGGTTTAAAGAAGAAAATGTGATTTTAATGCCATATTCTGATATTCAAGAAATATCACCTGGAAGTCTTGTAGAAGCTACATCAAAACCGTTAGAAGTGAAAGTCGGAACTGCATTAATAGGAAAGGTGATTGATTCACTGGGAAATCCAATGGATGGTTCTATTCTTCCGAAAGGCTTAAAGTCAATACCAACAGATCAGAATCCGCCAAATCCACTGAAAAGACCTCCTATCTCTGAAGAAATTGAAGTAGGAGTAAGAGCGATTGATAGTTTATTAACCGTTGGTAAGGGGCAAAGAATTGGTATTTTTGCTGGAAGTGGTGTTGGGAAAAGTACATTACTTGGAATGATCGCTCGGAATACGAAGGCAGACATAAATGTTATTGCTCTAATCGGTGAACGTGGACGCGAAGTAAGAGAGTTTATTGAAAGAGATTTAGGCCCTGAAGGCTTAAGTAAATCTATTGTTATAGCTGCTACCTCCGATCAACCAGCATTAATGAGAATAAAGGGTGCTTTTACAGCAACAGCTATTGCGGAGTATTTTCGTGATAAAGGTTTAAATGTCATGTTTATGATGGATTCTGTTACACGAGTGGCTATGGCGCAACGTGAGGTTGGTTTGGCAGTTGGAGAACCACCTGCAACTAAAGGATATACACCTTCTGTATTTGCCATTCTTCCAAGATTGTTGGAGAGAACAGGAACGAATGAAAAAGGGACCATTACTGGCTTCTACACAGTCTTGGTCGATGGCGATGATATGAACGAGCCCATTGCAGACACTGTTCGCGGTATTTTAGATGGACACTTTGTACTTGATCGTTCTCTAGCAAACAAAGGTCAATTTCCTGCAATCAATGTTTTAAAAAGTATTAGTCGTTTAATGAATCATTTAACGACAGACTTACATAAAAATGCAGCTGAAAAAGTTAGAGAATATCTAAGTACATATTTAAATTCCGAGGATTTAATAAATATAGGTGCATACAAGCGCGGGGCTTCAAAGGAAATTGATGAAGCGGTTGAAAGATACCCAGAAATCATCTCATTTTTAAAACAAAAAACGGATGAAAAAATTACGATGGAGGAAAGTATTAAGGCGATTATTAAGCTTGCAGACTAGGGGGATCAATATGAAGTATCAATATAAGTTTGAAAAAATTTTATCCTTAAAAGAACGTGAAAAGGATGAAGCCCTCTCTACCTATCAGAATGCATTAAAACGTTTTGAACATGTAGCTGAAGAATTATATCTATTATTAAAGAAAAAAGAAGACCTACTTGACTTTCAGGCTGGAAAACTAAAGACGGGATTTTCGATTCAAGAGATACGTCATTATCAACGTTTTGTTGCAAATTTAGAAAAATCAATCAGTCATTACCAAGAGTTAGTAATAAATGCAAGAAATCAAATGAATTGGTGTGAACACCAACTACATGAAAAAAATGTTGAGATGAAAAAATATGAAAAGATGAAACAAAAGGATTTTGAGAAATATTTACAATTGTTGAAAGAATTAGAGGCAAAACAATTGGATGAAATTTCTACTCAAAGCTATTTTCATAGCATCGGAAATTAGGTGTGGTAAATGGATAAAGTAGTTAAAAATCAAAAGGAAGAGCATTCAAAAAATAAGTTTCAATGGTTTCTGTATGTTTTCTTTATTCCACTATTATTTGCCATAGTTATTGGATTAGTCGTTGCTCAATTCGCAGGAATAAATGTTTTTGAAAAAGCAAAGGAAATTAGCGGAAAACTTCCTTTTACATCAAGTAAAACAAGTGAAACTAGTAAAAAAAGTTTAAAAGAATATGAAGACAAAATTATTGATTTACAAGCAGAAATTGAGAATAAAGATGCTGAGTTAAATCAGCTCCAGTCTAAGATCGATAGTCAAGATAACGAAAAAAAACAACTTCTATTGGAACAAAAAAGATTGGAAGATGAAATAATTGAATTAAAGCAGCTTCAAGAGCAAAATAAAAAAGCATTTAATGAAGTTGTCCAGACGTATGAATCGATGTCACCGAAAAATGCAGCGCCAATTATTTTAAATATGAGTGATAAAGAAGCTTTGAAAATTCTTTCAAACCTAAAGTCAGATATTTTAGCGAAAATAATGGAAAAAATGCCTGCTGATCGTGCGGCGAAATATACAGAAATGCTTAGTGCGAAAACGAATAATAACTAATGTAGGCTTGTGAAAGGAGGTGAAAAAGTGAACATAGAGGCTTTACAATTTATGAATTTTGTTCCTTCTAATGGAAAGCTTGGTCAGGTAAATCAACAGTCAGGTGAGAATAAAAACACTTTCGGTGCTTTGCTAAATTCTCAAAATGAAATGAGTTCATTAAATGAAGAAAACTCAGCTCAAAATGTAATGGATTTATTAAATAATATTCTCTTCCTATTAAAAGGTGGAAGCGGAGAAGAGACGACTCGTTTTGATATATTAAATGAATCAACCATTACTGAGAATAAAATAGCAGAAGAAATGGGAGTAACAGAAGATGAGTGGAAGAAGAAATTTTCATTATTAATGGATGAGATCCTTTCCTTGATGGGGAATAATCCCATTCAAGATGAGAAACTTACATCTATTAAAAAGCTAATTAGTGACGGTCAACTATTGAAAGGGACGACAGAATTATTCGCCTTGCTTTCTAAACTCCCAAAAGATCTATTAAAACAAATGAAGCCTGACTTATTTCAATTTGCAGCTAATACAGCTAATACTGTTGAAAATCTTTTGAAACAAATGGATTTTTCCAATCATGATTTAAAGGATTATTCTAATTTTAAAGAATCGATCGAAACCATGATTTCAAAGCTTGAACAAATGATCGACAATGGTTCAGCTAGCAATAAGAAAATGATTTTACAAAATGCGTTTAATCGATTACTTGTTGAGAAACAAGAAAAAGTAACGGTCCCATCTGTAAATACGGAAAATGAAATAAACAAACAACCTGTCACAGGTCCCATACATGTTCAGCAAGTTTCCAAGATTGAGCAGCTAGTGTTACATATAAACAAAGATTCAAAAACGGTTGATTATCAGCAATTTGTAAAGGATTTTTCAAATATTCTAGGAAAATCACAATTTTTAAAGGGTGAAGGGACAAATAAGCTTTTGATAAAGTTATATCCTGAACACCTTGGATCATTAAGAATTGAGATCCTTCAGGATAAAGGAAGTTTAACTGCAAGAATGTTCGCCACTTCAGGTGCAGCAAAAGAAATACTAGATTCCCAAATCCATCAATTGAAAAATGCGTTTACTCAACAAAATATACAAGTTGACAAAATTGATGTCATTTATGGAGAGGCAGAGGCGCAAAAATTTGATCGAGAACAATCTGAGCAACAATCATTTAAACAGGAACAGCAGCAAAACAGCAAGCAAGAAATAGAAGAAGAAAATCCTGTTCAATTTGTAGATGTATTAAATGAACATTTATTAGAAGAGAAAATATAGGTGATGAGATGGCAAATACAATTGATCCTGATTTATTGTATTCAAACATTCAAAATAAAAGAAAAACGGGTCAAGATATTTTAGGAAAAGATGATTTTTTGAAAATACTAATGGTTCAACTGCAGAACCAGGATCCCTTAAATCCGATGCAAGACAAAGATTTTATCGCGCAAATGGCTACCTTTTCTTCATTAGAACAAATGACCAATATGAATAAGTCAATTGGAAATCTTGTGGCAATGGAACAGCAGAACCAATTAGTGACATATACACAATTTGTTGGAAAAGAAATTACTTGGCACAAAATTGTAGAAAATAAAGATCCAGATAAGAAACCTGAGATCTCACAAGGAAAAGGAATAATCGCCGGCGTTCGATTTGTTGATAACTCAGTTAAATTTATACTTCAGGACGGAACAGAGCTTACTCCTGCTAATATTTCTCAAGTGAACACACAAAGTAAGGAAAATTCTCTTATTCAAGCAAGTTATTTAATCGGTAAAAAGGTTACTTGGGTTGATGAAGAGAAAACTGAGCAAACAGCTAAAGTAAAATCTGTTTCAGTTAAAGATGGGAATACTTGGTTTATTCTTGATAATGAAGCAAAAATAAAATCGGACCAAATAATAAAAATAGAAGAATGAGGAAGTGGTTTAATGGATCGACCGATTTTTAGTCAAATTCCATTAAAACCAATTACGTCTAGTACGGGTCAAGGAACAAAAAAACAAACGAAACAAATTCAAACATCTTTTACTCAGCAATTTAATCAAGCACTAGCTAATGAATCCAATCATTTGACGATTAGTAAGCATGCTAGTGAAAGGTTACAGCAAAGAGGAATTCACATTGATTCAAATCAATGGGGAAAAATTAGTGCGAAAGTGGCTGAAGCGAAGGATAAAGGTGTTACTGAATCACTTGTTATTGTAAAAAATGCTGCACTAGTTGTCAGTGCAAAAAATGAAACAGTCATCACGGCAATGAATTTACAAGAGGCAAGTGAGCAAATATTTACTAATATAAATGGAGCAATCATTGTAAATTAAAATACTCGGCTGGACCTTTAGGGGAGTCGATAGCTGTTGAATGACAGACACAGCTAAACTGATTTGAAAGGGGAAAATAACATGCTACGCTCAATGTATTCAGGAATTAGTGGAATGAAAAATTTCCAAACAAAACTTGACGTAATTGGTAACAATATTGCAAACGTAAATACGTACGGCTTTAAAAAAGGACGTGTTACATTTAAAGATACGATGAATCAAACGATTTCAGGTGCTAGTGGAGCACAGAATAATCGTGGTGGGAAAAACCCGATGCAAGTGGGATTAGGTTCTACACTAGCTTCGATTGATATTATCGATACTCAATCAAGTATGCAAACAACTGGACGAGCACTTGACCTAGGAATTGATGGCGATGGCTATTTTATCGTTAGTCAAGGTAATCAAAATTACTACACGCGTGCGGGAAACTTTTATTTAGATAATACGGGAACATTGGTCAATGCGGATGGGTTAAAAGTTCAGCAATACGATGAAACTGGTAAATTAAAGGATATTACAGTAGATGTGAATTCTATACTACCTTCAGAAAAAACGACAGAAATCGGCGTGGTTGGGAATTTTCCTGATAGTATAAGTGGAAATACGGAACAAACTCAACAGATTGAAGTAGTTGATTCTAAAGGGGAAAAGCATGTATTGGAATTAAAGACCTCTTCAAGTGATGGGAAAACTTGGACACTTAAGTTTGAGGATAAAACATTAGATCCACCTGTACCAGTTACGATTGATTTAACTTACAACTCCACAACTAAAAAGTGGGATAAAGATGGATCAAATATTACATTGAAACTTAATGATGGGACAGGTAAATCAACGGATTTGCCTATTAAATTAGATTTAGCCAAACTTACATCTGGTGGTGAAGAGCTAAAAGCAGTTTATACACCAGATGGACAAGAACAGGGTTCCCTTGAAAGCTTTAATATCGGTTCAATGGGTGAAATTAATGGTGTTTACTCGAATGGGAAAGTTATTGAAATTGGTAAGCTTGCTCTGGCTAAATTCAGTAACCCTGCAGGTTTACAAAAGGCAGGAAGTAACCTGTTCTTAGCAACCGTTAACTCAGGTACAGCGAATTATGGTGTACCTGGAAATGGGATGGGAACATTAGCACCAGGTAATCTTGAAATGTCGAATGTCGATCTTTCTGAGGAATTTACAGAAATGATTGTTGCTCAACGTGGTTTCCAATCTAATACAAGAATCATTACAACATCAGATGAGATTTTACAAGAATTGATTAATTTAAAACGATAGTTAGGAGGGACAGGACTAAGTGGTTAGCCTTAGTCCTGGCTATCATATGATTACTGTCACAAGATTAAATGGTAAAAACTTTATGCTGAATGCACTTTATATTGAAACTATTGAATCGTTTCCAGATACAACGGTAACATTATCAAACGGACATAAATATGTTGTGTTAGAGACTGCACAGCAAGTCCAGGAGAAAATTATCGAGTTCTATAGATCTATTCATGTAATAGGAAAGCTTGATCAGGAGGTGAACGTAGATGAAAAATAAAATGGTCACTACAAGTATAACAATTATTTTAGCAATCCTACTAATTGGTGCAATTGCCATTATTATTATAAAAATGGACCATAAGAGTGGCACGAAAGATCCTTCAATCGAGGAGGTCGTAAAAAACTCTGTTGATGTTCCCGAGATTACAACTAATATGAAAAATGACCATTTCATAAAAATAGCTTTAAAGATTGAAACAAATAACAAAAAAGCGAAAGAAGAATTAGAAAAAAGAGATTTTCAAGTGAAGGATACTGTTATTGAGGAATTATCCGAACTAGCAGTTGAAGATTTAAAAGGAAGAAATGGGAAAGAGAAATTTAAAAATGCTCTAAAACATAAGATAGATAGCTATTTGCAAAATGGAAAAGTACTGAAGATATACATAACCTCCTATGCAATACAGTAAAAAAAATAATTAGTTAAAAAGGGAGGTGTATCCATGTCAGGTGAAGTGTTATCACAAAGTGAAATTGATGCGTTGTTAAGTGCTCTTTCCACAGGAGAAATGAATGCAGATGATATAAAGAAAGAAGAAGCTGCAAAAAAAGTGAAAGTTTATGATTTTAAAAGAGCATTGCGTTTTTCAAAGGATCAAATTAGGAGTTTAACAAGAATTCATGAAAATTTTGCAAGACTATTAACAACATACTTTTCAGCACAACTTCGTACATATGTCCAAATAACTGTTGCATCAGCGGATCAAATTCCGTTTGAAGAATTTATTCGCTCTGTACCGAAAATGACGATATTAAATTCATTTGATGTACCACCATTAGATGGTAGAATCCTTATGGAAATAAATCCTAATATTGCTTATTCAATGTTAGATTTAGTGATGGGTGGGAAAGGTACAAGCGTCAACAAAGTAGATAACTTAACAGAAATTGAGAAAAAAATCATGTCTAATTTGTTTGAAAGGGGATTCGAGCATCTTTCGGAAGCATGGAGCAATGTGGCGGAGATAGAGCCAATACTTGCTGATTTTGAAGTGAATCCGCAGTTTTTACAAATGGTTTCCCCTAATGAAACAGTTGTTGTCATTTCCATGAATACTGTAATCGGTGAAACAAGCGGAATGATTAATCTTTGTATTCCACATGTAGTGTTGGAACCAATCATTCCAAATCTATCCGTTCACTATTGGATGCAAAATAATAGTTTAAAAGAAAGAGAACCAATAGAAGCTGAAAATATTGAAAAGAACATTAAACAAGCCTTTATCCCACTTGTAGCAGAATTAGGTAAAACAGATATTACGATAGAGGATTTCTTAAATTTACATATTGGAGATGTCATTCAATTGGAACAAAAAATTGAGGATCCTGTCATTGTAAAAATGGAGGGCATACCTAAATTTTATGCACAAACAGGAAAAAAAGGGAAAAAAATGGCCGTTCAAATTTTACAAGAAGTGAAAGGAGGAGACGATGATGAATAACATGCTCTCACAGGATGAAATCGATGCTCTTTTACGTGGTACAGCTGAGGATGAAGAGGATAACGAAAACTTAATGGTTGAAGATTATTTAACAACGATGGAAAAAGATGCACTTGGTGAAATAGGTAATATTTCATTTGGGAGTTCGGCAACTGCGTTATCCACTTTATTGTCTCAAAAAGTAGAAATTACGACACCAACAGTTTCTATAATTGAGCAATCTAAATTAAAGGATGAATTTCCACATCCGTACGTATCTATACAGGTAAAGTATACTGAAGGATTTTCCGGTATTAATATGCTTGTTATTAAACAATCTGATGCTTCAATTATCGCTGATTTAATGCTTGGAGGAACTGGGCAAACAACAAATGAGCTAGATGAGATTCATTTAAGTGCGGTTCAAGAAGCAATGAACCAAATGATGGGCTCTGCGGCAACATCAATGTCAACAGTATTTAATAAACGAGTGGATATTTCTCCACCTGTTATTGATTTCTTAGATTTAAGTGCAGGTGAGGGAACAGAGAAGATTCCGCCTCAAGATTTGTTAATTAAAATTTCATTTCGTTTAAAAGTAGGAGATTTAATTGATTCATCTATTATGCAGGTATTACCGCTTGATTTTGGTAAGAGATTAGTAGAAGATTTGTTCAATACAAATGAACCAGTTAAAACGGATACTCCAACAGTGCAAGAACAAGCTGCTCCTTCACACGAAGTGGCTCCACCTACAATAGAACAAGCAGAAATTTACCAAGATAGACATCAAGTAACAAGTCTGCAGCAGCCTATGTTTACTGAAACGAATCAACCAAGTCAAATGAGCAATCTCCAAAATGTGCAACCAGCTGTATTTTCTAGTTTTGATGAGGTTCCAATGACTCCTCCAGAAACAAGAAATTTAAATATGCTACTTGATATTCCACTTCAAGTAACAGTAGAGCTTGGAAAAACAAACAGATCTGTGAAGGAAATTCTTGAATTGGGTTCGGGCTCAATTATTGAATTAGATAAATTAGCTGGAGAGCCAGTTGATATATTAGTGAATAAGCAACTAATTGCTCAGGGAGAAGTCGTTGTAATTGATGAAAACTTTGGCGTAAGGATAACTGATATTGTTAGTCAAAGAGATAGAATTAAAAAATTATAACTTTATAACGGAGGTTTAACAAATGGCAAATAGAATTTTAGTTGTTGATGACGCAGCATTCATGAGAATGATGATAAAAGATATTTTAACGAAAAATGGTTTTGAGGTAGTTGCTGAAGCAGCAGATGGAGCTCAAGCTGTAGAAAAGTTTAAGGAATTAAAGCCGGATCTTGTTACTATGGATATCACAATGCCTGAGATGGATGGAATCACGGCATTAAAGGAAATTAAAGGAATTGATCCGAATGCCAAAATTATTATGTGTTCGGCAATGGGACAACAAGCAATGGTTATTGACGCAATTCAGGCTGGCGCAAAAGATTTTATCGTAAAACCTTTCCAAGCCGATCGTGTGATTGAAGCAATTCAAAAAACACTTGCTTAGAATTATTTAATAAAAATAGTTATTTAAGTACTGAATCCTTTTAAAGGGTTCCTACTATTTTCTCATTTTTGCTTGAACGAAGAATATGAGAAGAGCTATACGATAAGAAGGTGCACTTAACTTGCATAAAGTATTATTAAAACTTTTAATACTCATTTTACTTATTTCATCTCTGTGTGGGCAAACGTATGTAGCTCATGCAGAGTCCAATAATGGGTATGTTCATGACTATATAAATAAACAGAACAAGAAAAGTCCGGAAGAAGCACCGAAAAATGTAAACAATACGGATAATGAAGAAAAAACAAATGGTTCCATTACGACAATTTGGGACGGAGCCAAGATGGTTTTTGCTCTATTATTTGTTATCGGCTTATTATATGTTTTACTTAAATATATCAATAAAAAAAGTCGTTCATATCAGCAGAACCGATTAATACAGAACTTTGGTGGTACACCTTTAGGGGGTAATCGTTCACTCCAAATTGTAAAAGCAGGGAATCGAATACTGATATTAGGTGTTGGTGAAGATATCAATCTTTTAAAAGAAATTGAAGACGAACAAGAAGTGGAAGAGTTTATTAAATATTATGAGGACCAATTAGAGCAGTCTCTTGAACCACGAGATATCATAACAAAGTTAACGAAAAAGCTTAAGAATAAACAGGTTGATTCACAAACAAAGTCTGCACCTTTTCAAGCGATATTAAAAAAGCAATTGGACAGTTTGAATACGGATAGAAAAAAAGCAATGAAGAAGTTAGAACAGAAGGAGCAAAAAACAGATGAATGAATTTATGCAGTTCTTTAACAATAGTTCACCTGACAATGTATCAGCAGCTGTAAAGCTCCTCCTTTTACTTACCGTACTATCTTTAGCACCAAGTATATTAATTTTGATGACATCATTTACAAGGATTGTTATTGTCTTATCTTTTGTCAGAACATCATTAGCAACCCAACAAATGCCACCAAATCAGGTAATCATTGGATTGTCCTTATTTTTAACATTTTTTATTATGGCTCCAACCTTTAGTGATGTAAATCAGCAGGCATTAACACCTTTGTTTAATGATAAGATCACTTTAGAGGAGGCTTATGATAAAGCTTCTGTCCCGTTTAAAGAGTTTATGAGTAAATATACAAGACAAAAAGATTTAGAGCTCTTTCTTGATTACGCCCATGCTGAGCAGCCAAAAAAGATAGAAGATATCCCAATGACTGCTTTAGTTCCTGCCTTTGCCTTAAGTGAAATTAAAACAGCTTTTCAAATTGGATTTATGATTTTTATTCCTTTCCTAGTTATCGATATGGTAGTAGCAAGTATTTTAATGTCAATGGGGATGATGATGTTACCTCCGGTAATGATCTCACTTCCTTTTAAAATATTATTATTTGTTCTAGTAGATGGTTGGTATCTAGTCGTAAAATCATTATTACAAAGCTTTTAAAGATAGGTGATTGAAATTGAATTCAGATATGGTCATATCACTTGCAGAAAAGGGAATATATACCACATTAATTGTTGCTGGACCGCTTCTACTAGTTGCTTTAGTAGTTGGTTTGCTTGTCAGTATATTTCAAGCAACTACACAAATTCAAGAACAAACCTTAGCATTTATTCCAAAAATTGTAGCTGTTTTAGTTGGCTTAGTGATTTTTGGTCCTTGGATGCTCAGTCATATTTTGTCTTATGCAGCAGATATTTTTTCAAATTTAACACGTTATGTAGGTTAATAAAATGGCCCATCTTATTCCGTCTTTTACTGTTTTTTTATTAATATTTGTTAGAGTATCCGCTTTTTTTGTAACGATGCCATTATTCTCCTATCGAACGATTCCTGCGTTTTATCGAATCGGATTCGCCTTCTTTTTAGCATGGTTAATGTACTATAGTTTAGATGTACATGGTTTTGAAATAGATGGGAAGTATTTTATGCTGCTAATAAAAGAAGCAATAGTGGGGTTATTTATCGGTTTCGTAGCTTACTTGATTTTGGCTGCCATACAAATTGCTGGTGGATTTATTGACTTTCAAATGGGATTTGCCATTGCAAATGTTATTGATCCACAGACTGGAACACAAAGTCCATTAATGGGACAGTATTTATATAGTTTTGCTCTACTTTTGTTACTTGCTTTAAATGGTCACCATATTATTTTAGACGGGATTTTTTTTAGTTATCAATTTATTCCTATTGATCAAGCTATATTCCCTTTTGGAGATGCAAGTGTAGTTGATTTTATCCTACATACATTTAGTAAGATGTTTGTTATTGCTTTTCAAATGTCCATTCCAGTAGTGGCGACCATTTTTTTAGTTGATGTTGCTTTAGGGATTATAGCCAGGACAGTGCCACAACTTAATATTTTTGTAGTTGGGTTTCCTGTAAAGATAGCAGTCAGTTTTATCGTATTATTGATTGTTATGGGGGTTATTTTTTCTGTTTGTCAGCATTTATTTGAAACAATGTTTTACGCATTAAGAGATGTTATGAAATTAGTAGGTGGAGTAAAATGAAATACCTATTATTAGATTTACAATTTTTTGCTGGTGAAAAAACAGAAAAAGCCACACCTAAAAAGCGACAGGATGCTAGAAAGAAGGGACAAACTGCTAAAAGTCAAGATATTAATACTTCGGTTGGACTTTTAGCTGTATTTCTATTCCTCCTTTTTGGTTCATCTTTTATTGGAAATCATATTTTTATTTTTTTTCGCCATTCCTTACAAAATTATATGTTAGTTGATTTAACTGAAAACAATATTAAAGTGCTTATGGTAGAGGTTTTAAAAGAAGTAGCAATTGTGTTAGGTCCAATTATGTTAGTAGCCTTTTTAGCAGCTGTCGCTGCAAATTTTGCCCAAATTGGATTATTATTCTCTCCAGAAAGCATAAAGCCAAAGTTGGAAAAGCTTGACCCAATTAAAGGCTTTAAACGAATTTTTTCGATGCGTGCGATCGTGGAGTTATTAAAGTCAATTTTGAAAATTTCTTTTGTTGGTACTGCAACACTAGTTGTATTATGGATGAGAATTGATGAAGTATTGGGATTATCTTATAAATCAGTAGGGGATGCAATAAAGATTATTGTTAACCTCGCTTTACAAATGGGACTGGTTGCTTCAATCGCCTTACTGTTTCTTGCTGTTTTTGATTATTTATACCAGCGTTTCGACTTTGAGAAAAACATTAGAATGTCGAAACAAGATATTAAGGATGAATATAAAAATAGTGAAGGAGACCCATTAATCAAATCGAAAATAAAGCAAAGGCAAAGAGAAATGGCGATGAGAAGAATGATGCAGGAAGTGCCAAATGCTGATGTCATTATAACGAACCCTACTCATTTTGCTATTTGCTTAAAATATGATGATGATAAATATGATGCTCCATATGTACTCGCAAAAGGTGTTGATTTTTTAGCTGAAAAAATTAAAAAAATTGGTAAAGAACATGAAATTATTATGGTTGAGAATCGCCCATTAGCAAGAGCTTTATACGATCAAACTGAAATCGGGGATACGATTCCTGAGGAGTTTTTTAAGGTAGTTGCTGAAATATTAGCATATGTTTATCGTATCAAAAATAAAATTTAAGTTTTTTTTTAGATGTTAGGAGAGAAAGTGGATGTCAACAAGGGATCTGTCAGTTTTATTAAGTGTCATATTAATAGTGGCGATGTTGATCATACCATTTCCACCAGGACTATTAAGTTTTCTCATTATTATTAATATATCTCTTGCATTATTAGTATTATTAACTTCAATGAATATGACAGAGCCATTACAATTTTCTGTTTTTCCATCACTTTTATTATTACTAACCTTGTTTCGATTAGGATTGAATGTATCTACAACGAGATCCATTTTATCGAAGGGTGAAGCTGGTGGAGTTGTTGAAACCTTTGGGACATTTGTTGTTGGTGGAAATGTTATTGTTGGACTAGTGGTCTTTCTAATTTTAATCATTATTCAGTTTGTTGTTATTACGAAAGGTTCCGAAAGGGTGTCAGAGGTTGCTGCTCGTTTTACCCTTGATGCGATGCCAGGTAAGCAAATGAGTATTGATGCGGATTTAAATGCTGGAATGATTTCAGAGCATGAAGCAAGGGAGAGACGAGAAAAAGTAAGTCGTGAATCAGATTTCTATGGTGCAATGGACGGTGCAAGTAAGTTTGTTAAAGGTGATGCCATTGCCGGTATAATCATTGTTCTGATCAATTTAATATTTGGTATTATTATCGGTATGACTCAGCAAGGGCTCCCTATTGCTGAAGCAGCAACAAAATACTCGTTGCTTACTGTGGGCGATGGAATTGTCAGTCAGATTCCTGCACTATTAATCTCAACAGCAACTGGTATTGTCGTTACTCGTGCAGCATCTGATGGAAACCTTGGACAAGATATTATTTCACAGCTTCTTGCATTTCCAAAAATGCTATACATTGCTGCAGGGACCATTTTTTTACTAGGTATTGCAACACCAATCAATGACTTGGTAACGATGCCGATTTCTGCTGCTCTTGCACTTGGAGGCTATAGGTTATCAAGGGTTCCAAAAAATTCTCAAGAAGAGATGCAAGAATTAGAGGAAGAGATTCAATCTGAAGAGTTAAAAAGTCCAGAAAGCGTTATTAATCTATTAAATATTGACCCGATTGAATTTGAATTTGGATACGGACTCATTCCTCTTGCAGATGCGAATCAAGGAGGGGATCTCCTTGATCGAGTAGTTATGATACGACGCCAGTTAGCACTTGAATTAGGGATCGTTATTCCAGTTGTTAGAATTCGCGATAATATTCAATTACAGCCCAATGAATATGTGTTGAAAATTAAAGGAAATGAAATGGGAAGAGGAGAGTTATTACTCGATCACTACTTAGCTATGAGTCCAGGAATTGGGGACGATTCAATTGATGGAATTGATACTATAGAGCCATCATTTGGATTACCAGCAAAATGGATTGCGGAAAATATGAAAGAACAGGCAGAAATCCTTGGTTTTACAGTTGTTGATCCACCATCCGTAGTGTCTACTCATATTACGGAAATATTAAGAGCTAATTCATTTGAATTATTAGGACGACAAGAAACAAAACAGTTAATTGATCATATAAAAGAATCATTTCCGATCCTTGTTGAAGAGGTTACCCCTAATCCTTTATCTGTCGGTGATATTCAAAAGGTACTGGCGAAGCTACTAAAAGAAAATGTCTCAATTCGTAACTTAACAATTATTTTCGAAACGCTAGCAGATTATGGGAAGATGACAACAGATACGGATTTGCTCACTGAATATGTTCGACAAAACTTAGCAAGGCAAATTACGAATCAGTATTTAGAAGAAGGTAGTACGTTAAAAGTAATTACTGTATCTGGAAAAATTGAAAAAATGATTGCTGATGGTATACAACAAACGGAGCATGGGAATTATTTGTCCATTGACCCAAGTGACTCTCAAAGTATATTAGAAGCTGTTGCTAAACAAGTAGAGCAAATGTCAGAGTTAGGACAATCTCCAATTATTTTATGTTCTCCTGCTGTTAGGATGTATGTTCGTCAAATGACAGAGCGTTATTTTCCACGAATTCCAATCCTATCTTACAATGAATTGGAAGCAAATGTTGAGGTTCAAAGCGTAGGGGTGGTGAATATAGAATGAAAGTAAAAAAGTTTGTTGCGATCAACATGACAGAGGCAATGAAGCAAATTCGCCAGGAGCTTGGAGATGAAGCCGTCATTCTTAATTCTAAGGTTATTCATAGCCGTGGATGGCTTGGATTAATTAAGAAGAAAAAATTAGAAGTAATTGCTGCACTAGATTCAGAAAACGCACAAAACCAATTAATTGTTAAGGAAAAAAAACAAATTGCACCAATTATTACTCCACAGGAAACAACAGGCAGTAAAATGAAAAATGATTTACATGAGGAAATATCTGAATTAAAGCGCATGGTTCATCAGGTTTCAATGAACCAAGCTATACCATATCAAGATTTACCTGAACCTATCCAATTGATATGTGAAAACTTACATGAACAAGAGGTTGATTCTGAAATAATATCTTCATTAAGTAGTGAATTGCTTCAGAAATGGAGAAAAAGTCATGTAGAACCATCTTTTCAACAAATAACTGAATGGGGAAAACAATATTTATTTAATCGATTGAGCCATGTTGCATATGGCGGGTTCTCCTTTGAGAAAAAATTTATTAATTTAGTCGGTCCTACTGGAGTTGGAAAAACAACAACACTTGCTAAAGTTGCTGCAGGTGAAATTTTAGAAAAAGGTAAAAAAATCGCTTTTATTACAACTGATACTTATAGAATTGCTGCAATTGAACAATTAAAAACTTATGCAAATCTATTAAATGTCCCTGTAGAAGTCGTGTACAAATTGGAGGACTTTCAAAAAGCCGTAGAACAGTACAAAGAATATGATCATATATTTATTGATACAGCTGGTCGAAATTATCGGGAAATAAAGTATATTAATGAATTACAAAATCTAATTGATTTTAAAGAAAATATGGAAACTTTATTAACCCTCTCATTATCAATGAAGGAAAAAGATATACAGATTATTATAGAAAATTTTAAGTCTATAAATTTTAATAAATTCATTTTTACTAAATTAGATGAAACATCTACCTACGGTTCAATCATTAATTTAGTTATTAAAAATAATAAAGGGGTAGCTTATTTAACAAATGGTCAAGATGTACCGGATGATTTAGTAGAATGTAATGCTCAAATCTTAATAAACAATCTCTTTGCAGGTATAAAAAAATGAGAGATCAGGCAGAAAAATTACGAAAAAAGCTTAGTAATGGTGCATTACATTCTGCTAAAACAATTGCTGTTGTTAGTGGAAAAGGTGGAGTGGGGAAGTCAAATTTTACTATTAATACAGCATTATCTCTGGCGAAAAAAGGAAAAAAGGTATTAGTTTTTGATTTTGATATCGGAATGGGCAATATTAATGTATTAATCGGTGCAGATTCGAAACATACCATATCTAATTTTATTGAAAAGAATATACCTTTTAATGAGATTATTTATACGGGGCCATATCAAATTTCATATATATCGGCAGGGAATGGGTTTTCTAAAGTTCTTGAATTAGACAAAATTTCCATACAAAGACTTTTGATAGAATTAGAAGAGTTACAATACTTATATGATTATATTCTTTTTGATATGGGAGCAGGTGCAACAAATGCAAATCTGCAGATTATGTTATCTGTAGATGATATATTTGTGATCACTACTCCAGAACCGACTTCTATTACAGATGCCTATTCAATGATGAAATATATTGTATTACAAGAATCTAATAATCATTTGTATTTAATTTGTAATCGAAGTGAAAGAGAAAAAGAAGGAATCGCAACATTAGAACGATTACAATTAGCAATGAAAAAGTTTTTAAACAAGAATGTTCAAATTTTAGGAGTTTTACCAGAGGATTCGCATGTTAGAAAGGCAGTAATTGGACAAACTCCTTTTTACACCGAATTTCCTCGTTCACTTATTACGACAAAGCTGGAAAAGATTGTTCAAACATATTTAGGCGATGAACATGTGAGTAGACAGTCATCCCATACAAATTCATTTATACGTAGACTTCGGAGTCTGTTTGAAAGGTAGGGCTGATGATGAATCCAATAAAAGTTCTTGTCGTTGATGATTCAGCATTTATGAGGAAATTAATCGTTCAATTTTTAGAAGAAGACTCGAATATTGAAGTGGTTGGAATTGCGAGAAATGGGATGGATGCCATAGACAAAGCTAAGCAGTTTAAACCAAATGTCATCACCATGGATGTAGAAATGCCAATAATGAATGGATTAGAGGCCTTAGAAAGGATAATGAAAGAGTGCCCAACTCCTGTAATTATGTTATCCAGTACAACTACTGAAGGGGCTTTAAATACAATACTCGCCATGGAAAAAGGTGCGATTGATTTTGTAGCAAAGCCTTCCGGTGCCATTTCATTAGATTTAAATAAGATAAAATTAGAACTGATTGATAAAGTGAAAAATGCTAGTCATGTAAACTTGCCAAATATGCAAAAAATACTAAACAGAAAAAAAGCTGGTTTTTTGGTCAAGACTTCATCGGAGCCTGTTGAAAATTGGAATCGTCTTAGACGAAATAAAATGATCTGTATCGGTTCATCGACTGGTGGACCTAAAGCGTTGCAGGAAGTATTGACCTTATTGCCCAAAAGTATTGAAGCTCCAATTCTAATTGTTCAACATATGCCTGCTGGTTTTACTAAATCTTTAGCTAATCGATTAAATACGATGTGTGAAATTACCGTAAAAGAGGCAGAAGATGGGGATTTATTAAAGAATGGAGTAGCTTATATCGCTCCCGGAAATTTTCATTTACTGTTAAAGGAAAGTTTTAGTGGTATAAAAATTAGTTTAGGACATTCACCACCTGTTAAGGGACACAGACCTTCAGTTGATGTAATGTTTGAATCCATTAGCTCAATAGAAAATTATGATAAAATTGCGGTCATTTTAACTGGAATGGGCGCAGATGGCTCAAAAGGTTTAAAAGAATTAAAGTTAAATGGAAATGTGAAAGCAATAGCGGAGTCAGAAAATAGTTGTGTTGTTTTTGGTATGCCGAAATCTGCAATCGCCACGAACTTTGTGGATGAGGTAGTTGACCTTGAACAAATTGCTAATTCAATTATGAAATACATGTAGAAGGGTGTGGGGTTAAATGGAAATGGGTCAATATTTAGAGATATTTATCGAGGAGAGTAAGGAGCATCTACAATCATGTAATGAGCAATTGTTATTATTAGAGAAAAATCCTCATGATCTATCGATTGTTAATGAAATCTTTCGTTCTGCACATACTTTAAAAGGGATGTCAGCAACAATGGGTTATGAGGATTTAGCAAATTTGACACATAAAATGGAAAATGTTTTAGATGCAATACGTAATGAAAAAATTGTCGTAACACCTGAATTACTTGATATCGTTTTTTTGGCAGTTGATGACCTAGAAACGATGGTTGAATCGATTGCTTCTGGCGGAGATGGAAAAAAGGATGTTTCAGATGTTATTGAAAAATTACATAAAATAGAAGCTGGAGATTCCATGGACATACATTCTGCGGCAAATGAAGTTGCAGCATCTATTGAAACAGTAGAAAAACAAGCATTAAATAATAGCTATGATCAATATGAGCAAACCATTATCCAACAGTCACTTGATCAAGGTTTTCATTGCTTTGAGCTTTCAATTTCTCTAAGAAGTGACTGTTTATTAAAGGCAGCAAGGGTATTCATGACATTTGAAGTCTTGGAAAAATGCGGTGAAATAATTAAATCTAATCCTTCTGTTGATCAGCTTGAAGCTGAGCAATTTGATAGTCATTTCTCAGTAACATTGATTACTCAGGATCATCCTGATGAAATTAAAAAGAAAATTATGAAGGTATCTGAAATTGAAGAAGTCATAATAGTGGGAATTAATAATATCCAACAAATGTATGATGATAATACAGAGGGAAAAAAATCAAGTCATAATGAAGCTATTGAAAGTCAACCAAAAACTGTGAAATCTTCTTCAAAAAGACAAGAAAAAAATGAAAATAAACCTGTACATTCAACTGCACAAAGTAAGACTATTCGCGTGAATATTGATAGATTAGATATTCTAATGAATCTTTTTGAAGAGCTTGTAATAGATCGTGGAAGATTAGAACAAATTTCAAAGGAGTTACATCATACTGAACTTGATGAGACAGTAGAAAGAATGACTCGAATTTCTAGTGATTTACAAAATATTATTTTAAATATGAGAATGGTTCCTGTTGAAACAGTTTTTAATCGATTCCCTCGGATGGTAAGACAACTAGCAAGAGATTTACATAAGAAAATAAACCTAGAAGTGATAGGGGCAGAAACGGAACTTGATCGAACGGTAATTGATGAAATTGGTGATCCTCTTGTACATTTATTAAGAAATGCGATTGATCATGGAATAGAAATGCCAGAAAAGAGAATTAGCCAAGGAAAACAAGAAGAAGGAACAATAAAATTAAAAGCGTATCATAGTGGCAACCATGTCTTTATTGAAATAGAAGATGATGGGGCTGGGATAAATCGTGATAAGGTTTTGGATAAGGCTTTATCTAAAGGAATAATTACTGCGGAGGAAGCTGAAAGCTTATCAGATAAGCAAGTTTATGAATTAATACTGGCATCAGGCTTTTCTACTGCTGACAAGATTTCAGACATTTCTGGTAGAGGTGTCGGTTTAGATGTTGTAAAATCAACAATCGAATCGCTAGGCGGTACAATCACAATTGAATCAAACGAAGGTCAAGGCTCTGTTTTTATTATACAATTGCCTTTAACTTTATCCATTATTGCAGTGATGCTTGTTGAAATTGGACAAGAAAAATATGCTGTTCCACTATCTTCAATCATTGAAACAGCAATTATTAAGCAGAGTGATATTTTAAATGCCCATAATCAAAAAGTGATTGATTTCAGAGGTAATATCGTACCATTAGTGTTTTTAAAAGAAGTTTTTAATGTTCCAAATGCTAGTAGTGAAAATGAGTATTATTCAATTGTTATCGTCAGAAAAGGAAGTAAAATGGCCGCATTAGTGGTTGATTCATTTATAGGTCAACAAGAGATTGTACTGAAGTCATTAGGCAATTATTTAACAAATGTTTTTGCTATTTCTGGGGCAACTATTCTTGGTGACGGACAAGTAGCGTTAATTATTGATTGTAATGCATTGATTAAGTAGTTCTACTATTCTTGCTAATTACTATTTGAAAAGAAAAGAATGTAATAGTCATCTAATTTACAAGAAGTATATAAATATGTTATCTATTTTTAATTAGAAAAAATAATTAATAAAACAGTCATGGAATGATTGGAGTGGGAAGAATGACGGAAAATACTGCTACAGAAAATGTGAAATTAATTGTTTTTCAATTATTAGATAAAGAATATGCCATTCCTGTACAACAAGTTCGTGCAATTGAAAAAGTACAACATATAACTAGAGTTCCTAAAACCGAGAGCTTCGTTAAAGGTGTTATCAATTTACGTGGTGTTGTATTACCAATTATTGATTTGCAAAAACGATTTGGTATTGGAAAGATATTATTAAATGATAGTACTAGAATTATTATTGTAGTTTTGGAAAATATGGAAGTCGGATTATTGGTAGATGCAGCAAATGATGTACTGGATATTACAAAAGATATGATAGAGCCTCAACCAGAAGTGGTGGATTCTATTAAAGAAGAATATATTTCTGGTGTAGCAAAAATAAATAAGAGATTATTAATATTAATTAATTTAGAGCAAGTATTAAGTCCGCTTAAATAGGAGTTTTTTCGATGGATTTTGATGGGAGATTTTCAAATATACATTTGGACATATTAAAAGAAATTGGCAATATTGGAGCTGGTCATGCAGCCACAGCCCTTTCGATGCTGCTTAATAAGAAAATAGAAATGAAGGTTCCTAGTGTGAGAATTGTTCCATTTAACGAAATAATGGAACTAGGGGGAGGAGCAGAAAACGTTGTTGTAAGTGTTTTTCTTAGAATTGAGGGGGATGCAAAAGGAAATATGTTTTTTATCCTACCTATTGAACAAGGTGAACGCTTCATTGGACAAATGCTCGGCGATAGCTCTTTCACATTAAGTGAACTTCCGTATTCAGAATTAGGAATATCTGCTGCACAGGAGTTAGGAAATATATTAGCAGGTTCATATTTAACAGCTTTTTCAGACTTTACAAAGTTAGATTTACTGCCATCGGTTCCAGCTTTAAGTGTTGATATGTTTGGGGCAATAATAAGTTTTGGACTATTAGAAGCCTCACAAGTTAGTGACTACGCGATTGTTATTGATACGGCGCTTTATGAGGCAGATTCTTCATCGAGTGTTGACGGTCATTTTTTTCTACTCCCGCATCCAGAATCATTTCAAATTATTTTTGAATCGCTGGGAGTGAACTGAAAATGGATACAGTGATTAAAGTTGGGATAGCAGATATGAATACGGTTCGAACACCTAATACGATTCGTACAACAGGTTTAGGTTCCTGTGTAGGTGTCATTCTTTTTGACTCATCCCAATCTTTAGCTGGATTAGCACATATCATGCTACCAGATTCAAGCATTGCAAAACATTCACAAAAGATTAATAAAGGCAAATTTGCAGATACAGCAATACAAGAACTTATAACAAGATTAATTGCTGCAGGAAGCAGTCAAAGAAAATTGAAAGCGAAAATTGCTGGTGGTGCGGAAATGTTTTCATTTTCAACTTCTAACGAAATGATGAGAATTGGCCCAAGAAATGTTGAAGCAGTGAAAGCAGCACTTAGAAAAGAAAATATTCAGCTAATTGCGGAGGATACGGGAGGTAATAGCGGTAGAACGATAGAATTCGATCCTGTCACATGTATCCTCCAAGTTCGAACAGTAAATAAGGGTATAAAGGAAATATAATTATTGGATTGCGCATAATGGCTTTCTAAAATACAAATAAATTACTTCAATTATCAATAAACAAAAAATTAAATGAAGATGAAGAAATCTAAAGAAACTACGAGGAGGGGGACTATGACATACATAGAAGCTACTGAAGAAAAGAAATATTGGGATTTATGGTTACATTCTCGTGACACTCAGGCTGGGGATGTCTTAGTTAAGAAGTATTTGCCGCTTGTCCAATATCATGTACATAGAATAGCAGTAGGACTTCCTCGAAGTGTTTCAAAGGATGATCTGAAAAGTTTAGGAATGCTAGGTCTGCTAGATGCTCTAAACAAATTTGATTCCTCCCGTGACCTTAAATTTGATACATATGCATCCTTTAGGATTCGAGGTGCTATTCTTGATGGCTTAAGAAAAGAAGATTGGTTACCTAGAGGAACACGTGAGAAGGCAAAAAAAATAGAAATGACAATTGATCGACTTGAACAAAAATTGATGCGAACGGTTTCTATAGAAGAAGTTGCCGGCTATTTAGGAATGACTGAGGATGAAGTTTACCAAACGGTGAATGAGCATTTTTTTGCAAACATATTATCAATGGATGAGCACGTAAATGAGATGGATGATGGTGAAACTAGCGGACATGTGATTAAGGATGATAAATCACCTAGTCCAGAAGAATTTTTAATGAAAAATGAGCAAATACAAGAGCTGACAAAGACGATTACACAGCTTTCTGAAAAAGAGCAGCTTGTTTTAAGTTTATTTTATCACGAGGAATTAACTTTAACGGAAATAGGAGAAATTATGAGTTTATCTACTTCAAGAATTTCACAAATTCATTCAAAGGCATTATTTAAGCTAAAGAAAATTTTAGAGAAAAAACAGTGATATTTTTGGGGGGATAAATATTGATGGAGCTTAAAACGATTGAAATGCAAATAGCTCTACCAAAAAGTATTGACGCTAATAAGCAAACTCAAGAAATACAGCAAAGAGGGATTTTGCAAAACGAAAATGCTACCTTGCAAATGGAAAAGGAAACGCAAGCCAAACGAAAAAATGTAATAAAAAATGAACGGAAAGATCATGTTTTTGTTAAGAAGGATCAAAGCAATCAAGCTTTTAATCAAAATGGGAAGAAAAAACAAAAAAAGAAATGCAAAGATGAGCACCACCCATACAAAGGAAATAATCTTGATTTTAGCGGGTAGGGATTTATTATGACAACTGGAATATTATTATTTTTGTCCATCGTGCTAAATTTAGTTACTATATTTGCTATTATTGTGCTCTACTTACGACAGAATCGTCTTTTAGTTTTAGATCACACTCAAAAACAAGCAATGAAAGAGATGGAAGAGCTCTTTTCAGTTTACATAGCAGAATTAAAGGAAGAAAACGAGCAGTTTATTGATAGACTTACTAGATTTCAAAGTCAGGATTATGCAAAGTCGGCCCTGTCGCATTCTTCTGTAGAAGAAAGTTCTAAAGTTGAAAATGAAGAAAAGATATCAAGCTCTTATAAACGAATGTATGCTGCAAAAACATATCAGAATACATTACAAGCGAACAATGAGACTGAACCTGAGCGGAAAGAAAAAGTAGAAAAATCATTATCTGAACAAGTACAATCACTGAAAAATAAAGGTTTATCAATCGATGAAATCGCAAAGACCCTTAATAAAGGAAAAACAGAAATCGACTTAATTTTAAAGTTTCTTCAAAAATCAAAGGATAAACTTGATTGACGAATCATTTTATGCTATATTATTTCATGGTGTTAATACACACGCTTCAGGATTTAAATAAAGGGTGCTATTGTAAATCATATAAACTTCAATAGTCTTTATTTAAAAATGAATGAAGCGGAGGAAAACAAAACCATTAGGAGGAAATACAATGTCAGTAATTTCTATGAAACAATTGCTAGAAGCTGGTGTACATTTCGGACACCAAACACGCCGTTGGAATCCAAAAATGAAAAAATATATTTTCACTGAGCGTAACGGCATTTATATTATCGATCTTCAAAAAACAGTGAAAAAAGTTGAAGAAGCTTACAACTTTGTAAGAGAACTTGCAGCTAACGGTGGAAATATCCTTTTCGTTGGTACAAAAAAACAAGCTCAAGAATCTGTTAAAGAAGAAGCAGAACGCGTAGGTATGTACTATGTAAACCATCGTTGGTTAGGTGGAACATTAACAAACTTCGAAACAATTCAAAAGCGTATTGAGCGTTTAAAAGCTATTGAAAAAATGGAAGAAGATGGTACTTTTGAAGTTCTTCCGAAAAAAGAAGTTGTACAACTTAAAAAAGAACATGAACGTTTAGTTAAATTCCTTGGTGGAATTAAAGATATGAAAAAATTGCCTGATGCACTTTTCATCATTGATCCTCGTAAAGAGCGTATCGCAGTTGCTGAAGCTCGTAAATTGAATATTCCTATCGTTGGGATTGTTGATACAAACTGTGATCCTGATGAAATCGATTATGTAATCCCAGCAAACGATGATGCAATTCGCGCTGTGAAATTGTTAACTGGTAAAATTGCTGATGCAATTATCGAAGTGAAACAAGGTGAAGAAGAAGAAGTCACTGCAGTAGCAGCTGAATAATCTTTTATATCCTTTACGTTATAGAAAAAGCATGTGAAAAGGTGATAAGAAGGTCTCATCCTTATCACCTTTTTTTAAGAATTAGTATATTCATTTAATTAAATGTACATATATTAAAGGAGGAACATTTCATGGCAGTTACTGCACAAATGGTAAAAGAACTTCGTGAAAAAACTGGTGCTGGTATGATGGATTGTAAAAAAGCACTTACAGAAACAAATGGTGATATGGAAAAAGCGATTGATTTCCTTCGTGAAAAAGGAATAGCTAAAGCAGCTAAGAAGGCAGATCGTATTGCTGCTGAAGGTACTACTTTTATTTTTTCCGAAGGCAACGATGCTGTTATTTTAGAAGTAAACTCTGAAACTGACTTTGTTGCTAAAAATGAAGGTTTCCAAAATCTTGTTAAAGAGTTAGCTGCACATTTATTGAAAAATAAACCAGCTACTGTTGAAGCAGCACTTGAGCAAAAAATGGAGAATGGAACAACTGTTGGCGATACAATTAATGCAGCAATTGCAAAAATTGGAGAAAAAATTACTCTACGTCGTTTTGAAGTTTTAACAAAATCTGATAATGCTGCATTTGGCGAATACTTACACATGGGCGGACGCATTGGTGTGTTAGCTGTATTAGAAGGAACAACTGATCAATCAGTTGCTAAAGATGTTGCAATGCATGCTGCAGCATTAAATCCTAAATATATTTCACGTGATCAAGTATCTGCACAAGAAGTTGAGCATGAGCGTGAAATTTTAACTCAACAAGCATTAAATGAAGGTAAACCAGAAAACATTGTGGCTAAAATGGTAGAAGGACGCTTAAGCAAATACTTTGAAGAAATTTGTATTATTGATCAAGCATTTGTTAAAAATCCGGATCAAAAAGTTGGCCAATTTGTAAAATCTCATGGGGCAACAATTACGAATTTGATTCGTTATGAAGTTGGTGAAGGTATCGAAAAACGTCAAGATAACTTTGCTGAAGAAGTAATGAGCCAAGTTAAGAAGTAATACGTCTTTAAAAATAGGGAACACTATGTGTTCCCTATTTTTAAAGACATTTGATCTAAATTTGAAATGAAATCAAAAAAATAATACATACTTAAAACATTGGAGGTTCACAATGGGCACCCCAAAATATAATCGTGTAGTCTTAAAACTTAGTGGTGAAGCATTAGCAGGTGAACAAGGATTTGGTATTAATCCTGCTGTGATTAAATCTGTTGCAGAACAAGTAAAGGAATTAGCTGAATTAGGTGTAGAAGTTGCCGTAGTAGTAGGTGGAGGCAATATTTGGCGTGGAAAAATTGGTAGTGAGATGGGAATGGATCGCGCAACTGCTGATTATATGGGTATGCTTGCTACAGTAATGAATTCTCTAGCTCTTCAAGATAGCTTAGAACAAAATGGGATAGAAACTCGTGTTCAAACATCGATTGATATGCGTCAAGTGGCAGAGCCTTATATTAGAAGAAGAGCAATTAGACATTTAGAAAAGAAGCGTGTCGTAATTTTTGCAGCTGGTACAGGAAATCCTTATTTCTCTACAGATACAACTGCGGCATTGCGTGCTGCTGAAATTGAGGCAGAAGTAATATTAATGGCTAAAAACAATGTAGATGGTGTCTATTCTGCAGATCCGAAGCTTGATGAAACTGCTGTTAAATATGAGGAATTAACATATTTAGATGTTATTAAAAACGGCTTAGCAGTTATGGATTCAACTGCTTCATCTTTATGCATGGATAATGATATTCCATTGATTGTTTTCTCGATTATGGAAAAAGGAAACATTAAACGTGTTATAATGGGAGAAAATATTGGTACATTTGTGAGGGGGAAAGCATAATGCCGAAGCAAGTAGTTTCAAATGCTAAGGAAAAAATGACAAAAGCAATTCAAGCGTATACTCGAGAGCTTAGCTCTATAAGAGCTGGACGAGCAAGTGCTTCTTTACTGGACAGAATCGTAGTAGATTATTATGGTGCACCAACACCGATTAATCAATTAGCGTCAGTTTCAGTTCCTGAAGCAAGATTGTTAGTTATTCAACCATATGATAAATCGATTGTTTCTGATGTTGAAAAAGCAATCCTTAAATCAGATTTAGGATTAACTCCTAGTAATGATGGAACATTAATTAGATTGGCTGTTCCTGCTCTTACAGAAGAGCGTCGTAAAGAATTAGTTAAGCAAGTTAAAAAAGAAGCTGAGTCTGCTAAGGTTGGAATTCGAAATATTCGTCGTGATGCAAATGATGACTTGAAAAAGTTAGAGAAGAATGGTGATATATCTGAGGACGATCTTCGCGGTTATTCAGATGATGTTCAAAAAATTACAGATGAACATATTAATAAAATTGATGAAATTACTAAAAACAAAGAACAAGATATCTTGGAAGTTTAATTCGTAAACTCTCGTCCTACGAGAGTTTTTTTATTTAAAGATAAGAAATAATAAATTTTTTTGAGGGTATGAAAAATGGCTGCTCAGTCTAGCCAAAGCATTTTCGACGGCCGTACTTCAGGACTCCTCCCTACAAACAGGTATCGATTCAACGTTAGTCAGCCGTGTTTCCTTTATTTCAGTCGAAGTCCCCTCTGAGGAAAATTGAACTGCTAATTTTTCCAGTCAGTACGTCGATAGGCAAGCGCTTGCTCTTTTCTTATAGAACCCTGTTCATTTACATAAAATAATAACAAAGCAAATTCAATAAAATAAACCGATTGTTAATATATTAAAATAAAAAAATTAAAATCACGTTGGTTTTCAAGTAAATTGAGGTTTTTGAAATCCTAAATTTGGTTTTCATGATGAAATGCTACACAAATATTCATATATTATCTATAATAGAAAGCACATTGAATACATATTTTATAGTAAATAAAGATATTCCTGCATTTTTTTGATATCATAATAGATGTTACAGATTATTTAGTGCAGTATTCCAGTGGAGGGCCAATTATGTTAAATAAAATGAAGTTAAGAAAAACTTCCAAAGGAACCGAAAGTATAGAAGAAAGAATTGAAAATATTAAAAAACAAGAACTACCAAAGCATATTGCTATTATTATGGATGGTAATGGGAGATGGGCAGGAAAACGTGCATTGCCACGTATTGCAGGTCATCATGAAGGGATGAAAAAAGTAAAGCCGATTACACGACTTGCAAATAAGCTAGGTATTGAAGTGTTGACACTTTATGCTTTTTCAACAGAAAATTGGATAAGGCCTAAAATGGAAGTTGATTATTTAATGAAGCTTCCTCAAGAATTTTTAGGTGCTTTTTTACCTGAGCTGGTTGAGGAAAATGTAAGGGTAGAGATGATGGGGCATAGAGAAAAACTACCTGAAGATACTTTAAAAGCAGTACAAAAAGCAATGGATGATACTCGTGATAATACAGGACTTACACTAAATTTCGCTTTAAATTATGGTGGTAGGGATGAAATTATTCATGCTGTGCAAAATATTTTAGAAGATATTGGCACTGGTAAAATCTCTAATAAAGATATTGCTGAGGACACCTTTTCAAATTATTTAATGTCAAGCAAATTTCAAGATCCTGACCTATTAATTCGTACAAGCGGAGAAATTAGGTTGAGCAATTTTATGCTATGGCAATTAGCTTATACTGAATTTGTATTTACAGACGTATTATGGCCTGATTTTAGTGAAGAAGATCTTTTGCAGGCGATTGAAGAATATCAGCGAAGATCAAGAAGATATGGCGGATTAAAAAGTGAGGGAAAAGAGAAGTGAAGCAAAGAATAATTACAGCAGTGATTGCAGCGGCAATATTCATACCCATAGTCATTTATGGAGGTATTCCATTTGTGATTCTAGCTTATTTAATGGGGACAGTTGCCCTTTATGAACTTCTTAAAATGAAAAATATTTCAATTATATCATTTCAAGGGATACTTTCATTGCTATTATTATGGGTTCTTTTGATACCAAAACAATATGATGAATTGATTACGAACCTAGGTTATACAAAACTAGAGTTGATCTTTTTTGCCGTTTTAATCTTTCTAATTATAACGGTAGTTACCAAAAATAAAATTACTTTTGATCATGTTTCTTTTTTACTCCTTACTATACTATATATAGGTATGGGATTTTATTATTTTGTTGAAACAAGAGAAGTAGATAATGGACTTACATATATTTTATATTCATTATTTATAATATGGGCAACTGATTCTGGTGCGTATTTTATTGGACGTGCAGTTGGGAAAAGAAAGCTTTGGCCAGAGATAAGTCCGAACAAAACGATTGAAGGGGCAATCGGAGGGGTTGTTTGTGCAATTATTGTTGGGCTACTTTTTGCTATTTTTTCTGACATAGATGTGTCAATGGTCAAGCTGTTAATCGTTTCAGCCATTCTTGCGATATTTGGTCAAATGGGGGATTTAGTTGAATCAGCGTATAAAAGGCATTACGGTGTTAAGGATTCTGGTACAATATTACCAGGGCATGGTGGGATATTAGACCGTTTTGATAGCTTACTATTTGTATGGCCGCTTATTCATTTGTTACATATTGTCCATTATTAACCATTATTAAAATCTTGAATGGATTTTTTAGAAAAAAGTAGTAAAGTGTTTTATTTAGGGAGTTGAAGACATGAAATTCATCAGTTTATTAGGTGCAACAGGTTCTATTGGAACACAAACGCTAGATGTCATAAGGAATCATTCAGATAAATTCCGATTAGTAGCTATCTCTGTTGGACAAAATATAGAACTAACTAGAAAAGTTATTTCAGAATTCAAGCCTGAATTAGTATCTGTTAAAAATCAGGCTGATTATGAAACTTTAAAAGGTGAATTTGATAGCAGTATAAAATTCACCTTTGGCAATGAAGGATTAGTTGAAGTAGCTGTTTATGATAAAGCAGATATACTTGTAAATGCAGTTATGGGAAGTATAGGATTATTTCCTACTCTACAAGCCATTCATGCAAAAAAAACGATTGCACTTGCAAATAAAGAAACACTTGTTACAGCGGGACATTTAGTAATGTCTGCAGCCAAAGAAAATGGAGTTAGTATTCTTCCAGTTGATAGTGAGCATTCTGCTATTTTTCAGTGTTTACAAGGTGAAAATGACAAAGAAATTAGTCGTTTAATCATAACCGCGTCTGGAGGAAGCTTCCGAGATAAAAGTCGTGAGGAATTAACAAATGTTACTGTTGATCAAGCACTGAATCATCCAAATTGGTCCATGGGTGCGAAAATTACAATCGATTCTGCCACCATGATGAATAAGGGTTTAGAAGTTATTGAAGCACATTGGCTTTTCAATTTACCATTTGAACAAATTGATGTATTATTACACCGAGAAAGTATTATCCATTCGATGGTTGAATTTGAAGATACGAGTGTTAAAGCACAATTAGGGACACCTGATATGAGAGTGGCTATTCAATATGCATTATCATATCCAAAACATCTCGCCTTACATGATGGAAAAAGATTGAATCTGGCTGAAATCGGTAAACTGCATTTTCAAGAAATGGACTATAATCGTTTCCTTTGTTTAAAACTTGCATTTCAAGCGGGCAAGGCTGGGGGTAGTTTACCTACTGTATTAAATGCAGCAAATGAAGCAGCAGTTAGCGCTTTTTTAAATCGGAAAATATCTTTCCTTCAAATTGATGACTTAGTTGAAAAAGCTCTTGAAAAGCATGAAATAATTAAATACCCCGATCTTGATGCGATTAATTTGGTTGATCAAGAAACGAGAGAATATATTCATTCACTCATCTAAAAAAAGGTGGTTTTAAATTTTGACGACAGTTATAGCGTTTATCATTATATTTGGTGCATTAGTATTTTTCCATGAAGCCGGTCATTTTTACTTTGCGAAAAGAGCTGGTATATTATGTCGTGAATTTGCCATTGGATTTGGTCCAAAGGTACTCTCATTTAGAAAAAATGAAACTCTTTATACGATTAGACTTCTGCCAATTGGTGGATATGTTCGCATGGCTGGTGAAGACCAAGAAATGATTGATTTAAAGGCTGGCCAAAGAGTCGGACTTATTATGAACGATCAAGAAAAGGTTGAAAAAATTATTATTAATGGTAAAGATCGATATACCGATATACGAATTATTGAAGTCGAAGAAGCTGATCTAGATCATAGTCTAACTATTAAAGGGTATGAAGAGGGCGATGATGAAGTATTAAAGACATATTCGCTAACTAAAGAGGCAATGATTGTTGAGGATCAAGTGGAAACACAAATTGCTCCTTGGGATAGGCAATTTGCGTCAAAATCATTAGGAAAACGAGCAATGACTATATTTGCTGGACCAATGATGAATTTTGTTTTAGCGATTGTAATCTTTACGATACTAGCTATTATTCAAGGGGTACCTGTCAATAATCCTGTTTTAGGGAAATTAACAAATGACGGTGCAGCTAAACAGGCAGGATTACATGAAGGAGATACTGTTATTAGTATTGATGGATCCGAAATTTCTAGCTGGGAGGATATCGTAGAAGTTATCCAAAAGCATCCAGGAGAAGAAATCATGTTTACCGTCGAACGAGACCATAAGACAATGGATATTCCAGTAACTCCGAAAGCTGAAAAAGATGGTAAAGAAGAGATTGGAAGAATCGGGGTAAATAGTCCTGTTGAAAAATCCCCGTTAAAGGTTGCTACTTACGGAGTTCAACAAACCTACCAATGGACAATTGAAATCTTTCGCATGCTAGGGAAGCTTGTTACGGGACAGTTCTCAATTGATATGCTATCTGGACCAGTAGGAATATATAAATCTACCGAGGTTGTTGCTAAATCTGGTGTTACTTTTTTAATGAAGTGGGCTGCCTTATTAAGTATTAACTTAGGAATCATGAACCTTCTACCAATTCCAGCATTAGATGGTGGTCGTTTATTATTCTTCGGTGTGGAAGCTTTAAGAGGAAAACCAATTGATCGACAAAAAGAAGGTATGGTTCATTTTATCGGGTTTATGCTCCTGATGCTCTTAATGATTATTGTTACTTGGAATGACATTCAAAGGTTCTTTTTATAAAAGGTACTATTTAATGGAAGATGAACATTGTTAATAAAATTCTAATTAGATGGATAAGAAGCAATCGGATGAAGACCGGTTGCTTCTTGCCACTTATTCGAATATATTTTACTTGAAAATGTTGTACATTGAATTTATTGTGTAATTTTTTTATTATGGTTATGAATGAAATAGTGGACTTACTGTTTGAGATAGATATAAAAAATATATAAGGATGGAGAGGAGATTATGTCAAGCAATCCCGCCGACAAAAAAGAACGATTTCGAGTATTATTACAACAACTAAATTTGACAGAAGATATCGTTGTTCAATCATTTCAAAATGCAGAAATAGAAAAACTCGTGGTTGAACGTAAAAATAAGCGTTGGCATTTTTATTTTTTTCTAGATAAGATCTTACCATTTGAACTTTTTAGCCGTTTTTCCCTACAGCTTCAGCATACATTCCATCACATAGCAAATGTAGGCTTTACAATTCGTGTTCAAGATTCTTCTTTTTCGCAAGAATTGGTCATGGATTATTGGAAGAATTGTATAAAAGAATTAGAAGGTATTTCTCCAATGCTTTTATCTTTATTAAATGAGCAGCTTCCAACTTTAAAAGGAAATAAGTTAATTATTAAAGCAAGAAATGATACTGAAGCAAGAACTGTAAAGCAAAAATATGGAGAGACGCTTTCGAATGTTTATCAAAGTGTAGGATTTCCACCATTTGTTATTGATGCAGAAATTGGGCAAAATGAATCAAATGAAGAGTATCAAAAGTTTATAGAAGCAAAGCAAAAGGAAGATGAAGAACGTGCAAAATTAGCTGTTATGGAAATGCAGAAGAAAGAAACTGAAGCTGGAGATACGCCTGTTTCGGAAGGTCCGGTCATGATTGGGTTAACGATTAAGGATGACGATACTTTCCGAAGGATAGAAGAAATTGTTGATGAGGAAAGACGAATTACGATAGAAGGTTATGTCTTTTTTGCAGAAACAAAGGAACTTCGAAGTGGAAGAACTTTATTAACATTTAAAATCACAGATTATACAAGTTCAATACTTGTTAAAATGTTTTCTCGTGATAAAGAAGATGCTGCTATTTTAAATCAAATTAAAAAAGGAATGTGGATCCGGGCAAGAGGAAGTATCCAAAATGATACCTTTGTTCGTGATCTTGTCATGATTGCTAATGATCTAAATGAAATTAAACCAAAGCTAAGACAGGATAAATCTCCTGCTGGGGAAAAGCGTGTGGAATTACATCTCCACACACCTATGAGTCAGATGGATGCAGTGACATCTGTAAGTGATTTAGTAGGTCAAGCAAAAAAATGGGGACATCACGCAATTGCAATTACAGACCATGGAATTGCTCAATCATTTCCGGAGGCGTTTAGTGCAGGGAAAAAAAATGACATAAAAATTCTTTATGGGGTAGAAGCAAATCTTGTGGATGATGGTGTTCCAATTGCTTATAATGATGCCCATCGCTTACTTAGTGAAGATACATTTGTTGTTTTTGATGTTGAAACGACTGGTTTATCAGCTGTGTATGATACGATTATTGAATTAGCTGCAGTAAAAATTCATAATGGTGAAATTGTAGATCGCTTTGAATCCTTTGCCAATCCTCATCATCGTCTATCAAACACAACGATAGAATTAACTGGTATAACCGATGAGATGGTAGAATCTGCACCAGATGTGGATATTGTATTACGAAAATTTTTAGAATGGGCACAAGACGATATATTAGTAGCACACAATGCCGCTTTTGATATGGGCTTTTTAAATGTTGGTTATCAAAAAATCGGATTAAATAAGGCAACAAATCCTGTAATTGATACATTGGAAGTTGCTAGATTGCTTTTTCCGGAATTTAAAAACCATCGTTTGAATACATTAGCGAAAAAGTTTGATATCGAATTAACGCAGCATCACAGGGCTATATATGATGCCGAAGCGACAGGATATATTCTAATCAAATTATTAAAGGATGCCAGTAAACAAGGTATTGAGTATCATGATCAATTTAATGATTATATGGGTAAAGGCGGAGCATATAAACGGGCACGTCCTTCACATTGTACATTGCTCGCGCAAACCGATGTTGGTTTAAAGAATTTATTTAAGCTTATTTCTTTGGCTCATATTGATTATTTTTATCGAGTACCAAGAATTCCTCGTTCACAGTTGCAAAAATATCGAGAAGGTATTCTTGTCGGATCAGCATGTGATAAAGGGGAAGTATTTGAGGGAATGATGCAGAAAGCTCCTGACGAAGTCGAAGAAACAGCAAAGTTTTATGATTATTTAGAGGTACATCCGAAAGAAGTATATGCTCATTTAATTGAACTTGAATTAATAAGAGATCAAAAATCATTAGAGGAAATTATTACGAACATTGTAAAGTTGGGTGAGAAATTGAATCTCCCTGTAGTTGCTACTGGCAATGTACATTACTTAAATCCAGAGGATAAAATTTATCGACAAATATTAATTGGATCACAAGCAGGGGCTAATCCGCTTAATCGTCATAAATTACCTAATGTTCATTTCCGTACAACTGATGAAATGTTGAATGATTTTTCGTTTTTGGGTGAAGAAAAAGCGAAAGAGATTGTTATAACGAATACTAATAAAATTGCCGATATGATTGATGTCATAAAACCTATAAAGGATGATTTATATACTCCTAAAATTGAAGGTGCAGAAGAAGAAATACGGCGTATGAGCTATGAAATGGCACGAAGCATTTATGGAGATGAATTACCAGAGATTGTTGAAGCAAGGCTTGAAAAAGAATTAAAAAGTATTATTGGCCATGGGTTTGCCGTCATTTATCTTATCTCTCATAAGCTTGTAAAAAAATCGTTAAACGATGGGTATCTAGTTGGTTCTCGTGGATCAGTTGGATCGTCATTTGTTGCTACAATGACGGAAATAACTGAAGTAAATCCATTACCTCCACATTATGTATGTCCGGAATGTAAAGCATCTGAGTTTTTTAATGATGGGTCAGTTGGCTCAGGATTCGACCTTCCTGATAAGGATTGTCCGAATTGCGGTTCCAAATTTAAGAAAGATGGCCATGATATTCCATTTGAAACGTTCCTTGGATTTAAAGGGGATAAAGTTCCAGATATAGATCTTAACTTTTCTGGTGAGTACCAACCACGTGCTCATAACTATACAAAGGTTTTGTTTGGTGAGGAATATGTCTATCGTGCAGGTACAATTGGTACGGTTGCAGATAAAACAGCATATGGATATGTTCGAGGATATGCTCAAGATCATAATCTTAATTTACGTGGTGCCGAGATTGATCGACTTGTACAAGGGTGTACTGGTGTTAAGAGAACAACAGGGCAGCATCCTGGTGGAATTATAGTTATACCAGATTATATGGATGTTTATGATTTTACACCTATCCAATTCCCAGCAGATGACCGTGGATCCGAATGGAAAACGACTCATTTTGATTTCCACTCTATTCATGATAATGTATTAAAATTAGATATACTTGGACACGATGATCCGACAATGATTCGGATGTTACAAGATTTAAGTGGAATTGATCCAAAGACAATTCCTACTGATGATCCAGTGGTTATGCAAATTTTTAGTGGTACGGAAACGTTGGGTGTTACTGAAGAACAGATTATGTGTAAAACTGGAACTCTAGGAATTCCAGAGTTTGGGACAAGATTCGTTCGACAAATGCTAGAAGATACAAAACCGACAACCTTCTCAGAATTAGTCCAGATATCAGGACTTTCACATGGGACAGATGTATGGTTAGGTAACGCACAAGAGCTCATTCAAAATGGTACTTGTACATTACCGGAAGTAATTGGCTGTCGGGATGATATTATGGTTTATTTAATCTATCAGAATTTAGAGCCATCACTTGCCTTTAAAATTATGGAATCTGTTCGTAAAGGGAAAGGTCTACAACCTGAAATGGAAGAGGAAATGAGAAATCAAAATGTACCAGAATGGTATATTGATTCATGTAAAAAAATAAAATACATGTTTCCAAAGGCCCATGCAGCAGCATATGTATTAATGGCTGTCCGGATTGCCTATTTTAAAGTGCATTTGCCATTACTATATTATGCGGCTTATTTTACAGTCAGAGCCGAAGATTTTGACCTTGAAGCGATGGTTCGTGGATCAAGTTCATTAAGATCGAAAATTGAAGAAATCAATGCTAAAGGATTAGATGCATCTACAAAAGAAAAAAGTTTACTGACGGTTTTAGAGCTTTGTCTAGAGATGTGTGAGCGTGGATTTCAATTCCAACGGGTTGATCTTTACCGCTCAAAAGCCGCTGAGTTTGTTATCGATGGAAATTCTTTAATACCTCCATTTAATGCCATACCTGGATTAGGAACGAACGCTGCATTAAATATTGTAAAAGCTCGTGCAGAAGGAGAATTTTTGTCTAAAGAGGATTTACAGCAGCGTGGGAAGGTTTCGAAAACCATTATTGAATATCTAGACAAACATGGTTGCTTAGAATCTCTACCAGAACAAAACCAATTATCACTTTTTTAGATTTAGATAAAAATATATTACTTTAACCATTTAGTTGAACAATAAAAAAAGCTTTTTCTATAATGTAATAATCGTTCGCCATAAGCATTGATTGTTGATTTATTTGCATATAATTTTTGGTTATGGTATATTTTTATTGGAAATACTACTGATAACTCTTGGAAAGAGTGGGGCTTACCCACTCTTTCGTGTTTGTTACCCATTTTTTTATAGGCTTATTTCGAATACTTTATTGCTGTTCTGTGTTTACAAAAAAATCATCATTGGCTCTAATAAGAATTAGACCGTAGTGTTATTCTGGTGTTAAACACATCGTTTAGTTTCGAAAAATAGCCTTTGAATGAGTCCATTGCTTCTATGATGATTAATTTTTATCATTTAGGCTTTTTTAAAATCCAGATGTCTTTTGTAAAAAAGGTGTTTATATAGAAAAAATATTCTATATAATGAAATTTCATAATTTACGAATAGCAACTTATTATTTTGAAAACAGCCTAATTTATGCTACTAACCATTGTTAATCAGGAGGTTTTTATGAGTAAAGTAACGGACATAGTAGAAGAACTCGTTACACCAATTATTCAAGATATGGACCTGGATCTTGTAGATATCGAATATATAAAAGAAGGGAAAAACTGGTTTCTTCGCGTATATATAGATAAAGAAGACGGGATTGATATCGAAGAATGTGGGATTGTCAGTGAACGACTTGGGGAAAAATTGGATGAAATAGATCCAATCCCAAACAACTACTTCCTTGAAGTATCATCTCCTGGTGCTGAACGACCGTTAAAAAAAGTACAAGATTTTGAAAAAGCTGTAGGGAAAAATGTCAATGTTAAAACCTATGAGCCAATCGATGATGAGAAACAATTTGAGGGAAAACTACTTTATTTTGATGGGAAGATTTTAAAATTAGAAATTAAAATTAAAACTAGAATAAAAGAAGTAGAAATTCCATACGAAAAAGTAGCAAAAGCTCGTCTCGCTATTATTTTTTAATGCTTTTATGTTCCTATTATTTTTGTAAGGATAATAATCTACAACTAAAAGCACAACAATCCCGTTCTAACGAGTGATCGATAGAACCCATTATATACTCACCAGTTTTTTTATTATTTTTGAGGGGGATGACGTTTTCATGAGCACAGAATTATTGGATGCTCTTATTATTTTAGAAAAAGAGAAAGGGATTTCTCGCGACGTAATCATAGAAGCAATTGAAGCAGCACTTGTATCTGCTTATAAAAGAAATTTTAATCAAGCACAAAATGTTCGCACGGACTTAAATTTAGAAAATGGAACGATGAGAGTATTTGCAAGGAAAGATGTAGTGGATGAAGTTTTCGATTCTCGACTTGAGATTTCACTTGAAGATGCTGCAAAAATAAATCCTGCATATGAAGTTGGAGATGTTGTAGAAATTGAAGTAACACCGAAGGATTTCGGTCGTATTGCTGCACAAACAGCGAAGCAAGTAGTTACTCAACGTGTTCGTGAAGCAGAAAGAGGAATAATTTATTCTGAATTTATTGATCGTGAAGACGACATTATGACAGGGATTGTTCAAAGGCAAGATCCTCGCTTTATTTATGTGAATCTAGGAAAGATTGAAGCATTACTTGCACAAAGTGAGCAAATGCCAAATGAATCGTACCGACCTCATGATCGTATCAAAGTGTATATTACAAAAGTTGAAAAAACAACAAAAGGACCTCAAATTTTTGTATCCCGTACACATCCTGGATTATTAAAACGCTTATTCGAAATTGAGGTTCCTGAAATTTATGATGGGACAGTTGAAATTAGATCTGTTGCACGTGAAGCAGGGGATCGTTCGAAAATTTCTGTTTATACAGACCAGCCTGAGGTTGATCCTGTAGGAGCATGTGTTGGTCCAAAGGGTGCTAGGGTTCAAGCCATTGTCAATGAGCTTAAAGGTGAGAAAATTGATATAGTTGAATGGTCAGACAATCCAGTGACATTTGTTGCTAACGCACTAAGTCCATCAAAGGTCTTAGAAGTTACGGTTGATGAAGAAGAAAAAGCAACAACCGTTATTGTTCCCGATTACCAGCTTTCACTAGCAATTGGAAAACGAGGACAAAATGCAAGATTAGCAGCTAAGCTTACTGGATGGAAAATTGATATAAAAAGTGAATCAGAGGCACGTGAGCTAGGGATATACCCTCGTGAGGACTCGAGATTATTTAGTGATGAAGACATTCAGGATGATCGTTTCGAAATGATGGAAGATGATTTCGAATAGGGGTGATCAAAATGGCGATTCAAAAAAAAATACCTTTAAGAAAATGTGTAGCTACTGGTGAAATGAAGCCTAAAAAAGAGATGATTCGGATTGTACGTTCTAAAGAAGGAGAAGTATCAATCGATCCTAAAGGTAAAAAGTCTGGAAGAGGAGCTTATTTATCAAAGGATAAAGAAGCTATACTACTAGCTAAGAAAAAGAATATTTTAGCAAATCATCTTGAAGCAACAATTGAGGATTCTATTTATGATGAACTATTGAAGCTCATTGAAAGGGAGAATCTGTAGTTGTATGTCTGAAGTAAAAGCGTTATCTTTACTTGGTCTAGCCAACCGTGCAAGGAAAGTTATATCAGGTGAAGAATTAGTTGTCAAAGAAATAAAAAATGGTCACGCAAAACTTGTTTTACTATCTAGAGATGCATCAGAAAATACAGCGAAAAAGATACAGGATAAATGTCGATATTATCACGTCCCAATTATGTGGATCACGAATAGAGAAGTACTCGGGAACGCGATAGGCAAAGAATCAAGAGTTGTAGTGGCGATTACGGATCTGGGCTTTGCGAAGAAATTGGAAATATTGCTCGGGTGAATCATAGGTGGGGGTGAACATATGAGTAAAATTCGAATTTACGAATACGCAAAAAAACAAAAGGTTTCAAGTAAAGATATCATTTCAAAGCTTAAAGAAATGAATATTGAAGTAACGAATCATATGTCTATGATTGATGGGGATGCTATTAATAAATTGGATAAAATGTATAACACAAATAATAAACAACAGGATTCCAATTCAAAGGTAAAGAATCAATCAAAAGACCAGCACCAAAATAAACATCAAAATAATACAAAAAATAACCAAAAAGAAATGGAAGTTGAAGAGAGCCTCGTGAAAGAAACTATACAACCAAAACATAAACCAAAAAATAATAAAAACGAATCAACGAAAGATAATAAAGGGACGAATCACAAAGGTAAATCAAAAAATAATCATAAAAACAATAATAAAAATAATAAGCAAAAATCACAGCAACAACAGCAAGCACCAGCTAAGAAAAAAGAACTACCTAGTAAAATAACTTTTAGTGGTTCATTAACTGTTGCTGAGCTTGCCAAAAAATTACATCGGGAACCATCAGAATTGATTAAAAAACTATTTATGCTTGGTGTAGTTGCCACAATCAACAATGAATTAGATAAAGATTCGATTGAGCTTATTGCGACAGATTATGGTGTGGAAGTTGAGGAAGAAATTCAAGTTGATGCAACAGATCTAGAAGTTTACTTTACTGAAGATACAGATGAGAATCTTATTGAAAGGCCGTCAGTTGTAACAATTATGGGACATGTTGACCATGGTAAAACAACAACATTAGATTCGATTCGTAATACAAAAGTAACTGCAGGAGAAGCAGGAGGAATCACTCAGCATATTGGAGCATACCAAGTTGAGGTAAATGGTAAGAAAATAACTTTCCTTGATACTCCTGGACATGCTGCATTTACTACAATGCGTGCACGTGGAGCACAAATTACTGACATTACAATTTTAGTCGTTGCTGCTGATGATGGTGTTATGCCACAAACAATCGAAGCAATTAACCATGCTAAAGCCGCAAATGTTCCAATTATTGTAGCCGTAAATAAAATGGATAAACCGACTGCTAATCCAGATCGTGTGATGCAAGAATTAACTGAACATGGTCTTGTTCCAGAGGATTGGGGCGGGGATACAATATTTGTTCCAATATCAGCTAAAACTGGTGAAGGTATTGAAAACCTACTTGAAATGATTTTACTTGTCAGTGAAGTCGAAGAGTATAAAGCAAATCCAAATAGAAATGCAATTGGAACAGTGATTGAAGCTCAGCTTGATAAAGGGCGTGGATCAGTTGCTACTTTATTAGTTCAAAATGGTACTTTACGTGTCGGTGATCCGATTGTTGTAGGACACACATATGGTCGTGTACGTGCGATGGTTAATGATTTAGGTCGTCGAGTGAAGGAAGCAGGACCTTCTACACCAGTTGAATTAACTGGATTAAATGATGTTCCACAAGCTGGAGATCGTTTTGTAGTATTTGATGACGAAAAAACTGCCCGTCAAGTAGGAGAAGTTCGTGCCCAGCAAGCAGTACTTGCTCAACGAAATGAAACAGCCCGTGTGAGCTTAGATACCTTATTCGAACAAATGAAACAAGGTGAAATGAAAGACATTAATATTATCATTAAGGCTGATGTTCAAGGTTCTGTAGAGGCACTGGCAGCTTCGTTACAAAAAATTGATGTTGAAGGGGTAAATGTTAGAATCATTCATACTGCTGTTGGCGGAATCAATGAATCTGATATCTCTCTTGCAGCAGCATCAAATGCAATTGTTATTGGATTTAATGTTCGTCCAGATGTAAATGCGAAGCGCGCAGCAGAAGCAGAAAATGTGGATATTCGTTTACATCGAATTATTTACAAAGTAATTGAAGAAATCGAGTCAGCAATGAAAGGTATGCTTGATCCAGAGTTCTATGAAAAAATTATAGGTCAAGTAGAAGTTCGCCAAACATTTAAAGTTTCTAAAGTTGGAACAATTGCTGGAAGCTATGTAACTGATGGTAAAATAACTAGAGACAGTGGAATACGCATCATTCGAAATAATGTTGTTATCTTTGAAGGTGAAATCGATACATTAAAACGCTTTAAAGATGATGCAAAAGAAGTTAGCCAAGGTTATGAATGTGGTATTACAATTAAAAACTATAATGATTTAAAAGAAGGAGATATCATTGAAGCTTTTGTAATGGAAGAAGTTGAGCGTAAATGATTGCTTCTGTGGAATGTGAATTCCGCATTTATGAAGTGAAAACACTAAAAGAAAAAAGGGCAGTCTTGCAGCGTGTACTTACACGTCTGAAACAAAAATTCAATGTTTCTGCTGCAGAGATTGAATACCAAGATCTATGGCAAAGAACAAAAATTGCTATTGTCACAGTTAATTCATCACAATTGGCTGCAGAAAGAGAAGTTGAAAATACTCTGAAATTTTTGGATTCCTTTCCTGAATGGGAAAGATTAGAAACCATTATTGAATGGTTGTAATGAGAGGTGTTATACATGAGCCTACGTGCAAATCGTGTCGGTGAACAAATGAAAAAAGAGTTAAGTGAAATCATCGGACGTAAAATCAAGGATCCACGTATTGGCTTTGTTACCGTTACAGATGTACAGGTAACAGGTGATCTCCAGCAAGCAACTGTATATATTACGGTACTTGGTGATGATAAACAAAAAGAAGGAACGTTAAATGCTCTTGAAAAAGCAAAAGGATTTATTCGTTCCGAAGTGGGTCATAGAATTCGACTGCGAAAAACACCAGAGCTTGCTTTTGCAATTGATGAATCAATTGATTATGGAAATCGCATTGAAACATTAATTAAAGAAATTAACACAGATAAATAAACGAATTTTGTTTAAGTTAAATGGATAGACATTTTCGTCTATCCATTTTTTTGCTTGAAAAGGTTAAAATGAAATTTTTTTAAAGGAGCAACAATATGGATGGAATTCTTCCTTTGTGGAAACCAAAAGGTATGACCTCACATGACTGTGTGTTTAAGATTAGAAAATTGTTAAAAATGAAAAAAGTAGGTCATACAGGAACACTTGATCCAGATGTGGCTGGTGTCTTACCCATCTGTTTAGGAAAAGGTACAAAAGTAGCTGAATACATAACAAATGCTGGAAAGGAATACATCGGGGAAGTAACATTAGGTCTTTCAACAACGACTGAAGATGCCAGTGGTGAAGTCATTCAGGAAAAACAAGTAATTAAACCAATAGATAGACAACAGATTTTAGATGTATTGTCATCTTTTTTGGGTGAAATTAAACAAACTCCTCCAATGTACTCAGCAGTAAAGGTAAACGGCAAACGTTTATATGAATACGCAAGAAAAGGGATTATCGTTGATCGTCCTACAAGAACTGTAAATATATATGAAATTGAATTATTAGATGATCGTAATATATTTGCTGGTAATACTATTTCTTTTCGTTTTCGTGTGAGGTGTAGTAAAGGAACGTATATCCGAACACTTGCTGTATCGATTGGGGAAAAGCTAGGTTATCCTGCACATATGTCTGATTTAACGAGAATTTCCTCTGGATCATTCTTAAAGGATGATTGTTTATCTTTTTCAGAAATAGAAACTCGTTTGGAAGAAGGCGACTTAGAAAATAAAATTTTCCCAATAGATAGAGGGCTTTCACATTTGCCGAAACGAGAAATTAATGATACATTAGCAGAGAAAGTGAATAACGGTGCAGTATTACCTAAGGACGAAACTTGGATTTATGGGGATAAAGAAGTTGTTTTTATTAATAGAAATCAAGTACTAGCCATTTATAAAATTCATCCGAATAAACCTCACTTAATAAAACCAGTTAAAGTTCTTAATGGGGTAAACTAAAACTTTTTCCAAAACAATTTTTGCAAATCTAACCTTTATTTAGGTTTGCTTGAATAGAAGAAATAGGTGAGACATTTGAAGGTTATAACAATTCATCATCCACATTCGTTAAACCAAGAGGATTTTCCTCCGATAGTGATGGCATTAGGTTATTTTGATGGTATTCATAAGGGGCATCAAAGAGTTATATTATCAGCGAAGGAAATTGCTGAACAAAATAACTGGAAAAGCGCTGTAATGACATTTGACCCCCATCCTTCTGTTGTTTTGAGTCAAAAACATAAACAGGTCGAGCTAATCACACCTTTAGAAGATAAAAAACAATTAATAGAAAAGATGGGTATTGACTATTTATTTATTGTTAGATTTACATCTAATTTTGCAAATTTGTCTCCAGAAGAGTATGTAAACCAATATATTACACGACTAAATGTGAAACATGTTGTGGCAGGTTTTGATTTTTCCTATGGAAAATTTGGTAAAGGTACGATGGAAACACTGCCTATTCATGCTAACGGAAATTTTACGTGTACAACGGTTGAAAAATTAGAAATTAATCGGCATGCAGGTGAAGAAAAAGTGAGCTCTACTTTAACAAGACAGTTGTTAGCAAGCGGAAATATGACTGAAGTTTCTCAAGTTTTAGGTCGATTCTATCACACAAACGGAATTGTGATTCATGGCGAAAAAAGAGGAAGACAAATAGGATTTCCGACAGCAAATATTCAATTAAAAAGTGAATATATTACTCCTAAAACAGGTGTTTATGCTGTAAAACTATTGGTTAGTGGAAATTGGTACAATGGAGTATGTAATGTTGGATTCAAGCCTACGTTCAAAAAAGAAGAAGAATATTCCTTAACAGTAGAAGTGCATATTATTGATTTTGACCACTCTATTTATGGTGAGGAAGTTACGATCGAATGGCATAAAAGAATTAGGGATGAAAAGAAATTTAATGGAATTGATCAATTAAAAGAGCAAATTGAGAAGGACAAGCAGGAAGCTATAGAATACTTCAAAAAAATTGTAGAGTAGACTTGTTTTTTAGTATAAAAAGTAGTATTCTTATACAGTGTAATGAACCTTTGCTTGGCAAATCGAGTCACCGACGTTTGCTCAGTAATTGGGGATTATCTATTTTTTAGGAGGTGAAAAGGATGGCAATTAGTCAAGAACGTAAAAATGAAATCATTAACCAATTCAAAGTTCATGATACTGATACTGGTTCTCCAGAGGTTCAAATTGCAATCCTTACAGAGGATATCAATAATTTGAATGAACATTTACGTACGCACAAAAAAGATCATCATTCACGTCGTGGTCTTATGAAAATGGTAGGTCGTCGTCGAAACCTACTTACTTACCTACGTAATAAAGATGTACAACGTTATCGTGAGTTAATTAACAAACTTGGTTTACGTCGTTAATTTAAATGGTCAATTCAACAGAAGAAGCGGGATATTTCCCGCTTTTTTGTTAGCATTAAAAGCTGTAATTCTTTTAAAAAATCCACTTTTCATAATTGATCAAACATCTGGATTTTAATACCTTCAAAGTAAAGTGAGAAAAGCTTATTTCAGAATGCTGCCTCTATAATAAAAGTTCTGACCATTTTATAGATATACTCTTTGCTAAATCCTTCAATAAACGGAATACTAAATTGTAACTCCCAAAAAGTTACGATACAAATTTCAATTTTTTTGTTTACAATACATAATAAGCAAAGACATACAAAAACTTATTTGTTCAATAGTTTAAAACAAAATAATAAAATGATTATTTTATCAATAATTCTTTTTCATATAAAAGAAAGAGGAAAAATATAGAAAGGAGTTTTTATATGGATCAAGAAAAACAAGCATTTACCATAGATTGGGCTGGACGTGAATTAACAGTAGAAATTGGCCAGCTAGCTAAACAAGCAAATGGAGCTGTTCTTGTACGCTATGGTGATACAGCTGTATTAAGTACGGCTACAGCATCCAAGGAACCGAAATCAGTAGATTTCTTTCCTTTAACAGTAAATTATGAAGAACGTTTATATGCAGTAGGTAAAATACCGGGAGGATTTATTAAACGGGAAGGTCGCCCAAGCGAAAAGGCTATTCTTGCCAGTCGATTAATCGACCGTCCAATCCGTCCTTTATTTGCCGATGGGTTTAGAAATGAAGTTCAAGTAGTAAGTATAGTAATGAGTGTCGATCAAGATTGTCCTTCAGAAATGGCAGCTATGTTTGGTTCATCCCTTTCATTATCCATATCTGATATTCCATTTCAAGGACCTATCGCAGGAGTCGTTGTAGGTCGTATAGATGGAGAATTTGTGATTAATCCAACAGTTTCTCAAATGGAAAAAAGTGACATGCATTTAACGGTTGCAGGAACAAAGGATGCAATCAATATGGTTGAAGCTGGTGCGAATGAAGTGCCAGAAGAAACAATGTTAGAAGCAATCATGTATGGTCATGAAGAAATTAAAAAATTAATTAAGTTTCAAGAAGAGATTGTTGAAAAAGTCGGTAAAGAAAAAATGGAAATTTCTTTATACGAAATTGATGCAAATTTGGAAGCTGAAGTTAAAGCTTTGTGTGAAGAAGATTTATTAAAAGCAATACAGGTTCAAGAAAAGCATGCTAGAGAAGATGCAATAAAAGCGGTTAAAGAAGATGTAATTGCTAAATATGAAGAAAAAGAAGAACTAGCGGAAGATACATTAAAACAAGTAAAACAGATTTTGAACAATCTTGTAAAAGGTGAAGTTCGACGATTAATTACGGAAGAAAAAATTCGTCCCGATGGCCGTAAAATCGATGAAATTCGTCCACTTTCTTCTGAAGTGGGACTTTTACCAAGAACTCATGGTTCAGGGTTATTTACACGTGGACAAACCCAAGCATTGAGTATATGTACACTTGGTGCATTAGGTGATGTGCAAATATTAGACGGTTTAGGCATTGAAGAATCTAAGAGATTTATGCATCACTATAATTTCCCTCAATTTAGTGTTGGTGAAACTGGACCTATGAGAAGTCCTGGACGACGAGAAATTGGTCATGGAGCTTTAGGAGAAAGAGCATTAGAACCTGTTATTCCAAATGAACAACAATTTCCATATACAATCCGCTTAGTTTCTGAAGTACTTGAATCAAACGGATCTACTTCACAAGCAAGTATATGTGCAAGTACTTTAGCTATGATGGATGCAGGTGTTCCAATTAAAGCCCCAGTTGCTGGAATTGCTATGGGTCTTGTTAAATCTGGAGAGCATTATACTGTTTTAACAGATATCCAGGGGATGGAAGACCATTTAGGTGATATGGACTTTAAAGTTGCAGGTACTGAAAATGGAGTTACAGCTCTGCAAATGGATATTAAAATTGAAGGATTATCTCGTCAAATCCTAGAAGAAGCATTGCAGCAAGCAAAACAAGGCAGAATGCAAATTTTAAACCATATGCTGTCTACAATTTCTGGTCCGCGTGAAGAGCTTTCAACCTATGCACCAAAAATTCTTACTATGTCCATTAATCCTGATAAGATTAGAGATGTAATTGGACCAAGTGGAAAGCAAATCAATAAAATTATTGAAGAGACTGGTGTAAAAATCGATATTGAACAAGACGGAACTATTTTTATTTCATCTGCCAATGAGGAAATGAATAAAAAAGCGAAGAAAATTATCGAAGACATTGTTCGTGAAGTTGAAGTTGGACAAATTTACTTAGGTAAAGTTAAACGAATTGAAAAGTTCGGTGCTTTTGTTGAAATATTTAGTGGCAAAGATGGCCTTGTCCATATTTCTGAAATTGCTGAAGAACGAGTACGCAAAGTTGAAGATGTTTTGAAAATTGGTGATGAAATTCTTGTTAAAGTTCTTGAAATTGATAATCAAGGGCGTGTAAATCTTTCTCGAAAAGCAGTTTTAAAGGAACAAAATGAGAATAAAGATAAAGAGTAAAGTCAGGCAATTACCTGGCTTTTTTTATTTATAAATAACTAAGGAAAAAATTTTTATAAGGGTATAAATGATGTAAAGTGCCTGATATGGCTAGTGCAAGCCCCGTCGAATATCGTAGGTCAGGACTACTCCCTATGATAAGCAAGTATCGATTCGCCTATTATTTCACCTTTTCTTTCCTTTATCTCAGTGGAAGTTTTTTTCAAGGAAAATTGAACTGCTAATTTTCCCAGTCCGTACGTCATTGAGTAATTCACTTGCGCTTTTCTTTTAACAAGTTGAAGTAAGTTGTAGAGTAAACATTGTTCTACCTTGTCCTCCTCCTACATATTTTTTTATAAAAGGAGGAAGTTCAAGGTGAAAATAATTAAAAAAAACTTGATTGGAATAGTTATGATTGCTATCCTTACATTGTCAATCGTTAATAATCCATTAACTGAAAAGTATCTTTCTTATTTGAAAGAGGATACAAATTACATACCTACTAAGCAAAATGATTTATATAATCAAATTATACAGGCTTCAAAAAACTATTCAATTAATCCTCAGGATGCAAAAATTGACCGGGTATGGAAAGCAATCCCCGGCTATAATGGGATTGAGGTGGATATAAAATCCTCCTACAATAATATGAAAAAAGATGGGAAATTTGACGAAAATAAGCTTGTATTTAAACAAATTCCTGCGAAAGTACATTTAAATGATTTGTCACCTGCTCCAATTTATCGTGGCAACCCTGATAAGCCTATGGTAAGTTTTCTAATAAACGTTGCTTGGGGAAATGAATATTTACCTTCCATTTTAAAAACACTAAAGGAAAACAATGTTCATGCTACTTTTTTTCTTGAAGGAAGATGGGTGAAGGAAAATCCAGATTTAGCAAGTATGATTGTCGATTCTGGTCATGAAGTAGGAAACCATTCTTATACCCATCCCGATATGAAACTGCTTTCTTCTGATCGAATACGGGAACAAATAATTCAAACAAATCAAGTGATTAAAGCTACAACTGGAAAACAAGTTAGATTATTTGCTCCTCCTAGTGGAAGCTATCGAGATGAAGTGGTTGAAATTGCTCATTCAATGAATCTCCGTACGATTATGTGGAGTGTCGATACAATAGATTGGCAAAAGCCATCTCCTGATACGATTGTAAATCGGGTAATTTCCAAGGTTCATTCAGGAGCACTTATTCTTATGCATCCTACGGATTCAACTGCAAAAGCATTACCTCGATTAATAAAAGATATTAGGGAAAAACAGCTACGTATTGGAACAGTATCTAAGTTAATGGATGAAGAACGGATTATTAAAGCTAATGATGGAAAATTAAATTTAGGAAATGATAAAGAAAAAAATGATTAATTTTCATTTCCTTAATGGTGTCTACACACCAAGTTTAGGAGGAAAAACTTTGATTAAGAAATATACTTGCCAAAATGGACTAAGAATTGTACTTGAAGAAATTCCAACTGTTCGTTCGGTAGCTATTGGAATATGGATTGGAACAGGCTCTAGAAATGAGCATACAGAAAATAATGGGATATCACACTTTTTGGAGCACATGTTTTTCAAAGGAACCAAAACAAAATCTGCAAAGGAAATTGCAGAGGCATTTGATTCAATAGGTGGACAAGTAAATGCATTTACTTCAAAGGAATATACTTGTTACTATGCTAAGGTTTTAGATAATCATGCTCAATTTGCTCTTGAAACTCTTTCAGATATGTTTTTTCACTCGACTTTTGTTGATGAAGAATTGAAGAAAGAGAAGAATGTTGTTTATGAAGAAATTAAAATGTATGAAGATACTCCTGATGATATTGTACATGATTTGTTAAGTAAAGCTGTTTATGAAAATCATCCTCTAGGATATCCAATCTTAGGTACTGAAGAAACATTAGATACTTTTTCAGGTCAAACGTTAAAACAATATATGCATGATAAGTATACACCAGATAAGGTTGTTATTTCGATTGCAGGAAATGTAAAAGAATCTTTTATCCATCAGGTGGAGGGATTATTCGGGTCTTATGAAGGCGGAAATCATTTACGAGAAGAAAAAGTTCCTACCTTCCATTTTAATAAAAGTGTAAGAAAAAAGGATACGGAACAAGCCCATTTGTGCTTAGGTTTTGAAGGTTTACCGATAGGACATGATGAGATTTATGATTTAATAGTTTTAAACAACATTTTAGGTGGAAGTATGTCATCAAGATTATTTCAAGAAGTTCGTGAACAAAGAGGATTAGCTTATTCTGTGTTTTCCTATCATTCATCATATCAGGACACAGGAATGGTAACTATTTATGCTGGAACAGGTGCAAAACAATTAGATCATCTGTTTGACACGATTCAATCTACGTTAGACACGATAAAAGGCAGTGGAGTGACCGAAAAAGAAGTACGGAACTGCAAGGAACAGCTAAAAGGAAATTTAATGCTCAGTTTAGAAAGTACAAATAGTAGGATGAGCCGTAACGGAAAAAATGAATTATTATTAGGGAAGCATCGCTCACTTGATGAAATTGTGGAGCAAATTGATCAAGTTTCCATTGATCATGTAAATCAATTATCAAAGAAAATTTTCACTTCTAAATACTCTGTTGCTTTGGTAAGTCCATCTGGTCAATTACCAAAAAACATTCAATAATTTCTTTATACCCCTTTTTATAAAGGGGTATTTTTTTGAGTATAAGTTATGAAAAATCTCTCGCGCTCTTCTTATTGTTTAGATTACTTTGTCTTTCTATAACTTGTTCTAAAATTGGCTGACAAGCGATACATTGTTATTAAGAGTGTGGTAAAGGAGGTTTTCATATATGCGGTTAAGTGAATTAAGTGGAAAAGAAATTGTCGATTTTAAAAAGGCTGAGAGGTTAGGTGTATTAGGTCATACAGATTTAGAATTCAATGAAAAATCAGGACAAATTCATTCGTTAATTATTCCAACAGGGAAGTGGATGAGGAAACAAAGCAGTGAAATAAAAGTACCTTGGCAGCAGATTCGGACTATCGGTTCAGATATGATTATTTTAGAAGTACCGGAACATTATTAATAATGGAATGGGAGTTTGATTGGCTATGTGGTCAATCTTTTTTTATTTTATGGATAAATCACCTAATACAAATCTATTACATAAAATGTTTAAGTGATAAGCGAAAATCTTTTAAGAAGGTGACGATATTGATGTTGACCGGATTGCAGATTGCCGTCATTGGAGGAGATGCCCGTCAATTGGAGGTAATCCGCAAATTAGCAGAATTAGACGCAAGACTATCGCTAATTGGATTTGAGCAATTAGATCATGTTTTTTCTGGCGTATTCAAAGAAAAGGTCAGTGAAGTAAATTTTAAAGAAATTGATGCGATTATTTTACCTGTGACTGGAACAAATTTAGAAGGACAAGTGGATACGATATTTTCTAATGAAGAAGTTAAATTAACTGAAGATATTATCTTAAAGACACCAGATTATTGCACTATCTATTCAGGAATAAGCAATCCTTATTTGGACAATATCACGAAAAAAGCGAATCGTAAGCTAGTGAAATTATTCGAACGTGATGATGTTGCAATATATAATTCAATTCCAACTGTTGAAGGAACCATTATGATGGCTATTCAACATACGGAATTTACTATTCATGGTTCCAAAGTTGCAGTCCTTGGTTTAGGTAGAGTGGGGATGAGCATCGCTCGCGCATTTCATCATTTAGGAGCAAAAGTAACAGTAGGTGCTAGAAAGACTGAACATATTGCCCGAATTGAAGAAATGGGGTTAGCTCCATTCCATTTGAAAGATTTGGAACATGAGGTGAAAAATTTGGATATTTGTATTAATACGATTCCGCATTTAATTGTGAATGCTGCTGTTATTCAAAAGATGCCAACACAGACCTTAATTATAGATTTAGCCTCAAAACCAGGGGGAACAGATTTTCGATATGCAGAAAAGCGTGGGATAAAGGCACTGCTTGCTCCTAGTTTACCTGGTATTGTCGCACCTAAGACAGCAGGACAAATTCTAGGAAATGTGCTTATACAGCTTTTAGAAGAAGATGTAATTAAAAGAAAGGAGAAATGAATGATGAGTGTAAAGGGAAAACGCATAGGATTTGGATTAACAGGTTCACATTGTACGTACGATGCAGTGTTTCCAGAAATAAAAAATCTAGTTGAAGCGGGTGCTGAGGTCATTCCGGTAGTTACTTTTACTGTAAAAAGTACAGAAACACGTTTTGGTAAAGGGGAGGATTGGATTGATCGAATTGAACAGGTCACAGGTAGGAAAGTCATTGATTCGATTGTGGACGCTGAACCGTTAGGTCCGAAGCTTCCTTTAGATTGTATGGTGATTGCTCCTTTAACCGGTAATTCAATGAGCAAAATGGCAAATGCCCTTACTGACTCCCCAGTACTAATGGCGGCAAAAGCAACTTTACGAAACAGAAAACCAGTTGTATTGGGAATTTCAACAAATGATGCTTTGGGGTTAAATGGAGTAAATCTAATGAGGTTAATGTCTACAAAAAATATTTACTTTATTCCTTATGGACAGGATGATCCGGTTCGTAAGCCAAATTCAATGGTTGCAAGAATGTCAGACTTACAAAGAACAGTAGAAGCAGCAATGGAAGGTTATCAGCTTCAACCAGTTATTGTCGAGCGTTTTCTTGATGAATAAAAAAATTCCTTTACATTTATAGCCCCTTTATGAAACCTAAAGATGTATATACACATAACAAAATTTTTTTATTTAAAAGTCGTATTCAAAAGTATAAACATCCGATTTAATTATATCTGTGTTTATGAAGAAATCATTTATAGGGTGGCTCCATCCACCCTATAAATATTGTTGCCTTTAAATGAAATTTCGATGACAATTTATATCTTACGAAAATATACTTTTTCATAAAATAGCCTTTACTAAAATAATAGAAAAAAGTATAGTAGTAGCCATATATATGTTAAAATAATGTTTATCATTACATTAATGATAAGGTTATATGTTAATTCTGAAAAGGGGAATGTTTAATGGCAACAACTGGTTTTCATGTAGCTGTAGTAGGCGCAACAGGTGCGGTTGGACAACAAATGATTCGTACTTTAGAAGAGCGTAACTTTCCTATTCGCAAGCTTACCCTCCTATCTTCTTCACGATCAGCGGGTACAGTACAGAAGTTTAGGAATGAAGAGGTCGTTGTCAAGGAAGCAAAGCCTGAAAGCTTTGAAAATGTTGATATTGCTCTATTTAGTGCGGGTGGAAATATTTCGAAATTATTTGCACCGGAAGCAGTTAAACGTGGTGCAATTGTTATAGATAATACAAGTGCGTATCGAATGGATCCAGAGGTACCTCTAGTAGTTCCTGAGGTAAATGAAGAGGATTTAAAGCTTCATAATGGAATTATAGCTAATCCTAATTGCTCTACAATTCAGATGGTTGTCGCACTTGAACCTATTCGTCAAGCTTTTGGCTTGAAAAAAGTAATTGTTTCAACTTATCAAGCGGTTTCTGGAGCTGGCGCAGCTGCAATAGAAGAGTTAAAAAATCAAACACGCTCCATTATTGAAAATGAAGGCTTCAAACCAAAAATATTGCCTGTTAAAGGTGATGAAAAGCATTATCAAATAGCCTTTAATGCTGTTCCACAAATCGATAAATTCGTGGAAAATGGTTATACATTTGAAGAAATGAAAATGATAAATGAAACGAAGAAAATAATGCATATGCCTGATTTAAAAGTAGCAGCAACTTGCGTGCGTCTACCAGTTGAAACAGGTCATTCAGAATCCGTATATTTAGAAATAGAAAAAGAGGGAATAGATGTTGAAAGCATCCGTACTCTGCTTAGTTCTGCCGATGGGATTGTTCTCCAAGATAATCCGAAAGAGCAACTATATCCTATGCCTGCACATGCAGTTGGAAAAAATGATGTTTTTGTAGGTAGAATTCGGAAGGATTTGGATGAAGATAAAGGCTTCCATATGTGGGTCGTATCTGATAATTTATTAAAAGGTGCAGCATGGAATTCAGTACAAATAGCAGAAAGCTTGGTTAAGCTTGAATTGGTAAAATAGTTTTTTTATGATTTTATTAGGAAAATTTATTGAACATTAATAAACATGAAATTCAGCATTAACTAATATGTGGATAGCCTTTTTGAAAAGCAGGCCCGTTTTGTAATTTGTACTTCTCCTAACTGATTTTCCTTACACCTCTTTCATCGATTGAGGCGGCAAATATTACTTATTAAGTTAATTTTTAGAGGTGTTATGATGAAACTGATTGTGCAAAAATTTGGTGGTACATCAGTACGTGATGAAGAAAGTAGACAATATGCCTTAAAGCATATTGAACACGCATTAAATGATGGATATAAAGTAGTTGTAGTTGTTTCTGCTATGGGAAGAAAGGGCGACCCATATGCAACAGATACTTTATTATCAATGGTTAATAGTTCTAAAACACATTTAAATAAAAGAGAACAAGATTCACTATTGTCTTGTGGAGAAATTATTTCGAGTCTAGTATTTTCCAATATGCTTCTGGAAAGAGGAATTAAAGCTACAGCTTTAACTGGTGCCCAAGCGGGTTTTCGTACAAATACGGAGCATACAAATGCAAAAATTATTAAAATGAAATGTGATCGATTGCAGCGCGAACTACAATTATATGATGTTGTTGTTGTTGCCGGATTTCAAGGAGCAGCACCTAATGGAGATATGACAACTATTGGTAGAGGTGGAAGTGATACATCTGCTGCTGCATTAGGAGTAGCGTTAAATGCGGAGTGGATTGACATTTTCACTGATGTTGAAGGCATTATGACTGCTGATCCGAGAATTGCTCAGAAAGCGCGTAGATTACCCGTAGTTACTTATACGGAAGTATGTAATATGGCTTATCAGGGAGCAAAGGTCATTCATCCACGAGCAGTCGAAATTGCGATGCAAGCTAAAATACCTATTAGAATTCGTTCGACATACTCAGATGATTTAGGGACGTTAGTCACTTCGGTTAATCGCCAAAGCAAGGGAACAGATATAATTAGGGAGCGACTTGTAACAGGAATCGCCTATGTTTCAAAAGTTTCTCAAATTAAAGTTATTGCAAAAGATGGCCAATATAATTTGCAATCTGAAGTGTTCAAAGCGATGGCAAATGAGCACATAAGTGTAGATTTTATTAATATTTCTCCAACAGGTGTTGTATATACTGTAGCTGAAGAAGTGATCGATAAAGCAGTTCATGTTTTAATGGAATTAGGACATAAACCGATTGTTGAAAGAGGATGTGCAAAGGTTTCTGTTGTAGGAGCAGGGATTATGGGGGTACCTGGAGTTACTTATAAAATTGTATCTGCTCTTTCCGAAAAGGGAATTCGAATCCTCCAATCGGCTGATAGCCATACAACTATTTGGGTTTTAGTAAAGGAACAAGATTTAGTAGAGGCTGTTAATGCCTTGCATGATGAATTTAATCTTCAAGAAGACTTATCAGAAGTAAAGATGAAGGAGTGAGATGATGACTCATTTTGGTCGAGTATCAACTGCAATGGTCACACCTTTTGATCATAAAGGAAATATTGATTTCCAGAAAACTAGCCAATTAATAGAATATTTAATTGGCAATGGTACCGATTCGTTAGTAGTAGCTGGAACAACTGGTGAATCTCCTACATTAACGACAGAAGAAAAGGTCGCACTTTTTAAACATGTAGTTAAAACAGTAGATGGAAGAATTCCTGTAATAGCAGGAACTGGAAGCAATAATACGTATGCATCAATTGAGTTAACTAAAAAAGCAGAATCTGCTGGTGTAGATGCTATTATGATTGTGGCTCCTTATTATAATAAACCTAACCAAGAAGGTATTTATCAGCATATTAATGCTATCGCTGAAAACACTTCTTTACCTATAATGATTTATAATATCCCTGGACGATCAGTTGTAAATATTGAGCCAAGCACAATAATAAGACTTTCTGAAATACCAAATATTATTGCTGTTAAAGAAGCGAGTGGTAATCTGGATGCAATGACAGAAATTATTGCAAAAACAGACGATGATTTCTTGCTATATAGTGGGGATGACGGAATTACATTACCTGTTTTATCTATTGGTGGTCAAGGAATTATTTCGGTTGCTTCACATGTTATAGGGAATGAAATGCAGGAAATGATTGCAGCCTTTTTAGATGGTTCCGTATCAAAAGCAGCTAAAATTCATCAAAGTCTATTACCACTTATGAAAGAGCTTTTTAAAGCACCGAATCCTGTTCCAGTGAAAACAGCATTACAATTAAAAGGATTAGATGTTGGATCTGTTCGACTTCCGCTAGTACCATTAACAGAAGATGAACGACTTAATTTAACGAAAATTATGAAAAACTTTTAAGTTTTTTGGGACTGATAAAAAAATCAGTCCTTTTTTATATGCACTTGTTCAAATTTCTGAAAATAATGGTAATATAGATACATATATATTTTAGTAGAGGAAGATATGTTTGCAGACTGTTATTATTTTTTTATTTTCCTATTTTTTAGGCCAACTGCTATTCGCTGATATCGTAGGCCGTGTTTTTTATCATAAAAATGTATTTCATGAAGGTAGTGGCAATCCGGGGGCAAGAAATGCTGGGAGAACATTTGGGAAAATAGGATTTTTACTTGTATTAATAGGAGATATGCTAAAGGCGATATTTATTTGTTGGGTTGCAGATAAGTATGGTTTAGGAGTAAATGGTCAAACTATCGCATTAACGTTTTTGATTGCTGGGCATATGTTTCCATTAATTTATAAATTTAAGGGAGGAAAAGGAGTAGCATCCTTTATTGGTGGATTACTTTATATTTCTCCTTATACAACTTTTAGCTTCATTGGCGTTTTTTTAATTTTATTCATTTATAATAGATCATTTACAAAATCTGGTTTAATTGCTATTTTGACCACGCCGATTTTTTTGTTTATTTATGATAATCATTTATGGGGAAGCATAAATATTGCCATAATTGCCATCATCATTATATTAAGACATAGAGAAAACATGTAATTGTGGGGGATGGAAAATGAGTTTTATAATTAAAATGGCTAGAGATAAGGAAGAAATTGAACAAATACTAGATTTGAATTATGAAACATTTGTTGAAGAAATTCCACAACATAATGAGAATGATAAAAAGAAGCTATTAGATCGATTTCATTCAGAAAATAAATATATTATTTGTAAGGAAAACTCAGAAGTCATAGGCATGATGGCTTTAAGAGATAAACGACCATTTTCACTTGATGAAAAATTAAACTCTATAGAGGAACATTTAAACTTTTCCTTCTCAAAGCCATGTGAAGTTCGTTTATTAGCTGTGAAGAAAAATTATCGAAATGGAAGAGTTTTTGCATCATTAACAGGGGGGCTTATTCGTTATTGTTTACAAAAAGGCTACGATATTGCTTTTATTTCAGGGACGACCAGGCAAAGTAAATTATATCGACATTTAGGATTTGAGCCGTTTGCACATTTGGTTGGAAAAGATGATGCGATGTTTCAACCAATGTTTTTAACGAAAGATACATTTTTAAAAAATGAAAACTTACAAGCGATAGCGAATATTTCTACTTTTCTACCAGGGCCAGTAACAATTGATTCAGAGGTGCAAGACGTATTTAGAAATCAGCCTGTATGGCATCGATCTGAAGAGCACCACTCTGTTGTAGAGTCGGTGAATAAAAAGTTAATTAATATGACAAAAGCAAAGAATGTTGTTGTCCTCACTGGATCAGGTACGTTAAGCAATGACGCCGTTGCGGCACATTTATCAGGTTTAGGTTCAAAAGGATTGATATTATCTAATGGTGAATTTGGTGAACGTTTAACAGATCATGCATCAAGATTTCAACTAGAATATGATCATCTTAGTTATAAGTGGGGAGAATCATTAGATGTAAATCAAATAGAAAACAAATTGATGGATAAAAAATATGATTGGTTATGGTTTGTTCATTGTGAAACCTCTACTGGATTATTAAATGAATTTCAATTAATACAAAATTTATGTAATAAGTATTCAATCAAGCTATGTGTGGATGCGATTAGTTCGATAGGAGCAGTTCCAATTAATTTTGATTCAATCTATTTAGCAACTGGTGTTTCTGGAAAAGCTATTGGGAGTTATACCGGATTATCATTTGTATTTTTTAATCAACTTGAAGAAACTTCTACTCAAGTACCAAGATATTTAGATATTTTATATTATCAAAAAAGTGGAGGTATCCCATTTTCCCAGAACTCAAATTTATATCGAGCTTTAGACACAGCTCTTAATAAATTTTCATTCCATTATTTTGAGGAAAGACAATCTATTTATTTACAAGCATGTGATATGTTTAATAATAAGGGCTTTTCTTTCGTTATTGATAAACAAAAATCTTCACCATGTGTAATAACTATTAATTTGCCAAAGCAATTATCATCACTTGAATTTGGCGAAGATTTATATTTAAATGGTTTTATTGTACATTATCGAAATCGTTATTTGGTAGAAAAAAATTGGGTGCAGATTGCTTTAATGAACACTAAAAATGATATTAAACAATTGAAAACGTTAATTAACTCTATGGAGCTCCTTTTAAATGATCAATTACAATTGATATAATAAAAAGAGGAAACGAATTGGCTGTTCCGCTAAAAGTGTCTTACAAGAAGCAAAATAGTAAAACGGCACTTTTAAGGTCAGCTTTTTTTGTTTTTTTATTTTTTAGACATAAGCAATTACAATAAGAATAAAGGTTTACATAAGAAGAAAAATGATTTTACCTAACAATCCTAACAATAATAGATTGATGTATAAATAAAATTTCGATTATAATGAATGTAACTGATTTAGTTCGGAAATACAGCTTGGGAGGAACAAGATTTGAAAAAGAGAAAAAATGAGTTTATTAAAATTATTCCCCTTGGAGGAGTTGGGGAAATTGGTAAGAATATGTATGTGATTGAAGTGGATGAGGATATTTTCATTATGGACGCAGGATTAATGTTTCCAGAGAATGAAATGTTAGGAATAGATATTGTTATCCCTGATATTACTTATTTGGAAAATAATAAGGAGCGGATTAAAGGAATTTTCCTTACTCACGGACATGAGGATGCAATTGGTGCCTTACCATATGTATTAATGAAACTAAATGTTCCTGTATATGGAACGAAATTAACGCTTAAACTTGCCAAAGAGAAATTAAAAGATGTAAAAATAAAAAAAACAGTTGACTTCAATGTCATTCAGTCAGATTCTATAATAAAATTTGACACGGTAACAATTAGTTTCTTTAAAACAACTCATAGCATTGCAGACTCTGTAGGAGTTTGCATTGAAACATCAGAAGGAAACATTGTCCATACGGGTGATTTTAAGTTTGATCAAGGTGTTAAAGGCTTCTATCAGGCTGAAATAGGGAAGATGGCGAGTATAGGTGAACAAGGAGTTCTTTGTTTACTATCTGATAGTACAGAAGCTGAACAGCCGGGCTATAATATCTCGGAAACAGTTGTTGCTGCACAAATGTCAAATGCCTTTCATTCAGCTAAGGGACGAGTAGTTATAGCTTGTTTTGCTTCAAATTTATTGCGAATTCAACAAGTATTTGATGCGGCTTATGAAAACGGAAGAAAGGTAGCGGTTGTAGGAAAAAGCTTAGAAAGAATTTATGAAATTGCTTTGCAGTTAGGATATTTACAGCTTGAATCTGAAGATTTAATTATTCCTATTCAAGATATTGAGAAATATGATGATAATAATGTCGTCATCCTAGCTACAGGAAATCAGGGGGAGCCGTTTGTTGTCCTGCAAAAAATGGCTAAACGTACTCATAAGCATGTAAATATTAAAAATGGTGATACAGTTATTATTACTGCGAGCCCTTCCCCAGGTCTCGAATTATTTATGTCAAAAACCATTGATATGCTATATCGTTCTGGGGCAACCGTATTGTCTGGCTCAAATAAAGTACATGTAACTGGACATGGACGTCAAGAAGATTTGAAATTAATGTTAAATTTAATGAAGCCACGTTACTTTATTCCTGTACAAGGTGAATATCGAATGCTAATTGCACATGGGAGACTTGCTGGACAAGTTGGTATATCAAAGGAACAAATATTTATCCCAGGAAAAGGTGAAATATTAGAATATAAGAATGGAAAAATGACCCTTGGTGGTAGGGTACCATCAGGAAATGTCTTAATAGATGGTATTGGTGTAGGAGATGTAGGAAACATCGTTCTAAGAGACCGAAGGCTTTTATCTCAGGATGGTATTCTTATCGTTGTCGTTACATTGAATAAGGCAAAAAAAGCTATAGCATCAGGGCCAGAAATTATTTCTCGCGGCTTCGTATATGTAAGAGAATCAGAACAATTAATGGATGAATCAACAAAATTAGTTCATGAAATTGTAGAACGTAATTTAGTAAATGAAGCATTCGACTGGTCTAGTATAAAGCAAGATATTCGTGACCAATTAAATTATTTCTTATATGAAAAAACGAAACGTAGACCGATGATTCTTCCAATTATTATGGAAATTTAATCGTTCTAGTTTAGACAGGTGGGTATCCACCTGTTTTTTTATTTTATTGGAAATGATAAAATATTCGTTTGTAAATAACTTACCTATGGGGAAGGTCTAGGTTCAGCTTCAGTCCCTAGCCTGCGAGGTTATTTGCTTGTAGGGCCAATCAAGGCGCTTACGCATTTGTCCCAAATGTAAACTCGCTTAATTTAAGTCAACTAATTAATTTCTCATATTAGATTTCGATGAATGAAATGTTACAGGCTGTGGATACTAAGCTTAAATGATTAGTTTTTAGGTAGATGTATTCTGCTTCGCAACTAAATAAAGGAGCCTTGAGATGGAAAAAGATATTCGGATGGAACAGCCATCACCAGAAAAGCAAGATGAAAATAATGAAAATAAATCTGGGATAATGGAAAAAATTCAACAGCTTGGCCAAACGAATGTACCACAGCTTTCACAAGATTCTAATATCCATTGCTTAACGATCATTGGACAAATTGAAGGGCATATGCAATTACCTCCACAAAATAAAACAACAAAATATGAGCATGTCATCCCTCAAATTGTTGCAATTGAACAAAATCCGAAAATAGAAGGTCTACTTGTAATCCTAAATACAGTCGGTGGTGATGTTGAAGCAGGTCTTGCGATATCAGAAATGCTTGCTTCTTTATCAAAGCCAACGGTATCAATTGTTCTAGGTGGAGGACATTCTATTGGGGTTCCGATAGCAGTGTCCTGTAATTATTCTTTTATTGCAGGCACTGCAACGATGACGATTCATCCAATTCGATTAACTGGACTTGTGATAGGTGTACCTCAAACATTTGAATATCTTGATAAAATGCAAGAAAGAGTAATAAATTTCGTTACTAAGCATTCAGATATTGATGAAGAGGTTTTTAAAGAATTGATGTTTGCAAAAGGCAACTTAACAAGAGATATTGGTACAAATGTTGTAGGGAATGATGCTGTAAAAACCGGACTAATCAATGAAGTAGGTGGAGTAGGGGAAGCAATGAAAAAGTTAAAAGAACTAATAGAAATAAACAAAACACAAAAAAACTCTGAAGGGATGATTCAATGATATTATATACAACTGTCCCACAAGAGATGATTTTTGCTGAAGAAGACGAACAATTTTTAAAGTATAAATCAATTATATACAAAGGCGTTCCAGTTCAAGTTGAACAAATAGAGAGCTATTATCGGATTATTAGAGTGTTAAGCAGTAATCCATACGATTTTATGGATAGTGACCTAACTCCTGGTCAGACAATATCGTCAATATAGGTTAAAAAAATTTATTTTTCGTTGAAAATACACTACTCGGTATTCTACAGAAATCAAAATTTATTTTCATTGGAGTTTGTCCCTTCTGTTTTCGGATATGCTATAATATAAGGAAAACATAAAGCAGCCATTGTGGCTGCTTGCTTTCTTGTATACATAAAAATTTAGGAGATTTTTAACAATTCCAAAGGTTCGTGAGGGTGAAATAAATGACAAAAAGGAAGAGAAGGAGTAAGAAATCGCAGCAAATTAAAACAAATATGCGTTTTGAACTGGTTGGAATTATTGTAATTGCCTTAAGTCTAATTTCAATTATTAAGCTAGGTGCTGTTGGTAAAGCATTTGTACTTTTTTTTCGGTTTTTTTTAGGAGAATGGTACATGCTTGCTTTAGTATGTTTGATTTGGCTTTCTGTTTATTTAATGATAAAAAGAGAGTGGCCATACTTTTTCAGACGTAGATTAATGGGAATATATTTGATTATAATGAGCTTATTGCTTTTAAGTCATGTAACTAGATTTGAATTATTAACACGCGAAGACTTAATAAAGAATCCAAGTGTAATTCAAAATACTTGGGATTTATTTTGGATAGAAGTAAGAGGAGAAACATCTACTCCTGATCTAGGAGGAGGAATGATTGGTGCTATATTATTTGCGGTTTCTCATTTTTTATTCGATTCATTAGGAACGAAGATTCTTTGTTTTGTATTATTTATTATTGGTTTCATATTAATTACAGGAAAGTCCATTGGTGTTCTATTTGAAAAAGTTGGCAAGCGTATGAAAGAATTTATTGGAAATCAATGGGAAGCCTCGAAGAAAGATTTACAAGGCTGGAATAATGAACGAAAAGAAAAAAAAGAACAAAAGCGGTTAAAATCTAATTTACATAAAGATGAAGTGCAACATGCAACACCGATGGAACAAGAAAAAGAAACTACGCCGATTATTTCTAGTTTCACAGAAAGATCTTATTCAATTGACGAGAATGAGACAATGCCAAATGAGGAAAATGCCAAATTAGAGAAGCAAATAAATGATGAAGCAATAGAAGATGACATTGCACCCAATATTACCTTTACAGAGGTAGAAAATGAAGATTATCAATTACCCTCCATCTCTCTATTAAAAAGACCAAAAGCAACTGATCAAAGCAGAGAATATAATTTAATCCATGCAAATGCGGCAAAACTTGAACGTACATTTCAAAGCTTCGGAGTGAAAGCACGTGTAACCCAGGTACATTTAGGTCCTGCAGTAACGAAGTATGAGGTCCATCCAGATGTCGGAGTAAAAGTAAGTAAAATTGTCAGCTTAAGCGATGATATTGCATTAGCACTAGCAGCAAAAGATATCCGAATGGAAGCGCCGATTCCAGGAAAATCTGCTATTGGTATCGAAGTTCCAAATTCTGAGGTAGCAGTTGTGTCTTTACGTGAAGTTCTCGAAGCGAAGGATATGGACAAACCTGATTCTAAACTTCAAATTGGATTAGGGAGGGATATTACGGGTGAGGCTGTACTTGCTGAATTGAATAAAATGCCCCATCTACTCGTTGCAGGTGCCACTGGAAGCGGGAAAAGTGTTTGTGTAAATGGAATTATTACGAGCATACTTATGCGTGCTAAGCCGCATGAAGTTAAGCTGATGATGGTTGATCCTAAAATGGTTGAATTAAATGTTTATAATGGTGTACCACATTTGTTAGCACCAGTAGTAACAGATGCCAAAAAGGCATCACAAGCATTGAAAAAAGTTGTAAGTGAAATGGAGCGCAGATATGAGTTGTTTTCTCACACAGGTACGAGAAATATCGAGGGCTATAATGAACACGTGAAAAGACATAATGTCGAAACTGGTGAAAAACAGCCATTATTGCCATATATCGTTGTCATTGTTGATGAGCTTGCTGATTTAATGATGGTAGCTTCAAATGATGTGGAAGACTCAATTACAAGACTAGCTCAAATGGCTCGTGCTGCTGGAATACATTTAATCATTGCAACCCAAAGACCTTCCGTTGATGTTATTACAGGAGTTATAAAAGCAAATATTCCATCGAGAATTGCCTTTGCCGTTTCGTCAGCTACAGATTCGCGAACCATTCTAGATATGGGTGGTGCAGAGAAGCTTTTAGGAAGAGGAGATATGTTATTTCTTCCAGTCGGTGCTTCAAAACCTGTACGAGTCCAAGGTGCTTTTCTTTCAGATGATGAAGTGGAAGAGGTAGTGGACTTTGTCATCTCACAACAAAAAGCACAATACCAAGAAGAAATGATTCCTGATGATGTTCAGGAACTAACCGAAGATGTAGATGATGAATTATATGAAGACGCTGTTCAGTTAATTGCTGAAATGCAAACGGCATCTGTTTCAATGCTTCAAAGACGTTTTAGAATAGGCTATACAAGAGCGGCAAGGTTAATAGATGAAATGGAGGTTAGAGGTGTGGTAGGTCCTTATGAAGGGAGTAAACCACGAGTTGTTTTAATTCCAAAACCATCCGAAGAACAAACCTCATAAATAAAAAAATGTGGAAATCCTCAGAGAGTTTCCACAATTTTTTTACATGTTTGAACAGCATAAATCCTTTGAATATATAGTAATTTTTACCTATCACTATTTTTCGACAAATTAATAGATTTATATTTATTTTAAGTTGAAAAAATGTTATAGTAATTTCGATTAGTAGGAATAATAGGTCAGAGGTCTGATGTCTTAAGAAAGTTTGGTGGTTCTAATTATGTTAATTAAATCAGATAATCGGCATCTTTACTTACAGGTGATTGATCGTCTAAAAAAAGACATTAATGCAGGTGTATATAAAGAAAAAGAAAAATTGCCATCTGAATTTGACTTAGCTAAAAAGCTTGGTGTCAGTCGGGCGACATTACGTGAAGCTCTTCGTATTCTAGAAGAAGAAAACGCTATCACACGTCGACATGGTGTTGGTACTTTTGTTAATTCGAAGCCTTTATTTTCTTCGGGAATTGAACAATTGTATAGTATATCTGACATGATCATCCAGGGTGGAATGGAGCCGGGGACAATCTTCTTAAATTCAATGACTACTGTACCAACAGAGGAAGATATTCAACGATTTTCATGTAATGAAGAAGAGGAAATCGCTGTTATTGAAAGAGTAAGAACAGCAAATGGGAATCCAGTTGTATACTGCATCGACAAAATTCCTAATAAGTTTTTTCCTTGGGAATATTCAAGTAAGGATGAATCATTATTCACGATCTTAGAACAAAAAAATGGAAAAAGGATCACGCATGCTGTCACAAAAATAGAGCCGGTTGGTTATCACGAAAAGATTTCCCCGATTCTAGAATGTGACCCAGAAACATCCTTATTAGTTTTAAAACAACTTCATTTCAACGAAAACGACGAACCAATCTTGTACTCTGTTAATTATTTTAAAGCAGATAAGTTCAGTTTTCACGTTGTAAGAAAACGAATCTAGCTTTATACTACTAAATCAATCTAATGGGGGGTTCAAAAAGTGAAAAAGCGTAAAATTGGAATCGCTCTCTCACTAGTATTAGCTGCAGGGACACTTTTAGGTGCTTGTGGTACAAGTGGAAAAGAAGAAGGTACTTCAGGTAAAAATGGAAAAAAAGAAAAATTCACAGCGGCTTTAGTTACCGATGTGGGTGGTGTTGATGACAAATCATTTAACCAATCAGCTTGGGAAGGTCTCAAAGAATTTGGAAATGACAATGGTTTGAAAAAAGGCACTGAAGGTTATGATTACATTCAGTCTAAATCGGATGCAGATTATAAAACAAACTTGAATACTGCTGTTCGTAAAGGCTTTGATTTAACATATGGAATTGGCTATAAATTAAAACCTGCAATTGAAGAGATTGCTGGTCAACGTAAAAATAGCCATTTTGCAATTGTTGATGATGTGATTAAAGGCAAAAATAATGTTGTTAGTATTACATTTAAAGAACATGAAGGTTCTTTCCTTGTTGGTGTTGTTGCAGGTTTAACGACAAAGACAAATAAAGTCGGATTCATTGGTGGAACGGATAGTGACTTGATTAATAAATTTGCTGCCGGCTTCCAAGCAGGTGTGAAAGCTGTTAATCCGAAGGCAGATGTAAAAATTGACTTCGCTGGTGCTTTTGATAAAGCAGATAAAGGTCAGTCCATGGCTTCTGCTATGTACAAATCTGGTATTGATATTATCTATCATGCCGCTGGTGGAACAGGAAACGGTGTATTTACAGAAGCAAAAAACATTAAACAAGAGGATTCTAACAAAAATGTTTGGGTAATTGGGGTTGACCGTGACCAAGTTGAGGAAGGTAAAGTAACTGTAAAAGGTAAAGAATATAATGTTACATTAACATCGATGATTAAGCGTGTTGATTTAGCAGTGAAAGATTTATCTCAAAAAGCAATGGATGGTAACTTCCCAGGTGGAAAACAAATTGAATATGGATTGAATGAAGATGGTGTTGGTATTGCTCCGTCTAAAGATAACGTACCAGAAGATGTTTTGAAAGCGGTTGATGAGTGGAAGCAAAAAATCATCAATGGTGAAGTAGAGGTACCATTAAAACCAACTAAGTAAGACTGATCTGTAGGTGACCTAAAGGTCACCTACAAAAATTTTAACTGAAGGGTAAAAAAGTTCTTGGTTTTACTTTTCATTTAAAGTTTTTAATGTCTTTTCTATAAATCTCTATTTTGTCATGCATGCTTTCCAAGTTTCATTGTGTTTTAGCTTTCCTTATTTTTTTAACAGTAGTAAACCAATCAAATCAATTAATTTATGAAACTGCAATATTTTTTTAACCTTCTATAAGATTTTTTTACCTTTTTTAAGGAGTGGATTTGGTGGAATATGTCATTGAAATGCTTGGGATACGTAAAGAATTTCCAGGGATAGTTGCTAATGATAACATTACATTGCAAGTAAAAAAAGGAGAAATTCATGCATTGCTTGGTGAAAACGGGGCAGGAAAATCAACACTTATGAATGTCCTTTTCGGTTTATATCAACCCGAAAAAGGAGAGATTCGCGTAAAGAGCAAGCCTGTCAAAATTACAAATCCAAACATTGCAAATGATTTAGGTATTGGAATGGTCCATCAGCATTTTATGTTGGTAGAAACATTTACAGTTACAGAAAACATTATTCTAGGGAAAGAACCTAAATCAGGAGGAACCATCGATATTAAAAAAGCTGAAAAAGATGTTCGGGAAATATCAGAAAAATATGGACTTGCTGTTAATCCCAAAGCTAAAATAGCTGATATTTCTGTTGGAATGCAACAAAGAGTAGAAATATTGAAAACCCTTTACCGTGGTGCAGAAATAATTATTTTTGATGAACCGACTGCTGTTTTAACCCCCCAAGAAATTAAAGAGCTTATTCAAATTATGAAAACATTGATCAAGGAAGGAAAATCCATTATTTTAATTACCCATAAATTAAAAGAAATAATGGAGGTATGTGATCAAGTAACTGTAATTAGAAAAGGTAAAGGGATTGGAACGGTAACTGTTAAGGAAACCAATCCAAATGAACTAGCTAATTTAATGGTTGGTCGGGAAGTAGTGTTTAAAACAGAAAAAAAATCTTCTAATCCGAAAGATAATGTACTCGAGATAAAAAATCTAGTTGTAAACGATACAAGAGGTGTACAAGCTGTCAGGGGGCTAGATTTAAACGTTCGTGCCGGAGAGATAATTGGGATTGCTGGTGTTGATGGAAACGGGCAAACAGAATTAATTGAAGCAATTACTGGTTTAAGAAAGTCAGAAAGTGGATCAATTAAACTAAATGGAAAAGAGATTCGGAACTTAAAGCCGCGCAAAATTACAGAGTCTGGAGTAGGTCATATTCCAGAGGATCGTCATAAGCATGGATTAGTACTCGATTTTCCCATTGGTGAAAACATTGTTTTACAAACATATTATCAAAAACCTTACTCAAAAAATGGCATTTTGAACTTTAAACATATATATGGTAAGGCTAAAAAACTTATCCAAGAGTTTGATGTTCGTACTCCAAGCGAATATACTTTGGCTCGTTCACTATCTGGAGGAAACCAGCAAAAAGCAATTATCGGACGCGAAGTGGATAGAAATCCGGATCTATTGATTGCTGCACAGCCAACAAGGGGGTTAGATGTTGGAGCAATTGAATTTATTCATAAAAGGTTAATTGAACAGCGTGATACTGGTAAAGCTGTATTATTGATTTCATTTGAATTGGATGAAATTTTAAATGTAAGTGATCGAATAGCAGTTATTTATGAAGGAAAGATTGTTGCGATAGTAGATCCTAAATCTACTTCTGAACAAGAGCTTGGTTTATTAATGGCTGGATCTAAAGGTAAGGAAGCAGGTGAAGAGTCGAATGTCTAATCGATTGATAAATATATTAATTCCAGTCATTTCTGTCATATTAGGACTCATTGCTGGAGCAATTATTATGCTAATAAGTGGATTTAATCCTATCAATGGATATCTAGCATTATGGAATGGGGCATTTGGGGATTCCTTTTATGTCGGTGAAACATTAAGACAAGTAACTCCATACATTTTTGCTGGACTGGCAGTTGCATTCGCCTTTCGTACAGGTCTTTTTAATATTGGAGTGGAAGGACAAATGTTGATGGGGTGGCTAGTGTCTGTTTGGATAGGCTTAGCTTTTGATTTGCCAAAGATCATTCACCTTCCATTAGCTATAATAGCTGCTGCTTTAGCAGGGGCTATATGGGGGTTTATTCCAGGGTTCCTTAAGGCAAGACTTCGTGTCCATGAAGTAATTGTCACGATTATGATGAACTATATTGCACTTCACGTGTCAAACTATATTATTCGAAATGTACTATCTGATCAAGCAGATACAACGAAAGAGATTCCGGCATCTGCTTCACTAAAATCAGATTTTTTCCAAAGTATTACTGATTATTCTAGTCTTCATAATGGAATCTATCTTGCAATTATTGCCGCAATTGTTATGTGGTTTTTACTTGAAAAAACAACAAAAGGCTACGAATTAAGATCTGTAGGTTTCAACCAGCACGCTTCACATTATGCTGGAATGAATGTAAATCGTAATATCATTCAATCAATGGTCATTTCAGGAGTATTTGCTGGCTTAGCAGGTGCTATGCAAGGGCTTGGTACTTTTGGATTTGCTTTCTTACAATCAAGCTTTTCTGGGGTTGGATTTGATGGGATTGCTGTAGCCCTACTAGGTGGGAATACTGCATTAGGAGTTGTCATTGCATCCATTCTATTTGGTGGTTTAAGAGTTGGTTCTTTAAATATGCCTTTAGAAGCAAATGTACCAAATGAATTAGTCGAAATTGTTATTGCATTAATTATCTTCTTTGTAGCTTCAAGCTATATGATTAAATGGATAATTACTCGTTTTAAAAAGGAGGTGAAATAAGTGGATTTTATGACTGCTCTTGAAATAATTGTATCTTCCTCATTATTAGTAGCTGCTCCACTTATTTTCACTGCATTAGGCGGCGTTTTCTCTGAGCGTTCAGGTGTAGTTAACATCGGTTTGGAAGGCTTAATGATAATTGGTGCATTTACGGCAATCGTCTTTAACTTAACTTTTGCTAAAACCTTTGGAGATGCAACCCCATGGATTGCTCTGATTGTTGCTATGGCTGCTGGTGCACTTGTTGCATTACTTCACGCAGTAGCTGCGATTACTTTTAGAGCTGATCAAACGGTTAGTGGTGTCGCGATTAACTTTTTTGCATTAGGATTATCATTGTTTTTAGTAAAAAAATGGTATGATAAAGGTCAAACAGATTTTATCAAAGAGAACTTTCGAAAAATTGATATACCGTTTTTGAGCGACATTCCCATTATCGGTGATTTGTTTTTCAGTAGTGTAACTTATGCTTCGTATCTTGCAATTATTCTATCCTTTGTTGTTTGGTTTGTACTTTATAAAACCCCATTTGGATTGCGACTTCGTTCGGTTGGAGAGCACCCTGCAGCTGCAGATACAATGGGGATAAATGTTACGAAAATGCGTTATATTGGTGTAATGCTTTCAGGTGTATTTGGTGGTCTCGGAGGAGCGGTATATGCTCAGACAATTACTCTTGATTTTAGTCATTCTACAATTACCGGACAAGGGTTTATGGCTCTAGCTGCTATGATTTTCGGTAAATGGCATCCGCTAGGAGCTATGGGTGCAGCGTTATTTTTTGGATTTGCTCAAAGCTTAAGTATTGTTGGTGGGGATATTCCATTCCTTAAAGATATTCCGAGTGTTTATTTATTAATCGCTCCATATATTTTAACCATATTGGCTTTAGCAGGATTTATTGGCCGTGCTGATGCACCTAAGGCAAATGGGGTACCTTATATTAAAGGACAAAGATAATAGATATTAAAAGGCTCTAGAGAAAAAGCTCTAGAGCTTTATTATTTTGTTTCTTAGAAGCTTTTACATTATCAATTGTGTTAATTTTTATTGGGAAAAGAGGTAAATACTTGTAGGACACGAATGGAAACATGTATAGTAATGTTAACTTCTTAACAAAATAATGATAGGAATATAAAGGAGGATTGGCTATGACTGTTGCAAACGAAATTTCGATAAAGAAAAAAGGATATACATTACATATTATTAAAACAGCAAAGTATAAAACAAATTCGATTGTTTGGAAAATGAAAGCTCCTTTAAATGAAGAAACCGTTACCTTGAGAGCGTTATTACCAAATGTTTTACAAAGCAGTACAAAGCAATATCCAACGACAACTGCTTTAAGGACCTATTTAGACGACTTATATGGTGCTAGTTTTTTTGTTGATTTAGCGAAAAAAGGTGAAAACCATATTATGTCGTTTTCTGTTGATATAGCAAATGAAAAGTTCTTAAAGGATTCCACACCGTTACTTCAGAAGGGGATTCAATTTTTATCAGAAGTTTTATTAAATCCAAATATTGAAAATGAAAGTTTTCATCCTGAAACAGTGGCTAAGGAAAAAAGAACATTAAAACAAAGAATCCAGTCTATTTATGATGATAAAATGCGCTATTCAAGTGTTCGCCTAGTTGAAGAAATGTGTAAAGGAGAACCGTATTCGCTTGATTCAAATGGAATTAGTGAGAAAGTGGATGAAATAACTCCTGAAAGTTTATTTCATTATTATCAAAAAGCGATTAATGAAGATGAACTGCACGTATATATAATCGGTGATGTAGAGAGCGAGGAAGTCGAAAGGCTTTGTGATACTTTGCAATTCAATGACAGATCATTAATAAATAATCATAAAGATACAAAAGTTACAGTTGATAAAGTAAAGGAAATAAAAGAGAAACAAGAAGTTAAGCAAGGAAAACTTAATATCGGATACAGAACGAATGTTCGCTTTGGTGATCAAGATTATTTTGCTTTACAATTATTTAACGGCATATTTGGCGGGTTTTCACATTCAAAATTATTTATTAATGTCCGTGAAAAAGCGAGTTTAGCTTATTATGCTGCAAGTAGATTGGAAAGCCATAAAGGATTGTTAATGGTAATGAGTGGGATTGAAGCAAAAAATTATGATCAAGCAGTGAAGATCATTCGTGAACAAATGAATGAAATGAAAAAAGGCAATTTTACTGACCAAGAAATTGAACAAACAAAAGCTGTCATAAATAATCAGCTACTTGAAACAACAGATACTTCTAGAGGATTAGTTGAAATTCTTTATCATAACGTCATTGCCAAACAAAGCTTGGCTGTCGACGATTGGATACAAGGGATTGAGAAAGTTTCTAAAGAAGATATCGTACAGGTAGCTGAGAAAATTGATTTAGATACAATCTATTTCTTAACAGGAATGGAGGGGGATAAAGCATGAAGAAGATTGCTTTTGAACAATTAAAGGAAACACTTTATTATGAAAAAATGAATAATGGTTTAGATGTTTATTTATTACCAAAAGAGGGTTTCAGTAAAACTTTTGCAACGTTTACCACTAAATATGGCTCTATTGATAACGATTTTGTACCAATTAATAAAGATGACTTTCAACGTGTACCAGACGGAATTGCTCATTTTCTAGAACATAAATTATTTGAAAAAGAGGATGGTGATGTATTTCAGCAATTCAGTAAGCAAGGAGCATCTGCAAATGCCTTTACAACTTTTAATCGAACTGCTTATCTTTTTTCAAGTACAACCAATGTCGAAAAAAATTTAGAAACATTAATTGATATGGTTCAAAGTCCATATTTTACTGAAAAAACGGTAGAAAAAGAAAAAGGGATAATTGGGCAAGAAATTACAATGTATGATGATAATCCAGATTGGAGACTGTATTTTGGTATAATTGAAAATATGTATCAGAACCATCCTGTGAAAATTGATATTGCAGGGACGATTGAGTCAATCACACCAATTACAGATCAACTTTTATATGAGTGTTATCACACCTTTTATCATCCAAGCAATATGCTAATTTTTGTTGTTGGTCCAATTAATCCTGAACAAACGATGGAACTCATCCGTAATAATCAATTGAAAAAAGATTATAAGGAAATGCCTGAAATTAAACGTCGTTTTGAGCAGGAGCCCTCTCTTGTAGCAGAGAAAAAACGTGTTTTGCGAATGAATGTGCAAACGCCAAAATGCTTAGTTGGTGTTAAAGCATGCGACGTGAATCAAAATGGTAAAGAAATGCTAAAAAATGAATTAACAATAAATATACTATTAGATATGCTTTTTGGAAAAAGTTCAGAAAACTATTTTCAATTGTATAATGAAGGATTAATTGATGAAACATTCTCATATGACTATACACAAGAGAATGGATTTGGATTTTCAATGGTCGGTGGAGATACAGAGCAACCAGATTTGCTAGCAGATAAATTGCAAAAAATTATGCTAGAAGCTAAAAATGGTCAGCATTTAACGGAAGCTGCATTAGAGAGAACGAAGAAAAAGAAAATTGGCGGTTTTTTAAGACAGCTTAATTCTCCAGATTTTATTGCGAATCAATTTACAAGATATTCTTTTAATGAAATGAATTTATTTGATGTTGTTCCCTCTTTAGAGGATATTACATTTTCTGACTTAAAAAAATCTGCTGAGCAATTTTTTGCAGAGGATCGTATGACTGTTTGTCAAGTAGTATCAAACAAATAAATGAGAACGGAAAAACTCGAAATGTCCGAGTTTTTCTTGTTGAACTAGGAATGAGAGAAATATGAATAAGTATGTATTAATTACTGGTGCCAGTGGAGGAATTGGAACCTCGACTGCCATTGAGATGGCTAAGTCAGGCTGGAATTTATATCTCCATTATAATCGTAACAAAGCTTCAATTGAGAAATTATTAAAAAAACTCGAGCAATATAATGTTGAAATGATTCCTATTCAAGCCGATCTTTCAACTGAAGCAGGAATATCGAAGCTTTTAAGTAGTATTTTCCATATAGATGCTATTTGCTATGTTAGTGGGATATCTCATTATGGATTATTTATTGACACAGATGATGAAATACTTGAAAAAATGTGGAGAATACATGTATATGCTCCCTTAAAAATTATTAAATGTCTACTTCCTAAGCTAATGAAGAACCCTTTTTCACATGTCGTTTTAGTTAGCTCTATATGGGGGCAAACAGGTGGCTCTTGTGAAGTAGAATATTCAACTGTTAAAGGTGCCCAAATATCTTTTGTTAAGGCATTAAGCAAAGAGGTCGCACGAAATGGTGTCCGTATTAATGCCGTTGCACCAGGTGCTGTGGATACCCAAATGATGTCTAACTTTACAGAAGAAGATCAAAACATATTGAAGGAGGAAATTCCGATTGGGCGGTTTGCACAACCGGGAGAAATAGCAGATACTATTCATTTTCTCCTGTCTGAAAAAGCTTCTTATATTACTGGACAAGTATTGGCAGTAAATGGTGGATGGTACACTTAAAAATGTTTGCATAGAATGAATCTCCCATGAGAAAAATAACATTGAACTTAATTTAAGGAGGTTCAAAATATGTCAGTTATAGATAACTGGAGTCAATGGAAGGATTTTCTTGGAGATCGATTAAATCAAGCAAAACAGCAAGGTATGACTCAAGAAACGATTACCCAATTAGCAGAGCAAGTTGGTGATTACCTTTCACAGCAAGTGGAGCCAAAAAATGAGCAACAAAAAATTCTTGCTGATCTCTGGTCTGTTGCTTCTCAAGAAGAGCAACAAGCTATTGCAAACGTAATGGTAAAACTTGTCCAAAATAATGGAACACACTAAATAGAAAGAAAAACAAAAAACAACCAGAGGGGGGAGTACCCCTCTTTTTTTACTATAAAGGCTACTTTTTCCTTTCATCTTGTTATAAAATCATATATGATATAACCTAGATGCTAGAAAATATTTGGTGGTGTTTATGTGGATCGTAAAGAATGGTATTTAGAATATGAAATTCAAATAAACCGACCAGGGCTATTGGGAGATGTTTCCTCTTTATTAGGTATGTTATCTATTAACATTATTAGTATTAATGGTGTAGATGATGGAAGACGTGGTCTTTTATTATTAGTTAAAGATGATGAGCAAATTGCAAGACTTGAATCGATTTTAGCAACTGTTGAGACCATTAAGGTGACAAAACTTCGTGAACCTAAATTACGAGATAAGCTAGCAGTCAGGCATGGTAGATACATACAAAGAGATGCGGACGATAAGAAAACCTTTCGATTTGTTCGTGATGAACTAGGCTTACTTGTTGACTTTATGGCAGAACTCTTTAAACAAGAGGGTCATAAGCTTGTTGGAATTCGCGGGATGCCGCGAGTTGGAAAAACAGAATCCGTTGTTGCGGCAAGTGTGTGTGCAAACAAAAAATGGCTTTTTGTCTCTTCTACATTACTTAAGCAGACAATTAGAAATCAACTAATTAAAGATGAGTATAATTCAAATAATATATTTATACTTGATGGGATTGTTTCTACACAGAGGGCAGATGAGCGCCATTGGCAGCTTGTGAGAGAAATCATGCGTCTTTCTGCAGTAAAGGTTATTGAGCATCCAGACATTTTTGTTCAAAATTCCGAGTACTCCCTTGAGGATTTTGACTATATTATAGAATTACGAGATAACCCGAATCAAGAAATTACATATGAAGTAATTCAAAAAAATCATTTATTTAGTGATTCAGGTTTCGGTGGATTTGATTATTAGATTGGCAGGTGTTAACGTGTGACTGAGTTAGGAAGTCGACTGAAAGAAGCAAGACAAGCAAAAGGGCTTAGTTTAGATGATTTACAAGAAATAACAAAAATCCAAAAGCGTTATTTAAAAGGGATCGAAGAAGGAAATTATGATATGATGCCAGGGAAATTTTATGTTCGGGCATTTATCAAGCAGTATGCGGAAGCGGTTGGCTTAGAAACAGATCAAGTTTTTGACGAATATAAAAATGATGTTCCTGAAGTTTATAATGATGACTTACCTGAACAAATCTCACGAGTTCAAACTAGAAAAACAGTTTCTCCTAGTACTTCTAAAGTACTTGATGTTTTTCCGAAAATATTAGTAGTCATTTTTGTTATTGCTGCAATTTTTCTAGCATGGTGGTTTATTACCAAATTTGCTGGAAATTCAAAAGAAAAACTCGGTGGCTCTACAGGAAGTCCTGTTGAATCAGAAAAAGTAGAACAAATTAATAAACCAAAAGATAGCAGCAAAAATAATAAAGCAAATGAACAAAAAGAAGATGCTTCAAAGGAAAGCGATCAAGAAAAAACAGATGACACAAAAGATGAGAAAGCTATTCAAGAATTAAAGGTAGAAAACACCAATGGGAAATTTTCTACATATCAATTAATGAATACTGATAAATTTGAAGTGAAAATTGTTTCTACAGGTGAAACATGGGTAGACCTTTCTAACGATAAAGGACAATCTTATTTTCAGGGTATAGTAAAAAAAGGTGACAGTAAAACGATCGACTTTTCAAAAGATTCTAAAGCAGTACTGAATATTGGAAAAGTACCAGAAACTGAAATCTATATTAATGATGAAAAAGTTGAATACGCAGTATCACCTAGTGATTATACAACTCAGGTTATAACAATTCAATTTGAACCATCCAAAACTGAATAGTCATCATTAGATGGCTATTTTTCTTTAAATTGTATGAATAATAAGATTAATATTGGAATCAATCTGGAGGAAAGATTAGTGAACTTACCAAATAAAATTACCGTTTTACGAGTATGTTTAATTCCTATTTTTGTAATGATTATGGCTATACCTTTTGAATGGGGCTCAATCAATTTATTGGGTACAGCTATGCCAATGACGCATTTTATAGCTGCAATTATATTCGTTATTGCTTCTGCAACTGATTGGATTGATGGGCATTATGCTCGAAAGCTTAATCTAGTAACAAATTTAGGGAAATTTTTAGACCCGCTAGCTGATAAATTACTTGTCGCTGCTGCTTTCATACTTTTAGTTCAGCTAGGTTATGCACCAGCATGGATGATTATTATTATCCTTAGTCGTGAATTTGCTGTAACAGGTCTTCGCGCAATATTAGCTGGAGAAGGTGAAGTGGTTGCAGCTGCAATGCTTGGAAAAATCAAGACTTGGACACAAATTGTAGCGATATCATTGTTGCTTCTTCATAATTTTCCCTTTGAGCCAATTGGTTTCCCGTTAGCGGATATTGCGTTATGGGTAGCACTTATTTTTACAGTTTGGTCAGGATGGGATTACTTTTATAAAAATCGTCATGTATTTGTTAATTCCAAATAATCCTTGTAATGATAAATGGTGAAGCAGAAGGGAGAATGAATTATGAATGCTGAAATTATAGCAGTAGGTTCAGAGCTTTTACTAGGGCAAATTGTAAATACAAATGCGAAATTCATCTCCAAATGCTTAGCAGAAATTGGAGTAAATGTTTATCACCAAACTGTTGTTGGCGATAATAATCAGCGTCTTAAAAATAGTATTGAAATTGCCGAGAAACGGGCTGACCTAATTATATTTACAGGTGGGTTAGGACCGACTAAAGATGATTTAACGAAGGAGACCATTGCTGCACATCTAGGAGTTAAGCTTGTGACAGATCAAGAAGCAATGGAATCTATTGAAGCCTACTTTATTAAAACTAAAAGGGTCATGACCGAAAATAATAGAAAGCAAGCATTAGTATTAGAGGGTGCGAAGGTTTTTCCTAACGAAAACGGGATGGCTCCAGGTATGTTCTATATAAGTGAGAATCACTCCTATATGCTTTTACCAGGCCCACCTCATGAAATGGAACCAATGTTTCTTCAATATGGAAGAGAAGCTATACTAGAGACTATGGATGAACCGCAAAAAATTGAATCTAGAGTCCTTCGCTTTTTTGGGATCGGAGAAGCACATCTAGAGACAGAAATAGAAAATTTACTATTGAAACAAACAAATCCAACTATTGCCCCTTTAGCTTCTGAAGGGGAAGTAACGCTGCGGATTACTGCAAAGCATCAATCTAGTATTGAAGCATTAAGATTAATTGAGCAAGTAGAAAAGGAGATACTTAGTCAAGTAGGATCCTACTTCTATGGTTATGATGATACTTCCTTAATGCAAGAACTAATAAAATTATTAAGCAGTAAGAAAATGACTATTGCATGTGCAGAAAGTTTAACTTCAGGTATGTTTCAAGCACAAATGGGAAATTTTGCAGGTGTAAGTTCCATTTTAAAAGGTGGAGTGGTTTGTTACACAAATGAGTCAAAAATGAAGCTAGTCAATGTCAAAAGGGAAACACTTAACCAATTTGGTGCTGTTAGTAAGGAATGTGCTAAAGAATTGGCAGAGAATATCATGGCACAAATGGATACTGATATTGGCATTAGCTTTACAGGAGTTGCCGGTCCTGATCCACTTGAAGGGAATCCAGCTGGAACAGTATGGATAGGAATTGCAAGAAAAAATGAAGATACGAAAACCTATCCATTAGAATTGGCTAGTTCAAGAAATGGAAATCGAGTCCGATCAGTCAAATTTGGCTGTTATTATTTAATAAAGGCTCTGTCATAAAACGATTCCAAGTGATAAAAGAAAAGAATGGTCATAACCATTCTTTTCTTTTACTTTCAGAATTCAATAAGAAAAAAGAATATCACTCTTAATTATTATTAGTTTTTTTATTATTTGTAATTAAACCGTTATTTTTTGAAAAAAACTAGTTTAAAAACAATCGAATAAACGTTCGATTTTTTACTTGGCAAACTAGTAAAAAACAGTTATAGTAAAAGTAGAATTGCTAAAGCAAATTATTGTATTAGCCTAAAGGAGGAAAAATAGTGAGCGATCGTCAAGCAGCCCTTGAAATGGCTTTAAAACAAATAGAAAAACAGTTTGGTAAAGGATCAGTCATGAAGCTCGGTGAGCAAACTGATAGAAAAATTTCAACAGTTCCAAGTGGATCGGTTGCACTTGATGTTGCATTAGGTGTTGGTGGTTATCCTAGAGGTAGGGTAATTGAAATTTATGGTCCAGAAAGTTCAGGTAAAACAACAGTTGCACTACATGCAATTGCTGAAGTACAAGCAAAAGGTGGTCAAGCAGCATTTATTGATGCGGAGCATGCACTAGATCCTGTTTATGCTCAAAAACTAGGTGTTAATATTGATGAATTATTATTGTCTCAACCAGATACAGGAGAACAGGCACTTGAAATTGCTGAAGCATTAGTCCGAAGTGGTGCTATAGACATCATCGTCATTGACTCAGTTGCTGCACTTGTTCCAAAAGCTGAAATTGAAGGTGAAATGGGTGATTCGCACGTTGGCTTACAGGCTAGACTCATGTCTCAAGCGTTGCGAAAGCTTTCTGGAGCAATTAATAAGTCCAAAACGATTGCTATATTCATTAACCAAATCCGTGAAAAAGTTGGAGTTATGTTCGGTAATCCTGAAACAACTCCTGGGGGACGCGCTCTTAAGTTTTATTCTTCTGTACGACTTGAAGTACGTCGTGCTGAACAATTGAAGCAAGGAAATGATATTGTTGGGAACAAGACGAAAGTAAAAGTTGTAAAGAATAAAGTAGCACCACCATTCAGGGTTGCTGAAGTAGATATTATGTATGGTGAAGGTATTTCTAAAGAGGGCGAAATCATTGATATGGCGTCAGAATTAGATATCATCCAAAAGAGTGGTTCATGGTATTCATATAATGATGAACGTTTAGGGCAAGGACGTGAAAATGCTAAACTTTTCTTAAAAGAAAATAAAGAAATAAGAGATGAAGTTATGTACAAAATCCGTGATCATTACGGTCTAGATGAGGAAAAAGTAGCACCTTCTGAAGAAGAACAAGAAGAATTCGATATTTAAAATGCCAAAGCAGAGTCATTAGACTTTGCTTTTTTTGTTTTTAAGCTTTTAATTAGGAATGATATGCATTTATAAATTGTTTTTTATCTATTTTATGTACACCCCCTTTTCTTAATAAAACAATGCTTACTTGCTTGATACAAGCCCTTGACAATAAAATGACACAACTATAAAATTAGTATGTATAATTTTATTTTTTTTAACATTGATTTGAAGCCCTAGAGCTGTATATTGAAACCTATGTAGCAATGTAACAGCCGACATGTTTGAGACATGATAAAAGTTCATAGCAAGGGGAGGTGAAATGATGGAACCAATAAGTATAATCATCTCCATTTTGCTTGGCCTCGTCGGTGTAGTTGTTGGCTATCTTTTACGCAAATCCATAGCTGAAGCAAAAATAGCAGGAGCAAAAAATGCCGCAGAACAAATTGTTGAGGATGCGAAGCGTGAAGCGGAAGCTTTAAAAAAGGAAGCCCTGTTAGAAGCGAAGGATGAAAATCATAAACTTCGTACTGATATTGAAAGTGAACTTCGTGAACGAAGAAATGAATTGCAAAAACAAGAAAATCGATTATTGCAAAAGGAGGAGAACCTCGACCGCAAGGATGAATCTTTAGATAAGCGTGAATCAACGCTAGAAAAGAAAGAGGACTCTCTAAATCAAAGACAACAACATATTGAAGAGATGGAAAGCAAAGTGGATGAGATGGTACAGAAACAAAAATCTGAACTAGAACGTATCTCTAGCCTAACCCGTGATGAAGCCAAGGCAATTATCATTCAGAAGGTAGAGAATGAACTTTCACATGATTTAGGAATGATGATTAAAGAAAGTGAAAATCGTGCGAAAGAAGAAGCGGATAAGAAGGCGAAAAACATCCTTTCACTTGCCATTCAACGATGTGCTGCTGAACATGTTGCTGAAACAACAGTTTCAGTAGTAAACCTTCCAAATGATGAAATGAAAGGAAGAATTATCGGCCGTGAAGGGCGGAATATTCGAACTTTGGAAACGTTGACAGGTATTGACCTCATTATTGATGATACACCTGAAGCGGTCATTTTATCAGGTTTTGATCCAATTCGTAGAGAAACTGCACGTATTGCATTAGAGAAACTAGTTCAAGATGGACGCATCCATCCAGCACGTATTGAAGAAATGGTGGATAAAGCAAGACGAGAAGTGGATGAACATATCCGAGAAATTGGAGAACAAACGACTTTTGAAGTGGATGTTCATGGTCTCCATCCAGATTTAATAAAAATACTAGGTCGAATGAAGTTCCGTACAAGTTATGGACAAAATGTTTTAAAACATTCAATTGAAGTTGCACATCTTTCAGGATTATTGGCAGCAGAGCTTGGTGAAGATGAAAGACTTGCTCGTCGTGCAGGTTTACTTCATGATATTGGAAAAGCCGTCGATCATGAAGTAGAAGGAAGCCATGTTGAAATAGGTGTTGAGTTAGCAACGAAGTATAAGGAACACCCAGTTGTCATTAACAGTATTGCTTCTCATCATGGTGATACAGAGCCTACGTCCATTATATCTGTTTTAGTAGCAGCAGCTGATGCATTATCAGCAGCTAGACCAGGAGCTCGCAGTGAGACGCTTGAAAATTATATTCGTCGACTTGAAAAGCTTGAGGAAATATCTGAATCCTATGAAGGTGTTGATAAATCCTTTGCCATTCAAGCTGGTAGAGAAGTCCGTATCATGGTAAAACCGGAACAAATAAATGATCTCGAGGCGCATCGACTCGCACGTGATATTCGTAAACGTATTGAAGGTGAGTTGGAATATCCAGGTCATATAAAGGTTACAGTGATTCGTGAAACAAGGGCTGTTGAATATGCAAAATAAAGTGGTGTATTTTACACCGCTTTATTTTATTTTTGGGTTTGTTCTATTTTGTAAAAGCAATAATAATATTATGTACATAATGTGTAGCTTGCTGTTATAAGCAAAGCTTTTTAGAAAGGAAAGGCAAGATGAAAATATTATTTGTAGGTGATGTTGTAGGATCACCAGGTCGAGAAATGATATCTGAGTATTTACCTAAGCTAAAATCAAAATATCGTCCAGAATTAACAATTGTAAATGGAGAAAATGCAGCAGCTGGGCGGGGAATTACAGAAAAAATTTATCGTCAGTTTTTAAATGATGGTGCAAACGTTGTAACATTAGGAAATCATTCTTGGGATAATAAAGATGTATTTGAGTTTATTGATGATGCTAAGCAGCTAGTAAGACCAGGTAATTTTCCAGAAGGGACTCCAGGGAAAGGAATCACTTTTGTTAAGGTAGAAGGGATAGAAGCTGCAATCATTAATTTGCAGGGGAGAACCTTTCTACCAGCAATTGATTGTCCTTTTAAAAAAGCTGAGGAACTTGTAGCAAAGGCAAAAAGTAGAACAAACGTAATTTTTGTTGATTTTCATGCAGAAGCAACTAGTGAAAAACAGGCGATGGGATGGTTTTTAGATGGAAAAGTAACAGCAGTAGTTGGAACACATACCCATGTCCAAACAGCGGATAGACGGATATTACCGAACGGAACAGCATATTTAACAGATGTAGGTATGACAGGGCCGTATGATGGGATTTTAGGGATGGAACGTGGAGCAGTGATAAAAAGATTTCAAACGAGTCTCCCGATAAGATTTGAAGTTCCTAAAAGTGGTAGGACGCAATTAAGTGCTTGTTTAGTTGATTTGGATAGAAAATCAGGGAAAGCAAAGAAAATAGAAACAATTCTTATCAATGATGATCATCTGTTCATATCTGAATAAAAAATCTAAGTAAAAAATCCTCTTTTTTCGAACAAGCCGGAATAGAAATGATTTTGAGTGAATATAGTAGCAATGGAATGATTTATACCAGGATTGTTCACTCGCATCTGGACATTCGGTATTGGGAAAATACAAGGAGGAGAAGAAATGGAAATATTAAAAGTTTCAGCAAAGTCTAATCCTAATTCTGTAGCTGGTGCACTTGCCGGTGTTCTTCGTGAGAGAGGTGGAGCAGAGATACAAGCAATCGGAGCGGGGGCATTGAACCAAGCTGTAAAGGCTGTAGCAATCGCTAGAGGTTTTGTAGCACCGAGTGGGGTAGATTTAATATGTATCCCAGCTTTTACAGATATTTTAATTGAAGGGGAAGAACGTACAGCAATCAAGCTTATTGTAGAACCAAGATAAGATTAATACGAAGTATTATTGAAGGGGGCTTAGCTTTATCTAAGCCCTTTTTTATCTTGAAAAAATAATTAAAGCAGCATGTATAATTGTATCTGTTCTCAAAATAAGTTGTTAATTTATAATGTCACTTTAGATATATTATTTTTATTTCAATGGCACAAAACAATATGACCTTTTTTCGACAATATCATTGCAGTATTGTGTTCACTTGTAAAAGCCTTTATACTAGAATAATGTGTATATAAGTATTTATAATGGAATAGGCAAAGAAGAAATTTATTCTTTTATAGAATCAACCGTTTAGATGAAAGGAAAGGGGATTTGCATGAACGAGAAACAACGTTTAGAGGGACAACAAGTAACGATTAAAAATCCTTCGGACAAAAAATCCGAAAAGGATTACAGTAAGTATTTTCAATCAGTCTATATCCCTCCTAATTTAAAAGAAGCGAAGAAACGCGGTAAAGAAGAAATTAAATACGAAAAAGATTTTGAAATAGACGAAGAATTTCGCGGAATGGGTAAAGGAAGAAAATTTTATATTCGCACATATGGTTGTCAAATGAATGAACATGATACAGAAGTTATGGCTGGTATATTTATGCAATTAGGGTATGAACCAACTGATTCTGTAGATGATGCGAACGTTATTTTACTGAATACTTGTGCCATCCGCGAGAATGCTGAGAATAAAGTATTTGGTGAGATTGGTCATTTAAAACCATTAAAATTAGAAAAACCAGATCTACTTGTAGGTGTTTGTGGATGTATGTCCCAAGAGGAATCAGTCGTTAATAAAATCCTCGAAAAACATCAACATGTTGATATGATTTTTGGTACTCACAATATTCATCGTTTACCACAAATATTAAAAGAAGCCTATATGTCAAAAGCAATGGTAGTCGAAGTATGGTCTAAAGAAGGCGATGTAATAGAGAACCTTCCAAAGGTACGTAAAGGCAGCATTAAGGCTTGGGTTAATATTATGTATGGCTGCGATAAATTTTGTACGTACTGCATTGTTCCCTATACACGTGGAAAAGAACGTAGTCGACGTCCTGAGGATATTATTCAAGAAGTCCGTGCACTCGCTGCTCATGGATATCAAGAAATCACTCTTCTTGGTCAAAACGTAAATGCATATGGAAAAGATTTTGAAGATATCACTTATGGTCTAGGCGATTTAATGGATGATTTAAGGAAAGTTGATATTCCACGAATTCGTTTCACAACTAGTCATCCTCGTGATTTTGACGATCGATTAATTGAGGTTCTAGCGAAAAAAGGTAATTTAGTTGAGCATATTCACTTACCTGTTCAATCAGGATCAAGTGATGTATTAAAAATAATGGCACGAAAATATACAAGGGAACGTTATTTGGAGCTTGTAAGAAAAATAAAAGAAGCGATTCCTGATGTTGCTTTGTCAACGGATATTATAGTAGGATTTCCAAATGAAACAGACGAACAATTTGAAGAAACACTTTCTTTATATCGTGAAGTTGGCTTTGAAATGGCTTATACTTTCATTTATTCACCACGAGAAGGGACTCCAGCGGCAAAAATGAAAGACAATGTCCCGATGGAAGTTAAGAAAGAACGACTTCAACGTTTAAATGATTTAGTTAATCAGTTATCACGTGAAGCACTGGAAAAATATAGAGGACAAGTTGTTGAGGTTCTAGTTGAAGGTGAAAGTAAAAATAATCCTGATGTGCTAGCAGGTTACACAAGAAAAAATAAATTAGTTAATTTCAAAGGTCCTAAAACAGCAATTGGTAAAATAGTAAATGTGAAAATTACTGATGCAAAAACATGGTCGTTAAATGGTGAAATGATTGAAGAATTAGAAGCGGTAGAGGTGAAATAAATGGTGAAACGCTACACAAAGGATGAAATAGTAGAACGAGCGACAGAAATTGCAAAAATGATTTCAGAAACAGAAGAGGTAGATTTCTTCAAACGAGCTGAAGCACATATAAATGAGAATCAAAAAGTTCGTGAAATGATCGCCAGCATTAAAAGTCTACAAAAACAAGCGGTAAACTTCCAACACTATGGAAAATCAGAAGCATTGAAAATGGTAGAGGAAAAAATTGAGAAGATTGAAGAAGAATTGGATGAAATACCAATTGTACAGGAATTTAAACAATCACAAGCTGATGTAAATGATTTATTGCAGCTTGTTGCTGCCACAATTTCAAATACAGTAACAGATGAAATTATTACTTCTACTGGTGGAGATATGCTTTCAGGAGAAACTGGATCCAAATTAAGAAATAGTACTCCAGGAAGTTGTGATTAATTACATTACTTGCTAATTAGTAATTACAAATTAATGAAATTAAATTCTAATTTTATAGTTTTAAATAAGAGATTTTTGACTTAATTAGTATATAGAACTCGTATGTTCTTTATTTAGTAAAACATAAAAAAAGCCATCCAAGTGATGGCTTTTTTTTGTGTCATTTTATCGATTTCTTTTGAATAGCAACGAGTTGAACGATAAAACTTTAGTGCCTAGAACACAAACAATTCGTTTACATATAATGAAATAACCTATAAACGTTCATAGCAAATTACTTAGAAGCGATTCTTCTCAACTAGTTGTTTTTTTAGCGGAAAAATAATTAGGATTAATCTAGGACATAAGAAAATTGTTCGCACAATAGACGATTGCCATGCATAGGATGAAATGAAAATAAATGAGGAGGTTTCGCTCGAATGGCAGAATACAGAGAAATAATAACAAAAGCAGTCGTTGCGAAGGGCAGAAAATTTACACAGTCCAATCATACGATCTGCCCACCGCATCATCCATCGAGCATATTAGGTTGCTGGATTATCAATCATATGTATGAGGCAAAGAAAAAAGACAAAAAAGTTGAAATCCGTGGCTCATACGATATAAATGTCTGGTACTCTCACAGTGATAATACGAAAACATCTGTTGTCACAGAAAAAGTAGAGTACTCTGATATTGTCAAATTAAATTACCGTGATCCGGATTGCCTTGATGATAAGGAAGTTGTTGCAAGAGTCTTACAGCAACCTAATTGTATCGAAGCTGTAATTTCACCTAATGGAAATAAGGTGATTGTGAATGTTGAAAGAGAATTTCTAGTAGAGGTGATAGGAGAAACAAAAGTATGTGTAGCAATCCATCCTGATGGATGTAATTGTGATGACGAATGGGAAGATGAATTAGATGAAGAAGAATTTGAAGAATTAAATCCAGACTTTTTAGTAGGATCAGAAGAGGAATAGGTCTTTGTTCGATCATTAAATGAATGGAGTTAAAATAAATTAGGTTTTAGGCTAGGAGACAGATCTCCTAGTTTTTTCTTTTACTTATGACCAATCATAAGTAAAATGTAAGAGGAAAATTTCGGGTAACATAGTAAAATAATTGTAAAGGTTTAAAAAATGTTGCATTGATTGAATACATTACACTTAAGATAACCAGTAAATAGGAAGGAGAGAAATAAATGTCTTTTCATTTTCAGGGAATTGATCATGTGCAGGTAGCTGCACCTAAAGATTGTGAGGGAAAAGCTAGAGATTTTTATGGGAGAGTACTCAGACTCGAAGAAATTCCAAAACCAGAAAATCTAATAGGTCGTGGAGGTTGCTGGTTTCAATGCGGACATCAGGAAATACATATTGGGGTGGAAGAAAACTTTGTACCAGCAAAAAAAGCGCATCCTGGTTTAATAGTGAAAAATATACATGTGCTTAAAAAAATTCTTTTGCAAGAGAATATTAAAATACAAGAAGAGCCGCCGATTGAAGGAAGAACTCGATTGCATGTATATGATCCATTTGGTAACAGATTAGAATTTCTTGAATATATCAATGAATAATAAAATAGTGAATCAATCCTTTCGTATATTCCCATCTAGATTCGATGAAGAATTCTATTAAATTATGTTATAATATGAGAATCAAATAGATAGATGTACGGAAAGGATTATGTAGAAAATGAGTCAATATACTCCAATGATTCAACAATATTTACAAGTAAAGGCAGATTACCAGGATGCCTTTTTATTTTTTCGCTTAGGTGATTTTTACGAAATGTTTTTTGAGGATGCTACAAAAGCATCACAGGAGCTGGAAATAACATTAACAAGCCGAGATGGTGGCAGCAATGAGAGAATTCCTATGTGTGGAGTACCTTATCATGCAGCAGCCAATTATATTGATGTTTTAATTGAAAAAGGCTATAAGGTAGCAATTTGTGAACAAGTTGAAGATCCCAAGCAAGCTAAAGGGGTTGTGAAGAGAGAGGTTGTTCAACTGATTACTCCAGGAACGAAAATGGAAGGAAAGGGATTAGTTGAGAAAGAGAATAATTATATTGCCTCTATTTCAGAATTTGACCAATCATTTGGAATAGCTTATACCGATTTATCGACAGGTGAAAATAGTGTCACTATTATTGATAATAGCTTTGATCTTGTGTTAAATGAAATGTCTATTATAGGTGCGAAAGAAATTGTCGTTACTTCACAGTTCAACAAGGACATGCAAAAACAATTAATTGAACGATTAAATGCTACTATTTCGATTGAAGATAATATAACAGAGAAAATAGAATATTCAACCCTTCTTTCCAGTATTTCTTCTGATGAAGAGATGCGTCTTTCGGTCATAAGATTATTAAACTATTTACATCGTACTCAAAAGAGAAGTTTAGATCATTTACAACCAGTCACAAAAGTTGAATTGAATCAATTTATGAAAATTGATTACTATTCAAAGCGTAATTTAGAAATTACCGAAACGATTCGTTCTAAAGGAAAAAAAGGCTCCCTTCTTTGGTTGTTAGACGAAACGATGACTGCGATGGGGGGGCGGTTATTAAAGCATTGGCTGGATAGACCATTGATTGAACAAAAAGAAATTGAACGAAGACAACTTATCGTTCAAACACTCATTGAACGTTTTTTTGAAAGACAGGACTTAAGAGAAAAATTAAAAGAAGTTTATGATTTAGAAAGATTAGCAGGACGTGTAGCTTTCGGGAATGTGAATGCACGTGATTTAATTCAATTAAAAGCTTCTTTACAACAAATCCCTATCATACGTCAAACTATGGAACAACTCGATTTAGAGGAAGACTATAATATTGGTGAAAAATTGGACCCTTGTGAAGATTTAATTGACTTACTCGAAAGGGCTATCATTACAAATCCACCACTCTCAATTAAAGAGGGAGGGATTATCCAAGATGGATATTATCAGGAGCTTGATAAATATAGAGATGCCAGTAGGAATGGGAAAAATTGGCTTGCGGCACTTGAACAAGAGGAAAGAACTAGAACTGGAATAAAGTCATTAAAGATTGGCTATAACCGGGTGTTTGGCTATTTTATCGAGGTTACTAAATCAAATCTACATTTATTGGAAGATGGACGATATGAACGTAAGCAAACATTAGCGAATGCAGAGCGATTTATTACACCAGAATTAAAAGAAAAAGAAGCATTAATTCTACAAGCTGAAGAGAAAAGCGTGGAATTAGAATATGATTTATTTATTCAAATTCGTGAAATTGTAAAAGAATACATTCCAAGGCTTCAAAATTTAGCGAAAATAGTTAGTGAAATTGATGTTTTGCAATGTTTTGCGACAATTAGTGAAACAAGACATTTTGTTAAGCCAATTTTTAATCAAGAACGAAAAGTGATGATAAAGGATGGACGTCATCCTGTCGTTGAAAAAGTAATGAATGCACAGGAATATGTTCCTAATGATTGTCATTTAGATTCAGAGCGGGAGTTATTATTAATTACAGGACCAAATATGTCGGGGAAAAGCACGTATATGAGGCAAATTGCCTTAACCGCAATTCTAGCACAGGTTGGATGTTTTGTTCCTGCAAGTGAAGCGATATTACCGATATTTGATCAAGTGTTTACACGAATTGGAGCAGCAGATGATCTAATTTCAGGACAAAGTACTTTTATGGTAGAAATGCTTGAAGCAAAAAATGCAATTTCAAATGCAACAAAAAATAGTTTAATATTATTCGATGAAATTGGACGCGGAACATCAACCTATGATGGGATGGCACTTGCCCAAGCCATTATTGAATATATACATGATAGAATTGGTGCGAAGACATTATTTTCAACCCATTATCATGAACTAACTGTTTTGGATCAAACATTATCTCAATTGAAAAATGTTCATGTGAGTGCAATTGAACAAAATGGAAAGGTTGTATTTTTACACAAAATTAAAGAGGGACCAGCTGATAAAAGCTATGGAATCCATGTAGCAGAATTAGCAGAGCTTCCAAAAGAATTAATTGTGCGTGCGAATGAAATTCTACACCAATTAGAAAATGAAAATAAAAAAGTAGATCAAAATCTAAGTAAACAAGAGCAACCTATAGAAACGACACAGCTGTCTTTCTTTGCAGAATCAAAGCCGAAAGGAAAAAATGAAGTTACGAATAAGGAAAAGAAAATCGTAGAAGAGCTTAAACAGTTAAATCTTTTAGAGATGAATCCTTTACAAGCAATGAATGCTCTATATGATTTGCAGAAAAAGGTAAAAAATTAGGAGGTAGACTCCTTTGGGAAAAATTATCCAGTTAGATGATTGGTTATCAAATAAGATTGCGGCTGGTGAAGTAGTTGAAAGACCAGCATCAGTTGTTAAGGAACTAGTTGAGAATGCCATTGATGCAGGTAGTACAGTTATCGAAATCGATGTAGAAGAAGCAGGACTGAATAAAATCCGTATTATTGATAATGGTTCAGGAATTGACGAAGAAGATGTGTTAATCGCTTTCCAACGTCATGCCACAAGTAAAATAAAAAATGAAAATGATCTATTTCGAATTAAAACATTAGGATTTCGCGGTGAAGCACTTCCTAGTATTGCATCTGTCTCATGCTTGGAGATGGTAACAGCAGTTGAAAATCATCCAGGTACAAAGATAATCATTGAAGGTGGAAAAGTAATTGAGCACGAAAAAGCCTCTAGTCGTAGAGGAACAGATATAACCATTTCAAATCTATTTTTTAATACACCTGCACGTTTAAAGTATATGAAAACGATTCATACTGAGTTGGGAAATATCACTGATGTGGTAAATCGATTAGCTCTTGCGCACCCTGAAGTTTCGATTCGATTACGTCATAATGAACGTATGCTACTGCAAACGAATGGAAATGGTGATGTCAGACAGGTTCTTGCAGCAATATATGGAGTAAATATAGCAAAGAATATGATTCCTATTACTGCTAGTTCATTAGACTTTAATATACATGGATACATATCGATGCCTGAAATAACAAGAGCATCTAGAAACTATGTATCAACGATGATTAATGGTCGCTTTATTAAAAATTATTCTCTTGTCAAAGCGATTCAAGAGGGTTACCATACGTTATTGCCTATAGGACGCTTTCCAATCGTATTGTTAGCCATTGATATGGATCCAATTTTAGTCGATGTGAATGTACATCCAGCTAAATTAGAGGTAAGGCTAAGTAAAGAACAAGAACTATTTCAACTTGTATCAGAAGCAATAAAGTCAGCTTTCAAAAAAAGAGAGCTTATCCCGAGCGGGATGATACCTGCTAAAAAAACGGTTCAAAAAGTAGAACAGACGATGTTGAATTTGGATCATTTATCAACTAAAGAAAATAATGATCAGAAAGTGGATTTTAGTAGGAATGTAGCTCCTTCACGATCAAATGAAACGATACGTCAATCAGAGGAAATGAAAGAGATATATGAACTAAATATTTCAACACCCACCGATGAACCTGTAATTTTGAGGGAAGATTCTGTTTTTCCAAATGTTCCAGATAAACCAGTGGTTATAGAGGACCATTTTGAGGTTATGGAGGATCAGGATGTGGAGATGATAGATGAGGAATTGGCAGAACCAGAGGCATCACGGATTCCTCCTATGTATCCTATCGGTCAAATGCATGGAACGTACATCTTTGCACAAAATGAAAAAGGCTTATATCTTATTGATCAACATGCAGCACAAGAACGGATTAAATATGAATACTTTCGTGAAAAGGTTGGACGTGTTGAAAAAGAATTACAGGAACTGCTTGTACCCATTACATTTGAATACTCAACCGATGAATCCATTAAGATTCAAGAAAATCTTGTAGAACTTGAAAAAGTAGGCGTCTTCCTTGAACCATTTGGACATAATAGCTTTATTATACGTTCACATCCTGTTTGGTTTCCAAAAGGAGATGAGCAAGAGATTATTGAAGAAATGATTGAGCAGTTATTAACAATGAAAAAAGTAGATATTAAAAGGCTTCGCGAAGAAGCAGCCATTATGATGAGCTGTAAAGCATCAATCAAAGCGAATCATCATTTGCGAAATGATGAAATTCAAGCTCTAATCGATGAGCTTAGACAAGCATCTGATCCTTTTACATGTCCACATGGAAGACCAATTATTATTCATTATTCTATTTATGATATGGAAAAAATGTTTAAAAGAGTCATGTAATTTCTTACAAGGTAAAACCATTGATATATCAAGGTTTTACCTTGTTTTTTTATGAATTGACCACATTTTGACCACTTTAGTGTTAAGTACTAGATTTTTTTGAGTGCTTCTGAAAAATTCTTGGCAGACACCATAAGTTTAGTCACTTACAATCTTTATCTGGTTAACTCATGGTTTAGTTTATTTTTCTGTTCTGATTCTTTATATGATTCCGATTTAGGCTATAATTAAAGAAACAAGGCCTTGTTCTTTCATAATTTGTCCAATCCTTCTTTTTGAACAGTATGTCCTCGACTTATTAATTCAACCTTAATTTTCTGAGTACCATAATTTTAAGGGTTTGTTTGGATAATATCGATAATATCGATATTATCCCAAATAATCTCATTGGGAAAACACGAACTTCAGCTCAGATCTAAAAAAATAGTTTCATAATTTCATAATTTTATATAAAAAAACAGCTATTTTATATGGAGCGAGGAATGCCACGACATTTAATAAAGACGGAAAAAATTTATTATTTCTGCCATTCCAAAGATGACAATATTTTAGATGGAGAAGATTTTAAATGTCATAAAGTTAATAAGCAGTAAGGATACGAATAACAAAAAGATAAAGAAAGTCAATCTACTCTTCAATCGTTAGGTGCTTGAGATAAAGACCAGACCTATCATTGATGCAGTCTTCTTGTGTCAATAACAGGTCCGGAATTGAATAATGAAATTATGTTTTGGGTTTTAATTTGGATTAGGATTATTAAAAGAATTTCCGATTTTTGGATTTATATATAGTTAAGAAACAATAGGTTCAAGAATAGTCAATATAGCTTCTGTCGAATTGAGATTAACATTAGCACCTATTGGAATAGCGGCTTTATAATAACCATGTCCTGTAGCAAGGTTGATGATCAGTGGTTTTCTTAAGGGGACTAACAAATTATTAATTAAATCTACATAGGATGTATTATATGATACAGGGCAATTCGTACATTCCCCCATGATAATCCCAAGACAATCTTTAAATTTACCTGCCATCAATAATTGAGTAAGGTACCTAAAAATCATCGTAGAAGGGGCGTGGGTTTCTTCTAGAAACAATATTTTCCCTTTTGTATTTATTTCATATGGTGTGCCAAGTGTATTCACTAACGAAGTCATATTTCCACCGACAATTGGACCTGTAACATTACCAGGTACCAAACTCATCAGGGGAATGTCCGGTGGATTTTCGATGATCCTGGAAGTAGCAAGCGTAGAAGTTGCTTTGAAAAATTGGTCATAATTATAAGGAGGAGTTTCCGATTGAAAGTCAATAAGCATTAAACTGTGGAACGTAATTAAATTACTATACAGATACAAAATATTTAATAATACCGTGGCATCACTATAACCGGATATAATTTTAGGGCTATTGCTTATAACACCAAAATCTAAATAAGGAAGAATTGTTTGAACACCGGTTCCTCCCCGGGTTGAAAGGATCATTTTGACACTAGGATCTCTAAACATATTCATTATATCTTCTGCTCTTTGTTGAGGTGGGGCAGCTACGATGCCATAATGTGAATAAACGTGACTGCCAAAAACAACATTAAAGCCCATATCTCTTAATACTTGTACCCTAGTATTTATAACATTTGGATCAAGAGGGCTGCCAGGTGTAACCAATCCAATCGTATCTCCTCTTTGTAACAACGAGGGTCTTATTGCCATATTTTTCTCTCCCTGGATTCATTTCAATTATAATTTACGATAATAGTATTATAAGGTGAACTGAAATATGTCAAATTTAAGATAACTACTCATTAAATACTTATACTTTTTTGTAATACATGAATTAGATGAGATAAGATATATATTGTTTGTTCAATTAAAGACAGTTTTTTTGGCATTTTTCTTTTAGTAAAGGGTTATTGGATAATGTTGGAGAGGTAAATATAAGAAAGCGAAAACAAAAGAAAACTTTAATAAAGTGATTATGAATATACATTGCAAGCAGCTCGTTTGGCCGAAATACAAGGTGTAAAAAACTTCCTTGTCATATCCTTTATAGTAGCAAATTCAAAATCATTATTCTTTTATTCACAAGTAAAAGGAAAAAAAATACAGACCAATTTTAGCTAAAGATGTTGCAAAAAGTCTGTATATAGCTGTATTACGTAACTTATCTGGAATTAATATATATAATCCAGAAGAAATTAAAATGATAGACTAAAGAAAAATAATTAAGTTACAACTAAAAATGTTGTAGGTGTATAAATGTCAACACAAATATGTACACTTTCGCTTGTATAAGAATGTACAAAATTACTCATTTTCTTTCGCTAAATGATTCTTTAAACGATAAGATTCTCCTACGATTGTAACGACAGTCGCGT